>NZ_JAAGWH010000016.1 GCF_010682105.1 Modestobacter muralis | reverse complement strand
ACAGCTGACGAGGCGTCGTACAGGTCCACGACCGACCTCGATCCGGCTCTGCGGTGGCTGCGGGGCCGCGCGGGGACCCTGGACCCGGTGGCCGGGTTGAACCTGTGGAACTGGGCCGAGGACGTGGCGCGGAGCACGGGACAGCCGCTCCTGCCGCACGGCGGTCAGGCAGCGGTCTGCTACCGCAAGCTCGTCGCCGCGAACGTGCCCTGGCTGTTCGAGCTGGACGAGTTCCGGCCGCGGTGGAGCGCACGTCAGCTGACCGTCCTGCGGCACGTGTTGGGCACCGCCGTCCACCTCGTGCGCACGGCGACGAGGTGAGCCGACGGCCGGTCACGCCCGGTGGGGGATGACCGGCCGTCGCGTGTCACGCGGCCGAGCGGACGCCGACGTCGGTGCCGAGGGGGCCGGTGGTGAGGACGACGGTCGCGACCGACTACTCCACGAATCCCCTGGTGTGGTTGCAGGTGACGCCCGGACTCGGCGCGAAGGCCTTGCCACCCGAGCGGACGATCTGGCCGTAGGACTGCGTGCGGCCCAGCTCGACAGGCTCACCGGGCACGACGACGTCGTTGTTGAGACCCGAGAACGCGCAGACCGAGTTGGCCGCGCCACCTCGGATCGGGGTGTCCTTCCCGTTGCCGGTGACCTCGCCCGCCGAGGCTGCGCCAGCACTGGCGACGATGACGGCGGCCGAGCCCAGACAAGCGACAGCGATCTTCTTCATCATGGAGAACAGATCCTCTCGGGGGGCTGGTGGGGCGTCGCCAGCCAAGTGGCCCGGCTGTCGGGGTGTGAACGGTCGTCGATCCGACCTGGCTGCTCTTCCGCTCCTCCTGCGCGTTCGAGCTCATGTGTGAGTGGTCGAGTGCGGAAGGTCGTGGTTGGCATGGCCGGATCGTGCGCAACTCGGAGGACCGAGACGGCCGCCCGGCTCACGGGACCGGACGGACGCCGACGTCGGTGCCGACGGGCCCGGTGGTGAGGACGACGGTCGCGCCGCCGGTCTCGACCGCCTGGAGGGTCCGCAGCTGCAGGAGCCCCGGCTGCTCGGCGACCATCCGCGCCGCGTTGGCCAGGGCCCGGGTCGCGGCGACCTCTGCGCGCGCCCGCTCGAGCGCCGCCAGCCCCTCGGCCCGCGCGGTCGCGACACCGGCCGCGGCCCGCCGCAGCTCGGCCGGGACCATCACGTCCCGCACCGCGACGTCCTCGACGGTGACGCCGACCGCCTCCGCGCGGGGGGCGACCGACGCCCGCAGCGCCTCGGGCGGGTCCTCGCGCGCGGTGAGCAGCTCGTCGAGGGTCCGGCCGGCGACCGCCTCGCGCAGGGCGACCTGGAGCGCGGCGTAGACGAACCCGTCGGCGCCCTCGACCGCCTCGTGCCAGCGCCGCGGGTCGGTGGTCCGGCAGGTGGCCAGCAGGCTCACCTTGACCGTCAGACCGTCGCCGGTGAGCACCTCCTGGGCCGGGACGACGAGCAGCCGCGGCCGGACGACGACCCGCACCGTCCGCCGCCGCCACCGGGGCCGGCGGTGCCGCCCGGGGCCGAGCACCTCGACGAAGCGGCCGTCCCGGTAGGCCAGGACCCGCTCCCACTCCTCGACGACGACGTGCACGACGGTCCTCCCTGATCGGTCCGGGCACGCGGGACCGGCCGGCGCGCGGTCGGGCACCACCGGGGAGCGCGCAGGGCGCTGCAGACCGTCGGCACCCTCGTGACCGCGCGCCGGACGGCGACGGGAGTCGAACCCGCGCGTTCCAGAGACGCTTGCCCAATGGCACGCCCGGAGCCGACACGCAGGACCTGCGACGGCGATGCCGTCCGGCTGCTGACCCCGGGCGAGGAGGGACGGTAGGCGGCCTGCCCCACCGGTGGCCAGCGGTTTTCAGCCGCGCAGGTGCCGGACCGCCTGCCAGCCCGGGTCCGCCTGGACCGTGGTCCGGGGCCGGCCCTGCGGCCAGCCCGCGACCACCTCCTGCACCCGGTCGGCGGCACCGGTCGTGGCGTCGACGTAGACGTGCAGCGTGCGCACCCCGCCGCTGGTCTCGTGGGCGACCACCCGGCCGTCCGCCCCGAGCCGGGCGCCGAGGTCGTCCTGGTGCTCGCGGAGCGGCTCGAGCGAGGCCGGTCCGGGGAGCCCGCCGTCGGTGAGGTCGGTGTAGGGCAGCTCCACCCGCACGTGCCGGTCCAGGTGCGGGGCGGTCGCGGCGCGCAGCGGCTGCCGGGCGGCGGCCAGCACCGGCTGCCCGCCCGCGGTGGTGGCCTCCAGCAGCGCCCAGGCGTCCTCGCCGACCTCCGCGGCCAGCTCCTGGACGGCGGCCCGCAGCGCGGCGAGGTCGCCGACCGCCGCGTCGTCCCGGTCCGAGGGCGGGCGCACCAGGGTGTCGATGGCACCCACCCAGGTCTCGACGGCGGTCTCGCCGAGCGCGTGGTCCAGCAGCAGGAAGGTCAGCTCGCCGCGGGTCCCCTCCGGCAGCGCGGCCAGGGCGGGGTGGTGCAGGGCGACGTCCAGCTCGGGCTGCCGGCCGGTGCGGGCCCAGGTGGCGACGACGTCCGCGGCGTCGACCGTCCGGCCGCCCACGGACAGCCCCCAGTCCAGCTGCTGCTCGACGGGCCGCGAGTCGGCGTACTCCCAGACGGCGTCGGGAGCCGGTGCGGCGAGCAGCCACCGGCGGGCCACCGAGCGCAGCGCGGGGTCGCCGGCCGCGGTGACGACGAGGACGTGCTCACCGACCCCGCCGGGACCCAGCTCCCAGGACAGCTCCCGGTGGACGGCCTCGACGGCCGGCCCGAGCACGTCGGCCAGCGACTCGGCCCGGCCGGCGGCGATCGCCCCGGCGCAGTGGGCCGCACCCCCGGCGGCCCACCAGGCCCAGAAGCCGGCGATGCCGCTGGTGGGGTCGGCGGGCCGGCGGCGGAAGAGGGCCATGACCCCATCCTGCCGGGGCGACCGGACGCGGTGGGCCGCCGCGCCGGGGCCGTCGGGCAGGCTGCCGGGCATGGGCATCGACGACGTGCTGGCCGCCAGTCGGGCCGGGGTGCACCGGCTGACGCCGCAGGAGCTGCTGGCCGCGGTGGCCCGGGGGGCGCTGGTCGTCGACACCCGCACGGAGTCCCACCGCCGGGTCCAGGGCGAGTTCCCCGGCGCGCTGGTCATCGACCGCACGGTGCTGGAGTGGCGGCTGGACCCGACCTCGCCGTGGCGCATCCCGGAGGCCACCGGTCCGGACCTGGAGGTGGTCGTGGTCTGCCGGCACGGCTACAGCTCCAGCCTGGCCGCCGCCTCTCTGCGGGCCGTGGGCCTGCCGCGCGCGACCGATCTGGCCGGCGGCGTCGAGGCGTGGACCGCCGCGGGCCTGCCGATGGGGTCCGGCCCGGCCGACGTCCGGGAGTGAGCGCTCAGTCGTCGGCGCCGCGGACGCCCGCCCGCCGTCCCGGCGTGGTCTCCCGGACCAGCCGCCGGGCGGCGTCGACCTCGCGGGCGACCGGGGCGAGCACCCCGGACGCGTCGATCTCGGCGTCGTCGGGCACCCGGTGGTCGCGCAGGTCGGCCTCCAGCTCCCGCACCGCCTTGCGGAGCACCGCGACCTGGCCGGGCTCGGGCGCCGGCGCCCCGGTGCGCATCGCGATGACCGCCTCGGTGACCGCGTCCGACGTCCGCTCCAGCTGCACGATCACCGGCCACCACGCCGCGGCCCGGGTGCTGATCGGCGGCGGCTCGGCCAGCCGGCGCTGCAGCTGGGTCTGCAGCTCCGTCAGCGCCCGGTAGCTGGCCCGGCGGGCCCGGCGGGTGTCCTCGGGGCTGCGGGTGAAGGCGGCGTCGACGAAGCGGTCCAGCGCCAGGGCCGCGGCCGACAGGGCGTCGTCCAGCGGGGCGCGCCAGGTCTGCGGCCACAGCAGGTAGCCGAACAGCAGCACGATCCCGCAGCCGATGAGGGTGTCGACCAGCCGGGCGCCGACCACGCCGTCGCCGCTGGGCGTGGCCAGGTCGATGAGCAGGATGATCAGCGGCGTCTGGAACACCGAGAACAGCCCGAAGTTGCCGTTGCGGGCCCACGGCAGCGCGGCGGCGGCCAGCGCCAAGGGGAGGAGCACCCAGGCGTCGCGGGAGAGGAACGTCAGCAGCAGCGAGCCGAGCAGCACCCCCAGCAGCGTGCCGGCGCCGCGCTGCACCGCCCGGGTGAACACCGAGCCGAAGTCGGGCTTGAGCACGATGGCCACGGTGAGCAGGACCCAGTACGGCCGGTCGATCGGCAGCAGCTGGCGGGCCACCTCGGCCACCGTCATGCACAGCGTCAGCCGGACGACGAAGGCGCGGGAGTCGGCGTTGCCCACGGTGCGGTCGGCGAGGTCGTGCAGCCGCACCTGCCACCCGGACTGCGGGCGCACGACGGCGGCCGAGGCCCGCTCCTCCGGGTCGCCGACGACGTTCCAGACCAGCCGCAGGCCGTGCCGCACCGCGCGCTGCTGGGCCGGGGCGTCCTCGACCCGGGGCGGTCGCTCGCCCAGCAGCGGCCGGCGGTCGGTGACGGCGGTGGCCAGGGCGTGCGCGGCGCCGACGTCGCGGGAGTCGGCGGGGACCCCGGCCCGGGCGCTGGCCACCGCGCCCTCGACCAGCGGCGCGGCGGCGTTGAGCACCCCGGCCAGCCCGGCCAGCTCACGGTTGCGCCCGGCCGAGCGGCTGCGGGCGTGGATCACCCGGTCGTAGCCGTCGTTGAGCGCCAGGGTCAGTGCCCGGCGGGCGTCCTCGGTGGCGTCGGTGCCGATGGACTCCAGCAGCTCGGCGACCCGGCGGAACACCGTGCCGACGGCCTCCCGGTCGGGGTCGACCGGTTCGACCCGGGCCTGCAGCACCACCGCCAGGGTGGCCAGCGCGGCGCCGGCCAGGAAGTACCCGACCTCGGCGACGGCCGGCAGCGGCGTGGACAGCCCGGAGGAGACCGCGGCGTAGACCAGCAGCTGCAGCGCGCCCAGGGACCACGCGGCGCTGATCGAGCTGAGCAGCGCCGCGACCGCGGAGACCAGGGCCATCAGCACCACCGGCACCCAGCCGCCGCCGGTGAGCGCCTGGCCGACCACCAGACCGGTCCCGCCCATCAGCGACGCCGCCGCGACCCGGCGCAGCCGCACGCGCAGCGGCCCGGACTGGGGCGCGAGCGTCGCGGCCAGCGAGCCCATCGTGGCGAAGACGCCGGCGCCCAGCGCCGAGCCCTCGACCCCGCCGACGGCCAGCGCCACGGCCAGCGGCGCGGGGACGACGACGGCGAACCGGACGACGTCGCGCCAGGGCACCGGGGGCCGGCTGGTGCGCACCAGCTCCTCCAGCCAGGCCGGTGCGTGCAACCCCCTGTCCGCCACCGGGTCACCCTCCCACCCCGTCGGCGGCGCGGCCGCCAGGGGAGTCGCACACTGGACGTCGTGCCGCTCACCCCTGCCGCTTCGTGACGGCCACTGCCCAGCGCGCCCCCAGCACCCGCTCCCGAGACCAGGCGCCGGTGCCCGAGGGCGGCTGGCTCAAGCGACTGATCGGCTACTGCCTGCGGCACCGGGGCGACCTGGTCGGTGCGTTCACCGCCGCGCTGGTCGGCTCGGTGATCGCCGCGGTCGCCCCGCTGCTCACCCGCGCCGTCGTCGACCGGGTGGTCGCCGGCAACGCCGACGTCACACCTTTCGTCGTCGCGCTGGTGCTCGCCGGGCTGCTGCGCTTCGGTGCCGGGTTCGTCCGCCGGTACCTGGCCGGGCGGCTGTCGCTGGACGTGCAGTACGACCTGCGCAACGACGTCCACGCCGCACTGTCCCGGCTCGACGGCCCGGGCCAGGACCGGCTGCAGACCGGGCAGGCGGTCAGCCGCTCCATCAGCGACATCACCCTGGTCCAGGGGCTGCTGGCGTTCCTGCCCAACCTGACCGGCAACGCGCTGCTGTTCGTCGTCTCCCTCGGGGTGATGGCGTGGCTGTCCCCGCTGCTGACCGTCGTCGCGCTCGCGGTCGGCCCGGCGCTGTGGTGGCTCGCGCTGCGCAGCCGGCGGGACCTGTTCCCGGCCAACTGGGCCGCCCAGCAGCAGGCCGGTGAGGTGGCCGGCGACGTGGAGGCCGCGGTCACCGGCGTCCGGGTGGTGAAGGGCTTCGGCCAGGAGGGCCGCGAGCTCGACCGGATCGACGACGGCGCCCGCACGCTCTTCGGCGCCCGGATGCGCGTCGTCCGGTTCACCGCCCGCTACAACCCGCTGCTGCAGGCCGTCCCGGCGCTCGGGCAGGTGGGCGTGCTGGCCCTGGGCGGGTGGCTGGCGCTGCGCGGGTCGATCTCGCTGGGCACCTTCCTGGCCTTCGCCACCTACCTGGCCGCGCTGGTGTCGCCGGTGCGCCAGCTCGCCGCCGTGCTCACCATCGGCCAGCAGGCCCGCGCCGGGGTCGAGCGGGTGCTGGAGGTCATCGACGCCCGGCCCACCCTGGTCTCCGGTGACCAGCAGCTGCCGGCCGGCCCGCTGACCGTGGAGCTGGACGACGTCACCTTCGGCCACACGCCCGACCGGCCGGTGCTGTCCGGCGTCTCGCTGCGGGTCGAGCCGGGGGAGACCCTCGCCCTGGTCGGCTCCTCGGGGTCGGGCAAGTCCACCGTCGTGTCGCTGCTGCCGCGCTTCTACGACGTCTCGGCCGGCGCGCTGCGGGTCGGCGGGGTCGACGTCCGCGACCTGGACACCGGGTCGCTGCGCTCGGCGCTCGGCGTGGTGTTCGAGGACAGCTTCCTGTTCTCCGACACGGTGCGGTCCAACATCGCCTTCGGCCGGCCCGACGCCTCCGACGCCGAGGTGCGCGCCGCCGCCCGGGCCGCGCAGGCCGACGGCTTCATCTCCGAGCTGCCCGACGGCTACGACACCGTCGTCGGCGAGCAGGGCCTGACGCTGTCCGGCGGGCAGCGGCAGCGGGTCGCGCTGGCCCGGGCGCTGCTCACCGACCCCCGGGTGCTGGTCCTCGACGACGCGACCTCCGCCGTCGACGCCGCGGTCGAGGCCCGCATCCACACCGCGCTGCGCACCGCCGTCCAGGGCCGGACGACGTTGCTGGTGGCACACCGCCGGTCGACGCTGGCGCTGGCCGACCGGGTCGCCGTCCTCGACGCCGGCCGGGTCGTCGACGTCGGGACGGCGGCCGAGCTGGAGGCCCGCTCGCCGCTGTTCCGGCTGCTGCTGTCGGGCACCGGCGACGTGCCCGAGCTCGACGCCGCCCCGGCCGACGGGGTCACCCCCGCCGCCTGGCCGGACCCCGCCCCGGTCGAGGCCGCGCCGGTGCGGGAGCCGGCCGCCTCGATCGGTGGTCGCGGCGCGGCGATGGCGGCCGCGGCGCCGACCGCGTCGCTGACGGCGCTGGTCGACCGGCTGCCGCCCGCCGACGACCGGCCCGACGTGCCCGCCGAGCGCGCCCGGGCCGCCGACACCGACTTCACGCTGTGGCGGCTGATCCGCCCGTTCCGCTGGGCGCTGGCCGCCGCGCTCGTGCTGGTGGCCGTCGACACCGCCGCGCAGCTGGCCATCCCCGCGCTGGTGCGCGCGGGCGTGGACAACGGCATCGCCGCCCGGTCGACGTCCCTGCTGCTGACCGTCGCCGCGATCGCCTTCACCGTCGTGGTGGTCGACCTCCTCGTCGCCCGCGGGGCGGCCTGGCTGACCGGGCGCACCGGCGAGCGGCTGCTCTACACGCTGCGGGTCAAGACCTTCGCCCAGCTCCAGCGGCTGGGGCTGGACTACTACGAGCGCGAGCTCGGCGGCCGGATCATGACCCGGATGACCACGGACGTCGACGCGCTGTCGGCGTTCCTGCAGACCGGGCTGACCACCGCGGTGATCAGCGTGCTCACCCTGGTCGGGGTGCTGGTCGCGCTGTTCCTCTTCGACGCCGAGCTGGCGCTGGTGCTGCTGGCCACGCTCCCGGTGCTGGTGGTGACCACGATCTGGTTCCGGTCGCGGTCGGTGCCGGCCTACACGGAGGCCCGCGAACGGGTCAGCGCGGTCAACGCCCGGCTGCAGGAGGACGTCGCCGGGGTACGGGTCACCCAGGCGTTCGACCGCACCGAGCACTCCACCGGCGTCTTCCGCGGCTACGCCAAGGCCTACCGGGACGTGCGGCTGCGGGCGCAGCGCTACATCTCGATCTACTTCCCGTTCGTCGAGTTCCTCTCCGAGGTCGCGGCCGCCGCGGTGCTCGCGGTCGGCGCGGCCCGGCTGTCCGACGGGGCGATCACCGCCGGTGTCCTGATCGCCTTCGTGCTCTACGTCGACACGTTCTTCTCCCCGGTCCAGCAGCTGTCGCAGGTGTTCGACAGCTACCAGCAGGCCGCGGTCGGGCTGCGGCGGCTGCGTGACCTGCTGCGGCTGCCGACGTCCACCCCCGCCGCCGTCGACCCGCGCCCGGTGGGCCGGCTGCGCGGGGAGGTGCAGCTCTCCGACGTCACGTTCGCCTACGCCGGGGCGCCCGCTCCCGCGCTGCGCGGCGTCTCGTTGCGGGTCGCGCCGGGGGAGACGCTGGCGCTGGTGGGGGAGACCGGCGCGGGCAAGTCGACCGTGGTCAAGCTGGTCGCCCGCTTCTACGACCCGACGTCGGGCGCGGTGTGCGTGGACGGCGCGGACCTGCGCTCGCTGGACCTGCTGGCCTACCGCGGCCGGCTCGGCGTCGTCCCGCAGGAGGCGTTCCTGTTCTCGGGTTCGGTGCGTGACGCGATCGCCTACGGCCGGCCCTCGGCGACCGACGCCGAGGTGGAGGCCGCGGCCCGTGCCGTCGGGGCGCACGAGATGGTCGCCGCGCTGCCGCAGGGCTACCGGACCCGGGTGGGAGAGCGCGGCCGGTCGCTGTCGGCCGGTCAGCGTCAGCTGCTCGCGCTGGCCCGTGCCGAGCTGGTCGACCCCGACGTGCTGCTGTTCGACGAGGCCACCGCGTCGCTGGACCTGGCCACCGAGGCCGCGGTCACCCGCGCCGCCGACGCGGTCGCCCGTCGCCGCACGACGCTGGTCGTCGCGCACCGGCTCACCACCGCCGCCCGCGCCGACCGGGTCGCGGTGATGGACGGCGGCCGGGTGGTCGAGGTCGGCACGCACGACGAGCTGCTCGCCCGCGGCGGCGCCTACGCCGCACTGTGGGCCGCCTACACCGACGACGAGGACGCCGACCCGCTGATGGACTGACGGAGGACCTCCTCCGGCAGCCGGGTCGAGTGGGCAGTTGCTGCCCTCCGGAGGGTCGCGCCCACCCGTGTCACTGACCGCGACTGCCCACTCGGCGTCCTGCCGGGGCCATGTTGGCCAACATGGCCCCGGCGGCCGACGCGGCGGGCCGGCGGACAGGCACTGTGCGCTGAGGACCGACTCCAGGCCGGGTCTGGGCACCAGGCGCACATCGTCCGGGGCGCTCGCTCGCCTCAGGGGCCTGCGCTGGCCGGGGGGAGCGCAGACTGCCGGCATGGCGCGCTACCGCTGGCGGACGGCAGTCCGTGCGCGACTTCCGTGGTTGCTGATCGACCGGGGCGTCGCCCTTAAGGGACGGCGGGACTGCGGCAGTCACGAGTGGTACCGGGCGACGGACGTCGAGGACCGCTGCTACCACTGCGAGGTCGGCGTGCGCCCGCACCTGCGCTGAGGGGGGCTACGGCCCACGGCCACCGGCGGCTGCAACCAGCACGTCGTCGGCGGGACGTGTCAGGGTGCCGACATGTCGACAGGTCGTAGTGAGGTGCGGGACGCCGGGGACGCCGACCTGGCGCAGCTGCCGGAGGTCGAGGCGGCGGCCGACGAGTTGTTCGTGCCGCTGGGCATCACCGACCTGCCGGCCCCGGCGAGCGCCGAGGGGCGGGCGCGGTCGTGGCGGGTGCTGGTGGTCGGCGAGCCGGTGCGGGGGTTCGCCGTCCTCGATCTGTTCGACGGCGCCGTCCACCTGGAGCAGCTGTCGGTGCACCCGGCGCACAGCCGGCAGGGCATCGGCGGCGCGCTGCTGGCCGCGAGCGTCGAGGTTGCCCGGGAGCACGGCGCCGACCGCATCACGCTGCTGACCTACGCCGACGTCCCGTGGAACGCGCCGTTCTACGCCCGGCACGGCTGGGAGGTCACCGAGCCGACGCCGGCCCTGCAGGAGCTCCGCCACCACGAGGGCCAGCTCGGCCTGGACCGGCACGGCCGGCGGGTGGCGATGACCCGACGGGTCACCTGAGCCCGTGCGGGTACGGGCGCGGGCATGACGCAGTCAGCTGACGTGCAGACCGACCGCCCCTACGGCGAGCTGGAGGTGGTGCACGCCTTCACCTCCGGTCCGATGCCGACCGGGGTCTCGGTCTCCTCCACCGGGCGCATCTTCGTGAACTTCCCGAAGTGGGGCGACGACGTCCGGTTCACCGTCGCCGAGATCCGGGACGGGCAGGTCGTCGCCTTCCCCGACCAGGCGACGAACTCGCCGAGGAGCGACGACGACAGGAGTGCGTTCGTCAGCGTGCAGAGCATCGTCGTCGACCCCGCCGACCGGCTGTGGGTGCTCGACACCGGCTCGCCGCTGTTCCAGCCCACGCAGGTCGGTGGCCCGAAGCTGGTCTGCATCGACCTGACCACCGACACGGTCGTGCAGACCATCGTCTTCCCGCGCGAGGTCGCGCTGGAGACCACCTACCTCAACGACGTCCGGTTCGACCTCTCCCGCGGCGAGGCCGGCGTCGCCTACATCACCGACTCCGCGGACGCCGGGGAGAACGGGATCATCGTCGTCGACCTGGCCACCGGGGACTCCTGGCGCCGGCTCCGCGACCACGCCTCCACCAAGGCCGTCGTCCCGCCGGACCTGCTGCTGATGGTCGAGGGCCGGCCCTTCCTGACCAAGGAGAGCCCGGACGCCGAGCCGCAGCCGGTGGCCATGGGCTCCGACGGCATCGCCATCTCCGCCGACGGGGCCCGCCTCTGGTACTGCCCGCTGGCCGCCCGGCACTGGTACAGCGTCTCCACCGACGCCCTGGTCGACCGCAGCCTGGACGACGACGCGGTCGCGGCCACCGTCGTCGACGAGGGCGACAAGGGCAGCGCCGGCGACGGCCTGGAGACCGACGACGCCGGCAACCTCTACGCCACCGCCGGCGAGCAGAACGCGATCGTCGTCCGCCGTCCCGACGGCAGCATCTCCACCGTCGTGCACGACGAGCGGCTGCTGTGGCCCGACACCATGTCGGTCGCCACCGACGGGCACCTCTACGTGACCGCCAACCAGCTGCACCGGCAGGCCCGCTACGCCGGCGGCGTCGACGAGCGGGTGTACCCCTACCTGCTGCTGCGGACGCCGATCGAGGCCGGCCCGGTGCGCCTGACCCGCTGACCTCGCCGACGACGGCCCCGGACCTCACGGTCCGGGGCCGTCGTCGTGTCCGGGGCCGGTGCACCGGTTGGTCAGGGCAAGCTGTCAGAATCGGTTCCGCAGGCGGCCACGACGCCGCCCGCACGCGAGGCCGCACCGAGCGCCGGAGACCCCGAGCAGCCCGTTCGACCTCGTCGCCCGCCGGCTGCCACCGGTGCGCGCGCAGCCCCGTGACCCCGCCGGCGCGTCCTGCCCACCGGTCCGGACACGACCTGCCCGCGGACGTGGACACCCGCGATGCCGACCGTGACGGGGCACCCTCCCGTCCCCGTCGACCGCGCACCGGCCCGGCGCCAGTCGACCCGCAGGCCGAGCCCTCTCGGCCGACCGAGCCCGGAGGTCACCTCCGGGGAGGAGGACACCGTGTCCCCCCCACAGCCGCCGGCGGCCACGCCGCCGCGGCGCAGCGACCGCAGCCCGTGGAACTGGCTGCTGATCGTGCCGATCGTGGTGCCGCTGCTGGTGCCGCTCTACAACCAGCGCGACCCCGAGTTGTTCGGCTGGCCGTTCTTCTACTGGGTGCAGCTGGTGTTCGTCGCCCTCGGCGTGCTCACCACCGGCCTCGTCTACCGGATGACCCGCCGCAGCAAGGCCGACCAGGCCGTGTCCGCCCGCGCGGCGGACCGCCCGACCCGGGACGGGGGGCGCTGAGAATGCCGCGCGTGAACACCGTCGAGGTGACGATCTTCGTCCTGTTCTTCCTGCTGGTCACCGTGCTGGGCTTCCTCGCCTCGCGCTGGCGCCGCGGTGACACCCTCATGCACCTGGACGAGTGGGGCCTGGGTGGGCGGAGCTTCGGCTCCTGGATCACCTGGTTCCTCATCGGCGGGGACATCTACACCGCCTACACGTTCGTCGCCGTGCCCGCGCTGGTGTTCGGGGCGGGCGCGGCCGGGTTCTTCGCCGTCCCGTACACCGTCGTGGTCTACCCGCTGATCTTCCTGGTGGTCATCCGCCTGTGGTCGGTCAGCCACGTGCGCGGGTTCGTCACCCCGGCGGACTTCGTCCGGTCCCGGTTCGACTCCCCGACGATGGCCCTGCTGGTCGCGATCACCGGGATCGTCGCCACGATGCCCTACATCGCCCTGCAGCTGGTGGGCATCGAGGCCGTGCTCAAGACCATGGGCGTGACCGGTGAGTGGCCGATCATCGCGGCGTTCGTGATCCTCGCCGTCTACACGTACAACTCCGGGCTGCGCGCCCCGGCGCTGATCGCGTTCGTCAAGGACATCCTGATCTACCTGACGATCATCGTCGCCGTCATCGTCATCCCCTCCAAGCTCGGCGGGTGGGAGGCGATCTTCGGCGCCGCGGACGCCAAGTTCACCGCCGCGAAGAGCGGGGGAGTGCTGCTCGGGCAGGCCGGTCAGCTGCAGTACGCGACGCTGGCCCTGGGCTCGGCGCTGGCGCTGTTCCTCTACCCACACTCGATCACCGGGACGCTGGCGGCCAAGAACCGCGACGTCCTCAAGCGGAACATGAGCGCGCTGCCGATCTACAGCCTGGCGCTGGGCTTCATCGCGCTGCTGGGCTTCATGGCCATCGCCGCCGGGACGACGCCGGTGGGCACCGACGCCAACACGATCGTGCCCCGGCTGTTCCAGGACATGTTCCCCAGTTGGTTCGCCGGGATCGCCTTCGCTGCGGTTGGCATCGGCGCGCTGGTGCCGGCGGCGATCATGTCGATCGCCGCGGCCAACCTGTTCACCCGCAACATCTACAAGGAGTACCTGAGGAGGGACGCCAGCCCGGCGCAGGAGGCCAAGGTCGCCAAGATCGCCTCGCTGGTGGTGAAGCTCGGTGCGGTCGCGGCGATCCTGCTCATCGACCCGCAGTTCTCCATCGACCTGCAGCTGATCGGCGGCGTGATCATCCTGCAGACGCTGCCGTCGGTGGCGATCGGGCTCTACACCCGCTGGCTGCACCGCGGCGCGCTCATCGCCGGTTGGGTCGCGGGGATGGGCGCCGGCATGCTCATGCTCTACAACGTCCCGCGGGTCGGCCCCGGCGGCGTCGTCCTGCGGGAGCACTGGGGCGGGTCGGCGTTCAGCCTGGGCAAGCTCGGCCTGGACACGACCTACACGGTCTACGCCGGTTTCCTCGCGCTGCTGGTGAACCTGCTGGTCACGGTCGTGGTGACGGTCGTGCTGCGGGCGATGCACGTGGACGACGGCGTCGACGGCACCTCGCCCAGCGACTACACCGCCGAGCGGGAGGACCCCAGCGTCCGTGACCTGCCCGACCCGCTGTCGGACGAGCCGCTGACCGGCCCGGCCACCACGCCCCGGCACTGAGCTGCGCCCCGCCCGGTCCCACCGCGGACCGGGCGGGGTCCAGCCACCCCGCCGACGGTCCGGCCGGGGTGCGACGCGGCCAGACCGTCGGCGGGGTGGCCTCACCTCGGGCCGGACGACGGGACGGCGTGGCCGCACCCGGGCGGGACGACGGGCCGGCGTGGTCCGGGGACCGGCCGGCCGCGGGTAGGTTGACCGCGTGCAGGCTGACCACTTCGACCAGCAGAAGCTGCTGGCTCTCGCTGCGGAGGACGTCGCGCTCTCGCAGCTCACCCACCGCAAGCGCACCCTTCCCGAGCTCGCCGCCGTCGAGGCCGCCGTCCAGGCGCAGCGGACGCTGTCCGACGACGTCGTCCGGGCCGAGACCGTCGTCCGCGACCTCGACCGCGAGCAGAAGCGGCTGGAGGGCGACGTCGACACGGTGCGGCAGCGCGCGGCCCGCGACCAGCAGCGGATCGACTCCGGCGGGGCGACCCCGAAGGAGATCACCGGCCTGCAGCACGAGCTGGAGTCACTCGCCCGGCGGCAGGGCGACCTGGAGGACCAGGTGCTGGAGCTGATGGAGCGCCGCGAGGCCGCCGACAGCACGCTCGCCGAGGCGCAGGCCGGGCTCGCCGGGGCCCAGGGCGACCAGGAGCGCGCCGAGCAGGCCCGCGACGCAGCACTCGCCGTCATCGCCGAGGGCATCGAGCAGCACCAGGCGAAGCGCGACCAGGTCGCCGGCACCGTCCCGGCCGACCTGCTCAAGGTCTACGACCGGGTCGCCGCGCAGACCGGCAGCACCGGCGCCGCCGAGCTCAAGGCCCGCCGCTGCCAGGGCTGCCGGATCGAGTTCTACGGCACCGAGCTGGCCTCCTACCGCAACGCCGACCCGCACACCGTGCTCCGCTGCGAGAACTGCAACCGGGTCCTGGTGCGCACGGCCGAGTCCGGGCTGTGAGCCGCCGGGTCATCGTCGAGGCCGACGGCGGGTCGCGCGGCAACCCCGGGCCGGCCGGTTACGGCGCGCTCGTGCGGGACGCCGAGACCGGGCGGCTGCTGGCCGAGCGGGCGGAGTCCGTCGGCCGGGCGACCAACAACGTCGCCGAGTACGGCGGGCTGGTCGCCGGCCTGCAGGCGGTGCTGGACCTCGACCCGACCGCCGACGTCGAGGTGCGGATGGACTCCAAGCTGGTCGTCGAGCAGATGTCGGGCCGCTGGCAGATCAAGCACCCGGACATGAAGAAGCTCGCGGTCACCGCCCGCGACATCGCCCGCCAGCTCGGGTCGGTGCGCTACACCTGGGTGCCGCGCGCGCAGAACGGTGCCGCCGACGCCCTGGCCAACAGCGCCATGGACGGCCGCCCGGTGCGCCGCGACCTGGCCACCGAGCCGGTCGTGGTCGAGGACGACCTGCAGCCGGTCACCGAGCCGGCCCCGGTGGTCACCACGGTCACCCACCTGCTGCGGCACGGGCGCACCGAGCACACCCCCGAGCGCCGGTTCTCCGGCAGCAGCGACCTGCCGCTGTCCGACCTCGGCCGCGCCGACGCCGCGGCGGCCGCCCGGCACCTGGCCGGCCGCGGCATCGACGTGATCGTCTGCTCGCCGCTGCAACGCACCCGGCAGACCGCCGAGGCCGCCGCGGAGGTGCTCGGCGTCCCGGTGGAGGTGGACGGCGACCTGCGCGAGCTGGACTTCGGTGCGTGGGAGGGGCTGACCGCCGACGAGGCGCAGCAGCAGAGCCCGCTGGCCTTCCGCCGCTGGTCCGGCGCGCTCGACGTCCGCCCGCCCAGCGGCGAGTCCGTCACCGACGTGTCCACCCGGGTGGCCCGGGCCCGCGCCCGGGTGCTCGAGCGGCACGCCGGCAAGACCGTGCTCCTGGTCAGCCACATGATGCCGATCAAACTGCTGCTGGCCGCCGGGCTCGGGGTCGGCGACGACGTGGTGCACCGGGTGTTCCTGGAGGCGGCGTCGCTGTCCACGGTCACCTGGTCCTCCGACGGCCGCACCAGCGTCCGGCTGGTCAACGACACCTCACACCTGGGCTGAGCCCGCCGCCTCCCCGTCCACCCGGAGGACACTGGCACCGACCGGTGTCCTGCCAGCAGCTGGAGAGCCACCCATGACCGCCACTGTCCCCACCCCGTCCCTCGTCGGGGACGAGCGCTCCATGAGCGCCGCCGAGTACGAGGTGTGGGCCGCCGAGGTCCGCCGGCTCGCCGACGCCCGCGGCGCCGTCGTCCTGGCGCACAACTACCAGGTGCGCGAGATCCAGGACGTCGCCCACTTCACCGGGGACTCCCTCCACCTGTCCCGGATCGCGGCGGAGACCGACGCCCGCGAGATCGTCTTCTGCGGCGTCCACTTCATGGCGGAGACCGCCAAGATCCTGTCCCCGGACAAGACGGTGCTGCTGCCCGACCACGCCGCCGGCTGCTCGCTGGCCGACAGCATCACCGCCGAGCAGCTGCGCGAGTGGAAGGCCGAGCACCCCGGCGCCGTCGTCGTCAGCTACGTCAACACCACCGCCGCGGTGAAGGCCGAGACCGACATCTGCTGCACCAGCTCCAACGCCGCCGACGTCGTCCGGTCCATCCCCGAGGACCGCGAGATCCTGTTCCTGCCCGACCAGTTCCTCGGCGCGCACGTCAAGCGGGTCACCGGCCGCGCGAACATGTCGATCTGGGCGGGGGAGTGCCACGTGCACGCCGGCATCAGCCCCGCCGACGTCCGCTCGCAGATCGCCGCGCACCCCGACGCGGAGATCCTGGTGCACCCCGAGTGCGGGTGCACCACCTCGGTGCTGGACCTGGTCAGCCACGGTGACCTGCCCGCCGACCGCACCCGTGTGCTCTCCACCGGGGGCATGGCCGAGGCCGCGTCGGCGACCCGGGCGCCGCAGGTGCTGGTGGCCACCGAGATCGGCATCCTGCACCAGCTCCGCGCGCTCAACGGCACCACCGACTTCATCCCGATGAACGCCCGGGCCGCCTGCCGCTACATGAAGATGATCACCCCGGCCAAGCTGCTGAACACCCTGCGCACCGGCGAGGGGGCGATCGACGTGGCCCCCGACGTCGCCGCCCGGGCCCGCCGCGCGGTCGAGGCCATGATCAGCATCGGCGACCCCGGCCGCGGCGGAGAGTGAAAGGACCCCCGCGCCCCCCACCGCTCGCAAGCTCGCGGCGGGACCCTGCGCGGGGGCCGCGTGTCGTGGGGGGCAGTCGGGTCCTTCGTCAGAGCTGGAGGGCCACCCAGAGCGCGGCGGTGGCGCCGACGAGGGTCAGCGGCACGGTCGCCAACCCGACCAGGCTGAACCGGGCGGCGCCGGGGGCGTCCGCGTCCAGGACCCGGCGCCACAGCAGGTTGGCCAACGAGCCGGCGTAGGTCAGGTTCGGGCCGACGTTCACCCCGATCAGCACGGCCAGCACCGTCGGCACGCCCCCGGCCGCGGCGATCGGCAGCAGCGCCAGGGTCGCGGGCAGGTTGTTGACCAGGTTGGCCAGCACCGCGGCGATCCCGGCGACGGCCAGCAGCGCCAGCAGCCCGTGGCCCTCCGGCAGCAGGTCGGCCAGCAGCGCCTCCAGGCCGTGCTGCTGCAGCACGAGCACGAGCACGGCCAGCCCGAGCACGAACAGCCCGAAGGGCAGGTTGGCTGCTCGAACCAGCCCCCGGACGCCGACCTGCCGGGTGGCCAGTTGGCGGCCGGCGAGGACGACGACGCCCACGGTCGCCGGCCACACCGGTCCGACCCCGATCAGGGAGACCAGCGCGAAGCCCGCGACCGTGGCACCCACGACGACCAGCGCCAGCACCGGCGTGCGCGGCACCTCGGCCGCGGGCGCGTCGATGGCGTGGCGCAGCTGGCCGCGGAAGAGCCGGCGCAGCACCAGGTACTCCAGAGCCAGCACGACGAGCTGCGGCAGCACCATCAACCCGGCGAAGTGCAGGAACGACAACCCGGTGGCCGCGACCGCCAGCAGGTTGGTCAGGTTCGACACCGGCAGCAGCAGGGACGCCGAGTTCGCCAGGTGGCCGACCGCGTAGCCGTGCGGCGCGACGGGGACCCGCATGTGCCGGGCCAGCGCGACCACGACCGGGGTGAGCAGCACGACGGTGGCGTCCAGGCTCAGCACCGCGGTCACCACGGCCGCCAGCAGGAACACCCGGCCCAGCAGCCCCTGCGCCGAGCGCCCGGCCCGCCGCGCCGTCACCGCCGCCGACCAGGTGAACAGCCCCTCCCGGTCGGCGAGGTCGGCCAGCAGCAGGACGACCACCAGGAAGGCGACGGTCGGGCCGACCTCCCGCAGGGTCGCGCCGGCGTCGTCCCGGCCGACGGCGCCCAGCGCGGTGAGCAGCAGCGCACCGGGGACGGCGATCAGCGCGGGCGGCAGCCGCGGGGAGTCGGTGGCGGCCGCGGCGAGCGTGGCGGCGAGCAGGAGGCCCGCGAGGACCAGCGCGAGTGCGTCGGGCACCGGCGCGGTCAGCCGCGGAGGAACAGGTAGACGGAGACCGAGATGCCGAAGACCACGATGAGCACCCGCAGCGGGGTGCTCGGGATGCGGGTGGCGACCTTGGCGCCGAGGAACCCGCCGATCAGGGCGGCCGGCGCGCAGACCGCGACGTAGGCCCACTCGACCGGGCCCCAGATGCCGAACACGACCACGGTGACCGACGCGGTGACCAGCGAGATCGCGCTCTTCATCGCATTGGCCAGCTTCAGCCGGCCCAGTCCCAGGCCGAGCACCCCGACCAGGATCACGCCCAGCGCGCCGCCGAAGTAGCCGCCGTAGACGGTGGCCAGGAACAGCGCGACGTACAGCCAGGCCGGGTCGCCGGTGCGGCCCTCGCCGTCCCGCCGCTTGAGCCGCTTGGTGATCATCGGCTGGAAGGCCAGCAGGACGCTGGCCAGGAACACCAGCACCGGCACGACCGCGTCGAAGGCCTCCGACGGTGTCGTCAGCAGCAGCACCGAGCCGACCGTGCCGCCGAGCACCGCGGTGACCCCGAAGCGGATCAGCCGGGCGCGCTGGCCGCCGTACTCGGCGCGGAAGCCCAGGACCCCGCCGATGTACCCGGGCCACTGCGCGATGGAGTTGGTGACGTTCGCCGCGACCGTGCCCAGGCCCAGGCTGACCAGCACCGGGAAGAGGATCAGCGAGCCGCCTCCGGCGATGGAGTTGATGCCGCCGGCGAGCAGGGCGACCCCGGCGGCGATGAGGAGGTCGGTGGCTGACACAACGGGCGAGCCTACTGTCGCCGGGCATGAGGGACGACGTGCGTGCGCTGACCATGGCCGCGGCGCTGACCGCGACCGGGGTGTTCCACCTGGTGCGGCCGCAGACCTACGACTGGATGATCCCGCCCGAGCTGGGCCCGGCTCGCCCGTGGGTGCTCGGCAGCGGCGTCGTCGAGCTGGGCACCGCCGCGCTGCTCGCCGTCCCGGCCACGCGCCGAGCCGGGGGGTGGGCCGCCGTCGCGTTGCTGGTCGGCGTCCTGCCGGCGCACGCGCAGACGGTGCGGGCCACCCGCCACCGGCCAGGCAAGTTGGCGGTCGCGCTCGCCCGCATCCCGTTCCAGGTCCCGATGGTCGCCGCCGCGCTGCGGGTCGCCCGTCCGTCCGGGATCAGGTGACCTGATCGTCCTTGCTCCTGGCTCAGCGCAGGAGGTGAGCCAGGAGCACGCACGGTGAGCCCGGACGGCGGACGGCGGACGGCGGACAGCCGACGGCGGACGGCGGACGGCGGACGGCGGGGTTCAGCGGCCGCGGACCGGTGGGGGCTCGGGGTCGGTCAGCCGCGGACCGTCCATCAGGCTGCCGGCCTGCTTGACCCGGCGCAGCACCGTCGAGGTCTCCAGCGTGCGCACCGGCAGCGCCCCCACCCGCTCGGTGAGGAAGCGGTACAGGTGCGCGGTGTCCCGGCAGGTCACCGACACCATCAGGTTCGCCGGCCCGGTGACCACCGCGGCGAACGCGGTCTCCGGCTCCCGGGCCAGGGACTCCCCGACGTGCGCGATGTCGGCCGGGGCCACGCCCAACCAGAGGTTCGCGCTGACCGGGTAGCCGAGCAGCTCGTTGGCGATCTCCAGGTCGAAGTACAGCGCCCCGGCCGCGCGGAGGGCCTCGACCCGGCGGGCCACCCGGCTCTCCGACCAGCCGGTGACCCCGGCCAGCTCGGCGTAGCTCAGCCGCCCGTCGGTGGCCAGGGCCGCGAACAGCACCTCGTCCTCCGGGTCCAGGGCCAGCGGGGTGGTCGCCGTCCGGGCCGGGCCCTGGTCGAGCGCGGCGATCTGCGCGTCGGTCAGCGGGTCCTCGAAGGCGGTCCACTCGTAGTCGCCGCCCACGTAGGCGTGCAGGACCGAGAAGGCGTTGAGGTCGATGACCTGCACGGTGCGGGGGAGCCGGTCCAGCAGCAGCGCGTCCCGCTGCCGCGGCGTGCGCGGCCGGGTCGAGCAGGTGATCTCCGCGCCACCGGAGGTGAGGCTCACCCAGGACACGTCGGGACGGCGGGCCAGCGCGTCCGCGACCGCGCCCGCGGCGGCGGGCTGGACCCGCACCCGGATGTGCCAGCTGGGCTCGGTGGCGTCCGGGGTGGCCAGCCCCAGGACCCGGACGACGCCGTCGGCGCGCAGCCGTCGCCACCGGCGGGCCACCGTCTGCTCCGACACCCCGAGCACCGTGGCCACCCGGCTGAACGGGGCGCGTCCGTCGACCTGCATCGCGTGCACGATCTGCCGGTCGATGCTGTCGATCACGGACACGATCCTCCACCACGCCGGTCCCACGTGGAGGATCGCGTCGCGGTCCGCGGACCCACGTCCGGCGCCGTCGTCGGTCACCGGCCGGTGTGCACGGACCGCCCTCCGGGAGCGGAGCAGACTCCGGACATGACCCCCGCCCCGTTCCCGGACGACTGGCAGCGCGCGCTGGTCGTCGCCGCCCACCCCGACGACATCGAGTACGGCCCGGCCGCCGCGGTCGCCGTCTGGACCGCGGCGGGCAAGGAGGTGCACTACCTGCTCGCCACCCGCGGGGAGGCCGGGATCGCCGGGCTGACCCCCGCGGAGGCCGGGCCGCTGCGGGAGGACGAGGAGCGCCGGTCGGCCGCCGTCGTCGGGGTGGGCGAGGTCGAGTTCCTGGACCACCGTGACGGGGTCCTGGTCGCCGACCTGCAGCTGCGGCGTGACCTCGCCGGCGCCGTCCGGAGGCACCGGCCCGATCTGGTGGTCACCATGCACGGCGGGGACACCTGGACCGCCCCCGAGGTCACCCCCGGCGCGCTCAACTCACCCGACCACCGGGCGCTGACCCGCTCGGTGCTCGACGCGGTCGCCGACGCGGCCAACGAGTGGATCTTCCCGGAGCTGACCGAGGAGCCGTGGTCGGGCGTGCGGTACGTCGCCGTCCACGCCGTCGGGTACCCGCCGCCGCACGTGGTGGACGTCAGCGCCGGGGTCGAGGCCGCGGTCGCCTCGCTGATCGAGCACCGCTGCTACCTGCAGGCGCTGTCCGACGACCCGGTCGAGGAGCAGGCACGTCGACAGGTCGACATGTCGACCCTCACCGAGGACGGCGACCGGCAGGTCGGCTTCCATCTCTTCTGGGGCTGAGCCGGGAGTCGCGTAGGGTCTCCCGCACGACGGACGAGTCGGCTGGGCGGTCGCGTTGGCGGGGGAGACCCCGGCACCGAGGAACGTCCGGGCTCCACAGGGCAGGGTGGTCGTTAACAGCGACCCGGGGTGACCCGCGGGACAGTGCCACAGAGAACAGACCGCCAGTGCTCGCACTGGTAAGGGTGAAACGGCGGTGTAAGAGACCACCGCACACCGGGTGACCGGTGTGGCTCGGTAAACCCCACCCGGAGCAAGGTCGAGAGGGACGACGGTCCGCCGCCGTCCTGCGCAGGCGTTCGAGGGCTGCCCGCCCGAGCCTGCGGGTAGACCGCTTGAGCCTGTCGGCAACGGCAGGCGTAGATGGATGGCCGCCCATCGGGACGCCGTGAGGCGCCCGGGGACAGAACCCGGCGTACAGGCCGACTCGTCCGTCGCCCCCCGCTGAGCAGCACGTTCGCCTGGCGGGGTGCGGTGCTGCCCACAAGCTGCCCACTCGCGCCCCCGACTGCCCACGGGCGCAGCAGGCGTCGGACCCCGGACAGCAGGCGGCCCCGGCCCCCCTGGGGAGGGGTGCCGGGGCCGGTGTCAGGCCAGGGTCAGCGGGCTACGGACAGCCCGCCCGCCGCTGGGCCGGTGGTGCTCTGGCCGCTGCCCTGGACGGCCGCCCCGAGGGCGCTGTCCACCGCGTCCCGCGTCCGGTCATCGCTGTCCGGCCACAGGTGGCTGTAGGTGTCCAGCGTCTCGGCCGCGCTGGCGTGACCGAGGCGGGCCTGCACCGTCTTCACGGACTCCCCGAAGCGGATCAGCAGGCTGGCGTAGTGGTGCCGCAGGTCGTGGAAGGTCGCGCCCTGGCCGTCGTCGTACTGGTCCAGCCCGGCCGTCCGCACAGCGGGCCGCCACACCCGCGCGCTGAAGGCCGTGCGGCGCTGCGGCTGTCCCTCGGGACTGGTGAAGACGAAGCCGTCTGGCCCCGCCGGGTGCGCCGCCAGGTGGGCGGCCAGCGCGTCCACCACCACCTGCGGCAGCGGGATCGTTCGCACGCTGGCCTCGGTCTTCGGCTCGGCCAGGGTCGGGGGCGCACCGGGCACGAGGACGAGCTGCCGGTCCACGCGGACCGTCCTGCGCAGCCAGTCGACGCGGTCCACGGTCAGCCCGAAGACCTCGCCCTGTCGCATCCCCGTCCCGGCGGCCAGCAGGACCGCCGCGCGCCACCGGTCCGGTACGGCGTCAGCCAGCCGCAGCACCTCCTCTACGGACAGCGGCACCACCCCGCGCTTCGTCTCGCGCTTCGGCTGCCGCACCCCGTCCATCGGGCTGGACGCCAGCAGCCGGTCCCGCACCGCCGCCTGGAGGATGCCGCTGAGGTAGCGGTGCAGCCCGCGCACTGTGGCCGGGGCCAGGCTGTCCGCGAGTCGCTTCGACCACGCCTCGATGTGGCTGGGCCGGATCGCGGACAGCGGCCGGTCACCGAAGGTCGGGTAGACGTGCAGCCGCAGCATCGTCTCCACCCGGGCCTGCGTCGCGGGCCGGTGGTGCTGCCGCAGCCGCCAGTCCTCAGCGTGCTCGCGGAAGGTGACGCGCCCGGCGCGTGGGTCCACATGGGTGCCGGTCACCACGGCCGCCGCCTGCTCGTCGAGCCACAACTGGCCTTCGGCCTTCACTGCGAAGCGGCGCTCGTGCTGCTGTCCGTCCGCGTCCCGGTACCGCGCCCGGTACCGGCCGTTCGGCTGCCGTTTGAGACTGGCGTCTGCCATCGCTCAGCCCTCCCGGCCGGTGCTTGTGGTGCTGGTCTGCTGCCGCGCCCGCAGCCTGGTGAGGTTCGCCCGCGCCAGCGCCAGCCGCCGGGCCGCGTCCGCCGCAGCCACCTCGGCCGCCCGCAGCGCGTCCCGCGCCGCCTGGTCCGCTGCTGCGGCGTCCGCCAGTGCGCCCTCGGCCGCCGCCTGGGCCGCCGCCGGGTCGCCGGTCGCCGGCCCGTCCAGCAGGGACGCCAGCGGTACGTCCAGCACGTCCGCCAGCCCGGCCAGCTCTGCCAGCCGCAGGGGCCGGGTCCCGGCCTCGGTGTTGCTGACCGTGGCCTGTGACCAGGCGGGGAAGCCGCGCCGAGCCATCTCGGTCGCGAGGGCGACCTGGGACAGCCGCCGGGCGGTACGGACCTCGCGGCAGCGCTCCACGATCAGCCGCTCGAAGTTGTCCGCCATGCGGTCCGGCGCGGTGCCGGGGTCTTCCTGGTGCCGCAGCGCCATCGCTGGCTCCCTGTGTGGTGGTGGGTCATGCCGCCACCGACCATACGCCGGGCGTGTCACGATTCATAACGTTAGCTCATGGCTGACGTACGGTGGACCGTGCAGCGGCAGCCGTCGCCACCCGTTCCGGGGGCCACGCCGCTGCTGGACTCACGGCGCGGCCCGAGCCGCGCGGAGGACCCCGCGATGACGAACAGCAGCAGCACCAGCGCGCCGCAGCCCGACCGGCTGCTGACCACCGAGGACGTCGCTTTGATCCTCGTCATGTCGCCCGGCACCCTGCGCAACTGGCGCACCGCCGGGCGTGGCCCTAGGGCCTTGAAGGTGGGCGCGCAGGTCCGCTACCGGCGCGCCGACGTGGACGCCTGGATCGCCGCGCAGACCGAGGCGGACCCGGTAGACCAGCGCCGCCAGCGCGCCGCCGAGATCGGCTCCCGGCCTATGCCCCGGAAGCGGGTCCAGCGGTGACGGCCGTGTCCGTGCCGCCGGGGCTGGCCAGCGGGCTGCCGGTGCCCGTCCTCGGTGCCGTCTCGTGGGTCGAGTCGGCCCCGCCGCCCCCGGTGGTGGTGCTGGTGCCCGCGTCTGCCCCGGCGGACTGGTGGCCTAAGACCGAGCCGGCGACTTCCTGACCTCTGCTAACTGCACTCACGTGTCGTCAGTGGTCGGGGGACCCGCGCCCGGCGCGCGGGTAGCGTCCTAGGTGTTGGACGGGGACACCCCCGGACCTCAGCAACGGCCCCCACCACGGACCCGGCAGCGCGCAGCCACCCCGGCAGCGCGCGCCGCACAGGTGGGCGACCACCGCTGTTGTTCGAGAGAGGGTCCCTGTGACCAGCAGCATCATCGACCAGGCCAGCCGTGACCACGAGGTCCGGCGGCTGCACTCCGCCGTCGCAGTGGCGGCGCGCTACCGGGGGCCTGAAGCTGCCCACGCGGCCAGGCAGGCGCTTCGTCACGCCCTGCTGACCTACGACGTGCAGGACGCCCTTGATGCGGGCCTGCTGTCCGAGGAGCAGCGACGGGACCTGGCCGCCAGGCTGACCGGCGGCCAGCGGTGATCCGCCCCCGCCCGGTGCCAACGGGGCTGAGTGTGAGCGAGCGGCTGGTCCTGGGCCACCTGCGGACCGTGCTGCGTGCCCGCAGCGGTGCCCGGCTGGACCTGCCGCGCGTGGCCGCCTGCACCTGCCTGCCGCCCGAGGTGGTGGCCGCGTCCGTCGAGGCGCTGCTGGCTCGCCAGATGCTGCGACAGCACGCCGACGGCCGCGTCGTGGTCCTGCCGGGCAGGACCCCGTGAACGGGAGCGGCCCGGCACCCGCCAAGGGCCGAGCCGCCACCACCAACACCGAGACCGCCGCCACCACCGCCAGGAAGTCACGGGGGGTCCGTGGCGTCCATCGTACCGGCGCACCGGGCGGGTGCCCCGTCATGCGCAACCCGCAGGACGAGACCGATGCCGCTCTCGACCTGATGGCCGCCGTGTCCGCCGTGGCTGCCGAACGCGCCCCCGCCCGGCGGCTGCTGGCGCTGGCTGACCTGTCCGATCAGGCCGCCGCGCTGGCCGGTCACGTGTCCGCCGGGCGGCTGCCTCGCAGGCATGTGGTCACCGCCCTGTCCGCCGCTGCTGCCGTGGCCGGCATCGCCACCGGAGCCGCTGAGCGGGTCGTGGTCGGCGCACTGGACCAGGATGGCGGGTAGTGGCCGGGCCGCAGCCGCGCAGAAAGCAGTCCGTCCGCGACGCCTGGCGCGTGCGGGTCACCCGCACCAAGACCATCTCGGACAGCGTGCGCGTACTGCTGCTGTACATGGCCACGGCCACCGATGGTCAGGGTCGTCACCTGATGGACGAGCGGGGCTACTGGCGGCAGCCGCAGGCCGAGACCGCCGCAGCCTTCGCGGTCAGTGACCGGGCGCTCCGCAGGCGCATCCAGGACGCGGTGGACCGAGGGTGGCTGGCCCGCACCGGGGGCGGCATCAACGGTCAGGTGACGCAGTACCGGGCGCAGGTCGTGGCAGACCAGGCGGACAAGGGGTGTCCGCCTGAACCCAAGGTTCAGGCGGACACTTTCCAGCCGCCTAAGGCGGACACCCCCTGTCCGCCTGAACCTGCGGGTTCACCCACCGTCCAGGCGGACAGAGGGTGTCCGCCATACGACGCGCGCGCAGTACTGAACAACCAAGACGCGGGCACTGCGACAGCCCGCCGGTCCGCCGCGCAGCAGCCTGACGCGGCCACCGCCGATGAAGATCCAAATGCTCTTCCGCGCGCCGTCCGACAGGACGGTGTTGGGCAGGCTGACCACAACGTGACCGGCGGGACGGGTCCGCAGCCGCAGCAGGCCAGCCCCGAACCCGGCACTGGCCCCAGGGCCACCCGGGGAGGCTGCGCGCTGCACCCCAACGACCGGACCATCCCCACCCCCAAGCGGCTCATCTGCCTCGGGTGCGAGCGGGACCGGCATGACAACGAACGCGCCCGCCGCGACGCGGCCGCCTGGGGCGACTGATGGCCGGGCTGCCCGACCACCCCGTCGCACGGTGCGCCCGACCGCGGGCCGCCGCCCGTCAGCAGCCATCGGAGGACCCTGTGACCACCCCCGCCACCGGCAGCACCACCCACCAACCAAGGGCAGGGGCAGGGGCAGGCCGCCGCTCCCCGCAGTCAGGCCAGCAGGGGCAGCAGGTCAGCGCACGGCCAGCACGTCAGCGCGTGGACACCATCACCAGCCCAGCCGACGCGGCCGGGCAGCCGGGCCAGCAGCGCAGGCAGCAGGGGCAGCGCAGCGCACGCGGTCAGCGCGGTGCACAGCAGCGGCAGACCGTGGCCGACGTGGACAGCGCAGCAGCAGGCGGCGGCAGGTCAGACGACGGGCCAGCCGAAGGCGACGGCGCAGCGCACGACGACGCGACGCAACCGAAGCGCAGTCGGCGCATCGACATCGTCTGCGAAGTGCAACGCGCGCAGCAGCAGCACGGCAGCGCGGGCTCGGCCTGGCGCGGCACCTTGGTGGACGCCACATGCCAGCCGCGCAGTACGCCAACGGCGGCGCGACAGCCTGCGAGTCGGCCTTGCAGCAGACCAGCAGACCAGTGGACCGGCGGACCGCGCAGCGCCGACGACGGGCCAACCGGGGGCGCGCAGCAGGACACGCGGCTGCGCCGGACCGTCACCCACCCGGCGCAAGCTCCGGCGAGGGGGAGGGGGGCCTCGAAAATCCAGACCCCCCGGCCCCCTGACCCCGACGCCGCTCCGTCAGCTCGCCCCCCCTGGGCCGAAACCACGATTCGAGCCACGACATGCACCGATGGCCAGCCGAGAGGACCCCGACACATGCCAAGCACCGACTCAGCCCTTCCGTTGACCACCCCTCGCCAGGCCGGCGAGCCGAAGGAGGCGAAGAAGTGACAAGTCCTGAGGCCGCGCTGCTGGCCGCGCACGCTGTCGAGGACCCGTCCGGCTGCCTGCTGTGGACGGGCCGGGTGAACGATCAGGGTTACGCGATCCTCCGCCTGGGCGGCCGGTACGTCCGGGCGCACCGGCTGGCCTACGAGCTGTCGGAGGGGCCGATCCTGCCGGGCCTGCTGACCGATCACGCCTGCCACACCGCAGACCGGTCGTGTCCTGGTGGCCCGTCGTGCCGTCACCGCCGGTGCATCCGGCCATCGCACCTGGAGCCGGTGACGCCCGAGGAGAACACCCGGCGGGGCCGCAGCGCGGCGGCTGTGGTGCTGCGGACCGGCTATTGCCAGCGGGGTCACCTCGTCGCTGGCGACAACGTGCTGGTGCGCCACGACGCGCGCCGTGGGGGTCACCCTGAGCGCCGGTGCCGGACCTGCGCTGAGGCGGCCGTCGCCCGGTGGGCCGAGCGGGACGCGGAGCGAAGGCGCGCGGCGCGGGCCGCTGCGGGTCCGCCCGAGCCACGGACCGCCTGCGGCCGGGGTCACCCGCTGACCGAGGGGCACCCGAACGTCTACGTCCGGCCGAACGGCTACGTCGACTGCCGGGCCTGCCGCCGCCGGACGCCGCACCGCCGGAGTGCGGCCGTGGTCGGGAGCCGCTGACACCCAGCCGCGTCGAGCGCGGGGGAGGAGGCGCTGGCCCTGAGCCGCCCGAGCTGGGCGTTCCCCGCTCAGCCTGCTGTCGTGGCCTGAGTCGGCCAGCCCCCCGGCCTGTGGCCGGTCACCTGGCGGACCTCGCAGCAGGCCGACTCGCGGCATGGGTGACGCTCCGGTCGGCGTGTCCTGTTCTGGCTCGGCGCGCCCCGGCCGGACTGACGCCAGGTGAGTGCTCGATGGTCAGCGCCCGTCTTGGAGACGCAAGCTGATGCCAGGTCGCCACGGGGCGGACCACCGGACGCGGGACCACCGGCCAGCGGAGGCGCTGGCGCACCGCACCGGCACACGAAGCCCCCCGGCAGAGAGCTACCGCCATGCTCCCGAACTCACTGACTGAGCGAGCTCGCCTAGGCGCGTTGACCCGTGACCACGCCCCCGCCGACGAGGTGGCCGCCTGCCGCAGCCGCATGCTCGTGGGGCAGGCCGCCCGACTGGTCGGCCAGGCTGCCGCGCTGCTGCCGCCGGGCACGTCCTCCGAGGACCGGGAGGCGCTAGCCGCCCTCGTGCTGCACCCGGCCGCCGCCCGGGCGGGGTGGTCCTGATGCCTGCGCGGTCGGGCTCGCGGTGGCCGGAGGCGTGGGACCGCCGCCGCCGGACGCCCTCGCCGGTGCTGGCTGTCCCGCCAGAGGCCCGTGCAGCCTTCGCCGCGCTGGCGACGGCACTGCGCGGCCTGGGCGGGCCGACGCCGTGCCAGGTGGGTGAGACGGCACTGTGGCACCCGTCCTCCGACGGTCGGGCCGCTGGGGCGGTGGCGGCTGCGCGGTGCCGGACGTGCCCGGTCGTTGCCGAGTGCCTGGCGGCTGGGCTGGCGGGCCACGAGTCCGGGGTGTGGGGTGCGACTACGGCGGCGGACCGGGACGCGATGCGGCGCGAGGCCCGCGCCCGGGTGACCCGCGAGCGGCGCGCGGCCGTGCGCGCTGGCCGTGACCGCGAGCAGCAGGCGGTGACGAGGTGAGTACCGCAGCCCGTCAGCCGGTGGGCCGCCGCGTGGTGCCCGTGGAGGACCTGGCCGGGGCCTACTGCGTCTCGATGGGTGCGGCCGGGCTGCTGCTGTCCTCGCCGCTGGCCCGCCAGGACGTGCTCGCCGCTCTGGACGGCTCCATCCGGGCGCAGCAGGCGGACGGTCTGCCGGTCCGGCGGGAGGTGCTGGACCTGGCCGCCGACCTTGCCGCGCTGGTGGCGCAGGACCGGCGGCGGGCCGCCGAGGACTTCCGTCTGCGGCAGGCGGCACTTCCTGAGCCGGCCGCCTCGGCATCGTGGACCTCAGCACCACAGCACATGACCGTCGCGGACGCGGCGGCCGTGCTGGGGGTCACCGCGCGGCAGGTCCGCGCGCTGGCCTCGGCCGGTGCCCTGACCGCCCGCAAGGCGGCTGGGGCCTGGCACCTGGACGCGGCGGCTGTCCTGGCCGCCGCCGACAACCGAAGGGAGCACCACCTGTGAGCGCGATCCCCACGGTGGACCAGGCAGCCGCGCAGGCTGCCGCCGAGTCCGCCACCGACAGCCCCGAGCTGCGCGCCGCCCGCGCCTTCGAGCCGCTGCTGACGGACGCCTACCGGCTGGCCGGGCTGCACCGCCGGACCGCGCAGGACGTGGCCGCTGACGTGGCCGCCGCTCGCCAGCAATCCGCTGCCGCTGAGCGCCGCGACCTGGGACGTCGGGCGCAGATGGCGGCCGAGTACGCGGTGGCCCTGAGCCGGGCGGGGGCCGTCCGATGACCCGTCCGAAGCAGGTCACAGCCGAGGCGGCGCGGCTGGCTGCGTCCCTGGGCGTGGACACGTCCCGCGTCTACGGCCTCGGGCCGAACCGCGAGGTCACCGCCGAGGACGTGCGCCGCGTGGCCGCGTACCGGGACCCCATCGGTCGTCACCTGGCCGCCTTGCCCGCGCCGGACGCCCGCTCGCTGACCACCGGCGGCCGGGTGGCCGCTGACCCCGCCGTCGCCTCGTTCAACAGCCGGGTGGCCGTGGCTGACCCGGCAGTCCGGCAGCTGGCCAACGCGCGGGGTGTCCGGCTGGACCGGCTGACCGGCACCGGTAGCAACGGCGTGGTGCAGCAGTCCGACGTGCTCACGGCCGCCGCCGCGCAGGACCGGCAGCACGCTGCTGCCTGGGCTGCGGTGGCCCCGGCCGCCCCGGCACCCGAGCCGAGGGTCTCGTTCACCGCGAGTGGGCTGCCGGTCAGCGTGCTGGACGAGGTGCCCGCCCCGGTGCGCCGCGCGCTGGCCGCCGCGCCGGACCACGCCACGGCGTTCGCGCTGGTGCAGAAGTACGGGGCGCTCGCCGCCGCTGACGCCGAGCGCCTGCTGCGCGCCGACCGCTCGGTACTGACCACCTACGGCGGGGCGAAGCTGCCCGCCGGTGTGTGGCCCGACGCCTGACCCACAGACCGGGACGGCGCGCTCAGTGTGGTGCCGGAGCGCGCCGTCCCTGGTCCTAGCCGTCACCGCGCGATGCTGATCTCCCACCGCGTGCACGGCCAGGACAGCGAGCTAGCCGGGGGCGGGTCCTCCCTGTCCCGCCCCTGGCTGGCTCTTCAGCACGCCCCGGCAGCACAGCGAGGACCGACCCGCGCTGAGTAGCCTTGGCCGCGTGGCCAACCAGTACCGCACTCACTCCACGGACACCCTCTGCCCCCGCTGCGGTACACCGCTTCAGGAGCGCGAGGTCGGCATCATGGTGGCCGAGTTCCCCGAGCCGGTGAGCTGGGTGGTGGACAAGCGGTGGTGCCCGAAGGGGTGCCAGTTCACGGCCGACGAGATCGGCTAGCGGGCTGCCGGACCGGCACCCGACTGCGATGCTGCGGGAGTGACTGCTGCGGGTGCTGACCGGCGGAACGAGTGGGTCTGGCTGAGCTACGAGCAGGACGCCGCCGTGTCCTGCCTGCGGCGCGGCTGGGACGTGCTGGCGGACTACCGGTTCGCAGCCACCGAGGCAGAGCCGCTGTTCGTCCTACTCGCCACCGGCACTGAGAAGCTGCTCAAGCTCACGTACGGGCTGACCGTCCAGGCCAACACTGATGCCTGGCCACCGCAGGACGCGATGGGCGCGCGGGGCGGCTGGGGGCACCGGGTGGCTGACCTGGACGCCGAGTGCCGGAGCCTCGTCCGGGCTGGTGCTGACCGCGCCACGTACCCGCACTACGTCACCGGGCTGCTGGACGCCCTGGACGCTGACCCCTACGTGGTGCCCTGGCTGGCCGCCCTCCAGCGGTACGCCACCAACGGCCGGTTCTACAACCTGGACCACCTGGCCGACGCCGCGCAGCGTCAGCCGAGCCCCCGGGTGCTGTGGGACGAGCTGGACAGCAGTGTCGCCCTGGCGGACCCGCAGCACAGCCAGCTCATCGGGCGCTCGCAGGCCGACTGGGATGCGCTGGTCCAGCGGACCACCGGGCGGCTGGCGGACAGCCTGTGGCTGTGGTGGGAGACGTACTACCGGGCGTGGGTGCAGGGCGCGTGCGGACCGGAAGCCCGGCGGTACAGCGGCGCACTGGCACCGCCCAAGCGGTGACGCGGGAACGCGCGGTCACCGGGCAGCTCGGCGTCCGTAGGGTGCCGGCATAGACGGGGGCATCGTCTGGACTGGTGTCATCACCGACACCCTTGGCGCGGCGCAGCAGTCACAAGGGCGGACGGATGATCACGCCCGCTCCACCGTGGCGGCATCCAGCAGCCTGGCGAGGACGCTGAGCGATGCCAGCGCCTCAAACGCGCGCTGCTGGTCCCACACCTCGGCCACGTTGTGGGTGGCCGGGTTCCGCAGCAGCGCCCAGACGCCCCGGGCGTAGAGCAGCGCTCCTTGCTGCAAGGCCTCCTCGAAGGGCCGCCCCGGGGTGGCCGGGACCCGAAGACGTGGCTGGCTAGGCGTAGGTGGCTTCTCGCTTAGGGCTGCCGTCATCAGGGCGTCGTCGGCCAGGTCCCAGCGGTCCAACTTCACTTGCACCTGCAAGCTCACGTTGCCAGCCGCCGCTGCCACCGCCTGGCGGTAGTGCTGGCCGGGCCACAGTTCGGCGGCACGCTCCCAGACCCACGGGTGCAAGCCCTCTGCCTGCACCTGGGGACCAGGGGCAGCGAAGGCCAACGCGACCGCCTCGCGGTCCAGAAGCACACCTTCTGCCCGCAGGATGGCTTCGCGGTGCTCGCGGCGTCCCCCGGTTGTCTTGCCGCTGTTGCGCACGTACTGGCCGCAGTCCTTGAGCAACCGCCGCAGCGTGGGCTGAGCTCGCATGATGTCGGCCGCGATAAGCGTGGGGTCCCTGGGCGGCTGCTCAGCGTCAATGTCATCCAGCAGCGTGAGGTAGTGGCTGAAGCGGTCTAGCGCAAAGGCAGAGTCCACGGGCACCACCGCAGGCTAAATCGACCCAACGACATGCCCGGATCAAACTGGCACCCCGCGTGGTGGCCTGTCCGCCCGTGCCCCTGCGCTGCGCCGGAGGCCGCCCACACTCTGCCCACACCGTGCCCACAGCAGCCCGGTATGCGCAGTGACACGGCATGACACCTTATGACCCGGAATCCGCAGCTCAGAGCGCCATGCCTGGGGTTCAACCAGCTTGATGGCGTACCCGCGAATGAGCGCCGCCTGTACCCGGCGTACAGGCCGACTCGTCCGTCGCCCTCCCACCCGGGAGGGCGACCGGCTCGGCCGGCGATGCGGCTCAGCGGACGATGCGCAGGTGCGGCCCGGTGCGGGCCGACTCGGCTTCCTCCACCGGCAGGCCGGCGGTGCGGCGGACCCGGTTCTCCGGGACGTCGAGGGCACGGGCCAGCGCGCGGGCGACGCGGTCGTTGACGTAGACGGACGTGCGTCCGCCCACCAGGCCGCGGACGGCCTCCTTGGACACGACCCCCAGGGTGCGGGCCGATGCCTCCTCGGCGGTCAGACCGAGCTCGAACAGCCGGCGCCAGATCAGCCGCTGCAGGTCCTCGTGGCTCACCGGGCGCCCGGTGCCAGGACGCTCGACGACCGCTTCCGGTCACACGGGTGCATGATCACGGTCTAGCCCGTCGCTTTACGCAGTAAACCGCTTCCGGCGTGCCGTCTCGGCGACTCGAGCACCGGGTCGCGGAGGGTGACGGGCGCCGTCGACGCGACCTCGCGCGCCGCACGTGAGGTCAGCGCAGGGCGTCGCCGGCGACGTCGTCGACGATCGCCCGGAACGTGGTCGTGTCCACCTCGTTGTCCACGGTGACCCGCACGATGTCGGTGATCTGCTGCCGGGACGTCGACCGGCAGGCGCTCACCCGGGCCGCGGCGATCAGCTTGAGCTGCTGCAGGCGGGCGGGGGAGCAGTCCGTGGAGCCGGGGACCGGGGGGAGACGGTTCTCGCGCATGGACGAACGGTAGGTCGATCGTCCACGGCTCGGCAGCTCCGCCGCCGCCGTGTCGCCGGGCGTTCACCTCCTCCGTCCCACCCGGCACCCCCGTCCCGCCGGTCAGCGCAGCGCCGGCCGGGCTCCGTCCAGGTCGCGCTCGCGGCGACCGTCCTGGCAGTCCAGCCACTGCTCCAGCTCGGCGGCCGGCAGCGGCGGGGAGTGCAGGTAGCCCTGGCTCTCGTCGCAGTCCAGCGCACGCAGGTGGAGCAGGGTGGCCGGGTCCTCGACGCCCTCGGCGACCACCCGCAGCCCGAGCTGGTGGGCCAGCCGGATGGTGCTGGCCACGATCGCGGCCGCGCGGGAGTCGGTGAGCAGGTCGGCGGTGAACGACCGGTCCAGCTTCAGCTCCCCGACCGGCAGCTGGTGCAGGTAGGTCAGTGAGGCGTAGCCGGTGCCGAAGTCGTCGATGCTCACGCCGGCGCCCAGCTCGGTCAGCGCGCCGACCACGGCCAGGCTGCGGTCGGGGTCGCTGAGCAGCACCGTCTCGGTGACCTCCAGGACCAGCGCGGACGGCGGGAGGGCGTGCAGCTCCAGCAGCTCGGCCACCCGCCCGGGCAGCCCGGTGTCGAGCAGGTTGCTGGCCGAGAGGTTGACCGAGATGCGCAGGTCGCGGCCGGTCCGGTGCCAGGCTGCGGCCTGCGCGATCGACTGGGCCAGGACCGCGTCGGTGAGCACGCCCATCAGCCCGTGCACCTCGGCCAGCGGCAGGAAGTGCACCGGCGCCAGGAGACCGCGGGTCGGGTGCTGCCAGCGCACCAGCGCCTCGACGCCGACGGTCCGCCGGGTCTCGACGTCGACCTGCGGCTGGTGGTGCAGGACCAGCTCGCCGCCGGCGATGCCCGCGCGCAGCTCCTCGACCAGCGCCAGTCGGCCGCTGCTGTCCCCGTGCCGGTCGGCGTCGTAGCGCACGACCTGGGAACCGGACCGCTTGGCGTCGTACATGGCGGCGTCGGCCTGGCGCATGAGCGCGGCCGCGGTGACCGGGTCGCCGTCCGGTCCGCCGGGGTGGCAGGTGAGCCCGAGGCTGACCGCGACGTGCACGGCCAGTCCGCCGACGGCGAAGGGCTCGGCGAGGCTCTCGTGCACGACCCGCCCGAGCTGGGCGGCGCGCTCCTCCGGGCAGGCGCCGGGCGCGACGTGGGCGATGAGGGCGAACTCGTCGCCGCCGAGCCGGCCGAGGACGTCGCCGTGGCCGAGACCGGCCGCCAGGCGCTGGGCCACCAGCCGGAGCAGGTCGTCGCCGGCGGCGTGGCCGAGGCCGTCGTTGACCTCCTTGAACTTGTCCAGGTCCAGGACGCCGAGCACGAGGGGAGCGCGGTCGGCGCACAGCTCCTCCACCCGGCGCAGCACCGCGCGGCGGTTGGCCATGCCGGTGAGCTCGTCGGTCAACGCCTCCCGGCGGCTCACCGCCAGCTGCGACAGGTCCCGGACGTTGAGCAGCAGCCGGACGCCCGACGCCGTCCCGGCGATGCCGGCGCACCAGACCGCCGTCAGGCTGGCCGCGCCCACCGCGGTCGCCACCAGCACCGCGATCGAGGAGATGATGACGACGAAGGCGCCGATGGTGGTCGCCCCCGGGTCGGTCATGGTGCGGGGCACCGGCGTGGGCCGGACCACGGCGGCCAGGCACAGCAGCAGGACCCCGAGAGCGGCCAGCGCCCAGCCGGGGCGGTAGCCGAGCACCGCGCAGACCCCGGCCAGCAGGTCGGCGGTCAGGCCACCGCTGATCAGCCAGGCCCGCGGGTCGCGGGTCATGCCGGAGATGTGGGGCACCGCCACCGAGGTGCCGATGACGACCAGCCCGGCGGCGAGGGCCAGCAGGACCGGCTGGACCTGCCACCACGGGGCCGACGCCCACGGGTTGCCGGTGTGCGCCAGCACGGTGTCGGTGACCGAGACGACCGCCAGGACCGCGGCGACGCCGAGCAGGGTGTCGCTGGGGTCGGCGATGTTGGTGGCGTCGCGGTTCCACAGCACCATCCCGCCGTAGAGCAGGGGGAAGGCCGCGACGTGGGCCACGGCGAGCGGGACGACGTCCCCGGTGGAGTCGGCGCGGACGGACACCACGAGGACCGCCACCGCGCAGCCGCCGGCCAGCAGGGCCGCGGCCCCGGCCAGCCGCTGCCACAGGGCACGTTCCGCCGGTGTGAGCCGGGCCCGCCAGGTCAGCAGCCGGCAGGCGGCCAGCTGCAGCGCGAGGGTCAGGCCCAGCGGGACGGTGGGCCCGACGTCGACCGGGCCCAGGGCGAGGACCACCAGGAGGCCGGCGAGCAGGGTGACGAGGACCAGGATCCTGCGGGGGACCTCGGTCAGCAGTCGGAGCCGGCGGGACATGCAGCAGTGATCGGGTCCCGCGCCGGTGTGGTGAAGGCGGGCACCGGGACATCACCCGTACGGGCAGGGGACCGACGCGACTGCCGGGGCCGCGTGTCAGGGTCGCGGTCGTGGGCAGCGGCGGCGACTCCGGCACGACGCGGTGACGCTGCTGGCCGCGACGGCCGCTGCACTGCTGGGCCTGCTGGCCGGCACGGCCGTGGACCGGGCCGCGGGGCGCTTCCCCTGGCCGTCCGGGGCCCGGGCGGTCGACCTGCTGCGGCCGGGACGCCGCGCGCTGCGCCCCCCGCTGCTGGAGCTCGTGACCGCGACCCTGTGCGGTCTGGTGGTCGTCCGCCTCGGGGTGTCGGCGGCCGTCCCCGCCTTCCTGGTGCTGGTGGCCGCCGGTGTCCTGCTCGTCCTGGTCGACGCCCGGCACCGGTTGCTCCCCGACCGAGTGGTGCTGCCGGCGCTGGGGGCGGGGGTGCTCCTGCTGGCCGGAGCCGCCGGGGCGACGGGGGACTGGTCCGCCCTGCTGCGCGCCGTCGCGGCGGCCGCCGTCCTCTTCGTCGCCTTCCTGGCCCTGGCCCTGGCCTCACCCGGCGGGCTGGGCATGGGCGACGTGAAGCTGGCGGCGCTGCTGGGCCTCCACCTCGGGTGGCTGGGTTGGGACGCGGTGCTCTTCGGTGCACTGGCCGGCTTCGTCGTCCAGGCCGCCGTCGCACTCGTCCTGCTGGCCGCCCGGCGGGTGAGACGTGGTGACGCGCTGCCCTTCGGGCCCGCGATGATCGTGGGTGCGGCGCTGGCGATGTCCCTGCCGTTGTCCTGATCGGCATCTCTCCGTAACACGTTCAGCTACTCAGGGTGACGAATTGGGCACTCTGCGCCCCGGGAGGATGGACCGCGTGCCCTGACGGGCGCACGCCGGGGTCATCCCGGTCACAGGTCCCGCATGGTCTGGGAGCAGCCGCAAGGACGCCTCACCCGACGCGTTCCAGCCGGCAGACACCCCTCGGGAGCAGTCGTGATCGCCTTCTACGCCACCCTGTCCAGCTTCGTCTCCACCGCCGCCGACCGGCTCAAGCGCGAGGAGAAGGGCGCCACCGCCGTCGAGTACGGCCTGATGGTCGGCCTCATCGCCGTCGCCATCATCGCCGCGGTCGCCCTCCTCGGCGACAACCTGACCGACCTCTTCAACGGCATCGCCGGCGAGGTCGACGACGCCACGCCTGCCGCCGGCTGACCGATCGGTCCGTCGCGGCTGCCCGCGCGGCGGTCCTCTCCGGAGGACCGCCGCGCCGCTGCGCATCCAGGCACCGCTGCTCGCATCCAGGCACCACTGCACATCCAGGGAGGTGAACGGCATGGCACGACGACGACTCCGCGACGAGCGGGGCGCGAGCGCGGTCGAGTTCGCCCTCATCGTGCCGCTGCTGGTCCTGCTCGTGCTCGGCATCGTCGAGTTCAGCCACGCCTTCCAGGTGCAGGGCACCCTGTCGGCCGCCGCCCGCGAGGGGGTGCGGGTCATGGCCCTGCAGAACGACCCGGCGGCGGCCCGCGCGACCGTGCGCAACGCCACCGACTCGCTCAGCCCCTCGCTCACCAACGCGCAGATCGCCGTCGCCCCGGCCGCCTGCCCGGTGACCGGGAGCCCCACGAACGTCCGGGTGACGATCACCTACCGGATGCCCTACCTCACCGGCTTCTTCGGGTCCGGTCTCCAGCTGCGCGGGACGGGGGTCATGCGGTGCAACGGCTGACCCGTCGGCTGGCCCGCCGACTGCGCTCCCGGCTCGCCGGGGAGCGCGGCGCTGCGGCCGTCGTCCTGTCCCTGCTCATGGTGCCGATGCTCGGCTTCGCCGCCGTGGCCGTGGACGTCGGCGCGCTGTACGCCGAGCGCGCCCGGCTGCAGGTCGCCGCCGACGCCGCCGCCCTCGCGGTGGCCCAGGACTGTGCGCGCGGTGCCTGCGGGGACATGACGGCGACCGCGCGGGCCATGGTCGCCGCCAACGACGACGACGCTGCCGCTGCACCGCCGGTCCTGCGCAGCGCCCCGATGAGCGTCACGGTGACTGGCCGCACCCCGGTGCAGCACTGGTTCGCACCGGTGCTGGGCCAGGACTCCACGGCGGTGTCCGCCTCGGCCACCGTGGCCTGGGGCGCCCCGGGATCAGGGACGGCGGTCCTGCCGCTCACCTTCTCCGTCTGCGCCTTCACCCAGCAGGTGGGTGGGCTGTCGAGCACGACGCCCACCACCATCCGGTTCACCAAGACCGACGGGACCGGGTGCACCGGCCCGTCCGGCAACGCCGTCCCCGGCGGCTTCGCCTACCTCGACACCGACCCGGGCAGGTGCCAGGCCACGTCGGCGCGCACCCAGCGCTTCACCTCCTCCACCGGCAACTCGGTCCCGTCGGTGTGCACCAGCGCCGACTTCTCCGCCCAGCTCGGCCGGGTCGTGCTCCTCCCGCTGTACGACCAGGTCGGCGCCACCGGCAGCAACGCCTGGTACCGCGTGCACGGCTACGCGGCGTTCAAGCTGACCGGCTACCACCTCGGCAGCAGCCAGTTCCGCACCAGCCCCGCGCCGTGCTCGGGCAACGACCGCTGCGTCGCCGGCTACTTCGTGCGCTACGTCGACCTCTCTGAGCGCTTCACGTACACCCCCGACGGCCCCGCCCTCGGGGCCTCCGTCCTCCGACTGATCCGATAGGAGCGCCGACCGTGAGACGTCGTCTTCTCGCCGCCGCAGCGGCGCTCGTCCTCGCCCTGGTGGGCACCGTGGTCCTGGTGGGCTACGCCCGCGGGGCGGACCAGCGGGCCATGGCCGGCATGACCACCGTCCGGGTCCTCGTGGTCGCCGGGCCCGTCGCCGCCGGCACACCGGCGGAGGAGCTGGCCCCGCTGGTCCGCACCGACGTGCTGCCCTCCGTCGCGGTCGTGCCCGGCCGGGTCACCGACCTGGCCGACCTGGCCGGTCAGGTCGCCACCACCGACCTCCAGCCCGGGGAGCAGTTGCTGGCCGGGCGCTTCGCCGCGCCGAAGAGCCTGCAGGCACCCGGGACGGTCCCCGTACCCGCCGGCTACGCGGAGGTCAGCGTGCTGCTGGAGCCTCAGCGGGCGGTCGGTGGGCGGCTCGTGGCCGGGGACGAGGTGGGCGTCCTCATCTCGTTCGACACGCCGACGACACGCGCCACCGTGAACAGGGTGCTGGTCACCCAGGTCCAGGGAGCTCCGGCGCCGGCCGAGAGCGCGGCCGTGGCCGACACCGAGACCGCCTCCGCCGGCAGCCCCGCGCCCAGCGCGAGCTTGATGGTCACCCTGGCGCTCCCTGTGCGGGAGGCCGAGCAGGTCGTCTTCGGCGCCGAGCACGGCACCCTCTGGCTCGCGCTCGAGCCAGCGGACGCCGACCTACGAGGAACCGAGGTCATCACCCCGGCCAACGTCTACCGAGAGGACCTCTCATGAGTCGAGTCGTGCTCGCCGCCGCAGGGGCGGAGCTCGCCCAGCGGGTGGGCGCCGCCGTCGACGGGGACCTGCAGGTGCTCCCCGCGGGCCGGCTCCCCGGCGACCCGGCCCGCCTGTTCGAGCAGCTCGTGGACGGCGAGCTGCCCGAGGTCCTCGTCATCGGGCCCGACGCCCCGGCCGACCAGGTGCTGCTCCTCGCCGCGCGGCTGGACGTGCAGTGCCCCGGCATCAGCGTGCTGCTCATCGCCCGGCCCGACCCCGCGCTGCTGCAGGCGGCGATGCGCGCCGGCATCCGTGACCTGCTCGACCCCGCCGCGGACCCCGCCGAGATCGGGGCGTCGATCGAGCGCGCCGCCCGGGCGGCGGCGGGCCGCCGCCGGGTCCTGCGCCCGGTCGAGGACTCCGCCCGCTACACCGGCCGGGTCATCACCGTCGCCTCGCCCAAGGGCGGGGTGGGCAAGACGACGATCGCGACCAACCTGGCCATCGGGCTGACCTCCTCGGCCCCGCAGTCGACGGTGCTCGTGGACCTCGACGTCCAGTTCGGCGACGTCGCCTCCGCACTCGGTCTCGTCCCCGAGTACAGCCTCCCCGACGCCGTCCAGGGGCCGGCCGGCCAGGACACCATGGTGCTCAAGACCTTCCTGACCCAGCACCCCAGCGGTCTGTACGCCGTCTGCGGTTCGGAGTCACCGGCCGCCGGGGACACCGTCACCGCCGCCGACGTCAGCCGGTTGCTGGCCCAGCTCGCGCGGGAGTTCCGCTACGTCGTCGTCGACACCGCACCGGGCTTGTCCGAGCAGACGCTGGCCGCCCTCGACCGGTCCAGCGACGTCGTGATGCTCAGCAGCATGGACGTCCCCGGCGTCCGCGGGCTGCGCAAGGAGCTGGACGTGCTCCGCGAGCTGTGCATGATCCCCGCCGGGCGGCACGTGGTCATGAACTTCGCCGACCCGAAGGGCGGGCTGTCGGTGCGCGACGTCGAGACCACGATCGGCACCGGGGTGGACGTCGTCCTGCCGCGCTCGTCGGCCGTGCCGGCCTCGACGAACCAGGGTGTGCCGCTGCTGGAGAGCGGGCGCCGGGACCCGATGACCAAGGAGCTGCGCCGGCTGGTGTCCCGCTTCGCGGCGACCCCGCTGGTCAGCCCCAAGGGCCAGCGGGCCAAGCACCGGGCGGCGTCCTGATGAACCTCGCGCACCGGCTCGAGGTGGCTCGGGGCCTGCCCCCGCTGACCCCCGTGAGCACCCCGGGCCCGACCGCCCCTGCACCGGCCGGCCCTGTCGCACCGCCGCCGAACGACGCCCTGACCCGGCTGAAGGACCGCGTCGGCAAGGCGCTGTTCGAGCGCATGGGCAGCCGGATGAACGACCCGAGCCTGAGCGAGGAGGCGCTGCGGGCGATCGTGCTGGGCGAGCTCGACGAGGTGGTCGAGGCCGAGAAGGTGCCGCTGAGCACCGAGGAGCGGCAGCGGCTCACCGCCGAGCTGGCCGACGACGTGCTCGGGTTCGGCCCCCTGCAGCGGCTGCTCGACGACCCGACGGTCACCGAGATCATGGCCAACGGCCCGGACTCCATCTACGTGGAGCAGAACGGCAAGCTGACCCGGACGAACTCCCGGTTCACCTCCGAGGAGCACCTGCGCCGGGTCATCGACCGGATCGTCTCCCGGGTCGGCCGCCGCATCGACGAGTCCTCGCCGCTGGTCGACGCCCGGCTGGCCGACGGGTCCCGCGTCAACGCGATCATCCCGCCGCTGGCGTTCAGCGGCTCCACGCTGACCATCCGCAAGTTCGCCAAGGACCCGTTCGGCGTAGACGACCTGATCGGCTTCGGGACGCTGTCGCCGGAGATGGCCGAGCTGCTGCACGCCTGCGTCGAGGCCCGGCTCAACGTCATCGTCTCCGGCGGTACGGGCACCGGGAAGACCACGCTGCTCAACGTGCTCTCCTCCTTCATCCCCGACGGCGAGCGCATCGTCACCATCGAGGACGCCGTCGAGCTCCAGCTCCAGCAGGACCACGTCGTCCGGCTGGAGTCCCGGCCCCCGAACATCGAGGGCAAGGGCGCGGTGACCATCCGCGACCTGGTGCGCAACTCGCTGCGCATGCGGCCGGACCGCATCGTCGTGGGGGAGTGCCGTGGCGGGGAGAGCCTGGACATGCTCCAGGCGATGAACACCGGTCACGACGGCTCGCTGTCCACGGTGCACGCCAACTCCCCGCGGGACGCGATCGCCCGGCTGGAGACGCTGGTCCTGATGGCCGGCATGGACCTGCCGCTGCGCGCCATCCGCGAGCAGATCGCCTCCGCCGTCGACCTCATCGTCCAGCTGAGCCGGTTGCGGGACGGGACCCGCCGGGTCACCGCCGTCACCGAGGTCCAGGGGATGGAGGGAGAGACGGTCACCCTGCAGGACGCCTTCCTCTTCGACTTCGCCGCCGGCGTGGACGCGTCGGGCCGGTTCCTGGGCCGGCCGGTCCCGACCGGGGTCCGCCCGCGGTTCACCGACCGGTTCACCGAGCTGGGCATCACGCTGTCGCCGCGGGTGTTCGGCGCCGTCGAGGACCCGCGGGCCCGGAGCTGGTCCTGATGTCGCCGCTGCTGGTCCTCGGCCTGGCCGCCGCGACGGCTGCGCTGCTGCTGCTCGCCCTCGCGGTGCTCCCCGCCGGTCCCGGGCGTGTGCCGCTGAGCCGGCTCGACCCCTCGGTCGGCCCCCCGACGTCCGCGCTGGCCGGCCCCGCCGCGGCCGCCGGCGCTGCGGTCGACCGGCTGCTGACCCGGCGCGGCAAGGTCGCCGCTGGCACCGCCGCGCTCGAACGGGCCGGGATGACGACCTCGCTGTCGGACTTCGTGCTGGTCACCGGGCTCGCCACGCTGGGCCTCGTCGCACTCGGGTCGCTGCTCGGCGGGCTGGTGCCGGCGGTGCTGCTCGGTCTCGGCGCCCCGGTCGGCGCGAAGGTGCTCCTCCGGGTCCGCGGCCGCCGGCGCCAGGCGGCCTTCGCCGACCAGCTCGACGACTCGCTGCAGCTGATGGCCAGCAGCCTGCGCGCCGGGCACAGCCTGCTGCGCGCGCTGGACTCGGTGTCGCACGAGGCGGCGTCCCCGACGGCCGAGGAGTTCGCCCGGATCGTCAACGAGACCCGCGTGGGGCGCGACCTCTCCGACGCCCTGGAGGAGGTGGCGGCACGGATGGCCAGCGACGACTTCACCTGGGTGGCCCAGGCCATCGCCATCCACCGGGAGGTCGGCGGGAACCTCGCCGAGGTGCTCGACACGGTCGGGCACACCATCCGCGAGCGCAACGCGATCCGCCGGCAGGTGCAGGCGCTCTCGGCGGAGGGGAAGCTGTCGGCGGTCGTGCTGATGGCGCTGCCGTTCGGGGTCATCGGCTTCATCTCGCTGACCAACCCCGACTACCTGGCGGGCTTCGGCGACAGCCTGGCCGGCTGGGCGATGCTGGCGGTGGCCGCGGTGATGATGACCGTCGGCGGCCTGTGGCTGCGCAAGACCGTGGCGATCACGTTCTGATGACCAGCCTCCCCCTGCCCGTGCTGGCCGCGGCCGTGGCGTCGGCCTCCGCCCTGCCGGTGCTGGGCTGGGCGCTGGTCGCCCGGCCGTCCGGCGCAGCCGTCCGGACCCACCGGAACCTGACCCGCGACCTGGACCTCGCGGTGTCCGTCACCCCCCGGCCGTCCGGTGCCGGCAGCGCCCTCGTCCGGGCGCTCACCCCCGCCGGGACGGTCGCCCGGCTCAACCGGCTGGCCGGCACCGCCGGCCGCCCGGCGGCCTGGCCCGTGCCGCGGCTGGTGGTCGCCAAGCTCGTGCTCCCCGCGATCGCCGGCGGGCTGGGGCTGCTCGTGGCGACCGCCCGCCCGAGCCTGCTGACCTGGCTGATGGTCGTCGCGGTCACCGCCGTGGCCCACGTGGTCCCCGAGCTGCTGCTGTACAGCCGGGGCCAGGAGCGCAGGCAGGCGATCAACGCCGAACTGGCCGACACGCTCGACCAGATGACGATCGCCGTGGAGGCCGGCCTGGGCTTCGAGTCGGCGATGGCGCGGGCAGCCAGGAACGGGAAGGGGCCGCTGGCCGAGGAGCTCCAGCGCACGCTGCAGGACATCGCCGTCGGCCAGCCCCGCCGGGACGCCTACCTGGCGCTGGCCGGACGGACCGGCGCCCCGGACCTGGCCCGCTTCATCCGCGCCGTCGTCCAGGCCGACGCCTACGGGGTCTCGATCGCCGACGTGCTGCGCACCCAGGCGCAGGAGATGCGGCTCAAGCGCCGTCAGCGTGCGGAGGAGAAGGCGATGCAGATCCCGGTGAAGGTGATCTTCCCGCTGATCCTGTGCATCCTGCCCACGCTCTTCATCGTCCTCCTCGGCCCCGCCGTGCTCGGGATCGTGGCTGCCTTCAGCGACTGAGCCGGCCGCCGTGCGGCGGCCGGCCCGGTCACCGGCTCAGCGCGGCTGGGCGGGGTTGGTCGGGTCGCCGTGCGAGGGCGGGTTGACCGGCGGACCGGACGTCGCCTCGGAAACCCCGGAGCCACCCGCCGGCGCGGGGGCGTGCTCGGGCTGCGCGGCGGCCGGGTCGCCACCGGAGGGCTGCGAGCCGGCCCGCAGGTCGGCCAGCCGGTGGTTCATCGCCGAGATGACCTGCACCCGGTTGGCGTGCGCCTGCTCGTAGGTCAGCAGGGTCTGCAGACCGTCGGCGTCCAGGGTGCGGATGCGGGAGGTGAGGCTCCCGACGGGCAGGTGGTCGTAGTCGGGCAACGGGAGCGTGTGGTGCTCGGGCATCCGGGCTCCTTCGGGGTCGCGGCGGACGTGTCGGCCCCCCGCCCGGTCCGCCTGGGTGTGCACGACGGGAGGCAGGGGCCCACCCGCTACCCGGACCGGCGTGCTGGCACACGGGGTGTGAGGACAGGGGTGGTGGGTAGGCCGTCCGGAGCACCGTCGGGGCCCAGCAACCGGCCCCGCCGAACGACCCGAGGAGCTCCCCGTCCCATGGACGTGACCTTCCTGGACGCCGTCTTCAGCGCACCCGGCCCCTACGCCACGGTCTGCGCCGACGTCACCCACAACACCGAGACCGCCGACACCGAGCTCGAGCTCAAGGTCCGTGCGATCACCGAGGAGCTCGCCACCCAGGGCGCGCCCGGGCCGGTGGTCGACGCCGTGCGCAGCCAGCTCCTGCAGGCCAACGACGGTGGTCAGATCGCCACCCTGCGGGGCCGTGCCCTCATCGTGGCCGCCGACGGCTCGGTGGTCCTCGACGAGGCCCTGGCCGACTCCCCGCGCGACCCGGTCGCCACCTGGTCGCCCGACCCCGCGCTGCTGCCGGTGCTGCGCCAGCTCGCCGGCCGCGTCCCGCACGTGATCGTCATCGCCGACCGCGTGGGTGCCGACGTCCTGGTGGCCAGCGGCACCGGGCAGCACGTGGAGACCGAGCAGGTCGACGGCGACACCTTCCACATGCGCAAGGTCCAGGTCGGTGGGTGGGCGCACAACACCTACATGCACACCGCGGAGAACCAGTGGGAGGAGAACGCCGGCAAGGTGGCCGCCGCCGTGCACGACGTCGTCACCCGCGACCACTCCCGCTTCGTCCTGCTCGCCGGTGACGTCCGCGCCCGCCAGCTGATCGCCGGCAAGGCCAGCCAGGAGGTGTCGGCGGTCCTGGTCAGCATGGACGGGGGCGGCCGTGCCGCCGGCGCCGACCGCGAGGTCATCACCGGGCGGGCCACCGAGCTCGTCGCGGAGAACGAGGCCGCCGAGGCCACCCGTGTCCTGGAGCAGATCGAGGCGGCCTCCGCGCACGGCCTCGCCGTCACCGGCACCGCGCTGGTCGTCGAGGCGCTCCGCAAGGCCCAGGTCGAGACCCTCGTGCTGGCCGACCGGGTCGACGACGGGCAGCTCCACGCCGGCCCCGGACCGCTGGAGCTGGGCGTCTCCGCCGAGGACGTCGCCGCCCTCGGCGTCACCGACGCCCACCACGTGCCCGCCGAGCTCGGGATGCTGCGGGCCGCGGTCGGCAGCAGCGCCGCGGTCGTCGTCGTCCCGCGGTCGGCCATGCCCGGTGACATCCCGGTGGCCGCCGTCCTGCGCTACACGGACGACTCCACCCCCAGCTGACCCCCACCACAGACCCCTCGGCCGCGCCGCGGCCGGACGATGAGAACGGAGCACCACCATGACCGACCCCCACCAGGCCGCCACCTCTCCCGGCACCACCCCGGCCGACGTCGAGCACCGGGCCGCCATCGCCGAGGCACTGGGCAAGGAGGTGTGGCCGGCCGACAAGGACGCCCTGGTCGCCAAGGCGCAGGAGTCCCACGCCTCCGACCGCGTGCTGGCCGACCTGAACCGGCTGCCGGCGCACTCGCAGTTCACCAACGTGCAGGAGGTCGCCGAGGCCCTCGGCATCAGCACGGAGTCGCACCGCTTCTAGAAGGACCCCCCTTCCCCCCACCCCTCGCAAGCTCGGGGCGGGGCCCTGAAGGGGGGCCTGACCCTCGCCCCCACCACGAGCAAGCTCGCGGCGGGACCCTGCGAGGGGGCCGTTCCAGCGCCTCACGTGCCCGCAGCAGCGCCCCATCGAGGGGCGTTGCTGCGGGAGCCGGTGTCGGGGCGGGGGAGGTGGGTAGGGGAGTCGGCATGCCCGACATGAAGGAACCGTCGCCCGAGGCGCACGCCAACGTCACCCAGCACAACATCGAGACCCGGGCCGAGCTCTACCCGGAGGAGCGGTCGGTCGGTGGCAGCGTCGACCCGGAGAAGCAGGCCGAGCTGATCCTCGCCGAGTCCGAGGAGCGCACGATCCACCCCGACGCCGACGACGCCAACGGGGGCCACCGGCAGTCCGCGGAGACCGCCGACCTGCCCTGAGCCGGGTCGCTCAGCGCGAGGGCGGGGCCGTGCTCTCCCGGACCACGAGCCGGGTGGCCAGCTCCAGGCGCGGCACGTCCAGCGCCTCGCCGCGCACCAGCCGCAGCACCGTGCGGGCGCCCAGCGCCCCCATCTCCGACAGCGGCTGGTGCACCGTAGTCAGCGGCGGCGACGACCACTCCGCACCCGGCAGGTCGTCGAAGCCGACCACGCTGAGCTCCTCGGGCACGCGCAGCCCGCGGCGCCGCGCCGCCTCGTAGACGCCGAAGGCCATCTGGTCGTTGGCCGCGACGATCGCCGTCGGGCGGTCCTCCAGCGCCAGCATCGTGGTGGCCGCCTGGAAGCCGGACTCGTGGCTGAAGTCGCCGACGACGACCAGCTCCGGGTCCAGCGTCAGGCCCGCGGACTCCAGCGCCGCGCGGTGGCCGTCGAGCCGGGGCCGGCTGCACAGCAGGGTCGGCGTCCCGGCGACGACGCCGATCCGGCGGTGGCCCAGGCCGATGAGGTGCTCGGTCGCGCTGAGGCCGCCGGACCAGTTGGTGGCGCCGATGGTCGGGACGTCGAGGGCCGGCACCCCGGCGGGGTCGATCATCACCGCGGGCACGTGCAGCCGCTGCAGCTCCGCGCCCAGCGCGGGGTCCAGCTGGCTGCTGACCAGGATGGCGCCGTCACTGGCCCGGCCGGCCAGGTTGTCCAGCCACGAGCGGGTGTCACTGGCGCGGCGGTGGATGGCGGTGACCACCGTGCCGACGCCCTCGGCGTGCGCGGCGCCCTCGACGCCCCGGATGATCTCCACCGCCCAGGGGCTGTCCAGGTCGTTGAAGACCAGGTCGATCAGCCGGGCCGACGTGGTGGGTCGCCCGCCCCGGCGGCGGTAGCCGTGGTGGCGCAGCAGCTGCTCCACCCGCTCGCGGGTGTGCGGGGCGACGTCGGACCGGCCGTTGAGGACGCGCGAGACCGTCGGCACCGAGACACCCGCCTCCGCGGCGATCGCCGCGATGGTCACGTTCTGCGTTCGGGTCTCGGTCACTGTTCCTCCTGGTCCGGTCCCCAACCCTACGGGCCGGGGTGGTCCGGGGGAGCCGGTCGTGCCGTCCTGCTCACCCCGCTGGGTGTCGGCTCGACGTCCGTTGTGTCCGCTTCACATGTTGCGGGTCACGTTCCGGAAGTTCTTGGCGCGTGGCCGGCTGTGCTCGGCCGGCTCGACAGGTTCCCGGGTGCTCGGTCAGAGGCCCCGGTCAACCGGCGCCCGCACGCGGGCGCCCACCCTCCTGAGGTCGACGATGACCACTCCCCGCGCACGCATCCGCCGCCGGGTCGCCCCCGTCGCGGTCGGCGTCCTCGCCGTCCTGCTGGCCGCCGGCCCCGCCCATGCCGGCAACGGCGGGGTGGGTCCCGGCACCGTCGACGACCAGGTCGTCACCACGACCCAGCAGCAGGGCCGGGTCGTGGCCCTCACCTTCGACGACGGCCCGGACCCGGTGAAGACCCCGGCGCTGCTCGACGTCCTGCGCGAGCACCACGTGGAGGCGACCTTCTGCCTGTGGGCAGACCACGTCCGCCAGTACCCGGACCTGGTGCGCCGGATCGCCGCCGAGGGCCACACCCTGTGCAACCACACGATGACCCACGCCGACCTGTCGACGTGGACGCCGGAGCAGGTCCGGGCCGACCCGCAGGCCACCAGCGACCTCATCCACTCGATCGTGCCGAAGGAGCAGATCCCGTACTTCCGGGCGCCCTACGGTGCCTGGAGGCAGGGCGCCGCGGTCGCCGCCGAGCTGGGCATGCAGCCGCTGGGCTGGCCTGGGTGACCGAGGACTGGGCCGACCAGGACCCCGACGTGCTGTCCGAGCGCACCCGGGCGCGGATCACCCCGGAGTCGGTGGCCCTGATGCACGACGGGGGTGGTGACCGCCTGGGCACCGTCGAGGCCGTCGACCGGATGATCCCCGAACTGCGCGCGCAGGGCTGGCGCCTCGGCCAGCCGCCGAGCGCGGCTGACCGCGCACCCCGCAGCCGCAGGGGAGTGACCCCTCCGGCTGCGGGGTATCCCGGGTGCCGACCCGAGAGGAGCCGTCGTGCCGAAGACGACGAAGGACGGAGACGCGGTGCCCGAGGAGCTGCCGAGCACCCTGCAGCGTTCTGACGCCTTGGCTCAGCGCACGTTCGCCAAGGCGCACGACTCGGCGCTGGAGTCCTACGGCGACGAGCAGCGGGCCGCCCGGGTCGCCTGGGGCGCGGTCAAGCACACCCACGAGAAGGTGGGCGACCACTGGCAGCCCAAGCCCGACGGCGCCCGGGGGCCCAGTGACGAGCAGTCGGCGAAGGGCGGTGCCGACACCTCCTACGACACCAAGGGCGGGGTGGACGCCAACGCCTCCAAGGCCCACCTCTACGACCTGGCCAAGGACGCCGGCATCGATGGCCGGTCGACCATGAGCAAGGACGAGCTGGCCGACGCGCTGCAGGCGGCGAACGACAGGGCCACCGCCGAGGCCCGCCGCCCGTAGGCCCGCGACACTGACGGGGTGACCAAGGACGACCTGCGCCGCCGCTACGAAGAGGCCAGCCAGTGGCCGCTGATCGGGCTGGCGGTCCTCTTCGTGGCCGCCTACGCCTGGGGCGTGCTGCGACCGGACCTGCCCGGCTGGCTGCTCACGACGCTGCACGTGGTCACGGTCATCGCCTGGCCGGTGTTCCTCGCCGACTACGTGTTCCGGCTGGCGTTGGCCGAGCACCGCTGGCAGTTCGTCCGCCGCAACTGGATCGACGGGCTCGCCGTCGTCCTCCCACTGCTGCGGCCCCTGCGCATCCTCAGCCTGGTCCGGGTCGCCCGGGTGATCGACCGGCGGCTGACGACCTCGCTGCACGGCCGGGTCGCCGCCTACGTCACCCTCACCGCGTCGCTGGTCGTCTTCATGGCCTCCCTCGCCGAGCTGGACGCCGAACGGGGCGACCCGGACGCGACGATCACCACCTTCGGCGACGCGCTGTGGTGGGCGTTCACGACCATCACCACCGTCGGCTACGGGGACCGGTACCCGGTCACCGCGGAGGGGCGGCTGGTCGCCGGGATGCTGATGGTCGCCGGGATCGCCCTGCTCGGGACCGTCACCGCAGCCGTCGCCTCCTGGTTCGTCGGCCGGGTGGCCGATGCCGCGAGGACCGAGGACATGGCCGCCCGGGCGGAGGACGACGCCGCCGACGCCGCGGCCGACGAGGCGCTGCGGGCCGAGCTGCGCACGCTGACCGAGGAGGTCCGCCGGCTGCGGGCCGAGCTGGCAGGGGAGGGCCGGGCCGGGCTCAGCGACCGGGGATGACGATCAGCTCGGTCTGCCGGCGGTCGAGGTAACCCACGCCGTCGGCGGTGAGCGCGATGCCCTGCTCCAGGCCCATCCGCACCAGCTGGCCGCCCCACTCCGGCACCGGCACCCGCACGCACAGCTCCAGGGCCCAGACGGTGTCCGGGTGCACCGGCACCGAGCCGGCACCGGGGACGCCGTCCTGGGCGTCCCACATGCCGATCGCGGGGCCCGCGCCGTGGCCGTGCACGCCGACGGGGTGGGAGTAGACGTCGCCGTCGATGCCGGCCTCGGCCGCGGCGGCCCGGGCGGCGGCGAGCACCTCGTCGCCGGTGCGCCCCGGCCGCAGCACCCCGGTGGTGAGGTCCTGCATCCGGTTGCCGACGGCGTGGGCGGCGACCAGCCCGGCGGGCGGCGCGGTCTCCCCGGGCGCCAGCACGTAGGCGTTGCGCTGGGTGTCGGTCATGAGCCCCAGGCTGGACAGGCCGACGTCGCAGTGGACCAGGTCGCCGGGGCAGATGACGGCGTCGTAGGGCACCCCCGGCAGGGCCGTGCCCTGGGCGTCGACCAGCGGGCTGCCCGCCCGCTGCAGGTCGACGGTCGGCTGGAACCACGGGTCGACCCCGAGGTCGGCGAAGCGCTGCCGGATCCACCAGGCGACGTCCAGCGCGGTGGTCTGCCCGACGGTGACGACCGCGGGGGAGAAGGCCTCGTCGATCACCTCGTGCACGAGCCGGTTCATCGCGTGCAGCGCGGCGATCTCCTCCGGCAGCCGGGTCTCCAGCCAGCCGACGGCCAGCGCCTCGGCCGACACCACCCGGTCGGCGTGCGGGCCGAGCGCGGCCATGAGCAGCCCGTGCTCGGTGTGGGAGAGGCCGTCGGCGTGCGCGAAGTCGGCGGAGACGTCGACGCCGATCCGGGCCGGGGAGGCCTGGTCGACGAACCGGCGGACGGCGGCCCACTGCGACTCCGCGGCGGACAGCCCGGGCTGCTCGTCGGCCTCCCACGCGGGCTGGAACTGCCCCACCGGGTAGCGGGAGACGGCGGCCGCGGTCACCCCGTCGTCGCTGCGGTGGAACAGCAGGATCGTCCGCCGCCGGGCCGACAGCCAGGTCGCCGGCAGCAGGGTGGCGAGCACCGGGTCCTCGTTGTACTCCCGGCCGAGCACGACCCACAGGTCGATGCCGGCGTGGTCCATGAGGCCGGGCAGCAGGTCCAGGAGCCGCTGGGTCAGCCAGCGGTCGCGCACGTCGGCCTGCTCGCGCAGCGGGAGCGGCACCGTGCGCGTCGGGTCGGGGCTGACGGCTCCCAGGACGGGGTGGCCGGTGGTCGCGGTCATGCAGGCAGGAAAGCAGAGCGGACGTCGGGGCGCCGGGCGGGCCAGGTCAGGCGGTGCCTCCTGCGGCCGGGTCGGGGCGGCGCCGTCCGCCGTCGGTGGCCCGCGGCAGCGGCAGGACGTCGCCGCCGGCGACCTGCACCTGGTCCCGGCCGCCGTCCTTGGCGGCGTACATGGCCGCGTCGGCGCGGTCGACCAGCCGCCAGAGCGCGTCGACGGGGTCCTCCCCGTCGGCCGGGTGGGCCAGCGCCACCCCGATCGAGGCCGTGACCCGCCAGTCCTGGCCTGCCCCGGTGCCGGCCACCGCCCGGCGCAGCCGCTCGGCCAGCCGCCGCGCCTCATCGGGGTCGGAGACCAGCCCCAGCACGACGAGCTCCTCGCCGCCGGTACGGGCCAGCACGTCCGGGGGCCGCACGCTGGCGGCCAGCGCGCAGGACACCCCGCGCAGCACCTCGTCGCCCACGGCGTGCCCGAAGTCGTCGTTGAGCTGTTTGAAGTGGTCCAGGTCGAGCACCAGCGCGGCGACCCGCTGGCCGTCGCGGCGGGCCTGCCGCCACACGCGGGGGGACTGGTCGACCAGTGACCGGCGGTTGGCCAACCCGGTCAGCGGATCGGTCGAGGACAGCTCCTGGGTCGAGGCCAGCAGCCGCTGCACCCGCCGCCGCAGCACGAAGACCCCGAACGTGACCACGTCGAGCATGCCGGCGCTGGCGAGCACCGGGACCACCAGCGCGCCCAGTGAGGGGTAGCTGTCGCAGAGCACGAACGCGCAGGCGACCAGCACCGCCGTCATGTGCACCGCGAGCCCCCGGGCGCCGAGGAACCAGGCCGCCACGAAGCAGGTGGACAGCAGCATTAGCGGTGGGGCATAGCGCAGCGGGTCGGTGGTCGCCCAGGCCAGCACCACGTAGGAGACGTCGCCGACCAGCACCAGCGCCACCGTCGCCCGCTCGCCCACCCGCTGCCGGACCGCCAGGGCCAGGGCCAGCAGCACACCGACGCAGAGGGTGCCGACGTACACCGGCCGGCTGGCCCCCTCGCGCAGGGCGCCGTCGATGAGCAGGTTGACCGAGCCCAGCGCTGAGCCCGTCACCAGCAGCGCAGCCAGGCACCAGGCGACCAGCCGCCGGTCGTGGCCCCGGCCGGCCGGCGGCACGCCGGCCTCCGGGGCAGGCGACGCCCCGTGCCGGTGCCCCCGTCCGGGCGTGTGCGCCCCTGCCATGGCGTGCAGCATGCCGCAGCAGCCCCGTCCGGGACACCGCCGCGGGCGCGCCGTCTCCGCGGACCAGGACCGGACCTGGGGCGACTCCGTCGCCGCGGTGCGAGGCTGGGGCAGACAGCGCACCCCGAGAGAGGACGACGATGGACACCGGGCCCTGGTACTTCTGCCTCAAGCACCACACCGTCGAGACCCGGGACGGCTGCGCCGAGCGGCACCGCCTCGGCCCCTACGAGACCCGCGCCGAGGCCGAGCACGCCCTGCAGAAGGTCGCCGAGCGGAACGAGCAGGAGGACGCCGCCGACCGCGCCTGGCGGGAGGACTGACCCACCGCGCCCGGCACCGCCCCGCGGGGCATGATCGACCGCAGGGCGCGCCCGGCCGGGGCG
>NZ_JAAGWH010000015.1 GCF_010682105.1 Modestobacter muralis | reverse complement strand
CCCGCGCAGGTCAGGAGGGGTCGTGACGGACGGACGCGCGGTGGAGGACCTCGTCGTCGGCGTGCTCGGGGGGACCGGGCCGCAGGGCCGCGGGCTGGCGGTGCGTCTGGCCGCGGCCGGGCAGCGGGTGCTGCTCGGGTCCCGGGACGCCGAGCGGGCCGAGGAGGTCGCCACCGAGGTGGCGGCCCGCGCCGCAGCCGTCGCCGGTGCCGGTGAGGTGTCGGTGCGCGGAGGCTCGAACGTCGACGTCGCGGGTGCTGCGGACCTGGTGGTCATCGCCGTGCCGTACGCCGGGCACGCCGACACCCTCGCCGAGCTGGCCACGCCGCTGGCCGGCAAGGTCGTCGTCGACTGCGTCGTGCCGATGGGCTGGGACGAGCTGGGCGCCTACGTGCTCGACGTCGTCGAGGGCAGCGTCTGCCAACAGGCCGCGGTCCTGCTGCCCGACAGTCATGTCGTCGGGGCCTTCCACCACCTCTCGGCGGTGACGCTGGAGGACCTGTCCCAGCCCACCCTGGAGGGGGACGTGATGGTGGTCGGCGACGTGCGCGAGGCCACCGACCTGGTGCAGGCGCTGGCCGGGCGGTTGCCGGGCATGCGCGGGGTCTACGCCGGCCGGTTGCGCAACGCCCGCCAGGTGGAGGCCCTGACCATCAACCTGGTGTCGGTCAACCGTCGCTACAAGGCCCACGCCGGCGTCCGCATCACCGACGTCTGAGCACCCAGGCATTGGTACCTCTCCATGCGTTCACGACCCCGAGACGCATGGAGAGGTACCAATGCCTCAGTCGAAGCTGTGCTCGGCGGTGGGGAAGGTGCCGTCGCGGACCTCGGTGGCGAACTCCTGGGTCGCCCGCAGCAGCTCCCCGCGCAGGTCGGCGTAGCGCTTGACGAACCGCGGCACCCGGCCCGACGTCATCCCGGCCATGTCCGGCCAGACCAGCACCTGGGCGTCGCAGTCGGGTCCCGCACCGATGCCGATGGTGGGGATGGCCAGCTCCGCGGTCACCTGCGCGGCGATCGCGGCCGGGACCATCTCCATGACGACGGCGAACGCGCCCGCCTCCTGCACGGCGCGCGCGTCGGCGAGCAGTTGCTCCGCACCGGCGCCGCGGCCCTGCACCCGGAAGCCGCCCAGGGCGTTCTCGCTCTGCGGCGTGAACCCGATGTGGGCCATGACGGCGATGCCGGCCTGGGTGAGCAGCTGGATCTGCGGCGCGACCCGCACCCCGCCCTCGAGCTTGACCGCCTGCGCCCCGCCCTCCTTCATCATCCGCACCGCGGTGGCGAAGGCCTGCTCGGGCGAGGCCTCGTAGCTGCCGAAGGGCAGGTCGGCCACGACCAGCGCCCGCGTCGTGGACCGGGTGACCGCGCGGGTCATCAGCAAGATGTCCTCGACGGTGACGGCCACGGTGGACGTCTGGCCGAGGACGACGTTGCCCGCGGAGTCACCCACCAGCAGCACCGGGATGCCGGCCTCCTCGAACACCTGCGCCGAGTGGGTGTCGTAGGCGGTCAGCATCGCCCAGCGCTCACCCCGCTCCTTGGCCTGGCGCAGGTGGTGCACCCGCACCCGCGCCGTCGACGTCCCGCCGTAGAGCACCGACTCGGTCACGACTGGGCTCCCTCGACGACGCTGGGCAGGCTCTCCCGCCAGCGGTTGGTGATCGGCAGCCGGCGGTCCCGGCCGAAGGCCTTGAGCGAGATCTTCGTGCCCGGCGCGGACTGGCGGCGCTTGAACTCCGCGAGGTCGATCATCCGCAGCACCCGGGCCACGATCGCCGGGTCGTGGCCGCGCTCGAGCAGCTCGGCCATGCCGAGGTCGCGGTCGACGTAGTCGGTGATCACGGCGTCGAGCTCCTCGTAGCTGGGCAGCGAGTCGCTGTCCTGCTGGCCGGGCGCGAGCTCGGCCGACGGCGGCTTGTCGATCGAGTTCTGCGGGATCGGCTCGACCTCGCCGCGGTCGCGGGCGTACGCGTTGCGCCAGCGGGCGAGCTCCCAGACCAGGGTCTTGAGCACGTCCTTGATCGGGGCGAACCCGCCGGCGGCGTCGCCGTAGAGCGTCGAGTAGCCCACGGCCACCTCGCTCTTGTTGCTGGTGGCCAGCAGCAGGTGCCCGTGCTGGTTGGACAGCCCCATCAGCAGCGTGCCGCGCACCCGCGCCTGCAGGTTCTCCGCCGCGACGCCCGACAGCTCCACCGAGCTGCGGTAGGCCTCGACCATCGGCGCGATCGGGACGACGGAGTAGTGCATGCCCAGCCGCTGCGCGGAGTCCGCGGCGTCGGTGAGCGACCCCTCGCTGGAGTACTCGCTGGGCAGGCCGACGCCGTGCACCCGGGCAGCACCCAGGGCGTCGACGGCGAGGGCGGCCACGAGCGCGGAGTCGATGCCGCCGGACATGCCGAGCACCACCGAGGGCATGCCGTTCTTGTCGATGAAGTCCCGCAGCCCCAGCACCAGCGCCCGCCACACCTCCTCGGCGTCGGCGAGCGGGTCGGCGACGGTGCCCGGGCGGGCCTCGAACGTGGCGACGGGCTCCTCGCTCAGCACGTGCCGGGTGACCGTCATCGGCCCGATCCGGCCCTCGCGCCGCTCGGTCACCGCGGCGGTGTCCAGCGCGAGGTCGACGGTGAGCAGGTGCTCGACGAACTGCGGCGCGCGGGCCAGCAGCTCACCCGCGGCGGTGACCACCAGCGAGTCGCCGTCGAAGACCAGCTCGTCCTGCCCGCCCACCTGGTTGCAGTAGACGATCGGGGCGTGCGCCTCGGCGGCGCGGCGCTGCACCAGGGGCAGCCGCAGGTCGTCCTTGGCCCGCTCGTAGGGGGAGGCGTTGGGGGAGACGACGAGGTCGACCCCGGCCTGCCCGGCGACGCCGCACGGGCCGCCCTCGACCCACAGGTCCTCGCAGATGGTCAGCGCCACGTCGACGCCGTGCAGCCGCACGACCGGCAGCTCGGTGCCGGGCACGAAGTAGCGGGCCTCGTCGAAGACGCCGTAGTTCGGGAGGTGGCGCTTGTGGTAGCGGGCCACCACGCGCCCGCCGTGCAGCAGGGCGGCGGCGTTGCGCGGGGCGCCGTGCCGGGGGTTGGCGTCGCCGGGGGAGTCCTCGGCGTCGGTGGGCGTCCGGTCCACCGGGGCCGGACCGCTGCCCTCGGTGTGCGCCAGGTAGCCGACGACGACGGCGGTGTCACCGAGCCCGTCGGCGGCCAGCCGGGCGGCCAGGTCGACCAGGGTCTGCTCGCTGGCCCGTGCGAAGGACTCCCGCAGCACGAGGTCCTCGGCGGGGTAGCCGGTGAGGGTCATCTCCGGGAAGACGACGAGGTGGGCGTCGTCGGTGGCGGAGCGCCGGGTCCAGTCGACGACGAGGTCCGCGTTGCCGGCGAGGTCACCGACCCGGGGGTCGACCTGGGCCAGTGCGACGCGCAGCTGTACCGGTGCAGTCACACGTCACAGTCTGGTCGTCGTCCGGTCCGGGTGACCAGGCGGGGACTGCCCCGACCGGCTGTGTCGTGTCACACTCCCGCCACTGCCTGCCGATACGGTCGATGTCGTTCCTGTCGTGTCGTTGCGCCTGCCGCCTCTGAGGTCTCCATGACCGGCTCCGGGTCCCGCTCCGTCGCCACCCGCTCCGTCGCCACCCGTTCCGCTGCCACCCGCTCCGTCGCCGTCCTCTCCGCCCCGCTGGTGCTCGGGCTGCCGGCCTGCCAGGCCGCGCACGGCGAGGAGCCCGCCGCCGCACCGGCTCCCGTCCCGGCGGTGACCACACCGCCGCCGGCCCCGGAACCGGATCCGGTGGTCATCAGCACCGACCCGCCGCTGGACTCCGTGGACGTCGCACCGGTGACCCCGCTGTTCGTCAGCGCCGGCAACGGCACGCTCACCTCGGTCGACGTCCGGGCCGCCGACGGCACCGTCGTCCCCGACACGATCGCCGCCGACGGCACGTCGTGGGTGGCCGGCGGGGAACTGGCCTACGGCACCACCTACGCCGTCGTCGCCGAGGCCAGCGACGGCGCCGGGACGACGACCGTCCGCACCGGGGGGGATCAGCACGGTCACCCCACGCACGCTGACCCTGCCCACCGTCTTCCCCTCCGACGCGGCCACCGTCGGGGTGGGCCAGCCGATCTCGGTGACCTTCGACGAGGACGTCACCGACCGGGCCGCGGTCGAACGGCAGCTGCACGTCACCAGCACCCCGCCGGTCACCGGCTCGTGGTCGTGGCTGTCGGACCGCACCGTGCACTACCGGCCGCAGGGGTACTGGCCGGCGCGCACCCACGTCGCGGTCGACGTCGACGTCTACGGCGTGCACGTCGGCGACGGCGTGCACGGCCAGCAGAGCGAGCACGTGGAGTTCGACGTCGGCGCGAAGAAGGTCGCCACCGTGGACGCCACGGAGCGGGTGCTGCGGCTCTACGTCGACGACCAGCTGGTGCGGGAGATGCCCACGTCGCTGGGCAGGAGCAGCAGCCCCACGCCCACCGGCACCTACGTGGTGATGCAGCAGTCGCGGGAGTACACGATGCGCTCGGCCAGCTACGGCGTCCCGCTGGACGCCCCCGGCGGCTACGAGACGCCGGTCGAGTACGCCTCACGGCTGTCGAACTCAGGGATCTTCGTGCACGGCGCCCCGTGGTCGGTCCGCGACCAGGGACGCCGCAACGTCTCCCACGGCTGCCTCAACGTCTCGGTGGCCGACGCCGGCTGGTTCTACGAGAACTTCGGCCGCGGCGACGTCGTGGAGGTCGCGAACGCCGGCCCGGCCATGGAGGTCTGGGACGGCTTCGGCGACTGGAACGCCGACTGGGCCGACTGGCAGGCCGGCTCCGCCCTGGCGCGCTGAGCACGACACGCGGCCGATCGAACGCCCGGGCGCTCGCCACAGGAGGCAGGCTGGGGGCCACGTAACACCCCCGCAACGCCCGGAGGCCACGATGGCGAGCATGGACCGCCAGCAGGAGTTCGTCCTGCGCACCCTGGAGGAGCGCGACATCCGCTTCGTGCGGCTGTGGTTCACCGACGTCTCGGGCTATCTCAAGGCCGTTGCGGTGGCACCGGCCGAGATCGAGGCGGCGTTCGCGGAGGGCATCGGCTTCGACGGCTCGGCGATCGAGGGCTTCGCCCGGGTCTACGAGTCCGACATGCTCGCCAAGCCCGACCCGGCGACGTTCCAGGTGATGCCGGCCAGGCGCGGGCAGGGCAGCGACACGGCGCGGATGTTCTGCGACATCACGCTGCCCGACGGCTCACCGGCCTGGGCCGACCCCCGGCACGTGCTGCGGCGCGCGCTGGCCAAGGCCGCCGACATGGGCTTCACGTTCTACACGCACCCCGAGATCGAGTTCTTCCTGCTCAAGGACCTCCCCACCGACGGGCGGGCGCCGGAGCCGGCCGACACCGGCGGCTACTTCGACCTCTCCACGCACAACGTGGCCCACGACTTCCGCCGCGAGGCGGTCTTCGCGCTGGAGGCGATGGGCATCTCGGTGGAGTTCAGCCACCACGAGGTCGCGCCCGGCCAGCAGGAGATCGACCTGCGGTACGCCGACGCGCTGTCGATGGCCGACAACATCATGACGCTGCGCCACGTCGTCCGTGAGGTCGCGCTGGCCCAGGGCGTGCACGCCACCTTCATGCCCAAGCCGTTCACCGAGCTGGCCGGCTCCGCGATGCACACCCACGTCTCGCTGTTCGAGGGCGACCGCAACGCCTTCCACGACCCGGCCGACCCGATGAAGCTGTCGACCACGGGCAAGCAGTTCATCGCCGGGCTGCTCACCCACGCCCGGGAGATGACCGCCGTCACCAACCAGACGGTCAACTCCTACCGCCGTCTGCTCGCCGGCACCGAGGCCCCGACCGCGGCGACCTGGGGCCGGGCCAACCGCTCAGCGCTGGTGCGACTGCCCTCGTACAAGCCGAACAAGGGCAACTCCGCCCGGGTCGAGGTCCGCTCGCCGGACTCCGCGTGCAACCCGTACCTGACCTTCGCCGTCCTGCTCGCCGCCGGCCTGCGCGGCATCGAGAAGGGCTACGAGCTCCCGCCCGAGGCCGAGGACGACGTCTGGTCGCTCACCGACACCGAGCGGCGTGCGGCCGGCTACGAGGACCTCCCGGTCTCCCTGGGCGAGGCGCTCACGGCGATGCAGGGCAGCGAGCTGGTCGCGGAGACCCTCGGCGAGCACGTGTTCGACTTCTTCCTGCGCAACAAGTGGGAGGAGTTCAACTCCTACCGGCAGAACGTCACGCCCTTCGAGCTCAAGCGGTACCTGCCCGGGCTCTGACGAAGGACCCTCTCGCCCCCCGCGACGCGCTCCGCGCGCCGCGGGTCCCTGCGAGGGGGCCGGGCCTGACCGGTCAGGCGCAGGGGTCGCCGGCGGGCACGGCGGAGACGGTCACGTCGGCGGTCGGGGACCCGTCGCCGCGGGAGCTCTGACCCGTGGCGCACACGACCCAGTCCGATCCGACCGGCCGGGACCAGTTGCGGGAGTCGACCAGCAGCACGGCGGCGCCGACCTGCTCCAGTGCCGCCTCTGCCTCGCCGACGGACCGGCCGGCGACGTCGGGCAGCGGGCCGGTGAGCGAGCGGGTCGGCAGCTCCTCGTAGTCCGCCCGCACGGGCTCGGCCGCCGGCGGGGCGGACGGCGATGCGGCGGACGGGGGAGCCGCGGCCCGCATCAGCGGGCGTTCGGTCACCTGACCGACGACGGCCGTCGTGGCCACGGCCACGGCCACGGTGAGCGCGAGCACCACCACCCAGCCCACCCACCGGCCGATCGTCGACGCCGTGCTGCGCTCCGGGTCCATGCGCTCCTCCTCCGAGTGGGCGGGAACGTACCGGACCAGGAGCGTGCGGAAGCCCCTCCCGGCCGTGTCGCGCACACGTCGGTACGGGACCGAGATCAGCGGTCCCGCGCCGTTAGGCTGCCGGTGTGGCCCGCCTGCTCGTCGTCGTCCCGTCCGACACCGACCCGCCCACCCGGTTGGGGGAGTGGCTGACCGGTGCCGGGCTGGAGCTCGACGAGCGACGGCTGTCCACCGGCGAGCCGCTGCCGGCCGACCTCACCGGCCACGACGGCCTGCTGGTGCTCGGCGGGCCCCAGTCCTCGCTGGACGACGACACCGTCTCCCCGGAGCTGGTCGGCGTCCGGCACCTGCTGGGCCAGGCCGTGGCCGCCGACGTCCCGACGCTGGCGATCTGCCTGGGCGCGCAGCTGCTCGCGCAGGTCGGCGGCGGCAGCACCCGGGTCGGGGTCGACGGCCCCGAGGTCGGCCCGACTCTGGTGGCCAAGCGGGACGCCGCGGAGGCCGACCCGCTGTTCGCGCCGCTGCCGCTGTCACCCGACGTCGTGCAGTGGCACCACGACGAGATCGACCGGCTGCCGGCCGGCGCCACCCTGCTGGCCAGCAACCCGCGGTACCCGCACCAGGCCTACCGGGTCGGCGCGCACGTCTACGGCCTGCAGTTCCACATCGAGACCGACGAGCACCTGGTCCGCCAGTGGGCCGACAGCGACGCGGTCGGCGTGGCCAGCACCGGCACCGACGTCGAGACCGTCTGCGCCGCCGCGGCCGCCGTGCACCCCGACGTCGCGGAGGTCTGGGCGCCGTTCGCCGGCCGGTTCGCCGCGCTCGTGCGGGACCGCGCCGCCGCACGGGGCTGACGGTGTCCGCAGTCCCCACGCCCGACGACGTCCCCCGGCGGGCCGTCGTCCGGCTGGTCCGGTTCGGCTTCGAGGACGGCGCCCGGGCGGCCCGGCTGCTCGCCGACGCCTCGCTGGGCCTGTGGGACCTCGACCGCAACGAGCCCGCCGACCCCGAGGCGGGGGCGGTCGTCTCGGCGCTGGCCCGCGCGGGCGACCCCGACCTCGCCGTCCGGTCGCTGGCCCGGCTGGTCGAGGCGCTGGACGCCACCGACCCCGACGGCGGCCTGGCCGCGGCCCTGCTCGCCCGGCTGCGCGGCTCGGCCTCGGTGCGGTCGCGGCTGCTGTCGGTGCTCGGGGCCTCCGCGGGGCTGGCCGACCACCTGGCCGCGCACCCCGCCGACTGGGTCGTCCTGGACACCGAGGACCGGGTGTCCCGGCCGAGCCCGCAGGAGCTGCAGGAGCAGCTGCTGTTCGCCGTCGGCGCCGACCCCGCCGACGCACCGTGGGGCGTCGGGCTGGGCAGCGGTGCCCCGGACGCCGACGGCTCCCGGGTGCGCGACCTCAAGCACGCCTACGGGCGCGCGGTCCTGTCGCTGGCCGGCCGCGACCTCGGGGACGCCCTGCCGGCCGACGAGGTCGCCGCGGAGCTGGCCGACATCGCCGCCGCCGTGCTCACCGCGGGGCTCGCCGTCGCCGTCGCCGAGCAGCCGGCGGGCAGCGCCCCGTGCCGGCTGGCGGTCATCGGGCTGGGCAAGTGCGGCGGCCGCGAGCTCAACTACGTCAGCGACGTCGACGTCGTCTTCGTCGCCGAGCCCGTGGACGCCGGTGCCGACGAGGCAGCCGCGCTGGCCTCGGCGACCCGGGTCGCTGCGGCGCTGATGCGGATCTGCCGGCAGGCCGCCTGGGAGGTCGACGCCGCGCTGCGCCCGGAGGGCAAGGCCGGCGTGCTGGTGCGCACCGTGGCCGGCATGCGCGCCTACTACGAGAAGTGGGCCAGCACCTGGGAGTTCCAGGCGCTGCTGAAGATGCGCCCGGTCGCCGGGGACCCGGCACTGGGCCGGGAGTACGTCGACGCGCTGTGGCCGCTGGTCTGGAAGGCCGGCGACCGGCCCGGCTTCGTCGGTGAGATCCAGGCGATGCGCCGCCGGGTCGAGCAGAACATCCCCGCCGGCCAGGCAGACCGGGAGCTGAAGCTGGGCCGCGGCGGGCTCCGCGACGTCGAGTTCAGCGTCCAGCTGCTGCAGCTGGTGCACGGCCGGGCCGACGTGACGCTGCGGGTCGGCGGCACGGTGCCGGCGCTGACGGTGCTGGGCGCCGGGGGCTACATCAGCCGGGACGACGCCGCCACGCTGGTCGCCTCCTACCGCTTCCTGCGCACGGTGGAGCACCGGCTCCAGCTGCTCCGGCTGCGCCGCACCCACCTGCTGCCGGTCGCCGGTGACCAGCTGCGCTGGCTGGCCCGCTCGCTGGGCTACAAGCCCGACGACCGCGGTGACTCGGTCGCCGTGCTGCGTTCGGAGCTGGCGCTGCACACCCGGGTGGTGCGCCGGCTGCACGAGAAGCTCTTCTACCGGCCGCTGCTGTCGGCGGTGGCCCGGGTGCCCGGCGAGCAGCTGGCGCTGGGGCCGCGCGCGGCGGGGGAGTGGCTGCGCGCGCTGGGCTTCGCCGACCCCGAGGGCGCACTGCGGCACATGACCGCGCTCACCGGCGGGCTGAGCCGGTCGGCGTCCATGCAGCGGTACCTGCTCCCCGTCCTGCTGCAGACCTTCGCCTCCTGCGCGGACCCCGACGCCGGCCTGCTCGCCTACCGGCGGGTCAGCGAGGCGCTGGGCAACGACCAGTGGTTCCTGCGGCTGCTGCGCGACGAGGGGCAGGCCGCCGAGCGGCTGGCGGTGCTGCTGGGCTCCAGCCAGTACGTCGCCGGGCTGCTCACCCGCACCCCGGAGGCGATGCGGATCCTCGCCGACGACGCCCAGCTCGAGCCGCGCAGCGCCGACGCGCTCACCTCGGCGTGGCGGCAGGCGGTCGCCCGGGCCGGCGACGCCTCCGGCGGGGTCAAGGTGCTGCGCTCGCTGCGCCGGCAGGAGCTGCTGCGCATCGCCTGCGCCGACCTGCTGGGCCGCCTCGACGTGCTGCGGGTCGGGCAGGCCCTGCACGCCGTCGCCGTCGCCACGCTGCGCGCCGGGCTGGACGCCGCGCTGCGCAGCTGGGCCGCCGACGCCGGGCTGGCCGTCGCCGACGTCCCGGTCGACATCGCCGTCATCGGCATGGGCCGGCTGGGCGGGGCCGAGCTGGGTTACGGGTCCGACGCCGACGTCCTGTTCGTGCACCGGGTGCGCCCCGGCGCCGACGAGAGCCGGGCCGCCTCGACGGCGAACGCGGTCGCCCACGCGCTGCGCCGGCTGCTCGGTGAGCCTGCCCCCGACCCGGCCTTCGAGGTCGACGCCGACCTGCGCCCGGAGGGCCGGTCCGGAGCGCTGTCGCGCAGCCTGGAGGCGTTCGCCCAGTACTACCAGCGCTGGGTCGCCACCTGGGAGGTGCAGGCGCTGCTGCGGGCCGAGCCGGTCGCCGGCGACGAGGCGCTGGGGCGTGAGTTCATGGCTCTGGTCGACCCGCTGCGCTACCCGGGCGCGGGCCTGTCGAGCGAGCAGGTCGGGGAGATCCGGCGGATGAAGGCCCGGGTGGAGAGCGAGCGACTGCCCCGCGGCGCCGACCCGGCCACGCACACCAAGCTCGGCCGCGGCGGGCTGGCCGACGTCGAGTGGACCGTGCAGCTGCTGCAGCTCGAGCACGCCGCGGTGCACCCGGCGCTGCAGGTCACCGGCACGGTCACCGCGCTGCACGCGCTAACCGACGCCGGGCTGCTGGACACCGAGCAGGCCGACGCGCTGCAGACCGCCTGGGAGCTGGCCAGCCGGGCGCGCAACGCGGTCTTCCTGGTCCGCGGCCGGCCGGGTGACCAGCTGCCCCGGGCCGGGCTGGAGCTCAACGGCGTCGCCCGGGCGTGCGGGTACGGCGCCGACACCGACGCCGGGCAGTTCCTCGACGACTACCGGCGGGTCACCCGGCGGGCCCACGGCGTCGTCGAGCGGGTGTTCTACGGCCGCACCGAGGAGGGCTGACCGGGGCGGTCGGTCGTGCGCCACGGAAGAGGGGCACCATCGGGGTGTGCCCCCCGAGTCCCTGGCCGAGCAGCCGGTCGCCGAGCCCACCGCCGCCGACCCCGTCGTCTCCGACGCGCAGGTGCGCGACCTGCCGCCCGCCGACGAGCCGACGGCGACCATCACCCCCTACCGCGACGGGCCGCTGCTGGTGCGCGGGGACTTCCGGCTCGTCGACACCGACGGCAACGAGATCGACCCGGGGCGGAAGACCGTCGCGCTGTGCCGGTGCGGCAAGTCGGGCATCAAGCCGTTCTGTGACGGCACGCACAAGCGGTCGGGCTTCTCCGCCGGCAGCGCGCCGTCCCGCCCGCGTCCGGCCGCGGAGCTGCACTCGGGCACCGACGACTGACCACGCTCGTCACGCCCGGGCCCCCGGCTGTTCGCCCGGGCGACACCTCCGGCTGGTCGGGGCGGTCGAGGCTGTGCCGGTCCCGTCCCGGTCCAGTGAGGTGCCCGTGCTCCGTCGTCCGTCCCGTCCCGTCTCCGGTGTGCTCGCGCTGAGCGCCCTCGCCCTCGTGGTCGCCGCCACGCCGGCGTCCGCCGCTCCACAGCCGCGCACCTTCGCCCCGCTGGCCACCTTCGCCGTCGACGGCGAGGTCGCCGAGATCCTCTCCGCCACTCCCGACGGCCGCACCGTGCTCTACACCGACTCCGAGCTGGGCGTCGTCGGCCTGGTCGACCTGAGCGTGCCCACCGCGCCCCGGCAGCTCGGCAGCATCGACGTCGGCGGCTCGCCCACCTCGGTGGCCGTGACCCGCGACGGCCGGTACGCCCTCGTCGTCGTCGACGACACCACCGACCTGACCCGCCCGGCCGGCCACCTCGCGGTGGTCGACCTGCGCACGCGCTCGGTGGTCCGCAGCATCGACCTGGGCGGCCAGCCCGACAGCATCGACATCGGCCCCAGCGGCCGGTTCGCCGCGATCGCCATCGAGAACCAGCGCGACGAGGACGTCGAGGTCGGTGGCGTCGAGGGCGGGCTGCCGCAGCTGCCCGCCGGGTTCCTGTCGGTCGTCGACCTGCGCGGCGCCGTCGACCGGTGGACCGTGCGCCAGGTGTCGCTGACCGGGCTGCCCGGCGCGCTGTTCGCGGACGACCCGGAGCCGGAGTTCGTCGACGTCAACGGCGCCGACGTGGCTGCGGTGACCCTGCAGGAGAACAACGCCGTCGCCCTGGTGAACCTGGCCAGCGGCCGCGTCCTCTCCTCGTTCTCCGCCGGCACCGTCACCCGCACCGACGCCGACACCACCGATGACGAGACGATCGCCTTCGACGACGTGCTCGTCGCTCCCCGTGAGCCCGACGCGGTGCAGTGGACCGCCGACGGCAACCTGGTCACCGCCGACGAGGGCGACCTCGCCGCCGAGCCCAGCGGCGGCCGCGGCTGGACGGTCTTCAGCCCCGCCGGTGCCGTGCTGTTCACCAGCGGCGGCTCCGCCGAGGAGGCGCTGGCCGCGGCCGGGCGCTACCCCGACGGCCGCAGTGACGACAAGGGCGCCGAGTTCGAGGGCGCCGAGGTCACCCGCATGCGGGGCACCGACTACACCCTCATCGGCTCCGAGCGCGGCGACGCCGTCCTGGTGTACGAGCACGGCCAGGATGCCGCGCCGCAGCTGCTGCAGGTGCTCTCCACCGGCGACGCCCCCGAGGGCCTGCTGGCCATCGAGAACCGTCAGCTCTTCCTGGCCAGCAACGAGGACGACGGCAGCATCTCCGTCTTCGGCCTGCGCTGAGCGACGGGTCCTCCCGGCCACCCCGGGCCGGGAGGACCCGTCGGTCACACGGTGACCGGCTCCTGGACCCGCAGACCCGAGCGCCCGGCCTCCCAGGCGCCGAGGAGGTGGTGAGCGGTGAGACCGTCGAGGGCGAGCGAGCACTGCGCACCGAACAGGACGTCGGCGGTCAGCGCCGGGTCGTCGGCGACCAGCGAGCCGCACATGTCGACCGAGGCGATCTGCTCGTGGACGGCGTCGGCCTCCACGTGCTCGTCGTAGAAGACGGTGGTGCCCGTCCCGAACCCGAGGCGCCTGAGCCCACTGGAGTACCGGCGGCTGGGCTCCGAGGAGGTCATCTCCACCGCGGTCAGGTGGCCCAGGCAGGCCCCGCGCAGCCGACGGTGCAGCCCGAACAGCGACATCGTGTTGACCGACGTGAACGCCACCGCCGGGGCGTCGTCCCAGAGCGCGCCGTAGGTGTCGTCCAGGTCCAGGTCGCGCATCAGCCCGGCGAACAGCTGGCTGTGCATGCGCTCGTGGGAGCCGCCGCCGTACTCGTCGGCCTGGATCTCCACCATGGCCGCCTTGGCCCGCCCGCTCAGCCGGGGGATCGCCCAGGTGTGCGGGTCGCCCTCCTTGAGGTGGTAGACGCTGCGCACGGTGAGGTACTCGCGCCACTGCTGATGCGTGCCGTGCCGGGCCAGGTACCGCGACAGCGACGGGCCGTCGTCGGCGGCGATGACGGCGGTGAGCTGCTGGTCGACCGGGTCCTCGGTGACCGCGACCGGGCTGACGAGCGAGTGCAGGGCGGCCAGGTGCCGCTGCTCGAGCACGGCGCGCAGGCGCAGCAGCTCGGGGTTCCACTCCCAGCCGTCGTCGACGGAGTCGAAGCCCCGGTAGTGCAGTTCGTAGCAGACGGCCAGCGTCAGCTGGAGGTCCTCGTCGAGCAGGGGGTCCTCCGCTGCGGCGGCCAGGGAGTAGGCGACGGCGAGCGTCCGGGTGCTCAGGGTCGTCCCGGCGGCCAGATCCGCGCACAAGGCGGTGCTGAGGGGGCCCCGGGGCGTGGGAAGGCGCATGGGTCGATTGTGCCCAGTCGACTGCCGTCCCGAACCCCGCGAACGGGTGGATGCCCGGCCGGTCCTCCCCGGCCGGGCACCGCGGTCACTCGAAGGCTGACGCCATCCGCGCCTGCTCCTCCAGCACCTCACCGATCCGGGCCTGGACGACGTCGAGCTGGCCGATGATCTCGCTGGTGGTGTGGATGCCGGTGGCCACGGCCTTGCTGCTGGCCTGGATGCCGGCGATCTGGTCGGAGACCTTCTGGGTGGCGCTGGCCGTCTCGCGGGCCAGGTCCTTGACCTCGCTGGCCACGACCGCGAAGCCCTTGCCGAGCTCACCGGCGCGGGCGGCCTCGATGGTGGCGTTGAGGGCCAGCAGGTTGGTCTGGTCGGCGATGCCGGAGATGATCCGGATGACCTCCCCGACCGCGGCCGAGGCCTCGTCCAGGGCCAGCACCTCGCTGGTCATGGTGGACGCCTGGCTGACCGCGTTCTCCGCGACTCGCCCGGCGTCGTCCGCGGCTTCGCGGAGCCGGGAGACGGTGTCCAGCAGCTCGCGGGCGTTCTCCGCGGACTCCTCGGTGCGCCGCAGCACGTCCAGCCGCTGGGAGACCAGCTGCTGCACGTTGCGCAGCGCCGAGGCCCGGGAGTCCGACAGCTCGATGGTCTCGGTGACGAAGAAGTCCATGGTGCCGATGACCCGGCCGCCGACCAGCAGCGGGAAGCAGACGCCGGACTTGACCCCGGCGCGCTGGGCGGCCGGTGCGCGCACGCAGTCGGTCATCTCGCCGATGTCGGCGGTGAAGAACAGGTCCCGGGTCTTCCAGGCCCGCCCGGACAGGCCCACGCCCTCGGCGAAGGAGGCGGCGAGGGTGACCTTGCGGAACTCCTCACCGGCCGAGCCGGACTCCTGCTGGAAGCGCAGCACGTTGGCCTGCTCGTCCAGCGCCCAGTAGGACCCGTAGGCCCAGCCGAACGCCTCACGGACGGTGTCCAGCGCCAGCCGCAGCGCGGAGGCCTGGTCCCGGGCAGCACCCAGCTCGGTGACGACGGAGGTGACCGCCACCCGGTCGTCGAGGTTCTCCTGCAGCTCGGCCCTGGCCAGGGCGGCCCGGCGGGCGTGCGCGAGCAGCCGGCCGAGGGAGTCCCACTTGCCCTTCCGGGTGCCGGTGAAGGGCAGCTCGCCGCGGTTGTAGTACTCGTACAGGGCGGTCACCGTCCCGTTCTCCACCAGCGGCAGGATGCACCCGTGGGTCGCGCCGGCGGCGAGCGCGCCACCCCAGCGCAGGCACGTCGCCGGGTCGCTGGCCTCGTCGACGAGCACCGCGGTCCTGTTGCGGACGGCCTGGCCGCCGTAGCCGTCGGCGGCGGTGATGCTCCGCACGCGTGCCGACGTCGAGGCCGCCATCGCGGGGGCCATCGGGCCGTACTCGCCGAACCGGTGGAAGCCGTCCGGACCGGGCAGCCACACCGCGCCGTAGGAGAGGTCGAGCTGCCGGACCAGTTCCTCGGTGCTCTTCTGGTGGGCGTCCTTGTCGTCGACGACGCCCCGGTCGAGGACGGCGATGACCTGCTCGACCGCCTCGACGTCCTTGGGCACGGCCGCTGGTGGGACCGCCGCCGCTCTGTCCTGGCCGCTGTTGCGCCGCCTCATCCTCGTCCTCTTCCGCCGCCCCGTGCCGCGGGTGGTCCCGCCGGCTGTTGACCCGTCTCCCTCTCTTCTCGGCAGGGGACAGGAAGTTGTGGAGGGGAACGGCCGGACGGACACGCCAGGACCCGGGGACCACGACCGGCGGTCCCATGACAGGGGTCTCCTCAGCACCGTCGCGGCCCTATGCTCACTGCCGACGGCGTCAACGGCGACGCCGCTGCGGTTCGGAGGCGCTCATGTCCACCACCTTCACCCGGGACGACACCGGTGCGGCGCAGCCACCCGGCGGCCCGGCCGGCCGCCGGCTCTCGGTGCGCTCGGTCCTGGTCTGGACGGCGGTGGCCGTTGCGGGCGCGGTCGCCTGGACGGTGCTGGCGCTGTCCCGCGGCGAGACGGTCTCCGCGCTCTGGATCCTGTTCGCGGCGCTGTGCTCCTACGCCATCGCCTACCGCTTCTACGCCCGTTTCATCGCCACCAAGGTGCTCGGGACCGACGACCGGCGGGCCACCCCGGCCGAGCGGCTGCACAACGGCGTCGACTTCGACGTCACCGACCGCCGGGTGCTCTTCGGTCACCACTTCGCCGCCATCGCCGGCGCCGGGCCGCTGGTCGGGCCGGTGCTCGCCGCGCAGATGGGCTACCTGCCGGGCACCATCTGGATCGTCGTCGGCGTCATCTTCGCCGGCGCCGTCCAGGACCTGACCGTGCTGTTCTTCTCGATGCGCCGCAACGGCAAGAGCCTCGGGCAGATGGTCCGGGAGGAGATCGGCGTCGTCGGCGGCATCGCCGCCCTGATCGCCGTCTTCGCCATCATGATCATCATCCTGGCGGTGCTCGCGCTGATCGTGGTCAACGCGCTGGCCGAGTCGCCCTGGGGCGTGTTCTCCATCGCGCTGACCATCCCGATCGCGCTGTTCATGGGCCTGTACCTGCGCCGGCTGCGCCCGGGCAGGGTGCTGGAGGCCACCGGCATCGGCGTCGTCCTGCTGCTGCTGGCCATCATCGGTGGTGGCTGGGTGCAGGAGAGCGGGCTCGCGGACGCGCTGACGCTGTCCAAGGAGTGGCTGGTCCTCGCCCTCGTCGTCTACGGCTTCGTCGCCTCGGTGCTGCCGGTGTGGCTGCTGCTCACCCCCCGCGACTACCTGTCGACGTTCATGAAGGTCGGCGTCATCGTCCTGCTGGCCCTGAGCCTGCTCATCGCCCGGCCGGTGCTGCAGGCCGACGCCATCACCGACTTCGCCCGGGAGGGCACCGGCCCGGTCTTCGCCGGGTCGCTGTTCCCGTTCGTCTTCATCACCATCGCCTGCGGCGCGCTGTCGGGCTTCCACGCGCTGATCGCCTCCGGGACGACGCCGAAGATGGTGGCCAAGGAGAGCCAGGTCCGGCTGATCGGCTACGGCGGCATGCTGATGGAGTCCTTCGTGGCCATCAGCGCGCTCATCGCCGCCTGCGTCATCGACCAGGGCCTGTACTTCGCGATGAACAGCCCGGCCGGTGCCACCGGCGGTGCGGTCGAGACGGCCGCCACCTTCGTCCAGGGGTTCGGGTTCGACACCTCCGCCCAGGACCTCGCCGCGGCGGCGGCCGCGGTCCAGGAGCCCAGCCTGATCTCCCGCACCGGTGGCGCCCCGACCCTCGCCGTCGGCATCTCGCAGATCTTCAACGACGCGTTCGGCGGCAACCTGCAGGCGTTCTGGTACCACTTCGCGATCATGTTCGAGGCGCTGTTCATCCTCACCGCAGTCGACGCCGGCACCCGGGTCGGCCGGTTCATGCTGCAGGACACCATCGGCAACGTCTGGAAGAAGTTCGGCGACCTCTCGTGGCGGCCGGGCAACGTCCTCGCCAGCGCGATCGTCGTCGGGCTGTGGGGGTCGGTGCTCTACATCGGGGTGACCGACCCGCTGGGTGGGGTCAACCAGCTCTTCCCGCTGTTCGGCATCGCCAACCAGCTGCTCGCCGCCATCGCGCTGACCCTGGTCACGGTGCTGCTGATCAAGCACGGCAAGCTGCGCTACGCCTGGGTGACCGGCATCCCGCTGGCCTGGGACCTCGTCGTCACCATGACGGCCAGCTGGCAGAAGGTCTTCTCCGACACCCCGGCGATCGGCTACTTCGCCCAGGCCCAGCGCTACCGCGACGCCCGGGACGCCGGCCAGCTGCTGGCCCCGGCCAAGGACCAGGGGCAGATGGACCAGGTGGTCTTCAACTCAACCCTCAACGGCGTGCTGCAGAGCCTGTTCGCCGTACTGGTGCTGGTCGTGGTCGTCAACGCCGTGGTGGTCATCGCCCGGGCCGTGCGGTCCGGGGGGCTGCCCACCACGGAGGAGCCGGCCGTCCGGTCGGACCTCGTGGAGCCCGCGGGCCTGTTCGCCACGGCCGAGGAGAAGCAGGCGCAGGCCGACCACGAGCGGCTGGTCGGCAGCGGGGGCGGTCAGCAGTGACCGCGGGGGACGTCCGCGCGGCCGTCGTCCGGGCCGGCCGCGGGGTGCGCTGGTACCTGCGCGAGTGGAGCGGCGAGGCGCGCTGGGACGACCACCTGCGCGAGTGCGCCGCGCACGGGCACGCACCGCTGAGCCGGCGGGAGTTCGAACGCCGCCGGTCCGACGCGCTGGAGCGCAACCCGGTCAGCCGCTGCTGCTGACCTGACGCGGGGGAGGGGCGCCCACCCCTGCACCGGCTCAGGGGTGAGCGGGGCGCTCACCCCTGAGCCGGTGCCTCCACCGAGGTCCGCCGGCGCACCAGCCGGAGCAGGGCGAGCGCCCCGGCGGTCAGCAGCGCGGCGACCGCCATCCAGGGGAGCACCACGCCGAGGACGACGAGCGTCGCGCCCACGGTGGTGACCAGCGCCCGCCAGCCGGTGCCCAGCCCCTCGAGGAAGCCGTCCGGCCCACCGACCGGCGCCACGCCGAAGGGCCGCAACTGGACCCGGAGCGTCGACAGCTCCACCTGGTCGGCCAGCGAGGCCCGTTGCGACTGCAGCTGCTCCAGCTGGGACTGCCGCTCGGACAGCGCCTTCTCCGCCGCGAGCAGCGCCTCCGTGGTGGCCGCGCCGTCCATCAGGCCCTGCAGCCGCGTCGCGGAGCTCTGCAGCGCCGAGATGCGCGCGTCCAGGTCGACGACGGTGGCGGTGACGTCCGAGCGGGACACCGACACGGACCCGACGTCGCCCAGCTCCTCCAGGTCGGCCAGGACGCCGCTCAGCGCGTCGGCGGGCACCCGCACGACCAGGTCGGCGGTGGCGCCCGCGCCGTCCTCCTCGTCCTGGGACGCCGCCCGCTCGGTGCGCTCCTCGACCCGGCCACCGGCGGCCTCCACCAGCCCGCTGACCCGCTGGGCGCCGGCGGCGGGGTCCTCGACGGCCACCGAGGCGGAACCGGTCTGCACGACCTGGCGGTCCGGTTGCGCCGCGCCCGGCACCCCGGGCACCGCCTGGGGCGCGCCCGGCCCACTGGCGTCGGCGGCGGCCCCCACCGCCTCCGACGCGCCGGAACCCGTGTCCGTGGACGCAGAGCAGCCGGCGAGGACGACGACGGCCAGGACGGTGACGGCGGTGCTGCGCAAGCGCCTCATGGCGGCACGCTAGGACCGCCGACTCGTCCCTGACCAGCATCGACACCGGATCGTGACGCCGACGGCAACGTACGAGGGGCCGGGACGGGGTCAGCGGGTGACCGTCGGCCCGGCCCAGGCAGTTCCGCGACGGGCCGGGCACCGGAGCCCCCGGGTGGGTCCGGCACGCGACGGTTCGTCACACCTGCCCCGCTGGCGCCCCTGCGGCACAGCGGACGCGGCGCCTGCGCCGCTCACCGGCCCCGCGCCGCCACGCTGTGCCCCACGGACGACCAGGGCACCGCGTTGAGGAGGACGACCGATGGGGACCGAGGCACACGGGGACGACACCGGGGACCGCCAGCACGCGGCGGGCTGGGCAGCGGCGCAGGCCCGGCGGGAACGCCAGGCGAGCGAGCTGCGGGCCGGGATCTCACTGGTCGGCAGCGCCGCCGCCGACCTCGGCTGGGGCGCCCGGCCCGACGTGCGGGTGCTGGCGGACGGCCGGCTCTGGCTGGACGAGCTGGAGGTGGCGGTGACCGCGGCCCAGGTCTACCAGGCCGCCCGGCACCTGATCGCGGCCCAGGTGGCCACCGTCGCCGAGCAGGCGGGCTCGTCGGTGGGTGCCGTGGCCGGCCCCTGGCTGCTCACCCTGCACACCAACGAGGCGATGGTGTCCCTGGACCTCGACGTCCAGGACGACGTCGCCTGACCACACGGCACGGCCCCGCCTAAGCTGGCCCCTCGTGCGGCCCTTCCTCCTGCTCTCCTCCCGCGCGGAGGACCTGGCCGCTGACGGCGAGTACGAGTCGTTCCTGCGCTTCACCGGCCTGGTGCCCGGCCGACTGCGCCGCATCCGCATGGAGGCCGGGCCGCTGCCGGGGATCGACCTGGACGACTACGCCGGGGTGTTCGTCGGCGGAGGCCCGTTCAACTCCAGCGACCCGCTGTCGGGGAAGTCGGTCGTCCAGCAGCGGGTCGAGCGCGAGCTGTCGGCGCTGCTGGACGAGATCGTGGCGCGGGACCTCCCCTTCTTCGGCGCCTGCTACGGGGTCGGGACGCTCGGGGTGCACCAGGGCGGCGTCATCGACCGGACGTACGCCGAGCCGATCTCCGCCGTCCGGGTCCGGCTGACCGAGGCCGGGCGCGCCGATCCGGTGCTGGCCGGCATGCCCGCGGAGTTCGACGCGTTCGTCGGGCACAAGGAGGCCTGCCGCGTCCTGCCGCCGAACGCCGTCCTGCTGGCCAGCTCCGCCGCCTGCCCGGTGCAGGTGTTCCGGGTCAAGGAGAACCTGTACGCCACCCAGTTCCACCCGGAGCTCGACCTCGAGGCGCTGATCACGCGGGTGGACGTCTACCAGCACGCCGGGTACTACCCGCCCGCGGAGCGGGACGCGCTGGTCGCCCGCCTGGCGCCGGCGGTGGTCACCGAGCCCGGCCGGATGCTGGCCAACTTCGTGGCGCGGTACGGCTGACCCGACAGGCCCGGGACGTGGCGCCCGCAGACCACCGGGGCGCCGTCCTGGTCGTGCGGGTCCGCCTGGTGTCCTGCCGCCGAACGGGGGAGAGCCGGCCCCCCGAGGGGGACCGGCTCTCCTGACCGCTCAGCTGTGCAGCCGCGCTACGACGTGGATCAGATGTCGTAGTACATCGCGAACTCGTGCGGGTGCGGGCGGAGCCGGATCGGGGTGATCTCGTTCTCCCGCTTGTACTCGATCCACGTCTCGATCAGGTCGGGGGTGAACACCCCGCCGTCGAGCAGGTAGTCGTGGTCGACCTCGAGCCGGTCGAGCACCGCGTCCAGCGACGCCGGCACCTTCTCGATGCCCAGGGCCTCCTCGGGCGGCAGCTCGTAGAGGTCCTTGTCGACCGGGGCCGGGGGCTCGATCCGGTTCTTCACGCCGTCCAGGCCGGCCATCAGCATCGCGGAGAACGCGAGGTAGGGGTTGGCCGAGGGGTCCGGCACCCGGAACTCGATGCGCTTGGCCTTCGGGTTGTCACCCGAGATCGGGATGCGGGTGCAGGCCGAGCGGTTGCGCGCGGAGTAGACCAGGTTGATCGGGGCCTCGAAGCCGGGCACCAGGCGGTGGTAGCTGTTCACCGTCGGGTTGGTGAAGGCCAGCAGCGAGGGGGCGTGCTTGAGCAGGCCACCGATGTAGTGCCGGGCGATGTCGGACAGGCCCGCGTAGCCGGTCTCGGCGTGGAAGAGCGGCACGCCGTCCTTCCAGAGGCTCTGGTGGCAGTGCATGCCCGAGCCGTTGTCACCGAACAGCGGCTTCGGCATGAAGGTGGCGGTCTTGCCCGCGGCCCAGGCGGTGTTCTTGATGATGTACTTGAACAGCATCAGGCTGTCGGCCGAGCGCAGCAGGGTGTCGAACTTGTAGTTGATCTCGGCCTGCCCGCCGGTGCCCACCTCGTGGTGGCCCCGCTCGAGCTCCAGGCCGGCACCGGCCAGGTTGACCATCATCTGGGCGCGCAGGTCGCTCTGGTGGTCGACGGGCTCGACCGGGAAGTAGCCGCCCTTCTGCCGGGTCTTGTAGCCCAGGTTCGGGCCGCCGTTCTCCCCGGTCAGCGAGCCGGAGTTCCAGGAACCCTCGATCGCGTCGATGTGGTAGTAGCCCTCGTTGATCGAGGTGTCGTGCCGCACCGAGTCGAAGACGTAGAACTCGGCCTCGGGGCCGAAGTACGCGGTGTCGGCGATGCCGGAGCTGGCCAGGTAGGCCTCGGCCTTCTTCGCCACGTTGCGTGGGTCGCGGCTGTAGGCCTCGCGCGTGATCGGGTCGTGGATGAAGAAGTTGATGTTCAGCGTCTTGTGGATGCGGAACGGGTCGACGTAGGCGCTGCTGGCGTCGGGCAGCAGCAGCATGTCGGACTCGTTGATCGTCTGGAAGCCACGGATCGACGAGCCGTCGAAGCCCAGGCCCTCGCTGAACGTGTCGGGCCCGAAGGTCTCCGCGGGGATGGTGAAGTGCTGCATGACGCCGGGGAGGTCGCAGAACCGGACGTCGACGAAGCGCACGTCGTTGTCACGGATGTAGGCGAAGACCTCGTCGGGACTGGTGAACATCGATCCTCCGGGGGTGGGCGGACAGCCGAGCCGCAAGTTACGAGCAGGCGGTTGCCCTGCGGTGTCTCTCGTGTTTCCGGGCGGTAACACCGCCCCTGGCGTGTCGTACCGGCCACCTCTCAGGGGCCCGTGCCGAGCGTGCGAGGTGCGGAGGGAGAGGTGGTCCTTCCGTACGCTGGCGGCATGGCCAGGGACGACGCCCCACCCTCTCAGCACCCCGCCCGCGGCGCCGCACTGGGGCTGCCCGCGGAGGGCCCCGGATCGCTGGCCCCCTTCGGACGCCGGATCGCCGCCTACCTGGTCGACTCGGTGGCCGCGGCCTTCGTCGCCGGGCTGCTCACCGCCCCCGAGCTGCCCCGGCTGTGGAGCCTGCCGGCGTTCGGGGTGATCACCGTGGTCTTCCTGGTGCTCACCGGCCAGACGCCGGGGATGCGGCTGCTGGGGCTGCGGCTGGCCCACCCCAACACCGGGCAGCGGCTGGCGTTGTGGCGGGCCGTCGTCCGCACCGGGCTGCTCATGCTGCTGGTGCCGGCCCTGGTGGTCGACTCCGACGGCCGTGGCCTGCACGAACGGCTCACCCACACCGCCGTCATCCGCGACCGGGTCTGAGGGAGGGCCTCGTCCCCCTCAGCACTCGCAGGCTCGCACCGGACCTTCGGACGGCGCTGGGACCCGCGTCCCTCCCGGCCGACGCGGGCCGGCGCTGGGCCTCCGGGCGAGGCCGGGACGCACGGACGCCCCCGGTCGCATGTGCGACCGGGGGCGTCCTCGTGCTGGGGCTGCGTCAGCCGCGGCGGCGGACCTGCCGCTGGCTGACCGACATCTGGCGGCCGCCGGGGAGCGGACCGCCGGGCATCGGCAGGCGCTGGGTGCCCAGTGCGGCCATCCGCTTGCCCAGGGAGTTGACCTCGGCGCCGTCGAGGTTGCGGGGGAGCTTCATGACGTGGGTGCTGAGCTTCTTCAGCGGCACCTGGCCCTCGCCGTCGCCGACGACGACGTCGTAGATCGGGGTGTCGCCGACGACCTTGGCCATCCGGCGCTTCTCCGCGGCGATCAGCCCGCGCACCCGCTGCGGGTTGCCCTCGCCGACGAGGATGATGCCGGGGCGGCCGAGCACGCGGTGCAGGGCGTCGAGCTCCCGGGTCCCGGCCACGCCGGCGCTGACCCGCCAGTCGCCGCGCATGCCCTCGAGCACCCAGGAGGCGGCACCCGGCTGGCCCTCGACCTGCCGGTAGGCCGATCCCTGCGCGCGCCGCCCGAACACGATCAGCGCGGCGAGCAGCCCGAACAGGATCGCGAAGGGCAGGAAGACCAGCGGCGAGCTCAGCAGCACGCCGATCAGCTCGATCACGGCGAACACCGCCACGAAGGCGATGAGCATGACCCAGGGGAGCTTGGGGTCGTTCTTGTACGTGAGCTTGTAGGCCTGGCGCATCATCCCGGCCTGGCCCTTGAGCTTGGCCAGCCGGGAGCCCTTGGGCTTCCCGTCCTTGCCCAGCTTCGGGGCCTTGGGCGCCTTGCCGGGCTTGCCGGTGGCACCGACGGCGGTGGCGCCGGTGTGGCGTCCGGACGCGCCGGCCGGGCCCCGACCGGCCTTGCCGGTGGGGGCGGGGGAGTCGGTGGACCTGCTGCGTGCCATGCCCACGAGGATAGGGCCCCGGCGAGCCCGGTCCGCGCGGCGCGCGTCCGGGCTCGCCGGGAGGGGTGAGCTCAGCGGGTGGTGACGGCCAGCCCGCGCGCCTCGGCGGCCTGCTGGTACAGCCGGCCGGCGCGGTAGGAGCTGCGCACCAGCGGGCCGGAGAGGACGCCGGCGAAGCCGATCCGCTCGGCCTCGGCGTTGAACTCGACGAACTCCTCGGGCTTGACCCACCGCGAGACCGGGTGGTGCCGGACGCTGGGCCGCAGGTACTGGGTGATGGTCAGCAGGTCGCAGCCGGCCTCGTGCAGGGCCTGCATCGCCTCGATGACCTCGTGCGGCTCCTCGCCCATGCCCAGGATCAGGTTGGACTTGGTGACCAGCCCGGCGTCGCGGGCGGCGGTGATGACCGACAGCGAGCGCTCGAAGCGGAAGCCGGGGCGGATCCGCTTGAAGATGCGCGGCACCGTCTCCACGTTGTGCGCGAGCACCTCGGGCCGGGAGGAGAAGACCTCGGCCAGCTGGTCGGGCTCGGCGTTGAAGTCCGGGATCAGCAGCTCGACGCCGCAGCCGGGGATCTGCGCGTGGATCTGGCGGACCGTCTCGGCGTACAGCCACGCCCCGCCGTCGGGCAGGTCGTCGCGGGCCACGCCGGTGATGGTCGCGTAGCGCAGGCCCATGGAGACCACGCTCTCGGCGACGCGGCGGGGCTCGTCGGTGTCGTAGTCGGCGGGCTTGCCGGTGTCGATCTGGCAGAAGTCGCAGCGCCGGGTGCACTGGTCACCGCCGATGAGGAAGGTGGCCTCGCGGTCCTCCCAGCACTCGTAGATGTTGGGGCAGCCGGCCTCCTCGCACACCGTGTGCAGGCCCTCGCGCTTCACCAGCGACTTGAGCTCGGTGTACTCCGGGCCCGTCTTCAGCTTGGTCTTGATCCACTCGGGCTTGCGCTCGATCGGCGTCCGGCTGTTGCGGACCTCCAGGCGCAGCATCTTGCGTCCGGCAGGTTCGATCGGGGACGCCGCAGCAGCTGCCGGTCCGGCCGTCGCAGCGGCCTCCTCCATGCCCAGGCTCATGGCGAGAACGGTACTCCCGGCCCTGAGGCGACCCGGGACGTGCAGAGGGGGCCCGGCCGATGGCCGGGCCCCCTCGCAGGACGTGTGGTGCGGTGGGCGCAGGTCAGCCCGCGGTGTCCTCGTCGGGGCGGGTGCCCCGGCTGGGCGCGGAGTTGCCGGCGCTGCCGGGGGACTCGGTGAAGCTGTCGGGCGCGGCGGTGGCCACCGGGCTGTCGGGGTCGTTCGTGGTCCCGGTCGCGGTGGTCGGACGGTCCTGGTTGCTGGGCTCGTCGCGGCCGGAGGCGGGCTGGGCCTCGAGGGCGCCGATGCCACCCTCGGCCGGACCGGAGTCCGAGGGGGCGGTCATCGCGGTGGAGACGGTCTTCCCCTGGGCCTCGGGGGACTCGGTTCCGCCTGCGGGAGTGCTCGGTGAGCTGGGCACGGGGTCCTCTCGGTAGCTGGGCACGGGACCGTCGCCGGAGGGCGCCGGGTTCCACAGGTCGTTCGTGTTCTTCTTGCGCAGGAGCACCACGGCGACGCCGGCGACGACGGCCAGCACGGCCACCACCCACGGCCACCGACGCGGCTGCTCCTCGATGCCGACGCTCCGCTTGACCGTGGTGACGGTCCGCGCGGTGCGCTTGCCGGCCTCCTTGCGGGCCTGGCCGACGGCCTTCTCCAGCTCCGACCGCCGCTTGGCGGCCTTCTCGGAGAGCTTGTCGGCCTTCCTGCCGAGCTTCTCGGCCTTCTTGCCGGCCGCGGCGTAGTTGGCGTCCGTAGCCGCGCGCAGCGCCGCGAGCCGGACGGCGGCCTCGGCCCGGGCCGCCTCGGCGGCAGCCGCGGCGTCCTTGCGCACCTTCTCCGTCTGCTTGGCGGTGGCGGCGGTGAGCGTGGCCGCGGTCGCGGCGATCTCCGCGCTGCGGGCGTCGATCAGCGCGCGGGCGGTGTCGGCCTGCGCGGCCAGGCTCGCCCGGGCGCTGTCGAGTGCCGGACCCGCGGCGTCACGGGCGGCGGTGACCCGGGGCGTGGCGTAGGCCGTGGCCGCGGCGGTGGCGGCGCTGAACCGCGGTCCGGCGGCGTCCCGAGCGGCCACGATGCGCGGCGTGGCAGCGGCGACCGCGGTCTCCAGGTTGGCCCGGGCGGCGTTGGCGGCGGCCTCGAAGGCGGGACCGCTCGCCCCACGGGCAGCCTCGATCCGGGGGGCGGCCGCGGCGACGGCGGTCTCCAGGTTGGCGCGGGCGGCCCGGGTGGCTGCCTCCAGGCGCGGGACGACGTCGGACTCGTAGGCCTTCCGCCCGGCCTCGATGCGCGGGGCGAGGTTCTCCCGCGCTGCCTCGATGCGCGGCGCCAGGTTCTCCCTGGCGGCGTCGAGTCGGGGCACCAGCACCTCGCGGGCGGCGTCCAGTTGCGGGGCGAGGGCGGCGACGGCCGCCTCCACGCGTGGGGCCACCTCGGTGGCGTAGGCCACGGTCGCGGCCCTGGTCGCTGCGTCGACCTGCGGGCGCAGCTGCTCGACCGCGGCCCGGCGGGCCTCGGTCGCGGCCAGGCCCAGGTGCGCCAGCCCTTCCTGCAACTCGGCCCCGATGACCTCTGTCGGGCTCTTCTTGCGGAACACTCCAGCACCTCCGAGTTGATCGCTTCTCGATCATCCTGCCCGCTGGCGTCCCCGGGCACACCCCGAACCGGCGCGGGCACCCGGCGGAGCGCCGGCGTGCACGGCGCGCCGTCGTCGGGATCGCCGGCCCCGGTCGGTGCGCGGTGCCCCGGGCCCGACCAGGACGGCCGGCCTCACCCGCCCGGCCCCGGTGACCGTCGAGGGGCCGGGCCGCGGACGACACAGCGCCCCGTCCCCTCACCGGGGGACGGGGCGCTGTCGTGCGGGGTGGGTCAGTCCAGCTCGGAGGCCAGCGGCGCCAGCGCGGCGCGGGAGCCCAGCCAGGTGTTCGCCCGCTGCAGGTCGTCGTCGAAGTCGACCTCGACGGCGGAGAACCGCGAGATGTCCAGCGGGCGGAACCGCACGCCCGCCCGCTGGATCGCCAGCTCCATGCCCCGCTCGAAGTAGTCGGTCATCTCCACGGTGGACAGGGCCTCGATCAGCGCGGCCTTGTCGGCAGCGGACACGTAGTTGATGCCCACCGCCTCACCGAGCCCGCCGACCACGCTCTTGGACAGGCCGGCGATGAAGCCCTCCTCGTCGAGGGTGTACTTGACCTCCTCCTCGGCGACCGTGGAGGTGTCGACGCAGACGAAGCTCTGGTCGGCCGTCACCAGCGGCGCCGCGTGGTCGAGCACGGCCGGGTCGAAGACGACGTCGCCGTTGAGCCAGAGCACGCCGCCGGTCTGCGAGGACCGCAGCGCGCGCAGCAGGCTCTGCGAGGTGTTGGTGGTGGCGAAGTCGGGGTTGAACGCGAACAGCAGGTCCGGCTGGGCCCGCATGACGGCCTTGGCGCGGTAGCCGACGACCGCGGTCACCGGGGTGTCCTCGCCGAAGACCGCGCGGACGCCGTCCAGCTGCTGGGACATGATCGTGCGGCCGTCCATCAGCGGGGTGAGCGGCTTGGGCAGCTTGCGGCCCAGGCGGGTGCCCATGCCGGCCGCCAGGATGACCACCTGGGGAGCGGTCTGCACGGGGGCGGAGGGGTGGCCGGCCGCGGCCGGCTGCGACCGCTGATCGCGGCCCCCGGTCAGGATCGGGTCAGCAGTGCGCATGCTCATCTCCTCTTTCCGTCGTGCGTGGGTGCAGCACCGGTCGGCCCAGGGGGGTCGGCCGGGAAGAACAGCTCGAGGACCCGCTCGGTGGCGTGGCCGTCCTCCAGCGAGCAGAAGGTGTCCTGGAACCGGGTGTAACGCTCCGTGGGCTCCCAGGGATCCCGGGCCAGCGCGGCGAGGGCGGCCAGCAGCTCCTCGGCGGTGGTCAGCAGGGGAGCGGGCGCCGTCTCGGCGAGGTCGAAGTAGAAGCCCCGCAGGTCGTCCCGGTAGTGCTCGAGGTCGTAGGTGAAGTTCAGGACCGGCTTCCCGGTGACGGCGAAGTCGAACATCGTCGAGGAGTAGTCGGTCACCAGGACGTCGGCGGCCAGGTACAGGTCGCTGACGTCGGGGTGGCGGGAGACGTCCAGCAGCGGGGCCGAGCCGTGGACGGCGAGGCGGTCGGCGACCATGGCGTGCAGCCGGACGAGCAGCACGTGGTCCGGGCCCAGGGCCCGCGCGAGGTCGGAGAGGTCGACCGGGAAGTCGTACGACGGGCCGTCGTGGCTGAGCACCAGGTCGTCCCGCCACGTGGGGGCGTACAGCACGGCCCGCACGCCGTCGGCGATGCCCAGGGCCGCACGGACACGGGCACGCCGGAGCTCGCGGTCGGGTGCGCTCAGCACGTCGTTGCGCGGGTACCCGGTCTCGTGCACGGGCCCACTGAACCCGAACGCACTGCGCAGGTGCGGCGTGCTCACCACATTGGGGGAGAGCAGGTGGTCCCAGCGGGAGATGTCCCGCATCACCATCTCCAGGCGGCCCTCCGGGGCCCACCGGGCGTCCCGGTGCAGCCGCTTGAGCGGGGTCCCGTGCCAGGTCTGCAGGTAGGTCGTGGTGGGCGACTTGTCCCACTCGTGCGACAGCCCGTCGTTGGACACGATGACGTCGGCGGACTCGACGGCCGCCCGGGCGTCGGGTCCCCAGGTCTCCACCGTGTGCACGTCGGCGGGGAAGTCACCGCGCAGCTCGGGGCGGGCGAGCCAGACCGCGTCGACGTCCCGGCCGCTGGCGACCAGGGCCTCGTGGAGCGCGCGGGGGTTGTCGGAGTAGCGGCCGCCGAAGCTGTTGAAGACGACCCTCAACGGCGGCTCTCCACCCGGGAGGACCGACCGGGGACACGGCGTCGGCTGCACCCTGCGGTCGGGTGCTGTGCTCGTCGCTGCCTCATGTCGACTCCTCCTCGGGGGGTGGTGCTCGGGTGCTGCGGGGTGCCCCCGGGCGCCTGGCCGCAGGTGGGCGGGTGGGACCTCGGGTCGCGTCCGCTCGCGAGCCCGGGTCGGGCGCCGGGCGCCGCGGGGGCCGGGCTGCCCACCGGGCGCGCTGCCGGCTGCTGGCGGCGCTGCCGAGGGTCTGAGAGGACGCCTGCGTCCTGGTTCCCACGGGGCTGGAGCCGTCAGGACGGGCGTGCTCCCCGCCCGGGCAGCGTGCTCCTCCGACGTCGAGCTCCTGCAGGCTACGGGCTGAGGAGTCCCGCCGTCGACCTGGGGGATCGCGCGTCGCGCTAGGATCGGCCCCGTGACCGGCGGACTCCTGCTTCCCCGGCCGTGCTGATCTCCCTGACGTAGACCGGCACGGCGACCCCTCCTGTGTGAGGGGTCTCTTCATGTCCGCCCCCTGTACCAGGAGCGCCCCGATGAGCCAGACCACCGAGCCCACCGCCGACGGGGTGCCCCCGCACCGCTACACCCCGGCGCTGGCCCAGCAGATCGAGCTGGCCTGGCAGGACCGGTGGGAGGCCGAGGGCACCTTCCACACGCCCAACCCGGTCGGTCCGCTCAGCGAGGGCTTCGACCGCGTGGCCGACCGGCCCAAGGCGTTCGTGATGGACATGTTCCCGTACCCCTCCGGCGCCGGCCTGCACGTCGGGCACCCGCTGGGCTACCTGGGCACCGACGTCACCAGCCGGTTCCTGCGGATGGACGGGCGCAACGTCCTGCACCCGATGGGCTACGACGCCTTCGGTCTGCCGGCCGAGCAGTTCGCGGTGCAGACCGGGCAGCACCCGCGGGTCACCACCGAGGCCAACATCGCCGCGATCAGCGCGCAGCTGCGCCGGCTGGGCGTCGACCACGACACCCGCCGCACCTTCGCCACGATCGACCCGGGCTACTACAAGTGGACCCAGTGGATCTTCCGGCAGGTCTTCGAGGCCTGGTTCGACACCGAGACCGACCGGGCCCGCCCGATCCCCGAGCTGGTGGCCGAGCTGGACGCCGGCACCCGCACCCCGGCGCCGGGGACGCTGCCGGAGGGGCAGACCTGGGACTCCCTCGACGAGGTCGGCCGCCGCCGGGTCGTCGACGCCCACCGGCTGGCCTACCGGAACTCCGCGCCGGTCAACTGGTGCCCGGGGCTGGGCACGGTGCTGTCCAACGAGGAGGTCACCGCCGACGGCCGCTCCGAGCGGGGCAACTTCCCGGTCTTCCGGCGTCCGCTGACCCAGTGGATGATGCGGATCACCGCCTACGCCGAGCGGCTGATCGACGACCTGGACCGGCTGGACTGGTCGGACTCGCTGAAGCAGATGCAGCGCAACTGGATCGGCCGCTCGACCGGCGCCCGGGTCCGGTTCCCCGTCTCCGGCGAGACCGTCGAGGTCTTCACGACCCGCCCGGACACCCTCTTCGGTGCCACCTACCTGGTGCTGGCCCCCGAGCACCCGCTGGTGGAGACGCTCACCGCCCAGGAGTGGCCGGACGGCACCGACCCGCGGTGGACCGGCGGTGCCGCCACCCCGGCCGAGGCGGTCGCGGCCTACCAGCTGCAGGCCTCCCGTCGCTCCGAGCTCGACCGCCAGTCCGAGGGCCGGGACAAGACCGGTGTCTGGCTGGGCGTCACCGCGCGCAACCCGCTGACCGGCGCCGACCTGCCGGTGTTCATCGCCGACTACGTGCTCACCGGCTACGGCACCGGCGCGATCATGGCCGTGCCCGGTGAGGACACCCGCGACTGGGAGTTCGCCCAGGTCTTCGGCCTGCCCGTGGTGCGCACGGTGCAGCCGCCGGCCGACTTCGACGGCGGGGCCTACACCGGCACCGGGCCGATGATCAACAGCTCCAACGAGCAGTTGTCGCTGGACGGGCTGGACAAGGCCGCAGCCATCGCCCGGGTCACCGAGTGGCTGGTCGAGGGCGGCCACGGCGAGGCGACGACCACCTACAAGCTGCGCGACTGGCTGTTCAGCCGGCAGCGGTACTGGGGCGAGCCGTTCCCGATCGTCTACGACGCCGACGGCCTGCCGATCGCCGTCCCGGACTCGATGCTGCCGGTGCTGCTGCCCGAGGTCGACGACTACTCGCCGAAGACCTTCGCCGACGACGACGCCGACTCCCAGCCCGAGCCGCCGCTGTCGCGCGCCACGGAGTGGACGACGGTCACCCTCGACCTGGGCGACGGTCCGCAGGAGTACCGCCGGGAGACCAACACGATGCCCAACTGGGCGGGCTCGTGCTGGTACTACCTGCGTTACACCGACCCGACGAACGACCAGCAGTTCGTCGACCCCGAGCTCGAGCGCTACTGGATGGGCCCGCGCGAGCCCGGCGACGTGGGCGGCGTCGACCTGTACGTCGGCGGTGTCGAGCACGCCGTGCTGCACCTGCTCTACGCCCGGTTCTGGCACAAGGTGCTGTTCGACCTGGGCCACGTGTCCAGCGAGGAGCCCTTCCGCCGGCTGGTCAACCAGGGCTACATCTCCGCCTACGCCTACACCGACGCGCGGGGCTTCTACGTGCCCGCCGCCGACGTGGTCGAGCGCGACGGTCAGTTCCTCTACGAGGGGCAGCCGGTCAACCGTGAGTACGGGAAGATCGGCAAGAGCCTGAAGAACATGATCACGCCCGACGAGATGATCGCCGCCTACGGCGCGGACACCTTCCGGGTCTACGAGATGTCCACCGGGCCGCTGGACCAGTCCCGGCCCTGGGAGACCAAGGCCGTCGTCGGCTCCGCCCGGCTGCTGGCCCGCATCTGGCGGGTCGTGGTCGACGAGGAGACCGGTGAGGTGCGCGCCGGCGACACCGAGCCCGACGACGACACCTCCCGCGCGCTGCACCGGGCCATCGAGGCGGTGCGCGACGGCATGACGACGCTGCGGTTCAACATCGCCATCGCCCGGATCACCGAGCTGACGAACCACCTGACCGCGGCCTGCCCGCCCGGGACGGCGGTGCCCCGCTCGGTCGCCGAGTCCCTGGTGCTGCTGGTCGCGCCGCTGGCCCCGCACCTGGCCGAGGAGCTGTGGTCGCGGCTGGGCCACCCGGGCTCGGTGGCCTGGGCGCAGTTCCCGGTCGCCGAGGACCGCTGGCTGGTCGACGACACCGTCGAGGTCGCCGTGCAGGTCAACGGCAAGGTGCGGGCCCAGGTGGCCGTGCCCGCCGACGCGGACGCCGCCACCCTGGAGGCCGCGGCCCGCGCCGACGAGAAGGTCATCGCCCAGCTCGAGGGCAAGACCGTGCGCCGGGTCATCGCCGTCCCCGGCCGCCTGGTCAACTTCGTCGTCGGCTGAGGGAGCCCCTCCACGCGCCGCTCCTGGCGGGCCCCGTGCGGGGGTCGGCTGCCGGACGTGGATCAGGTGACCTGATCCACGGCTGTCCCCCCGCACCAACGCTGGTGCGGGGGGACAGCCGTCGGTGCAGGGGGACGCCGGTCCGTGAGGTCGGGGTACCGGACGTGGACCAGGTGACCTGATCACAGGCACTCCTCCCGCACCGACGCTGGTGCGGGAGGAGTGCCTCTGCTGCAGGAGGACGTCGCCAGCGCACTGAGGCGCCGCCCAGGCCACGTCCGCCCGGCGTGGGACGTGAGGTCAGGCGGGGACGGCGGTGCTGGTGAGCACGCGGCGCATCGCGGCCTCGACCGGCGCGATGGCCTCGGCGACCGGCACGTCCCGGCCGAGCTCGGCGGTCAGCGAAGTCGCCCCGGCGTCGGGGATGCCGCACGGGACCATGTTGCCGAAGGCGGTCATGTCGGGGTCGCAGTTGAGCGCGAAGCCGTGCATGGTCACCCCGCGGGCCACCCGGACCCCGATCGCGGCCACCTTGCGGTCGGGCCCCCGCTCGTCGGCCAGCACCCAGACCCCGCTGCGGCCCTCGACCTGCGACGTGGCCAGCCCGAAGCCGGCGCAGACCTCCATCAGGGCGAGCTCCAGCCGGCGGACGTGCGCGACGACGTCGACCGGGTCGGCCAGCTGCACGATCGGGTAGCCGACCAGCTGACCCGGGCCGTGCCAGGTGATCTTGCCGCCGCGGTCGACCTCGATGACGGGGGTGCCGTCGAAGGGCCGCTCGTGCGGCAGGGTGCGCTTGCCGGCGGTGTAGACCGGCGGGTGCTCCAGCAGCAGCAGGGTGTCCGGGCCGGTGCCGGCCACCCGCTGCTCGTGCACCTCGCGCTGCTGCGCCCACGCCTGCTCGTAGGGGACCAGCCCCGCCCGCACCACCGCCAGCTCGCTCATGACTCGACAGCCTATGCCTCGTCCGGCTCCGTCCCCCTCGTCCCTCGTGAGCTCCTGACGCCCCTCGGGAGGGCGCCGATCAGGCCAGCCGACGGGGGCGGACCGGTGTCTCCACGGCCTGCCCGTCGCTGCCGCGCTCGACCCGGTACGCGCTCGCGCCGGGGCGGTCGGACACCGCCTCGACCAGCTCGGTGCCGCGGTAGACCAGTCCCACGCCGTCGTCGGTGGCGTACCCGGCGGGCAGCACGCCCTCGGCGACCAGGCGGTGGTACGCGGGCCGGCGCTGGGGCTCGGAGTCGTGGTGGACGCCGTTGGAGTGCGGCAGCAGCGCGAGGCCGTTCGTCACCGGCCGCAGGTCGGGGCCGAAGGAGTCCGTGGTGCCCCCGGCGTGCCAGCACAGCGACCCGGCCGACACCCCGGCCAGCACGACCCGGGCCTGCCATGCCTCCCGGAACACCTCGTCCAGCCCGTGCACCCGCCAGACCGCGAGCAGGGCGGCGACGCTGCCGCCGCCCACCCAGACGACGTCCTGGGCCAGCAGGTGCGCGCGCACGTCGGCGACGGTCGGCATGGGGAACAGGCTCAGGTGCGAGGCCCGGACGGCGCTGCCGGCGAAGGCGCCGTAGAAGCTCGCCACCCGCGCCGGGTCGTCGCCGGTGGCGGTGCCCAGGTAGGTGATCCGCGGCTGCTCCGGACTGCCGGCGAGCTCGACCGCCAGGTCGACGACCGGTCCCGGCGCCGCGTCGTACGGACCGCGACCGCGGGCGTGGAAGCCCATGCTGGTGGCCAGGATCGTCGGTGCGGCAGCAGGCACGGGGCGAACCTACCCGTGCGCCCGCCGACCTCCGCGCGCTCGCGGGGGAGGTGCCGACCGTCCGGTGCGGTCGCGGCCCTCAGCCCTCGTTTCCCGGCACGGGTGCCGTGCTCGCCGTCAGCCGGCGCAGGACGGCGCGGGCGGTGCGGGCACCGCTGGCCATGGCGCCCTGGATGGACGGGGTGTCCCGGTGGTCGCCGCAGACGAACAGGCCCTCGCCCAGGTCGACCGGTCGGCGGTGCTGCAGCGGGACGGTCGCCGCCGGCTGCGCGCCGGTCACGGTCACGCTGGTCAGGTGGTCGAGGTCCCCGGGTCCCACTCCGTGCGCGCGGGCGATCTCGGCACGGACGTCGGCCTCCCGGGTGGGCTGGAGGGTGGAGCTGGCCACCAGCGCCCGCCGGTCGGGGCTGTAGGCGGGCTGGGCGTCGGAGACCACGACGGTGTTGACCAGGTGGCCGCCGGGCCGCCCGAGCACGATGAGCGGTGCCGGCCAGGGGGAGGCCGGCAGCACGTGCAGGTGGGTGGTGACCTGCCGGGGTGCGGAGGCCCCGAGACCGGGGAGCAGGCCGGTGGCGGTGTCGGGGTCGGTGGCGACCACGACGGCATCGGCCGTCGTCGTCCCGGTGGCGGTGCGCACCGAGCGGCCGTCGACGGCGGTGACGCGGACCCCCAGGTGCACGTGCCCGGCCGGCAGCCGATCGGCCAGCTGCTGGCCGACGGACTGCATCCCCGCGGCGGGGAGCCCGACCCGGCCGCGGACTAAGCTGCGCCAGACCAGGTCGAGGTAGCGGCTGGAGGTCGTCAGCCGGTCCTCCAGCAGCACCCCGGACAGGAACGGGCGCAGGAACGTCTCCAGGGCCTGCTCACCCACCCCGGCGGCGCGCAGGGCCTCCTCGGCGGTCCGCTCGGGGGCCGCCAGCAGCCGGGACACCGGGAGGTAGCCCGCCCGGGCGGAGAAGGCGGCCAGCGCCGCTTTCCGGGGCAGCCCGCCGATCGGTGCCCGGACCGTGTCCAGCAGTGCGCCGAGGTGCTGGCGCGGGTCGACGACGCGGTGCGGGCCGCTGTCCCCCTGCACGACCGCCCCGGTCCAGAACCAGCCCATGTCCAGCGCGTCCAGGTCCAGGTCGGCGACCCGCGGGTAGCCGGTGTTGAGCACCTGGAAGCCCCGGTCGACGGTGAACCCGTCGACCCGGGTCGTGGTCAGCCGCCCGCCGACGTGGCCGGCTGCGTCGACCAGGTGGACGTCGCGGCCGGCGGCGGCCAGCCGGGTCGCGGCCGACAGCCCGGCCAGGCCGGCGCCGACCACGACGACCTCGGCGCGTGAAGGCAGGGTCATGCCCCGAACGTAGGCGCTGGGGGCCGGCGCTGTCCCGCGGGGAGCCCGGCCCGTGGACGGAGCGGCAGCCTGTGGACAGCGCCGGCGCGGTGGCCGCCGGAACGCCTACGGTCCCCGGCATGCCTGCGCAGCCCGTCCCGACCGCGGCCCCCGTCGTGCCCGGACTCGTGCTGGAGGAGCTGCTCGGCCGTGGGGGCTCCGGCCAGGTCTGGCGGGCCCGTCCCCGCTCCGGCGGGCCCGCGGTCGCGGTGAAGGTGCTCGTCCGCGGCGACCCCGAGCGGCAGGAGCGGGAGGCGGTGCTGCTGGGGGAGTTGGACCACCCGCACCTGGTCCGCCTCCACGAGGTCGTCCGCCGCGAGGTGCGCGGTGCGCCGGCCCAGGTGGCGCTGGTGCTGGACCTGCTCGAGGGCGGCAGCCTGGCGGCCCTGCTCGCCCGGCGGGGGCGGTTGCGGCCGGGGGAGGTGGTGACTACGGTCGCCCCGATCGCCGCCGCGCTGGCCCACGCCCACGACCGCGGCGTCGTGCACGGTGACCTCTCGCCGGGCAACATCGTCTTCACCGCCGAGGGCCGGCCGGTGCTCACCGACCTGGGCACCGCCCGGCTGGTCGGGAACACCGCACGGGCGGAGGTGACCCCGCCCTACGTCGACCCGGTGGTCGCCCGTGGCGGTGCGCCGGGTCCGGCCTCCGACGTCTTCGGGGTGGCGGCCGCGGCCTTCCACGCCCTCACCGGCGTCGCGCCGTGGAACGCCGCCGACCCCGGCGGCACGCTCACCGTCGCCGCCACCGGACAACTGCCCGATCTCGCCCTGCTCGCCCCGGAGGCGCCGGAGGAGCTGGTCCGGGTGGTGCTGCGCGGGCTGTCGGAGGAGCCGCACGAGCGCGGGTCGGCGGCCGCGTTCGCCCTGGACCTGCGGCACGCGTGCCGGCCCGAGCCGGTGCGGCTGCCGGTGGCAGGGGTCCCCGACACCGAGCTGGCCGTCACCGGTCGCGGACCGCGCACCGAGCTGACCCACCAGGTGCCGGGTCAGCGGCCGCGGGCGGCGCACGCTGCGGCTGCTCCGGACAGCCGGCTGGTGCGGGCGCGGGGTTGGTTGACCGAGCGGTCGGGGGTGGACGGGCAGCTCCGCGCGCTGGTCCGCCGCTCGGCCACGGGGGTCGCGGTGGTGCTTGCGGTTGGCGGTGCCCTGGGGGGTGCGGCCTGGTTGGGCTCCAGCTGGGGGAGCGCGGGGGAGCCGGTACCGGCCGCGGTGGCCGGGCCCGCCCCGACGGACGTGGCAACGTCGGCCTCCCCGTCAGGGTCGCCATCCGGCTCCCCGGGGTCGCCGATCGACGACTCGCCAGGCTCGCAGGGGTCGGCCGGGGGTCCCCGTGGAGGCGCGGCCTCGCGGGACGCGGCCGCGGGCGACGCAGCTCCGGGCGACGCAGCCGCGGGGGCGCGCGGGGACGCCACCGCCGGGCCACCGGGGGACGCTGCAGTCGAGGTGTCCGAGGCCGTCCCCGCTCAGCCGGCCCCGTCACCGGCGACCGGGTCGGCCACGGCACCGCCGTCTCCCACGCCGCCGCCCGCGCCGCCGCTCCCGCCGGCCGCCGACCGTACCGAGACGCCGGCCGACGTGGACGCCTGGGCCGGCGTGGTCGGTGAGCTCTACCAGCGCCGGGCAGCCGCCTTCGCCGCACCCGCCGACCCGGCCGTGCTGGCCACCGTCCACGCCCCGGGCAGCCCGCTGCTCGCCCGGGACGCCCAGCAGCTGACCGCGCTGCGCACGGCCGGGCGGGTGGTGGAGGGGTTCACCCCGCTGCTGCGCGAGGTGGTCTCGGTGACGGAGGAGTCACCGGGCCGGGTGCGGGTGCTGCTGGTCGACGCGCTCCCGGCCTACCGGACGGGGGTGCCGGCTCGGGGCACCGGTGAGCTCACGGACGACACGGAGCTCGTGCCCGGGCGTGGGGACGCCCGGGTGGAGCTGGTGCTCACCCGCACCCCCGACGGCTGGCGGATCGCCGAGGGCGGGCTGGTGACCGACGGGTGACCAGCCCGGAGTCGTCCGGTGCGGCGGGCTCAGCCCTTGGCGAGTGCCTGGGCGAGGGCGACCCGCAGGTCGGGAACGGAGAAACGGAAGCCGGCAGCTTCCAGCGCCGCCGGCACCGCGCGCTGACCGGCCAGCGCGCCGACCCGGGCGAACTCACCCAGCACCACCTGCAGGGCGATGCCCGGCACGGTCAGCAGCGCCGGCCGGTGCACCACGTCGGCCAGTGCAGCAGTGAACTCCGCGTTGGTGACCGGGGTGAGGGCCGTCAGGTTCACCGGGCCGGACACCGGTGCGGTCAGCAGGAACCGGATCGCGTCGACCTCGTCGGCCAGGCTGATCCACGGCATGTACTGGCGACCGTTGCCGAGCCTGCCGCCCACCCCGAGCTTGAACAGCGGGGCCAGCCGGCCCAGCAGTCCGCCGCGGGCGAGCACCAGCCCTGTGCGCAGGGTGGCCACCCGGATGCCGGCGTCCGCGGCCGGGGCGGTGACCGCCTCCCACGCGACGCAGACGTCGGCGAGGAAGTCCGAGCCGGCCGGGGCGCTCTCCTCGGCGACCCGGTCGCCGGTGTCGCCGTAGTAGCCGACCGCCGAGGCCGACAGCAGGACCCGCTCCCGGTCCGGGTCGGCCGCGGCCGCTGCGGCGAGCGCCTCGCTGACGGTGGTGGTGGCGTCGACCCGGCTGCTGAGCACGGCCTGCTTGTGCGCCGCGGTCCAGCGGTGCTCGGCCACGCCGACCCCGGCCAGGTTGACGACCGCGTCGACGTCGTCGAACAGCCCCGGGGGGAGTCGGTGGTGGGCGGGTTCCCAGCGGTGCTCGTCGGCGGTCCGTGGGGTGCGGCGCACCAGGCGCAGCACCTCGTGCCCGTCGGCGACCAGCAGCGGGACGAGTGCCGACCCGATGAGGCCGGAGGACCCGGTCACGGCGATCTTCATCGTGCTCTCCCAGCGGTGGCGGCGCACGGACCGGCTCGACGGCCGGGGAGATGCCGAGGGCCCCGGCAGGTGCCGGGGCCCTCGTGGCCCCGTCCAGAGGCTCGCCCTGAGCGTGCGAAGGGTGAGGAGGACGGGGTCCTTTGTCAGGCGAGGCCGAGGTCGCCGGAGAACTGGCCGGCCTCGAGGCGGTCCTTCATGGTGACCAGGAAGCGGGCGGCGTCGGCGCCGTCGACGATCCGATGGTCGTAGCTGAGGGCCAGGTAGACCATCGAGCGCACGGCCACCACCTCGCCGAGGTCGGCGTCCTTGACCACGACCGGCCGCTTCACCACCGCGCCGAGGCCCAGGATGGCGACCTGCGGCTGGTTGATGATCGGTGTGTCGAACAGCGCGCCCCGGCTGCCGGTGTTGGTCAGCGTGAAGGTGCCGCCACCCAGCTCGTCCGGCGTGATCTTGTTGATCCGGGTGCGCTCCGCGAGGTCGGCGATCTTGCGCGCCAGGCCCGGGATGTTGAGGTCGCCCGCGCCGTGGATGACCGGGACGAGCAGCCCGCGCTCGGTGTCGACGGCGATGCCGAGGTTCTCGCTGTCGTGGTAGGTGACCGTGCCGGCCTCGAGGTCGACCGAGGAGTTGACGACCGGGTGCTCCTTGAGCGCCTCGATCGCGGCCTTGGCGAAGAACGGCAGGAACGACAGCTTGACGCCCTCGCGGCTGACGAAGTCGTTCTTCGCCTGGTCGCGCAGGCGCGCGATCCGGGTGACGTCGACCTCCACGACGGTGGTCAGCTGGGCACTGACCTGCAGCGACTCGAGCATCCGCTTGGCGATGACCGTGCGCAGCCGGGAGAGCTTCTCGGTGCGCCCGCGCAGTGCGGAGCTGGACGTGGCGGCCGGCGAGGGGGTGCGGGTCGCCGACGGGGCGGCAGCCGCGGCCGGGGCCGGGGTGGCTGCGGCGGCCTTGGTCGCCTCGGCGGCGGCCAGCACGTCCTGCTTGCGGATCCGGCCACCGACACCGGTGCCCTCGACCGTGGACAGGTCGACGCCCTGCTCGGCGGCCAGGCGGCGCACCAGCGGGGTCACGTAGGCGCCAGAGCCCTCGGGCGCGGGAGCTGCCGCCGGGCGCGAGGCGGGGGCGACGGCCTCGGCGGGCGAGGGGTTGTCGGTGGGGGACGTGGTCGGCATCACGCCGCCGGAGCCGTAGTCGGCGCCGGGCTGGCCGGTGCTGGTGTTGGCCTCGACGGGGGTCGGGGAGACCTCCTGCGGCGCGGGCGCCGGGGCGTCGGTCTTCGGAGCGGAGGGCAGCGGCTCCTCGGCGGCCGGGGCGGGGGCAGCCGCCGGGGCCGGGGTGGCCGGTGCTGCGGCGGGCGCGCTGCCGGCGACGCCGATGACGGCGAGCTCGGCGCCGACCTCGACGGTCTCGTCCTCGTTCACCGTGATCGACAGCAGGGTGCCCGACACCGGTGCGGGGATCTCGGTGTCGACCTTGTCGGTGGACACCTCCAGCAGCGGCTCGTCGGCGGTGACCTCGTCGCCCACGGCCTTGAGCCAGCGGGTGACGGTGCCCTCGGTGACGCTCTCGCCGAGCGCCGGCATGGTCACCGCGGTGCCCTCGCCGCCGCCCGAGCCGCTGCCGCCGTCCTGGGCCGGGGCCTCGGCCGCCGGCGCAGCCGGTGCCTCGGCGGCCGGGGCGGGAGCCGCGGGCGCCTCCTCCTGTGCCGGGGCCGCCTCGGCCGGGGCCTCCTCCTGCGCCGGAGCGGCGGGAGCGGCGTCGTCACCGCCGCCGATCACCGCCAGCTCGGCGCCGACCTCGACGGTCTCGTCCTCCGCGACGACGATCTTGGTGAGCACACCGGCGGCGGGGGAGGGGATCTCCGTGTCGACCTTGTCGGTGGAGACCTCCAGGAGGGGCTCGTCGACCTCGACCTGGTCACCCTCCTGCTTCAACCAACGGGTGACCGTGCCCTCGGTGACGCTCTCGCCCAGGGCGGGCATGGTGACGGACGTCGGCATCGAAGGCAGGTCTCCTCAGGTCAGGGGTGTCTCGGGGATGGGACGGGTCGAGCAGGGTCAGCTGTGCGCGTGCAGCGGCTTGCCCGCCAGCACGAGCGCGGCCTCGCCGAGGGCTTCGCTGAGCGTGGGGTGCGGGTGGATCAGCTGGGCGACCTCCTCGGGGAGGGCCTCCCAGTTGTAGATGAGCTGGGCCTCGGCGATGAGGTCGCCCACCCGGCTGCCGACCATGTGCACGCCGACCACGGGGCCGCCGTTGGCGGTGCGGATCAGCTTCACCGCGCCGGCGGTCTTGAGGATGGCGGCGCGCCCGTTGCCGGCGAGGTCGTAGGTGGCGATCTCGAGCTCGCCGTACCGCTCCTTGGCCTGGGCCTCGGTCAGGCCGACCGAGGCGACCTCGGGCTCGGAGTAGGTGACGCGTGGGACGCCGGCGTAGTCCAGCGGCACGACCGGGAGGCCGGCGAGCCGCTCGGCGACGAGGATGCCCTCGCCGAAGCCGACGTGGGCCAGCTGGAGCGTGGGCACCAGGTCGCCGACGGCGGAGATGGTCGGCACGTTGGTCTGCATGTACTCGTCGACGAGGACGTAGCCGCGCTCCATGGCGACCCCGGCCTCCTCGTAGCCCAGGCCCTGGCTGACCGGCCCGCGGCCGACGGCGACGAGCACCAGCTCGGCCTCGAACTCCTTGCCGTTCTCCAGGGAGACCTTGACGCCGTCGGCGGTGGTCTCGACCCTGGCGACCCGGCTGCCCAGGGAGAAGTCGATCTTGCGGCGGCGGAAGGCGCGCTCGAGGAGCTTGGAGGAGGACTCGTCCTCCAGCGGCACCAGGTGCGGCAGGCCCTCGACGATGGTCACGTCGACGCCGAAGGACTTCCAGGCGCTGGCGAACTCGCAGCCGATGACGCCGCCGCCGAGGATGATCGCCGAGGTGGGCACCCGGTCCAGGGCCAGCGCGTGGTCGCTGGTGATGACCTTCGTGCCGTCGATCTCGATGCCCGGCAGCGAGCGCGCGTAGGAGCCGGTGGCCAGCAGGACGTGCTTGCCCTCGTAGCGGGTGCCGTCGACCTCGACCGCGGTCGGGGAGACCAGCCGGCCCTCACCGGTGACGGTGGTGACGCCGCGGGACTTGATCAGCCCCTGCAGGCCTTTGAAGTTCTTGGAGATGACGCCGTCCTTGTAGGCGTTCACCCCGTCCATGTCGATGCCCGACAGGGTCGACTTGACACCGAACTGCTCGCCCTCGCGGGCGTTGTCGGCGACCTCGGCGGTGTGCAGCAGCGCCTTGGTCGGGATGCAGCCGCGGTGCAGGCAGGTGCCGCCGACCTTGTCCTTCTCGATCAGCACGACGGACATGCCGAGCTCGGAGGCCCGCAGTGCCGCGGCGTAGCCACCGGAGCCACCACCGAGGATGACCAGGTCAGCGGGGGTGGTGGGTGCGCTCACAAGTGCTCCTCAGTGCTGGGTGACCCGGTGTGGTGCCGGGCACAACGATCGTGCGCCTGCCCATCCTGCCACTCCCGGGAACGACACGTCCGGGTGCTCCGTTCACCGACTGCGAACGTCGCCGAGCAGCGCGCGACGCAGGGGACGGGAGCACGGCATGGGACTGGTCGACCGACTGCGCGGGCGTCGCGCGCGACCCGAGGCGGGGCCGGGCCGGCGCGGGACGCTGGACCGCGCGTCGGGGTCCGCCGACGTCCGGCACCTGGAGGAGTTCGTGGCCACCCGGCGCGGCGTCGAGGGCTTCGTCGAGCCCCGCACGGCCGTCACCGAGACGACGATCCTGCTCGTGGCCGCCGACGGCGAGTGGACGCGGCGGCGCATCGACGGGCCGGAGACCGCCCGCAGGCTGTCCCGCGACCTCGCCGTCCCGGTGTACGACGCACAGGTGACCGGCTACCCGCAGCGCATGCGTGACTGGAACCGCGACCACCCGGCGGGCCCCGCCGCCCGGTGAGGGCGGCCGGGCCGACCGCGCTACGCCTGGGCGATGAGGTCCTCGATCGTGGCCAGCAGGGTGCGGACCGGGACGCCGGTGCCGCCCTTGGGCGTGTACCCCCAGGGGCTGCCGGTGTTGTAGGCCGGGCCTGCGACGTCGATGTGCGCCCACGGCAGGCCCGAGGGGACGAACTCGGCCAGGAAGTGCCCGCCGACGAGCATCCCGCCCATCCGGTCGGGGTTGGCGTTGACCAGGTCGGCCACCGAGGAGTCCAGACCGCGACGGAGCTCGGCGGGCAGCGGCATCGGCCACATCGGCTCGCCGCTGCGCCGGCTGGCGGCCACGACGGCGTCGCGCAGGTCGTCGCTGCCCATGACACCGGCCGTGCGGGTGCCCAGCGCCACCAGCTGCGCGCCGGTGAGCGTGGAGGTCTCCAGCAGGTGGGCGGGGGAGTCCTCGACCGCGCGGCAGATCGCGTCGGCGAGCACGACCCGGCCCTCGGCGTCGGTGTTGGTGATCTCGGCCTTGGTGCCGTTGCGGAAGGTGACCACGTCGGCCGGGCGGTAGGCGGTGCCGCTGGGCATGTTCTCCGCGATCGGCACGGTGGCGATGACGTCGACGGGCAGGCCGAGCTCGGCGACCAGGCACACGGTGGCGATGACGGCCGCGGCGCCGGCCATGTCGCTCTTCATGTCCTCCATGTGCGCGGCCGGCTTGATCGAGATGCCGCCGCTGTCGAAGGTGATGCCCTTGCCGACCAGCGCGACGCTGGTCCTCGCCTTCTTGCCCCGGTACTCCATGCGCAGCAGCCGCGGCGGGCGCGAGGACCCGCCGCCGACGGCCAGGATCCCGCCGTAACCACCGGCCAGGAGCGCCTTCTCGTCGAGCACCTCCACCGACAGTCCGGCCTTCTTGCCGGCGGCCGCGCCACGGGCGGCCAGCTCGGCCGGGTACAGGTCGTTGGGCGGGGTGTTGACCAGGTCGCGGACCAACGTGACGGCCGCGGCGACGGCGCGCACCCGGGCCAGCGGGCCCTTGGCGGCACCGGCGTCGGGGACCACGAGCTCGAACGACCACGGCGGGGTCGGCCGGTCGGCGGGGAGCGTGGACTTGTAGGCGGTGAACTCGTAGGCACCCAGCAGGGAGCCCTCACCGACGGCGTGCAGGCGCTCGGCGTCCGGTGCGCCACCGACGGCGGCCAGCAGCGTGACGACGGCACCGCGGCCGGTCAGCGCCCGGCTCGCCGCACCGGCGGCCTGGCGGAGCGACTCCGGGGACCAGCCGCCCCCGGCCTGCGGGGCACCCAGACCAGCGACCGCCACGACCGGGAACGGCCCCTGGCCGAACGTCGGGAGCTTGGTGACCTCGCCCTCGGCGCCGCGGGCGCCCAGGTCGGTCAGCGCGGCGAGCAGCCGGCCACCGAGCAGCCGGTCGAGCGCGTCGGCGCCCGGCGTGCTGAGCAGGCCCTTCGGCCCCTGGCCGATCCCGACGACGACGGCGTCGGCGGAGAGCTTCTCGAGCGGGCGGTCGGTGGCAGAGATCGTCGGCGGCACGGGGACGATCGTAAGGAGGGGCTGAGGACGGCGTACGACCGGCGGTGCAGCCGCCCACTAGCGTGCTCCGGGTGAGCTCGCCGACACGCCCTCTGCTGTCCCCGCTGCACGACCGGCACGTGGCCGCCGGTGCGAAGTTCGCCGACTTCGGCGGCTGGTCGATGCCGATCGAGTACGCCGGCGGCGGGGTGATCGCCGAGCACACCGCGGTGCGCGAGGGCGTCGGTCTCTTCGACGTGTCCCACCTGGGCACGGCGACGGTGCGGGGCCCCGGTGCAGCCGCGTTCGTGGACTCCTGCCTGACCAACGACCTGACCCGGATCGGCCCCGGCCAGGCGCAGTACACGCTGTGCTGCGCGGCCGACGGCCCGCAGGCCGGTGGCGTGGTCGACGACCTGATCGTCTACCTGCACGGCCCGGACGACGTCCTGCTGGTGCCCAACGCCGCCAACGCCGCCGACGTGCTCGCCCGGCTGTCCGCGGCGGCGCCGACCGGGGTCACCGTGACCGACCGGCACACCGAGGTCGCCGTCCTCGCCCTGCAGGGCCCGCGGGCGGCGGAGGTGCTGGCCGCGGTGGGCCTGCCCGGCGAGCTGTCCTACATGTCCTTCGCCGAGACCCCCGGCTCCGGCGGCGACGAGGTCACCGTCTGTCGTACCGGCTACACCGGCGAGCACGGCTACGAGCTGCTGGTCGCCGCCGAGCGGGCCGACGCGCTGTGGGACGCCCTCCTGGCCGCCGGCGAGCCCGAGCAGATCCGCCCCTGCGGTCTGGGCGCCCGGGACACCCTGCGCACCGAGATGGGCTACCCGCTGCACGGCCACGAGCTGTCGCTGGACATCACCCCGAACCAGGCCCGTTCGGGCTGGGCGGTGGGGTGGGGGAAGGACGCCTTCTGGGGTCGCGACGCGCTCGTGGCGGAGAAGGCGGCCGGTCCGGCTCGCCAGCTGTGGGGCCTGCAGGCGCCCGGCCGGGGCATCCCGCGCCCGGGCATGGCCGTGCTCTCGGCCGACGGGTCGAAGGTCGGTGAGGTGACCAGCGGGACGTTCTCCCCGACGCTGCGCACCGGGATCGCCCTCGCCCTGCTCGACACCGCCGCCGGTCTGACCGAGGGCGACGAGGTGGCCGTCGACGTCCGCGGCCGCCCGCAGCCCGTCGTCGTCCGCAAGCCCCCGTTCGTGGAGTCCAAGGTCCGCTGAGGCCCCCTCGCAGGGGCCCGGCGCGAGTAGCAGGACCCCGTCCTCCTCATCCCTCGCACGCTCGGGACGAGCCTCGGGACGGGGCCGGGGCGAGGAGGTCCTTCGTCAGGCGTTGGCCGTGGCCTTCGCCTCCTCCTCGTCCTTCTTGCTGGGGACGGGCGGGTCGGCGACCTCGTCCGCCATGGTGGCGTCGCGCTCGCCCATCGGCTGGGGCTCGCCCTTGGTGGTGTCGACCGCAGTCTGGTGCTCGGTCTCGGAGTTGATCTCCGCGCCCAGCAGCACCAGGAAGACGGTCAGCTGCAGCCAGAGCATGAGCACGATGACGCCGGCGATGGCCCCGTAGGTCTTGTCGTAGGACCCGAAGTTGTCGACGTAGAAGCTGAACAGCAGGCTGATGACCGCCCAGATGACAGTGACGACGACCGAGCCCAGGCTGACCCAGCGGAACTTCGGTGCGTCGCGGTCGGGCGCGACCCGGTAGAGCACCGACAGCGCTCCGGACATCACCCCGAGCAGCAGCACCCAGCGGATCACCTGGGCCAGGATCGTGCCGAACACGCCCAGCGGCAGGGAGTCCAGCACCACCGGGACGACGGCCACCAGGGAGAAGGTGATCAGGACGAAGACGATCGTGCCCAGGGTGAGCGCCAGGGAGAGCAGCCGCAGCTTGATGAAGTTGCGGGTCTCGACCTCGTCGTAGGCGATGTTGACGGCCTTGATCAGGTTGCCGACGCCGCCGGAGGCGCTCCACAGCGCGCCCAGGATCGAGATGATCAGGCTGACGGTGAGCGCCCCGCCGCTGTTGGACGTGATCGCGGTCAGCTGGTCGGCGAGCAGGGACTGGGCGCTCTCGGGCAGCTGGTCCGACAGTGACTCGATCTGCCGGGCCACCGTCTCCGGGGAGGCGATCAGGCCGTAGAGGGAGATGGCCGCGATCAACGCGGGGAAGATCGCCAGGAAGCCGAAGAAGGCCACGCCGCCGCCGATGATCGGCATGTTGTCGGCGCCGTTCTCCGCCCAGGCCCGCTTGACGATCTGCACCCAGCCGCGCGCGGGGATGTCGGTGGGCTTCTCCGCGTGCACGCCGGGCAGCTCGGCCTCGCTGGGCACCTCCGGCGCCGGGCGCTGGGCCTCCTGGCGCTCGGTGGCCACCACAGTGGCCGTCGTCGCGCCCGTGTAGGGCGCCGGGTCCGCGGCGCGGTCGGCGCCCGCCCGGGCAGCCGCCCGGCGCGCGGCCTTCTCCTGCACGCGCTGGCGGATGCGCTCGACGGCGTTGTCCGTGGTGTCCACCATCGGGGGCGTTCCTTCGTGTCTGGAGGGGAGACGGGGGTGGCGGAGGGTCAGTCGCCGGGCCAGGCGCCGGTGAGCTTGGTGAAGCCACGGGCACCGCCTCGGCTGACCAGGGCCTTGACGACGGCGACGATCGCACCGCGGACGGCGGAGGCCAGCAGGATCTCCCGCAGCCGGTACTCGCTCTGCATGGCGGTGGGGGCGTCGTCCCGACGGGTGACCTTCTTCCACACCACCTGGAACAGCGTGGCGGCGATCGAGCTGGCCACCAGGCTGCCGATCAGACCGATGGGGCGGTAGACGGCCTTGGCGGTCTTGCTCATCGCTTGCTCCTCCAGATGACGATGCCCACGACCGAGGCGAGCAGCGCTGCGGCGGCCCCCAGCACGGCCGGCGGGTTCTCGCGATAGGTCTCCACCGCGGTGTCGCGGGTGCGCAGCGCGCTCTCGGTCAGCCGCGCCCGGGTACGGGCCGGCACGTCGAGCCGTGCGGCGAGCTGGTCGACGGTCTCGCCCAGGCGCTCACGGGTCGCGTCGATCTCGGCCTGGATGTCCGCAGGGGTCGGCTTGCTCATGGGTCCTCCGCGGTCTCGGGGCGCAAGCGGTGCGGGCCTCCCATGCCCCGATCGGCCAACCGGGTAAACCAAGATCGACGTCACCGACCCCCGCGCCGGGACGCCGTCCTCGCTAGCCTCGCCGCATGAGCTGGACCTGGCAGCTGGAAGACCCGACGGGCACGCCCGTGGACCCCGCCACGCTCGGGGTGGAGGTGCCTGCGTGCGACAACCAGGGCGACGCGGAGTCCTGGCTGGGGGAGGCCTGGCGTGACCTGCTCGAGCGCGGCATCGCCACGGTCACCCTCCAGCGCGACGGCGAGCGCGTCTACGGCCCGATGGGCCTGGCCCCGAACTGACGGGGCGGACGCCATGACGGCGCCCGCCCCCCCCGGCCCCGTCCCGAGGCTCGCCCTGAGCTCGCGGAGGGCGAGGAGGACGGGGTCCTCCGGTCAGCCTCGGCTGGTCTTGGCCGGGTCGCGCTCGACGACGTCCCCGAGGACGTCGTCGATGCGGGCGAGCACCTCGGCCGGCAGGGTGACGCCGGCGGCCTTCACGTTGTCGTGCACCTGCTCGGGGCGGCTGGCCCCGATGATCGCCGCGGCGACGTTCTGGTTCTGCAGCACCCAGGCGACGGCCAACTGCGCCATCGACAGGCCCAGCTCGTCGGCGATCGGGCGCAGCTGCTGGACCCGGGTCAGCACGTCGTCGGTCAGGTAGCCCTTCATCGAGCCGCCCACGGTGGCGTGCCCGCCACGGCTGTCGGCCGGCGGCTGCTGGCCGGGCAGGTACTTGCCGGTCAGCACGCCCTGCGCCAGCGGCGACCAGACGATCTGGGACAGGCCCTCCTGCTCGCTGGTGGGCACGACCTCGGCCTCGATCACCCGCCACAGCATCGAGTACTGGGGCTGGTTGCTGATCAGCTGGACCTTCAGCTCGCGGGCCAGCTCGGCGGCCGCGGCGATCTCCTCGGCGCGCCACTCGGAGACGCCCAGGTAGAGCACCTTGCCCTGGCGCACCAGGTCGGCGAAGGCGGTCATCGTCTCCTCCAGCGGCACCGAGGAGTCGTAGCGGTGCGCCTGGTAGAGGTCGACGTAGTCGGTCTGCAGCCGCTTGAGCGAGGCGTTGCAGCTCTCGATGATGTGCTTGCGGGACAGGCCGCGGTCGTTCGCGCCGGGACCGGTGGGCCAGTACACCTTGGTGAAGACCTCCAGGCCCTCACGGCGCTGACCGGCCAGTGCGCGGCCCAGCACCGACTCGGCCTTGGTGCCGGCGTAGACGTCGGCGGTGTCGAAGGTGGTGATCCCGACGTCGAGGGCGGCCCGCACGCAGGCGTGGGCGGCGTCCTCCTCGACCTGGCTGCCGTGGGTGAGCCAGTTGCCGTAGGCGATCTCGGAGATGGTCAGGCCGCTGCGGCCGAGGCGTCGTGTCTGCACGACCCGACGGTAGCCCTGAGCGTGGCTAACGACCCCCGGCCCCCTCGCAGGGCCCCGCCACGAGCTCGCGAGTGGTGGGGGGCGAGGGGTCCTACATCTCGGCGCCGACCGCGACCTGGGGCTTGGGGTACCGCCACCGTCGGACCATCGTGGCGCGGCTGACGCCGTACCAGGCCAGGCTGTTCGGCTTCTGCGTGGTGTTCGGGAACCGCTCGGCGACCTTGGCCTTGATCTTGCGGCTCAGGATGATCGAGTCGACGACCAGCACCAGGAAGAAGGCGTAGAGCACGAAGGACGAGTAGACCTTCAGCGCCTGGCTGGGCACGACCAGGCTGACCAGCAGCAGGGCGGCGATGACCAGGAAGAAGCTGCCGAGGTTGCGGCGGGCGTCGACGACGTCGCGCACCAGCCGGCGCTCCGGGCCGCGGTCGCGGGCGGTCAGCGCGCTGTCGTCGCCGCGGGCCGCGGCCTCACGAGCGCTGCCCCGACCGGCCACCTGCTGCTCGCGCTGACGCCGGTAGGCCTCCTTGCGCGTGGTCGGCGGCGGCGGCACCGGGCCGGTGCGCCGTCCCTGGGCCTCGTTGCGCCGAGGGGTCGGGCGGCCCTTGCCCGCGCCGACGGCCGTCGAGCCGTGCGGGGTGACGACGGTCGTGTCCGGCGTCGGGGTGTCGGCGCGGCGGCCGGGCAGGCGGAGCTTCACGGGGGTGGAGTCTACGTGGCTGCGAACCCCCTCCCGTGCCGTCGTGGACCACCGTGCCCTCTCCGGGTGGGGTGCAGTTGCTGTCCCGCCCGGCATGAGCGCCGTACAGTGGGAAGCAGCTCCGCTCCGGCGGTGTTGGCCGTCAGTGCTCATTGATGGCAGGAGTCCGTCCTCGTGGCGGGCCGAGCAGCACACCCTCGAGTGTGGGAGGACCACAACATGACCGTTCAGGACACGCAGGCCCCCGGCACGACCACCGACGTCATCCTCAGCACCCCCGCCGCGTCCAAGGTGAAGGCCCTGCTCGAGCAGGAGGGTCGCGACGACCTGCGGCTGCGCATCGCCGTCCAGCCCGGTGGCTGCTCCGGCCTGCGCTACCAGCTCTTCTTCGACGAGCGCTTCCTCGACGGTGACCAGACCTTCGAGTACGGCGGCGTCGAGGTCATCGTCGACCGCATGAGCACCCCCTACCTCGGCGGCGCGACGATCGACTTCGTCGACACCATCGAGAAGCAGGGCTTCACGATCGACAACCCGAACGCCGGCGGTTCGTGCGCCTGCGGCGACTCGTTCCACTGAGCTAGCCCCCGCCCTCGCGGGCGGGTCTACCTCGTCACAGTGCCCGGCACCCCTCAGGGGTGCCGGGCACTGTGCTGTCCGGGGTCAGGTGCCGTCCGGCTCAGTTCTCGGTCGTCGCCCCGGTGGGGACGGGGACCGGCAGTCCGGACGACGGGCTGGGGACGGTGCTGCGACCCGGTTCCGGCGTCCCGGACGGCAAGGACCCGGACGGCAGCGACCCGGTCGGCACGGCGGTGGGGGAGGCGCTGGTGGGCGCCGCGGTCGGCTCCGCCGTCGTCCGGCCTGCGGAGCCGGTCGGGGCCGGGGCGCCACCGGACGACGACCCTGAGGTGGAGGTCGAGGTCGAGGGTGCGGGAGCCGGCGCGGCCTCGTCGGCACCGGAGCAGGCACCCAGCAGACCCGCGGTCAGCAGGGAGCCGGTCAGCGCGGTGACCAGCCGGGCACGGCCCCCGCCGGTCACAGCCGGACCGGGTAGACCGGCTCGGGGATCTCCGGGTGGATGCGCTCCTCGACGAAGATGCCGTGCCAGATCATGAACACCAGCACCTCCCACACCTGACGGGCGATGCGCTTGCTGGGCACCTCGGCCGAGCGCAGCCGCTCCAGCAGGAGCAGCACGTGGTCGCGGTCGAGCCACTCGTCGGTCTGGCTGTCGGTGACGATGCCGCGGGCCCACTCGTGCAGCGGGCCGGCCAGGAAGTCCGCCGTCGGCACCGGGAAGCCGAGCTTGCGCCGGTTCATGATCCTCGGTGGCACGATCTGCGCCATCGCCTGCCGCAGTGCGTACTTGGTGGCGTCACCGCGGGCGGGGACGCGCTGCTCGACCGGCAGGCTGCTGGCGATGGCGAAGACCTCGGGGTCCAGGAACGGCACCCGCAGCTCGAGGGAGTTGGCCATCGTGATCTTGTCGGCCTTGACCAGGATGTCGCCGCGGAGCCAGGTGAAGAGGTCGACGTACTGCATTGCGGTCACGTCGTCGTAGCCGGCGGCGCGGGCCTGCCGGTAGTACGCCGCGGTGACGTCGGTGTGCGACAGCTGCGGGTCGCGGCCGGGGAGGACGGCGGCGAGCTCGTCCTCGCGCATGTTGCGGGCGTTGCCGTAGTAGCGCTGCTCCAGCGGGGTGGAGGCGCGCGCCAGCAGGTCCTGCCCGCGCACGCCCTCGGGCACCAGCCGGGACAGTCCGGCCAGCGCACGTCGTCCGACCGCCGGCAGCCTGGTCGCCCACGCGAGGCTCAGCGGCTCGCGGTAGATCGTGTAACCGCCGAACAGCTCGTCGGCGCCCTCGCCGGACAGCACCACCTTGACGTGCTTGCGGGCCTCGCGGGCCACGAAGTACAGCGGCACGAGCGCGGGGTCGGCGACCGGGTCGTCGAGGTACCAGACGACGGCGGGGATGGCGTCGGCGAACTCCTGCGCGGTGACCTCGATCGGCACGTGCTTCACGCCCAGGATCGCCGCGGACTCCGCGGCGATCTCCACCTCCGACTGCGCCTGCCTCTGGAAGCCGACGGTGAAGGTGACCAGGTCGGGGTTGTACTTGTGCGCCAGGGCGGCGATGGCCGTCGAGTCGATGCCACTGGACAGGAACGACCCGACGGTGACGTCGGCGCGCATGTGCTTGGCCACCGAGTCGTCGAGCACCTCGGCGATGCGGGCGTAGAGCGCCTGCTCACCGCCTGCCGGGACCGGCCGCGGGGTGAAGGTCGGGTGGAACCAGCGCGTGGTGGTCAGCTCGCCGTCGGCGACGGTGAAGCTGGTGCCGCTCTCGATCCGGCGGATGCCGCGGTGCATCGTCGCTGGCTCCGGCACGTACTGCAGCGTCAGGTAGTGCTGCAGGGACGCCGGGTCGACGCCGCCGGCGGCCGCGCTGCCGCCGAGTAGCTCCAGCAGCGCCTTCTTCTCCGAGCTGAAGACCAGCCCGCCGTCGGCCAGGCGGGCGGTGAACAGCGGCTTGATGCCGAACGCGTCCCGGGCGCCGAACGCCGTCCCGGTGTGGGTGTCCCAGATGACGAAGGCGAACATGCCGCGCAGCTTCGGGACGACGGCCTCACCCCACAGGTGCCAGCCGGCGACGATGGCCTCGGTGTCGCCCTCGGTGGCGAAGGTCGCCCCGGCGGCCTTGAGCTCCTCGCGGAGCTCCAGGTAGTTGTAGATCTCGCCGTTGAAGACGATCCGGTACCGGCCGTCGGCGTAGGGCAGCGGCTGCGGGCTGCCCTCGATGTCGATGAGCGCCAGACGGTTGAAGCCGAGCACCACGTGTGCGTCCGACCACAGCTCCCGGTCGTCGGGCCCGCGATGGCGCACGCACTGCAGCGCGTGCTCGACCTCCGCGACGGTCTGCTCGTCGACGCGCTCGGCGTCGGTGGACAGGTAGGCCAGCAGGCCGCACATGCGGGAGGTCTCCAGGAGGCAGGGGACGGGGGAGGAGCGGAGGTGTGACCGGTCAGAGCGGTTGGCCGGCGCGGACCCGCGCCGTCACCCGCCGCTCGGCCACGAAGGACACGAACGGGATGACCCCGGCCAGCAGGACCAGGACGGTGCCCTTGGCCGTGAAACGGGCCTTGAGCGCGAGGTCGAACGCGGTGACGAGGTAGACCACGTAGAAGAGGCCGTGGATCGGCGAGACGATCGCCGAGACCTCCGGGACGCCCGCGGCGTACTTCAGCGGGATGGCCACGGCGACCAGGACCAGCAGCATGACGCCGACCACGTAGGCCAGCACCCGGTACCGGGCCAGGGCGCCGGCTGTCCTGGGCGCGAGGGTGGTGGTGTCAGCGGCCACGGGGCGTCTCCTGTCCGAGGGCCTTGGCGTTCAGGTCGGCCAGGTAGGCGTTGTAGGCGGCCAGCTCGGGGTCGCCGGTGGTGTCGATGCGGGGCCGCTGGTACAGGACGACGGCGTTGCCCGGCTCGTCGTCGGCGGGGTCGCGGTTGAGCTCGTCCTTCAGCATCCGCAGGTAGAAGCCCAGGCCCATGAGGCCGTAGAGCGGCCATTGCAGCGCATAGCTCCAGTTGACCGCGCCACCGCCGCCCTCGGCCTTGCCCAGCTGCCAGTTGCCCAGGAAGAACGTCGCCACGAACAGCGCCAGCACCAGCAGGTGCAGCAGCACCCACCGCACGGTCAGCACGCGTGAGTACACGCCCCGACTGTAGCCGCCGCCCCGCTGGGTGAGGTGCCGTGCCGGGGAGGCACCGGGCACATCCCCGGCGCCAGAGGACCGCTGTGCCGGGCGTTGCACCGGCGCGCTGCGCCACGCCGGAACGCGACCCGCCGCGCTCCTGCTCCCGCCCCCGGGACGACGAGCGTGGTCGGCTAGTCTCGGGGAGACTGTGGTCGGGGTGGGCGCGGCCTGTCGGGCAACCGATGGGCACCCGCCGGTGAGACCGCGTGGTTCCGCCACGTGGGGGATGAGGAGGCAGCGAGCAGTGACTCGACGCAGCAAGCTGGCGAAGGTCGCCGGGCTCGGTCTCCTGGGTGCTCTGACGCTCAGCGGGTGTGAGGTGCAGGGCAGTTGGCTCAGCTGGGGATGGCCCGAGGGCATCACCGACGAGGCCGCTCGGATGCACTCCCTGTGGATCGGTTCCACCATCGCCGCCCTCGTGGTCGGCATCGCGGTGTGGGCGCTCATCGCCTACGCGGCGATCCGCTACCGCAAGCGCGGCGACGAGGTCCCGCGCCAGACGGCGTACAACCTCCCGTTGGAGATCATCTACACGATCGTCCCGTTCATCATCATCGCGGTGCTGTTCTTCTTCACCGTGAGCACACAGAACCGGGTCATGCAGCGCAGCGCCGACCCCGACGTGACCATCGCGGTCAACGCGTTCAAGTGGAACTGGCAGTTCGTCTACCCGGACACCACCGACGCCAACGGCGGCGAGCCGGTGTCCACGGTCGGGTCGAGCACCGAGATCCCGATCCTGGTGGTCCCCACCGACCAGACGATCCGGTTCGAGCTGGCGTCCGCGGACGTCATCCACTCGTTCTGGGTGCCGGAGTTCCTCTTCAAGCTCGACGTCATCCCGGGCAACGAGAACGGCCGCGACAACGTCTTCGAGGTGACCGTCCGCGAGGAGGGTGCCTTCGTGGGCCGCTGCGCCGAGTTGTGTGGGACGTACCACGCCTACATGAACTTCGAGGTCCGTTCGGTCGACCAGGCCGACTACGAGGCCTACCTCGCCGCCCGCGAGGACGGTCTGTCGACCTACGACGCGCTCGAGAGCATCGGTCAGCCGGGCAACTCCACATCGACCCGGCCGCTCGACCTCGAGCGTGAGCAGTCGTCCGCGGCGGCCTCGAATGACTGACCCGACCACCCTGCAACACCAGGAGGAGCGGCCGTGAAGGTCGAAGCGCTCATCTTCAACTTGATCACGGTGTTCTGCGTCGTGGCCGCGCTCGTCTACGGCATCTGGTCCAGGGAGCCGATCGGCACCACGGCGCTGGCACTCTCCGGTGGGCTCACCGCGCTGATCGGTGGCTTCTTCTGGTTCGTCAGCCGGCGCATCGACGCCCGGCCCGAGGACAGCAAGGACGCCGAGATCGCAGACGGCGCCGGCGAGCTGGGCTTCTTCAGCCCGGCGAGCTACTGGCCCTTCGGCCTGGCCCTCTCGGCCGCGCTGATGGGTCTGGCGCTGGCGTTCTACTACCCCTGGCTGATCCTCATCGCCGGAATCGCGCTGCTGTGCACCATCGGAGGCCTGCTCTTCGAGTACTACGTCGGGCAGAACGCGCACAGCTGACACCAGCACTTCTCGTCCATGACGGGCCCCTTCCCACCCGGGGAGGGGCCCGTCGTGCGTCGCGGGGCGATGTCTCGGGTCGGCCCACAGGTGAGCGCTCGCACCTCACCTCCAGGCCTGAACGCGGCTGTCCGCTTCCTGCCCATCTGAGTCGGAGCGGGTGGCTGGGTGCGGATGCCAGGGGCTCGGGCCGCCGCAGGACGGGCTGTGAGCTCCTGAACGCCCGTACCCGGGCGGGTGGGGCTTGCCCCGGTCGGGTGCCTACGGCCCATGCCCTGTCGAGCCGGAGTCGTTGCCGGTCCGAGGTCCCGGCGCCGTCGGCCGGGCTCGTCCCAAGGCAACAAGCGCTGTCCTCGAACGCTCGCAGCGCCGACGGGCCGCTGCGGACGGCACACGAGCGGCGTGAGCGGCGCGTCAGCACGTCCCCGGTGGCTCGAGGCAGCGACCCAGACCGACAGGACGCGTGTCCGGTGTCCAGGCCAGCGCGGCTGAGCGGCTGGGTGATCGGGTGGTCCGGGGCGTGCAGGACAGGCCGGCCACCCGAACGGTCGCCGGGCCGGGAGCTCGGGTGATCGGCGGCTCGGCGGATGGCCCGGCCCTGCCGAACGGTCGGCGGGGCTGCAGGTCGGCAGGTCGGCAGGTCGGGCGGTCGGCGGACGGGGCGGCCACCGGAACGGTCGGCGGGGTCGGATGCTCGGGTGGACAGAGGCCCGGCGTGCGAACTGACCGCGTCGAACGGGTAGCCGACCCCGCGCCGGATCGAGCACTCAAGGCGCCGGTGGTGCGCGGCCGGCTGACGCTCGTAGTCGTCGTCAGCGGGTCCGGGAGACTCGCGGCAAGAACCCGGACAGCGGTCGACAGTGCGCTCTCTCCGGCGCGGTCCCGCACACGGAGCCGGGCAGGAAGTGAGTAGCGACCGGTCCGGCCCAGCGGACGAGACCCGTACGGCGTACCGCGACGCTGTCTGAGTGGACGACGACGGCGCATCCCAGCTCGCGAGAAGGAGACCCTGGACGGTGCACCCCCTGCACCGGGGCACCGCGCGGTCGTCACCGGACCGACCAGCGATGGAGCCGCACCACCTCACTCGGCGGGGGGCTGATCCAGCTCTGGCTCACGTGAGTCGTGAACCGAGGGGGAACGCCTCGCTGTCCTAACGCGACATGGGTCCTCGACGTCGACCGATGCGGACGCTTCCCGTCAGGTGGCGCAGGTGCCGAACAGGGAGGGGAGTGGCTGAGGCTCAGGGACGATCGACGTAGGCCGGGGATGCAGCAGGGGCCCCGGCGGACGATACCGCCGGGGCCCCTGCTGTGTGGTGCTCGTGTTGTTCGGTCAGGCGCGGGGCTCCTGCTGGGGCTTGCCGCCCTCGGACGGGCGGCCACCCTCGGACGGGCGGCCACCCTCGGACGGGCGACCCGAGCCGGTGAGCTGACGGCGCGCCTGCTCGGACTCGAGGCCGCGAGCCTCCTGCTCGGCCTCGCGCTGCACAGCCGCGGGCTCCTCGATCGGCTTGAAGAAGCCCCGGATCGCGCGGCGTGCGCCACCGACCTGGTTCATCTTCTTCGGCACTGAGGCACCGCCATAGGCGAGCATGCCATGGCCGTGCTCGTCCACCGGGCCCAGGGGCTGGTGGACCTCGATGAACTCACCGCTGGGCAGGCGACGGATGACACCGGTCTCGATGCCGTGCTCGAGCACCTCGCGGTCGTGCTGCTCGAGGCCCAGGCACAGCCGGTAGGTCGCCCAGTAGACGATCGGCGGCAGGATCAGGAAGCCGATGCGGCCGGCCCAGGTCATGGCGTTGAGGCTGATGTCGAACTTGTCGGCCACGACGTCGTTGCCACCGGAGATGAAGAGCACCAGGTAGGCGGTGATCGCCATCGCGCCCAGCGAGGTACGGACCGGGACGTCGCGCGGTCGCTGGAGCAGGTGGTGGCTGGCGGTGTCACCGGTGAGCTTGCGCTCGATGATCGGGTAGAACGCCAGCAGCGAGAACATGATCCCGGGGATGCCCAGGGCGCCCCAGAGGACCGGCGGGATGTGGTAGCCCCACAGGTCGATCTCCCACGGGGGCATGATGCGCGATCCGCCGTCGACGAAGCCGATGTACCAGTCGGGCTGGGAGCCGGCGGAGACCTGCGACGGGTTGTAGGGGCCCATCTGCCAGATCGGGTTGATCTGCACCAGGCCACCGAGCGCCGCGAGCACGCCGAAGACGATGAACAGCAGGCCGGTCGCCTTGGCCGCGAAGGTCGGGAAGAGCCGGTTGCCGACCACGTTGTGCTCGGTACGACCGGCACCCGGGAACTGCGTGTGCTTCTGCTTCACCAGGATCAGCAGGTGGAGCGCGATGAGCGCCAGCAGGACCGCCGGGATGATCAGCACGTGCAGGATGTAGAGCCGGCCGATGATGAGCTCACCGGGAAAGTCCCCACCGAAGACGGTGAAGTAGACCCACGTCCCGATCACCGGGATGGAGAGGAAGACAGCTGAGAAGATGCGGAGGCCGGTGCCGGAAAGCAGGTCGTCGGGGAGGGTGTAGCCGGCGAAGCCCTCGAGCATGGCCAGCACCAGCAGGCCGACACCGATGAACCAGTTCGTCTCACGCGGGCGCCGGTAGGCGCCGGTGAAGAAGATGCGGAGCAGGTGGACGACGATCGACGCGACGAACAGCAGTGCCGCCCAGTGGTGCATCTGCCGGATGAACAGACCACCACGGACGTCGAAGGAGATGTCCAGCGTCGACTCGTAGGCCGCCGACATCTCGATCCCACGCAGGGCCGAGTACGACCCCTCGTAGACGATCTCCTTCATGGACGCGTCGTAGAAGAACGTCAGGTAGGTGCCAGACAGCAGCAGCATGATGAACGAGTAGAGAGCGATCTCGCCCAGCAGGAACGACCAGTGGTCGGGGAAGACCTTGTTCAGCGTGCGCCGGACGGGTCCGGCGACGATCAGTCGGTCGTCGACCTCGAAGGCCGCCTTGCCGACGAGTGTTGCGGGCGCCCCTGGCCCGGGCACGGTGCTGGTGGCCATCAGTTGAGCCTCCCAATGTTCCAGAACGACGGCCCGATCGGCTCGGGGAAGTCTCCTCTAGCCACAAAGTACCCCTCCTCGTCGACCGAGATGGGCAGCTGCGGGAGGGACCGGGTGGCAGGTCCGAACACCGGCCGGGCGCCCTGCGTCACGTCGAACTGCGACTGGTGACAGGGGCACAGGATGCGGCTGGTCTCCTGCTCGTAGAGCGACACCGGGCAGCCGGCGTGGGTGCACACCTTGGAGTAGGCGACGTAGTCACCGACGCCGAAGTCCTCGCGGCCGGCGGCCGGGACGAGGGACTCGATCTGCTCGGGGCGGAGGCGGATGAGCATGACCGCGGCGTCGTAGGCGCGGTCACCGCCCTCGACGGCCGGGAAGACCGTGGCCAGCGAGCCGGGCTGCTGGTCACCGGGGCGGATGGGGGTGCCGTCGTCACGGAGGAGGCGGACGCCCTCGGCCCAGGGGGTGGTGCCCAGCGGGTTGCCCTTGTTCGGGTTCTTGATGAACCCGCCCAGGAGCGAGACGAGCATCGCGCCGAACGCCAGGCTCATGACGCCGAGGACGCCCACGAGCAGTTTCCGGCGGGGGAGGCCGGAGTTGTCCAGGCCGCCCATCAGGGTCGCGCCGGTGGTGACACGGTCGAAGTGCGAGCCGTCGTGCTTGTCCTGGACGGCGGTCTCGTGCGGGAGCAGCTTCTTGACGTAGAGCACCAGGGCGACGCCGACGGCGATCAACGCCCCGCCCATGGTCGCGCCCAGCAGCGGGGTGTACAGCGACTGCCAGGTGCCGCTCTCGATGCGCCACTCCCAGCTGGGCAGGAACCATCCCGAGCCGAGGAAGACGACCACGAACGCCAGCGACAGCAGGCCGGCCAGGGCGAACCACAGGGTGACGAGCCGGGTGTTCTTCTTGTCCAGCGCCGACCCGATCGGGGCCACGGGCTCGACGTGCAGGATCTCGACGCCGTCGAGCCGGGCGCCGAGGCGGTCCAGCTCGGTCCGGTCCATCGCCGCGAGCTGCTCCGGCGAGTAGTCGTCGTCCGGGCCGCCGTGCAGCTGCCCGGGTTCGTCGGCGCCGCCGGTGGAGCCGGGGCGGGGGTCTGTGGTGGTCACGCCTTGGTCCCCATCCAGAAGATGCCGAAGAGCAGGGCGCCGACGGCCGCGACCCAGATGACCAGGCCCTCGGCGACCGGGCCGACACGGCCGGCGCCGTAGCCGCCGGGGTCGGCGCTGGCCTTCATGGTCTGCACGTAGTCGATGATCGAGCGCTTCTCGTCCGGGCTCAGCTGGTTGTCGCCGAACACGGGCATGTTCTCCGGGCCGTGCAGCATGGCCGCGTAGATGGTGAGGTCGTTGGCCTCGGCCAGCGAGGGTGCGCGCTTGCCCGAGGACAGCGCGCCGCCCTGGCCGGTGAAGTTGTGGCACTGGGCGCAGTTGAGCCGGAACAGCTCGCCACCCTCGGCCAGGTCGCCGTCCCGCAGGTCGCCGGAGGGCAGCGTGGGCCCGCCGCCGTTCTCCTGGACGTAGGCCATGAGCTGGTCGATCTCCTCCTCGGAGAAGATCGGCGGGCGCTCGGCGGCCTGGGCCTCCTGGCGGACGAGCGGCATGCGGCCGGTGTGCACCTGGAAGTAGACGGCGGCCTCGCCGGCTCCGATGAGGGACGGCCCGCGGTCGGTGACGCCTTGCAGGTTGGAGCCGTGGCAGGTGATGCAGCTGCGGGTGTAGAGCTCCCGGCCGGCCTCGACGGCGTTGGACGGGTTGCCGGTCGAGTCGTCGGCGGCGCTGGCACCGGGGGCCAGCGCGGAGTAGCCCACCCCGGTCAGCACCAGGGCAGCCATCAGGCCGGCGACGTTGGCCAGTCGGCGGCGCTGCTTGGACCGACGCCGGTCGCGAGCTGCGGCGGCCGGCGTGCCGTCCTCCGGCAGGAGACGGCGCAGCCCGCGGCGACGGCCTTCGGCGGGGGCGACGGATGAGGCGGTGGGAGTGGACACCCGGTTCCCTACTTGATCAGGTAGATCGTGACGAAGAGACCGACCCACACGACGTCGACGAAGTGCCAGTAGTAGGACACCACGATGGCCGAGGTCGCCTGGGCAGGCGTGAAACGGCCCATGGTGGACCGTATGAGCACGAAGACGAAGGCCACGAGGCCGCCGATGACGTGCAGGGCGTGGAAGCCGGTCGTCAGGTAGAACGCCGACCCGTACGTCGAGGACGCGATCGTCGTGTCGTGGTTCACGATGAGGTTGCGGTATTCGTTCGCCTGACCGAGGACGAAGGTCAGGCCCATCGCGAAGGTGATCGTGAACCACCGGCGCAGCCCGTAGACGTTCCCGATCTCCGCGGCGAACACCCCGTACTGACAGGTGACCGACGAGGCCACCAGGATCAGGGTGAAGACCGTCGCGTAGGGGACGTCGAGCTCGGTGGGCTCCGGGGGCCAGCCCTCCAGCGCCCGCGCGCGCGCGGTGAAGTAGATGGCGAACAGGCCGGCGAAGAACATCAGCTCACTGGAGAGCCAGACGATCGTGCCGACGCTGACCATGTTCGGTCGAGTCAGGGAGTGCACCCGCGAGGTGTCGAAGGTGCTGCTCGCCACGGGGGCCGTTGTCACGGGCTCATCATGGCATCGGGACAGGGTTCCCACGACGTGGGGTCGGGTCCGCGTGGCGCGTCCTGCGTGACATGCCGGTTGTACACAACCTGAGGGTACGCGGTCAGGCTCCCCGGAGGGGAGCGCTGCCCGCTAGGCTCCGCCGGGTGAGCGTCGACGCCGCGCCGGCCACCGTGCTGGTCTTCAGTCAGCGGGCAGAGGTCCGTGCCGCTGTGCGCACTGCCCTGGGCAGCTCCCCGGCGGCCGACGTCGGCCCGCTGCGGTACGTCGAGTGCGCCACGGGTGACGAGGTGGTCGCCGCGGTCGACGTCGGCGGCATCGACCTGTGCCTGCTCGACGGCGAGGCGCAGCCGACCGGTGGCATGGGGATCAGCCGGCAGCTGAAGAACGAGATCGCCGACTGCCCGCAGCTCGTCGTGCTGATCGCCCGGCAGGCCGACCGCTGGCTGGCGCACTGGTCGCTGGCCGACGCCACCCTGGCCTACCCGATCGACCCGCTGACGGCCACCGAGGTGGTCGCCGGGCTGCTGCGCGCGCGGGCGCAGCAGCGTCCCGCCGTCCGTCGCTGACGCGGTGGCCGACCTCCGCCCGACCTGGTCGGGACTGCTCACCCGGCTGATCCGCCGGGAGGACCTCTCCGCGGACGACACCCGCTGGGCGATGCGGCAGGTGATGACCGGTGAGGCGACCCCCGCGCAGGTGGCCGGCTTCGTCGTGGCGCTGCGGGCCAAGGGGGAGTCGCCCGACGAGGTCGCCGGGATGGCCGCGACCATGCTCGACCAGGCCACGCCGGTCCCGTTGCCGGTCGACTGCGTCGACATCGTCGGCACCGGTGGGGACGGCGCCCAGACGGTGAACATCTCGACCATGGCCGCCCTGGTCACCGCCGCCGTCGGGGTGCCGGTCGCCAAGCACGGCAACCGTGCGGCGTCCTCGGCGTCCGGCACGGCCGACGTGCTGGAGGCACTGGGCGTGGTCATCGACCTGCCGGCGCCCGCGGTGGCCCGGTGCGTCCGCGACGCCGGGATCGGCTTCTTCTTCGCCCCGGTGTTCCACCCGGGCATGCGGCACGCCGCCGCCCCCCGTCGGGAGCTGGGCATCGGCACGGTCTTCAACTTCCTGGGGCCGCTGACCAACCCGGCCCGCCCGGTGGCCGCCGCGATCGGCTGCGCGGACACCCGGATGGCCCCGGTGCTGGCCCAGGTGCTGGCCGACCGCGGCACCCGGGCGCTGGTCTTCCGCGGTGACGACGGACTCGACGAGCTGACGACCACCACCACCTCGGCGGTGTGGGTGGTCCGTGACGGCGAGGTGGTGCCCGAGCGGCTGGACCCGACGGCGTTCGGTGTGCCCGTGGCCGAGCCCGGCGCCCTGCGCGGGGGTGGGCCCGAGGTCAACGCCGAGGTGGTGCGCCGCCTGGTGGCCGGGGAGCGTGGCCCGGTCCGGGACGCGGTGCTGCTGAACGCGGCCGCGGCGCTGGCCGCCTTCGACACCCACGGCGGCCGGCTGCACGACGTGCTGGCGGCCGGGCTGGAGCGGGCGGCCGCCGCGGTGGACGACGGCCGCGCCGCGGCCAAGCTCGACCAGTGGGTCCAGGTCAGCCAGCTGGCCCGCGCCGCCGCCGTCGGCTGACCGACATCACCGAGCCGCCCCCGCTGGCCTGGCGAGGCGTGGGGGGAACGGGGTCCTTCGTCAGTCGGCGGACTCGAAGCCGATCGAGAACGCCGCCTCCAGGTCATGCCGGGAGTAGGCACGGAAGGCGATGTGGGTGTCGGTGTCCAGCACGCCGGGGACCTTGTTGATCCGCCCGGCGATCACCTGGGCGATCTCCTCGAACTCGTGCACCCGGACCAGCGCGACCAAGTCGACCCCGCCGGCCACGGAGTACACCTCGCTGACGCCGGGCAGGGCGGCGACCGCCTCGGCGACCTCGCCGATCGAGTCGGTGGCGGCATCGATCATCACGATGGCGGTGATCACGACGGGGATGCTAGCCCGGTCGCGCTCCGCCCGCGCCGTCCTGGCGTGCGGCCATCGGGTCGGGGCCGGGACCGCCGGCCGGGCTCGGGAGGGCGGCCTGGGGTGACCCGGTCGGGCTGAGAGCGGGTGCCCAGCGCCCGGTTGTCGGCGAAGGGGTCGCGCTCGGCCCGGCCGGCCTCGACCAGGGCGAGGAAGCCGCTGTAGTCGCCGGTGCCGGGCGTGCGGCTGGCGAGCGTGCCGGTCACGTCGACCAGGCGGGTGCCGGGCTTCTCCATCCACCGCAGCACGAGCTCGGTCTCCTCCACCGTGGCGGCCAGCTCGCCCTCCGGGGTGGTGGTGGTCTCGGCGGTGACGCGCAGGTCGGCGAGGTACCCGCGGACCGAGCGGCCGCGCACGGCCACCCCGGCGGCCACGAGCCGGCCGTTGCGGACCACCGACAGCTGCCACCCGCCCTCCCCGTCGGGCCGGGCCAGCACCAGCTCGGGCACCGCGGCCAGCGAGGCCAGCCGCTGCCGGCGGCGCACGGCGCGCACGAGCACGGCGGCCCGGTCACGGAGCTCGGCGGCGTCCTCGTAGCGGCCCTCGGTGGCCAGCCGCTCCACGCGCTCCAGCAGCGGGGCGATCAGGCCGCGGGGGTCGTGGTCGACGGCGGCGGCGAAGACCTCGGCCACCGACGCGTACTCCTCCCGGCTCTGCGCCCCGGTGCACGGCGCCCCGCAGCGCCCCATCCCGGCCAGCGCGCACGCGCTGCCCAGCACGGTGAGCGAGAGCCGGCCGGTGCACTGCCGCAGCGGCAGGGACTCGTGCACCGCGGCCACGGCGGACTCGGCCGCCCGGCGGTCGGGGAAGGGACCGAGGAACGTGCCCGCCCCGGGCACCTCCCGGCGGACCACCGACAGCCGGGGGAAGGGCTCGTCGGTGAGGCGGACCCACAGCGCCCGCTCGGGGAAGCGCGAGCGCTTGTTGTACCGCGGCTTGTGCTGGGCGATCAGCCGAAGCTCGCGGACGGCGGCCTCGAGGTCGTGGGCGCAGGGCAGCGCCTCTATCCGCTCGGCGAGGGTGATCATCTCGGTCATCCGGCTGCGCTGCTCGCCGGCGGAGAAGTAGCTGCGGACCCGGGTGCGCAGGTCGCCGGAGGTGCCGACGTAGAGCGGCTCGTCGCCGGGACCGCGGAAGACGTAGACGCCGGGGCCGTGGGGCACGTGCTCGGCGAGGTGGCGCTTGCGCCGGCGGCGCGGGTCGACCTGGCGGGTGAGGCCGGTCAGCTCCTCCAGGGAGGTGACGCCCAGCGGCCCCAGTCGCTCGAAGAGGCCGTGCAGCACGTCGACGGTGGCGCGGGCGTCGTCGAGGGCGCGGTGGGTGGGCTGGGTCCGGGCGGAGAAGAAGGGCGCGAGGGTGCCGAGCTTGCAGTTGGGCACCTCGTCGCGGGTGAGCAGCCGACGAGCCAGGACGGCGGTGTCGACCGAGGCGAACGCCGGCCACGCCACACCGCTGGCCTCGCAGGCCGCACGCAGGAACCCGAGGTCGAACGGGGCGTTGTGGGCCACCAGGACGGTGCCGCGGGCGAACTCCAGAAACCCGGGCAACACCGCGGCGATCCGCGGGGCGGCCGCGACCATCATCGTGGTGATGCCGGTGAGCACGCTGATGTAGGGCGGGATCGCGTGCCCCGGGTCGACCAGGGTCTGGAACTCCCCGATCACCTGGCCGCCGCGGACCTTGACGGCGCCGATCTCGGTGATCGCGCTGTCCTTGGGCGAGCCGCCGGTGGTCTCCAGGTCGACCACCACGAAGGTCACCTCGGCCAGGGCGGTGCCCAGGTCGTCGATCGTGGCCTGGTGGTACCGCGGCCGCCCGGGCGCGGAGACGTCGGGTGCTGCGGCGCCGTGCACCGGCAGTGCCACCTGCTGCCACCCGGCTCGGTCCGGCGGCGCCCCGGGTGCGTCCGGCGGGAACGGTGGGACAGGGGGGAACAGCACGTACCGGACGCTAGGTCGGGTGTCCGACAGTTCCGTGCAGCCCACGCCGGGCGGCCGGGCCGGACCCGGGAGCCGGGCGGCGGTGGGACGGAACTGTCGGTGCCCTTCCCTAACGTCCGCGCTGTCCGGACCCGGAGAGAGAGAAGGAGAGCCGTCGTGCTCATCGACTGTGACACCTGCACCGTCCGCGGTCACGGCTGCGACGACTGCGTCGTGACCGTCCTGCTGGGGGCGCCGCCCGGCTGGCGGGGGAGCGACCCCACCGTCGTGCCCCTGACCCGTCGCCGGCCGGGCGTCGAGGCCCCGCAGCCCGCGGTCGCGGCCGGGCAGTCGGACGCCGGGCAGCCGTGGGGCGGGTCGATGGGCGCCGTCGCGGCCGGCGACGCGCCCGGGCGTCCCGACGCCGGGGGTGACGCTCGCGTCGACGCCTCCGCCGACGACCCGTGGTCGCTGGTCGAGCTCGACGAGGTGGAGCAGGAGGCGGTCCGTGCGTTGGCAGAGTTCGGGCTGGTTCCGCCCCTGCGTCATCAGGATGCATTCATCCAGGGTCGCCGTCATGTGAGCTGACACATGGCACGTCTGTGACTTGTCAGCTTCCTGCTCTACATGGTCGTTTGACGGGGCCATCTCGATCCGGTCACGGACCTGAGTTCGTCGTGTCCGTACGAGACGTCGTCAACACAGAGGGTGACTTCGGCCGGGCACCGCCCGACCGCCAGACCCTGAGCCGGGTCGATGGACGGGGAGCCGCCGCAGCACCGGGTGGCTCCTCCCGGATCCGCACAGCCCCGAGCACCGCGTCGACCAGGACGCGACAGGGCCTCCGGCCCGGCCCGGCGGCTGACCGGACCGGCGGTCGACCAGGAGAAACGGAGTCCCGCCGCCCGTGGCGAGCCCTCAGCCCCGTGACCGGACCACCCGGGTGCCCGCACCCGCCGACCGCACCGTCGGCCGGCGTGCCGCCCGCCCCGGGGCACGACCGGACGCCCGGCTCACCGCGGGACTGCTGGTGGGCGTCACGGCGAGCCTCACCCTGGCCCTCCTGCCCGGCTCCGCCGCCGCCACACCCGGCGACCCGGTCACCCACGCGGCCACCGCCGAGGAGGCGACCCGGCTGGTCCCCGACGCCACCCACGAGCCCGAGGTCGTCACCGAGCAGCTCAACGAGGCCCGGGAGACGCTCGCCCAGCAGCGAGCCGCGGCCGAGGCCGCCGAGCAGGCGGTCGCCGACGCCCGGGTCCAGCTCGACGCGCTGGACGAGCCGGTGCGCTGGATCGCCCGCAGCGCCTTCACCGGCGAGAACCTGTCCCGGTTCAACGCCCTGATGACCAGCGGTTCGACCGACGAGTTCCTGGCCCAGGTCACCACCCTCGACACGATCGCCGGGCACACCGACCAGGTGCTCGGTCAGGTGGCCGAGGCCGCCGCGGCCGCCGCGCAGGCCGCATCGACGCGGAGGCCGCCGCAGCCGCCGCGGAGCAGACGCTGGCCGACACCACCGCCCGCCAGGACGACCTCGCCTCCCGGGTCGGCGATTACGAGCAGCAGTTCGACCGGTCAGCCACGTGAGCATCTACATCGGCAAGGGCCAGATGGTGCACGCCTCGACGTTCGGTCAGCCGGTGCTCGTCTCCACGGTGGACATGAAGGGCTACGTCGGCGCCCGCCGCCTGCTCGGCTGACCGCGCCGGCGGTGCGACCGGCGGTCCGAGCCCGCCGGCCGGGTGACCGGCGGCCCGGGACCCGTCGGCCCGGGACCCGTCGGCCCGGCCGCTGCGGCCCGGGGCGCGCGCACAGACCGGCTGCCTAAGCTCGCCGCCGTGTCCACGCTGACCTGCTCGGGGCCCCCCGGATGAGCACCGCCGTCGGGGTCCGGCCCACCGCCCGCCGGCCCGCCCTGGCGGTGGCCGCGGTGCTGGGCCTGGCCCTGGTCGTGGTGATCGTGGTCGTCACCCCCTGGGACCTGCTGCCCGCCCCGGCCGGCGGACGGACCCCCGTCGACCCGGGCGCCGCCTTCACCCCCGAGCAGGCGGCCCGCGCCGAGTCCTTCGCCCAGGCCCTGCGCCCGGCGTCGCTCGCCTCGCTCCTGCTCGGGCTGGCCGTCTCCGCCGTCTTCGGGCTGACCCGGGCCGGTGCGGCCACTGCCCGCACGGTGGCCCGGCCGCTCGGCGGGGGATGGGGCTGGCAGGTGCTGCTGGGCGCGGTGGCCCTCCTGGTGGCCGGCCGGCTGGCCACCCTGCCGCTGGCTGCGTACGCCGAGGTCGTCCGGCACCGCTACGGGCTGTCCACCCGTGGCTGGGGCCTGTGGGCCCGCGACGTCGCCACCTCCACCGCCATCAACGCCGGGATCACCGCGGTCGGCCTGCTGGCGCTGGTCTGGCTGGCCCGCCGGGCACCGCGCACCTGGTGGGCCTGGGCCGGAGGCGGGGCCGCGGCCCTGGTGGTCGTCGGGTCGTTCCTCTACCCGCTGCTCATCGAGCCGGCGTTCAACCGCTTCGCGCCGATGCCCGACAGCCCGCTGCGCACCGAGCTGCTCGCGCTGGCCGAGCGCAGCGGCACCCCGGTCGAGGACGTGCTCGTCGCCGACGCCAGCCGCCGCACGACCGCACTGAACGCCTACGTGTCCGGCTTCGGCTCGACCCGCCGGATCGTCGTCTACGACACCCTGCTCCAGCAGGTGCCCGACGAGCAGGTCGAGTCCATCGCCGCCCACGAGCTCGGACACGTCGCGAACGACGACGTCCTCACCGGCACGCTGATCGGTGCGCTGGGTGCCGGCGCGGGGACGGCGCTGCTCGGCTGGCTGCTCAGCTCCACCCCGCTGCTGCGCCGGGCAGGGGCGAGCGGTCCCGGTGACGGCCAGGTCGTCGGTCTGCTGCTCCTGCTGCTGGCCCTGGGCACGCTGGTGTCGACGCCTGTGCAGAACCTGGTGTCCCGGCACATCGAGGCCCGGGCCGACCTGCACGCCCTCGATCTCACCGGTGACCCGGCGTCCTTCATCGCCGTCCAGCGGTCGCTGGGCTCGGCCAACCTCAGCGACCCGGACCCGCCGGCGGGCTGGCAGTGGTTCTTCGGCAGCCACCCCACGTCGGCACAGCGGATCGCCTTCGCCGAGGACTGGACGGAGGTGCGCGGCCGGTGAACCGCACCCTGGTCGTGACCAACGACTTCCCGCCGCGGCAGGGCGGCATCCAGACCTTCGTCGCCGCCCTGCTGGACACCCGGCCCCCGGAGTCGCTGGTCGTCCTGGCGTCGGACCACCCCGGGTCGCACCTGCACGACGCCGGCCTGCCCTACGAGGTCGTGCGGATGCCCACCGGGATGCTGCTGCCCACCCCCGGCGCCGCCCGGGCCGCCGTCCGGCTGGCCCGCGCGCGCGACTGCCGGACGGTGTTCTTCGGCGCCGCCGCACCGCTGGGCCTGCTGGCCCCGGCGCTGCGCCGGGCCGGGGTCGAACGGCTGGTCGGGGCCACGCACGGGCACGAGACCGGCTGGGTGGCGCTGCCCGGCGCCCGCCAGGTGATGCGCCGCATCGCCGGCGGCCTGGACACCGTCACCTACATCAGCGACTACACCCGGCACCGGCTCGCCCCGGCGCTGGGCGACCGCACCGAGCTGGTGCAGCTCTCACCCGGCGTGGACGTCGACCGGTTCAGCCCGGACGTCGACGGTGCGGCGGTGCGCGCCCGGCACGGGCTCGGCGACGCCCCGGTCGTGGTCTGCGTGTCCCGGCTGGTGCCGCGCAAGGGGCAGGACGTGCTGGTCGCCGGTTGGTCCGACGTGCTCGCCCGGCACCCGCGGGCCCGGCTGCTGCTGGTCGGTGGCGGCCCGCTGGAACCGGCGCTGCGCCGGGCGGTCGCCGCCCGGGGCCTGCAGGACTCCGTCGTCCTGACCGGCGGCGTGCCGGCCGAGGAGCTGCCGGCGCACTACGCCGCCGGGGACGTGTTCGCCATGCCCTGCCGCACCCGCCGGGGCGGGCTGGACGTCGAGGGGCTGGGCATGGTGTTCCTCGAGGCCGCGGCCTGCGGCCGGCCGGTGGTCGCCGGGACCTCCGGCGGGGCGCCGGAGACGGTCGTCGAGGGCGTCACCGGGCACGTGGTCGACCCGCGCTCACCGGCGGCGGTGGCCGCCGTTCTGGCCGGCCTGCTCGACGACCCCGACCGGGCGCGCGCCATGGGCGCGGCCGGCCGGGCGTGGGTGGAGGAGCGGTGGTCCTGGACGACGATCGCCGGGACCTTCGCCGCCGTCCTCGACGGCTGAGGGCCCCGCTGCCCGGGGGCAGCGGGGCCGTCGGTCAGCGGCGCGAGCCGGCGGCGTCGGTCGCGTAGAGGGCCTCGACCTGGTCGCCGTGCTGCTTCATCACCACGGCCCGCTTGAGCTTCAGGCTCGGGGTGAGCGTGCCGTTGGCCTCGGTGAAGTCCTCACCGAGCACCCGGATCTTCTTGATCGCCTCGGCGTGGGAGACCGCCTTGTTGGCCTCGGCGACCGCGCGGTCGAGCTCGGCCAGGAGCTCCGGGTCCTCGCGCAGCTGGTCCGGGGTCAGCGCGGCGTCCTTGCCCACGCTCTTGAGCCAGGCCGGCAGTGCCTCGGGGTCCAGGGTGACCAGGGCGCCGATGAAGGGCCGCTGGTCGCCGACGACGATGCACTGGCTGACCAGCTTGTGGGCGCGCAGCCTGTCCTCCAGCACCGCGGGGGCCACGTTCTTGCCCGCCGCGGTCACCAGGATCTCCTTCTTGCGGCCGGTGATGGTCAGGAAGCCCTGGGCGTCGAGCTCGCCGATGTCGCCGGTGCGGAACCAGCCGTCGGCGTCGATCGCCTCGGCGGTGGCCTGCTCGTTCCGCCAGTAGCCGCGCATCACGATGCCGCCGCGCACGAGCACCTCGCCGTCCTCGGCGATCATCGCGTCGACGCCGGGCAGCGGCCGCCCGACGCTGCCGATGCGCAGGGCGACGTCGTGGTTGACCGCGGCGGCGGCGGTGGTCTCGGTGAGCCCGTAGCCCTCGAAGACGGTGACGCCCAGGCCGCGGAAGAAGTGACCCAGCCGGTCGCCCAGCGGGGCGCCACCGGAGATGGCGGCGTGGCACCGGCCACCGAGCGCGGCCCGCAGCTTGCCGTAGACGAGCCGGTCGAACAGCGCGTGCTGGACCCGCAGCGCCAGCCCCGGGCCGCCGGTGTCCTGGGCGCGGGACCAGTCGATGGCCACCTGCGCCGCCCGGTCGAAGACCTTCCCCTTGCCGTCGGCCTCGGCCTTGGCCTTCGCGCCGTTGTAGACCTTCTCGAACACCCGCGGGACGGCGAGCACGAAGGTGGGCTGGAAGCGACCGAGGTCGCCGACCAGGTCCTTGATGTCCGGGGTGTGCCCGAGCGTCACCCGGTTGTCGATGCAGCCGACCTGCAGCACCCGGGCCAACACGTGCGCCAGCGGGATGAACAGCAGCAGCGAGCCGCGCTCGTTGAGGTGGCCGGACAGCAGGCTGATGCCGTTGCGGATCTCGAACAGGAAGTTGGCGTGGGTGAGCTCGCAGCCCTTGGGCCGCCCGGTGGTGCCGCTGGTGTAGATCAGCGTGGCCAGGCTGGCCGCACCCAGCGTCGCCCGCCGCTCGGCCAGGACGCCGTCGGGGACGTCGGCGCCGGCGGTGGTGAGGGTGTCCAGGGCGCCCTCCTCGATGACCCAGAGGGCGTCGAGCTCGGGGACCTCGCTGCGGATGGACTCCACGACCCCGGCGTGCGCGGCGGTCTCGACGACGACCGCGCGGGCGCCGGAGTCGGCGAGCACCCAGGCGACCTGGTCGGGGCTGGAGGTCTCGTAGACCGGGACGACGACCGCGCCCGCGGTCCAGATCGCGAAGTCCAGGACCGTCCACTCGTAGCGGGTGCGGGCCAGCAGGGCGACCCGGTCGCCGGGCTGCACGCCCCCGGCGACGAGGCCCTTGGCGACCCCGGCGACCTCGGCGGCGAACTGGGCGTAGGTGACGTCGGTCCAGCGGTCCTCGTGCTGCCGGCGCAGCCCGACGTCGTCGGGGTGCTCGGTCGCGTTGCGGGTGACCATGTCGGTCAGCGCCTCGTCGGGGCCCACGGTGGCGGTGGGGGGAACGCTCAGCTCGCGCACGCCGGTCCTCTCTGTCCCGCCCTGCCGGGAGCTCCGTCGCACCCGACCCGGACGTGGGGTCGACCACCAATCTAGTCCGGCGACGCGCCCGGGCAGCAGCCGAGCGACCCCCCGAACGGGCGGTGGGCCCCGGTCGTGGGCCGGAGAGGACGTGCGGAGCGACTACCCTCCCGCCCATGGCCGACCAGTCCACGCAGTCGATCGTCGTCGACGCCCCCGCGGCCGAGGTGATGGCCGTGATCGCCGACTTCCCGGCCTACCCGCAGTGGGTGGCCGCGGCCAAGCAGGTCGAGGTGCTGGAGACCGGCCCCGACGGGCGGGCCGCCCAGGTGCACTTCGTGCTCGACGCCGGTGCGGTCAAGGACGACTACGTCCTGGCCTACACCTGGGACGGCGACCGCCGGGTCGACTGGACCCTGGTGCAGGGCCAGATGCAGAAGCAGCAGGACGGGTCCTACTCGCTCGTCGAGTCCGGTGGGTCCACCACCGTCACCTACTCGATCACCATCGACCTCTCCATCCCGATGCTCGGGCTGATCAAGCGCAAGGCCGAGAAGGTCATCCTGGACACCGCGCTCAAGGAGCTCAAGAAGCGCGTCAAGGGCTGATGGGCTCCGTCCAGGTCCTCCTCGTCACCGGCCCGGGCGGCGCCGGCAGTTCCACCGTCGCCGCCGCCACCGCCCTCTCCCGGGCGCGGGCCGGCGCCCGGGTCGTGCTCCTCGGCGCCCAGCCGCCCGTGGTCCCCGGCCTCGCCGACGCGGTGACGGTCGACGTGGTGGCCCCGCTGCCGGCGCTGGAGACCCTGTGGGCCCAGCACGCCGAGCAGCTCGCCGCCGCCGTCCCGGTGCTCACCGTGCCGCCGGCCACGTCGGTCGTGCCCGTCCCCGGGGTGACCGGGTTCGCGCTGCTGGCCGCGCTCGCCGGCCACGTGCGCGCCGGGGACGCCGACGTCGTCGTCGTGGACGCCGGCCCGCTCGCCGACGCGACCACGCTGCTCGCCCTGCCCGGCGCCCTGCGCTGGTGGCTGGGGCAGCTCGCCCCGACCCGGCTGCGGGTGCTGGCCACCCTGCGCGCCGCCGCGACCCCCGGCCGGCCCGGTGCCGCCACCGGGCTGCTGGACGCCGCCGCCGCGGTCGAGGAGCTGCTGGACGCCGTCCCGCTGGCCGACCCCGCCCGCACCGCCGTGCACCTGGTGCTGCGCCCCGAGCCGGCCGCCGCGGACCAGTTGCAGGCGACCGCCGCCGCCCTGGCGGTGCTGGGCCAGCGGGTCGCCTCGGCGACCGTCGCCCGGGTGCTGCCGGCGGGTACGGGGGAGTGGTGGGCCGCCCGCGCCGCCGTGCAGTCCGACGCCGTCGCCCGGGTGCGCGCGCTGTCGCTCCCGGTCACCGAGGTGGCCGAGGCCGCGGTCCCGCCGGTCTCGACGGCCGACCTGCTGCCCCTGGACGCCGCCGTCCCGGAGACCGTGCCCGCTGCGTCGGCGCCGCCGGCGTCCCGGCGCACGGCGGAGGGGTGGACGCTGGACCTCACGCTGCCGCACGCCCGCCGCGGCGAGGTCGGGCTGACCCGCTGGGGCGACGACCTGGTGGTCACCGCCTCCGGCGTCCGCCGCTCGCTGCCGCTGGACGCGCTGCTGCGTCGCTGCACCGTCGTCTCCGGACACCTCACCGCCCCGGGCACCGGGCAGGCCACGCTGGAGGTCCGGTTCGCCCCCGACCCGGCGCAGTGGCCGGCCGGACTGCTGTCGGCCACCACCGGACCCGTCCACCGCGGACCCACCCACAGCGAACGGAGCACCGCGTGACCACCCCCGGACCCGACTGGGTCGAGCAGGCTCGCCGGTTCGCCGCGGGAGTGGCCGCGGAGCACGCCGCCGGCACGTCGCTGTCCGACGTCCTCGGCGGGCTGCTGGGCGGGGCGGCCACCGCCGCCCCGGCCGGTGCACCCGCGGCGGACGACCACTCCGCGGAGTGCCGCTGGTGCCCGGTGTGCACCGGACTGGCCGCACTGCGCGGCCGCCGCCCGGACCTGCTCGAGTCCCTGGCCGACGTGCTCACCACCGCCGCGACGACGCTGCGGGCCCAGGCGGCCACCCAGGCCGCCTCCTCCCGTCCGGACGGCAGCGCCGCCGCAGCCGGCACCCCCGACCCCGCCGCGTCCACCCCGGACGCGGCCGCTCCTCCGGAGACGACCGTGCCCCACACTGCCCCCGTCCAGCGGATCGACGTCGCATGAGCGCCCCCGACACCGGCCTGGGCGCCCCGCCCTACGACTGCGCCGAGGACGCCGCCGCGCTGCCCGCACTCGGCATCGACATCGGCGGGACCAAGGTCGCCGGCGGCGTCGTGCTGCCCGACGGCACCGTCACCGACACCGCCCGCCGGCCTACGCCGGGCAAGTCGGTGGCCGCGACCGAGGACGCGATCGCCGCCGTCGTCGACGAGCTGGCCGAGCGGCACGGCGGGCCGCTGGTCGGCGTGGGCGTCGGCGCGGCCGGCTGGTTCGACCGCACCGGCGACACCGTGCTGTTCAGCCCGCACTTGGCCTGGCGCAACCAGCCGCTGCGCAAGGAGCTGTCCGACCGGCTCCAGCGCCCGCTGTGGGTGGGCAACGACGCCGACGCCGCCGCCTGGGCCGAGTACCGCTACGGCGCCGCCCGCGGCAGCAGCCTGATGCTGATGATCACCCTGGGCACCGGCATCGGCGGCGGGATGGTCATCGACGGCCGGCTGCAGCGCGGCGCCCACGGTGTCGCCGGCGAGTACGGACACATGCGGGTCGTGCCCGACGGCCGGCTGTGCGCCTGCGGCAACCGTGGCTGCTGGGAGCAGTACGCCAGCGGCAACGCCCTCGGCACCACCGCCCGCGAGGTCGCGCACTCCTCACCGGCCGCCGCCGCACACCTGCTGGACCGGGTGGACGGCGACCCCGACCGGATCACCGGCGAGGACGTCGCCCGCGCGGCCGCCGACGGTGACCCGCTGGCCGGCGAGCTGCTGGCCGAGGTGGGCACCTGGCTGGGGCAGGGGATCGCGGACCTGTCCGCCGTCCTGGACCCCGAGGTGGTCGTCATCGGCGGCGGCGTGAGCGTGCTCGGCGAGACGGTGCTCGGCCCGGCCCGCCAGCGCCTGGAGCGGGCGCTGCCCGGCCGCGGCTTCCGGCCCGGCCCGCGGATCGTGGCCGCCGAGCTGGGTGCCCAGGCCGGCCTGGTGGGCGCAGCCGACCTCGTCCGCCGCGCCGTGTGCGAGGGCGACGCCTGACGGAGGACCCCCTCGCCCCGGCGCCGTCCCGAGGCTCGTCCCGAGCCTGCGAGGGATGAGGAGGACGGGGTCCTTCCACTCGCGGCGGGTCCGGCCCCGCTGCAGGGGCCCGCCGCGAGCTTGCGAGCGGTGGGGGGCAGCGGGGTCCTTTCAGACCACCGCGCCGTCGTCGCCGTCGTCGGTGGAGCGCTCCCGCATCCGGGAGACCAGGACGCCGACGCCGCCGATCAGCGCGGCCACACCGAGCACCAGCCCGGTGTCGACCGACAGCCCGAGCCGGCCCGGCGCGATGATGAGCACCGCGCCGACCAGGATCAGCAGCAGCGAGTACAGCGAGGCCGGTGCCAGCACGGGCAGCGGCGGGGGCGGCGGGGGCTCGAAGTGCTCCTCGGGCAGGTCGAGCACCGAGCGCTCGGCCGGCGGCGGGGGCGGGTCGTCGCGCGGCTCGCCGGGGGCGGCGGTCGGCCCGTGCTCGGCCTCGAAGGCGGCGACGATCCGGGCGAAGGCCGCGTCGTCGGCAGCCGGGTCCCGCGCCGGGCGCGCGGGCGGTGGCGTCGGCAGGGGCGGGACCGGCGGCCCGCCGTGCACGTCGAGCACCGCGGCGGCCTCGGCCCGCCGGGCCCGGTCGACGAAGAGCCGGTCCGTGGGCGGGCTGGGCAGCGAGACGCCCCGGGTGTAGGGGTCGACGTCGGTGGAGGGCTCCAGGTAGGCGGCGATGCCGGCCGCGGCCAGCACGTCGAGCAGGTGCTCACCGACCCGCGGGTCGACGTCGCGCAGCGGGTGCCACAGGACCGCGTCCAGGCCGTTGTCGCGGCGGCCGCGGCCGCGGCGGGGGAGGGTCACGCCGTCGTCCCGCGGGCGGCCGGGACGCGGTCGCGGATCCACTGCACGGACTGGGCGAACAGCAGCGGGGCGTCGTTGTCCAGGGTCGCCACGTGGAAGCTGTCGTGCAGCAGCACCTCGGTGGTGTCGGTGCTGGCGGCCCGCTCGAGCAGCAGCCGGGTCGAGGAGGCCTCCACGACGTGGTCGGTGACGCTGCGGAACACCAGCAGTGGCGCGCGCACCGAGCCCAGGTCGGCCCGCACCGCCGTCCACAGCCGGCGCAGCGCCACCGCCGCCCGGGTGGGCAGCCGCGGGTAGGCCAGCTCGGTGACGCCGGGCTTCTTGATGTCGCCGGCGATGGCGGCCCAGACCGGGGTCACCCGGGCCAGCACCGGCAGCAGCCGGGCGTCCCGGCGCTCGGTGAGCAGCGAGGGGTTGACCAGCACCAGGGCCGCGACGTCGTCCGGGCGGCGCTCGGCCAGTCGCAGCGCCAGCGTGCCGCCCATCGACAACCCGGCCACGACGACGGCGTCGCACCGGGTCAGCAGCTCGTCGAGCGCGGCCGACAGCGCCCCGTACCAGTCGTCCTCGGTGCGGGTGTTGGCGTCCTGCCAGCGGGTGCCGTGCCCGGGCAGCAGCGGGCAGACGACGGAGAAGCCGGCCCCGGCCAGGTGCTCGCCCCAGGCCCGCATGCTCTGCGGGGTGCTGGTGAAACCGTGGCAGAGCAGCACCCCCACACCTCCGCCCGGCAGGTCGAACGGCTCGGCCCCGGCCATCACCGGTGTGGCCTGCGGCATCGGTCCTCCGGGGAGCGCTGGGTGCGGCGGCTGGGGCAGGATGTCCCCGGACGGCTCGCCGATTGTCGGACGGCTGCGTGCCTCCCTAGTCTGACAGTCGCTGAGGGAGGCGCGTTGTTCTACTGGTTCCTCAAGTTCGTGGCCGTCGGGCCGATCGTCAAGCTCGCGCTGCGGCCGACCGCCGAGGGCACCGAGCACGTGCCGGCCAAGGGTGCGGCGATCGTGGCGAGCAACCACCTGTCGGCCGCCGACTGGGTCTTCATGCCCTTGTCGCTGCGCCGCCGGGTCACGTTCCTGGCCAAGGCCGAGTACTTCACCGGCCACGGGCTCAAGGGCACCGCGCAGCGTGCCTTCTTCGCCGGCAGCGGCCAGGTGCCCATCGACCGCACCAACGCCAGCGCCGCCGAGGACGCCATCCGCACCGGGATGCGCATCCTGCGCGAGGGCAAGCTGCTGGGCATCTACCCCGAGGGCACCCGCTCGCCCGACGGCCGGCTGTTCCGCGGCAAGACCGGCGTCGCCCGCATGACGCTGGAGACCGGCGCCCCCGTCGTCCCGGTCGCGATGGTCTACCGGCCGCGCCGGGTGCCGCTGCCGGGCCGTGCCGGGCGCGTGCTGGGCGAGGTCTTCGCCGAGGTGACCGTGCGCTTCGGGCAGCCGCTGGACTTCTCCCGCTACGCCGGGCTCAGCGGTGACCGCTTCGTGGAGCGCTCGATCACCGACGAGATCATGTACGAGATCATGGAGCTGTCCGGCCAGGAGTACGTCGACCTGTACGGCGCCAAGGTGAAGAAGTCGATGGACACCACCGGCGCCTCGGCGGCCGACGCCGTCGGGCGGCTCCAGCCGCAGCCGCGCGAGGTCGTCGACCGGCTCCCGGACTCCCTGGCCGGCTGACCGGCGGCGGTCAGACCGCCGTCGTGGTGGCCGCGTCGGTCGTGCCGTGCAGGGCGACGGCGGCCTTCTCCCGGTGCCGGTCCAGCCGGGCCATCACCGGGGTGGCGGCGATGCCGTGGACGACGACCGAGCCCAGCACGACCAGCACCGTGACCCGCCACAGCTGGTCGGCACCGGCGAAGTCGGCCTTGTCCAGCGCGTAGGCCAGGTAGTACAGCGAGCCGATCCCGCGGACGCCGAAGAAGGAGATGACCGCGCGCTCGCGGCGTCCGGTCTTCCCCCGCGCCAGCCCGAGCCAGCCGGTGGCCGGGCGGACGACGAAGAGCACCAGCACGGCCAGGGTGACCTCGGCCACGGTCACGTCGGCCAGCGCACCGCGGGCGACGGCCCCGCCGAGCAGCACGAGCAGGACCATCGTCAGCAGCCGCTCCACCTGCTCGACGTAGGTGTGCAGCGTCTTGTGCGCGCCGTGCGCACGCTCCGCGGCGCGGATGGTGCAGGCGCAGACGAACACGGCGACGAAGCCGTAACCCTCGGCGAGCTCGGTGACCCCGTAGGCCAGGAAGACGGTGGCCAGCGCGACGAAGCCCTCAGCCCGCTCGGCGAGTCCGACCTGCTGGGACCGGGCGGAGAAGAACAGCAGCCGGAGCACCCAGCCGACGGCGATGCCGATGGCCACCCCGGCGGCCAGCCGCCACAGCACGTCCAGCAGCAGCCAGTCGACCAGCCACGCCGACGGCGCTGCACCGGCGGTGGCCATGGCGATCGCGGCGTAGGTGAAGGGGAAGGCCAGCCCGTCGTTGAGCCCGGCCTCGGCGGTGAGGGCGAAGCGGGCCTCGTCCTCGCTCTCGATGTCCTCGGTCGGCTCCCCGACCTGCACCTCGGTGGCGAGCACCGGGTCGGTGGGGGCCAGCACGGCGGCCAGCAGGACGGCCGCGGCGGCACCCAGGCCGAGCAGCCAGGTCCCCAGCAGCGCGGTGACCACGATGGTCAGCGGCATGGTGACCGCCAGCAGCCGCCAGGTGGTGGCCCACCGGTGCCAGCCCACGGGCCGGTCCAGCGCCAGCCCGGCGCCCAGCAGCGAGATGATCACGCACGCCTCGGTGAGGTGCACCGTGATGGTCGAGTGCTGCATCGGGTCGGGGTCGGGCAGGCCCTGGATCAGCGCGAAGACCAGCACGCCGATGCCCACCACGACCATCGGGACGGAGACGGGCAGCCGGCGCAGCAGCCGGGGGAGCAGGGCGGCCAGCAGGGCCGCGGCGCCGGCCAGGGCGTAGGTCGAGCCGGTGGGGTCCATGCCGCTCAGCCCGCCGGGGAGGAACTGGTCTGCGGTGCGTGGTGCGGGCTCATCGGGTCCAGGATGCCCGGCGGGCGCAACTCGGCGGCCGGCCACCGGCCGCCTGGGGGGTGACCGGTCAGCGCCTACCGTGTCC
>NZ_JAAGWH010000022.1 GCF_010682105.1 Modestobacter muralis | reverse complement strand
TCGACCCCGTTCGTCGACGCGATGTTGCCGGATGGTTCCCGCCTGCACGTCGTCATCCCGGACGTGACCGCGTAGCGGCGTATTCGGAGTCGAGCATCCGAGTCTTCAACTTGTTCACCATCTTCCCCGATGAGATGACCGCTGGGTTGAACGCCGGTGACCTGATCGGTATCGGTCGGCCGCGAAGCATCTCGATCGAAGTATGGGGTGGAGGGCGCCCGCATTGACCCACTGAGGGTCCTCCCTGGCGATAAGGCGCATGAGGTCCGGAGGTCCCCGGTCCCTGCCCGAGTCGGGGACGGGTTGATAGCGCAAGTGCTGTGCCCGGGCAGCGGGCATGGCAGGCTCAGGTCGCCAACGTCTTGGGCGGCAGGGGGAATCGCGTGGACGGCGAGGTCGCGGCTGGGCCGGCGCAGGGCGCGGGTGCGCCGGTGCGGGTGTTCATCTCCTACGCGCACGACTCCCCGGAGCACGAGGAACGAGTCCGGGACTTCTGGCTCTTTCTGCGCCGCAACGGACTCGACGCCAAAATCGATCTACCGGCGGCCGAGCAGCGGCAGGACTGGCCGGCCTGGATGAGCGCTCAGGTGCGGGAGGCCGAGCACGTGCTAGTGATCGCCTCGCCGGCCTATGCCGAGCGGGCCGAGGACCGAGCGCCGGACGGGGCCGGACTGGGCGTGCGGTGGGAGACCAAGTTCTTGCGCGAGATCCTCTATCGGGATGACCAGGAGGCGCTGCAGAAGGTGGTGCCGGTAGTGCTGCCTGGCGGCCGCCGGGAGGACCTGCCGGACTGGGTGCACCCCATGACGCACACGCTCTACCCGGTCACCGCTTACACCGTGGCGGGGGCCGAGCGGCTGCTGCGGCTGCTGACCCGGCAGCCAGGAGAGGTGGAACCGCCGGTAGGGACGGTGCCGGTGCTCGCACCGCGAGCAGGCTCAACCGTGTCATCCGACTTGTCATCGGCCGCGGGGAAGGCGCAGGCGGCCGCAGATGTCGGCGCTGCGACAAGGCACCCATCGCTGGGCACCCGCGTGGTGGTAGAGCTGACCGGCCGCCCTAACGGGCAGGTGCACAGCCGCGTCAGCGTGGCCGACGCCGAACTAAGCGAGCGGACCAGTCAGCTGCCGACGTCGGTGATCGGCGTTTGGCAAGCGCTGGAGGCAAGCCCGCTGGTTGCCCGCGCGCGGCTAGCGGCGGCGGGGAGGGACCTGGCACAGGCGCTATTCGACCCGGCCACGGCGAGGCAGATAGGGAAGTTGGTGGACCTGCTGCCGCCGAGGGACCGGGTCGAGGTAGACGTGATGGTCGACGAGGCGACGCTGGACGTGCCGGTGGAACTGCTGGTGTTGCCCGATGCGGCGGGTAACGACCTCGGCCCGCTCGTGCTGCGACCCGGGGTGAGCCTGCATCGACGGGTCCTGTTCGCCTCTGGCAGCCCTGTGGTGCCGTCGGCGGGGCCGGTGCGAGTGCTGGCGGCGGTGGCAGCTCCCGAGGAGACCCGCACCACGAATCCGCCGTTGGACGTGGAGGGGGAGATGCAGGCGCTGCTAGATGCGGTGGCGCCGGTCGCCGAGCAGCCGGGTGTGGGAGTGCGGGTACTTGAGGTCGCTGGCCTGCCGCAGATTACTGCGGCGCTGCGCGAAGCGGCCCAGCATGGAAGCCCGTTTCATGTGCTGCACCTATCCGCTCACGGCTCTTCGACCAGCCTGGAGCTGGAGGATGAGGACGGCAACCCGGTGCCCGTCACGGCCACTCAACTTGTGGATGCGCTCCGGCGCGCGGAGGTGGCGGTGCCAGTGGTGGTGCTTTCCAGCTGCCGCGGGGCGACCGAGCAGCTGGCTGGGGAGCTGCTGCGCCGGGGTGCGGACCGGGTTATCGCCATGCAGGCGGCAGTGAGCGATACCTACGCCACCGACCTGGCCCGGGCCCTTTACGCAGGCTTGGCCCGAAACCCCGGTAGGCCGGTAGGGCTTGCCCTGGCCGAGGCGCGGATCAACGTCGATGACGACCAGCAGGACCGGGCCCGCCGGGCACAGCAGCGCCCCGGGGCCTCGGCGCAGCGGGACACCGAAGCCGGTGCGGCGCAACTGCTAGTGCTGCCGGAGTTCGGGGTGCCGGTGCTGTTGGCCGCAGGTGAGGACCGGCCGCTGGTCGATCCGGACCTGCCGCCGGTATCGCTGCCCTCAGCCGAGCAGCCTGCCTCCGGGAAGGGGGCGCGGGAGCTGCCGGTCGGTCGGCTGATTGGCCGTCGACGGCAGCTGCGGACCGCGCTGGCGGTGCTGCGCCGCACCACCCACGCGCTGGAGACATACGGGGCCACTGCAGGGGTGGTTCTCACTGGTCCGGGAGGCATCGGCAAGACCGCGCTGGCCGGCCGAGTGATGGCAAGGATGCGAGCCGATGGCTGGGCGGTTGCGGTGCACGAGGGCGCGTGGAACCCCGACGCCTTGCTCGCCGCCGCCGCCGACGGGCTGGACGCCGCAGGGCTGCAGCCGGAGGCGGCTCGGCTGCGGGACAAGCGGGTCGACGCGGCTGACCGGCTGATTGAGGTGGCCGCGCGGCTGGGTGACGCGCGGCTGCTGCTGGTGTTCGACGATTTTGAGCAGAACCTCACCGATGGAGGCCAGGCTTTCCGCGACCCCTCCGTGGACGAGCTGTTCACCCAGCTCTGCAACGCCGCGCAGTCCGGGGCGGTGCTGGTGACCTGTCGATACCCGTTACCGGACGATGATCGCTGGCTGGCTCGGGTGGAGGTGCCGCCGCTGTCGACCGCAGAGCTGCGCCGGCTGCTGCTGCGAATGTCAGCGCTTCGCGATCTCACAGGTGAGGAATGGCAGGCGGTGGCGCGTACTATCGGAGGCCACGCGCGGCTGATCGAGTTCGTCGACGCGCTGCTCCGCGGCGGCTGGCCAGACCTCCGGGACACCGCGGTCAAGATGAAGCGGCTTGCCCGCCAGAACAACATCGACCTCCGGCAGCCGCGGGCGATCGAGCAAGCGCTGGATGAGGCGGTGTTGCTCGGTGCCGCTGACATTCTGCTCGAGCAGCTGCTGGCCCTGCTCACCCCGGCTCAGAGCGAGCTGCTGGCCCAGGCTGCCGTGTGTCGGGCGCCGCTGAGCGTCTCCGACCTGCTCGAGGTCACTGCAGTCGCTCCGGCCGATGACCTGACCGAAGCTCCGCCTGTGGTGGGCACGGACGTTGAGCGCCTGATCGATCTAACGCTGCTGACCCGGCTGCCCGCCGCCGGCGGTGGCAAGGAGGAGGTGGTGGTGCAGCCGTGGGCCGGCCAGGCCCTTACCCACTCCTTCGCGGATGATGCCGGACGGCAGGAGCGGGCAAGCGACCTGCATCTGCGCCGCTTCCATGAAGGCCGGGGCCGATATGAGGACCTGCTTGACATGCCCCGTCACCTGGCCGCACTCGGCGAGTACGACGCGGTGGCCACGCTCGCCGGAGAGGCCTTCCAGATGCTAGGAGGCAGTCTGCAGGCCGGGGCGTACCTGGCTGAGGTGCGGCCGCTGGTGCCCGCTGGTGAGCGCGCCGCGATGCTCCTGGCCGATCTAGAGATGCGAGCCCTGATTACTACCGGCAACGTGTCCGCCGCCCGACGTCTGGCTGAGGGAGTCCAACAGGAGGCGATGAAGCGTGCTGAGGCCGACCCGGCCAACATTGGGTGGCAGCGGGACCTAAGCATCAGTCATATCAAGCTGGGGGATCTGGCGCGGGCCGGAGACCTAACCGCAGCCGGTGAGCACTATCGGGCCGCGCTGGCCATCACCGAGCGGCTGGCGGAGGCCGATCCGGCCAACATCGGGTGGCAGCGGGACCTGGGCGTCAGCCGCACCAGCCTGGGGGACCTGGCGGAGGCGACTAGGGACCTGCCCGCCGCCGCTGAGCACTACCGGGCCGCCCTGGCCATCGACCAGCGGCTGGCGGAGGCCGATCCGGCCAACACCGAGTGGCAGCGGGACCTGAGCATCGACCGCAGCAAGCTAGGGCACCTGGCGCAGAAGACCGGGGACCTGCCCGCCGCCGGTGAGCATTACCGGGCCGCGCTGGCCATCCGTCAGCGGCTGGCGGATGCTGATCCGGCCAACACCGAGTGGCAGCGGGACCTGGGCATCAGCCACACCAGCCTGGGGAACTTGGCGCAGGCGACCGGGAACTTGCCCGCCGCCGGTGAGCACTATCGGGCCGCGCTGGCCATCGACCAGCGGCTGGCGGATGCTGATCCGGCCAACACCGAGTGGCAGCGGGACCTGGGCATTGACCGCAGTAAGCTAGGGAACTTGGCGCAGATGACCGGGGACCTGCCCGCCGCCGGTGAGTACTACCGGGCCGCGCTGGCTATCCGTCAGCGGCTGGCGGATGCTGATCCGGCTAACACCGAGTGGCAGCGGGACTTGGGCGTCAGCCACACCAGTTTGGGGCACCTAGCGCAGGCGACCGGGGACCTGCCCGCCGCCGGTGAGCACTATCGGGCCGCGCTGGCCATCACCGAGCGGTTGGTGGAGGCCGATCCGGCCAACCCCGACTGGCAGCAAGGTCTGGCGGTCAGCCAGGCCAGCCTGGGGGTGCTAGCGCAGGCCGTCGGCAATCTGGCTGAGGCCGAGGTTAAGTATCGGGCGGCGCTGACGGCGGCCGAACGAGCCCGGAATACTGAGGTGTCCGCGGCGATGTCCCGGGCGCTGGCCGACGCGCTCATCGCGGGTGGTCGGCTGGTCGAGGGGTTGCCGTACGCGGTGGCGGCGTGGCGGGTGCTGCGGGGGGCCGAGAAGGTCGTGGCGGTGCTGGCCGAGGCGCGGTGGCTGCTAGGGGAGAAGGAGTTCATCCGGCTGCTGAGTGAGCAGCTCGAGGCGGATGAGCTGACGGAAGTGCTGGCAGCGGCGGTGCCCTCCGTCGAGTCGGGGGAGGGTTCGCCGGCCGTCTAAGCCCGTGCCGAGTGGGTCGACGACGTTTGCGACGTGTGAAAAAGGGGGAACGGTGGCGTGTTAGCACCCAAGAGCGTGCAGGTCGAGCTGGACTTGAAGCTGGTGAAGATTGCCGGGACGTGGGAGCCCAATGAGGTAGAGCGCCGCGCAGCGTGGGAGCTGTACGTGGAGCTTCTGACCCGGGTGGCGGTGGTGCCGCTGTCCCGCGACGAGGGGCTGGTGCGAGAGGCGCTGAGCAGCCTGTACTCGCTTTTCGCGACCACCCGGGAGGTGCTGCGCAAGGCGGGGCCGCAGGTGGCCGAGCCTAAGCCGGCCGGGCAGTACAACCTGGCGTTTCTGGCAGTGGCCATGTTGAACTTCGCGCTGCGGCCGGTACTCGGCCGCTGGCATCCGGTGCTGAATGAGTGGGAGGCTGCCCGGCCGGCGAGCCGCTCTAGGCGAGAGCATGAGCACGCGTGGGCGCAGATTGGCGCGCTGCGAAGTGAGCTGGAGCTGACCCGGCAGCAGCTGACCTACTACGCCGCCCTGCTGGCCGCCGCCTGCGGCGTGCCGGACCTGACCGCCACCGTCACGCAGACGCCCGAACCCCCAGCGCAAGACTGACCTGGGTGGGGGGGGCCGACCGTTCTCACGACGAGGCGCACGAGTTCTCCCGCCTTGCGGCGGTTGCACTTGAGGGGCGCAACCCGTCCGGGCGTATTCGGTGAGGCCAAGCTGCGCGTGCCGCATGTCTGATGATGGGACGTCCCCGGCCGTGCTTACGCACGGCCGGGGACGCGGAACGGGCTAGCTCAGCGTTCGGCGACGGCCGCAGCGACGCCCCAGTCGCCTGCACACTTGCGGCAGGTGATGATCGGGCCACCGTGCTTGCTCGCGCTGTGGTCGTCGAGTAGAGCGCGGCGGACGATCGTCGCAAGGTGGCCCGCGCGCACGTCGGAGGCTTCGAGGTCCAAGACTGTCGACCCGTGAACCATGTCTAGCTCGTCGTAGGCCTCGCCGAGGCTATGAAGCTCGGGCGCCCGGCCGCCAGCTCCTCGGCCTCGCGCTCCCGGGCCGTCGCGAGCAGGCGCAGTACTGCGGAGGACGACCGATGTGGCCGGAGATGTCGAAAAGTTCACCGCAGGAGTTGCAAGTGACGAGCTTCGGGTGGGAGCGCATGTTCGAGTGCTTCCCCTCCTTCCTGCGTTCGGCGGAACGCTGTGACATGTATGTCTGTGGGGCCCGCGACTCATAGTCACAAGCCGGAGCGGAAGGATGTCTTCGCGCCAGAAGGGTGATGACTAGAAGTTCTGTGAGCGGGGAGCGCTTTACTCAGGGCGTTCGTGAGCATGCGTCCGGAGGCCGACGAAGTAAGTGAGGAGCAGTCATGAACATGGCAAACACAGGTGGCACGCAGGCGACGTTAGAGCGGTACGTGCCAGTGCCGCCGGCGGTCGTCTACCCGGCGCTCGTGGCGGCGGCGCGCGACAGATTCAAATTCAAGGGGGCGGACGGCTTCACGATGGTTGTCGACTTCGCCAGCAAGGCGAACTTGCTCACCTGGAGCGAGAACTACAACGCGCAAGTGCTTCCAGCTGAGGGTGGCTCACTGATCCGGGTGCAGGGCGCGAGCAAGTTCAACGGGCGCTTCGAGATGAACGCGCGGTTGCACAAGATGGTCAACGGTCTCTTCGATGACGTGATCGCCGCCGTTCGTCCGCGCTGACAGCAGCGGCGTAGCGGGCGCTTGAGGCGTCACTTTCATGGGGGGACAGGGGGACAGCTGTCCCCCCATCGGCCGGGGGCAGCGCCTCGGCTACGGCGTGAACATGCAGTTAGAGACAGAGTTTGTCTTCCCGCAGTACGGAGCTGCGGCGGGGACGGGGGGACAGTTGTCCCCCTGTCCCCCCTTTAGGCTGCACAGGTGTCGGGAGCGTCGGCCGGGCTTTAGCAGGACTTCGGGTGGGTCGTACGGAGCCTGGTGACTGTGAGTTGAACGGACCGTGCGACACCCCTTCGCGGCGGCACCGGATGGCCGGCACGCTCGACGACGTTCGTCCCCGCTGCCGACGCGGTGACTCTACCTAGGGTGCACTCGTGGCTGACGTCAACTATGCGATCCCGCTCATCACCGCGGGCGGCACTGTGGTCGCAGCAGTGGTCACTGGCTTCCTCGCCGCGAGGCTTAAGCACGAGTGAGACGTCACTGACTCCGAGACCACGTGGACTCGTGAGCGCAGTGAGCGGCGTCGGGACGAGGTTCGTGAGGCGCTCATCGACTACCTGGACCTGCGCGACGAGATGCAGCGGGAAGTAGCCGAAGCCTTCGGAAACGCAGCCGAAGCGTACGGAAACGGAGCTGAAGCGACAACCTTCAAACGCTCAGACACAAGCCCGTCGATCACGAAGCTAATCGGGCAAGCGCATCGGCTGCAACTTCTCATCAACCGAGCTACGTCGGTCAAGATTGGGGAGGACGTCACCGCGTTCATCGAGTGGTACAATGCGCCGCCAGTTTCCCTTGATGGGCAGGCGAGGCTCTCGATCACGACCCCGGGGGCGATGCGTGACTTCGCGCGGAAAATCGTGAAGGATCTACCGCTCGCCTGATCGGCGACAACACTAACGTGAGGAGTTGTCTCAGTATGTAGCTGTCGCTGCCCGCATCACGCAGCGAAGGATGGTCGTGACTCTAGTCAAAGTTAGCTGCCAAGCGGGCGGCGGCCGAGAACTCCAGCACGCGGGATGCGATCTCATCCGCGACGCTGATGTAGTGGTGCGCTTCTTCGGTAGACGGCTTGTGATCGAAGAGAGCGGCAACTTCAAGTGCTGTTAGCTGGTGTGCACCTTCAAGAAGTCGGCGATCGAGGCCATGTCCCACTAGGCTAACGAGACGACTACTGCTCAAGCCTAAGTCAAGGTTGGCATACCTGGCGGCGCCTTCGATGAGGTGTCGAAGCGTCCCGCCAGCTAGCGCAATTGCCTTAGATGGCGAGTAAGACCGTTCGGTTCGCATCCGCTATACCTTTGTGCAGCGCTCGCTGCAAGGCTGCGAAGTCCGCATCCCCTGTAGCAGGTGACAGCTCTTTAACCTTTACCGCGTCAGTCACCTCCTGATCAATCTGTTGCAGCTTCTCGCCAAAGCCGATGTCAACGCCAAAGGCATTGACCTTAGTGAGTCGGCCAATCAACCCACGAATCTCTTTGCGGCAGGGCCTTGAGGCCGTACTCGTCGAGCAGGTCGGCGTACTGCTGCGCGGTCCAGCCGCTGAGCGTGTACGGCTCGACGTTGCGGTAGCCCATCTCGGCCAGCCGGCGCAGCACCTCCTCGTGGCGCGCCTGCTCCCCGGCGCCGCCGCCGATGACGCCGGCGAACGTGTAGAGCTGGATCGAGGTCTTGCTGAGCGGCACACCGTGGCCGGCGCACTCGGCGGCCGCCGAGTCCTTCGTGGGTGGCGCGGCGCTGGCCGGGCCGGTCAGTCCGACGAACACCAAGGCGGACAGGACGGCGATGAGCACCGCCCGCAGGCTGGTCGACTTCATGGATCCCCCTTCGGTCATCACATGGCGCGCAGCATCGCCGCAGGTCGGACGCCCGTCGTCTCGGCGGGTGACCTCGTGCGGTCGGCACTGTGCTGTGAGTCACACCGTAATGGGACTTCGGCTCAGCGCAAAGCAAAAGGTCGACGGGACCTGAGCGGAAGCGGCGCATCGTTCGAGTCGACGCCGTCCGTCATGCAGGACCAAGCCGGCCGTCCTCATTCGGCCGGGCGCCGTCCCCGGGACGACGGCCGGCCCGGCTCAGCGGGTGCCGGGGTCCTTCCCGGGCGTGAGCAGGACGACGACCAGGGCGACGGCAGCCAGTGCGCCGCCGGTGAGCGCCAGCGCGGACGGTTCGGCGGCGATCAGCAGCCGGGCGCCGAGGAGGCCCCCACCGGCGATGCCCACGTTGAACATCGCGTTGGTGAGCCCGGGCGCGGCGTCCCCGGCGTCGGGGGCTGCACGACGGGCGGCGGCCTGCAGCAGGGTGGGCAGCGACCCGAACGCCACACCCCACAGCACCACGGCCACCACCAAGACGGCGGTCGACCCAGGCGCACTGACCACGGCCAGCGTGGCGGCGGTCAGCGTCACCGCGACGAGCAGCGTCGGGCGGGGGAGCCGGTCGACCAGGGCCCCGGCCAGCGTCAGCCCGACGACGCCCGCCGTGCCGTAACCGAGCAGCACGAGGCTGACGTGCGCCGGGTCGATGCCGGCAGCGGTGACGATCGGCGTGACGTAGGTGAACGCGGTGTAGTGCCCGAGCATGAGCAGCGCGATGGTGGCCGCGACGACCTGTACCGGCCGGCGGCGCAGCACTTGCCGGAGCGGGGCCGGTGCGGCGGCGGCCGGGGGCGGGGAGGCCGGCAGCAGGGCCGCCGCCAGCACTCCGAGCAGCAGCAGCACACCGGCGAGGCCGGCGAACGCCCACCGCCAGCCCACCGCCGTCCCCAGCGCGGTGCCGGCGGGCACGCCGGCGGCGAAGGCCAGCGTCGTCCCGCCGAAGACCCAGGCGGTCGCCCGGCCGGCGCGGTCAGCCGGGACGAGGCTGACCGCGGCGCCCACGGCCACGGAGAAGAAGCCGGCGTGCGCGAACCCGGCCACCAGGCGAGCCAGCACGGCGACCGTGTAGTCGCTGGTGGCGGCGAAGACGGCGTTGCCGACCGCGTACGTGACCAGCAGCCCGGTCAGCGCCCACCGCCGCGACCACCGGGCCAGCAGCGCCGTGAGCGGCAGGGACGCCACCGCGACCACCACCGCGTACGCCGAGACCAGCAGCCCGACCCGGGACTCACTGGTCGACAGGTCCGCCGCGATCATGGGCAGCAGCCCGACCGGCAGCGTCTCGGCCGTGACGGCGGCGAAGGTGGCCAGGGTGAGCACGGCCAGGGCCGCACCGACCCGGAGTCCTCCCTGTGGGGGAGCGAGGGTCGGAGTCGTCACCCGGGCCATTAAACTCGGGGTTCGAGCATTTGGGGAGGTGCAGGCGTGGGCGCGTTGCCCGACCGCGCGGTGGCGATGCTGGCCGCCGTCCACGACCACCCCGGGCTGACCCGCGCCGAGGCCAGCCGGTTGCTCGGCATGGGCACCGGGGGAGCGGCCGAGGTGGTCGGCGTCCTGGTGGCCGAGCAGCTGCTGGCCGAGGGGTCGCCGCTGCCCGCGACCACGCGCGGCCGGCCCACCCGCCCGCTCACCGCCCACCCCGACGGCCCGGTCGTGCTCGCCGCCGCCTTCAGCCACGCGACCTGGCGGGTCGACGCCGTCGAGCTGGGCGGGACCTCGATCGCCACCCTCGACGGCGAGCACGCCGGGGAGTCCGCCGGCACCGTGCTCGGGGTGCTCGGCGACGCGGTGGGCCGCCTCCGCGACCGGCTGGGCGACCGGGTGCGCGGGCTGGGCGTCTCGGCGCCGGGCATCGTCACCGACGAGCGGTACCTCGACGCGACCATCCTCGGGTGGCGTTCCGTCGACCTCGCCGCGGTCTGGCCCGGCGCCGGGCTCTTCGTGGCCGACAACGACGCGACCCTGGCCGCGGTCGCGGAGGTGCGCCGGGGTGCGGCGGCCGGCGCCCGCTCGGCGCTGCACCTGATGGTCGACGCCGGTCTGGGGGGCGCGCAGGTCGACGCCGGCCGCCTGGTCGGCGGCGCCCACGGGACGGCCGGGGAGTTCGGGCACCTGCCGCTGGGCGACCCCGCGGTGGTCTGCGCCTGCGGCGCCCGGGGGTGCTGGGGCACGGCCGTCGACGGCGGCGCCCTGGCCCGGTTGCTCGGCGACCCGGTGCCGGCCGACCCCGGCGGCTACGCGCGGTCGGTCATCGCCCGGGACGACGCCGCCGCCCGGGCCGCCGTCGCGACCGTCGCCACCTCGCTGGGCCGGGGGATCGCCGGGCTGGTCAACGCCCTGGACCCCGACGTCGTCACCCTCGGCGACCTGGCCGCCGACCTGCTCGCCGCCGCCCCCGACGAGCTGCACGCTGCGGTCGCCGCCGGGCTGATGCGCTCCCGGCGGGAGGCCCCGCCGACGGTGGTGGCGGCGGCGCTGGGCGCAGCCGGCCCGATCACCGGTGCGGCCGAGCGGGTGTGGGACCGCTGGTGGGCCCAACTGCGCCGCTGAGTCACACCGGGCGGGAACCCAGGACGGCGTCGCGCTGCCCGCCCGAGGACAGGAACCGGCCCACCGGCAGCGTGGCCGCACCCAGCGCCACGGCGTCCGCGCCCAGGTCGGCGCGCAGCAGCTCGACGTCCGCGAACGGCGTCCGCAGGGCGTTCCGCGCCGCCGCCCCGGCGAGCTCGGTCATCCGCAGCGCGGCCACCTGCCGGCCCAGCCACCCGCCCAGCACCACCCGGCTGGGGCTGTAGACGTTGACCAGGTTGCCGATCCCGGCGCCCAGGTAGCGCACCACCTCGGCCAGCACGGTCGCCGACGCCGGGTCGGAGTCGGTGCGGGCCAGCAGCTCGGTCACCCGGGTCTCCAGGTCCTCCGACCCCTCGGCCGGCCCGCCGCGCAGCACGTCGTACCGGGCCGCCACCGCGCCGGCGCCGACGTAGGCCTCCAGGCAACCGCGGGCTCCGCACCGGCAGGGCTGGCCGTCGACCACGACCGCGGTGTGGCCCCACTCGCCGGGGCTGCTCATCGGCGCCCGGGCACCCGAGCCGCGGGTGAAGATGCTCGTGCCCAGCCCGTGCCCGAGCAGCACCACCACGACGTCGGCCGCCCCCCGGGCCGCGCCGAACCAGTGCTCGGCCTGGCCCAGCAGCTTCGCGCCGTTGTCGACCGCCAGCGGGAGTGCGGTGCGCTCGTGCAGCAGCGCCTCCAGCGGGACGGCGTCCCAGCCGACGGTCTGCGCGTGCACCACCGCCAGTGGCGAGTGCTCGACGAGCCCGGGCACCCCGACCCCCACGCCGAGGACGTCGTCGGTGGCCACCCCCGACTGGGCGAGCACCGCCGCGACCCCGGCCACGATCTGCTCGACCACCTCGGCCGGGGCCAGCCGGGCCAGCTCGGTCGGGATCCGGTGCCGGCCACGCACCTGCATGGCCAGGTCGAACAGCTCGACGAGCACCGAGGACTCGCCTACGTCCACGCCGAGGACGAACGCGTAGCCGGGGTCGATCTGCACGATCGAGGACGGCCGCCCACCGCCCGAGGGCACCGACCCGGACTCCTGGACCAGCCCCTGTTCCATCAGGTCGCCCACGACGTTGCTGACCGTGCCCGGGCTGACGCCGGCGCCCGCGCCGATCCGCTGCCGGCTGCCGGGGCCGTGGAGGTAGAGGTCCCACAGCGCGCGGGCGCGGTTCTCCCGGCGCAGCCCGTGCACCGTCGACGTCTGCCTGCTGCCCACCCGTGCACCTCCGCGCTGAGAACGGCGAGCGTACCGGCGGGGCGCGCCGCCGCGACGGTTCGCGGAGAAGGTCACGAATCGGTGACGGACACGCCCGCGGTGATTGACGCCACACGGCGGATGTACTTAGTTCACGCCTTGAAAGAAGTGGTCGAGCGGCGTTCAGCGGAGAACGGCGCGCCCCTTCACCAGGAGGACCGTTGTGAGACTGAAGCGCATCACCAGCGCCGTCGCGGTGTCCCTCGTGGCCGCCTCCCTGGCCGGCTGTGGCGGCAACGAGGAGACCTCGGGCGGCGCGGCCGAGGACGTCACGCTCACCTACTGGGCCAGCAACCAGGGCACCAGCCTGGAGAACGACCAGGAGGTGCTCCAGCCCCAGCTCGACGCGTTCACGGCGAAGACCGGGATCAAGGTCGACGTCGAGGTCGTGCCGTGGTCGGACCTGCTGAACCGGATCCTGGCCGCCACCGCCTCCGGCGAGGGCCCCGACGTGCTGAACATCGGCAACACCTGGTCGGCCTCGCTGCAGGCCACCGGCGCGCTCACCCCGTTCGACGACGCCACGATGGCCGAGATCGGCGGCGCGGACCGGTTCCTCGCCGGCAGCCTCGCCGCCACCGGCGCCCCGGGCCAGCCGCCCACCGCCGTCCCGGTCTACTCGCTGGCCTACGGGCTCTACTACAACAAGTCGATGTTCGCGGAGGCCGGGATCACCGAGCCGCCGGCCACCTGGGAAGAGCTCGTCGAGGCCGGCAAGAAGCTGACCACCCCGGAGCACTGGGGCATGTCCATCGAGGGCGGCAGCGTCTCGGAGAACATCCACAACGTCTTCGTCTTCTCCGAGCAGCAGGGCGGGTCGTTCTTCGACGACGCCGGGAAGCCGACCTTCGACACCCCGGAGAACGTCGCCGGGATCAAGCAGTACCTGGACCTCATCCAGACCGACAAGATCACCAACCCGAGCAACGCCGAGTACTCCAACGGCACCGAGGCGCTGGCCGACTTCGCCTCCGGCAAGAGCGCGATGGTCATGTGGCAGGCCGCGGCCGGGTCGCTGGAGGAGCTGGGCATGGACCCCGCCGACATCGGCGTCGCCCCGATCCCGGCACCCAGCGGTGCCGCCGAGGACGTCGCCAGCATCGTCGCCGGGATCAACCTGGCCGTGTTCGACAACTCCGAGCACAAGCCGCAGGCGTTGGACTTCGTCGAGTTCATGACCAGCACGCCGACCCAGATCCAGCTGAACAAGACCTACGGCTCGCTCCCCGCGGTGACCGAGGCCTACAGCGACCCGGCCTTCCAGACCGAGGCGGTCGAGACCTTCAAGTCCATCCTCGACGACAAGGCCGTGCCGATGCCCGCCGTCCCCGAGGAGAGCCAGTTCGAGACCCTGGTCGGCACCGCGGTCAAGAACATGCTGGCCCAGGCCGCCAGCGGCACCGTCGTCACCGAGCAGGCGATCAGCGAGCAGCTGGCCGCCGCACAGCAGCAGCTCGCCGGATGATCACGGTCGACCCGGCGCCCGAGGCCGGGACGGAGGCCCGCACCGGCAGCACGCCGGTGCGGGCCCCCCGCAAGAGGAAGCGGCAGTGGCTGCCCTACCTGCTGCTGCTGCCGGTCGTCGTCGCCGAGCTGCTGATCCACATCATCCCGATGGTCATCGGGGTCGGGATGAGCTTCCTGGAGCTGACCCAGTTCTACGTCCGCAACTGGACCGCGGCCCCGGCCGCGGGGGTGGGCAACTACCGGTTCGTCCTCCAGTTCGACGAGGCCTCGGGCAAGGCCCTGCTGCACTCGTTCTGGACGACGGTGCAGTTCACCGTGATCGTGCTGGCGCTGTCCTGGGCGCTGGCGATGGCCGCGGCGATCTGGACCCAGCACGCCTTCCGCGGGCGCGGGCTGGTGCGCACGATCTTCCTGGTGCCCTACGCCCTGCCGGTGTTCGCCTCGGTGATCACCTGGTCGTTCATGCTCCAGCGCGACAACGGGATGGTGAACCACGTCCTGGTCGACCAGCTGCACCTCACCGACGAGCGGCCGTTCTGGCTGATCGGTGACAACAGCTTCTGGGCGCTGATCGTCGTCGAGGTCTGGCGGCTGTGGCCCTTCGCCTTCCTGGCGCTGACCGCGGGGATGTCCAGCATCCCGGCCGAGCAGTACGAGGCCGCGGCGATCGACGGCGCCGGGGTGCTGCGCTCGGTGCGCTGGGTGACCCTGCCGAACCTGCGCAGCGTCAACCAGGTGCTGCTGCTGGTGCTGTTCCTGTGGACGTTCAACGAGTTCACGGTGCCGTACACGTTCTTCGGGAAGTCGGCGCCGGAGCAGGCGGACCTGATCTCCATGCACATCTACCAGAACTCGTTCGTGACCTGGAACTTCGGCACCGGCTCGGCGATGAGCGTGCTGCTGCTGCTCTTCCTGCTCGCCGTCACCGCGGTGTACCTGCTGCTGACGCGGAAGAAGGACGTCGATGCGTGAGCCGCAGTGGTTCGTGTGGTCGCGGCGGATCGGGCTGACGCTGCTGTGCGCGTTCGCGCTGCTGCCGGTGTGGGTCATGGTCACCACGTCGCTCAAGCCGCTGGGCGACGTCCAGGGGGAGTTCCGCTGGTTCCCCTCCACGGTCACCCTCGACGCCTTCGTCGAGATGTGGCGCACCATCCCGCTGGGCCGCTACTTCGTCAACAGCCTGGTCGTGTCGGTGACCGCCGCGGTGGCCTCGGTCGCGCTGGCGCTGCTGGCCGCCTACGCGGTGAGCCGGTACCGCTTCACCGGCCGCCAGCTCTTCTCGGTGACGGTGCTCTCGACCCAGATGTTCCCCGGGATCCTGTTCCTGCTGCCGCTGTTCGTGATCTTCGTGAACCTCGGCCGGACCCTGGGCATCGACCTCTACGGCAGCCGGCCCGGGCTGATCATCACCTACCTGACCTTCACGCTGCCGTTCGCGGTCTGGATGCTCGTGGGCTACCTGGACTCGGTGCCCCGCGAGCTGGACGAGGCGGCCGCCGTCGACGGCAACGGGCCGATGGGGGCCTTCTTCCGGGTGGTCGTCCCGGCCGCGATGCCCGGCATCATCGCCGTCCTGATCTACGCCTTCATGACCGCCTGGGGCGAGGTGCTGTTCGCCTCGGTGCTGACCGACGAGTCGACCCGCACCCTCGCCGTCGGGCTGCAGGGCTACGCGACCCAGAACAACGTCTACTGGAACCAGATCATGGCCGCCTCGCTCACCGTGAGCGTGCCGGTCGTCGTCGGGTTCCTCCTGCTGCAGCGCTACCTCGTCGCCGGTCTCACGGCCGGCTCGGTGAAGTGAGGAACCCCGTGAGCACTCCCGCCCTGCCCGCCGACTTCCGGTGGGGGGTGGCGACCTCGGCGTTCCAGATCGAGGGCGCCACCACCGCCGACGGCCGCGGGCCCTCCATCTGGGACGACTTCGGCCGGGTGCCCGAGGCGATCGAGCACGGCGACACCGGGGACGTCGCCTGCGACTCCTACCGGCGCTGGGACGACGACCTGGCGCTCATGCGCGAGCTCGGCGTGAACAGCTACCGGTTCTCCACCGCCTGGCCGCGCATCCAGCCCACCGGCGCCGGCCCGGTCAACGCCGCCGGGCTGGACCACTACGACCGGATGGTCGACGACCTGCTCGCCGCCGGCATCGAGCCGTTCCCGACGCTGTACCACTGGGACCTGCCCTCGGCGCTGCAGCACCGTGGCGGCTGGGTCGCCCGGGAGACCGCCGAGCGGTTCGCCGAGTACGCCGGCCTCGTCGCCGGCCGGCTGGGCGACCGGGTCACCCGGTGGACGACGCTGAACGAGCCGCTGTGCACCGCCTGGATCGGCCACCTCGAGGGCCGGATGGCACCCGGGGTGCGCGACCTGCGCAGCGCGGTGCACGCCGGCTACCACCAGGTGCTGGCGCACGCGCTGGGCAGCGCGGCGATCCGGGCGGCCGCGCCGGCGGCCGAGGTGGGCATCGTGCTCAACCTCAGCCCGATCGAGCCGGCCACCGACAGCGCGGCCGACCGGCAGGCGGCGCTGCGGGCCGACGGGCACGTCAACCGCTGGTGGCTGGACCCGGTGCACGGCCGCGGCTTCCCCGCCGACATGGTCGCCCTCTACGGCGTCGACCTGCCCGAGCTCCCCGGGGACGCGGCCCTGCTGGCGCAGCCGCTGGACTTCCTCGGCGTCAACTACTACTTCCGGCAGCGCATCGCCGCCGACCCCGAGGTCGCCACGCTGGGCTTCCGGCAGGTGCCGGTGCCGGGGGCGGTGACCACCGCGCTGGACTGGGAGGTGCACCCACAGGGCCTGGCCGACCTGCTGCTGCGGGTCGCCAAGGAGTACGAGACCCCCGCCCTGCTGGTCACCGAGAACGGCTCGGCCTGGCACGACACCCCCGGCCCGGACGGCGTCGTCGACGACCCCGAGCGCACCGCGTTCCTGGTCGACCACGTCGCCGCGGTGCAGTCTGCGGCCGCGCAGGGCGCCCCGGTGCAGGGCTACTACGCCTGGTCGCTGATGGACAACTTCGAGTGGGCCTACGGCTACTGGCCGCGCTTCGGGCTGGCCCGGGTCGACTACGAGACGCAGCAGCGGACGCTCAAGCGCAGCGGTCGCACTTACGCCGGGCTCATCGCCGAGCACACCGGGAGGGCCTGACCCCGGCACCCGTCCGCCCGTCGTCCCTCGCGGGGACGGCGGGCGGACGGGTCACTGCACGGTGTCGCGGTTCTGCACGTGCTCGCTGAGCTGGGGCGCCGTGCCGGCCGGGCACGGGTCGGTCGCGGCGGTGCCGGTGCGGGCCCAGCAGAGCCGGCACAGGTGGACGGGGTCCGGGGGGAGCAGCGCATGCCCGCCCAGCTGACGGACCTCCACCCAGCCCACGGCGGCCGGGGCGTCGGCCACCTCCGCGCACTGGTCGCAGCGGTACTGCACGCTCATGGTCACGGCCTCCCGGACGAGGAACGTCGTCGGTCCCCGACCTCCAGCGTCCCCCGGTCCCGCCGCCGGCGCAGCGTCAGGCCAGCGGCAGCAGCTCGGCCAGCTCCGCCTCGAACCAGTCGGCGCCGAGGTCCTCGACCTCGTGCAGCTCCAGCTCGGCCAGCAGGTCGTAGGCGCTCTCGATGTCCATGCCCCGACCCTGCGGGCCGGACCTGCAGACCGGCGCCAGCGATCCGCAAGAAGTCCGCAAGACCCGGCGGTCACCCGCTCGGTCGGCGCCGCGTCACCCTTTACGGTTCCATCCAGCACGCAGGGGTGCAGCAGTGGTGGGCGATGCCGATGAGTCCTGGACGCGGGACGTGCCAGACCGGCAGCCCGGACGACCAGCACAGGGGGTGCACGTGCCGCGAGGGACCGATCGGCGACAGCTGCCCCGCGACATCGGGCACGGCGAGGTCACCGGCCGCGCGCACGCCGACCTGGTGGCCGGCGTCCTGGACGCGCTGCCCTCACCCACCGTGCTCATCGACGCCGACGGCACGATGCTGCTGGCCAACTCCGCCTGGCGGGACGCCGGTGACCTGCTGGCCGACGACCGGCTGCGGGTCGGCGTGGGCGCCAACTACTTCGACGTCATCCGCAGCCTGGCCGACGACGACGCCGACCGGGCCCCCGTCGACGAGCTGCGCGAGCTGGCCGCCGGCACCCGCTCGCTGGTCAGCCTCGACCACGGCCTGCGCACCCTCGCCGGGCTGCGCTGGTTCCACCTGCAGGCCTCCCGGGCCGACCAGTCCGGCCGGCTCGTGGTCACCCACACCGACATCACCTCCCGGGTCGAGGCCGAGCAGGCCTCGGACTGGCGGGCCCGGCACGACCACCTCACCGACCTGCCCAACCGCGCCCACCTGCACGAGCTGATCGACAGCGAGCTGCGCCGCCCCGGCCGCGGCCCGGTGAGCGTGCTGTTCCTGGACGCCGACGGCTTCAAGGACGTCAACGACACCCTCGGCCACGAGGTGGGCGACCACCTGCTGCGCGAGCTGGCCTCCCGGCTCAGCGGCAGCACCCGCACCCTGGACACCGTCGGGCGCCTGGGGGGCGACGAGTTCGTCGTGCTGTGCCGCGACTGCGACGTCGAGGGTGCGCTCGCCCTCGCCGAGCGGTTCCAGCGGACCTTCGACGCGCCCTTCGACCTCGGCGAGCGCTCCACCCGGCTGACCGTCAGCATCGGCGTGGCCAGCGCCCCCGACGTCGCCCCCGGTCTGCGCTCCACCGACCTCGTCCGGGACGCCGACCTGGCGATGTACGCGGCCAAGTCCGCCGGCCGCAACCGGGTGCGGGTGTTCAGCCCGGACCTGCGCTCGGCGGTCGAGCAGCGCGTGCTGGTCGCCGCCGAACTGCGCGAGGCCATCGACACCGGCCAGCTGGTGCTGCACTACCAGCCTGTCCTGCACCTGCCCACCGGTGAGGTGAGCGGCGTCGAGGCGCTGGTCCGCTGGCAGCACCCCACCCGCGGGCTCCTGGCGCCGTGTGACTTCATCCCGCTGGCCGAGCAGTACGGCATCGTCGTCCCGCTGACCCGGTGGGTGCTCGGCGAGGCCGCCCGGCAGTGCGTCGAGTGGGAGCGCGCCGGCCTGTCGCTGATCACCGGCGTCAACATCAGCGCCGCCCACTTCGGCACCGGCACCCTGGTCGCCGACGTCCTCGACGCCCTGGACGAGGCCGGCCTCGCCCCGGAGCGGCTGCTGCTGGAGCTGACCGAGACCAGCGTCGCGGAGGACCCGCTGCGGGCCGCCGCCCAGTTCGCCCAGCTGCGCATCGCCGGCGTCGAGGTCTCCATCGACGACTTCGGCAGCGGCTTCTCCTCGCTCAGCCAGCTGGTCTCCATCCCGGCCGGCGTGCTGAAGATGGACCGCAGCCTCCTCGCCGGCACCGCCACCCGGCGCAGCGAGTCCGCCGCGGCGATCTCCGCCGTGGTCGGCCTGGCCGCCGCCTGCGGCATGCGCAGCCTCGCCGAGGGCGTCGAGACCGCCGACCAGCTGGCCCTGGTCACCGAGCTGGGCTGCGCCTACGCGCAGGGCTACTTCATCGCCCGGCCGATGACGGCCGAGGACGTCCCCGGCTGGCTCGCCGCCCACCGCGCGGCCCGGTCCGGCGGGCGGCTCCGCCAGCTCGCCTGACCGGCCCGCGGACGGCGCGCCCCGGGCCGGTCAGCCCGGCTCGCCGCGGAGCTTGCGGCGGGCCACGACGACCAGGTCGACCAGCGCGATCGCCGCCAGCACGAACAGCACGACGGCGAAGGCCGGCGAGACGTCCGAGCCCGAGGCCAGCACGCCCAGCACCGTGCACAGCACCAGCCCGAACGCGGCCAGCACCAGCCGCAGGGTCAGCGCGCTGCGGGCCGAGGCGGCGCCGCCGTCGGTCAGCGTGCGGGCCGAGTCGGGGATGCCGCGCGGGAAGTCCTCGCGCTCGTACTCGGTGAGGTCGTCGGGCACCGAGTGGTCGTCCGGGGGAGGCGTGCTCATGTCGTGCGGTCGTACCCCCTGGCGGGGCGCACTACCCTGAACTGCTGTGGCTGCTGACTTCTCCGTCGTCCTGGACGAACTCGACACGACCCTGAAGTCCATCGAGGCCGTGATGCGGGTCGACGACCTGCGCCGCGAGGTCGCCGACCTCGAGGCGAAGTCCGCCGCGCCCGACCTCTGGGACAACGTGGAGGCCGCCCAGGCGCTCACCTCGCGGCTGTCCTACCTGCAGGGCGACCTGCGCCGGGTCGAGGAGCTGCGCAGCCGGATCGACGACGTCGGGCTGATGCACGAGATGGCCGCCGACGAGGGCGACGAGGCCACCCTGGCCGAGACCGAGCGCGAGCTGGTCGGCATCCGCACCGTGCTCGAGGAGCTCGAGGTGCGCACCCTGCTGTCGGGGGAGTACGACGCCCGCGAGGCGCTGGTGACCATCCGCTCGGAGGCCGGCGGCATCGACGCCGCCGACTTCGCCGAGATGCTCATGCGCATGTACCTGCGCTGGGCCGAGCGGCACAAGTACACGACCGAGGTCTACGACGTCTCCTACGCCGAGGAGGCCGGGATCAAGTCGGCCACCTTCGCCGTCAAGCACCCCTACGCCTACGGCACGCTGTCGGTCGAGCAGGGCACCCACCGGCTGGTGCGCATCTCGCCCTTCGACAACCAGGGACGCCGCCAGACCTCCTTCGCCGGGGTCGAGGTGCTGCCCGTGGTGGAGACCACCGACCACGTGGAGATCCCGGAGAACGAGATCCGGGTCGACGTCTTCCGCTCGTCGGGCCCCGGGGGGCAGAGCGTGAACACCACCGACTCCGCCGTCCGGATGACCCACATCCCGACCGGCATCGTCGTCTCCTGCCAGAACGAGAAGTCCCAGATCCAGAACCGCGCCGCAGCGCTGAAGGTGCTGCAGGCCCGCCTGCTGGTCGTCCGGCAGAAGGAGGAGCGCGCCGAGATGGACGCGCTCAAGGGGGAGGGCAGCAGCTGGGGCAACCAGATGCGCTCCTACGTGCTGCACCCGTACCAGATGGTCAAGGACCTGCGGACCGAGGTGGAGAGCGGCAACCCCTCCGACGTCCTCGACGGCGGCCTGGACAGCTTCATCGAGGCCGGCATCCGCTGGCGGCGTCAGCAGGAGCAGGAGCAGGCGGACGGCAACGCCCTCTGACGGCGGCACCCGCGTCGCGTCGTTGCACACAGATTCGGGGCGCGCCGGGCGAACCGGTCTTGATGCGGTCCGGGACAGGTACCGTCGTCCCTCGTGATCGAATTGCAACACGTCACCAAGATCTATCCGACCAGCCCCCGGCCGGCCCTGGATGACGTCTCCATGCAGATCGACAAGGGGGAGTTCGTCTTCCTCATCGGTTCCTCGGGCTCGGGCAAGTCGACCTTCCTCCGGATGCTGCTGAAGGAGGAGAACCCCACCACGGGTGTCATCAAGGTCAACGACAAGAACCTGGGCACGATGAGCAAGTGGCAGGTGCCGAAGCTGCGCCGCACCATGGGCTGTGTCTTCCAGGACTTCCGGCTGCTGCGCAACAAGACGGTCGCCGAGAACGTCGCCTTCGCCCTCGAGGTGATCAACAAGCCCTCGCGCACGATCAAGCGCGTCGTCCCCGAGGTGCTGGAGATGGTCGGCCTCGACGGCAAGGAGAACCGGCTGCCCGGCGAGCTCTCCGGTGGTGAGCAGCAGCGGGTCGCGATCGCCCGCGCGTTCGTCAACCGGCCGCTGGTGCTGCTGGCCGACGAGCCCACCGGCAACCTCGACCCCGAGACGAGCCAGGACATCATGCTGCTGCTGGAGCGGATCAACCGCACCGGCACCACCGTCGTCATGGCCACGCACGACTACCACATCGTCGACTCGATGCGGCGTCGCGTGATCGAGCTCAACGACGGGATCCTCAGCCGCGACCAGAGCCGCGGCGTCTACGGCCTCGGGCGCTGAGCGATGGCCGCTGAGACGACCCGCCTGCCGCACCAGATGACAGGGAACTGATGCGCGTCAACTTCGTCCTCTCCGAGGTGGCCGCCGGGCTGCGTCGGAACCTGACCATGACCGTGGCGATGATCCTGACCACCGGGATCTCGCTCGGGCTCATGGGCACGGGTCTGCTGATCGCCAACATGATCGGCGACATGCGGGAGATCTACTACGACAAGATCCAGGTCTCGATCTACCTCGCCGACGGGATCACCGATCCGCAGCGGGACTCGATCGCGGCCCAGCTGGACTCCTCGCCGGAGGTCAAGGACTACGTCTACGAGTCCAAGGCCGACGCCTACCAGCGGTTCACCCAGCAGTTCCAGGAGCAGCCGGCGCTGATCGCCAACACCCCGGAGGACGCGCTCCCGGAGAGCTTCCGGGTCGAGCTGGTCAACCCGCAGCGCTACCCGGTGATCGCCGAGCAGTTCCCGAACGGGCAGAACGGCGTGGACGAGGTCCGCGATGAGGGCGACTTCCTCGACCGGTTGTTCAGCCTGCTCAACGGCGCGCGCAACGGCACCATCGCGGTGGCCCTCGTGCAAGCACTGGCCGCGTTGCTGCTGATCTCGAACACGATCCAGCTCGCGGCCTTCAACAGACGCAACGAGACCAACATCATGAGACTCGTCGGCGCCTCCCGCTGGTACACCCAGCTGCCGTTCATCCTCGAGGCCGCGCTCGCCGGGCTCATCGGGGCGCTGCTGGCGATCGGTGGGCTGGTGCTGACCAAGGTCCTGTTCGTGGACAAGACGCTGGCCGGGCCGATCAAGGCGGGCATCATCCCGCCGGTCGACTGGTCGGCGATCATCGCGATCTCACCGGTGATCGCCGCTGCCGGCGTCGGGCTGGCCGCCGTCGCCGCCTACGTCACGCTGCGGCTCTACGTCCGCCTGTAGTCCGCTCCGACGACGGCCCCGCGACCACCGGTCGCGGGGCCGTCGTCGTCTGTGCCGGTGAGTTCTGCGAACTCGTTGCCTCCGGGGCCGGGAAGCCACGAGATCGCAGAACTCAGCGCGGGACGGCGATGCGCAGCCGCGTTTGCGCCGGACGCCGCTCGCGGGTCCTGTGACGCAGGCGGACGTACCGGTTGGTTCTGCGTTCTCGTGGCCTCCGGGGCCGGGTGACCCGAGAGCGCAGATGTCACCGGTGGAGGGCGCGGGCCACGGTCGTCACCACGTCCTGTGGGCGGCCGAGGACGTCGGCGGAGGTGAACCGCAGGACGGTCCAGCCCTCCAGCACCAGCCGGTTCTGCCGGCGGAGGTCGTTCACGAACACCCGGCGCTCCCGGTGGACCTCGCCGTCGAACTCCACGACCACCTTCTGGTCCGGCCAGGCCAGGTCGCCGACCCCGATGAGCCGCCCGCGGTCGTCGACGACCCGGTGCTGCAGCGCGGGACGGGGCAGCCGCGCCTCGTGCAGCAGCCACCGCAGCACCGACTCCATCGGGGAGCCGGCCTGCCGGTCCGCGACGCCCAGCACGTCGAGAGCCCGGGCGGCTCCCCGTCCCGTGGGCCGCGCGGCGAGGGCACGGGACAGGTCGTCGGGCGTGCACAGGACGTCGAGCAGCTGGTCGGTGACCGCCCGCAGCCCCGGCGGTGGCAGTACGGCGGCCAGGTCACGCCAGGTCCGCTCGGGTGTGGTGACTGGCAGCCACCAGCGCCGCGTCACGTCCTCGGGGAGCAACGGTGCCCGGTGCAGGCGCCGGTCCTGCCGGTTGCGAGCCCGGGAGCCGGCGGGGACGGTCAGGTCGACGGGCTGCCCGGCCGCGACGAGCGGCACCTCGACCTGCGTGCGCAGGTCGGCGGCGTCGCGGGGGAGGTACGTGTCCCGGGACAGCCGGACGACGTCCGGGTGGCGGAGCTGCCAGTCGCCGACGCCCGCCGTCCGCGCGAGGGCCCGGGTGCTCGGGCCGGTGAGCGCGGACGGCGAGGGACGGCGGGGCACCGGCAGAGCGTGGCGGCTGGGCCGCCGGTCGCGCTGGCGTCATCCACAGGCGGGTCTGAGGTCTGCGATCTCGTGGCTTCCCGGCCTCGATGGCCACGAGAGCGCAGATCTCGACCGGACGACGGCCGGGGTGACCACGAGAGCACACATCTCGGGGCGCCAGCGCCGCACCGGTGGGCTGTGTGGAACCCGGTCGGCGGGGTGGCGGCGGCTCCGTAGACTGGGGGGATGCCGCGGGAACAGGGGCGCAAGTTCATCGCCCAGAACAAGAAGGCGCGGCACGACTACTCGATCCTCGACACCTACGAGGTGGGCCTGGTGCTCACCGGCACCGAGGTCAAGAGCCTGCGGATGGGTCGTGCCTCGCTCGTCGACGGGTTCGCCACGGTCGACCAGGGCGAGGTGTGGCTGCAGCACGTCCACATCCCGGAGTACACCGAGGGCACGTGGACGAACCACACCCCGCGACGCAAGCGCAAAGTGCTGATGCACCGGTACGAGATCGAGAAGCTGATCGGCAAGACCAAGGAGGGCGGGTTCACGCTCGTCCCGCTCGACCTGTACTTCAAGGACGGCAAGGTCAAGGCCACGCTCGCGCTGGCCAAGGGCAAGAAGAGCTACGACAAGCGCCAGGACCTGGCCGAGCGCGACTCCCGCCGGGAGATGGAACGCGCCTTCGGCCGCTACGTGAAGGGACGGCGCTGACCTCATGCGCGGCATCGCCTACGACTCGTTCGGCGACGCGTCGGTGCTCCGGCTCCGCGACGACCTGCCCGAGCCGCCCGTCGGGCCGGACGTCGTGCTCGTGCGGGTGCACGCGGCCGGCGTCAACCCGGTCGACATCGGCATCCGCGAGGGCCACCTGGCCGGGGCCTTCCCGCACCACTTCCCGATCGTCCCGGGCTGGGACGTCTCCGGCACCGTCGAGCGGGTGGGCCCGGCGGTGGTCGACTTCGCCCCGGGCGACGAGGTGTTCGGCTACGTCCGCCGGGACGACGTCCAGCACGGGACGACGGCCGAGCTGGTCGCCGCCCCGCAGCGCTGCCTGGCCCGCAAGCCCGAGTCGCTGAACTTCGCCGAGGCTGCGGCGCTCCCGCTGGCCGGGCTGACCGCCTACCAGGCGCTCACCGAGGCGCTCGACGTCGGCGAGGGCGACCGCGTGCTGGTGCACCGGGCCGCCGGCGGCGTGGGGTTCTTCGCCGTGCAGATCGCCGCCGCCCTGGGCGCACACGTCATCGGCACCGCGAGCCCGCGCAACCACGGCTTCGTCACCAACGCCGGCGCGGCCGAGGTGCTCGACTACAACGCCGGCCCGATCAGCGAGCAGCTCACGAAGAAGGTCGACGCAGTGCTGGACCTGGTCGGCGGTGCCGCCCTGGGTGACGCCCCGGACCAGGTCGAGGACCCGTCCCGGATCGCCAGCATCGTCGACCCGGTGGTGCGCGACCTCGGCGGGCGGTACGTCTTCGTCCGGCCCGAGTGGCACGACCTGGAGGAGCTGGGCCGGATGTCCGACGCCGGGCAGCTCCGGGTGGCCATCGCCAAGGCGTTCCCGCTGGAGCAGACCGCGGCCGCCCAGGCACTGGTCGCGGAGGGCCACGTCCGCGGCAAGGTCGTCGTCACGCTCGTCTGAACCCGGAGGTCCGCCGTGCCCCGCGTCGTCCTCACCGCAACCGTCCTCGGGACGCCGGACCCGCGCGGGCTGGCGCGGTTCTACCAGCGGCTGCTGGGCTGGCCGCTGCGGGACGACGCGCCGGAGTGGGCGACGCTGCGCCCGACCGACGGCAGTACTGGGCTGTCCTTCCAGCTCGAGGCCGACCACGTGCCGCCGGTCTGGCCGCCGGCGCCGGGCGCCCAGCAGATGCAGCAGCACCTCGACCTCGAGGTCGACGACCTGGACGCCGCCTGCGCGCTGGCCGAGGAGGCCGGGGCCCGGCCGCTGGGCGGGCACGAGGAGGACGGCGAGGTCGTGCGGGTCTACGCCGACCCGGCCGGCCACCCGTTCTGCCTCTTCACCCGTGCCTGACCGCTCGCTACGGTGCCGACCGTGCCCGAACCCCTGCTGCCCGACGGCCTGACCAGCACCCCGATCACCGCCGCGGACCTGCCCGCCGTGGCCGCCCTGCTCGCGGCCGCCGAGGAGGTGGACCGCACCGGCGAGCACTACGGAGCCGACGACCTGGCCGAGGAGTGGGTCAACGAGCTGGTGGACCTGCCGCGGGACAGCCGGCTGCTGCGCGCCGGGGACGACGTCGTCGGCTTCGGCACCGTGGTCGCACCACCCACGTTCCGGGACGCGGTGTCGGTGTACCTCGACGGCCGGGTGCACCCGGGGTGGCGGGGCCGCGGCGTCGGCCGGGCGCTGCTGGCGTGGCAGCTCGAGCGCGGCGGGCAGGTGCACGCCGAACGTCATCCCGCGGCGCCGGCCCGGCTGACCGCCTCGGTGCCCATGACCATGCCCGACGCGGAGGCGCTGGTCCGCCGGGCCGGCCTGACCGCCACCCGGTGGTTCCACACCATGCACCGGCCGCTGACCGACCTGCCCACCCCGCGGACGGTCGCCGGTGTCGAGCTGGTCGCCTTCGACCCGGCCCGGGACGACGAGGTGCGTCGGGCCCACAACCGGGCCTTCACCGAGCACTACGGCTCCAGCGAACGCGACGAGACGTCCTGGCAGACGACGTTCACCGGGTCGGCGTCCTTCCGGCCGGACCTGTCGGTGCTGGCCCTGGTCGACGGCGCGGTGGCGGCCTACGCGTTGGCCTACGTCTGGGAGTCCGACACCGCCGCGACCGGCCGGCGGGAGGCCCACTACGGCCAGATCGGCGTGGTGCCCGAGCACCGCGGCCGGGGGCTGTCGAAGGCGGTGATCGCCGAGGCGCTGCACCGGGCGGCCGTGCGCGACTGCCGGCTGGCCGGTCTCGACGTCGACAGCGAGAACGGCAGCGGGGCGCTCGGGCTCTACGAGGGGCTGGGCTTCACGACGGTGCGCACCCGCACCTCCTGGGTGCGGGAGCTGCCCGGGTCCTGAACGCAGACCGCCCCGCCGCGACCAGGTCCCGGCGGGGCGGTGTGTGCGGTGCGGGTGCGGTCAGACCGCGAGGGCGCCCTCGGTGGGGAGGTCGTCCTTCTTGGCCGAGATGAACACCAGGGCCGCGACCAGGGCGATGCCCAGCAGCACGGCGCCACCGATGAAGGCGACGTGGTAGCCCTGCACGAACGCCGAGCCCTGCGAGGTGCCCGGGTTGTCGACCAGGTATCCGGTGACGGCCGAGGCGTAGAACGTGTTCAGCAGGGCCAGGCCCAGCGAGCCACCCACCTGCTGCGAGGTGTTCAGCACCGCCGAGGCGATGCCGGCGTCGTGCTCCTCCACGCCCACCAGCGCGGTGCTGGAGGTCGGGACGAACACCGCGGCCATGCCGACGCTGATCACGATCAGGGCGGGCAGCACCTCGGTGACGTAGGAGCTGGTCTCACCGATGCCGGTCAGCCACAGCATGCCGGCCACGGCCATGGCCAGGCCGACGATCATCAGCGGCTTCGGGCCGACGCGGGGGAGCAGCTGGGAGACGATCCCGGCACCCACGATGATCCCGCCGCTGAAGGGCAGGAACGCGAACCCGGACTCCAGCGGCGAGTACCCGAGGGTCTGCTGGAAGTAGAAGGTCAGGAACAGGAAGATCGCGAAGATCCCGGCGCCCACCAGCAGGAAGATCAGGTACGAGCCACCGCGGTTGCGGTCGAGGACCACGCGCAGCGGCAGCAGCGGGTGGCTGGCGCGGCGCTCGTAGAGCACGAACGACACGAGCAGGACGGCGGCGGCGGCGAGCAGGGTCAGGGTGACCGGGTCGGACCAGCCCACGCCCTCCTCGGCGGCCTTGCTGAAGCCGTAGACCAGGGCGACCAGGCCCAGGGCGGAGAGCAGGACGCCCGGGACGTCGTAACGGCGGTCACCGGTGGCCCGGCTCTCCTTCACCAGCGAGACGGCGAAGATCATCGTGACGATCGCGATCGGCACGTTGACGCCCAGCGTCCAGCGCCAGGAGGCGTACTCGGTGAGGACGCCACCGAGGATCAGGCCGATGGCAGCGCCACCGCCGGAGATGGCACCGAAGACACCGAAGGCCTTGGCGCGCTCCTTCGGGTCGGTGAACGTGACGGCCAGCAGCGACAGCGCGGCCGGGGCGAGCAGCGCGGCGAAGGCACCCTGCAGGCCGCGGGCGGCGAACAGCAGCTCCTGGTTGGGGGCGATGCCACCGAGCGCGGAGGCGAAGGCGAAGCCGGCCAGGCCGATGAGGAAGGCGCGCTTGCGGCCGATGAAGTCCGCGATGCGGCCGCCGAGCAGCAGCAGCCCGCCGAAGGCCAGCGTGTAGGCGGTGACGACCCACTGGATGTTCGCCTGGCTGATGCCCAGGTCGATGGCGGCCTCGGGGATCGCGATGTTCACGATGGAGGCGTCGAGCACGACCATCAGCTGGGCGATGGCGATGACCGCGAGGGCCAGCCAGCGCTTGGGGTCGGGTCCGTCGCCGGCCGGGTGGCCGGTGGTCGACGCCGCGGAGACCGGGGTCCCCGACGACGTGGTGAGACTGTCTGAGGCCATGACGAGGCCGTCCTTCCTGCGCCGGGCGCAGTGGTGAGGGGTGTGGGCGAGCGGGGACGCGCGACCGGCGGCGCTGCGCGGTCGAGCGGGGTGAGCGGGCCTGACGGGCGGTGTCAGGCGGTGGAGGAGGTGCGCTCCCAGGCGGCGAGACCGGTGCCGACCCGGTGCAGGCAGTCGCGGATGGAGTCCAGGAGGACGTCGAGGGGGTCGGTGGGGTCCCAGACCTCGAGGGCGGTGATGTAGCCGGCCATGGCCGTGTTGAGCACCAGGCTGGTCTGCAGGCGGTCGCCGCCGGGGGTGCGTCGGCTGATCCACCGGTACAGGTCGGGCGCGAAGCTGTCACAGGTGGCCCGTGCGGACTGGGTGAGCCCGGGGTGCTGCTGCAGCACCCGCTTCTGGACGGGCAGCCACTCCGCGATCACGGTGGCCATGTCGACGAACAGGTCGGTCAGCGCCGGCCACAGCGGCTGGTCGTCCGTGTCGTCGGCGACGCGGGTGCGCCACTCGGCCAGCGCCTGGGGGTCCAGGTCGAAGGCGACGGCTTCCTTGGTGGGGAAGTAGCTGAAGAACGTCGTCCGGGAGACACCGGCCTCAGCGGCGATGTCCTCCACGCTCACTGCGTCGAACCCGCGCTCGCTGATCAGGCGCAGCGCGGTCGAGCGGATGGTGCGCCAGGCCTCGAGCTTCTTGCGCTCGCGCAGGCCCATGACGGCGGAGATGGAGCAGCGCGGGGTGCCCGCTGTGTGCCCTGTCCTCGCCATGAGGGAGAAGGTAGACCCAAACCTGAACGCAGTACAACTTCTTACTGCGTTCGCCTTTCGGTGTTCACCTGGACGTGGCCCCCGGCACCGCCTCCGGCCCGGCTCACCGGCTGTCCACCCGCCGGAGCTGCCGATGTCCTGCCGGGCGTGTCACGATGGTCGACGGCCCGCGGAGTGCACGCCGGCCGTCGAGGACGTCGGGAGGTGACCGGGCAGGTGCGCACCGAACCCCCCAGTCACAGTCCCGAGGTCCCCACCAGCTGACGCGCCCGGTCGACGTTCGACCCGGGACGGCGCACGGTGGGGACCGACCCGGCGTCCCCACCCCCGCGTCCTCCGGAGCCCCCCGTGACCGAACGCCGTCCTGCGCGCATCGCCCCCCGCGCCGCCCTCTCCACCCTCACCCGCCGGCCACGGCCGGTCATCGACGCACCGCGCCAGCCGGAGAGCCCGGTGGTGCAGGCCCCGGCCACCCTGCAGTCGCGGATGGTCGACAACGGCGTCTACGCCGCCGGCCGCCGGATCGCCACGCCGGCCTCGGCGGCGGAGAGCCACGGGTGGCTGACCGACGGGTTCGGCGACCGGATGGTGTGGCTGGGGCTCTACCGCCCGGAGCCGGCGCAGCTCGGTGAGCTCGCCGAGCAGTACGGGCTGCCCGACCTGGCCGTGGAGGACGCCATCCAGGCCCACCAGCGGCCGAAGTTCGAGCGCTACGGCGACACGCTGTTCGTCGTCCTCAAGGCCGCCCGGTACCTCGACGCGACCGAGGAGGTGGAGTTCGGCGAGCTGCACCTGTTCCTCGGCAAGGACTTCGCCATCACCGTGCGGCACAGCGAGTCCCCGGACCTCTCCCGGGTTCGCCGCCGGCTGGAGAGCTCGCCGGACCTGCTGGCCCGGGGGAGCGAGGCGGTGCTCTACGCGATCTTGGACGCCGTCGTCGACGGGTACGTGCCGGTCGTCAACGGGCTCGAGAACGACATCGACGAGATCGAGGTGCAGGTCTTCCGCGGTGACCCGCACGTCTCCCGGCGCATCTACGAGCTGTCCCAGGAGGTCGTGGACTTCCAGCGGGCCGCGCAGCCGCTGAACGGCATCCTCGCTGCCATCACCGCCGGCTTCGAGAAGTACGGCGTCGACGAGGAGCTGCGCTCCTACCTGCGGGACGTCGCCGACCACGTCACCGGCATCACCGAGCGGGTGGAGGGGTTCCGGCTGCAGTTGCGCGAGATCCTCACCGTCAACGCCACGCTGGTCGCCCAGCGGCAGAACGACGAGATCCGCGAGCTGACCGAGACCAGCATCGCCCAGGGCGAGGAGGTCAAGAAGATCTCCGCCTGGGCCGCCATCCTCTTCGCCCCCTCGCTGGTGGGCGGGGTCTACGGGATGAACCTGCAGATGCCCGAGGAGGACTGGCACCTCGGCTACCCGTTCGCGCTCATGCTGATGGTGCTGGTCAGCGCCACGCTGTACGTCATCTTCAAGCGCCGCGACTGGATATAGCGGAAGGACCCCCTTGCCCCCCACGCCTCACAGGCTCGACGCGGGCCCCTGCAAGGGGGCCGACGAGCGTCCCGGGGTCCCGGGGGAACACGACGGGGGTGCGAGCCGTTAGTCTCAACGCATAACTGCACAGGGGGTGATTGGTCTCGACTTCGGTCGTGAGGCCAGGGGAAGCGAGCCGAGGAAGGCAACGATGAGCTCGTTAACCATGCGTTGCACAACACACAAGCGCCGACTCCAGTCAGCGCGACTTCGCTCTCGCTGCCTAACAGCAGCTAGGCGAGTCTGTCAGCCCGGGCTCTGCCATCGGTCCGGATCCTGGCATCAGCTAGATGGCTTCACCGTGCGGATCGGTCGCGGATCTGCACGGGACACCCCACAGCGACTGGGCTCGTCACACCGACTTGTCAGCGGGATCGGTGGAGCCAAGCAGAGACAGAGTTGACTGCGCTCGGAGAAGCCCTGGCGTTGCGTCGGAGGACGCGGGTTCGATTCCCGCCACCTCCACATCGGTGTCCCGCGAGAGCGGGGATCCGGCGTGACGGCACCCCGCACCACCACGAAGGGCCCGGTCTGGAGACCGGGCCCTTCGCGCGTTCAGTGTGCGGCGGCGTGGCCCTTGCGGCGGTGCACCGTCAGCGTCATGACGACGACGATGAGCCCGCCGACGACCAGGCCGATCAGGGCGCTGGCCAGCGTGTTCACCAGCCAACCGGCGACACCGCCGACGGCGCCGAGGGCGTCGTGCGCGCCCTCCTCGAGGTGGTGCACCAGCGCGTAGGGGCCGTGCCAGCCGAGCTCGTCGGTTCCCACCAGCAGGATGTGCCCACCGACCCACAGCATCGCGGCGGTGCCCACGACCGTGAGCACGGTGAGCAGCTTGGGCATCGCGGTCACCAGACCACGGCCGAGCTTGGCCACGGCGGCACCCGGCCGCTGGGCCAGCGCCAGACCGACGTCGTCCATCTTCACGATCACGCCGACGAACCCGTACACGACGACGGTGATCAGCACAGCGACCACGGCCAGGATGACGGCCCGGGCGACGAAGGCCTGGTCGATCACCTCGTTCAGCGAGATCACCATGATCTCCGCGGACAGGATGAAGTCCGTGCGGACGGCGCCGGAGACGATGGTGTCCTCGTCCGGGGGCTCCTCGGACTCGGTGCCGTGCCCGGCCGAGTGGCCGCTGATCCGCCCCCACACCTTCTCCGCGCCCTCGTAGGCCAGGTAGCACCCGCCGAGCATGAGGATCGGGGTGAGCAGGAAGTCGGCGAACTGGCTGAGCAGCAGCACCGCCGGCAGCAGGATCAGCAGCTTGTTGCGCAGCGACCCGATCGCGATGCGCCGGATGATCGGCAGCTCGCGCTTGGCGGCCAGGCCGCGGACGTACTGCGGCGTGACCGCGGCGTCGTCGACGACGACACCGGCGGCCTTGACGCTCGCCCGTCCGGCGGCGACGCCGATGTCGTCGACGGAGGCCGCGGCCGCGCGCGCGAGCACGGCCACGTCGTCGAGCAGGGCCACGAGTCCACCAGCCACGGGAGGGCCTCCGGTCGGTCGGCAGTCAGGACCGGTCGATCATCGCCTGCCACGCCGTTCCGCGCTGGGACGTTGCCCCACGCACCCGTTCCGGCAGGCCGGTCAGAGCTCGCTGCGCAGCACCACCGCCGCCTCGGCGAGCGCGCGCATCTTGCCCGCCGCGGACGCCCGGGACAGGTACTTCAGCCCGCAGTCGCTGGACAGCACGAGCTTCTCGACGTCGACGTGGTCCAGCGCCCGCCGCACCCGCTCGGCGATGACCTCCGGCGTCTCGACCTCCTCGGTCGACAGGTCCAGCACGCCGAGCGCGACGCCCTTGCCGCGCAGCGGCCGCAGGGTCGCCGGGTCCAGGTGCGACTGCGCCGTCTCCACCGAGATCGCGGCGGCCGGCACCTCGGCGAGCTCGGGCAGCACCGAGTAGCCCTCCGGGCGGTCGGCGACCATGGCCGCGTAGCCGAAGCAGACGTGCACGTGCACCGGCCCGGGGGCGCCGGCCAGCGCGGCCGTCAGCACCTCGACGCCGTAGCGCCGCGCCACCTCCGGCCGGGCCTGCAGCCACGGCTCGTCGAGCTGCACGATGTCGGCGCCGGCGGCGAACAGGTCGGCGATCTCGGCCCGGACGACCTCGGCGTAGGCCAGCGCCAGGGCCCGGTCGTCGTTGTAGTGGTCGTCCTGCGCCTGCTGCGCCATGGTGAACGGGCCCGGGACGGTCATCTTGACCGCGCGGTCGGTCGCCGCCCGCAGGAACCGCACGTCCTCGACCTGCACCGCCACGGGCCGCCGGATCTCCCCGACGACGCGGGGGGCCGGGATGTCGATGCCCGACCGGTTGCGCACGCTCCCGGGGTGGTCGAGGTCCAGCCCCTCCAGCGCGGTCGCGAAGTGGTTGGAGTAGGACTCCCGGCGGATCTCCCCGTCGCCGACGATGTCCAGCCCGGCCACCTCCTGCGCCCGGACGGTGGCCAGCGTGGCGTCGTCCTGCGCCTCCTGCAGCAGCTCCGGCGGGACCCGCCACAGCTCCCGCGCCCGGACCCGGGGCGGGAACTGGTGGCCGAGCCGGTCGCGGTCGATGAGCCAGTCGGGCTGCGGCAGGCTGCCGACGACGGTGGTGGGCAGCGGCGGGAGCGGGCGGGCCATCAGGTCCTCCTGGGGTGGGCGGGTGCCTGATCCTCTACCCCGCGTGCGACAGCGCCGACGCGGGCTCGGCCCTCAGCTCCCGCCGGGTGGGCAGCTCCGTGGTCAGGAACGCCACGGCCACCACGGTGAGCACCACCGCCGGCAGCAACCAGACCGGCCCGGCGGCCCACGGCCGGCCCAGGAAGCCCACGCCGAGGGCCACCAGCGGGACGACGGACAGCAGCAGACCGCTGCCCAGCGCCACGACCGCGACCACCGCCGCCTCGCGCCGCATCATCGACCGGACCTGCTGCGGCGTCGTCCCGGTCAGCCGGAGGACGGCGAGCTCACCGCGCCGCTGCGCCGTCCCGGCCACCAGCTCGTTGGTGATGCTGAGCAGCAGGTAGCCCAGCAGCACGGTGATCGTGGCCAGGTTCAGCCACACCTCGGCCGGGGCGTCGGCCAGCGTGGTGCCCGGGGGCGTGGCCGCGGTGAGCGCCAGCCCCGGCCGGTCGGCCACCAGCGCGGCCAGTGCGCCGTCGGCCGCGGGGCTGCCGTCGGTGCGCACCAGCAGCTGCTGGGCGAGGCCGGAGGTGGTGTGCCCGGCGGCCAGGTCGGCCGAGAGCACGACCGGGCCGAAGCCGAGGGCCCGGTCGTAGACGGCGACCACCCGCGCGCTCACCGGCGTCCCGTCGCCGAGCACGAGGTCGACGTTCCGGCCGACGTCGGCGTCCCGGGACCGGGCGACGTCGGCACCGACGGCCACGGTGGCGCCGGTCAGGTCGGCGAGGTCGCCGGCCCGCACACCGAGGTCCAGCACGCCGGCCGCGCTCGGGTCCAGCACCGTGGCGGTGGCGGACTCGACGGTCGGCTCGCCGAGCTCCGTGTACGGCCAGAGCACCGTCGTGCCGGCCGTCGGGGCCGCGGCCAGCACCCCCGGCACCGCCTGGACGTCGGCGCGGAGGTCCCCGGGCACGCCGCCCAGCGCCCCGGCGGTGACCCGGTGCTGTGCGAGCGTGCCGGCCTGCACGTCCCGGGAGCCGGCGGTCAGCAGGGTGGTGGTGCTCAGCGTGTAGGTCAGCGCGAACACCACGACCATGGCCAGGCTCGCGACGATCCCGGCCATCCGCAGCGTGGCGCCGCGCAGGTTGGCCACCGCCAGCCAGCTCGTCGGCGACAGTCGCGCCGGCAGCCGGTGGGCCAGGGCGTCCCCGGCCGTCTGCAACAGGGCCGGGGCGGCGAGGGCGAAGCCGATCGCGCCGAGCAGCCCGGCCAGCGGCACGACCCCCGCGCCCAGCTCGTTGCGCACCCACAGCGGCGTGACCGCCAGGACGGTGGCGGCGACGACCAGCAGGCCCCCGGCCGACGTCCGCAGCCGCGACGGCGTCCTCGGTTCGGTGCGCGACTCGGTCACCGCTTCGGTGGCCGGCAGCCGGGAGGTGCGCCAGGCGGCGGCGCGGGCCGACAGCGACACGACGGCGGCCATCAGCAGCACCGCGGCGAGGGCGGGCAGCGGGCTCACGCTCAGCGGCAGCGCCGCCGGGAGCATCCCGCCGTCGACCAGCAGCCGGCGCAGCCGCCCGGCGAGCAGGAGGCCCAGAGCCACCCCGGGCACGGTCGCGACCGCGGCGACCGCGAGGGCCTGGCGGTCGACCAGCCGGCGGACCTGGCGGGGCGTGGCGCCGACCGCGCGCAGCAGCGCGAGCTCGCGGCGCTGCCCGGCGATCGCGACGCCGAGCGCCCCGGCCACCGCGAAGCCGACGACCAGCAGCACGATCCCCGACAGCGACCCGGACAGCACCAGCAGCAGCGGCCGGGCCGCGGCGGCGCCCGGCTCCTCGACGTCCCCGCGGTCGTCCCCGGTGGCCACGGTGAGGCCGGTGGGCAGCAGGTCGCGGGCGGCGGTCGCGACGGCGTCGGCGATGCCGGACTCGGTGCGCAGGCCGATCAGGTCGACGGTCCCGGCACCCGCGCCACCGGCGACCGCAGCCAGCCCGGCGGCGGTGCTGTCGACGAAGTACAGACCGGGGGCGTCGACCACGGCCGCGACCCGGTAGGTCGCCGCCTGCCCCGCGGCCACCACCTCGACGGAGTCCCCGGTGCCGATGCCGGCGGCGGCCGCGACGGCCGAGCCGACACCGACCTCGTCGTCCCCGGCCGGTGCGGCTCCGGAGACCGCGCCCTCCGAGAGCTGTGCCGAGGACCAGCCGTGCCCGGCCGCCTGCGGGTCGGGGGTGGCGGCGACCTGCCCGTCGCCGGTCACCAGGGCGGCCGGGAAGCTCAGGTCCCCGACGGCGGCGGTCACGCCGGGCAGGCGGGCCAGGTCGTCCAGCAGGGCGGCCGGGACGCGCGCCCGCTCGGGCAGGGCGGCGTCCAGGTCCTCCTCGACCTGCTTCACCCCGGCGGCTGCGACGAGGACGTCGGCGCCGGCGAGCCGGCCGGGGGCCACGTGCGAGCGCAGCCCGGACTCGGCGAGGACGCCGGTGGCGGTGACCAGCGCGGCGCCACCGAACACCGCGAAGGCCACGGCCAGCAGCGCCAGGACCCGGGAGCGGGCCAGCTTCAGGGCGAGGTCCAGCACGGCTCAGCCCTGCCCGAGGGCGATGAGGCGGCGGGCGAGCTCGGCGGACGAGGGCGAGTCGACGACGTCGACGACCCGGCCGTCGGCCATCACCACGGCCCGGTCGGCGTGCGCGGCGGCGGCCGGGTCGTGGGTCACCATCACCACGGTCTGGCCGAGCTCGTCGACGGACTCGCGCAGCAGCGTGAGCACCTCGCGGGTGCTGGTCAGGTCGAGTGCACCGGTCGGCTCGTCGGCGAAGACGACCGCGGGGCGGGCGACGAGCGCCCGGGCGACGGCGGCCCGCTGCTGCTGCCCTCCGGACAGCTCCGCCGGGCGGTGCTCCAGCCGGCCGGCCAGGCCGACCCGCTCGACGAGCTCGGTCAGCCATGCGGGGTCCGCGCTCTCCCCGGCCAGCCGCAGCGGCAGGGTGATGTTGTCGGCGATGCTCAGGGAGGGCACCAGGCCGTAGGCCTGGAACACGAAGCCGATCCGGCGGCGGCGCAGCTCGGTGCGCCGGGTCTCGTCCAGCCCGGTGATCTCCGCGCCGTCGATGCGGATGCTCCCCGAGGTGGGGACGTCGAGGCCGGCGGCGACGTGCATGAGCGTGCTCTTGCCCGACCCGGAGGGACCCATGACGGCCAGGAACGCCCCGGCTCCGACGGTCAGCGAGACGTCGTCCAGCGCCCGGACGCCGCCGGGGTGGACCTTGCTGACGCCGCTCAGCGCGATCGCCGGTGCGGTCGTCACGGTCGTCGGGGCGGCGGAGACGCTCATCGCCGGGCCCGCAGGTGGAAGGCGGTCAGGGCGGCGATGCAGGCGGCGGTGAGCCCGCCGAGCACGAGATAGACCACGAGCGGGGCGCCGGCGACGGAGGCCACGGTGTTGGCCATGACGCACGCGACCAGGACGGTCCAGGTGAGCACGGGCAGGGCACGGGAGGGGGCAGGGGGGTGGGTCATGGGGCGCTCCTGAGGGTCGAGCTGGTTCGGTCGGGCTCCAGCCTCGCCGCGCCGGGAGCGCCCGCCGAGCCCCTGACCTGCCCAGTCGGGGTACAGCAGGCACCACTCCTCACCCGGTTCGCTGTCCCTGGGCGGCGCAGCGACCTAGCGTGGGCACCCGTGGAGGAGGCGTCGCAGCAGCACTCGGACCGGGCGCACCGCTCCCGGGGTCTCGCGGTGCTGGTCGCCCTCGAGCAGCTGCCCGGCGCTCTCGGCACGGCGCTGCTGGCGCTCGGCGTGCTGCTGTTCGGCCTGCTCAGCGCCGTGCTGTGCGTCGTCGGCGTCGGGCTCCTCTTCGTCCCGGCCGCCGTGGGTGGGCTGCACGCCGTCGCCGACCGCGAGCGCTCCCGGCTGGGCCGGTGGGGGACGGAGGTCCTCCCGCCCGGTCCGCTCCCGGTGCGGCCGCGCGCTGCCGCCGCGGACCCGGCCACCCGGCGGGAGCTCCGCTGGCTGACCGGGCACGCGACCGGCGGCCTGCTGCTCAGCACGATCGCCGTCCTGCTGCCGGTCTACGCCGTCCGCGACCTGAGCTTCCCGCTGTGGTGGTGGGCCGTGCCGCCGGGGCTGGCCACCGACTCGCTCACCCTCTGGGAGGTCCGGGACTGGCCGGGGGTGCTCCTGGTGGTGGGCCTCGGGCTGGCCTGGACCGCGTTGAGCCTGCTGGTGACCCGGCCGATCGCCGCGCTGTTGGCCTGGCGCGGCCGTCAGCTCCTGGACGCCGCTGCCGGCACCGACCTGTCGCTGCGGGTCGCCCAGCTGACCGCCACCCGGGCCGGCGCGCTGGACGCCCACGCCGCCGAGCTGCGCCGGATCGAGCGGGCGCTGCACGACGGCACGCAGAACCGGCTGGTCGCGGTCACCGTCCTGCTCGGTGCGGCCCGCCGCGCGGCGGTGCGGGACCCGGCGGCGGCCGAGGAGATCCTCGAGCGGGCGCAGTCGGCGGCGGAGCAGGCGCTGGCCGAGCTGCGCACCGTGGCCCGCGGCATCCTGCCGCCGGTGCTGGCCGACCGCGGGCTGGCCGGTGCGCTCACCGGCCTGGCCGTCACCTCCGCGGTGCCCTGCACGGTCGACGTCGACGTCCCGGTGCGCTGTGCGGCCTCGGTGGAGGCCACCGCCTACTTCCTGGTCGCCGAGGCGCTGACCAACGCCTCCCGGCACAGCGGCGCCGGCCGGGTCGCGGTCTCCGTGCACACCCGCGACGGGCGGCTGTGCGTCAGCGTCACCGACGACGGGTCCGGCGGCGCCACCGAGGGCGGCGGCTCCGGGCTGGTGGGCATCCGCCGCCGGGTGGCCGCACACGACGGCACCATGACCCTGTCCAGCCCACCCGGTGGCCCGACCACCCTGACCGCGGAGCTGCCGTGCGGATCGTGATCGCCGAGGACGACGCCCTGCTGCGCGAGGGCCTGGCCCTGCTGCTGCGCGCCGAGGGCCTGGACGTCGTGGCCACCGCCGCGGCCCCGGCGGAGTTCCTCACCGCCCTGGACGACCACCGCCCCGACGTGGCCATCGTCGACGTCCGGATGCCGCCGACGCACACCGACGAGGGCATCGTCGCCGCCGTCGAGGCACGGCGCCGGCAGCCCGGCCTGGCGGTGCTGGTGCTGTCGGCCTACGTCGAGCAGTCCTTCGCCACCGAGCTGCTGGCCGGGGGCGCAGCCCGGCTGGGCTACCTGCTCAAGGAGCGGGTCGGCCGGGTGGAGGAGTTCCTCGGCGCGCTGCACCGGGTCGCCGGTGGTGGGACGGCGATCGACCCGGAGGTGGTCGCCCAGCTGTTCGCCCGCACCCGGCTCGACGAGCGGCTGGACCGGCTCAGCCCCCGCGAGCGCGAGGTGCTGGCGCTGATGGCCGAGGGGCTGGGCAACACCGCGATCGGCGCGCGGCTGGTGGTCACCGACGGGGCGGTGCACAAGCACATCCGCAGCATCTTCGCCAAGCTCGACCTGCCCCCTGACGACAGCGCCGACCGCCGCGTCACCGCCGTCCTCCGCTACCTCGACGACGTCCGCCTGCGCGCATGAGGGAGGACCCGGGACGTGCGAGAGCCCGGCAGGTCGGTGACCTGCCGGGCTCTCGTGGACCGAGGATCAGGCGGTGGGGGCGAGCACCTGGTCGATGATGTAGACGGTCGCGTTGGCGGTCTGCACGTTGCCGCAGATCACGCTGGCGTCGGCGGCCTTGAGGACGGTGCCGGTGCCGGCGATGGTGAAGTCCTCACCGGAGCCCTCGATGGTGACCTCGTCACCGGCGAGCGTGGTGTGCGTGCCGGCCAGCTGCTCGGGGGTCAGGCGACCCTCGATGACGTGGTGGGTGAGCACCGTGGTCAGCTGGGCCTTGTCGGCCAGCAGGGCCTGCAGGGCGTCGGCCGGGACGGCCTCGAACGCCGGGTTGGCCGGGGCCAGCACGGTGATGTCCTGCGCGGAGTTCAGGGTGTCGCCGAGCTCGGCGGCCGTGACGGCCTGGACCAGGGTCGACAGCACCGGGTTGTTGCTGGCGGCGGTGGCGACCGGGTCGGCGGTCATGCCGGAGAAGCTGCCTGCACCGTCGGCGGGGACCAGGGCGCAACCGGGACCGAAGGGCTCGGCGTCAGCGGCGGCGGAGGTCATCGGGGCGCTGCTGCTGGACGACGGGGACTCGCTGGTCATCCCGCTCATGCCGCTGCTGGCAGCTGCACCCGCGTTGCTGGCTGCCTCCTCGGCACCGCCACAGGCGCTCAGGGTCAGGGCCAGTCCGGAGACGGCGGCGATGAGGGTGCCGCGGGTGAGCAGGTTGGTCTTCACGATGTGGTGCTCCTCGTCAGTCGTGCGACGGCGGGGCAGGGCCGTCGGCGGGGTGGTGCGTCTGGCCGCAGGGAGCGGCCAGGTACGTCCTCGGCGGGTGTCGGGGACGTGGTCCGTGGGGTGGGTCGTCAACCGGTGACAGGAGGTGTTCGTCTCCCGGTGACGATCCGGATGCATCAGCTGGCGACGACCACGATCTGGTGCCAACCGCTGGCGCCGTTGGGGAAGGGGGCGGTGCGGGCGTCGGTCTGCATTTCGCCGTCGGAGCTGGTGGCGCGGACGGTGACCGAGTGCGAGCCGGGGGTGAAGTCGAAGGACAGCACCCACTGGCGCCACAGGTCGGCGTCGACCTCGGGGGAGAGCTCGGCGGGCATCCAGTCGCTGTCGTCGACCTGCACCTCGACCAGGCCGATGCCGCGGGTCTGGGCCCAGGCGACGCCGGCGATGGCGCGGCGGCCGGCGGGGAAGCGGCGCAGCGGGGCGGGGGTGTCGATACGCGAGGCGACCTTGATCGGCCCCTGGGCCGCCCAGTCGCGCTCGGTCCAGTAGGCGTCGAAGGCGTCGTAGGTGGTGGCCTCGATGCCGGTGATCCACTTGCAGGCCGAGACGTAGCCGTACAGGCCCGGGATCAGCATCCGCACCGGGAAGCCGTGCTCGACCGGCAGCGGCTCGCCGTTCATGGCCACGGCCAGCATCGCGTCGGGGACGTCGAGGGCCGAGCGGGTCGGGGCGCCGATCGTCATGCCGTCGACCGAGCGGCAGACCAGCTGGTCGCTGCTGTCGCGGACGCCGTTCTCCCGGAGGAAGGCACCCAGCGGGACGCCGAGCCAGCGGGCGGTGCCGGCGAGCCCGCCACCGACCTCGTTGGAGACGCAGGTGAGCGTGATGTCGCGCTCGATGAGGTCGCTGCGGCCCAGCAGGTCGTCGAGGGAGAAGGTGCGCGGGGTGTCGAACATCCCGGTCAGCTCCAGCGAGTACTCGGCCGGCCGGATCTGGGGCACCGTGATGGCGGTGTCCACGCGGTAGAACTCGCGGTTGTCGGTGAACAGCGGGGTGAGGCCCTCGACGCTCGCCGACATGTCGGCGCCGGCCGGCAGCGCGGGGGCCGCGGAGGCCGGGGTGGGCAGGGCCAGCTCGGACCGGGCGCCGGCGACGTCGAAGCGGCGCTGCAGCAGACGGCCACCGCCACCGGCGACCGCGGTCACGCCGACCGCGACGCCGCTGGTGAGCAGGAACCCGCGACGGTCCAGGCCGGTGCCCTTGCGGTCACCGGAGCCGAGGACGTCGCGCAGCCGGCCGAGCATCCCGTCCTGGGTCTGGGTGGTCGCGGTGGCACCGCCGGGGGTGGTCGTGGACGTGACCTCGGGGTGGCGGTCGCCGACCGACGGGAGGGTGAGCGGGCGCAGCAGGGCCAGCAGCGCCAGGCTGCCGGCGACGGCGCCGACCAGGGAGGGGACCGCGTCGAACAGGCCACCCGCGGGGCGGGTGAGGGCGGCGACGACGCCGACCAGGCCGAAGACGGCGATGCCGGCGACGCCGAGGCGGCGGCTGCGCAGCCCGACCAGCCCGATGACCAGGGCGTAGACGGCGATGATGAGCAGCGTCCCGACGACCAGGGCGATCTTGTCGTCCTCGCCGAAGGTGCGGATGGCGAACTGCTTCACCGACTCGGGGGTCAGCGTGATCGCGGCGTTGCCGACGGCGATGACCGGCGAGGACGCCGCACCGATGAAGCCGGCGAACAACTCGGCGATCCCGAGGGCGACCCCGGCAGCGAGCAGCCCGGCGAGCGCGCCGAGCAGACGGCGGACGCCCCGGCCGGCCGTCGGGGCGGCGTGCTGCCCTCCGGCGGGGGCCGTGGACTGCTCGGTTGTGGTCACGCAGAGTCTTCGGAGCGTGACGGCCGTTCGGTTCACGTCGCTTCGACAGTTCTCTGAGAGCCGCGTCACGGCGGGCTCCGCTCTCCGTTCGTGGGGAACGCCGGGCGGCGGTAGACAGGGGCCATGGAGTTCCGACACCTGGGCCACAGCGGCCTCAAGATCAGCGAGATCACCTACGGCAACTGGATCACCCACGGCGGGCAGGTCGAGGCCGACGCCGCGACCGCCTGCGTGCGCGCGGCGCTCGACGCCGGCATCACCACCTTCGACACCGCCGACGTCTACGCCGAGGGCCGCGCCGAGACGGTGCTGGGCCAGGCGCTGGCCGGCGAGCGCCGCAGCGGCATCGAGATCTTCAGCAAGGTGTACTGGCCGACCGGCCCGGGCGTGAACGACCGCGGCCTGTCGCGCAAGCACATCATGGAGTCCATCGACGGCTCGCTGCAGCGGCTGGGCACCGACTACCTCGACCTCTACCAGGCCCACCGGTACGACTACGAGACGCCGCTGGAGGAGACGATGCTCGCCTTCGCCGACGTCGTCCGCAGCGGCAAGGCGCTCTACATCGGTGTCTCCGAGTGGCGCGCGGAGGAGATCCGGGCCGGCAAGGAGCTGGCCGACGAGATGGGCTTCCCGCTGGTGTCCAACCAGCCGCAGTACTCCGCGCTGCACCGGGTCATCGAGGCCGAGGTCATCCCGACCAGCCGCGAGCTGGGCATCAGCCAGATCGTGTTCTCGCCGATCGCCCAGGGCATCCTGACCGGCAAGTACCTGCCGGGCCAGCCCGCGCCGGCGGGCTCGCGGGCCACCGACGAGAAGGGCGGCGGCGCCAACTTCATCGCCCGCTGGGCAGGTGACGACGACGTGCTGACCCGCGTGCAGGAGCTCAAGCCGATCGCCGAGGACCTCGGCCTGTCGATGGCCGCGCTGGCCGTCGCCTGGGTGCTGACCGAGGAGAACGTCGCCGCGGCGATCATCGGCGCCAGCCGGCCCGAGCAGGTCGTCGACAACGTCGAGGCCGCCGGCGTGACGCTCGACGCCGACGTCAAGGCCCGCATCGACGAGGTCCTCGCCCCGGTCGCCGCGACCGACCCGGCGCTGACCGTCAGCCCGCCGAAGCGCCCCTGACTGACCCGGGCACAGGAACCAACACCTGCGCTGAGGGGCTGTTGACGCAGGTGTTGGTTCCTATGCCTACTGACCAGGCTCGCGCCCTCAGGGGATGCGGGGCATCTCCGGGGTCGTCGCGGGGCCGCGGGTGCGCGGCGGACGGGCGGCGAGGTCGGCGGCCCGCTGGGTCGGGGTGATCCGCGGCAGCTCGCTGGTCAGCCAGCGCACCGGACGGCGCTGGGCCGGGCGCCGCGCGGCGAGGAAGTCCAGCGCGATCGCCGCCGTCCACGACTGGTCGCGGCTGCCCAGGGTCTCCCCGGTCACCGGCTGGTAGTACTCGGCGAAGTCGCAGTCGACGAGCTGGCTCAGCCCGGCCAGCCGCAGCTGGTTGGCCGCCTCCTGCTCACCGGAGCGGTTGAGCGCCCAGGCCATGAGCCAGTTGAGCACCGGCCACTGCGGGCCGCGCCAGTAGGTCTGCTCGCGGAAGGCCGGCGAGGCGGGGGAGACCGAGGGCACCACCGGCCAGCGCAGCCGCGAGTGCCCGCACCAGCGTGGGCCCAGCAGCAGGTCGCGCTGCCGGCGGGTGAGCGCGTCGTCGCCCCCGCACAGCAGCGGGGCGAACCCGGCGGCGCTCTCGACGTCCAGCCAGGTCCCGGTGCGCAGGTCCAGGTCGCGGGCCAGCCCGGTCTCGGGGTTCACCGAGCGCAGCACGCCGGTGCGGAACCGCCGGGCGATCGCCCGGGACTGCTCCACCCCGCCCGAGGCCCCGCCGCCGATGCCGAGCTCCTCGCCCATGTCGGCGAGCAGGTCGCTGGCGGCGGCGAGCAGCGCGGAGACCAGGACGTCGCCCATGACGAAGTCGCCGGTCGCCCGGTAGACCGCGTCGTCGTAGCGGGCATGGACCTTCTGCTCCAGCAGCCACAGGTACGTCGCGTACTCGGCGTCGGTGGGCCGCTGGGAGGGGTCGGCGACGTGCGCAAGGTCGGCCCGGACGAACGGCGGCATGTCCCCGACCCGCACGTTGGCGTAGGCGGCGTCCCAGCGCGGGGAGTCGTCCATGCCGGACTCCCAGCCGTGGTGGATCTCGACAAGGCCGTAGGAGTACGGGTCGCGCGCGGTGGCCAGGTAGGAGTGCCAGGCCAGCCACGAGTCGAAGGTCTCCCGCACGAACTCCTCGGCCAGCTCCTGGTCGGCGCCGCCCTTGCGCCGGGCGTCGTGCAGGATCCGGGACAGCGCGATCACGTGGATCGGTGGCTGGCAGATGCCCGAGGTGAGGACGCCGGCCGGGCGGGCCGCGGCCACCTGGGTGCGCCACCGCTCCGGTCCGGGGAAGTAGTCACTGGGGGAGTGGAACAGGATGTGCGGGATCATCCCGGTGGCCCACTGCCCCGACAGCAGGCTGCGCAGCTCGTTGAGCGCCCGCGGCACCGACACCGTGGCGATGCCCAGGGCCACGAAGCCGGCGTCCCAGCTCCACATGTGCGGGTACAGCGTGGGCGAGGCGACGGTGAAGGCACCCCGGTCGTTGGCCCGCAGCACGTAGCCCGCGCGTCCGGCCATCAACCCGATCTCGACCGCGCTGGGCTGGGCGACCGTCATCTGCGGGTCCGTCCTCTCGCCGGTGGTCTGCATCCTCACCCCGTCGGGCGCGGGGGCGCACCTGCGGCCCGTCAGTTCACGAGGTGTTCACAGGAGAGCTGTTGACCGTCCCGGGACCAGTCTCAGTCCGCCCGCACGGACCCGCTCTCCCGGGACCGGTCGCCGCGCCACCAGGGCGCCTGCGCGAGCAGGTACAGCACCACACCGGCGGCCAGCAGCACCGCCGACCACAGCCAGGTCGTGGCCTCCTGCTCCCACAGCAGCAGCAGGCAGGAGCCGATCGCCAGCACCGGCAGGACCGCGGGGGCGGTGAAGTGCTCGTGCTCGACCCGGTCGCGTCGCAGCACCAGCACCGAGAGGTTGGTGCTCACGAAGACCAGCAGGAGCAGCAGGACGACGATGTTGGCCAGCGCGCCGAGGTCGCCGATCAGGGTCAGCGCCATGGCCACGACGGTGGTGACCACGATCGCCACCCACGGGGTGCGCCGGCCCGGCAGTACGGCGCCGAGGACCGGGGGCAGCAGCCGCTGCTCGGCCAGGCCGAACACCATCCGGCTGGCCATGATCATCGTCAGCAGGGCGCCGTTGGCGACGGCGATCAGCGCGATGGCGCTGAACAGCTGGTCGGGCACGCCGAGCCCGGTGGCCCGGACGACCTCCAGCAGCGGGCCGGTCGAGCCGGCGAGCTCCTCGGTGGGCAGCACGATCGAGGCGACCAGGCCGATGGCCACGTAGACGACGCCGGCGGTGAGCAGCGCCCCGAACAGCGCCCGCGGGTAGACCCGGCTGACGTCCCGGACCTCCTCGGCGACGTTGGCCGAGGTCTCGAACCCGACGAAGGAGTAGTAGGCCAGGATCGCCGCGGCCAGCACCGCCGACCCCGCGGAGACGCCCTCGGGGAACTGCACGACCCGGCCGACGTCGCCGTCGCCGCGGCCGAACACGATGGCGCCCAGCACGATCACCAGCACCAGCCCGGAGACCTCGATGACGGTCATCACCAGGTTGGCCCGCATGGACTCCTTGATGCCGCGGGCGTTGACCAGGGCGATGACGGCGAGGAAGACCACGGCCGCGGGCACGGCGGGCACGTCGAGGAAGACCGACAGGTAGTCGCCGGCGAAGGCCAGGGACAACCCGGCCGCGCTGACCACACCGGCGGCGAGCATGCAGTAGCCGACCAGGAACGAGACCACCGGACGCCCGAACGCCCGTTCGGCGAAGACGGCGGACCCGCCCGCGCGGGGGTACTTCGTGACCAGCTCGGCGTAGCTCGCGGCGGTGAGCAGCGCCAGCAGCAGGGCGACCAGCATCGGCACCCAGATCGCGCCGCCGACCTCGCCGGCGATCTCCCCGACCAGGGCGTAGATCCCGGCCCCGAGCACGTCGCCGAGGATGAAGACGTACAGCAGCTTGCCGCTGATGGCCCGCTCGAGGGCGGTGCCCTCGTTGGCTGTGGTGTCCCTGACCTGTTCGCTCACCCGGCGAGTGTTCGGTGGCGCGGGGGACCCGGCAACTCCAGTCGTGCGCGACCCGGTGGCGTGACGCCTTCCGGTACCGGCGGTCAGACGCCGGGGACGGGGCGCCCGTGGGCCTTGACGACCACGAGCACGTCCTCGCTCTGCAGCGTGCCGATGACCGGGTCGTCGAAGCGCAGCGTGCGCCCGCCGCGGGCCACGGAGAGGACCACGTCGGTCAGCTGCCGCGGGCCCAGGCCCACCTCGGACTGGGTGACCGCGCGCTGCTGCAGGTCCAGCCCGCGGCCGCTGGTGAGCAGGTCCTCCACCACCGAGACGACGCCGGGAGAGTCGGTCGCCAGGCCCAGCAGCCGGCCCGAGGTGGCCGAGGAGGTGATCACGGTGTCGGCACCGGACTGCCGCAGCAGGCTGGCGTTCTCCTCCTCGCGCACCGTCGCCGTGATCGGCACCGTGGGGTTGAGCTGGCGGACGGTGAGGGTGATCAGCACCGAGGCGTCGTCCCGGTCGGCGGCGACGACGACGGCCCGGGCCTTCTCCACCGACGTGCGGCGCAGCACCTCCCGTCGTCCGGCGTCGCCGAGGACGGCGGTCAGGCCGGCCGAGGTCGCCTCGTCGACCGCCCGCGGGTCCGGGTCGACCACGACGATGTGGTCGGCGTCCGTCCCGGTGCTGAGCAGGGCGCGGATGGCGCTGCGCCCCTTGGTGCCGTAGCCGCACACGACGACGTGCTGGCGCACGCGAGACCTCCAGCGTCGGACCCGGAACTCCTCCCGGGAGCGCGCGGTGAGCGCCTCCAGGGTGGTCCCGATGAGGATGAGCAGGAACAGCACGCGCAGGGGTGTGATCACCACGATGTTGATCAGCCGCGCGCTGGGGGAGACCGGCACAATGTCGCCGTAGCCGGTCGTGGAGAGGCTGACCGTGGCGTAGTACGTGGCGTCGAGCAGGCTGAGCTCGCCGCCGTTGTTGTCCCGGTAGCCGTCCCGGTCCACGTAGACGATGAGCACGGTCGCGATCAGGGTCAGCGAGGCGATGAGCACCCGGCGCCCCACCTGGCGGGCCGGGGACTCCTCACGGTGCGGCAGGGAGACGCCGCTGTGGTCGTCGCTCAGCACGGCGGCCGCTCACAGGTCACCGGGCGCACAGTAGTGACCCGGCGGCCGGGGAGGCCGCTCCCGCCCCGGAGCGGGGTGCGTGGCGGTCGCCGCGGGAGCTCGCCGGGGCCGACGCCGGGCGTGGACCAGGATGGGCTGATGAGCTCGCAGCGCACGGCCCTGGTCCTCGGCGGCGGCGGCATCACCGGCATCGCCTGGGAGGTCGGGGTGCTGGCCGGGCTGGCCGAGGCCGGCGTCGACCTGGGCACCGCCGACCTCGTCGTCGGCACCTCGGCCGGCTCGGTCGTCGGTGCCTCGCTGCGCAGCGGCACCCCGGTCGAGGAGCTGTACGCCGCCCAACTGGCGCCGCCGGAGGCCGCGCCGGTCGCCCGGCTCGGCCGCGGCACGCTGGCCCGGTACGGCCTGGCGATGCTGCTCGCCCGCCGGGACGACGTGGCCTTCCGGCGGCGGATCGGCCGGCTGGCCCGCGCCGCGGCCGACTCCGGCCGCACCCCGTCGCCCGAGGAGCGGCGCGCCGCGATCACCGCCGCCCTGCCCTCGGCGCAGTGGCCCGACCGGCCGCTGGTGGTCACCGCCGTCGACGCCGAGAGCGGGGAGTTCACCACCTTCACCCGGTCCTCCGGGGTCGAGCTGGTCGCGGCCGTCGGCGCCAGCTGCGCCGTCCCCGGCGTCTACCCGCCGGTGGGCATCGACGGGCACCGGTACATGGACGGCGGGATGCGCTCCCCGGCCAACGCCGACCTCGCCGCCCGGTACGACCGGATCGTCGTCATCGCCCCGCTGCCCCGCGGGGCCGGGCCGATGACCAGCGTCGACGCCCAGGTGACCGGGCTGGTGAGCCGGGTCGCGGTGGTCTCCCCGGACCGGGCGAGCCTGTCGGCGATCGGGAACAACGTGCTCGACCCCGCCGCGCGCGAGCCCTCCGCCCGGGCCGGCCGGGCCCAGGCCGCGACGGTGGCCGAGCGCGTCCGGCGGGTCTGGCAGGACTGAGACCGGGCGACACGCGGGCCGACGCGCCGGGTCGCGCCGGGCTTCACGCGCTGTTCGCCCCAGGGGCGCTGAGTGCGTGCTGTGGTGGAGCGGAGGGCCGTCGGCGAGGGTCGCCGTCCGAGCCCGGAGGAGAAGGCATGTCCTGCTCCCGCAGGCTGACCGTGGCCGGTGTCGCCGTCGCCCTGGCCCTGCCGCTGTCCTTCGCCGTCCCGGCGTCCGCCCTCGCCGACCGTCGCGGCGGCGGTGACCTCGCCGACGAGCTGCTCGTCATCGGCCACCGCGGCGCGTCGGGCTACCGGCCCGAGCACACGCTGGCCTCCTACGAGCTCGCCGCGCGGATGGGTGCCGACGTGATCGAGGCCGACGTCGTCAGCACCGCCGACGGCGTGCTGGTCTCCCGGCACGAGAACGAGATCTCCGGGACCACCGACGTCGCCGAGCGCCCCGAGTTCGCCGACCGCCGCACCACCAAGACCGTGGACGGCGTCGCGCTCACCGGCTGGTTCACCGAGGACTTCACCCTCGCCGAGCTGCGCACGCTGCGCGCGGTCGAGCGGCTGCCGGAGGTCCGCGAGGAGAACACCGTCTACGACGGGCTCTACCCGGTGCCGACGCTGGACGAGGTGCTGGACCTGCGGAAGCGGCTGAGCAAGGAGCTGGACCGCGAGATCGGGGTCTACATCGAGACCAAGCACCCCACCTACTTCGACGCCGAGGGCCTGTCGCTGGAGGAGCCGCTGCTGGCCGACCTGCGCGAGGCACGGATGGACCGGCGCAGTTCCCCGGTGTTCCTGCAGTCGTTCGAGACGACGAACCTGCGCGAGCTGCACGACCTGCGGGTGCGGGTGCCGCTGGTGCAGCTGCTGTCGGCCACCGGTGCACCGGCCGACCTCGTCGCCGCCGGCGACCCGCGCACATACGCCGACCTCTCCAGCGCCGCGGGGCTGGCCGAGGTGGCCGAGTACGCCGACGGGGTGGGGCCGGACAAGAACCAGGTCATCGCCCGCAACGCCGACGGCAGCCTGGGGGAGGCGACGTCCTTCGTGGCGGATGCGCACCGGGTCGACCTGATCGTGCACCCGTACACGCTGCGCAACGAGAACACCTTCCTGCCCACCGACCTGCGCGAGGGCACCGCGCCCGACGACTACGGCCTGGCGCTGCAGGAGCAGTTGCGCTTCTGGGAGGCCGGGGTCGACGGGATCTTCACCGACAACCCCGACACCGGTGTCGAGTCACGCCGGCTGTTCCTGGCCGGCGAGACGCTGGACGCCGCCGCCTGACCCAGCCGCGCCGGCCGGTGTGCCGGCCGGCGCCGCTGGCGGGGGTCCGTCAGCGGGGGTCGAGGTGGCGCAGCAGCGTCTCGCCGATGTCCCGCATCGCCGCGATCTGGGCGGGCGAGAGCTGGTCGAACAGGTGCTCGCGCACGCTGGTGACGTGCACCGGCGCCGCCTCCTCCAGTGCGGCCATGCCGACGTCGGTGAGGACGGCGAGCTGACCGCGGCCGTCCTCGACGCACACCTCCCGGGCGACCCAGCCGCGCTCCTCGAGCCGGGACACCGCGTGCGAGAGCCGGCTGCGGGAGGCCAGGCAGCGGTCGGCCAACTGGCTCATGCGCATCCGCCGGTCCGGCGCCTCCGACAGCTGCACGAGGATCTCGTAGTAGGCGTTGGAGATCCCGGTGGAGTGGGTGAGGTCCCGCTCCAGCCGGTCCTGGAGCAGCGTCGTGCTGTACAGCCACGCCCGCCAGGCCTTCTGCTCCTCGGCGTCCAGCCAGCGCGGCGGCGCGGGAGCGGCCGACGCCGGCTGGTGTTCCGGGCCCGGCGACACGTGGGAAGTCACCCCCTCAGGGTACTGGCGGAATAGTCAAGGATTCAACTACGCTTCCGGACGACGCAAGCAGTTCAACGCTCAACCACCGGAGGTCACCATGACCAGCACCACCCAGATCCCTGGCTACGTCGTCGGCACGTGGGACATCGACGCCTCCCACTCCACCGTGGGCTTCTCCGTCCGCCACATGATGGTGAGCAAGGTCCGCGGCTACTTCCGCGAGTTCTCCGGTGAGATCGTCACCGCCGCCGACCCGTCGCAGTCGACCGTCCACGCCACCATCGACATGGACTCGATCGACACCCGGCAGGAGCAGCGCGACGCGCACATCAAGTCGGCCGACTTCTTCGACACCGGCAACCACACCGTCATGGAGTTCCGCTCCACCGGCATCCGCAACAAGGGCGAGGACTGGGTCGTCGAGGGCAACCTGACGATCAAGGGCATCACCAAGCCCGTCGTCCTGGACCTGGAGCTCAACGGCTTCGGCCCCGACGCCTACGGCGGCACGCGCGCCGGCTTCTCCGGCAAGACCGAGATCTCCCGCAAGGAGTTCGGCGTGGACATCGACATGCCCATGGACGGCGGCGGCGTCGTCGTCGGCGACAAGATCACCGTCGAGCTCGAGATCGAGGGCGTCCTCCGGGCCGCCTGACGAAGGACCCCCTCGCTCCTGCGAGGGGGCCGCACCGAAGGCCCTGGCGCACTGCGCCGGGGCCTTCGGCGCGTCCGGGGACGGTCGCCAGGCACCTCCCAGCCGCGTGCGGGGAGCTGACCTCCCACTCCGGAACGGATTCGTGCGGCATCCTGCGCCGGTGACCGCCGCGCGTGACGCCGTCGTGGGCACGGGCCTGCTCGGTGGGCTGGTCGCCTGCGGAGGGGTCCTGTCCACCGGCCGGTACCGGCCCGACCCCGGGGACTCCAACCCCCTGTGCCAGCTGATGGGGGAGTGCACGGCCGCCGACGTCGAGGCCGCCCTGCAGCGCGGCTGGTGGCTGGTCGGCGGGGGGCTGGCGGTCGTCGCGCTCGCGGCCGTGCTGCTCGCCTGGACGCTCCCCGGACGGCGGCCCGTTCCCGACGCGCCACCGTTGCCGGCGCCCCTGCAGGCCCTCGTCACCGGCCTGGTCGTCTTCTTCGCCGCCTTCCCGGCCGCCGTCCCGCTCTTCTTCGCCTCGCTCGGGGGGTGGCACGGGCTGGCCGTCGGGCTTACGGCGGCGTGGCTCGCCCAGGCCGTCGGCGTCCGGGCGGTGGGGCAGCTGTTCCGGGCCGGCCCGGCGGTGCCGGGGCACGAGTGGCTGGCCGCGCTGGCGGTCAGCGGCCTGGGTGCCGGGGCGGTGACGGCCACCTGGGCCGCCTCCGGCGACGGGGCTCTGACCGCGCTGCCCCTGGTCGACGCGGTCGCGGTGGCCCTCGCCCTGCTGGCCCAGCGGTCCCTGCATCAACTCGGCCGGCCGCCGGCCTGGCCGTCGGTGGCCGGTGGGGTGGGCCTGCTGGTCGTCGGTGCCCTCCTGCTGGCCGGGGTGTACCTCCCCGACCGACCGGACGGGGGGACCGCGTCGCCGGCTCCGCTGGCGAAGCCGCGCCCCACCCCGACCCCGACGCCCACCCCGACGCCCACGCCGACGCCCACCCCGACGCCAGAGCCGGTGGTGGCCGACGCCCCGTGTGCGCAGCAGGACCTCGCCTTCACCGTCCGCGGGTTCGACGCGGCGATGGGGCTGCGGGCAGCGGCGCTCGTCGCCACCAACACCGGTTCGGCGCCGTGCTGGCTGGAGGGCGTGCCGGTCGTCGTCCTGCTGCAAGGCGGGCGGCCGCTCGTCCTGCAGGTGGGCGAGGGAGAGACCCCCGAGGACGGTGCCCTGCAGTTCCAGCGGGTCGGGGTCGCGCCGGGCGGGACGGCGTCGGCGCTGCTCACCTGGCGCAGCTACGGCGGGTGGGCCGACCAGGAGACCCCGCAGGCGGTGACGGTGGCCCTGGACGCCTCGACGACGCTGGTGTCCGCCGCGGTGGAGGGCGGCGGAGGCGCCGCCCCCTTCGACATCGCCGACGGCGGTGCGTGGCAGATCGCACCCTGGGCGACGCCGACCACCTGAGGCGTCCGCGGGGGAGACTGGGGGTCATGACGACCTCCACCCTGACCCGGGTCCGCAGCCGCCTGCCCTCCGCCGTCCCGGCCGCGATCGGCCTCGCCGTCGGCTTCGGCGTCGCCCAGGCGACCGGGGTCCGGGCGCTCGGCGGGGTGGTCCTGGCCGCCGGCGGGCTGGTCGCCGGCTGGCTGTGGTGGTCCCGCCGCGGGGCGGCGGTCGCGGCTGCGCTGGCGGTCGCCTACCTCGCGGCCTTCGCCCTCGCGCACGTGCTCGCACTGGGCCTGGACTGGCCCGCCTGGCTGGCCGTCGGGCTGGTCACCGCAGCCGTCGCGGCGCTGTCCTGGGTGGTCGTGGACCGGCCGGCGACCTGAGTCCTCGGGCCCGACGCGGGGTCCGAGGTCCGTCAGGAGTGGCAGACCGGTCACAGCAGGTTCTTCGCGGGGCCGCCGTCGCCTACCATGGGAAGGTCTCTGCGCTCCGCGCCGTTACTCCTGTCGCGCGCCGTAGCGCGCAGACCCCCACTTGAACTCCTGAGGTGCCTCTCCGCATGCCCACACGCAACGACCTGCGAAACGTCGCGATCATCGCGCACGTCGACCACGGCAAGACCACCCTGGTCGACGCCCTGCTCCGCCAGGCCGGTGCCCTGGGCCGCTCGAAGGGCGAGGGCACCGACAACGACTCCACCCAGGACCGGGTCATGGACTCCGGTGAGCTCGAGCGCGAGCGCGGGATCACCATCCTGGCCAAGAACACCGCGATCCACCTGCACGACGACGAGGGCAACCCCGTCATCGTGAACATCGTCGACACCCCCGGTCACGCCGACTTCGGTGGCGAGGTCGAGCGCGCGCTGTCCATGGTCGACGGCGTCTGCCTGCTCGTCGACGCCTCCGAGGGCCCGCTGCCGCAGACCCGCTTCGTGCTGCGCAAGGCGCTGGCGAAGGGGATGCCGGTCATCCTCGCGGTCAACAAGACCGACCGTCAGGACGCCCGCATCGAAGAGGTCGTCGACGAGACCTACGAGCTGTTCATGGAGCTCCTCGAGGACGCCGGCCTGCCCGCCGAGACCCTCGAGTTCCCGATCGTCTACTGCAACGGCCGCACCGGCCAGGCGTCGCTGAACAAGCCGGAGAACGGCACCGTCCCCGACAGCCCGGACCTCGGCCCGCTGGTCAAGACGCTGCTGGACACCATCCCCGCGCCGGTCTACGACGCCGAGGAGCCGCTGCGCGCGCAGGTCACCAACCTCGACGCCTCCCCGTACCTGGGCCGCCTCGCTCTGCTGCGCATCCACTCCGGTGAGATGAAGAACGGCCAGCAGGTCGCCTGGTGCAAGGCCGACGGCACCATCGAGCGCGTCAAGATCACCGAGCTGCTCGTCACCGAGGGCCTGGACCGCACGACGGCCGCGAGCGCGGGCCCCGGCGACCTGGTCGCCGTCGCCGGCATCCCGGACATCGGCATCGGTGACACCCTCGCCGACCCGAACGACCCCCGCCCGCTGCCGGCGATCACCGTCGACGAGCCGTCGATCTCGATCACCATGGGCATCAACACCAGCCCGCTGTCGGGCAAGTCGGGCAAGAAGGTCACCGCCCGACTGATCAAGAACCGGCTCGACCAGGAGCTGATCGGCAACGTCTCGGTGCGCATGCTGCCCACCGAGCGTCCCGACACCTGGGAGATGCAGGGCCGTGGCGAGCTGGCGCTGGCCATCCTGGTCGAGCAGCTGCGCCGTGAGGACTTCGAGCTGACCGTCGGACGCCCGACGGTGGTCACCAAGGAGATCGACGGCAAGCTGCACGAGCCGGTCGAGCGGGTCACCATCGACACCCCCGGCGAGTACGTCGGCACGCTCACCCAGGCGCTGGCCAGCCGTCGCGGCCGGCTGGAGAACCTGGTCCACCACGACACCGGCTGGGCGCGGATGGAGTACATCTGCCCCTCGCGTGGCCTGATCGGGTTCCGCACCGAGTTCCTGACCGAGACCCGCGGCACCGGCGTGCTGAACCACACCCTCGAGGGCTACGAGCCGTGGCTGGGCGACATGCGCGCCCGCCCGACCGGCTCGCTGGTCGCCGACCGCAGTGGCGTGGCGACGACCTACTCGATGTTCTCTCTGCAGGAGCGCGGTCAGATGATGGTCGAGCCCGGCACCGAGGTCTACGAGGGCATGATCATCGGTGAGAACTCCCGTCCGGACGACATGGACGTGAACATCACCAAGGAGAAGAAGCTCACCAACATGCGCAAGGCGACCTCCGAGGAGCTGGAGCGGCTCGTGCCGCCGAAGATCCTGAACCTCGAGCAGGCGCTGGAGTTCTGCGCCGAGGACGAGTGCGTCGAGGTCACCCCGGGCACCGTCCGGATCCGCAAGGTGGAGCTGGACCAGACCGTCCGCGGTCGCACCCGCAACAAGAAGCCCAAGCTGTGATGTGACGCCCCGTCCGCGGGGCATCCCGAACGCCGTCGTCCCCTCGGGGCGGCGGCGTTCGTCGTTCCGGCACGCCGACGACTTCTGCCGAGATCGGTGGTGCCCGTGTGGCGACTGTTGTCGGTCGAACACGTACGGTGATGACCGGCCGGAGTGGCCGCCTGACGCGCGGCGGCTCCCTCGTGGCGCACCGGGGCGGCGGGCGCGTCGTCCTACGGTGCGGTCGGGAGGGGTGTGCGCGGCAGCAGTCGGCCGCACCACCTCAGGCGATGAGCACGAGAGGGTGGTCGGGCAACTGATGACGGTCCAGCGAGCAGCGGGTTTCCGGAACGGCATCGACGTGCGGGTGCGCCTTCGGCAGGCGGGGTCGGGGTCCGACGCGGCCTTCGACGGCGCCTGGTGGCCACGCAGCCACGACCTCGCCGCCGAGCTGCCCGAGCTGGTCGCTGCCCTGGACACCCTCGGTGTGCGCGTCGAGCGGTTCACCTACCCCGAGCAGGCCTGGACGCCGATCGAGCGCAAGGTCGCCGTCTCCGGGCGCACGGTGCGCACCGGGGCCTTCCGCAGCATGGACCCCGCGCTGGTCTCCCTCACCGTCGACGGTGACCGTCGGCTGGACCTGCTCGTGGTGCCGCCGGAGGCCGACGCGCTGACCGGCGTCCGCGCCCTGCGCCTGGCGGCCGGCCAGCGCGAGGAGTCCGGCACCCCGGAGCGGGTGCTGGCCACGGCCGGCTCCTGGTCGCGCCCCGAGGTCGTCGTCCCGATCACCGGCATCCGCGCCGGCTGACGCCGGGCCGGGTGTGGTGCCGCCGCCTCGGCGACCGTGCAACCGCCTCCCGACGCGGCTCCACGGTCGGCCAGGTGGCCTGACCTCAGCGGCGGCGGGCGCGCACCACCTCGTCGGCGACGTGGTGGCCGCTGCCCTCCGGTCGCGGCCGCTGGGCGGCGACGACGACCTCCCAGTCCGCCGGGTCGAGGTGGGCGGCCAGGTCGGTGGCGGCGGCGAAGCGATTGGCGCCCCACTGGGCCGCGGCCTCCTCCTGGACCGCGTGGCCGACCCACAGCAGCGTCCCGCCCGGCGCGACCGCAGTCGCGAGCCGGGCCAGCAGGGGCGACTGCTGGTCCGCCGTCGGGTGCAGGAAGTGCGCGGTCACCAGGTCGAAGCTCGCCACCGGTGGCTGCCACGACTCGACGTCGCCCTGCACCCACCGGACCCGGTCGGTGAGGCCGGCGACCGCTGCGTGCCCCGCAGCCCGCTCCAGGGCGACGGCGGACCAGTCCAGGCCGGTCACCTGCCAGCCCTGCCCGGCCAGCCAGAGGACGTCGCCGCCCTCGCCGCAGCCGACGTCCAGTGCCCGGCCGGGGGACAGGTCGGCGGTCTCAACGACCAGTGACGGGTTCACCCGCCCGCTCCACAGCGCCGGGGCGTCCCGGTAGCGGTCCTCCCACGACGCCTGGTCCAGGCCGGTGTTCGCGGGCTGCTCGTGCTCGTGCTCGTGCTGGTGGTCGGTCATGTCCGTCTCCTCAGATCCCGTGGCGCCGGTCGCCCAGCACCTGCTCGGACAGTCCCCGCTCCGACGCCGGGGAGAACGGTGTCCGTCGCCGCCGCTCCACCGCCAGTCGGGTGTCCTCGGTGATGAGGTCGGAGTTGATCATCGCGCCGGCCTTGAGGCCGGCGGCGGCCGCGCCGATCACCTGGGCGCCCAGGTCGGTGACGTTGCCGGCCACCCAGACCCCGGGGACGGCGGTGACCCCGTTCGGGTCGGCCGGGACGGCGCTGCCCATGGCGTGGGAGCCCATGAGCACCGGCTGCGCGTCCAGGCCGAGGGAGGTCAGGGCGGCGGACCGGGCGTTGAACCGCGGGGCCACCACGACGGCGTCCCGGGAGAGCACGTGCCCGTCGGCCAGCCGCACCCCGGAGAGCCGGTCGCCGGTGGTCTCCAGCTCGACGACCTCACCGGCCACCACGCTGACGTCCCGGGCGGCGAGCTCCTCCCACTGCTCGTCGGTGGGCTGGGGCCCGGTGTGCAGGAAGAGGGTCACGTCGGCGCTCCACTGCCGCCACATCAGCGCCTGGTGCACGCCCATGGCGCTGGTGGCCAGGACCCCGATCGCCCGGTCGCGCACCTCCCAGCCGTGGCAGTACGGGCAGTGCAGGACGTCGGAGCCCCACAGCTCGCGCACCCCGGGCACCGCGGGCAGCTCGTCGACGAGCCCGGTCGTGACCAGCAGCCGCCGGGCGCGCACCGGCCCGCCGCCGGCCAGCCGCAGCACGAACCCGTCCGGGACGACGTCGGCGCCCAGCACCTCGCCGGTCCGGAACGCGCCGCCGTAGGAGGCCACCTCGGCCCGGCCGGTCGCCAGCAGCTCACCGGGGGGCGTGCCCTCGCGGCCCAGGTAGTTGTGCACCTGCCCGGCCGGGGCGTTGCGCGGTGCACCGCTGTCGACCACCAGCACCGAGCGTCGTGCCCGGCTCAGCGCGAGCGCGCCGCTCAGCCCCGCGGGTCCACCGCCGACGACCACCACGTCGTACTGCTCGTCCATGCTCGCGCTCCTCTGCTCGGCCGGCGGCCGACCGTCCGGCCGCCGGTCCCGAGCATGCGACCGGTGGTGCCAGGAGCACAAACATCCTTGCCGCTATGGCAAGAAGTCGGACCGGACGCACGAGGGCCCCGTCCGGCACGCGCCGAACGGGGCCCTCACGGCCTCCCTGCAGGGGCCCACCGCGAGCGTGCGAGTGGTGGGGGCGGGGAGGTCCTTCCTCAGTTCTGCGGAGCGCTCGGCCGCCCGGCGGGGACGGTCTCGTCCACCGTGGCGACCTCGTTCGGCGAGGCGAGCCGCTCGGCCTCGGCGCGGCGCTCGGCCGCTGCGGTGACCGCCGCGGCCGACTCCTGCGCGCGGTCCTTGCGGTACTCGCGGAACGACCAGACCAGGGCGGCGGCCCAGACCAGGTAGATGACCGCGTAGACGGCGTACCGGGTGCCGGTGTCGGCGTCGATCCAGTCGCTCTTGAGCAGGCTGCGGGCGTTGGTCAGGATGATGATCCCGCCGACGCTGGCGCCGAGCAGGCGCGGGGGGACGAACCGCACGAGCCACGCGGCGACGGGGGCGGCGATCAGGCCGCCGACGAGCAGGGCGGCCACCCACGCGACGTCGATGCCCTGGCTGCCGAGGGCGAACAGGAAGCCCAGGCTGGCGGCGAGGGAGACCAGCACCTCGGAGGTGTCGACCGAGCCGATGGTCTTGCGGGGCTCCATCCGGCCGCTGGCCAGGATCGCCGGGGTGCTCACCGGGCCCCAGCCGCCACCGCCGGTGGCGTCGACGAAGCCGGCGGCCAGGCCGAGCGGGGCCAGGAAGCGTGTGCGCATCGGCTTGCCGAGGTGGCGGCGGTCGATGCCGCGCAGCGTGAAGCGGACCAGCAGGTAGATGCCCAGCGCCAGCAGGATCAGCTGCATGACCGGGGCGGCGACCTCGGTGGAGAGGTTGGACAGCACCGTGGCGCCGGCGAAGGCGCCGATCGCGCCGGGGACGCCGATCCGGCCGACGACCTTCCAGTCGACGTTGCCGAAGCGCCAGTGCGAGATGCCGGAGGCGAGGTTGGTGCCGATCTCGGCGAGGTGGACGGTGGCCGAGGCGGCGGCCGGGTTGGTGCCCAGGGCGAGCAGCAGCGTCGTGGAGGTGACGCCGTAGCCCATGCCCAGGCTGCCGTCGACGAGCTGGGCGCCGAGGCCGGCGAGGGCGAGCACGATCAGGGTCTTCACGTGGGGGACTCCGGAGCTGGGGGCGCGGGCGCGCGTCAGTACGCGGGCACCGCAGGGCTGACAGGGAGGGCGCGCGAGGCGCGGGAGGTCAGCAGCCGGGACAGCAGGCGGTGCAGACGCGCAGCAGGTCGACGTGGATGCGGCTCACCAGGAACGATCCCGGGAGCAGGTGCGGAGGCACCGCGGACGTCGACACGGGTGCATTCCTACCATCTCGGTGAGGATTGTGTGGAAGCACCCCGGGTGGCCCCGGTCACGTACGCGGCGTGTCGCCCCCGGCGGGCCGACAGCGTGGGCGGGCGCCGGGGGTGAGTCAGACGCGGAGGGTGTCGCGCCGGACGGTGCGCCAGGCGACGAGACCGCCCAGCGCCATGACCACCGCGCAGACCACCATCGCGACCCGGAAGCCACCGGTGAGCGCGGTCGGGTCGGCGTAGTCGTCGCCGCTGAGCCCGACGGCGACCGGCAGCGCCGCGACCGCCAGCAGGTTCGCCGCGCGGGCGACGGCGTTGTTGACGCCGCTGGCCACGCCGGCCAGGTGGTCGGGTGCTGCGTCGAGGACGGTGGCGGTCAGCGGGGCGATGACCAGGGACATGCCCAGGCCGTTGAGCAGCGAGCCGGGCAGCACGTCGACCCAGTACGAGCTGCCCGGGCCGATCCGCGCGAACCACAGCACGCCGGCCGCGGCGACCAGCGGGCCGACGGCCATCGGCAGCCGGGCGCCGACCCGCGCCGCCAGCGCACCGCCGCGGGCCGACAGCAGGGTGATCACGATGATCGCCGGGAGCATCGCCGCGCCGGCCTGGGTCGCGCCGTAGCCCAGCACGGTCTGCAGCTGCAGCACCAGGAAGAACGAGTAGCCGCCGAGCCCGCCGTAGACCAGCAGCGTGCTCAGGTTGGCACCGGTGAACTCGCGGTCGGCGAAGACGCCGGGGGGCAGCATCGGCGCGGCGGCGGAGCGCTCGCGCAGCACGAACGCCGTCCCGGACGCGACGCCGACGGCGGCCGAGACCCAGACCTGCGGGGAGCCGGGGCCGTCCCCGGCGGCGATGAGGGCGTAGGTGACCCCGGCCAGGGCCAGCGCGCCGGTGACCGCCCCGAGGACGTCGAACCGGCCGGTGCTGCCGGTGTCCCGGCTCTCCGGCACGTGCCGGACGGCGACCAGCACGACGACCACCGCGACCGGGGCGTTGAGCAGGAACACCCAGCGCCAGCTGACCGCGTCGATGAGCGCGCCGGCCAGGAAGGGCCCGATCAGCCCGGAGATGCCGCCGAGGGCCGACCAGGCGCCGATCGCCCGCGGCCGGTCGGCGTGCGGGAACGCGGACTGGATGATCGCCAGGCTGCCGGGGGTGAGCAGTGCTCCGCCGACGCCCTGCAGCACCCGCGCGCCGACGAGCTGGCCGGTGGTCTGGGCCAGCCCGCAGGCCAGGGAGGTGACCGCGAACCACACGACCCCGACGAGGAACACCCGGCGCCGTCCGTACCGGTCGCCGAGCGCACCGCCGAGCAGGACCAGTGCGGCCAGGGCCAGCGTGTAGCCCGACAGCGTCCACTGCAGCCCGGCCAGCGAGGAGCCCAGCTCGGCGCCGATCGCAGGCAGGGCGACGGTGACGGCGGTGGCGTCGAGCATCGCCATCCCCGAGGCCAGCACGGTGGCCAGCAGCACCCAGCGGCCGGCGGGCGTGCCGAGCCGGACGGGGTCCGCGGCGACCGGGCCGGTGGGCTGTCCGGTCGCCGTCACGGCCGGACGTTATCCGACCGTGCCGGGCACCGGGCCGACGGCGGCCGTCCGGGGACGTCGGCCGCGTCACACCCCTTCCTGACCTGCGCGGGAACTGGACGGGCCCGGCCGGCGACTGTCTCCTCGTGCGACAGCTCCCCTCCCTGCGCCTCGCCGCGGCCCCGGTCCCGGTGGCCGCGTGAGGCGCTCGGCCGCCGTCCTCCTGCTGCTGTGCGCACTGGTCGGGATCGGCGTGGGCCTGGACGTGGTCACCGCCCGCGCGGCGTCGGCGCACGCGGCCCTGACGACCACCACGCCGGCCGACGGCGCCCGGGTCGAGACGGCGCCGGCCGAGGTGAGCCTGGACTTCAACGAGGGGGTCTCGCTGGGCGCCGGGTACGCCCGGGTGCTCGACGGCGCGGGGGAGCGGGTCGACAGCGGCGCGGCCGAGGTGCGCGACGGCACGCTCACCGTGCCGCTGCGCCCCGGCCTGCCCGACGCCGGGTACGTGGTCACCTGGCGGGTGGTCTCGGCCGACTCGCACCCCATCTCCGGTGCCTTCTTCTTCGTGGTCGGCGACGGTGAGCCGGTGGCCGCGAGCTCGGTGGGCAGCGGTGACGACGCCGACCCGCTCGTGGCCGTCGCGCTGCCGCTGACCCGCTCGGTCGGCTACCTCGGGCTGGTGCTCGGGCTGGGCGTGCCGCTGGCGCTGGCCACCGTGTGGCCCGGCGGCTGGTCGGTGCGGCTGATGCGCCGGCTGACGCTGGCCGGGCTGGCCACGGTCGCGGTCGCCGCCGGGCTGCTCGTCCTGCTGCAGGGCCCCTACGCCTCCGGCAGCGGGCTCGGGTCGCTCCTCGACGGCGCTCTCCTGGACAGCACGCTGGACTCCGATTACGGCAAGACCGTGCTGCTCCGTGCAGCGCTGGCGGTCGCCCTGGCGGTGGTGCTCACCCGCAGCTGGCGCGGCGACCGGGCGCCGGAGCGCTCGCTGCTGGCGGTGCCCGCCGTGGTGGCCGCGCTGCTCGTGGTCAGCGTCGCCGCGGTCGGTCACGCGGTCGCCGGCTCGCTGCCGCTGCTCGCGGTGGCCGCGACCGCCGTGCACGTCGCGGCGATGAGCGCGTGGCTGGGCGGGCTGGTGGCGCTGTTCGCCGGTGCGCTGCGTGCCGCGACCCCGGCCGGGGAGCTGGCCGCAGCGCTGCCGCGCTGGTCGCGGCTGGCGGCGGGCTACGTCGCCGCACTCGTGCTCACCGGCCTCTGGCAGTCCCTCCGCGAGGTCTCCTCGTTCACCGCGCTCACCTCCACCACCTACGGCTGGGTGCTGGTGGCCAAGCTCGCCCTGGTCGCGCTCGTGCTGGTCGCCGCCCTGGTCAGCCGGGACGTCGTCCAGCAGGGCAGCAGGCACCGGGGAGGCGGTCGGCAGGGTGGTGGCCGGCAAGGGAGTGGTCGGCGCCGCCCGCCGCGCCGGGTGGTCGCCCACGCCTTCGCTGCCACCCCGCCGCCGTCCGTGCACGGGACTGCCGACCACGAGCCCACCGACGGGCCCGCCGACGCCGAGCCGCCGATCGTGAGGATGGCCGCGCCGGGGGTGCTGCGCCGCTCGGTGCTGGTCGAGCTGGCCGGGGCGGTCGTCGTCCTGGCGCTGTCGGCCGTGCTGGTCGGCACCCCGCCGGCCAGTGCCGCCGTCGCCGGGTCCGTCGAGGTCACCGTCCCGCTGCAGTCGGCCGCCGCTGCGGACGGCAACGGCAGCGTCCAGGTGACCCTCGACCCGGCGAGCCCCGGGCCCGCCGTCCTGCACGTCTACCTGTTGGACGCCGCCGGTCAGCTGACCCAGCCCCGGCAGATCTCGGTGGGCCTCTCCGAGCCGGCCCGGCAGATCGGCCCGCTCGACGTCGACCTCGCCGCCGCCGGCCCCGGCCACTACATCGGCGCCCCGGTGCTGCCGACCGCAGGCACCTGGACGCTCACGGTGACCGTCCGCCTGGACGAGTTCACGGCGGTCACCGCCAGCACCGTCTTCCCGGTCCGCTGACCACCCCTCACGAGGAGAACCGTTGTCCCTGCACCTGCTCCGTCCTGCCCGCCGGCTGGCTGCGCTCACCGCCGTCTCGCTGGCCGGGCTGCTCGTCCTCGGCACCGGTGCCGCCTCCGCGCACGTCACCGTCGGCTCCGCCGACGCCGCCCCCGGGGGCTACGGCAAGACCACCTTCCGGGTGCCGAACGAGAGCGACGCCGCCAGCACCGTGGCGCTGCGGGTGCAGGTGCCCACCGACACCCCGCTGACGTCGCTGCGGGCACGGCCGGTGCCGGGCTGGACGATCACCCTGCCCCCGACCACGATCGACCCGCCGGTGGAGGTCCACGGCGAGACCGTCGACACCGCCGTCTCGGTCGTGGAGTTCCGGGCCGAGCCCGGCGGCGGCATCGCCCCGGGCGAGTTCCAGGAGTTCGCGCTCTCCGGCGGCCCCTTCCCGGACGCCGACTCCCTGACCTTCGCCGCCGTCCAGACCTACAGCGACGGGAGCGAGTCCGCCTGGATCGAGCCGATCGTCGAGGGGCAGGCCGAGCCGCAGTACCCGGCGCCGGTGCTGGCGCTCACCTCCACGGACGCAGCCCCGGTGTCCAGCGACGCCGGGACGCCGGCGGCGTCGGAGGAGGAGGGCAACGGCACGGCGGTGACCGCGCTGGTGCTCGCCGTGCTCGGGCTGCTCGCCGGCCTCGGCGGTCTCTTCCTCGGCCTGACCGCGCGCCGACGTACCGTGGCCTCGTGAGCTCCGCGAACCGCACCGGGCTGACCGCCCTCGCCCTCGCCGCCGGACTCCTGCTGGCCGGCTGCGGCGGGGACGCCGACGCCGACACCGCAGCGGCCTCGGGAGGGCACGACCACGGTGGCGCTGCGGCCCCGGCGACGGTGGCCGGCGGTGAGGACTCGCCCTACTCCGGCCTGTACCTGCAGGACCCGTACCAGAAGCCGGAGTTCACCCTCACCGACGGCGCGGGCGCCCCGTTCGACTTCGCCGAGCGCACCGCGGCCGGGCCGACGCTGCTGTTCTTCGGTTACACGAACTGCCCCGACGTCTGCCCGACGACGATGGCCGACGTGGCGCTGGCGCTGCGCACCACGGACCCGGCCGTGGTGGCGGCGACCAACGTCGTCTTCGTGACCACCGACCCGGCGCGGGACACCCCGGAGGTGCTCGACGAGTACCTGGGCCGGTTCGACGCCGACCTGGGCACGTCGTTCGTCGGGCTGACCGGGGACCAGGCGCAGATCGAGCAGGCCCAGCTGGCCGCCGGCGTGCCGCTGGCCGAGGACAACGGGGAGACCCACTCGGCGATGCTGCTGCTCTACGGCACCGACGGGGAGGCCGACGTGGCCTTCAACGGCGGGAACACCGCGACCGACATCGCGCACGACCTGGCCGTCGTCGCCGCGGAGTGAGCCGCGCGGTGCGGGCCGCCCGGGTGGCGGCCGGCCGGGCGCTGGTGGTGATGCTCGGCGTCCTGGCCGTGCTCGCGCTCGCCGGCCCGGCCTCGGCGCACGTCGGTGGAGGGGCGGCCGGCAGCGACTTCTCCGCCGAGCTGTGGTCGGTCACCCCGGCGCTGCCCGGGGTGACCGTGCGGGTCCTCCAGTTCGGCGACGAGCTCGAGGTCGTCAACACCAGCGGCACCGAGCTCGCCGTCCCGGCTACTCCGGTGAGCCCTACCTCCGGATCGGCCCGGATGGCGTCTGGCGCAACGCGCTGAGCCCGGCGACGTGGCTGAACCTCGACCGGTACGGGTGCACCCGGGTCCCGCAGAGCAGCATCACCGATCCGCCGCGGTGGGAGCAGGTGTCGACCAGCCCGCAGTACGTCTGGCACGACCACCGCACGCACTGGATGAGCACCGACCTGCTGCCGCCGGTGGTGGCCGCCGACCCCGGGCGGCCGCACACCGTGGCCGACTGGACGGTGCCGACGACGCAGGGCGGCACCGAGATCACCGTCGCCGGGCGGCTGAGCTGGACGCCGCCGCCACCGGCCGCCCTGGTCTGGCCGGTCTACCTGGTGCTCCTGGCCGCGACCGTGCTGGCCGGTTGGCGTGCCCGCGGGCCGCGGCCGCTCGCCGTCGCGCTGGCCGTCGGGGCGGTGGCCTCGCTCTACCACGCGGGAACCACGCCGGAACCGGCGTCGAGCGTCTCCTCCCACGCCGGGGCGCTGGTCGCCGCGCTGCTGCCGGCGCTGCTGGTCCTCCTGGTGGCCGCGGTCGGGCTGCGGGCCGCCCGGCGCCGGCGCACGGTGCTCACCGGGCTGATGGCGGTGTGGCCGGCTGGCTGCTGCTGGTGCAGGGTGTGCCCGACGTCGACGTGCTGTGGACCGCCCACGCGCTGAGCACCGGACCCGGCCTGCTGCCCCGGGGGGCGGTCGCGGTGCTGGTCGCCGGCGGCCTGGGGCTGGTGCTCGGCGGGGTGGGCGCCGCCCGCCGCCCTCGCGACGCCGGCCGTGCGGACGCCGACCCCGCGGTGCTCGCCGGACCCTGAGGCGGCCGCGCCGACTCGTCGGGTGGGCGGTCGGCAGCGGAGGGTGGTCGATCGGTGACCGGATCGACCAGATCGGGACGGCGACTCGGCGTGTCCCCGTGAACACGCCGAGTACCGAATTACAAGTCTGGGATTCGATGTTTCGATGGCTGCCGAACCGAGCCGGGCCAGCGGGGGTCACCGGACGTCATCGAGAGGCAGGCGCGTGGGCTCGAGGATCGCCGGTACGACCATCCGCAGCAGCGAGGTCGAGCCCCCGACCACCGGCACCACCGCCCGCCCCGCCCGCACCCCGCACGCCCAGGTCGCCCGGCGCCGTCCGGCCGCGCTGCTGGCCGCGCTCGTCGTCGGCGGCCTGGCCGCCGCCCTGTTCGGCACCCAGGGCGCCCCCCGCGCCGTCGCCGACGAGCCCATCCCGGTCGCGATGCTGCTCGGCTCGGACGCCGAGGGCATCTTCGACGTCGAGATGAACCCGCACGACGCCATCACCGAGGTCGAGGCCCGTGCCCGCCTGGAGGAGGTCGCGGCCAACCGTGCCGAGCGGGCCAAGCGGGCCGCCGACGAGCAAGCCGCCGCCGAGGCACGCGCCGCCGCCGAGGCGGAGGCCGCCCGGCCCAAGGCGGTGGCTCCGATCCAGAACGCCCGGATGACCACCTGCTTCTGCCAGCGCTGGGGCACCATGCACTGGGGCGTCGACCTGGCCGCCCCGATGATGACGCCGGAGTACTCGGCCGAGGACGGCGTCGTGCTGCGGGCCGGTGCGGCCAGTGGCTACGGCCAGGCCGTCTACATCCTGGGCGTCAGCGGCGACGTGACCGTCTACGGCCACATGGAGAAGATCCTGGTCTCGGCCGGTGACGTCGTGGAGGCCGGCGACAAGATCGCATTGGTGGGCAGCCGGGGCCAGTCGACCGGCCCGCACCTGCACTTCGAGGTGCAGAAGGGTGGCATGAACGGCAAGCGCGTCGACCCCGTGCAGTGGCTCGCCGCCCGCGGCGTCGACCTCTAGCGGCTCTCCTGCAGGGGCCCGCCGCGAGACCCTGCGAGGGGGCCGCGCAGGGCCATGTTGGCGAACATGGCCGCGTCAGGGCGTGAAGCGGTAGCCCATGCCGGGTTCGGTGTGCAGGTGGCGCGGGTGGGCGGGATCCGGCTCGAGCTTGCGGCGCAGCTGGGCGAGGTAGACCCGCAGGTAGTTGGTCTCCCGCTCGTAGGCCGGGCCCCAGACCGACTGCAGCAGCTGCTTCTGGCCCACGAGCCGGCCCGGTGAGCGCACCAGCTCCGACAGCAGGGCCCACTCCGTCGGCGTGAGCCGCACGGCCACGCCGTCCACGGTCACCTGCTTGGCCGCGAGGTCCACGGTGAAGTGGTCGGTGGTGATCACGGCCTCCCCGGGCTCGGCCGCCCCCCGGCGCACGGCCGCCCGCAGCCGGGCCAGCAGCTCGGCCATGTCGAAGGGCTTGGTCACGTAGTCGTCGGCGCCGGCGTCGAGAGCGGCCACCTTGTCCTGGCTGTCGGCGCGGGCGGAGAGCACGAGCACCGGCCCGGTGAACCACGGGCGCAGTCCGGCCAGCACCTCGGTGCCGTCCAGGTCGGGCAGCCCGAGGTCGAGCACGATCAGGTCGGGGTGCGCCGTGGCCGCCTCGCGGAGGGCGGTCGTGCCGTCCGGGGCGGTGACCACCTCGTACCCGGCCGCCCGCAGGCTGATCCGCAGTGCGCGCAGCAGCTGGACGTCGTCGTCGACGACGAGGACCCGGCTCACGAGGGCACCGCGACCGGTGCCGGTGCCGGTGCCGGCGCCTCGGCCAGGGCCAGGGAGACCACCATGGTGAGCCCGCCGCCGGGGGTGTCCTCGGCGGTCAGCGTGCCGCCCATGGCCTCGGTGAGCCCGCGGGCGACGGCCAGCCCGAGGCCCACGCCCTGGCCGGCCGGGGCGTCGCCGAGCCGCTGGAACGGGGCGAAGACCCGCTCTCGGTCGGCCGGACGGACGCCCGGGCCGCGGTCGACCACGCGCAGCTCGACCCGGCCGGCGGCGGCGCCGGCGCGGACGTCGACCGGTCCGGTGGCCGTGTGCCGGGTGGCGTTGTCGGCGAGGTTGGCGACCACCCGCTCCAGCAGACCGGGGTCGGCGAGGGCGGCGGGCAAGTCGTCGGGGGAGGTGACGCGGACCCGGGCGCGCTGCTCGTCGTCCAGCCAGGACAGCGCGGCGTGCACCACCGACGTCAGGTCGGCCGGGGCGCTCACCGGGGTGAGGGCCCCGGACTGCAGCCGGCTCATGTCCAGCAGGTTGTCGACCAGGCCGGTGAGCCGGTCGGCGGACTCGTCGACGGTGGCGATCAGCTCGGTGCGGTCGTCGTCGGTGAGCGCCAGGTCGGTCGAGCGCAACGCTGAGGAGGCGGCCTTGATGCCCGCCAGCGGGGTGCGCAGGTCGTGGCTGACCGCGGCGAGCAGTGCGGTCCGCATCGTGTTGCCGGCGGCGAGCCGGTCGACCTCGGCGGCCTGCGCGGCCAGCCGGCCCTGCTGCAGGGCGACGGCCGCCTGCTCGGCGAAGGCGACCAGCACCCGGCGCTCACTGGCCGGCAGGGTGCGCCCGCACAGCCGCAGGGTCAGCGCGTCGGTCACCGCGATCTCCTCGGGCTGCTCGCCGTCCGGGGCGCCGCAGGTGCCCACGGTGCGGTCGCCGTCGTCGGTCTGCTCGACCATGGTCACCGACCGCAGCCCGAACGCCTCGCGGACCTGCTCCAGCAGCGCAGGCAGCGCCCGGTCACCGGCGAGCACCGAGCGGGACAGCGAGGCCAGCAGTGCCGTCTCGGCGGCCGCGCGGGCGGCGGCGGTGGCCCGCCGGGCCGAGCGGTCGACGACGGTGGCCACCGCGACGGCCACGAGCAGGTAGCCGGCCAGCGCCACGACGTCGTCCACCCGGTCGACGGTGAACCGGCGGGTGGGCTGGGTGAAGAACCAGTTTTCCGCCAGCCCGCCGGCGACCGCGGCCAGCACGGCCGGCAGCAGGCCGCCGACCAAGGCGACCGCCACGACGAGCAGCAGGAACACCAGCAGCACGCTGGCGAGGGAGATCGCCGTGCCCGCGGCCAGGCAGGCGGCGGTCACGGCCGGGACGCCGACCAGCGCCAGCGCGACGCCGAGCCAGCGGCGGCGGGCGGTCAGCGCGCCGGTGAGCGGGGGCAGCCGCAGGCCGGGGGAGCCGGCGGCGGAGTGGGTGACGATGTGCACGTCGATCTCGCCGGAGGCGGCGATGACCTCGCCGCCGATGCCGCCGCGCAGCGCGCGGGCCCAGCGGGACCGCCGGCTGGTGCCGACCACGAGCTGGGTGGCGTCGACACCGCGGGCGAACTCCAGCAGCGTCGCCGCCACGTGGTCGCCGACGACCTGGTGGTAGGTGCCGCCGAGGCTCTCCACCAGCGCGCGCTGGTGCTGCAGCGCCTCCGGTGAGGCGCCGGCCAGGCCGTCGGAGCTGAGCACGTGGACGGCGAACAGCGCGCCGGTGCCGGAGCGGCGGGCGACCCGGGCGGCGCGGCGGACCAGCGTCTCGCCCTCGGGGCCGCCGGTCAGCGCGACGACGACGCGCTCGCGGGCCTCCCAGACGTGGTCGATGTCGTGCTCGGTGCGGTACCGCCGCAACCCCTCGTCGACCCGGTCGGCCAGCCACAGCAGGGCCAGCTCGCGCAGCGCGGTCAGGTTGCCGACCCGGAAGTAGTTGCCCATCGCCGCGTCGACCCGCTCGGCGGGGTAGACGTTGCCGTGCGCCATCCGGCGGCGCAGCGACTCCGGGGACATGTCCACCAGCTCGACCTGGTCGGCCCGGCGCACGACCTCGTCGGGCACGGTCTCCTGCTGGGCGACGCCGGTGATCTGGGCGACGACGTCGGTGAGGCTCTCCAGGTGCTGCACGTTGACCGTGGTCAGCACGCTGATGCCGGCGGCGAGCAGCTCCTCGACGTCCTGCCAGCGCTTGGCGTTGCGGGAGCCGGGCGCGTTGGTGTGGGCGAGCTCGTCGATGACGACGACGTCGGGGCGGCGGGCGCGCACGCCGTCGACGTCCAGCTCGGTCAGCGTCACCCCGCGGTGGGTGACCTGCGCGCGGGGGAGCACCTCCAGGCCCTGCAGCTGCTGCAGCGTGCGGGGCCGGCCGTGGGTCTCGACCAGCCCGACGACGACGTCGGCGCCCCGGTCGGCGCGGCGCTGGGCCTCACCGAGGACGGCGAAGGTCTTCCCGACGCCGGGAGCGGCGCCCAGGTAGATGCGCAACGAGCCGCGGGCCATGGCCCCATGATCGTCCCGGCCGGCGGGCAGGGGGCGCCGCCGGGCGTCAGGAACGCGTCAAGACCACCCGGACGAGCTCCCCGAGGTGAGGGCGGTGCGGTCGGGCGGGTGCGGGCGAGCGGGTGCGGGCCAGCGTGGCGGCGCTGGACGGGGCGGCGGTCGTGGTCACCCGTCCAGCTTCACGCTGCCGGCGAGCGGGTCCGCGGCCCCGACGCGGCCCTGTCACACCCCGCCGCCGTCCTCGATCCCGCGGCTGCACGGGGGTCCCGCGACGGCTTGTGCTCTGCTCCCTCCGGGGGAGCAGAGCACGAGCGGTCGCGGAGTACGTGTCTGCGTCGCTCGTGCTCTGCTCACGACGGTGAGCAGAGCACGAGCGGCGGCCGGGGGAACTGTCATGATCCGGCGGTGAGCCGGGCGAGCGAGGACTCCAACCGGCGGATGCTCCGGGCCCGGGACGCGATGGACCGCAGCTACGCCGAGCCGCTCGACGTGCCCGCGCTGGCCGCCATCGCCTGCGTCTCCCCGGCGCACTTCAGCCGCACCTTCAAGGCGACCTTCGGTGAGACGCCGCACCGCTACCTGCAGCGCCGCCGGGTGGAGCGGGCGATGTGGCTGCTGCGTTGCACCGACACCAGCGTGACCGACGTCTGCATGGCCGTCGGGTTCTCCAGCCTGGGCACGTTCAGCCGGGTGTTCAGCGCGATCGTCGGGGAGCCGCCGAGCGTGCACCGCCGGCGCGGGCCGCTCGCGCCGGTGCCCAGCTGCTTCGGCATGCGCTGGCTGCGGCCGGCAGAGACCGCAGTTCCGGAGAAGCCAGCGGTGCCCACCCACCCCTAGCGTCGTCGGCATGTTGAACACCATCTCGATCACCTCCCTGTACGTGCTCGACCAGGACGAGGCCCTCGACTTCTACGTCGGCAAGCTCGGCTTCGAGGTCCAGACCGACCAGCAGTTCGGGCCGATGCGCTTCCTCACCGTGGCGCTGCCCACCGACCCCGGGCACGCCGTCCTGCTGGAGCTGCCCGCGCCGCCGTCGGTGAGCCCCGAGGTCGCCGAGCAGGTGCGCGACTCCGTCACCAAGGGCGCCGGTGGCGGCAACCTCTTCTTCACCACCGACGACGCGCACAAGACGCACGCCGAGCTGAGGGAGCGCGGCGTCGACCTCCCCGAGGAGCCGGTCGTGCAGCCCTACGGCATCGACTTCGGCTTCCGCGACCCGTTCGGCAACTCGGTGCGGGTCGCCCAGATGGCCCCTCCGCCGTCCGCCTGACCGCACCGCCGGCGCACGGCGGGGCCGCCTCACCCGCCGTGCGCCGCCGAGGAGTGGTGGGCCCGGGCGGACCGCACGACCAGCACCACGAGCAGGACGGCAAGGACGACGGCCGGCACCCACCCGGCGTCCCGGGCCACCCGCTCCCCGAGCGCCCGGGACAGCAGGACGACGGTGGCCGCCCAGGCCGTGCCGCTGACCGCGAGGACCGGCCCGGCCAGCCGCAGCGGCACGTGCGCACCGCCGGCGACCCGCGGGACCAGCGTGCGGGTGACCGCCACCCAGTGCCCGCCGGCCAGCACCGCGGCCGTGCCCACCGGGCCGAGCCGTCCCAGCCAGCTGCGGGCGGTGCGGACGGCCGGGTCGACCCGGGCGCGCAGCCTGCGGTGGCTGCCGGGGTCGAGCGCCCGCCGTCCGTGCCCGCGGCGCCAGCCGGTCAGTGCCCCGGTCACGCTGGCGACGGCGGCCACCGCGACCGGCCACACGGGGTGGGTCCCCGACGCCGCCGACCACAGGCCCAGGACCACCAGCGTCGTGGTGCCGGGCAGCAGCATCCCGACCAGGAAGCCGCTCTCCACGGCCAGCACGACCGCCGCGACGCCGAGCACCAGGACGGCCGGCCAGTCGCCGATCCGGTCCAGGAGGGCACTGAGCACGTCCTGACCGTGCCCTGATCGCGGCCGGTGAACCAGGCCCTGCTGGTCCTGTGAGCGGCCGCACACGGTCCCGGCTCGGCGTCAGGGCGGCGTCAAGGACGTCGTCCGTCGGCGTCAGGAAACCGTCAAGGCCGGGTGCGTCCGGCGCGACCGCTCCTAGCGTCGCGACTCGCGAGGTGGACGACGACGGGTCGTCCGCGCGAGACGGATGAAGGTGCTCTCGACGTGACCGACGTGGTCTACGTGCTCCTCACGCTGGCGGTCTTCGGGCTCCTGGCGCTGGCTGCTCGCGGGGTGGAGAGGCTGTGACCTGGGTGGCGCTCGCCGTGGCCGCGGCCCTGGTGCTCTACCTGCTGGCGTCGCTGCTGTTCCCGGAGCGGTTCTGATGAGCGCCGGGGCAGCCGGCTGGCTGCAGGCCGGGCTGCTGGTCGTGGCGCTGGTCGCCGTCCACCGGCCGCTGGGCGACTGGATGGCCCGGGTGTTCACCAGCCCCCGGCACGGTCGGGTGGAGAAGCTGGTCTACCGGGCGGTCGGCGTGGACGCCGACGCCGAACAGCGCTGGCCCACCTACCTGCGCAGCGTGCTGGCGTTCTCCCTGGTCTCGGTGCTCTTCCTCTACCTGCTCCAGCGGCTGCAGTCGCTGCTGCCGTGGAGCAACGGGATGCCGGCGGTCGAGTCCGGCTCGGCCTGGAACACCGCGGTCAGCTTCGTGACCAACACGAACTGGCAGGGCTATGCCGGTGAGTCGACGATGGGCCACCTGGTCCAGATGGCCGGCCTGGCGGTGCAGAACTTCCTCTCCGCGGCGGTCGGGCTGGCGGTGGCGGTCGCGTTGGTGCGCGGCTTCGCCCGCACCCGCACCGACCGGCTGGGCAACGCCTGGGTCGACATCACCCGCGCGGTCACCCGCGTCCTGCTGCCGCTGTCGGTGTTGGCCGCCGTCGTCCTCGTGCTCGGTGGCGTGGTGCAGAACCTGTCCGCCGGGACCGACGCGACCACGCTGGGCGGCGCGAGCCAGTTCCTGCCCGGCGGGCCGGTGGCCTCCCAAGAGGCGATCAAGCAGCTGGGCACCAACGGCGGCGGCTTCTACAACGCCAACTCCGCGCATCCCTTCGAGGGCCCCAGCGCCTGGATCTCGCTGTTCCAGGTGTTCCTGATGCTCGTCATCCCGTTCTCCCTGCCGCGCACCTTCGGCCGGATGGTCGGCGACAAGCGGCAGGGCCTGGCGATCGTCGGCGTGATGGCGACCCTCGCGACGGCGTCCCTGGCGCTGAACAGCTGGGCGCAGGCGCGGGCCGGCGGTGCCGCGCTGCAGCTGGCGGGTGCGGCGACCGAGGGTCAGGAGGTGCGCTTCGGCGGACCGCTGTCGGCCCTGTTCGGGACGGCGACCACGCTGACCTCGACCGGTGCGACCAACTCCCTGCACGACAGCTACACGCCCACCGGCGGGCTGCTGACGATGGCCAACATGATGCTGGGCGAGGTCGCGCCCGGCGGGGTCGGCTCGGGCCTCTACGGGATGCTCGTGCTGGCCGTCATCGCCGTCTTCGTCGCCGGCCTCATGGTCGGGCGCACCCCGGAGTACCTGGGCAAGAAGCTCGGTGGCCGGGAGATGACGATGGCCTCCCTCTACGTGCTCACCACCCCGGCGATCGTGCTGATCGGCACCGCGGTCGCGATGGCCACCGCCGCCGGCCGCGGCTCGATGCTCAACACCGGGTCGCACGGCCTGTCCGAGGTGCTCTACGCATTCACCTCGGCCGGCAACAACAACGGCTCGGCGTTCGCCGGGCTGAGCGCGAACACGCCGTTCTACAACACCGCGCTGGGCCTGGCGATGGCCTTCGGCCGGTTCGTGCCGATCGTGCTGGTGCTCGCCCTGGCCGGCCGGCTGGCCCAGCAGGGGCGCACACCGGCCACCGCCGGGACCCTGCCCACCCACCAGGTCCTGTTCGTCGGGCTGCTGACGGCCGTCGTCCTGGTGGTCGTCGGGCTCACGTACTTCCCCGCACTCTCCCTGGGCCCGCTGGCGGAGGCCCTCTCGTGACCACCACACCCCTTCTCGCTGGAGACGTGTCATGACCGCGACGCTCGAACGACCTCCCGTCGAGTCGCGCCCGCAGCAACGTGCCGGCATCGAATGGGGCCCGGCCCTGGTCGGGGCGGTGCGCAAGCTCGACCCGCGCGGCCTGGTGCGCCAGCCCGTCGTCTTCGTGGTGTGGGTCGGCTCGGTGTTCTCCACCGTCCTGGCGCTCACCGACCCCTCGCTGTTCGGCTGGCTGATCGCGGTCTGGCTGTGGCTGACCGTGCTGTTCGCCAACATCGCCGAGGCCGTCGCCGAGGGCCGTGGCAAGGCGCAGGCGGCGAGCCTGCGCAACGCCCGCACCAGCACCGTCGCCGTCCTGGAGGACGGTTCGGAGGTGCCGGCGCCGGACCTGCGGCCCGGCATGCGGGTCGTGGTGGTGGCCGGGCAGGTGGTGCCCGGGGACGGCGACGTCGTGGAGGGCATCGCCAGCGTCGACGAGTCGGCGATCACAGGGGAGTCCGCGCCGGTGATCCGGGAGTCCGGCGGTGACCGCTCGGCGGTGACCGGCGGGACGACGGTGCTGTCCGACCGGATCGTCGTGCAGATCACCAGCAAGCCGGGGGAGACGTTCGTCGACCGGATGATCGCGCTGGTCGAGGGGGCGTCCCGGCAGCGGACGCCGAACGAGATCGCGCTGAACACCCTGCTCAGCTCGCTGACGATCGTCTTCCTGCTGGCGGTGGTGACGCTGCAGCCGCTGGCGATCTACTCCGGCGCCGAGCAGTCGATCACGGTGCTGATCGCGCTGGTGGTCTGCCTGATCCCGACGACGATCGGCGCGCTGCTGTCGGCCATCGGCATCGCCGGGATGGACCGGCTGGTGCAGCGCAACGTGCTGGCGATGAGCGGCCGCGCCGTCGAGGCGGCCGGTGACGTGAACACCCTGCTGCTGGACAAGACCGGCACGATCACCCTCGGCAACCGGCAGGCGGCGTCGTTCGTGCCGGTCGGTGACGCGACGCTGGCCGAGGTCACCGACGCAGCACACCTGGCCTCGCTGTCCGACGAGACGCCCGAGGGCCGCAGCATCGTCACGCTGGCCGGGCTGGGGGAGCGGGACCTGGGCGGCGCGGAGTTCGTGCCGTTCACCGCGCAGACCCGGATGAGCGGGGTCGACCTGCCCGACGGCCGGCAGCTGCGCAAGGGCGCGGCCGGGTCGGTGCAGACGTGGGTGCGCTCGCTGGGCGGCGCCGTCCCGCCGGACGTCGCCGGTGCGGTCGACACCATCGCTGCCTCCGGCGGGACGCCGCTGCTGCTGGCGGTCGCCTCGGGTGGGTCGGCGCGCGTGCTGGGCGTCATCCACCTCAAGGACGTCGTCAAGCCCGGCATGCGGGAGCGCTTCGAGGAGCTGCGCCGGATGGGCATCCGCACGGTGATGATCACCGGCGACAACGAGCGGACGGCGCGGGCGATCGCCGCGGAGGCCGGCATCGACGACGTCCTGGCCGAGGCGACGCCGGAGGACAAGCTGGCGCTGATCGTCAAGGAGCAGGACGGCGGCCGGCTGGTCGCGATGACCGGTGACGGGACCAACGACGCCCCGGCGCTGGCGCAGGCCGACGTCGGGGTGGCGATGAACACCGGCACGTCGGCAGCGAAGGAGGCCGGCAACATGGTCGACCTCGACTCCGACCCGACGAAGCTGATCGAGATCGTGGAGATCGGCAAGCAGCTGCTCATCACCCGCGGGTCGCTGACCACGTTCTCCATCGCCAACGACCTGGCCAAGTACTTCGCGATCCTGCCGGCCATGTTCGCCGGCGTCTTCCCGGGGCTGGACCGGCTCAACATCATGCGGCTGGCCTCGCCGGAGTCGGCCATCTTGTCGGCGGTCGTCTTCAACGCGCTGATCATCGTGGCCCTGGTGCCGCTGGCCCTGCGCGGTGTCCGATACCGGCCGTCCTCGGCATCGGCGATGTTGCGCCGCAACTTGCTGGTCTACGGCGTCGGCGGCGTGGTGCTGCCCTTCGTCGGGATCAAGCTCATCGACCTGCTCGTCTCTCTGATCCCCGGGATCGCGTGATGCCCACTCTGCGTTCTGGCCGCCAGCTGGTGGCCGCTGTCCGTGCCGTCCTCCTCGCCACCGTGGTGCTGGGGCTGGTCTACCCGCTGGTGATGCTCGGCATCGCCCAGGTCATCCGCCCCGGCGGTGCCGACGGGTCGCTCGTGACCCGCGACGGCGCCGTGGTCGGGTCGACGCTGATCGGGCAGGCGTTCGTGTCCGCCTCCGGGGACGCACTGCCGCAGTACTTCCAGTCCCGACCGTCGGCGTCGGACTACGACGGTGCGGCGTCGGGTGGGTCGAACCTGGGGCCGAACTCCAGCGAGCTGGTCGACGCGATCGACGAGCGGAAGCAGCAGGTGGCGGCGTTGGACGACGTCCCGCTGGCTGACGTGCCGGCCGACGCGGTGACAGCGTCGGCGTCCGGGCTCGACCCGGGTATCTCGCCGGCCTATGCCGCGATCCAGGTGCAGCGGGTGGCCTCTGCGCGTGGGGCGTCCGCCGCTGACGTCGCCGCGCTGGTCGACGGGGCCACGCACGGGCGGGACCTGGGCTTCATCGGTGCACCGTACGTCAACGTGCTGGAGCTCAACCTGGCGCTGGACGAGCGGTTCGGCACCGCAGGCTGACGACACGGCGTCCGGCGGGGGACCCCTCCGTCGGGCGCCGTTCACCCTGTTGTACTGTTCTCCACGGCTCGGACACACCAGACCGGGTCGGCAAGGGGCTGTGGCGCAGCTGGTAGCGCACCACACTGGCAGTGTGGGGGTCAGGGGTTCGAGTCCCCTCAGCTCCACCCCGTTGATCAGGCCGTCCACCCGCTGGGGTGGGCGGCCTGACTCGTTCCCGCGTGGTCCGTGCCGACCGACGGGGCTAGCGGCGGATGAGCGCCGATGCCAGGCCCTGCGCGATCAGGTTGAAGATGATGAGCGCCAGCACTCCGGCGAAGAGGAAGTTGCCGATCCCGCTGAGGACGCCGCCCGTGACGACGTTGATGACGCCGAACGTCACGCCCACGAGGACCGCGAGGAAGGTGGCCACCCGGAAGAAGGGCGCCTGGCGCGCCTCCCGCGCCCGCGCGGCGCGCGCACGTTCCGCCTGGGCTCGACGCTCACGGTCCTCGCGCTCCGCCAGTTCTGCCTGTCGGGCGGCGTCGGCGGCAGCCTCGGCGGCACGGCGCGCTGCCCGTTCCTGCACCTCGGCGTCCCGCCGGGCCTGCTCGGTCTTGCACTCAGCACGCTCCGCCTCGCGGCGCGGGGCCTCAGCCTGCCACCGGGCCATCTCGGCCCCGTGCCGCTCGTGCTCGACCGCGCGCTCGACCTCCTCCTCGACGTCCAGCGCCTCCACCTCGGTGAGCGTGCGGCCCTCGGACGCCGCAGCGTCGCGTGCCTCGGCCAGTGCGCGGCGCTTCCGCCGGGCCAGCGCCTGCCCCTCGGCAGCGGCCTGCTCCATGTCCTCCTGGCGGGCGCGCTCGGCGGCCTGCCGCTCCCACTCCGCCTCGCGGGTCATCTCGCGGTCCACCTCGGCAGCCGCCTCGGCGCCGCGGCGGTCCCACTCCCGCTGCCTCTCCGCAGCGGCGGCCTCACGACGGCGCTCCGACGCTGCCTCCGCCTCGTGCCGCTCCCGGTCCTCCTGGCGGGCGCGGTCCGCGCGGGCACGCTCCGCCGCCTCCCGGACCGCCGAGGTCTGCCGCTCCACGGCCTCCGTGGTGGCTCGCTCCGCGTTGACGATGTCGCAGGTCCGGCACGCCCCGTGGTGTCCGTGGACGCAGGCGAACAGCCCCATGCTGATGCTCCTGTAGGTAGGTGGTCCCCGTTCACGTCGACCAGTGGGGGGACCACCTGGATCGCCCGTTCGGGCTACTCGGGGGAGCCGCCGTCGTCCTCCCCGGGCGTGGTGTCGGGCAGCGCCTGACCCCAGCAGTGGGGTCCGGCCGTCCCGCGAGTGCCCCGGGCGCGGACGCGCGAACGCCCCGGTCCGCACGAGGCGGACCGGGGCGTCGCAGGTGGGTCAGCGCAGGTCGAAGCGGTCCAGCTCCATGACCTTCACCCAGGCGTCGGCGAAGTCCCGGGCGAACTTCTCCTGCATGTCGTCGC
>NZ_JAAGWH010000021.1 GCF_010682105.1 Modestobacter muralis | reverse complement strand
TCGAGTACACCTCGACGATGCCACGCAGGATCGAGTTCGAGTTGAGCACCAGGTCGTTCGCGGTCGCCGTCCGGATGACGTTGCCGTCGGCGTCCAGGCCCTCGTAGACGTCCTCGTCCGAGACCGAGGTGCGCCACTGGATGCCCAGGTCCAGCAGGTTGCGGAAGAAGTCCTGCGACAGGACGCCCGGCCGGTCGGTGAACACACCGTGCTGCACGCCGCCGGTGTTGGCCCCGAGCACCCGCAGGCCACCGATCAGGACGACCATCTCGCGGGCGGTCAGCTCGAGCATGTACGCGCGGTCGATCAGCAGCGTCTCGGGCTGGAGCTTGGCGCCCGGCTTGAGGTAGCTGCGGAAGCCGTCCGCCTTCGGCTCGAGCCAGCGGAAGTTGTCGACGTCCGTCTGATCCTGGCTGGCGTCCGTGCGACCAGCGTGGAACGGCACGGTGAGCTGCACGCCGGCGTCGGCCGCGGCCTTCTCCACCGCCGCGGTGCCACCGAGCACGATCAGGTCGGCCAGCGAGACCTTCTTGCCGGTCTCCTGCTCGAACGCGCTCTTGACCTGCTCCAGCACCGGCAGCACGTCGGCAACGCCCTGGTTGGCCGCCCAGTTGATCTGCGGCTCCAGGCGCAGGCGCGCGCCGTTGGCGCCACCGCGCTTGTCGGTGCCGCGGTAGGACGCCGCGGCCGACCAGGACGTGTGCACCAGCTGCGACACGGTCAGGCCCGAGGCGAGCAGGCGCGCCTTCAGGTCGGCGATCTCCGCCTCGCCCACGAGCTCGTGGTCGACGGCCGGGGTCGGGTCCTGCCAGATGAGCTCCTCGGCCGGCACGTCTGGGCCGACGTAGCGGCTCTTCGGGCCCATGTCGCGGTGCAGCAGCTTGAACCACGCGCGGGCGTAGGCGTCGGCGAAGTACTCCGGGTCGTTGTAGAAGCGCTCCGAGATCTCGTGGAAGCTGGGGTCGGCCATCAGGGCGAGGTCGCTGGTCAGCATGATCGGGGCGTTCTTCTTGCCCTCGATGTGCGCGTCGGGCACGAGCTCCTGCGCCTCGGGGTTCTTCGGCTTCCACTGCTTCGCACCGGCCGGGCTCTCGGTGAGCTCCCAGTCGTAGCTGAACATCATCTCGAAGTAGGTGTTGTCCCACGTCGTCGGCGTCGGGGTCCAGGCACCCTCGAGACCGCTGGTGATGGTGTCGGCGCCCTTGCCGGTGCCGTGCTGGCTGATCCAGCCCAGGCCGTTGCCGTGCACCGGGCAGCCCTCGGGCTCCGGGCCGATCAGCTCCGGGTTGCCCGCACCGTGGGTCTTGCCGAAGGTGTGGCCACCGGCGATCAGCGCGACGGTCTCCTCGTCGTTCATGCCCATCCGGCTGAACGTGACGCGGATGTCGTGCGCGGAACCGACCGGGTCCGGCTTGCCCTGGGGGCCTTCCGGGTTGACGTAGATCAGGCCCATGGTGACGGCGGCGAGGTGGCCGTCCTCCAGGTTGAGCGGGGCCTCGTCGGCGTAGCGCTCGTCGCCGAGCCAGGTGTCCTCGGGGCCCCAGAAGACCTCACCGGGCTGCCAGGTGTCGGCGCGGCCGAACGCGAACCCGAAGGTCCCCAGGCCCATGTCGTCGTGCGCGACGTTGCCGGCGAGCACCAGCAGGTCGGCCCAGGAGAGGTTCCGGCCGTACTTCTGCTTCACCGGCAGCAGCAGTCGGCGGGCCTTGTCCAGGTTGGCGTTGTCCGGCCAGCTGTTCAGCGGGGCGAAGCGCTGCCCGCCCTCGCCGCCGCCCCCGCGGCCGTCGGCGATGCGGTAGGTGCCTGCGGCGTGCCAGGACATCCGGATGAACAGCGGGCCGTAGTGGCCCCAGTCCGCCGGCCACCAGTCCTGCGACGTCCGCATGACCTGCACGAGGTCACGCTTGACCGCCTCGACGTCCAGCGTGGCCACGGCGGCCTTGTAGTCGAAGTCGCCGCCCAGCGGGTCGGAGTCCGCCGACGTCTTGTTCAGCACCTGGACGTCGACCTGGTTGGGCCACCAGTCGCGGGTGCTGCGGGGGCGACCGCTGGTGACCTGCTGCGGCGCCTTGATGGCCGGGTTCTCGCTCTCGCTGGTGCTCGCCGACTCGGCCTTGGCGACCTCGGTCTTGTCGTAGTCGTCGATGTCGACCTGGGACTTGTCGTACTCGGTCACGGAGCGCTTCTCTCTGCGGGAGGGGCGGGGGAGGGGGCGGCCGGTGCGGTGGCACAGGAGCTGCACCGGCCCCAGAAGACGACCTCGGCCTCGTCGACGACGAAGCCGGGCGGAGCGTCGGCGGACGGCGTCAGGCAGGGCGCCTCGCCGGTGGTGCAGTCGACGTCCGTGATGGCGCCGCAGGACCGGCAGACCAGGTGGTGGTGGTTGTCGCCGACCCGCGCCTCGTACCGGGCGACCGAGCCCTGGGGCTGGATGCGCCGCACGAGACCGCTGTCGGTGAGCACCCGCAGGACGTCGTAGACCGCCTGGTGGGAGACCGCGTCCAGGCGGGTGCGCGCGGCGCCGATGAGCGCCTCGGTGTCCAGGTGGGGCTGGGCGTGGACGGCGTCCAGTACGGCCAGGCGGGGCTGGGTGACCCGCAGGCCGGCGGCCCGGAGGTCCCGTTCGAGTTCCGCGCGGTCCGCCACGAGGGTCATGGTGTCGGCTCTCCTGGAACTGGTCAAGAAACGCCCGTCCCGCCCCGGTTCCGGGCGCGTGCCTGCCAGCGGCCGCCCGGTGGACGCGGTCAGCTCGACGTCGTCCCGCCGGCCGGTCGGTCAGCTCCGCGCCCAGTGCCTCAGGTAGGAGCGGTGCAGCCAGCCGTCGACCCAGGCCCGGTCCGGCTCGGCGGCGATCGACGTGCTGGCGCGCAGGCCGATCAGCCGCTGCTCGGCGTCGTCGATGGCGGCGACCACCTCGTCGAACGGGACCTCGCCGCGGCGCACGGCGCGCAGGTACGTGCGGTCGGGCTCGCGCACCGGCAGCGTGATCCGTCCCGTGGTCAGCAGCTCGACGCCCTGCAGTCCCAGCCGGAGCGCGTGCATGGCGTACTTGGTGTCGTAGCCGTGCACGGCCACCAGCTCGGGCCGGTTGGTGTGCGCGCCCGACCCCCCGGTCATCGCCGCGCGCTGGGCGGACAGATAGCCGATGAACCGGCCCGCAGCCAACTGCGAGACGAACCGGTGGGCGTTCTCGACCAGCTCCACGCCGGCCTCGTCCCGGTGCACCACCTCGGCGTCGGGCACGAACAGCAGCAGCAGGACGGTCGGGTTGCCCGCCAGCGCCAGCCGCGCCCACTTGCGGGCGGAGTAGACGACGACGTCCAGGTCGCCGGCGCCGGACCGGTTCGCCAGACCGCCGGGGCGGTCCCACACCGTGTGCCGCTGGTACTGCTCGAACTCGACCATGGCGGACTCCGCGCCCGTGCCGGCCGGCACCCGCGCGACGCCCGTGACGTGCGCGGGCGGCTCGAGGCAGATGCCCATCTCGTCCCGGTCGTCCTGCCCGGTGATCGACGTCCCGTGCACGCCGGAGCCGACCTGGACCCGCAGGATCGTGCCCTCCTCGGCGATCCGCCGGGCCTCCTCCGAGGCGTGCGGGTGGCGGTAGCCGGCCGGCAGGCTCGTGTCGCCGCGCACCACGGGCACGGGAGTGCGCAGGGCGTCGGCGGTCATGGCGCCAGGTTGTCACCCCGGCGGCGGGGACGGCCAGCAGATACTGACGCCGTGGACGACGACGTGCGGCACCCCGCGCCCGGGCTGCTGCAGGTCGGGAGCGGTGTCACCGCCGTCCTCGACGCCGTCCGGTCGGCGGGTGGCCGGCCCTTCCTCGTCGGCGGGTGTGTGCGCGACGCGCTGCTGACACCGGGGAGCCGGCCGGCGGACGTCGACGTCGAGGTGTTCGGTCTCGACCTCGACCGGGTCGCGGCAGCCCTGGCGCGGGTCGGGCGGGTCGACGAGGTCGGTCGCTCGTTCGCGGTGCTCAAGGTGCGCCGGGACGGTGAGGACATCGACGTCTCCGTGCCGCGAGGTGACCCCGCCACCCCGCTGCGCGAGGCGGCTCGGCGACGTGACTACACGGTCAACGCGCTCGTGTTCGACCCGGCGACGGAGGAGGTCGTCGACGTCGTCGGCGGCCTGGCCGACCTGCGCGCCGGCGTGCTGCGGCACACCGGTCCCGCGTTCGCCGAGGACCCGCTGCGGGTGCTGCGCGGTGTCCAGTTCGCCGCGCGCTTCGGCTTCCGGCTGGCACCGGAGACGGCCCAGCTCGGCCGCGACCTGCTGCCCGCGCACGCCGACCTGGCCACCGAGCGGGTGTGGGGCGAGTGGCGCAAGCTCGCGGAGAAGGGGCGGTACCTCAGCGCGGCACTGGCGGTGCTGGTCGACTCGGGCTGGCTGGCGACGGTGCCGCAGCTGGCGCGACTGTCCGGGGTGCGGCAGGACCCGCGGTGGCACCCCGAGGGTGACGCGCTCACGCACTCGGGCCTGGCCGGGGACGCCGCGGCGGTGCTCGCCGACGAGGCGGGGCTGACCGGCGACGACCGCACCGTCGTCGTCCTGGGCGCGCTGCTGCACGACCTGGGCAAGGCCCGGTACACGCAGCACCGGTCGGACGGGCGGATCACCTCCCACGGTCACGCCGAGGGCGGGGTGGCGCCGGTGGAGGAGCTGCTGACCTCGATCGGTGCGCCGGCTGCGCTGGTCTCCCGCATCACCCCGATCGTGCGGGAGCACATGACCGCGATCACCACCGGTGGCCGGCCCAGCGCCGCTGCCGTGCGCCGGCTCGCCCGCCGCCTCGAGCCGGCCTCGATCACCGAGTGGTCGCTCGTCTGCGGTGCCGACCACGCCGGCCGCGGTACCGGCTCGGGGCCCAACCCGGCGGCGTCCTGGCTGGAGGTGGCCGCGTCCTCGGGCGTGGACGAGCGGGCGGGCCGGCTCCTGCTGCGGGGGAGCGACCTCGTCGCCCTCGGGCACGCGCCGGGTCGCCACTTCGCGCCGGTCATGCGCGCGGCCCTGGCCGCCCAGGACGACGGTGAGTTCGTGAACCACGCCGGCGCGGTCGACTGGCTGGCCCGGGTCGAGGCCGACGGGCGGCTGGCGCGTCTCCTGGCCGAGGGTCGTCAGCGCGCGGCCGACCGCGGGTAGCGCCGGACGGGGGTGGGTTGCGGACGGAGTCGTTCCCGTCCAGCATCTGGGTCAGCGCGACGCGTGATCATGCTGCGGGGCGCGGGGGAGCAGCACCTGTCCTGTCGTCGACGCCCGGAGAGACAACTCCATGACCGGCTACGTGCTCCGCCGTTCCGCGCTCTCGCTCACCCTGCTCGCCGCGCTGCTGGCCGCCGGTGGGGCAGTGCTCGTCCAGCTCGGTGTCCCGGTCTGGGTGCCCGTCGTGCTCGCCGTCCTGGTCGTGGCCGGGCAGTACGCGCTGGCGCCCTACCTCGTGCAGTGGCTCATCCCGGCGCAGCGCATCGAGTGGGTGGGCGACCACTACGACACCCACCACGAGGTCGGCGCCATCGTCGCCCGGCGGTGCGCGGAGGCCGGCGTCCGTCCGGTGCGGCTGGGCATCGTCGACGACGGGACGCCCAACGCCTTCACCTTCGGGCACACCCGCGGCAACGCCCGCATCTACGTGACCCGCGGACTGCTCGAGCGCCTCGACGAGCGCGAGCTGGACGCCGTCGTCAGCCACGAGGTCGGGCACGTCAAGCACAACGACGTCCTGGCCATGGCGATCGCCAGCACCGTGCCGATCGTCCTGTACTACGTCTACCTCTCGCTGCGCGGCAGCAACAACGCGAACACCGCCATCCCGGCGGTGGTCAGCTTCCTCGGCTACCTGCTCTCCCAGCTGGTCGTGCTCTCCCTCAGCCGCGCCCGCGAGCTCGGGGCCGACCACTACAGCTGCTCGGTCACCGGGGACGGCGACGCGCTCTGCTCGGCGCTCGTCTCCATCGGCTACGGCATGGGCCAGGTGGACGCGGAACGCGCAGCGGCCACGCACGAGGCGAAGGAGGCCAAGCACAAGGAGCGGCAGAAGCAGCTGGCGAAGGAGGACAGGCGGCACCAGCGGATGCAGTCGGTCGGTGTCCTCGGCATCGCCGACCAGGCGCAGGGCGCCACCGTGCTCGCCGCCCGGGAGCGAGGCCTGGACGCTCGCGAGGTGATCGGCGCGCTGCGCTGGGACACCTGCAACCCCTGGGCCCGCTGGACGCAGCTGTTCAGCACCCACCCGCTGATCGTGCGGCGCATCGCGGCCCTGGAGGACAGCGGCCTGGCCGGCGCCCCGACGCGGTGGAGCGCCCACGAGGTGGCCCGGTCCTGCGTCGGCCCGGAGGTCACCCGGGCCCGGCGCCGGTTCTGGCTCGAGCTCCCTGTCCGCTACCTCCCGCTGATCGCCGTGCTGGTCGGCGCCGTCGCCTGGGGGACGGACGACTGGCTGCTGCTCGCCCAGGCGGCCACCGTCGGCGGCGTCGCCCTCTTCGTGCGCACGGCGTTCAGCCGCCCGCTCGGGCCGAGCCGCCCGGTGTCGCGGGTGACCGAGCTGCTCACCCGGCTCGACGCCAGCCCGGTCACCGGCCTGCCCGTCGAGGTGCGCGGCCGGATCGTCGGCCGCGGGACCCCCGGCTACGTGCTGAGCCCCGACCTCGTCGTCCAGGACGAGTCGGGCTTCGTGCCGGTGCTCTACCTGCAGCCGTGGCCGTTCGCGCGCAGCCTCTTCGGGCTGCTCCGGGCGCCGGACCTGATCGACACGGACGTCGTCGTGCGCGGTTGGTACCGGCGCAGCCCGGCACCGGTGCTGGAGCTGCGGGAGATGGTGCCGGCGGACGGCGCGCGGGTGCGCGGCTTCCAGTGGGTCGTCGCCTACGCGCTCTCGGTGCTGATCGCGGCCGCAGGCGGCGCGGCCTGGATGGTCATCTCACTCGCCGGCTGACCACACCGGCATCCCCGTGCGGACCACCGCTCCGCGTGCTGCCGGAGGCCGGTGCGTGAGCTCCTCCGCCTGGTCGTTCCCGCCCCTGTCAAGGGCTTGTCCGGATCTGTGCACAGGCTTCTGACCTGGTCTTTCAGGTTGTCGCGGCTTCCTGGTGGCGGTACTATTCGAACACCAGTTCGAACACGTCGGGAGGTGTTGGTGAGCGAGATCCAGTCGGCCCTCGACGCGCTCGCCGCCGAGGACCTGCACGCGCTCACGAACGGTCAGACGTTGGAGCGGACGGCGTCGCTGGTGCAGCTGGCCAACCGGGTGGCAGCCGAGCTCATCCGGACGGTGCGACACGGCGAGTTGACCCAGGCCGCCGAGCACGACGGTCTGCGGACCATGCGGTCGTGGCTGATCGGGCACGCCCGGTTCGCGCCCGGTGACGCGTCGACGATCGTGCGGGCCGGTCGGGTACTGGAGCACCTCCCGGCGCTGGCAACGGGGTTCGCCGACGGCGAGGTGACCGCCGCACAGGTGGACGTCGTGGCTGCGAAGCTCTCGGCGGCCAAGGTCGCCCGTGCGCAGGAGCAGGGCATCGACCTCGGCGCCTTCGACCAGGACTGGGCGACGATCGCGGCCGCCGCCTCACACGACGCGCTCAAGGACGCGGTCGAGCTCTTCGACGCCGCACTCGACCCCGACGGCCCCGAGCCCGATCCCACCGAGGGTCGTCAGCTGTGGATGGTCAGGCACCCCGACGGCAGCGTGACCGGCCGGTTCGACCTGGACGCCGCGGCCGGGGAGAAGGCCCAGGCGGCGATCGAGTCGATCGTGCAGGCCAGCCGGCCGAAGGGGGACGAGCGGACGCGCGCACAGCAGAACGGCGACGCGTTCGTCCAGCTGTGCGACAACCAGCTGGCCTCCGGCGACCTGCCGATGCTGCGCACGGTCAAGCCTCACGTCGTCGTGTCCATCGACCTCGACGACCTGGTCGACCCCGCCACCGGCCCGGGCACGGCCGACATGGGCTTCGGGGCGACGATCTCCGCCGCGCGGGCCCGCTACCTGGCCTGCGACGGCAGCATCTCCCGGATCGTGATGGGCCCCGACGGCGTCCCGCTCGACCTGGGCCGCGATCACCGAGTCGTCACGCCCGGCCTGCGCAGGGCAGTCGAACGGCGGGACGGGAGCTGCGTGTTCGCCGGGTGTCGGGCGCCGAGTCACTGGTGCGACGTCCACCACCTGGTCCACTGGGTCCACGGCGGCGAGACGAACCTCGGCAACTCGGCACTGCTGTGCGAACGGCACCACACCAAGGTCCACCACGGGTTCCGGGTCGAGCGAGATCCCGGCGGGCGATGGCGCACCTGGCGACCCGACGGCACCGAGATCCTCCTCGGCCCGTTGCTCTGAACTCCTCGACCTCGGGTCCCCGGACGCGGCTCAGCCGCGCCCGGGTGCCTGCGTGTCCGCGGTCACCTCCGGCGCCCCGACGGGCGAGGGGTCGGGGCCGGTGAGTGCGGACAGCAGGGCCAGTGCGTCGGCCGACCGCGACCCTGGCTCTGCCTGGTAGACCACCAGCACCTGGTCGTCGGCGTCCGCGACGGCGAACTTCTCGTACCGGAGCTCCAGCTCGCCGACCTGCGGGTGCTGCACCCGGTACACGCCACCGCCGGGGTGGCGGTGCACGTCGTGCCGGGCCCACAGCCGCCGGAACAGGTCGCTGCGCACCGACAGCTCACCCACCAGCTCCGCCAGCCGCGGGTCGTCGACGTCCGGGCCGGCCGCGCTCCGCAGGACGGCGACCAGCTCGGCGGCCGTCGCCTCCTGCTGCGCCCCCAGGTGGAGGGCGACACGGTCCAGCAGCACGCTGCGCAGCAGGTTGGTCCCGGGGGTGACAGCGGCGGGACGGCGAGCTGCCCGTGGAGTGCGGCGTCCGGGAGCTCCGCGAGGAGATGGGCCTGGACCTGCCCGTGACGGAGCTGAACCACGTCGGGTCGCGGCAGCGCTCCTATGGCTACGAGCACACCTGGTGGGCGGCCCTGCCCGTCGACCCGGCGACCATCGTGCTCACCGAGGGGCAGGCCGTCCGCCTCTTCTCACCCGCCGAGATCAGCACCATGCAGTTGGGCTACGAGGACGACGCCGTCCTCGCCGACTTCCTCGCCGGGCCCGTCACCAGCCGACGGCGCCGTGCCGGTCGGTGAAGGTGCCGGTCGGGCCGTCGGCGCCGATGGTGGCCATCGCGACGATCGCGTCGGTGCCCTCGGTGACCGTCTGCGGGCCGGAGTGGCCGTTGAAGTCCGTCGCCGTGTAGCCCGGGTCGACGGTGTTGACCCGCAGTTCGGGCAGGAACTGGGCGTAGACCGAGGTGATCATGTTGACCGCGGCCTTGCTGGCCGAGTAGCCCAGCGTCGGCAGCGAGTGCTCGATCCGGGACTCGTCGCCCCGCACGGTGAACGAGCCCAGCCCGCTGGTCACGTTCACGACCACCGGCGCAGCCGACTCGCGCAGCAGCGGCAAGAACGCGTGCGTCGTCCGGACGACGCCGACGGTGTTGGTGTCCAGGACGGCCAGCACCGACGGGCCGTCGAACTCGTCGACGCCGGCGAACGGGCCGGAGATGCCGGCGTTGTTGACCAGCACGTCGAGCCCGCCGAAGCGCTCCCGCACCGCCTTGGCCGCAGCGGCCACGGACTCGTCGGAGGTCACGTCGACCTCCACCCACTCCACACCGAGCTCCTCAGCGGCCTGCTGCCCGCGCTCCGGGTCGCGCGCTCCGATGACCACCCGGTGCCCGTGCTCCTTCAGTCGCCGGGCCGTCTCGAAGCCCAGGCTCTTGTTGCCACCCGTGATCAATGTCGTCGTCATGCCGACAACCGTGCGCCCGTCCGGGTGGAGTCGGGTGGGCGCGTTCGACCGTATGACTGGCAGTACCACCCAGCCGCCCGCCGAGGGACGACGATGGGGGCATGGCGGAACGAGGCGACTTCGCGGCGCTGCTGCGCGCGTGGCGGGAGCGGCTGCAGCCGGCCGCCGTGGGCTTCCCGGCCGGGAACCGGCGCACCAGCGGTCTGCGCCGTGAGGAGGTCGCGCTGCTGGCCGGCGTCTCGGTCGACTACCTGGTCCGGCTGGAGCAGGGCCGGGCCGACCGGCCCTCGGTGCAGGTCGTCGCCTCGCTGGCCCGGGTGCTTCAGCTGTCGGACCTCGAGCGCGACCAGCTGCACCTCGCCGCCGGGCTGCCCGCGCCGCTGCCCACCGCCGTGCCGACGCTCATCCCGGCCAGCGTGCAGCGGCTGCTGGCACGGTTGCCCGACGTCGCCGTCGGCGTCTGGACGGCGCACTGGACCCTGCTGACCGCCAACGCGGCCTGGCGGTCGCTGCTCGGTGAGATCAGCCCGGGCACCAACCTGGTCCTCGCCCACTTCGCCGGCCGGGAACCGGAGGTGGTGTGGGCCGACGGCGATCGGGAGCGGCACGAGCGGGCGCTGGTCTCCGACCTGCGCACCGCCCTCATCCGCTACCCCGACGACCCGGCCGTGCAGGCGGTGCTCGCGCAGTGCCAGTCCTTCGACCGCTTCCAGCAGCTGTGGGCCGAGGGCACCGTGGTCGAGCACCGGTTCCAGTCCAAGACGTTCGTGCACCCGCTCGTCGGGCAGGTGACGCTGGACTGCGACGTCTTCACCGCCATCGGCACCGACCTGCGGATCGTCGCCTACACCGCGGAGCCGGGCACCGAGGACGCGTCCCGGTTCGACCTCATCCGCACGCTGGGCACGGTCGAGGTGGCACGGGGCTGACGGTCAGGCGGTCGCGGGCTCCGGCCGGTCGTGGCGGGGCATCATCAGGACGGCGGCCAGCAGCAGCACCGACACCACCGCGATGGCCAGGAAGACGTGGTGCACGGCCCCGGTCAGCAGGCCGGCGTCGACGCCCGCGCCCTCCAGCGACGCGGCGCCCACCGTGGCGTTCACGACCGCGCCGAAGGCGGCCACGCCCAGCGCGCTGCCCATCGAGCGGAAGAACATGTTGGTGCCGGTGACCACGCCGCGCTGCTGCCAGCCCACCACGGTCTGCGCGGCGATCAGGGTGGGCGCGGCCGTGATGCCCATGCCCAGCCCGATGGCGAAGCAGGTCGCGCCGACCTGCAGCACGCTCGAGGTCTCGTCCAGGAGCAGCAGCAGCGAGGCCGCAGCGACCACCACGACCGAGCCCAGCAGCGCCGTCGCCCGGAAGCCGATCCGCAGGTACAGCCGCCCGGCCTGCGAGGCCGAGATCGGCCAGCCGATGGTGAGCGCGGCGAGGGCGAACCCGGCGACCAGCGGCCCGGTGCCCAGCACCTCCTGCACGTAGGTCGGCACGTAGGAGGTGAGCCCGAGCAGGACCGCGCCGACGCAGGCCGAGATCAGGCTGGTGGTCACGATCAGCCGGTCCCCGAGCAGCGCCAGCGGGACGACGGGGTCCGCGGCGCGCCGCTCGACCAGCACGAACACCGCCAGCAGCAGCACCCCGGCACCCAGCACGCCGATGCTCTGCGGTGCGGTCCACGCCCAGGCCTGCCCGCCCTCGAGCAGGCCGAGGACGAGCAGGGTCAGCCCGGCGGTGAGCACCCCGGCGCCCAGGTAGTCGATCTGCGGGCGGCTGCGGGTGACCGTCTCGCTGAACCTGCGCCCCAGCATCCCGGCGGCCAGCACGCACAGCGGGACGTTGACGAAGAAGATCCACCGCCAGCTGACGTACTCGCTGAACACCCCGCCCAACGTCGGCCCGACGACGGAGCTGATCGCCCAGACGCCGGCCAGGTAGCCCTGCACCTTGGCCCGCTCGGACAGCGAGTACAGGTCGCCGACGATCGTCATGGCCATCGGCTGGACGGCGCCCGCGCCGATGCCCTGCACGGCGCGGAAGGCGATCAGCGCGCCCATGCTCCAGGCGAACCCGCACAGCACCGAGCCCAGCAGGAACAGCCCGATGCCGAACATCATCACGGGCTTGCGGCCGAAGACGTCGGCGAGCTTGCCGTAGACCGGGACGGTGACCGCCTGGGCCAGCAGGTAGATCGAGAACAGCCAGGGGAACTGGGCGAACCCGCCGACGTCGTCGACGATCGAGGGCACCGCTGTTGCGATGATCGTGGAGTCGATGGCCACCAGCGCCGTGGCGAGCATGACGCCGATCAGCACCGGCCCCCGCTCGGACCGGAAGCCGACTCCTGCAGACGCCGTCGCTGTGGTCACGGGGGTCCATGGTCCTCGCCCCGAGCCGATGGTGCTGAGGACAACGAACGAGCTTGCTCACACCGGATGGCAACGTGGGGGGCATGAGCGAGGTCGTCGTCGTCGGTGGGGGAGTGCTCGGGGTCTCGACCGCCGCGCACCTGGCGCAGCGCGGGGCTGCGGTCACGCTGCTGACCGAGGCCGGGCTGGCCGGCGGGGCGTCGGGGCGGTCGCTGTCGTGGTTGAACTCCGCCGGTGACCTGCCGCCCGAGTACCACCGGCTGCGCCTGCTCGGGCTGGGCAGGTACCGCGCCCTCGGCGCGCACGTCTCCTTCGCCGGCGGGCTGCGCTGGGGCGAGGGCGTCCGCGCCTCCTTCGCCCACCAGTCGGCGATCGGCTACCCGGCCGAGTGGCTGGCCCGCGACGAGATCGCCGCGCGGGTGCCCGGCGTCGACCCGATCGCGGTCCCCGACGAGGGCGCGCTGTTCAACGCGGACGAGGGCTGGGTCGACCTGCCGGCGCTGGTCGAGCGGCTGGCCGGTGACCTGGTCGCGGCCGGGGGAGCGGTGCGCGCCGGGGTCGGCCGGTGCTCCCCGGTCGTGGCCGGTGGCCGGGTGACCGGCGTCCGGGCCGGGGACGGCGTGGTCGTGGGCGCCGACACCGTCGTCCTGGCGACCGGTGCCGGTGTGCCGGGCGCCCTGGCCGAGCTGGGCGTCCACGTCCCGGACGCGACGTCCAACGCGCTGCTGGTGCGCACGCGGCCGGTCCACGTCGGGCTCGCAGCGGTGCTCAACACCCCGCGGGTGGCGCTGCGGCCGGCGCCGGGCGGGTCGCTGGTGATGGACGCCGGCTGGTCGGAGGCCGAGGTGGTCCGCCGGGAGGACGGCGGCTTCGACGTGCGCGACTCCACGGTCGAGGGCCTGCTGCGGGAGGCGTCGCGGGTGCTCGCGGGCAACCCGGAGCTGACGACGGAGTCCGTCGGCGTGGGGCGGAAGCCGATCCCGGGCGACGGCCACCCGGTTCTCGGGCCGGTGCCCGGTGTGGGCGGGCTGCACGTCGCCTTCACCCACAGCGGCGCGACGCTCGGGCTGATCGCCGGCGAGCTGCTGGCCGGCGAGGTGCTCGGCGGGGAGCCGAGCCCGCTGCTGGCGGCGTTCCGGGTCGATCGGTTCGCGGCGAGCTGAGCAGGGTGCGCGGCCGGCCTGGACAGTGACCCAGCTCGCGCAGCGGGGTGCGACGGACGCGACGACACTGACTCGTCGTGCAGCCCTGGTGTGACCGATGAACGAGTCCGTGCTGACCCCGGACGTCGAGGGCGGCGTCGCGTCCCGGGCGCCGCTGGCAGGACACGCACGCAAGGGGCTGGTGCTCGCGGCCCTGGGCATCGTCTTCGGTGACATCGGCACCAGCCCGCTGTACGCCCTGCAGACCGTCTTCTCCATCGACGACGGCGCCGTCCAGCCCACCGAGGGCGACGTCTACGGCGTCATCTCGCTGATGTTCTGGTCGATCACGCTGATCGTGTCGACCAAGTACGTCGGCGTGGTCATGCGCGCCGACAACGAGGGCGAGGGCGGGGTCATGGCGCTGGCCGCCCTGGCCCGCCGCCTCTACGCCGGGCGCGGCCGGTCCACCACGTGGCTGCTGCTCATCGGCATCGTCGGCGTCGCCCTCTTCTACGGCGACTCCGTCATCACCCCCGCGATCAGCGTGCTGTCGGCGGTCGAGGGCCTGGAGATCGCCGCCCCCGCGCTGAGCCACGTCGTCCTGCCGATCGCCGTGGTGATCCTGACGCTGCTGTTCGCCGCCCAGCGGTTCGGCACGGGCCGGGTCGGCCGGCTCTTCGGCCCGGTCACCGCCGTCTGGCTCGCCGCCCTCGCGCTCGGTGGGCTCGGCCAGGTCGTGCAGCACGTCGAGGTCCTCCAGGGGCTCTCCCCGACGTGGGCCGTGCTCTTCGTCGTCGACCACCCGGGCGTCGCCTTCGTCGCGATCGGCGCGGTCGTCCTGGTCATCACCGGCGCGGAGGCGCTGTACGCCGACATGGGCCACTTCGGCCGCCGGCCGATCATGCGCGCCTGGTTCGCCTTCGTCTTCCCGGCGCTGGTGCTCAACTACCTGGGGCAGGCGGCCCTGGTGCTGCACGTGCCCGGCGCGACCGACAGCCCGTTCTTCCTGCTCTACCCGCACTGGGCGCGCATCCCGATGGTCGTGCTGGCCACCGCCGCCACCGTCATCGCCAGCCAGGCGGTCATCTCCGGGGCCTTCTCGCTGTCCCGGCAGGCCATGCAGCTGGGCCTGCTCCCGCCGCTCACGGTCAAGCAGACCTCGGAGGAGGAGAGCGGCCAGATCTACCTGCCGGGGGTCAACGCCGTGCTCTTCGTCGGCGTCCTCGTGCTGATGCTCAGCTTCCGGTCCTCCGAGCGGCTCGCGACCGCCTACGGGGTGTCGGTCACCGGCGCCCTCGTGGTCGACACCGTCCTCCTGCTGATCGTGGCCCGGGTGCTCTGGCACTGGCAGCCGTGGAAGCTGGCGCTGGCCGCCGTCGGTTTCGGGGCGGTGGAGCTGGTCTTCCTCGCCGGCAACCTGTCCAAGGTCGCGCACGGTGGCTGGCTGCCGCTGCTCATCGCCGCGCTGGTCTTCACGGTCATGACCACCTGGCGGCGCGGCCGGGAGATCGTCAGCGCCAACCGCCGGCGGATGGAGGGCTCGATGGCCGACTTCGTCGAGGACGCCCGTCGGCACGGCAAGTCCCGGGTCCGCGGCGTCGCGGTGTTCCCGCACCCCAGCAAGGAGACCGCTCCGCTGGCGCTGCGGGCCAACACCCAGCACAACCACGTGCTGCACGACACCGTGATCATCGTGTCGATGGCCTCGGCCAACGTGCCGCACGTGCCGCCGGCCGAACGGCTCACCGTCGACGACCTGGGCTACGCCGACGACGGCATCCAGCACGTGTCGGTCCGGCTGGGCTTCGCCGACGAGCCCGACCTGCCCGCCGCCCTGCGCCAGGCGCGCGACGAGGGGCTGCTCGACCCGCCCGGGGTCGACCTGGACGGCGCCTCGTACTTCCTGTCCCGCGGCTCCATCCGGCGCACCGCCGCCCCGGGCATGGCGCCCTGGCGCAAGACGCTCTTCATCGGCCTGGCCAAGGGGGCGGCGAACCCGGCGGCGTACTTCAACCTGCCGCCGGACTCGACCGTGACGATGGGCAGCGACGTCGAGGTCTGAGCCGGCGCGTCAGGTCGTGGGGCTGCCCGGGACCGCACCGGACGGCGGTGCGCCACCGGGGCCGCCCGACGGCGGGGTGCCACCGCGGCCACCAGGGGCACCGGAGGGTGCGCCGTCGCCGGAGAGCTGGCCCCCGGTCGGGGTGGTCGTGGTGTCGACGCCGACGGTGAGGGACACGGTGAGACCGCTGCTGACGTCGCCGGTGACGGTGCCGAGCTGGCTGGCTCCGCCGTCGTCGCCGAAGACGTTGTCCTCGGCGAGGCTCACCTGCGCCAGGGTCCGCACCGAGGACTCGTAGCCGGCGGTCGCGTACACCGTGGTGCAGACGTCCTCGGGCAGGGCCACCTGGGAGGTGGCGATCGCCGTGGTGGAGTCGGTGATGCTGGCCTGGTCGGGGTACACCTCGAAGTGGACGTGCGGCCACCGTCCGGTGTAGCAGGCCGGGAAGATGCTGGTGAAGGTCACCTTCCCGTCGGCGTCGGCGATCTGCACGCCGCGCAGGTAGTTCTCCTCGGTGATGCCCTCGGAGTAGAGGGAGTACCCGCCGTCGCGGTCGCAGTGCCAGACGTAGACGGCCACGCCGGCGAAGGGGGCGCCGCCCTGGGCCAGGTCGGTGATGGTCAGCTCGAGGGTCATCGGCACGCCCTCGGCGGTCCCGCTGGCGTCGCCGAAGCTGGAGCGGATGTCGCTGCGCACGATGCCGCTGAGCGCCAAGACGTCCGGTCCGTTGGAGCCGTCGCCGGGGTAGGGGCCGGCGGTCTCGTCGGGGATCTCCCCGGACGCCGCGGAGGCGGTCGCCGCCGCGGTGCTGCTGGTCGACCCACCGCCGCAGGCGGCGAGCCCGGCAGCGGCGGCGCCCAGGCCCAGGACGCCGAGCATCCTGCGGCGGCTGAGCAGGGTCCCCAGGTCGAAGCCGAGACCCTGGTCGACGACCTCCTCCTGCGGCCTGGCCAGTGGCCGGCCCTCGTAGGTGGGCTGCTGTCCGTGCGTCATGTCGTCCCCCAGTCGTCCTGCTGTCCGTCGGGGCCGACGGTGCCGGGGCGACCTGTGCGGGGAGCTGTGCTCGCTGTGCTGTCGCTGTGGACCGCCTACCGCGTGGGGACCGGGGAGAGGTGCGGAGCGTGTGCACCGGACGGCTCACCGCCGAAGCCGGCCAGTGGGCCGGAGTAGGGCTTGGGCGGTGGTGGGGCGAACTCGCCGCGCTTGCCGGTGGTCAGCCCCAGCCGGACCAGCCCCTCGACGGTGACCACGGCCGCCGCGACGCCGTCGACCACCGGCACGCCCACCCGCACGGTCAGCTCCGCGGCGAGGTCGGCCATCCCCGCGCAGCCCAGCACGATCGCGTCGACGCCCTCGGTGGCCACGACGTCGGCGCACTCTGCGGCGATCCGTGCCCGCGCCGCCGGGTCGGTCTCCAGCGCCAGGACGGCGATCTCCACCGCCCGCACCGTGCGGCAGTGCTCCCGCAGCCCGTAGCGGGCGGCGAGGTCCCACGCGCGGCCGGTGGTGCGCGCCAGCGTCGTCACCACGCCGAAGGAGCGGCCGAGGTGGGTGGCCACCCGCATCCCGGCCTCGGCGATGCCGACCACCGGCCCGGCGGCCAGCTCCCGGGCGGCGTCCAGGCCGGGGTCGCCGAAGCAGGCGACCACGTGGCCGTCGGCGCCGCCGGCCTCCCCGGCCGCGATCTGGGCGAGCAGACCGGGGACGGCCAGCGCCTCGTCGTAGTGGCTCTCGATGGACACCGGCCCCATCGCCGGGTTCACCGCGACGACCGCGGTGCCCGGGCCGGCGGCGGCCCGGGCACTGCGCCCGATCAGGTCGGTCATCGACGCGGTGGTGTTCGGGTTGACGACCTGGATCAGCACTGGGTTCAGGCGAGCGTTCCGTCGGAGACGCCGGCCTCGGCCGGGTCCAGCTGCGGCATCATCGGGCGCACCCGCTCCAGGCCGGTGAAGAGGACGAACCCCAGCGCGCACCCGATGAACCAGCCGTAGTCGCCCACCGAGGCGAAGAGCGTGAGCAGCACGGTCGGCACGCCGGCGCCCGCCACGGCCATGACCGCGTTGGGGTTGTAGCCGCCACGGAACCAGTACCGGCCGGTCGGGGCCATCGAGTACAGGTCGTCCACGGCGATGCGCTGCTTGCTGGCCAGGTAGTAGCCGGCGATGAGGATGCCGAACAGCGGGCCGATCAGGCTGCCCAGGATGCCGAGGCTGAAGCGGATGCCCTCGGCGCTGTCGTACCAGTTCCACGGGGTGAGCAGCACCGAGCCGACGGCGGCGATCATCCCGCCGGCGCGCCAGCTGATCCGCTGCGGCGAGACGTTGGAGAAGTCGAACGCCGGGGCGATGAAGTTGGCGACGATGTTGATGCCGACCGTCGCGATGACGAAGGTGAGCCCGCCCAGCAGGATCGCGAAGGTGGAGTCGATCGCCTCGACGGTGGCGATCGGGTCGGTGATCAGCTCGCCGAACACCGGCACGGTCGCCGACGCGCAGACGACGGTGAGCAGGGAGAAGAAGAGGAAGTTCAGCGGCAGGCCGAGCAGGTTGCCCCGCTTCACCGCGGCGAAGCTCTTGCCGTACCGGGCGAAGTCGCCGAAGTTCAGCATCGGGCCGGAGAAGTAGGAGACCACCAGCGCGATCGCGCCGAGCATCGTGGACACCGTCGCCCAGCCGCTCAGGGTCGGGCCGGTGTGCAGGCTCAGGTCGATGTCAGCCCAGCCTGCCTGGGAGACCAGGTAGCCGGCCAGGACGATCATGACCACGTAGACGGCCGGGCCGGCGAAGTCGATGAACTTCCGGATCGTCTCCATGCCCCGCCAGAACAGCGCGGCCTGGGCGACCCAGAGGACGGCGAAGGAGATCCAGCCCAGCGCCTCCAGCCCGAGGAACGAGTGCTCGAGCAGCGTCTCCGAGCCCGGCACGAACTTCAGCCAGATGATGTTCAGGCTGCTGGCGGCCAGGAAGGTCTGCACGCCGTACCAGGCGACGGCGATGAGCCCGCGGATGATCGCCGGGATGTTCGCGCCCTTGACGCCGAACACGGCCCGGTTGATCACCGGGTACGGGACGCCGGTCTGCTGGCTCGGCTTGGCGACCAGGTTGACGAACACCTGGACGATCACGATCCCGACGACGAGTGCGATGAGCACCTGCCAGGCGGCGATGCCGAGGGCGAAGAGGCTGCCGGCGGTCACGTACCCGCCGACGCTGTGCACGTCGGACATCCAGAACGCGAAGATGTTGTAGGAGCCCCAGCGCTGCTCGCGCAGGGGAGCGAGGTCGGCGTTGGTGAGCCGGGGGTCGTAGCCCTCGGCGACGAGGGCGCCGTCCGGTGCGGCGGCCGAGGGGGCCGTCGCGTCGAGCGTCACCAGTTCGGGTGCGGTGGTGGTCATGGGGGCTCCTGGCGGATCGTCGGCTGGTGCGCGGCAGCGGCGGGGTCCGTCGGGATCCGTGGTCCAGCAGGGGGAGCGGCCGTCGCGGATCCGACGGCGCGAACGCTAGGGAGCAGGTGTTGCCCCCGGATGACGTCGCGGGTATATCCGCTCAGGGGTCGGCGGGGAGGTCCGCGACGATCTGCTGCAGCCGCCGGTAGTGGACGTCGGTCAGCTCGACCAGCGCTGCGGCGTCCCGGGCGGCGAAGGCGTCGAGCATCCCGACGTGGTCAGCGGCCAGCGCCGCGGTGGCCTCCGGTGAGGCGTGCGACATCGGCCGGCCCGGCTCGGTGACGTTCCAGGCGCCCTCCAGCATCCGCAGCAGCCGGTGCATCTGACAGGGCGCCAGCAGCGCCAGGTGGAACCGCCGGCTCCAGCGGTGGTGGTCCGCCGAGCCACCCCGGGCGGTCGCCGCCTCCAGCTCCCGCAGCGCCGTCGCCGCCGTCCCGACGTCGGCCGGGGTGGCCCGGGCCACCGCTGCGGTGATCGCGGCGTGCTCCAGCGACGCCCGGACGACGTAGAGCTCGGCCAGCTCCTCGCGGGTGAGCCGGGCGACGACGTAGGCACCGCGCACCTGGTGGGCGACCAGCCCCTCGGCGACCAGCGTCTTGAGCGCCTCGCGCACCGGGATGGAGCTCAGGGAGAACCGGGCCGCGACGTCGTCCACCGGGATCGGGGCCCCGGGCCGGACCCGGCCGGACAGGATCGCCGCCCGCAGCTCCTCCAGCACCAGCGTCTGCGACGGGGTGTCGTGCGGCCCGGCGAGGGCGGCGACCCAGGGCGCGGTCGGGCGCTGTCGGGCCATGCGACCTCCTCCGGAGCGGGAGCCGCGGACGCTAGTGGAGGCGTGTTACGAGTCGTCGTCCCGACGTCCGGTGGACACCGCGGGGTCGCCCGGGCTCGCTACGCTCCGCCCCACCCCGGTCCGGCAGGGCGTTGCCGGTGCAGACAGGAGCCCTTCCGTGGACGCCGGTACCGACACCCTGCAGAAGGCCCTGCAGATCAACCTCGACCCCCGCTGGTACGGCACGATCGCCGAAATCGGTGCCGGCCAGGAGGTCGCCCGCTGGTTCTTCCGGGCCGGCGGCGCGGCCGGCACGGTGGCCAAGTCGATGTCGGCCTACGACATGTCGGTCAGCGACGCCGTCTACGGCAAGTCCGACCGCTACGTCTCCAAGGGCCGGCTGCAGGCGATGCTCGACCACGAGTACGAGCTGAACATCGACCGGCTCGGGGAGGCCCGCGGCGACGAGACGGCGTTCTTCGCCTTCGCCGACACCGTGGTGGCCCGCAGCTACCGGGGCGGGAACGAGTGCCACGGCTGGATGGGCGTGAAGTTCCAGGCGTCGCCCCGCGACGAGCCCAGCCAGGTCGTCCTGCACGTCCGGATGCTCGACGACGAGGCCGCGCTGCAGCAGGAGGCGCTCGGCGTGGTCGGGGTCAACCTGCTGCACGCGGCCTTCTTCGCCCACCACGAGCCCGAACGGCTGGTGGAGGCCCTGCTCGACCGGCTGACCACCGGGCGCATCGAGATCGACATGATCGAGCTCCAGGGCATCGAGTTCCGGTCCGTGGACAACCGGCTGATGGCGATGCAGCTGGTGCAGCTGGGGCTCAGCGGCCTGGCCATGTTCGGCCCCGACCGGCAGGTGCTGCAGCCCAGTGAGGTGCTGCGCAAGCGCGCCGTCCTGGTCGAGCGGGGCAGCTTCCGCCCGCCCACGGTGGTCAACGTCGCCATGCTGGAGGCGGCCGAGGCGGAGTTCGGCAAGGACCCGGCGGTGGCCGGCCGGGAGGTCCTGGTGCTCACCGAGCTGACCATGGCCAACCTGCGCGCCGGCGGGAACGCCGTCGACCGCCGGGACTTCCTGGCCCGCGCGGACCTGCTGGCCGCCTGCGGGATGACCGTGCTGATCTCCGACTTCGCCGCCCACCACCGCCTCGCGTCCTACCTGAGCTCACGCACCGACGGCCGGATCGCCATGGTCATGGGCGTCCCCACCCTGATCGACCTGTTCGACGAGTCGGCCGCAGCACTGCTGCCCGGCGGCATCCTGGAGAGCTTCGGCCGGTTGCTGAAGAACGACCTGAAGCTGTTCGTCTACCCGATGCTGCGGGACGGCGAGGTCACCACCGTCGACACCGTCCGGGTGGCCGAGGAGCTGCAGCCGCTCTACGACTACCTCTTCCGGCGGGGGAGCTTCGTGGGCCTGTCGGACTACCGGCCCGAGCACCTGGCGATCCTCAGCCGCGACGTGCTGCAGCGGATCCCCACCGACGACGAGAGCTGGGAGGCGATGGTGCCCCCGGAGGTCAGCGGCCTGATCCGCAAGCGCGGGTTCTTCGGCTACCGACGCGAGCGCTGATCCTCGGCCGGATGATCGTCGGCCGGCTGGTCGTCGAACTCCGCGGCCCACGCGGCGTGCTCGTGCCGGGCCCACCACGCCGGGACGGTGCCCGTGCGGATGCCGCGCATCGCCGTGGGGTCGCGCAGTGCGTGGTACAGGTGGCCGAACACCAGCAGCCCGAACGCCAGCGACGTCCAGTCGTGCACCAGGGTGGCCCCGGTCCGCCAGCTCAGCGGGGCGAGGTCGGTGGCGAGCATGACCGCCCCGGTGAGCAGCAGGACGGCGCCGCCTCCCGCGCTCAGTGAGCCGTTCAGCTTCTGCCCGGCGTTGAACTTGCCCACCGGGATCGTCCCGTCGCGCCGGGTCCGCGACCGCAGCCACCGCCAGTCGCGGGCGGTGAAGCGGTCCAGCTCGGCGACGTCGGCGCGCACGCTGCGGAACGCCAGCCCGGCCAGGACCGGCACCGGCAGGGCGAACCCGCTCCACACGTGCACCGCCTCGACCACCGGCCGGTGCCCGACCAGCACCTGCAGCTCGCTGTTGTAGAGCACCGCGGCCGTGGCGATCAACACCAGCACCAGGACGCCGGCCACCCCGTGCACCCAGCGCACCGCGACGCTGAACCGGGGCAGCTCGCGCTCAGGCGGTCGGGTCATCGTCGCGCCCGTTCGTGGTGCCGACCCAGCCGTCCAGGTCGTACCCGCGCCGCTCCCAGTACCCGGGCCGGACGTCGGAGGTGAGCTCGATGCCGCCCAGCCACTTGATGGACTTGTAGCCGTACATGGGTGCGGCGAACAGCCGCACCGGGCCGCCGTGGTCGTGGGTGACCGGGGCGCCGAGCATCTGCAGGGCGACCAGGACGTCGGGGCGGCGGGCCTGCTCCAGGGTCAGGTTCTCGGTGTACTCGCCGTCGAAGGAGGTCAGCCGCACCGCAGTCGCGCCGTCGGTCGGGCCGGCCAGGTCGAGCAGGTGCGACAGCGGCACGCCGACCCACGGCACCGCGCGGACCCGCCAGCCGGTGACGCACTGGAAGTCGCGCACCAGCTCGGTCTGCGGCATGGCCTGCAGCGCGGCCAGGGTGTGCTCGGCCGGGCGCTCGACCAGCCCGGACACCGCCAGTCGGTAGCCCGCCGCGCTCGCCTCGGGCACGGCGCCGGTGACCGAGTAGAAGCGGAAGCTCTCCCCGGCGGGGAGGGCCGCGAGCAGGCCGGTCGGGTCGCGGATCTGCAGCTCGGCCACCAGCGGGGTCAGCCGTTCCTGCAGCGCGGCGCCGCCGACGATGCCCACCGCACCCAGGCCGAGCAGGCCGAGGAACACCCGCCGGCCGACCGGGGCGCCCTCGGGACGGCGGTCGGCGGAAGGGGTCATGCCGCCGAGTATCGGCGCCCAGGCCGGGCAGCGGTGGCCGATGGGCAGACTGGGGCGGTGACGTTCTCCTCCCTCTCGCACCTGGAGTGCTCCCGCGACAGGTCGCGGCACGACGCCGACGTCGTCCAGGGCACCTCGCCGCTGGGCGCTCCGCTGCTGGCCCGTTACGACCTGGCGCAGGTGGCCGACACCGTGACCACGGCCGAGATCGCGTCCCGCCCGCCGACGCTGTGGCGGTACCACGAGCTGCTGCCGGTGCGGGACCCCGCGCACGTGGTCACCCTCGGCGAGGGCATGACGCCGCTGCTGGACCTGCCCACCCACGGTGCCCGGCTCGGCGTCCCGGGGCTGCGGATGAAGGACGAGGGCCTGGTGCCGACGGGTGCGTTCAAGGCCCGCGGCGCGGCGGTCGGCGTCTCCCGGGCCAGGGAGCTGGGCGTGCGCGGCATCGCGATGCCCACCAACGGCAACGCCGGGGCGGCCTGGGCGGCGTACGCGGCGCGGGCCGGGATGGAGGCGCTGATCGCGATGCCGGTCGACGCCCCGGAGATCACCCGCCGGGAGTGCGTCGTCACCGGCGCGGAGCTGTACCTGGTCGACGGGCTCATCGGCGACGCCGGTGCGCTGGTCAAGGCCGCGGTCGCCCGCCGCCCCGGCTACCAGGACACCGCGACGCTGCGCGAGCCGTACCGCATCGAGGGCAAGAAGACGATGGGCTACGAGATCGCCGAGCAGCTGGGCTGGCGCTGCCCGGACGTGATCCTCTACCCGACCGGCGGCGGGGTCGGGATCATCGCCATCCACAAGGCGCTGCTGGAGCTGCGCGAGCTGGGCTGGATCACCGGCGACCTGCCGCGGCTGGTCGCCGTCCAGGCCACCGGCTGCGCGCCGATCGTGGACGCCTTCGCCGCCGGGCTCACCGAGAGCACCCCGCCGGCCGATCCGCACACGGTGGCCTTCGGCATCACGGTGCCCAAGGCGCTCGGTGACTTCCTGGTGCTCGACGCCGTCCGCTCCACCGGCGGGACGGCGATCGCGGTGACCGACGAGGAGCTGCTGGCCGCCCAGGTGGCGCTGGCCCAGGACGAGGGCACCTGGGTCTGCCCGGAGGGGGCGGCCTGCTTCGCCGCGGTCGGGCAGTTGCGGGAGGCCGGCTGGCTGGACGGCACCGAGCACGTCGTCGTGCTCAACACCGGCACCGGACTGCTGTACCCCGACACGGTGCCGGTCGACGTCCCGACGCTGGCCAAGGACGGCGTCATCCCCTGAACGCGCGCGACGCGCGCCCGCCCGGGTGGGCGGACGCGCGTCGCGGGGGACGGGAGGTCAGGCCTCGCCCATCACCAGGCCCTCGATGTCGTGCTTCTGCGTGATCGGGGTCAGCTCGTCGACCACCGGGCACTTCAGGTGGGCGCGCACCGACTCCGGCAGCGTCTCCCAGAAGCCCTTCGTGACGGCCAGGTCGTGCATGGCCCCGTGGCCGGCGCCGGGGGCGTCGACGCCCAGCACCAGCACCGGGCGGGACTTCGCCGACTGGTTCGCCGTGCCGCGGTGGATGGTGAGTGCGGAGCGGATGGAGATGTCACCGCGCTTGGGGTACTTGCGCACCGCCCGCTCCTCGTACCGGGACCACAGGTCCTTCGGCGGGAACATGTCGTGCTTGAACGACGGGTCGTGGTCGAACTGGGTGCCCGGGGCGACCTCGAAGGGGCCCATGTCCTCGGCGGTGTCGACCGCGGTGGCGTTGATCGCCAGCGAGTTGATCTGCTTGTCCCGGTAGGTGAGCTCCGGGCTCGGGAAGTCACGGTGCCAGGGCTGGTTCATCGCGCCCTCGAACGGGATGTCGAAGCCGACCTCGACGATCTCGTAGTCCGGGCCGAGCACGGCCTCGCAGACGCCGGTGACGGCCGGGTGGGTGACCAGCTCGAGGAAGCCGCTGATCTGCTCGGGGTGCACCTCGACGTACCAGCGGTTGGGCCCGCGGCCGATGGCGCCGTTCTCCCGGGAGCGGGCCTCCTCGAAGGCGACCTGGATGTCACGGTTGAGCTGGTCGGCCCAGTCCGGCGAGAAGGCGCCGGGGACCCCGACGATGCCGTCGGTGTAGATGCGGTCGCGCATGGCCTGGACGTCGATGTCCGTGGGGGCCTGGGTGCTGGTCGTCATCGTGTTCTCCCTCGCAGTGGGTGCCCCCAGTTTGCAACGTTGCATGCCCGTGCGCAACAGGTAGCGTCGGGAATCTCGGAGGGACCTCGGGAGGGGACGGCGATGGTGCGGCTGAGCGACGTCGCGGTGCACGCGGGTGTCTCGGTGCGCACGGTCTCGAACGTGGTGAACGACTTCCGCCACGTCGCCCCGCACACCCGCGCCCGGGTCCAGGCCAGCATCGACGAGCTCGGCTACCGGCCCAACATGGCCGCCCGGAACCTGCGCCGCGGCCGCACCGGGCTGCTCGCCCTCGTCGTCCCCGAGATCGACTCGCCCTACTTCTCCGACCTGGCCGCGCGCACCGTGCGGATCGCCGAGGACGAGGGCTGGACGGTGCTCATCGACCAGACCGACGGCGACCCCGCCCGCGAGCGGCGGCTGCTCCACGGCGAGCGCAGCCAGCTCGTCGACGGCGTCATCTTCAGCCCGTGGTCGGTGCCGGCGCAGGAGCTGGCCAGCCGGTCCGACGCCACTCCGATCGTGCTGCTCGGTGAGCACGACGGTGCGCCGCCGGTCGACCACGTGGTCATCGACAACGTCCGCGCCGCCGAGGAGGCCGTCGGGCACCTGGTCGCCCGGGGCCGCACCGCCATCGCCGCGATCGGCGTCCGGCCCACGCTGGGCAACGCGACCGCCCACCAGCGCCTGCTGGGCCACCGCCGCGCCCTGGCCACCGCCGGGATGGAGCCGCGCAGCGACCGGGAGGCGCCGGTCGGTTCGCTGCACCGCGCGGAGGGGCACCGGGCGATGACCGAGCTGCTGGACTCGCTCGAGCCGCCGGACGCCGTCTTCTGCTTCAGCGACCAGCTCGCCCTGGGGGCCCTGCGGGCCGTGGTGGACGCCGGGCTGCGGGTGCCCCGGGACGTCGCCGTCGTCGGGTTCGACGACATCGAGGACGGCCGGTACGCCGTCCCGCGGCTGACCACCGTCTCCCCGGACCGCGACCAGATCGCCCGGCTCGCGCTGCAGGTTCTCCGCGACCGGCTGGCCGGCGACGACACCCCCGCCCGGGTGCACACCGCCGGCCACCGCCTGGTGGTCCGCGAGAGCAGCTGAGCTCAGGCCGCCCGCACGCCCCACGCCGCGTCCCAGCGGGCGCCCGGCTCCAGGGTGAGCAGGTCGCGGCCGGTGTTGAGGGCGTCGGGCCCGCAGGTCATCGCCTCGACCGCCAGCGCGTGCCGGTACCGCTCCGAGCCGGCCGGGAAGTAGTCGGAGGTGTAGACCTGCCACCAGCCGAACGCCGGGTCGGCCCACACCTCGACCACCCGCTCGCCACCGGCAACCCGCGCCACCTGCCCGGTGACGTCGGTGAACGCGGTGTCCAGCGACCGCCTGCGCAGCGGCGCACCCGAGCGGAAGTCGCGGTCGCCGCCGTCGACCGGGTGCAGTGCGACCGGCCGCAGCCGCTCGTCGGTCTGCAGCCAGCTGCCCGCGGGGAGGGTCAGCTCCAGGTCGTCGACGCCGCAGCCGGGCAGCACCACGTAGGGGTGCACGGCGACCCCGAACGGGGCGGTGTCCCAGCCGGTGTTCACGACGCCCATCGCGCAGCGCAGCCCGTCCTCGCCGACCGACCAGCGCACGGTCAGGTCGAGGGCGAACGGGTAGCCCGGCTGCGGCTCGACCGCGATGCCCAGCTCGACGGCGTCCCCGGTCAGCTCGCGCACCTGCCAGGCGGCGTAGGCGACCAGGCCGTGCAGCGCGCAGCCGGTGGCCGCCTCGTTGACCGGCAGCTGCAGCTCCTGCCCGCCCCAGCTCCAGCGCCCGTCGGGGACCCGGTTGGGCCAGGGCGCCAGCACCAGGCCGTGGTAGGCCGAGGCCACCTCCCGCTCGCCGAGGGCGTCGACGACCTGGACGCCGTCCACCCGGTAGCCGCGCACCCCGGCGCCGGTGCGGCCGATGACCGCTTCGTGCCCGCCCGACCGGATGGTCCAGCTGCGCTCGCCGGTCATCTGCGGACGGTCCCGGCGAGGTAGCGCTGCAGGACCACGACGGCCAGCAGGATGCCGCCGCTGACCAGGTCCTGCCAGTTCGAGTTCAGCGACCCGACCTGGTTGATCACGTTGGCGATGACCTGCAGCAGCAGGACGCCGACCAGCGTGCCGAAGATCGTGCCGGCGCCGCCGGCCAGCAGTGTGCCGCCGAGGACGACCGCGGAGATCGCCTGCAGCTCGGTGCCGACCCCGATGATCGCCACGCCCGAGGACGTGTAGCTGGCGATGAGCACGCCGGCGAACCCGGCGAGCAGCCCGCTGGCGGTGTAGGTGATCACCTTCGTGCGCGCCACGGGGAGGCCCATCAGGTCCGCGGCGTCCTCCTGGCCTCCGATGGCCAGCACGGTCGGGCCGAAGGAGGTGCGGTGCAGCACCAGCGCGCCGAGGCCGAAGAAGACGACCACGATCCAGATCGGGTACGGGATCCCGAGCAGGCTGCCCTGGGCCAGGTTCCGGAAGCCGCTGTCGGCCGGGACCTTGTTGACCGTGGCGCCCTCGTCGCTGATGAACAGCAGCAGACCGCGGGCGAACAGCAGCCCGGCCAGGGTCACGATGAACGGGGCGAGCTTGCCGTAGGCGATCACCAGGCCCTGCACGAGCCCGATCGCCCCGCACACGACCAGCGGCACCACGATCGCGGCGAGCGTGCCGTACTCCTGCGCCGCCCACGCGGCGAGCACGCCGCCGAGGGCGAACACCGAGCCGACCGACAGGTCGATCCCGCCGGTGAAGATCACGAAGGTCATGCCGAGGGCGATGACGGCCAGGAACGAGGCCTGCAGGCCGATCGACCGGATGTTGGGTCCGGTGGCGAACGAGTCGAACTGGAAGCTGGCCACCAGGCACAGCAGCACCAGGACGGCGAGCGCGCCCTGCCGCTGCACCCGCTGGACGAACTTCAGCCGGCGGGCGGTGGCGTCGGTGCCGGCGGCCTGGGGTGTGGTCTCGATGGTGCTCATGCGCGCGACCTCCGCCGCTTCCGGGTGCCCACCTGGGCGTACACGGCCAGGACGACGATGACCGCCTGCACCATCTGGGCGACGGAGTTGGTGATGTCCTGGGCGACGAGGGTGTAGGTGATCAGCTGCATCAGCAGCGCACCGGCCACCGTGCCCAGCACCCGCACCTGGCCGCCGGTCAGCGGCGTGCCGCCGACGACGACCGCGGTGATCGCGGTCAGCTCGACCAGCCGGCCCAGCGTGGCCGGGTCGCTCGCCTGGTTGCGCCCCACCAGGAGCACGCCGGCCAGCGCGGCCAGCAGGCCGGAGAGCACGTAGACGGTGGTGAGCACCCGCTTCACCGGCAGGCCGGCGAGCTGGGAGGCCCGGGCGTTGCCGCCGATGGCCATCAGCTGGCGCCCGAACGTCGTCCGGGACATCAGCACCCAGACGAGCACCGCGACGACGATCGCGACCAGCACGACCCACGGGACGCCGAACAGGTCCCCGCTGCCCAGCTCGCGGAAGCCGGGGTCGCGGATGCTCTTGATCTGGCCGCCGACGATGTTGGCCAGGCCGCGCAGGCCGACCATGATCGCCAGCGTCGCGATGATCGGCTGCACCCCGATCCTGGCCACCACGCTGCCGGCCAGCGCGCCGGAGAGCACGCCGGCGATCAGCCCGACCGCGATCGCGCCGAGGGTGCCGTAGCCGATGTAGAGCGGGATGACCGCGGCGGTCATCGCCATCACCGCACCGACCGACAGGTCGATACCGCCGGTGCCGATGACCATCGCCATGCCCAGGCTGACCACGATGATCGGCGCGACCTGCACCATCTGCAGCCGCAGCGACCCGGTGCTGGCGAAGTTCGGCGTGATGGCCAGGTTGACCAGGACCAGCGCCACCAGGCCGAGGTAGACACCGTTGCGGCGGAACCACTCGCCGTCCGGCCGGCGACGCGAGGTGGTCGCCGCCTCGCCGGGCGGGGCGGCCGGTGGGGGAGCGGGCGCGGTGCCCGCTGCGGTCGCGGTGTGTTCAGCCACGGTGGTCCCCTCCCGGGGTGGTGGGGTGGGTGCCGACGGCGTTCGCGCCGGTGCCCGGGCCGGGAGGCGGCCCGGTGGGGTGCTCGTCGGGGATGCCGCCGGCGAGGACGCGGAGCAGCTCGGCGGAGGTGAGCCGGTCGCCGTCCAGCTCGCCGGAGACGGCGCCGTCGTGCAGGACCACGACCCGGTCGCTGCCCTCGACGAGCTCGTCCATCTCGCTGGAGACCAGCACCACGGCCAGCCCCTGGTCGGCGAGCTCGTCGATGAGGCCCTGCACCTCGCGCTTGGCGCCGACGTCGATGCCGCGGGTGGGCTCGTCGAGCAGGAAGACCCGCGGCTCGGTGGCCAGCCAGCGGGCGATGAGCACCTTCTGCTGGTTGCCGCCGGACAGCTCGCGCACCTTCTGCCGCGGGCTGGAGGCCTTGATCTGCAGCCGGCGCATGAAGGTGTCGACGAGGGCGTCGATCCGGGCGTCGGAGACCATCCCGCCGCGGGCCATCTTGGGCAGCACGGCGAGCGCGATGTTGTCGCGCACCGACATGTCCGGGACGATCCCCTCCGCCTTGCGGTCCTCCGACAGCAGCGCGATCCCCGCGCGGAGCGACCGGCTCACCGAGCCGGCCTTCACCTTGGTGCCACCGACCTCGACGTCGGCTGCGGTGGTGGTCAGGTCGCCGTAGATGGCCTTGAGCGTCTCGCTGCGCCCCGAGCCCAGCAGCCCGCCCAGGCCCACGACCTCGCCGGGCCGGGCGGTGAGCCCCACGCCGCGCAGCCGGTTGGGGACGTCGACGCCGGAGACCGACAGCAGCGGGGCGTCGCCCTGGGCGTGCGAGGCGCCGAAGTCCGTCGTCCCCTCGGCGCGGACGTCGCTCACCTCGCGGCCGAGCATCAGCGCGACCAGCTTCACCCGCTCGAGGTCGGCCATCGGGCCGGTGTGCACGGCCCGGCCGTCGCGCAGGACGGTCACCGTGTCGCACAGCGCCCACAGCTCGTCGAGGCGGTGGGAGACGAAGACCAGCCCGACGCCGGAGGCGGCCAGGGTGCGGGCGACGCCGAAGAGCGTCTCGACCTCGCGCACCTCCAGGGAGGACGTCGGCTCGTCCATGATCACGACGCGGGCGTCGATGGAGACGGCGCGGGCCAGGGCGACCATCTGCTGCACGCCCAGGCCCAGCGAGCCGAGCTCGGCCCGGACGTCGACCTCGATGCCCAGCCGCTGCACCAGCTCGGCGGCCTGCCGGTTGAGGGCGCGGGTGTCGACGAGGCCGAAGCGGCGCGGCTCGCGGCCGAGGTAGATGTTCTGCGCCACGGTGAGCAGCGGGACGAGGTTGATCTCCTGGTAGATCGTGGAGATCCCGGCGTCCTGGGCGTCGGCGGGGCGGGAGAAGGCGACGGGGTCGCCGAGGAAGCGGACCTCGCCGGCGTCGGCGGCGTGCACGCCGGTGAGCACCTTGATGAAGGTGGACTTGCCGGCCCCGTTCTCGCCCACCAGGGCGTGGACGGAGCCGGGCTCGAGGGTGAAGTCGACGCCGCGCAGGGCGTGGACCCCGGCGAAGGACTTGGTCACCCCCGAGACGGTGAGCAGCGGGCCGTCGTGGGGGCGACCCGGAGGACGGCCGGGGGTGGTGGTGAGCGGGTGGGACACCGGACTCCTCGTCGAGCGGTGTTGAGCCGGCGCCCCCGTCCGCGGGGGACGGGGGCGCCGGTCAGGTGGGGCAGGGGTCGACCCGGGGTCGGGTCAGAACGCGTTGGCGAGCTCGGCCTCGGCGTTGTCGGGGGTGTACTCGTCGTCCTCGATGATGATGTCCTCGGGGATCTCCTTGCCGTCCATGAAGTCCTGGAGGGTGGAGAACGCCAGCGGGCCGAAGCGCGGGTTGGACTCGATGACGCCGTTGTACTGGCCGTCGACGAGCGCCTGGACCGCGTTCCTCGTGCCGTCGATCGAGACGATCTTGACGTCGGTGCCGGGCTGCTTGCCGGCGCTCAGCACGGCCTGGACCGCACCGAGGCCCATCTCGTCGTTCTCGGCGTAGATGGCGTTGATGTCGGGGTTGGACTGCAGCAGCTGCTCGGCCACCGACTGGCCCTTGGCCCGCTCGAAGTCACCGGTCTGCTGGGCGACGATCTCCAGCTCGGGGTACTCGGCCTCCACCTGGTCGACGAACCCGGAGGTCCGCAGGTCGGTGACGTTGTTGCCCGAGGAGCCCAGCAGGATCGCGACCTTCGCCGGCCCGCCGGTGGCCGTCGCCATGGCGTCGGCGGCGCGCTTGCCCTGCTCCTCGAAGTCCGAGCCGATGAAGGCCAGGTAGTCCGAGCAGGCGGTGTTGGTGACCTTGCGGTCGATGGTCAGCACCGGCACGCCCTTGGCCTTGGCCGCAGCGAGTGCGGGGTCCAGGCCGTCGGAGTTGACGGGGGCGACGATCAGGGCCTGGGCGCCCTGGTTGAGCAGGTCCTGGATGTCGGAGATCTGCTTGGTCAGCTGCGCGTTGGCGTTGGTCACCAGCAGCTCGCCGACGCCGATCTTGGCCGCCTCGTCCTTGATGGACTGGGTCTCGGCGGCGCGGAAGGCGGCGGTGTCGGGCTCGGACTGCGAGAACCCGACCTTGGCGCCCTTGAGGTCGATCGCCTCCAGGCCGTACTTCTCCAGCGTGCAGCCCTCGCCGGCGGGCGCGCTGGCCGACTTGGTGGTCTGCGCGCCGCCGTCACCGGACGAGGCGGCGGCCGCGGGGGCGTCGGTCTCGCCGCTGTTGGCACAGCCGGTCAGTGCGAGCGCTGCTGCGGCACCGGCGACGAGGAGGCGGGACGGGCGCAGTGCGCGCCGTCGGGCGGTGATGGGTGTCATGTCGAACTCCCTGTTGCTAGGCGTCGTTGCCTCGGTGCGGGCCCGGAGTCCCGCCTGTCCGGATCGAACAGGACCGGACATTTCTGCGCAAGGAAGATCACATCACGGTCGTGCAACGCTGCATGACGCGGGGTCCCGGTAGAGCGGGCTGGACCAGGCTGCCCGGGTCGCCGTGCTGGTCAGGCCGTCGGGACGGGCGCGATCACCAGCCGGCCGGTGCGGGCGGACAGTTCCCGCTGTCCGACGTCGGGCAGGCCGGAGTCGGTGATCAGCACGTCGACCTCGTCGAGGGAGGCCATGCTGCACAGCCCCACCACGCGCCACTTCGAGGAGTCGGCGACGACGGCGACCTGCCGGGCGCAGGCCACCAGTGCCCGGTTGGTCTCGCCCTCGACCAGGTTCGGGGTGGTCAGCCCGGCCTCCTCGTCCATGCCGTGGACGCCGAGGAACAGCCAGTCGACGTGCAGCACGCGCAGCGCGGAGACCGCGACCGGGCCCACGAGCGCGTCGGAGGGGGTGCGCACCCCGCCGGTGAGCACGACCGTCTGGTCCTCGCGGGAGCTGTCGTGCAGCAGCCGGGCGGCGGGCAGCGAGTTGGTGACGACGGTGAGACCCGGGACGCCCAGCAGTGCCTCGGCGACCGCGAAGGTCGTGGTGCCCGCCGAGAGCGCGACCGAGTCGCCGGGCTGGACCAGACCGGCGGCCACCCGTGCGATCGCCCGCTTCTCCACCAGCGCCATCGCCGACTTGACCTGGAAGCCGGGCTCGTCGGCGCTGCGCCCGTCCAGTGCGGTGGCCCCACCGTGCACCCGGGCCACCAGCCCACGGTCGGCGAGGGTGGCGATGTCGCGGCGCACGGTCATCTCCGAGACGCCGAGCAGCCCCACCAGCTCCGAGACACGGGCCCCGCCGTGCGCCCGGACCGCCTCGAGGATCCGTTCCTGCCGTTGTCGCGCGAGCATCTGCACCCCTCCCGGGCGGGACCGCACCTGACCGGGCCGTGGACCGTCGGGGCCGGCGTGCCCCTCGATCATGGTGCCGTGCTGTGCCGTTCCGGAACCCGGTGGCCCCCGTGCGGGTGTCCCGGGCCGCCGGTCGCGGAAAGAGCCCACGCCGGGCCATGGCGCTGACGGTTCGCTCCGCTTACGGTCGACCTCGTCCCGTCCGGACGCGTGCACCCCCCGGTGCGCGCGACCCGGGACGGGCGCACGGTGGACGCTCCAGGGGGATCAACGGTGCCGACTCGCTCGCCGCACGACCACCGCAGGACTGCCGCGTGAGCCCGCGTCACCGCCGGGACGGCCGCCGCAGCCAGGGCGTCGTGCTGACGGCAGGTCTGACCACCGCGCTGGTCGCGCTGCTTCCCGGGGCCTCCGCTGCGCCGTCCCTGGAGGCCGCTGCCGCGCCGGTGGCCGGGGACGAGGAGGCCGGTGCCCCGGCGCCCACGCCCGGCCGGCTGTCGGTGCACCGCGCCGACCCCGACCTGGTAGCCCCACCGGTGCTGGACGGCGTCGCGCTGGCGGAGGCGGCGTCCGCCACCCCCACCGCCACCCCCACCGCCACCCCCACCGCCACCGCCGCCCCCGGCACCGCGGCCCCCCGGTCCCCGGACGCCGCGCGGTCCCCGCTCGCGGCCGGTGGGGTGCCCACGACGGCGCTCGAGGCCTACACCCGCGCCACCGGGCTCGCCGACTGCGACATCAGCTGGACCCTCATCGCCGCCATCGGACGGGTCGAGTCGGACCACGGGCGCTTCGCCGGCGCCGTGCTGTCGACCGACGGGCGCTCCACGCCGCCGATCGTCGGCATCCCGCTCACCGGCAACGGCACCGCACGCATCCTGGACTCCGACGGCGGCCGCTTCGACGGGGACACGGTGCACGACCGGGCCGTCGGCCCGATGCAGTTCATCCCGACCACGTGGGCGGTCTACGGCGCCGACGGCGACGGCGACGGCCGCCGCGACCCGTTCGACATCGACGACGCCGCCGTGGCGACCGGCAACTACCTGTGCGCCGCTGGTGGCGACCTCACCAGCGACGCCGGCCGGTCTCGCGCGGTCTTCGCCTACAACCACTCCGCCGAGTACGTGGCCACCGTGCTCGGGCTGGCCGCCAGCTACGCCGGCACGCCGTCGCCGCGGGTGCCGACGCCGGCCGGCCCCGCGCCCACCGTGCCGCCGGCCGACCCGGCCCGGCCCCCGGCGATCGGCCGGGTCGTGGAGCCGCCGCAGCCGTCCGTGGACCGGGTGCCGGCCGCGGCCGAGCCCCCGGCCGCGCCGCCGAGCGCCAGCCGACCGCCCGAGGTCGCGTCGGCTGCCCAGCCGCCCGTCGCGCTGGAGCCGGAGCCGGAGCCTGAGGCGCCGGGGCTCGCGGCGCCGGGGCTCGCGGCGCCGGGGCTCGAGGTGCCGGAGCCCGAGGCGCCGGCCGCGCCGACGTCGTCTGCGCCGGAGGTGACTCCAGCGCAGACGCCTCCCGCGCCGACGACGGAGCCGCCCGCCAGCTCTGCGCCGCCTACGACGACCGAGCCGCCCGTCACCTCGACGCCCCCGGTCGCGCCACCGCCGACGGAGCCGCCGGTCGCGCCGCCGACGGAGCCGCCCGCCAGCTCCGCGCCGCCCACGACCGAGGCGCCGGTCGCGCCGCCGACGATGGAAGCGCCGGTCGTGCCGCCTACGACGGTGGCGCCGCCTACGACGGAGCCGCCGGTCGTGCCGCCTACGACGGAGCCGCCGGTGGCGCCGCCTACGACGGAGCCGCCGGTCGTGCTGCCTACGACGGAGCCGCCGGTCGTGCCGCCTACGACGGAGCCGCCGGTTGCGCCGCCCGCGACGGAGCCGCCAGTGGCTCCCGCCCCGCCGACCGACTCCTGCGAGCCGGCTGCGGCGACCACCGTCGACGTGCTCGACGGCGCCGGTGACCCAGTGCTGGCCGAGGAGGTCGCCCAGCGGCTGCGGGAGGGCGGGCTGACCGTCGGCACCGTGATCGCCGGGGTGGCCGCCACCTCCGGCATCGAGTTCGCCGAGGCGGACCGGGAGCGGGCCGAGCGGCTGGCCGCGGTCCTGGGCGAGGCGGACCTGCTGCGGGCAGGCAGCGGTGCGCACGTGACCGTCGTGCTCGGTGCCGACGACGCGGCCGCGCTGGTCGAGGCGGTCCGTGCGTTCACCGGGCTGCCCTGCTGAGCCGGCCGTGAGCGACCCGGCCGGTCAGTCCTTCTTCGCGGTCCGGGCCGCCGGGTGGGAGGAGCGGTTCCCCGACGACGGGCCGCGCTTCGCCCGCGCCGTCGCCGAGCTGGGGGTCACGCCCGGGGACCTCGTGCTGGACGCCGCCTGCGGCACCGGCCGTGCGCTGCCGGTGCTCCGGGACGCGACCGGGCCCGCCGGCACCGTGGTGGGGGTCGACCTGACCGCGGAGATGCTCGCCGAGGCCGCCGGCCGGGGACGGGGCCGGCTCGCCGGGCTGGTGCGCGGCGACGTCCACGCACTGCCGTTCGCTGCGGGGACCTTCGACGCCGTGCTGGCCGCCGGTCTGGTGTCCCACCTCGCGGCACCGGAGGCCGGGCTGCGCGAGCTGGGCCGGGTCTGCGCCCGGGGTGCCCGCCTGGCGCTGTTCTCCCCGATCGGCCGGGTGGCTCTGGCCCGCCGGCACGGCCACGAGCTGCGCCCGGACGACGTACGCGGTCAGCCGCGGATCAGCGCGCTGCTGAGCCGCGCCGGCTGGACGACGACGCTGGTCGACGACGCCGAGGACCGTTGGCTGGTGCTCGCCGTCCGGCAGTGACCCCTCGGTCCGGACCCGGGGCCGGGTCGGAGGACCCGGCCCCGGGGATCAGCCCAGCGCCTCGGTCGGCAGACCGACGTAGAGCATGCCGACCAGTGCGCCGTCGGGGGCGTGCACACCGGCGTAGGCGGTGAAGTACGGCTTGCCGGCCACGGTCGCCGGCCCGGTGTAGAGCTGCCCGGCCAGCACGGCGGCCAGCACCGGGTTGCGCGTGCCGTCGGCGTTGACCGGGGCGATGAACGTGCCGATGTTGCGCCGGCCCGCGGCGTTCACGACGGTGGTGGCCGCGCGCACCATGGCCCCGGCGTCGTCCAGACGCTGGAACAGCGTGCACGTGCCGCCCACCTGGGCCACGACGTCGTCCACCAGCGGCGCGGGCCGGCGGGGGTCGTCCACCCAGGTCAGCGGTGCCCTCCCGAGCACCAGCTCGGGGAGGTCCGCGCGGTGGCTGGTCGAGGTCGCCTGGTCGGTCACGGTCGTCGGGCGGGTACCGGTCCCCAGGGAGATGCCGCCGGCGTCGTCGAGCAGGTCCTGGGCCAGCGTGAGCGCGCGGCGCACGTAGGCCAGCCGCTGGCTGTCGGCCAGCTCGGCCACCGCCCGGCTGATCCGGGCCGAGCCGCTGGCCGCCCGGTCGACGTTGTCCACGACCCGGTCGGTGGCGGCCCGCTGCTGCTCGACCGCGGCGGCGATGGCGTCCTGGGCGTCGGCGATGGAGCCGAGGGTGCCGCTGATCCGCTGGATTGCGCTGACCGCCTGGCGGGTCTCGGACTGCACGGCCTCGATCTGGGCGCCGATGTCCTCGGCCGCCTGGGCGGTGCGGCTGGCCAGCTGCTTGACCTCGTCGGCGACCACGGCGAACCCGCGGCCGACGTCCCCGGCGCGGGCGGCCTCGACGTAGGCGTTGAGGGCGAGGAACCGGCTCTGCTGGCTGATCGCGGAGATCAGCCGCACCATCTCGGTGATCGACTCGCTGGCCTGCTGCAGGGCGGCGATCCGCTCGTCGACGGCGCGGGCGTCACGCACCGCGTCCTCGGCGATGGAGGAGGCCCGGCTGGTGCTGGAGGAGATGTCGGTGATCGCCGACTGGAGCTCGCTCAGCGACTCGGCCGCCTGCTGGGAGGTGTCGGAGACCTCCCGGCTGGCCTGGGTCAGCACCCCGGCCTGCTGGGCGGCGTGCTCGAGGCTGGAGTCCTGCTCGACCTTGCGGCGCGGACGGGGCACCGGTGGCGCGGCCGGCGGCGGGACGGCGGCCGCGCCCGCCGCGGTCACTGCGGTGTTGCCCTTGGTCGACCAGCCCACGACTCGCTCCTCCTCCGGACGCGCACCGTTCCCGATGCCACGTACCGGCCGGGTCCGACCGGTCGGGCAGCAGTACGCGGCACGATGCTAGGGCGCGGACGGTCGTGGACCGGAAAGCGCGCCGTGACGCGCCGCGTCGGTCACAGCGCCCCCAGCAGCCCCTGGGGCAGCGGTCAGCCCTGGGGTGAGCTGATCCGGTCGGCGGCGATCCGGACGGTCAGCCGGACCTGGTCACGGCCGCCGTACCAGGGGTAAGGGCCGCCGAGGTACTTCTGCGCCAGCCGGTCGATGTGCTCCGCGGCCCCGTCGGGGGTGATCTCCACGATCCGGCCACGCACCGCGTAGTAGCGGGAGACGTCGTCGGGATCGGCGACGTTGAGCGCCACCCGCGGGTCGCGCTCCATGTTCCGCACCTTCTGGAACCCGGCCACGGTGTTGACCAGCACGTGCGTGCCGTCCGTGTCGACCCAGGTCTGGGTCAGCTGCGGCGACCCGTCGGGCATGGTCGTGGCGAGGAAGCAGGGGCTGGGCCGGTGCAGCAGGTCCAGCAGCCGCGGGGGGAGGTCCACTCAGGTCGCCTCTCGGGGTGGTCAGTGCAGGGACGTCGTCAGGCGCACGGTCAGACCGGCGCCGTCGTCGATGACGTCGACGTGGTCGCAGAGCTGGCGGGCCAGCCACAGACCCATCCCGCCGCGGGAGAGGTCCTCGCCGTGGGCCGGGCCGTAGCCGGCGAACGGCTCGTCCATGCCCGTGCCGCCGTCGCTGATCCGGCAGACCACCCGGTCGGCACCGGCCCAGAGCCGCAGCGTGACCGGCGGGCCGCCGTGCCGCACCGCGTTGGAGCTCATCTCGTCGATGGCCAGGTGGAGGTCCTCGAGCAGGTCGGGGTCGCCGCCCAGGTCGGCGAGCACCCGGGCGACGGCACGGCGCAGCCCGCTGAACTCGCGGACGTCGTCGACGCGCAGCAGCGGTGCGGTGCCCTCCAGCGGCTCGTCGGGTACCGGCAGCGACCGCAGGTAGCCGGCGGGGTCGACGTAGTCGGGGTTCTCGAGGCGCCCGGCGGCGGTGTGCAGGAAGGGGTGGGTCTGCAGGCCAGCGGCGATGACCTGGTCGGGCAGCACGGCGGTGTCGTAGGCGCACAGCCCCCACAGCGGCAAAGGGCGGAAGGCCTCGTTGACCACGGCCTCGTAGCGCTGCCACTCCAGCCAGTCGCGCGGCGTCCGCCCGAAGTCGGTCTCGCCGAGCACGCGCACCCGGGTGCTGCCGGCGGCCAGTTGCTGGGCGACCAGGCGCCGCACGGCGGTGAGCGCCGTGGGGGTGCGGATCCGGTACACCTCGCTGCGGGGGATGACGACCACCCGCTCGTCGTGGCCCAGGGCTTCCAGGATCAGCTCACCCGAGTCGTCCCCGGTGGCGATGACGGCGGACTCGCCGGCGTCCAGCCCGGCCTGCAGGAACGGGACGGCACCCGCCAGGAGCTGGTCGGGGGAGTCGTGCACCAGCAGTTCGTGGACGTGCCGGTCGGGAGTCGGCTCGGTCGTCGTCGCGGGCACGGGGGAGCTCCCTCCGGTCGATGTGGTCCGACCTGTGCCGGGGCGCCCTGCCCACGGTAGGCCGAGAGGTCCCGGGTCGCTGGCCGAGGCGCCGCCCTCCCGGGTCGTCGGGCTCACGGGGCACCCGGGTCGGCGGGGACGCCGGCGGGCACCCGGTTGGGGCCGGCCTCGGGTGGGCGGGGGCGGTCCTGCCGGTGCAGCCGCACGGCCACCAGGGCGACGTCGTCCTCGGGCTTGCCGTCGACCAGCCGGTCGATCAGCTCGTCGCACAGCTGCTGCAGCGGGAGCTCGGCCAGCTCCGACAGCGAGGTGCGCAGCCGCTGCAGCCCGGTGTCCAGGTCGGCGTCCCGGCGCTCGATGAGGCCGTCGGTGTAGAGCAGCACCGTGGCGCCGCGGTCGAGGGTGACGACGTTCTCGGTGCGGGTCGCCGACGAGTCGACCCCGAGCAGCAGGTCGCCCTTCCAGTCGGCCAGCACCGTGACGCTGCGGTCGGGGTTCAGCGCCAGCGGCGGCAGGTGCCCGGCGTTGGCCCACACCATCCGGGTGACCCCGCGCCTCCGCTCGTCCGGGGTCTGCTCGAAACGGGCAACGGCGGCGGTGGCCAGGGTGTCCAGCTGGAGCACCGACATCGCCGAGTCCAGCCCGCGGAGGACCTCGCAGGGGCCGGCGTCGCTGTAGGCGGCGATCCCGCGCAGCAGGCTGCGCACCTGCCCCATCGCGGCAGCGGCCGCGGTGTCGTGACCGACCACGTCGCCGATGACCAGCATGGTGGCGCCGTTGGGCTGCAGGAACGCGTCGTACCAGTCGCCGCCGACCCGGGCCGCCTCGGCGGCGGGCATGTACCGCACCACGATCTCGGCGTGGTCGGGCTCCGGCGGCTCGGTGAGCAGGCTGCGCTGCAGCGTCTCGGCCATCTGCTGTTGCTGGCCGAACAGCCGGGCGTTGTCCCAGGCCAGCCCGGCCCGGTCGGCGACGTCCTGGGCGACCGAGACGTCCTCGGGAGTGGGGGAGTGCCCGGCGGAGAAGAAGAGCGTCAGCAACCCGAGTGTCCGGCCGCGCGCTCGCAGTGGCAGCGCGACCTCGGTCGCGGGAGCCAGCAGGGTGAGCAGCTCCCGGGCCCGGCCGGGCGGGAGCAGTCGGAGCACGTCGTCCCCGGAGAAGCGGACGGCCTCGTTCGCGTGCAGCGCCCGGCCCACCGGGGCGGTCATGGGCATGGCGTCCAGGCGGACCTCGGCATACCGCTCCAGCAGGGCCCGGCTGGCCGGGTCGTGGTGCCAGCTGCCGATGTCGCGGGGCTGACCGTCGTGGTCGATGACGGTGAGGATGCAGTAGTCGGCCAGCGCCGGGACGACGAGCCGGGGCAGCCGCGTGGTGGCCGCCTGCACGTCCAGCGTGCCGGCCAGCTCGGCGCTGACCTGGGCCAGCAGGGTGAGCCGGCGGGTGGCCCGGTCGGCCTGGGCCTGGGCGGCGCGGCGCTCGGTGACCTCGATGAAGTAGACCGACAGCCCGTCGGGGGTGGGCCAGGCCCGCAGCTCGTACCAGCCGTTGAGCGGGGCCGGGTAGTGCGCGTCGAAGGAGATCGGCTCCCCGTGCTCGACGGCGGCCCGGTAGCTGTCCTCGAAGACGCTGTTCACGGTGGCCGGGAAGGCCGACCAGATCACCTGCCCGAGCAGGTCCTCGCGGCTGCGCCCCAGCAGCCGCTCGGCCTGGGCGTTGACGTGCACGAACCGCCAGTCGTGGTCCAGGGAGTAGAAGCCGGCCGGCATCGCCTCCAGCACACGGCTGACCCGTGCCTCGCTGGCCACCTCGGCGGTGACGTCGTAGGCCACCCCGATGACGCGGGTGGCGGGGCCGTCGCCGGGGCCCAGGGCCCGGCCGCGCGCGCTCACCCACCGGGTGTCCCCGCCGGGCAGCACGATCCGGTAGTCGGTGTCCAGCTCGCCCCGGGTGGCGATGCAGACCGCCAGGGCGTCGCCGACCCGCGGCAGGTCGTCGGGGTGGAGCCGGGCGTTGAACGCCTCGATGGTCTGCTCGAAGCCGGTGCTGTCGTAGCCGAACATCTCGATCAGCCGCTCGTCCCAGGTGAGCTGGCCGGTGGTGAGGTCCCAGTCGAAGGTCCCGATGCCGGCGGCGTCCACCGCCAGCTGGGCCCGGACGCGGGCGCCCTCGGCGTCGGCGCTCTCCGGGCCGACGTCCGCCGGCTCCACCACAACCATCACTCCACGCGGTCGGCCGGCGTCCGCGCCGGGGGTCGCTGATCGCTGCACAGTGTGGTCGACCCGTGTCCCGCAGTGCCTGTCGGGGTGTGGGCGCGCGTCGTCCCCGGCCGCCGGGGTGGGCGGCCGGGGACGACGCTGTCGCTCAGTGGCCGGCCGGCGCCTGCGGGCCACGGGAGCTGACCGGGTTCGGGCCGCTGGGGATCACCAGCAGGCTGAGCACGGCGCCGAGCAGGAACACCCCGGCCGAGACCAGGAACGCCCGGGTCTCGCCGGCGACCGCCGCGTCGGCCAGCGCCGCCGGGGTCTGGCCGTTGGCCCGCACGTAGGAGGCGGTGACCGTGGCGGCGATGGTGTTCAGCAGCGCGGTGCCCAGGGCCCCGCCGACCTGCTGACCGGTGTTGACCAGCGCCGAGGCCACCCCCGCGTCCGCCGGCTGCGTGCCGGAGGTCGCGGTGTTGAAGCACGAGGCGAAGATCAGGCCCATGCCCAGGCCCATGACGAACAGCGCCGGCAGGACGTGGGGCAGGTACCCGCTGTCGGCCTCCAGTCGCCACAGGTAGGTGAGGCCCACGGCGCCGAGCAGCTGACCGGTGGTGATCAGGAAGCGCGGGCCGATCCTCGGCAGCAGCCGGGGCACGACCACCGTGGAGCTGGTGATGATGCCGGCGACGAAGGGCAGGAAGGCGAACCCGCTCCTGAGCGGGGTGAAGCCCTTGGTCTGCTGCAGGAAGTAGGTCAGGAACAGGAAGACGGCGAACATGCCGATCGCGGCCAGGCCGATCGCCAGGTAGGCGCCACCGCGGCGCCGGTCGAGCACGACCCGCAGCGGGAGCAGCGGGTGCGCGACCCGCTGCTGGATGAGCACGAAGGCCACCAGCAGCAGCACCGAGACCACGATGAGGGTGATCGTCACCGGGTCCGACCAGCCCTCGTTCTCGGCGCGGGCGAAGGCGTAGACCAGGCCGGAGAGGCCCAGGACGGCGGTGATGACGCCGGGGATGTCCAGCTTGACGCCCTGCGCCGGGGCCACCTTGCGGATGAAGCGCAGCGCACCGAGGCCGGCGACGACGGCGATCGGCACGTTGACGTAGAGGCACCAGCGCCAGCTCAGGTACTCGGTGAGCACCCCGCCCAGCAGCAGGCCGATGGCCGCACCGGCGCCGGCGATGGCGCCGAAGATCCCGAAGGCCTTGCCGCGCTCCTTCGGGTCGCTGAAGGTGATGGTGAGCAGCGACAGGGCGGCCGGCGCCAGCAGCGCGCCGAACGCGCCCTGCAGCGCGCGGGCGGCGACGAGCGTCCCGAACCCGGTGGCCGCACCACCCAGGGCCGAGGCGAGGGCGAAGCCGGCCAGGCCGACCATCAGGGTCCGGCGGCGGCCGAAGAGGTCGGCGAGGCGGCCACCGAGCAGCAGCAGGCCACCGAAGGCCAGGGAGTAGGCGGTGACGACCCACTGGCGGTCGGCGTCGGAGAAGCCGAGGCCGGCCTGCGCGCTGGGCAGCGCGATGTTCACGATGGTGGCGTCCAGGACGACCATGAGCTGGGCCAGGCCCAGGGTGGCCAGGGTCCACCAGCGGCGGCCGTGGTCGTGGTCGACCTCGGCGGCCGCCTTGGTGTCGGCCGCGGTGGCCGGTCCGGTGGTGGGTGTGCCCGTGCTGGGGGGGGGAGCGGGATGGGACACGGGGTCTCCGGCATCGACGAGCGGGGGTGGACTGGCGCATCGTCGCGCCGGCGTGCGAACGCCTGGGCACAGCGTGCCAGGTGATTGCTCGGTGCACGCAACTAACTCGGGTGTCGGTCTGTTCCCGGCGGGGGACAACCGGGTCCATGACCTCCACAGCGACGTTCGACTTCACCGGCTCCGTCGTCCTGGTGACGGGAGGGGGCAGCGGCATCGGGCTGGCGATCACGCGGGCGTTCCTGGCGGCCGGTGCGACCGTCGCCGTCACCGGGCGGCGTGCCGACCGGCTGGAGCAGGCGCTGGCCGGCGCCCCGGCCGAGCGCACCGCCGCCGTCCCGGCCGACGTGTCCGACCCGGCCCAGGTGGCCGGCCTGGTGGAGCAGGTCGTGGCGCGGTTCGGCCGGCTGGACGTCGTGGTGAGCAACGCCGCCGGGTACGAGTCCGGGCCGATCACCGAGCTGGCGGACGACGCGTGGGAGCGGCTGCGCGCCACCAACGTCGACGCCTTCTTCCACCTGGCCAAGCACGCCCTGCCGCACCTGGCCGCCAGCGGTGGGTCGCTGGTCGCGGTCTCCTCCGTCTCCGGCGAGCGCGGCGACTGGGGGCAGGCGGCCTACAACGCGACCAAGGCCGCGATCAGCAACTTCGTCCGCTCGCTGGCGCTGGACTGGGGTGCGCAGGGTGTGCGGCTCAACGCCGTTGCGCCGGCTTTCACCCTCACCGACCTGACCGAGGGCGTCGGCCGCGACGAGGCGTCGCTGGCGCCGTTCGTGAACCGGATCGCGCTGGGCCGCCCGGGGCAGCCCGACGACGTCGCGCCGGCGGTGCTGTTCCTGGCCAGCGACGCCGCCCGTTACGTCACCGGCGTCGTCCTGCCCGTGGACGGCGGGACCACCGCCTCGACGGGGCAGCCGCACGTGTGACCGGCCCCGGCACGGCGGAGCCGGAGCGGCTGTGCGATAAACCGTGCCATGAACGCGCGCACGGCTCCGGCATGACCGCTCCGACCCCGGCGCCGGCCGCGCCTCCCCGGGTGGAGGGCGAGGCCGTCGACAAGGGCCTGAAGCGGGGCGCCCTCGGGCTGGTCTCCTCGATCGTCCTCGGCGTCTCCTCGACGGCCCCGGCGTACGCCCTCGCGGCGACGCTCGGGTTCGTCGTCATCGCCGTCGGGGTGAAGGCGCCGGCGATCATGCTGCTGGCCTTCGTGCCGATGTGGCTGATCGCGGTCGCCTACGCCGAGCTCAACAAGCGCGAGCCCGACTGCGGGACGACGTTCACCTGGGCCGCCCGGGCCTTCGGTCCGCGCACCGGGTGGATGGGCGGCTGGGGGATCATCGCCGCCGACGTCATCGTCATGGCCAACCTCGCCCAGGTCGCCGGCGCCTACAGCTACCGGCTGGTCGGGCTGGACTCCCTGGCCGAGAGCGCGCTGTGGACCACCGTCGCCGGCGTCGTGTGGATCGCGCTGATGACCTGGATCTGCTACCGGGGCATCGAGCCCACGGCGCGGACGCAGAACGTGCTGCTCACCATCGAGGTCGTCGTCCTCGTCGCCTTCGCCGTGTACGCGCTGGTCAAGGTCTACTCCGGGACGGCACCGGCGGGCTCGCTGACGCCGTCGCTGTCGTGGCTGGTGCCCTCGGGGATCAGCTGGACGGCGATGACCGAGGCGGTGCTGCTGGCGATCTTCATCTACTGGGGCTGGGACTCCGCGGTCGCGGTCAACGAGGAGACCGCCAACCCGACCCGTGCGCCGGGCCGAGCCGCGATCATCTCCACGGTGCTGCTGGTGGGCATCTACACGGTGGTCTCCGTCGCCACCGTCGCCTTCGCCGGCGTGGGCACCGAGGGGCTGGGCCTGGGCAACGAGGCCAACGCCGACGACGTGTTCAACGCCCTGGGCCCGACGGTGTTCGGCGACAGCGGTCTCGGGAGGGTCTTCGAGGCGCTGCTGATCATCTCGGTGCTGACGTCGGCCGCGGCCTGCACCCAGACGACGATCCTGCCCACCGCGCGCGGCTCGCTGTCGATGGCCGCCTACGGCGCGCTGCCGACGAGCTTCGCCCGGATCCACCCGCGGTACTTCACCCCGACGGTCTCCACGGTGTGGATGGGCCTGGTCTCGATCGCCTTCTACGTCGGGCTGACCCTGGTCAGCGAGAACGTGCTCGTCGACTCCATCACCGCCACCGGAATGCTCATCGCCTTCTACTACGGGCTCACCGGGTTCGCCTGCGCCTGGGAGTTCCGCCGGTCGGTGCACTCGGTGCGCGACGTGCTGATGCGCGTCGTGCTGCCGGCCCTGGGCGGGCTGTTCATGCTCGCCGTCTTCGTGCTGGCCTGCGTGGAGTACGCCGACCCCGAGTACGGCGAGACGGTGTTCCACGGCGTGGGCGGGGTGTTCGTGATCGGCATCGGCGCGCTGCTGTTGGGCGTGCTGCTGATGGTGGCCTGGAACGTGGCCGCACCGGCCTTCTTCCGCGGCGAGACGATGCTGCACGGCACCGGTGACCTGCTGCTGGAGCCGGCCCCGCCGACGGTGGCCCTGCCGGACTCCTCGGAGGCCACCGTCATCGCCCCCGACCGCTCCAACCTGCCCCCGGGCCGCGAGCCCTTCGACCCCCGCAGCTGACGCGTCCACCGCCGTCCGGGCTCACCGTGCGTGCTCCTGGCTCACGGTGTGCGGTGAGCCAGGAGCACGCACGATCAGGTCAGCTGATCATCGCCGCGGGCGCCGCGGCGAGGTCCGGGTCGGCGGTGCGGTGCTGGGCGGGGAGCAGGGCCAGGACGACGAGCGCGCCGGCGGCCGAGACGGCGGCGCACACCCACGACCCGGCGCTGACGCCGTCGAGGAACGACTGCTGGACGGCGAGGGTGGCCTCGCCGGGCAGCGACCCGGCCACCGCGAGGCCGGCGAACACCGAGTCCGCGGCCGACCCGGCGGCCCCGGCCGGTGCGCCGGCGCCGGTCAGCCCGTCGACGACCGCCGGGCCGTAGACGGTGCTGAGCACCGAGCCGACGACGGCGACGCCGAGCGTGCCGCCGACCTCGCGGACGGTGTCGTTCACCGCGGAACCGGCACCGGCCTCCGCGCTGCGCAGCGCGCCCATCACCGCCTCGGTGGCGGGGCCGGTGACCAGGCCGAGGCCGGCGGCCATGAGCACCATGGCGACCACGATCCGGCCCCAGTAGGCCGACTCCAGCGTGCTGCCGGCCGCGACGACGAAGCCCGCGGCCATGGTCAGCAGGCCGGCGGCTACCACGAGCTTGGTGCCCACCGCCCGCATCGCCAGGATCGCCAGTGGGCTGACCGGGGCGATGACCAGCGCGAAGGGCAGCGTGGCCAGCCCGGCGGTGAGGGTGTCGTAGCCGCGGACGGCCTGGAAGTACTGGGTGATCAGGAAGATGAACCCGAACAGGCTGAAGAACGCCAGCGCGATGGCGCCGCTGCCCACCGAGACCCGCCGGTCGGTGAACAGCCGGACGTCGAGCATCGGTGCTTCCTGGCGCAGTTCCCACCGCACGAAGAGGGCGAGCGCGGCCACCGCGGCGACGTAACCGCCGACCGTGGCGGCGGAGGACCAGCCCCGGTCGGGCGCCTCGATCGTGGTGGACACCAGCAGTCCGATGCCGGCGATGGAGGCGGCGGCGCCGACGAGGTCGAACCGGCGCGGGCGCGGGTCGGCGGACTCGGTGAGCAGCACGCGGCCCGCCACCACGGCGGCGGCGGCCAGCGGCAGGTTGACCAGGAAGACCGAGCCCCAGGCGAACTGCTCGAGCAGCAGGCCCCCGCTCACCGGCCCGATCGCGACCGACAGGCCGGTGACCGCCGACCAGATGCCGATCGCCGTGGCGCGTTCCCGGCGGTCGGTGAACGTCGAGACCAGCAGGGCGAGGGTCGCCGGGTAGATCGCGGCGGCGCTGACGCCCATCGCGACCCGCCCGACCACGAGCTGGGCGGTGGTGTCGGCCGTCGCGGCCAGCACGGAGGTGGCGGCGAAGAGGACCAGACCGATCTCGAGCACCCGCCGGCGGCCGAACCGGTCGCCCAGGGCGCCACCGAGCAGGAGCAGCGCGGCGAAGGCCAGCGTGTAGCCGTCGACCACCCACTGGAGGTCGCTGGTGGACGCCGACAGCTCGCGTCCGAGCGTGGGCAGCGCGACGTTAACGATCGTGTTGTCGACGCTGACCAGGAGCACCGACAGGCAGAGCGCGAGCAGGACCCACCACCGTCGGGTGGTCGGCGGGGCGGCGGGCACGGTCACGAGAGCCTCCTGGTGTAGAACGTTGTCCTACAAACGTAGAACGTTGTTCTACGAACGTCAACGGGCAGGATGATCGCGTGACTGAGGGCAGTGCGGGCGGGCGGACGCCGAGCCGTGCGGTGGAGCAGGCGCTGGTCGACGCCGCCGAGCGGGTGCTGGTGCGCGACGGGCTGGGCGGGCTGACCGTGCGCGCCGTCGCGGCCGAGGCGGGGGTGGCCCCGATGGGCGTCTACAACCGGTTCGGCAACAAGGACGGGCTGGTCGCCGCGGTCCTCGCCCGCGGCTTCGACGGCCTGGCCGCTGCCACCAGCGAGGACACCGACGTCGACCCCACCGCCCGGCTGCTCGCCTGCGGGCGCAACTACCGCCGGTTCGCCCTCGCTCATCCGCAGCACTACGGGGCGATGTTCGGGCCCGGGCTGTCGCAGGCCGCGCCCACCGCGGAGCTCGCCGACCGGGCGGACGCCGCGTTCACCGCGCTGGTCGACCGGGTCCGGTACGGGATGGACCGGGGCGCGCTGCGCCCCGGCGACCCGCGGGGCACCGCGCAGCTGATCTGGAGCTCGGTGCACGGCGCGGTGAGCCTGGAGCTCGGGGGCCTGGTCCTCACCCCCGACGCCGCGGCCAGCTACGAGGCGCTGCTGCAGATGCTGCTCGACGGGCTGCGCTGACCCGGCTCACCCCTCCGGGGTGGTCGGGGGCCGATCGGCTGCCGCTGCTCCAGTTCCTGCACGGTCGTGCCGACTCCTCCTCCACGACGAGAGGAGCCGGTCATGATGACCTTGGCGTGCAGTGCAGTGGCGAGGGCGGGCACGGCGGCGACGACGGCGTCGCTGGACCAGGCCTCGGCCGACCAGTTGATGTTCGTGGCCGGCTGGCTGACGACCGCGGTCGACCTGACCCACCAGGCGAACTTCATCGCCGAGCTCGGCGCCTCCCTCGACGTCCTGCTCTGACGCAGGACCCCCTTCCTCCTCGCCCCTCGCGAGCTCGGGGCGAGCCTCGGGAAGGGGGCCGGGCCGGTCAGCGGGGGAGTGCCCGCTGGCCGGTGCCGAGGTCGGCTGCGTCGGCCGCCTGGCGGCCGGCGTGCCAGCCCGCCGCGTCCACGGACCGGCCGGTGCGCTTGCGCAGCCGCGGGAACAGCTCGCCGACCAGCCGGTCGACGGCCTGCTCCCGCTCGGCCAGCGCCGGCAGCAGGGCCGGACCGTAGGTGGCCATCGCCGCTGTGGTCGCCGCCTCGCGGGCGCTCTCCAGCCGCTCGCCGATGCGCTGGGCGAACGCGTAGAGGAACCCCTTGCGGTAGGCCGTGGACCGCACCCGCGCGCCGCCCTCCCGTGCGGCCGCGCCCAGCGCCCGGTCGGCCTGCAGCAGCAGCGAGGCCACCAGCAGCTCCACCAGGTCCAGGTCGTCCGCGGCCCCGACCAGGGTGGCCATGCCGAACGCCGGCAGCAGCACCACGCGCACGCCGTTCGCCGCGCCCACCGCCTGCACGACCGCGGCCCGGGCGTCGACGTGCGGCTCCTGCAGGTGCAGCCGCCGGGCGACCACCGACGACGACGCGCCACCCGGCTGCTGGGCCAGCACCGCGGTGTCGATCCGGTGCCGCGCCATCAGCGACTGCGCCTTCGCACTCAGCGCCTCGGCCTCCTCGGGGAAGTCGGTCGACTCCGCCTTGGCCAGCAGGGCCCGCACCCGGCCCACCAGCTTCGGGTCGGTGCCCGGGTCGAGGGCGGCCTCCGCCCGGGTGTCCGCCGACCAGGCCGACGGGGGTGCGAGCAGCTGCTCCAGCGGCGGCAGGTCGCGGACGACGCCCAGCACGCGCAGCACGTCGCGCCAGCCGGCGGCCGCGTCGACCCCCTCGCCGCGCCACCACGCGACCACCGAGCCGGCCGTGCCGTCGAGGCCGGCCAGCTGGGCGGTCCAGGCCGCCGGCGCCCGGTCGGCGGCCGCCGCCGCGTCGGCCCGGATCAGCGCGGCGGCCAGCCGGCCGGCGCGCTGGTTGGTGCGCCGGCGCACGGCGTGCACGACGTCGGCCGGCTGCCAGCCCGCCTCCCAGAGGAAGGGCAGCAGGGCCGCCAGTGCGCGCTGGGCGTGCCCGTCGGTGTCGACGCCGTCGTCCAGTGCGGTCAGCCGGCGCACCAGCGGGTCGAGCTCGGCGGCCTGGACGCCGGGCTGCCCGGCCAGCCGCGAGCCTGCGACGAGCAGCAGCGGGACGGGGTCCTGGGTGGTCCGGTCGCCGGTGATGGGGTCCTCCTGGGCTCGGCGGGTCGGGCGGGGCGTGCCGCGATCGTCCCCGGCGCCGTCGGCCGGCGGGGTGGACACGCGCAGGCTGTGGACCGCACCCCGCGCTGGGGACGGCGGTGGGCGGGTCAGGCCCGGGGGTGCACCCGGCCGGCGGCCTGGCGGGCGGTGGCGCGCGCGGTGTCGACGTCCTCGGCCCGGGGGAGACCATGCGGTCAGGCTACGGACGCCCGGGGAGCTGCCGGTCGAGGTGTCGAGGAGTCGACATGTGGCTACGGGGACGGGCATGACCGACCTCGCGACCCGCGCCCGCACCCTGCTCGACCTGCACACGGCCCCGGAGATCCTGACCCTGACCAACGTCTGGGACGTCGTGTCGGCCACCGTCGTCGCCGGCACCCCGGGCGTGCGCGCCCTGGCCACCGCCAGCCACTCGATCGCGGCCACGTTCGGCTACGCGGACGGGGAGAACATCCCGCTCGAGCTGCACCTGGACATGGTCGGCCGCATCGTCGCCGCCGTCGACGTGCCGGTGACCATGGACCTCGAGGCGGGCTACGGCGACGCCGGGGAGGCCACCCGCCGCGCGATCGAGGTCGGCGTCGTCGGCGGCAACCTCGAGGACCAGATGAAGCCGCTGGACGACGCGGTCGCCGCGGTCGAGGCCGTGCTGCGCGCCGGCCGGGACGCCGGGATCGACTTCGTGCTCAACGCCCGCACCGACGCCTTCGTGAAGGCCGGTGCCGACGCCGACCGCTCGGCCGTGCTCACCGAGGCGGTCACCCGCGGGAAGGCGTTCCTCGAGGCCGGGGCGCCGGTCGTCTTCGTGCCCGGCGTCGTCGCCCGGGAGGAGATCGCCGCGCTGGCTGAGGCGTTCGGGCCCCGCAAGCTCACCGTGATCAGCGTGCCCGGGAAGTCGCTGCCGGCCAGCGAGCTGCAGGAGCTGGGCGTCGCGCGGGTCTCGACCGGCCCGTTCACCCAGCGCGTGGCGCTGACCGCGCTGCAGGACGCCGTCACCGCGATGGTCGGCGGCGGCACCCTGCCGGCGGACACCCGTCCGCTGAACTGACGCAGGGCGCGGCCGGCACGTCCCGGGACACGCGGTGACGTGCCGGCGGACTCTTGTTACCGAGGGGTAACTTCGTCATCATCGAGAACGACGTCGACGATGACGAGAGAGAAGGCGCTGCCATGACCGCCGACCAGTTGCTGCCCGCGGACTTCTTCGCGTTCCAGTCGCTGCTGACCGACACCGAGCAGAAGGAGCTCGTGACCCTCCGCGAGTTCCTCGCCGCCGAGGTCAAGCCGCGGGTCAACGCCGCGTGGGCCGCCGCCGAGTTCCCGATGGACCTCATCCCGCGCTTCGTGGAGGCCGACCTGGTCGGCCGCGGCTACGAGTACGAGGGCCGGCCGCGGGTCTCCCGGCTGCTGGAGGGCTTCACGGCCATGGAGCTGGCCCGGGTCGACCCGTCGATGGCCACCTTCTTCGGCGTCCACAACGGCCTGGCGCTCGGCTCGCTGATGCTGCTGGGCTCGGCCGAGCAGCAGGCCCGCTGGGTCCCCTCGATGCGCAGCATGGAGACCATCGGCGCGTTCGGGCTGACCGAGCCGCTGGGTGGCTCCGACGTCGCCCGCGGGATGCGCACCACTGCCCGCCGGGACGGCGACGAGTGGGTGCTGGACGGCGCCAAGCGCTGGATCGGCAACGGCACCTTCGCCGACGTCCTCATCGTGTTCGCCCGCGACGTGGCCGACGACCAGGTGAAGGGCTTCCTGGTCGAGAAGGGGACGCCGGGCTTCAGCGCCGCCAAGATCGAGGACAAGTTCGCCCTCCGCACGGTGCAGAACGCCGACCTCACGTTTACCGACTGCCGCATCCCGGCGTCGGCGAAGCTGGAGAACTGCAACAGCTTCCGCGACGTCAACAAGGTGCTGAAGGAGACCCGCGCCGGCGTCGCCTGGGCCGGGGTGGGCTGCCAGCTCGGCGCCTACGAGGTCGCGGTGGCCTACGCCAAGGAGCGCGAGCAGTTCGGCCGGCCCATCGGCGGGTTCCAGCTCATCCAGGACCTGCTGGCCCGGATGCTGGGCAACGTCACCGCCAGCATGGGCATGACGGTGCGCGTCTCCCAGCTCCAGGAGGAGGGACTGCTCCGCGACGACCAGGCGGCCCTGGCCAAGAGCTACGTCACCAGCCGGTGCCGGGAGACCGTGGCGTGGGCGCGGGAGCTGTTCGGCGGCAACGGGATCGTCCTCGAGCACGACGTCGTCCGGTTCTTCGCCGACGCCGAGGCGCTGTACTCCTACGAGGGCACCCGGGAGATGAACACCCTCATCGTCGGCCGCTCGATCACCGGCCTCAGCGCCTTCGCCTGAGGAAGGACCCCCTCATCGACTGTGCGCTCAGCGGGCTTGAGGACGTCCGGGGACCCCGCTGGGCGCATGGTCGGTGCGCTGGCGACGGCACGGGTGCGCCGGTCCGTCATCCGTTGGGGTGATCGACCCGGCGTCCGGGTGGGGATCCGGCGCGCCGGTGACGATGACCCCGGTGGACGCCACCGCGGCGTGCCGTGGGTGTCGTGAGGAGGGGTCGTGCCGGGTCAGACCGTGCTCGTGGTCGAGGACACCGACGAGATCCGCGAACTCGTCGTCACCGTGCTGCGTCGCGCCGGGATGGACGTCCGGGAGGCGGTCTCCGGAGCGGCCTGCCTGGCCGAGGTACGCCGCGAGGCACCGGACGTCGTCGTGCTGGACCTGGGGCTGCCCGACGCCGACGGCACCGAGGTCTGCCGGCAGCTGCGCGCCGAGACCGACTGCTACGTGCTGATGCTCACCGCCCGCGCCGAGGAGGTCGACCTGCTCATCGGGCTGGCCGTCGGCGCCGACGGCTACATGGCCAAGCCCTTCTCCCCGCGCGAGCTCGTCGCGCGGGTGCAGACCATGCTGCGCCGGCCGCGGACGGTCTCCGTCCCCGAGCCGCGCGCCCCCCTCGAGGACAGCGTCCAGCGGCTGGCCGAGCTCGAGGTGGACCCCGACAGCCGTGAGGTGCGGGTGGACGGCTCGGCCGTCGACCTGACCCGAACGGAGTTCGACCTGCTCGCCGCCCTCGTCTCCCGGCCCGGCCGGGTGCTGCAGCGGGAGACCCTGCTGCGCGAGGTGTGGCAGACGGACTGGGAGGGCAACCTGCGCCTCGTCGAGGCGCACATGTCCAACCTCCGCCGGAAGTTGACGGCGGCCGGGCTGCAGAGCCCGGAGATCAAGACGGTGCGCGGAGTGGGTTACCGACTGGTGGCCTGACCGGCACCTCCTGCATCCGGCGAACGGCCCGGCCCCCTCGGGGACCGGGCCCTTCGTCGTCTGGTCCCCGTGCGGAGCGGGGGGCGGGAGGGTCCTTCAGCAGCCGGCGGGACCGCGCCGGCGGGCGGCGAGGCGGCCGGCCGCTGCGTCGGCGGCCTGCTCGAGCACGTCCGTGGCCGTGCCGGCGGACATCGCCGCCACCGCCCGGCTGCGCCGGTCGGCCTGGGCGCGACGGCGGTCCCGGGTGCCGCGCGGCTCGCCGCGGTCCGCGTGGACGGCGCCGGGAGCCCGGCGGCGGTCGGCGACCCGGCGCTCGACGCCGGCCAGCCCGGCCAGCGCGGAGACCCGGGAGTGCGCCAGGACGCCGCGGCGGGCGTCGGCGGCGATGGCCTGGCAGACGTCGGCGACCTCGGGGTGTCCCAGCTGGCCCGACGTCCCGGCCAGGGTGAAGGCCGCGTCGGCGAGCGCCTGCGGGTCACCGGCGCGGGCACCGCGGTCGATGGCGGAGAAGCGGCCGGGCAGCGCCGCGTCGTACATCGCCTGCAGCCGGTCGGCCAGCTCGTCGTCCCGGTCGGTGTCGTGCAGGTCGTCGGCGTCGACCAGCGCGGTCGGTGCGGCGGCGCGGCGGGCGAGGAGGTCCAGCAGCAGCTGGGTGTCCACCGGGGCGGGCAGGCAGGCGAGGGCGCCGGCGGTCGCGGCTGCGGCGCGCACCTCGACGGTGGGCTCGGGGGTGACCACCAGGAAGCGGGCCGTGCTGCCGGCGTTGCGCAGCTCGGTCAGCAGGGCGGCGCCGGACGGGGAGCCCGGGACGGTGGCGCCGGTGACGACCAGGTCGACGGCGAGCGAGGCGTTCAGCCAGTGGGCGTCCTCGGCGTCGCCGGCCTCGTGCACGCCCCAGCCGGCCAGCTCCAGCAGGCCGGTCACCTGGGCTCGGGCGGTGTGGGACTCGTCGATCACCAGGGCGGTCAGCACGTCAGGGCTCCTGTCAGGACGGTCGTGGAGGTCCAGCCGTAGCTGGTGAGGGTGGTGAGGCGGACGCGGGCGCCCTCGGCGAGGGCGGCGTCCTCGCTCTGCGAGACGGTGGTCGTGCTCGCCGGGACGGTGCCGATCGGGTGGACCGTGCCGTTCGCGAGCACCGCGGTGAGCTGGTAGCCGCTGACGCCCCGGGTCGGGCTGGCCTGCCAGCTGACCGTGGCGTGCATCGTGCGGGTGGAGTACCAGCCGTAGGAGGTGGTGGTGCAGCGCGTCCCGGCGGTCGACAGCCCGCTCGGCGGGGCGACGGTGACGGTGCCGGCGGTGACCGGCAGCGCGGCCCGGGCGGTGAAGCCGGCCTGGGCGGCGGTCGCGTCGAAGCCCAGGACGGTGGCGACGGAGACGGCGACCAGCAGGGCGCGGCTGCGGAGGCGGCTCACTCGTCGTCGTCCTCGGTGCGCTGGTCCGCGGCCGGGGTGGCCGGGGCGGTGGGACGCCAGATGGACAGCAGCAGCCAGCCGGCCAGCAGGGCCGGGGCGCCGTAGACCAGCGCCTGGCTCAGCACGGGGGAGCGGAGGGCCTGGATGACGTGGCCGAGCTCGGGGACGACCGCGCGGACCTGGTAGGCGGTGTCGCCCTGCAGCTGGGCCTGCCACGGGTCGGCCGCGGAGTTGGCGTCGCCCTTGGTCTGCACGGTGACGGTGCCGTCGGCGGCGGTCTGCACGCCGATGACCCGGTGGGTGACGAGGTGGTGGTCGTCGATCGGGATGTGGTAGGCGATGATCATGCCCTCGGTGACCTCGGCCACCGGCAGCGGCGTGACGATCTCGACGTCCCCGACGTCGATCGTGCCGGTCATGCTCCCGGTCAGCATCGTCATCGTCCGGTAGCCGAAGACGTGCGGCCCGACGGCCAGCAGGCCGAAGGCCAGGACGGCGAGGGTGACGACCAGGCGGACCGTCCAGCGGAGGACCAGGGCGACCGCGCGCTTCCCGAGGCCGGCGGCGAGCCGCGGCATCCCGGCGAGCTGCTGCGCCGGGCGGAACGCGGGGGCGAAGTCCGTGGCGAGTGCGGTGGTCATGGCAGGTCCTCTCGGGGAGCGTCAGAAGGGGGTGGTCAGGGCCGGCAGGTCAGCGGGTGGTGCCGGTCTTCTGGGTGCCGGTGAAGACGAGGGAGAGGGTGCTGGTCTTGCCCTGGAACTCGTTGCCGGCCGCCTCGGGGAGGGCGAGCTTGACCAGCAGGTTGTCCGACTTGCCGGCGGCCACGCTCGCCAGGTTGGCCAGGGTGCTGTTGCTCGCCGCAGCGGTCGGTGCGAGCACGGACTTGGTCGTGCCGGCGCAGGTGAAGGTGTTGTTGGCGGCGGCAGTCCAGGCGACGCTGCAGGAGTCGATGGCCAGCTTCAGGCCGTTGACCTTGTCGGTGTCCAGCACGCTCGACGGCGACGCGGTGACGCCCAGGCCGATCGCGGCCATGTCCACGTTGCCGGTGTTGTCCAGGTTGAACCGGGTGGCGACCGAGTCACCGGGCACGAGGTTCGCAGCGGAGATGGTCAGGGTGTCGGTGAAGCCGTTGAGGTCCAGCGACAGGGTGCCGGAGGTGACCGAGGCGGCCAGCGGGGTGGTGCTGTCGGTGAAGGAGCCGAAGGTGCCCATGCCGGCGACGGCGGCAGCGGCACCGATGATGCCCAGCGAGCCGAGGACCTTGCGGGCGTTGCGGCTGCGGGTGGTGGTGGTGGCGGTCATGGCTGCGTCTCCTCGGGAGTTCGGTGTCGGCGGGTTCTCCCGGCGACAGACATGACTCTGGAGGTCGATCCGCAGGCCACCCGCCAGCGTTCCGCAAGAAAGCCGCAAGATGGAGGACCCCCTCGCCCCCGGCCCGCTCCCGGGTACCGCCGCGAGCTCGCGAGGGGTGGGGAGGAGGGGGTCCTTCCCCTCGCGGCGGGCCCCTATGAGGGGGCCGGCCACCGTCGTGTCAGGGCAGGAGAGGCAGGGCGAGGGTGAACGTCGTGCCGCGGCCCTCGGCGCTCTCGACGTCCAGGGTGCCGCCGTGTGCGGTGGTGATGGCCTTGGTGATCGTCAGGCCCAGCCCGACGCCCGGGACGGCGTTGCGCCGGGCGGTGGAGGCGCGGAAGAAGCTGGTGAACAGCTTGCCCTGCTCCCCGGTCGGGATGCCGATGCCGGTGTCGCTGACCGACAGCAGCGCCACCGGCGAGCGGCCGGGGGCGTCGGCGTGGGCGAGCGTGCCGTCGGCGTCCCGCCAGGCGCGCCGCAGCCGCAGGGTGACCTGGCCGCCGGACGGGGTGAACTTGACCGCGTTGGAGACCAGGTTGTCGCAGGCCTGCCCGAGCCGCAGGGCGTCGCCGCGGGCGAGGAGGCCCTCGGGAGGCAGGTCCACGGTGACGGCGACCCCGCGGGCGGCGGCGGTCACCCGGGCGGTGTCCTCCGCGGCGCGCACGATCGCGGCCAGGTCGACGTCCTCGGGGGTGAGGGTGAGCCGGCCGGTGTCGACCTGGGCGGTGAACAGCAGGTCGCCGACGAGCCGCAGCAGCCGCTGCGCGTTGCGCTCGACGATGCCCAGGTACTGCGCCTGCTCGTCGGTGAGCGGCTGCTCCTCGTCGTCCATGACCAGCTCGAGGTACCCGAGGATCGAGGCCAGCGGGGTGCGCAGCTCGTGGGAGATGAGGCTGACGAACTGGTCCTTGAGCCGCTCGGTCTCCCGGGCCTCGGTCATGTCGGTGCCGACGAAGTTCCAGCCGGCCTGCTCGCCCTCGTCGTCGGTGCGCGGGGTGATCGCCACCGAGACGGTGAGCCGGCGGCCGTCGGCGGTCAGGTAGGTCCAGTCACGGACGTCGCTGCCGTGCTCCCGTGCGGTGCGCACCAGCGCGGCGAACCGGGCGGCCGGGGCGACGTCCTCCCCGTCGTCGGCGCCGGCCTCGGTGTCGAGCTCCTCGGGGGCGTGGAAGTCGGTGATGGTGCGGGTCCGGACCACGTCGGCCCGGGGCAGCCCGAGCATCCGCTCGGCGCCGGGGTTCCACACCCGGACCAGCCCGTCGCGGTCGGTACCGATGATGGACTGCTCGGTGACGGCGTCGATGACGCTGGTCATGGTCTGCGCGCGCGCCCGCATCATGCGGGTGGCGACCTCGAGGTCCTCGGCGGTCGACCGGCCGCGGGTCACGAGGTCGCGGCGCTGGGCCTCCAGCTCCTCGGCCGCGGTGACCAACCGGTGCAGCCGCCGGGCGAGCTCGCCGGCGGACGCGAGCACCGCGGCCGCACCGAGGACGGCGAGCGGCAGCGACGGCCCGGTGAGCAGCAGGACGACGCCGGCCAGGGCCAGCACCGCGAGGGCAGCGGGCGCTGCGCGGCCGCGTGTCGCCGGGGGACCGGGCACCGCCGCGGGGGGCCGGGCGAGCAGCGCGGTCACGCCGCGTCCCGGGCGGTCAGCAGCCGGACCTGCGCCACCAGACCCGCCACGGTGAAGGGCTTGGCGAGGTAGGCGTCGGCGCCGGCGGCCAGGCCGCGGGCGATGTCGTCGGGGGAGGCGCCGGCGGAGAGCAGCAGCACCCGGCACCCGGCCGTGCCGGGCTCGGCGCGCAACGCGGCGCACACCTGGAGGCCGGTGGCCTCGGGCATGGACACGTCCAGCACGACCAGGTCCGGCAGCTCGACCCGGGCCGCAGCCAGGGCCTGGGCACCGTCGGCGACCGCGGCGACGACCGAGCAGCCGGCCCGGCGCACGGCCAGGGTGACCAGCAGGCGGATGTCCTCCTCGTCGTCGGCCACCAGCACGCGCGCGGATGCGTCCACGGTCCGCCCTCCTCCTGCTCGTCGCGTCGCCGTCCCGGTCGGGGGCGGAGTCCGTCCCGTCGGGGAACGGCGTGCGACGGCCGGAGCTGGAGCGGGCCCGGGGGAGCGGTCACCCGGAAGAGGTCAGAGCGAGGCGCCCGCGCAGATGACCAGGTGCTGGCCGGTGACCATGCCGCCTTCGGGGCCGAGCAGGAAGGCGGTCAGCCCGGCCACCTCTGCGGGCCGGACGAACCGGCCCAGCGGGGGCGTCCGCGGCGGGGTCGCCGCCCGGCCCGGGTCGGCCAGCATCGGGGTGTCCGTCGGGCCGGGGGCCACCACGTTCACCGTGACCCGCCGGCCGGCCAGCTCCATCGCCCAGGACCGGGCCAGCCCGGACAGGGCCGCCTTGGTGGCGGCGTACTGGCTCTTGCCGGCCACGCCGGTGGCCGTGCGGCTGCCCATCAGCACGATCCGGCCGCCGTCGGCCACCCGGTCGACGACGGCGTCGACCACGGCGGTGGCCGCCCCGACGTGCAGCCGCCACATCACCTCCCCGTCGGCGGCCGACAGCGTGCCCAGCCGGGCCGAGCGCTGCACTCCGGCGGCGTGCACCACCGCGTCCAGCGGCCCGACGCCGGCCAGCGCCGCGGGCACCGCGTCCAGGTCGGTGAGGTCGGCGGCCAGCCAGGTCAGCCCGTCCCGGGCCGGCGGCGCGGTGCGGCTCAGCCCGGTGACCGTCCACCCGTCGGCGAGCAACCGGTCGACGACGGCCGCCCCGATGCCGGAGCTGACCCCGGTGACCAGCGCGTGCCTCACGCCCCGGTCACCCACGAGGGGTCGACCACCACGTGCTCGATCGCCGTGCGGTGGTAGGTGAACGCCAGGTGCAGCGCGCCGTCGGCGGTCTGGTGCACCGAGGGGTAGGACAGCTCCCGGTTCACCCCCTCGCGGCTGTTGTTGCTCAGGCAGTACCCGTCGCCGGTCTCGACGTCCCGGCGCTGCGGCCAGGTCACGCCCCCGTCGGCGGACAGTGCCAGCGTCATCGGGGCGCGCGGGGTGCCCCAGAACGCGCGCCGCCGGCCGTCGTCGGCCTGCTCGGTGACCACCGACTGCTCGGCGGCCAGCCCGGTGTCGTCGATCTCGTCGTACAGCGACACCCGCCGCGGGGTGTCGGGCCCGGCCTGGGTCGGGTTGAGCACCATCGCCAGCCGGCCGTCCGCCAGCGCCGTGACCTGGATCGAGCTGTTGTTGTTGGGCAGCTCCGTGGGCACGGGTGCGGTCCAGGTCTCCCCGTCGTCGGACGAGGTCGAGCGGTGCACCCAGTCGGCCCAGCGGCTGCGGTAGAACGCGGCCAGCCCGCCGTCGACCGGGACGACGTCCATGTGCACGCAGCCGGTCGACCCGGGGACGGCGACCTCGCGCCAGGTCGCGCCGGCGTCGTCGCTGACCATCACCGAGCTGGTGTCCTCGTCGCCGACCCACTTCTGCCCGGGCACCGTGACGCAGGAGAACACCGGCAGCAGCCAGCGCCCCGACGGCAGGACGACGACCGGCTGGCGGACGAAGACCCCGCCGCGCTCGGTGGCCGGGAACAGCGTCCGCGGCTCGTCCCAGGTGCGCCCGGAGTCCGGCGACACCCGCACGCGCACCTCGGCGGAGTCCTGGTCACCGGCGTGCTGCGCGGTCCACAGCAGCCACAGCTCACCGGACGGCGTCGGGAACAGCACCGGGTTCTGCTCGGAGCGGGCGCCGTCGTCGGAGAGCTGCTCGGCCGGGGACCAGGTGTCGCCGGTGAGCCGGGAGAACCAGATGGAGATGTCCGGGACGCCCTCCTGGGTGCCGCCGAACCAGACGCAGCCCAGGCTGCCGTCGGGCAGCGTCATCAGGTTGGCCGCGTGCACCTGCACGGTGGTGGTCGGCAGGAACGCGTCGCGGCGGCCCGGCCCCCGGTCGCGCAGGGCGCCGTCGCGGACGAGCTCGGGAGCGGTCATCAGTAGCCCGTCCCGTCGCCGGTGGTCGCCGGGCCGGCGGTGGCGGCGGCCAGGTGGTCCTTCGCGGCCTGCTCCAGGTGGGTCAGGTCGGCCGACACGGTGGCGAAGGTGTAGCCCTCGGCCAGCCGCTGGGCCGCGTGCGCGCCCGCCATGGTGTGGATGCCCGCGGCGACCCCGGCGGCCGCCGCGGCCTCGCGCACCGTCACCAGCGCGGCCTCGAACTCCTCGGCCACCGCCGGGTCGTTGGGGAACGCCCCGCCGACGGCGATGCACAGGTCCGAGGGGCCCACGTAGACGCCGTCCAGGCCCGGGGTCGCGCAGATCTCGGCCACGTTCGCCAGGCCCTCGGGGGTCTCGATCATGGCCAGCACCAGGGTGGTGGCGTTGCTGTCGGCCGGCTTCGGGCCCACCCGCAGGCCCGAGCGCATCGGCCCGTAGCTGCGGCGCCCCAGCGGCGGGTACTTGGCGCTGGCCACCGCCGCGGCGGCCTGCGCGGCGTCGTCGACCAGCGGGACGATCACCCCGCCCGCCCCGGCGTCCAGCGCCTTGCCGATGTAGGTCGGGTCGTTGGCCTCCACGCGCACCCACGCCACCGCGGCACCGCCGGCGTCCACGGCGGTGATCCCGCGCAGCATGCCCTCGTAGGAGAACAACCCGTGCTGGGCGTCCAGCGCGAGGTAGTCGTAGCCGCTGCGGGCGATGCGCTCGGTGGAGACGGGGGAGTCCAGGGTGATCCAGTAGCCCAGGACGCGCTCCCGGGCGCGGATGCGGGCGGCGAGCTCGGTGTGGCGGGACAACGGGTCTCCAGACGTCAGGGGGAGGGAGCGGGTCAGCGGTTGTAGGCGGGCATCGGCCCGCGGAGGGAGACGCCGACCTCGTCGCAGGCGGCGACCACGTCGGCCGGCAGCGGACCGGCGGCTGCGGCGGCGACGTTCTGCTCGAGCTGGGCGACCTTCGACCCGCCGAGCAGAAGCGCGCCGACGTCGGGCGAGGCCAGCAGCCAGCGCAGCGACAGCTCGGCCAGCGGCAGCCCGGCGCCCTCGGCGACGGCGGTCAGCCGGCCGACGGCGTCGAACAGCTCGGGGGTCCAGTAGCGCTGCTTGTACATCGCGGCCAGCCGGGAGTCGCCGAACCGGCCGCTGGTCGCGCCGTCGGTGAAGGAGTGGCGGCCGGTGAGCAGGCCACCCCCCAGCGGGTTGTAGACCATGGTCAGCAGCCCGGAGCTTCGGGCGAACTCCAGGTACTCCTCCTCGACCCGGCGGGCCAGCAGGTTGTACAGCTGCTGGGCCACGACCGGCCGGGGGCAGCCGACGGCGTCGGCGGCGGCGTTCAGCTCGGCGATCTGCCAGGCGGCGTAGTTGGAGACGCCCAGCGCGCCGACCTCCCCGCGGTCCATCGCCTCCTTCACCGCGGTCAGCGTCTCGGTCAGCGGCGTCCGGCGGTCGGGCTGGTGCAGGTAGAACAGGTCGACCCGGTCGACCTGCAGCCGGCGCAGTGAGCCCTCCAGCGAGGCGCGCAGACCGGCGGCCGACAGCGGTGCGTGCTCCCCGGCGTCGGGGTGCGGCATGCCGGCCTTGGTGGCGAGCACGACGCGGTCGCGGCGGCTGGCCAGCAGGGGTCCGAGGATCTCCTCGGTGGCCCCGCCGGCGTAGGCGTTGGCGGTGTCCAGCCCGGTGATCCCGGCGGCGAGCGCGGCGTCGAGCATCGCGACGGAGCCGGCTGCGTCGACCGTGTCGCCGAAGGTCATCGTGCCCAGCACCAGCCGGGACAGCGGCACCGGGGCGCCGGGCAGCTGCAGCGGGGCGGTCACGCGCCGGCCGCCTGCAGCTGCCGGACGACGTCGCGCGGCTTGCGACCGCGCATCGCCGTCGGGTCCAGCGCCGCCTGGCGCAGCGCCCGCGTGTACTCCTCGGCGGGTGCCCGCAGCACGTCGGCGGTGGCGCCGGACTCCACGATCCGCCCGGCCCGCATCACGACGATGCGCTGGCTGATCTGCCGGACCACCCCGAGGTTGTGCGAGATGAACAGGTAGGTCAGCCCGCGCTCGGCCTGCAGCTCGGTGAGCAGGTCCAGCACCTGGGCCTGCACGCTCACGTCCAGGGCGCTGGTCGCCTCGTCGCAGACCAGCAGCTCGGGGCTGGTGGCCAGTGCCCGCGCGATGCCGATCCGCTGCCGCTGGCCGCCGGAGAACTCCGCCGGCCGCCGACGCAGCGCGCTCGTGGGCAGCCCCACGGCGTCCAGCAGCCGGGCGGCCTCCTTCGACCGGTCGGCGCGGGGGAGCTCCCGCAGCGGCTCGGCGACGATCTGCTCGGCGGTCAGGTGCGGGTCCAGCGAGCCGTAGGGGTCCTGGAAGACCATCTGCACCTTGCGGCGCAACGGCCGCAGCCGGCGCTCGGGCAGCTGCGCGAGGTCGGTGCCGTCGAGCACGATCCGCCCCGACGTCGGGGTGAGCAGCCGGACCAGGGAGCGGGCCACCGTCGACTTGCCGCAGCCGGACTCGCCGACGACGGCCAGCGTCGTCCCGCGCTCGACGGAGAAGCTCACCCCGTCCACGGCCCGGAAGGCGCCGTAGTCGACGACCAGGTCCTGCACGCTCAGCAGCGGCTGGCTCATCGGGTGCCTCCGGGGGCGTTCTCGAGGACGACGGCGGTGGCACCGGCGGGGGAGGGGGTGTGGGGCGGGTCGGTGCGGGCGGTGACGTCGTCCATCGGACCCAGCTGCGGGACGGCGGCCAGAAGCCGGCGGGTGTAGTCCTCGCGGGGCGCGTCGACCACCTGCTCGGCCTCGCCGGACTCGACGAACCGCCCCTCGCGCATGACGTGGATCCGGTCGGACACCAGCCGGGCGACGCCCAGGTCGTGGGTGATCATGAGGATCCCGACGCCGGTGCGCTCCTGCAGCTCCATCAGCAGGTCCAGGATCCCGGCCTGCACGGTCACGTCCAGGGCCGAGGTCGGCTCGTCGGCGACCAGCAGCACCGGATGGCCGGCCAGCGCGATGGCGATGAGGACCCGCTGCAGCATGCCGCCGGAGAGCTGGTGGGGGTACTTCGTCAGCTGCTCGGCCGGTCGCGGGATGCGCACCGCTTCCAGCAGTTCGACCGCCCGCTTCCCGGCCGCGGCCTTGGAGTGCCCGGCCAGCCGGATGGCGCCCTTGAGCTGCGCGCCGACGGTGTGCACCGGTGACAGCGAGGTCATCGGGTCCTGCGGGATGAGGGAGACCATCCGGCCGCGGATGCGCCCGGCGGCGCCCCGGTCGGTGAGCAGGTCGACGCCGCCGACCTTCACCGAGCCCGACAGCACCGCGAGGTCGTCGGGCAGCAGCTGCAGCACGCCCATCGCGGTCGTGGACTTGCCGGAACCGGACTCACCGATCAGGGTCACCGTCTCACCGCGCCGGATGACGAACGAGACACCGTCCACGGCCCGGACGACGCCGGTGGCGGTGATGAGCTCCACCTGCAGGTCGGTGATCTCGAGGATGGGGACGGTGTCGTGCGGGATGGGGAAGACCACGTCTCAGGCCTCCTTGTCGGCCCGGCGGGTGCGGTCGCGGAGACCGTCGCCGAGGAGGTTGACACCGACGACGAGCAGCACGATGAACAGGCCGGGCAGGGTGACCAGCCACCAGGACGTCGTGATGTAGTCCTGGCCGTCGGAGATGATCCGGCCCCAGGTCGCGAACGGGCGCTCGGGACCGGCGCCCAGGTAGGACAGCGCGCTCTCCAGCAGCACGGCCTGGGCCAGCAGCAGCAGCACGACCAGCGTCGCCTGGCGCAGCACGTTCGGCACGACGTGCCGGGCCAGCACCGCGACCCGGCTCAGCCCCAGCACCGTCGCGGCCGCCACGTAGGGCTTCTCCCGCTCGCGCAGCACCAGCGAGCGGGTCAGCCGGCCCACCTCGGGCCACTGCGCGATGGCGATCACCAGCGTGATCACCGGGATCGAGGGCCCGAAGAGGGCGACCACCAGCAGCAGCATGAGCAGCAGCGGCAGCGACATCTGCGCCTCGAGCAGCCGGCTGATCACCGCGTCCACCCAGCCGCCGAAGAAGCCGGCGAGCGAGCCCAGCACGATGCCGATGAGGCCGGACACGATGATCGCCAGCACGCCGATCATCAGCGACGTCTGACCGCCGTGCAGCACCCGGGAGAGCAGGTCGCGGCCCAGCTGGTCGGTGCCGAAGAGGTGGCCGTCGGTGAACGGCGCCAGCCGGCGGGCACCCAGGTCCTGGGTGTCGGGGTCGGGCAACGGCAGCAGGCCGGCCAGGACGACGGGCACGACGACGACCAGGGTGCAGACCGCACCGGTCCAGGTCTTCGCCCGCGCCCAGCGGGCCTGCCGCCGGGCACCTGCCCGCCGCAGGTCCGCCGGGGTGACGGCGCTGGGCCGCTCCGGGGTGACCGGGGCCGGCGCGGCCGGTCCCGGGGTGAGGGTGGTCGTCATGCCGGCACCGCTTCCTGGGCTGTCTGGGCGCTGGGGGCCGTGGCCGGCGACGCCGACCTGCCCGAGGTCTTCGTGAGCCGGACCCGCGGGTCCAGCAGCGGGTAGGCCAGGTCGATGAGCAGCTGGACGGCCACCGTGAGCACCGCGGTGACCAGCACCGTCGCCTGGATGAGCGGGTAGTCGCGGGTCTCCAGGGCCCGCACCACCAGCGAGCCGACGCCGGGCCAGGCGAAGACGACCTCGACGACGACGACGCCGTTGAGCATCGCGGCGAACCGGGTGCCCAGCGCGGTCAGCACCGGGATGGCGGAGTTGGTCATCCCGTAGCGCCAGGTCAGGCCGCGCTCGGACACCCCGCGGGACCGGGCCACGGTCAGGAACGGCGAGGTCATGTTCGTGCTCATCTCGCGGGCGACCATCCGGCTGATCAGCGCGATCTGCAGGACGGCGATGGTGAGCGTGGGCAGCACCAGCCCGCCCCAGGTGGCGAAGCCCGAGGCCGGGAACACCGGGAGGACGACGGCGAAGAGGGTGAGCAGCATGATGCCGCTCCAGAAGTCGGGCATCGACTGCCCGGCGATGGTGAACAGGTTGGCGCCGAACTCGCGGCCGGTGTGCACGTGCCGGGCCATCCACACCCCGAGCGGGACGGCGACGACCGCGGTCACCAGGATGGCCGAGACCGCCAGCGTCAGCGTGTAGGGCAGCCGGTCCAGCACGACGTCCAGCGCCGGGGCCTGGAAGGAGAACGACGTCCCGAGGTCACCCCGCACGAGGTTGGCCAGGAACGTCCCGTACTGGCCCAGCAGGGAGTCGTCCAGGCCGAACTGCGCACGGATGCGCGCGAGGTCCTCGGTGGTGGGGTTGGGCCCGGCGTAGGCGGCGGCCGGGTCGCCGGGGGCGAGCCGCAGCAGCACGAACACCGTGGTCAGGGTCAGGAAGAGCGTGAGCACGCTCTGACCGAGCCGCTTGAGGACGTAGGTCGTCATGGTCAGACCGCCAGCTTCGTGGAGGCGAGGGGGTAGGAGTTCGTCGACTGCAGGGCGAGGTCGGTGACCCGCGCGCGGCGGGCCAGCACCGACTTGGGCACGAAGGCCCACATGCACGGCCAGGTCTCCCAGACCGCGTCCTGGGCCCGGTCGAGCAGCTGCTGACGGCGGGCCGGGTCGACCTCGGTGCCGGCGGCGTCGATCAGCTCCTGGACGTCGGGGACGACGTAGCCGTGGTACGTGTCGCGGGTCGCCTCCTTCTCGGCGGTCCCGCCGTACATGCCCTTGAGCATCGTGAGCGCCAGGCCGGTGGGGGAGGCGTAGCCGTTGCCGAGCACGTCCCAGTCGCCGGCCCTGCCCTGCCGCCACAGCGAGATGTCGCCGCCGGGCTGGAACTGCACCAGCCGGCTGCGCACCCCGGCGTCGGCGAGCATCTGGACGGTGGACTCCATCACTGACACGTCGTTGGCGAACTCGCCGGTCTCCCAGATGAGGGTGAGCTCGAGGTCCCCGCTGCGGACCCCGGCGGCGTCGAGCATCTGCCGGGCCTTCCGCGGGTCGTAGGAGTAGGTGTGGGTGGCCGTCGCGCCGGCGAGGTCGGACGGGACGACGCCGGTCGCCTGGCTCACCGAGCCGACCAGCACGTCCTCGACCAGCGCCCGGCCGTCGATCGCGTAGGACAGCGCCTCCCGCACCCGGACGTCGGACAGCGGGTGGTCGGCGGGCTTGCGGAAGTTGTAGAAGAGCTGGCTGATCCGGGTCCCGCCGGCCTGCTCCACGGTCACCTGCGGCAGTCCGGCCAGCTGGTCGGCGGAGTCGGGGGAGATGGTGTCGATGACGTCGACCTCGCCCGAGCGCAGCGCCACCACCCGGCTGGACTCCTCGGGCAGGAAGCGCACTTGGACGGTCTCGACGTTGGCGGCGGGCCCCCAGTAGGCCGCGTTGCGGGTCAGGGTGTAGTCACCGGTGCCGCGGTTGGAGCTGGCCACCACGTAGGGGCCCGAGCCCACACCGGTCTGCAGCTCCTCGGGGGCGTTGGCCGCCGCCGGGGTGACCAGGATGTTGGCCATCAGGTAGTCGAGCACCGGCTCGGGCCGCTCGGTGTTCATGGTGAAGGTGCGGTCGTCGAGGACCTCGACCGTGGGCCACTCGCGGAAGAACGCCGCCAGGAACGAGCCGCTGACGTCGCGGTACATCTGCAGCGCGGTGGCGACGTCGGCCGGGGTGACCGGGGTGCCGTCGGAGTAGCGGACGCCGTCGCGGAGCTTGACGGTCCACTGGGTGTCGTCGGTGAGCTCGAAGCTCTCGGCCAGCACCAGCTCCGGGGTCAGGTCGGCCCCGATGCGGGTCAGCCCCTGCCGGACCGCCCGCTGCACGGTGACGGCGGCGTCGAACTGGTTGAGCTTGTTGTCCAGGCTCACCAGGGAGCGGTTGAGCGCCAGGGTCATCGTCCCCGGGCCGGCGGCGCCGGTCGGGCCGGCACAGGCGGACAGCGCCGGGCCGAGCGCCAGTGCGGCGCCCACGGCACCGCCCAGCCGGAAGAAGGAGCGGCGCGAGAGCTCTCCGCCGGGTCCCGCTGCGGTCATCGTCGACCTCTCACCTCATCGGCCGGCGGGCTGCCGGCGTGTTGCCTACGTCACCGTACAGCCGTGCGCGTTTCGCGCAAGGGGCTAGCGCATTCCGCGCATGACGTGTCAGGCTGCACACTGATCGACGAGCTCCGCCAGGTCTGCTGACCCTCCGGTGCAGCCGTCGCCGACCACCGTCCGACGGGGAGAGGGGCCGACGTGACCGCACCGGCGGCCGCCCTGCTCGTGCTGGCCGACGACCTGTCCGGGGCCGCCGAGACCGCCGCGCTGCTCGCTCCCCGCACGGGGTCCGCGCGGGTCGTGCTGTCCGGTCCGGGGGTGCGGGCCGCGGTGTCGGCCGGGGTGACCGTCGTCGACCTGGACACCCGGCACGCCGACGCCGCGGTCACCGACGCCGCCGTGCGGGACGCGGTCGCCGGCACCCCTGGCGCCGCCGTCCTGGTCAAGCTGGACTCGCTGCTGCGCGGGCCGGTGGCCGCGGCCGTCGGTGCCGTCGGCCCGGTGGTCGTCGCGACCGCGCTGCCGGCCCTGGACCGGGTCGTGCGCAACGGCGTCCCGGTCGTGTCCGGCGGCCCGCTGTCCGGCACGCCGGCCTGGGCGACCGAGGGCCGCACCGCCCCGTCGTCGCTGGCCCAGGCGCTGGCCCCGCTGCTCGTGCAGGTCGTCCCGCTCGCGGACGTGCGCTCGTCCGGTCTGCCGGACCTGCTGCGGTCGGTCCTGGCCTCGGGGCGGGTCCCGGTCTGCGACGGGGAGTCCGACGCCGACCTCGACGCGGTGGCCGCCGCCGTAGCCGGGCTCCCCGGCGTCGCGCTGGCCGGTTCCGCAGGCCTCGCCGCCGCGGTCGGGCGCCGGCTGGGCCACGCCCCGCTGGGCGGTGTGCCCACCCCCGTGCCGGACCGCACCGGTGGCCCGGGACCGCTGGTCGTCGTCGGCACGGCGGAGGGCGTCGCGCTCGGCCAGGTCGCCGGGCTGCGCGCCGGCGGGGTGCCGGAGGTGCTCGTGCCCGTGCCGGACCTGCTGGCCGCCGTCCCGGACGCCGGCGTGGTGCGCCGGCTCGCCGACGCCGTCACGCGCGGTGCGGTCGTGCTGCGCCCGGACCCGGCCGGCGGGGTCGTGCCCGGCGCGGGCCGCCACCTGTCCGCCGGCCTCGCCCGGCTCGTGTCCGCAGCGCTCGCCGCGGTGCCCGGGGGTCCCGTGGACCTCGCGCTCACGGGGGGCGAGACCGCCCGCCGCGTGCTGGACGGGCTCGGCGTGCGCACCCTGGCCCCCCGGGCGACGGTCCACCACGGCGCCGTGGTCTGCACCGCCCCGGACGGACGTTCCGTCGTCACCCGCCCCGGCAGCTTCGGCGGCCCGGGCTCCCTGCTCGCGATCCTCACCGCCCTCACCGGCGAGGTCGCCGTCCCCTCCACCGATCAGCACCCCGTCGCCTCCGGCGGCACGACGGAAGGCCCCTCCATGAGCACCCTCACCTCCCCGACCGAGCCCGTGGCCGACAGCGGCCCCACGCCGTTCATCGCCGTCACGATGGGCGACGGCGCCGGCGTCGGCCCGGAGGTGGTCGTCGGTGCGCTGGTCGACCCGGCCTCTCTCGCGCGCTGCCGTCCCGTGGTGATCGGCGACGCCGCCCGCCTGCGCGCCGCCGCCGAGATCCTGGGCCTGGACGCGGAGATCGCCGTGGTCGAGCGCGTCGCCGACGCCGTGTTCACCCCCGGCCGGATCAACGTGATCGACCTGGGCCTGCTGCCGGCCGACCTGCCCTGGGGCCGGCTGTCGCCGGTGGCCGGGCACGCCGCCTACGAGTACATCCGGGTCGCCGCCGAGCTGGCGATGGCGGGGGAGGTGCAGGGCATCTGCACCGCCCCGCTGAACAAGGAGGCGCTGCACGCCGCCGGGCACGTCTACCCCGGGCACACCGAGCTGCTGGCGCACTTCTGCGGCATCGAGGAGGTGTCGATGATGCTGAGCTCGCCGCGGATCCGGGTCATCCACGTCACCACCCACCTCGGCCTGATCGACGCCATCAACCGGATCGAGCCAGGCCTGGTCGAGCGCACGGTCCGGCGCGGGCACGACGCCCTGGTGCGGGCCGGCATCCCGAACCCGCGGATCAGCGTGTGCGGCATCAACCCGCACGCGGGGGAGAACGGGCTGTTCGGCTACGGCGAGGAGGAGGAGAAGATCGTCCCGGCGATCGAGCGGCTGCAGGCCGACGGCATCGACGTGCGCGGCCCGCTGCCGGCCGACACCGCCTTCTTCGTCGCCGGCCGGGGCGACTACGACCTGGTGGTGGCGATGTACCACGACCAGGGCCACGGTCCGGTCAAGGTGCTCGGCATCGAGGCCGGGGTGAACATCACCGTCGGGCTGCCCGTCATCCGCACCTCGGTCGACCACGGCACCGCCTTCGACATCGCCGGCACCGGGAAGGTCGAGATCGGCAGCATGATCGAGGCACTGCGGCAAGCTGCGCAGATGTCCCCGCGACCGGCGGCCTGACCGCCGGCTGCGACCGCACCTCCAGCAGGGGAGACGTCGTGCAGCCAGAGCAACGCCCACCGTCGGAGACCGGCGGCGAGTCCAGCCGCCAGTCGGGCTCCCGGTACCGCCGGGAGGAGATCGTCCGGCTGGCGACCTCCACGGGGCTGGCCTCGGTGGAGGAGCTGGCGGGGGCGTTCGAGGTGACCGCCTCCACCATCCGGCGGGACCTCGCCCAGCTGACCGCGGAGGGGCGGCTGGCCCGCACCTACGGCGGGGCCATGGCGCTGCTCAGCCACGCCGAGCCCTCGCTCCGCCAGCGGATCGGCGAGGCGTTCGAGGCCAAGCGGGGGATCGCCCGCTGGGCTGCCCGGCAGGTGGTGGCCGGGGAGACGGTGCTGCTCGACGCCGGCTCCACGGTCGGGGCGCTCGCTCACGAGCTGCGCTGGACGTCGCCGTTGACCGTCGCGACCACGGGGCTGACCAGCATCCAGGCGCTGGCCGACGCGGAGGACGTCCACGTCGAGTGCCTCGGGGGCACGCTGCGGCACCTGTCGCAGGGGTTCGTCGGTCCGCTGACCGAGGCCGCGCTGGAGCGGATGACGTTCGACCGGGTCTTCCTCGGCGCCGACAGCGTCACCGCCGACCGCGGCATCTGCGAGGCAGAGCTGGAGCAGACCCGGCTCAAGGAGCTGATGGCCCGGCAGGCGGAGCGGGTCTACGTGCTGGCGCACGCCACCAAGCTGGGCCGCCGGCCCTTCCACGCCTGGGCCCAGCTGCCCGACGGGTGGACGCTGGTCACCGACGACGGCGCCGAGCCCGGGGCGGTCGCGCCCTTCCACGCCGCCGGGGTGGAGGTCGTGGTCGTCGACGCCGAGGGCCACGTCGCGGGGCCGCCCGACTGAACGCGCCCGGGGACGGCACCGCCGTCCTCGGCGGTCGTCCCCGGACGCACGTCGGGCCCCGGTGCTGGTGCACCGGGGCCCGACGGGAACTGCGGGTGAGGATCAGGCGGAGGCGTGACCCTGCACGGTCTGCTTGGCGTCCTGGGCGGTGCCCTGGACGTCCTGCGCGGCGGACTGGCCCTCGGCCTTGACCGTCTGGACACCGTCCTGCGCGGTCGCCTTGACCGACTGCACGGCGTCCTGGGCGGCGGGCTTCAGGTTCTCGCCGATCTCCTGGGCCACGTTCTTGGCCTGGTCGACCAGCGGCTGGGAGTGCTCCTTGACCGCGGTCTCGGCCTGCTGCGCCAGCTGCTTCTCCTTCTCGCTGGTGGGCAGGAGGGAGGAGACGAGCCAGCCGACGCCGAAGGCGATCAGACCGGCGGCCAGCGGGTTGCCCTGGGCCTGCGTCTTGAGCTGGCCGGGGGCCTGCTGCACGGCGCCCATGGCGTCGGAGGCAGCGCCCTGCACGGTGTCGGCCGCGTTGTGGGCGGCGCCACCGGCGTGGTTGCCGGTCTCGTGGGCTGCGCCGAAGACGCGGTCCTTGAGCCCGGTCACGCTGGTCTTGGCCTTGCCCACGCGACGGTCGACCACACGGGAGGGGTTGACCTTCTCGTTGAGCGCGTCGACCTCGTAGCTGAGGTTGGCGCGGGTCTCCTCGATCTGGCGACGGATGACGTCCGGGTCACTGCTGGTCATGTCGAGCTCCTGTCCGGTCAGTTGGGCTTGAGGGCGCCGGGGACCTGCTGGAGGGTCTCCACGGTCTGTTCGGGCTTGGGGTTGAGGTGCTTCAGCCCCGAGAAGTCGATCGTCTTGAGGGCCTTGCGGCCCATCGACGCCAGGACGGCGGCGATGACCACCCAGAGGACGGTCACGATGAGGGCCGCGAGGCCCGCGTCCATGACGTTCTCCAGTGCCCACCAGATCGCGCAGCTGAGGAAGACCAGGACCATGAGGCCGGCCACGGCGGCGCCGACGAGCATGCCCACGCCCTTGCCGGCCTTGCCGGTCTGCGCCTTGACCTCGGCCGTGGCCTTGTTCGCCTCGGCCCGCAGCTCTGCCTTGGCCAGCGCGAGCTCCAGCCGCATGAGCTCGGAGAAGTCCTGCGTGACCCCGCCGATCAGGTTCCCGACCGAGGTGTGCTCGACGTCGGGGTGCCCGTCGGCGGTCATCGGCTGCTCGTCGTCCAGGTACTGGGCCTGGTTCGACTCCATGCCGGGCGAGTAGCTGGTCGCCCCGCCGTCGCCGTAGCCGGTGGCGGGCTGGCCGCCGTAGGGGTGGCTCACAGCTGGCCGGGGCCCGAGGTGCGGGCCGGGTCGTCGAAGCCGCCGATGCCGGCGGTCCCGGTGGTGGCAGGCGTGCCGTACGGCGGCGGCGGGACCGAGCCCGTGGTGCCGGTCGTGGCGTAGCCAGGGGTGGTGCCCGCGTAACCGGCGTCGGCGTAGCCGGTGGCCGTGGTCTCCGCGGCGTAGTTCGTGGTGCCGTAGGACGGGGTGGCCGGCAGCGGCGTGGTGCCCGTGTTGCTCGGGGCGGCGTCCTTGTGGGCGGCCACGACGCCGGTGGTCAGGCGACCGGCGAGGATGCCGGCGACGGCAGCACCGAGGATGAAGGCACCGGGACGGCGGCGGGCGAAGTTGCGCGCCTCGACGAGCAGGTCGCCGGGCTCGCGGGACTGCAGCCAGGTGGCGAGCTCCTGGGCCTTGTCCCCGGCCTGGGTGACCAGGTCGGCGGCGGGACCGGTGGGGGCCTCACCGCTGCCGGACACCATGGTGCGCAGCTGCTGGGCGATCTGCTCCAGGCCCTCACTGGCCTTCAGCTGACCGTTGCGGGCCTGGTCCTGGAGCTGGGTGGTCACCTGGGTGCGGCCCTGGGCGATCAGGTCCTGCGCCTGGCGCTTGGTCTCCTGCGTGACCTGCTTGGCCTGGTCGGCAGCGGTCGAGGCGACCTGGCTGCCGGCGGAGGCGGCGGTCGAGGCGACGTTGCCGGCCTGGTCCTTGGCGACGTCCTTGGTGGACGGGCTGCCGGTGGACTGGGTGCCGGTCACGTTGGTCGCGCCACTCTGGGCTGAGGGCGTCGGGGTGTCGATGGAGTGCGTCATCGTTCCTCCTCGTCGTGCATGGGCGTTTCGTGGACTGAGCAGAACTGGGCATCCGTGCCCGGTGGACCACCGACCGCTCCAGGGCATGGTCGATCACCGGACCAGATGGGCCGGCTGCAGCTGCTGGAGCGGGACGGCGCTGGCACCGCGAGGTTCCGCGGCACCGACACTGGGGGGTTCCACCGTGGCCTCGGTGGGACGCCGTTCCGTTGGGGGTCTGGTACCCGCCCGTCGCTACGGTGTAAACCGCGAGTTCGATCTTTCCCGGTGACGATCCTGTTGCCGGGGGCGCACAGCGGGCGCGGGTAGCGTGCGGAGCGAAGGCAAGGCTCGCCTTCGGTCGACCAGGAGGCCCCGTGAGCAGTCCCAGCAGCGCACCTCGACGTCCCCGGGTGGCCCGGGTCGGGACGGTGCTGCGCACCTCCCGCGTGACGCCGCACATGATCCGGGTCGTCCTCGGCGGTGCGGGGCTCGCCGGCTTCCCGGCGGGGGAGTTCACCGACCACTACGTCAAGCTGCTCTTCCCGCCGCCCGGCGCCGGCTACCGCGCGCCCTTCGACGTCGAGCAGTTGCGCGCCGAGCTGCCGCCGGAGCAGTGGCCGGTCTCCCGCACGTACACGGTGCGCGCCTGGGACGCTGCGGCCGGCGAGCTGACGATCGACTTCGTGCACCACGGCGACACCGGGCTCGCCGGTCCGTGGGCCTCCGCCGCCCAGCCCGGCGACCTGCTCCAGTTCTCCGGCCCGGGCGGTGCCTACGCGCCCAGCCCGGACGCCGACTGGCACCTGCTCGCCGGTGACGAGAGCGCCCTCCCGGCGATCGGTGCGGCGCTGACCCGGCTGCCCGCGGGGACCCCGGCGCTGGTGGTCGTCGAGGTGGCCGACCGGTCGGAGGAGCAGGACGACCTCGACCTGCCCGAGGGCGTGGGCATCGTGTGGGTGCACCGGGGGCCGGCCCCGGTGGGGCAGTCGCTGGTCGCCGCCGTCCGCGCGGCGACGCTGCCCGAGGGCACCGGGCACGTGTTCGTGCACGGCGAGGCCGGGCTGGTCCGGGAGCTGCGGCTGCACCTGCGGGCCGAGCGCGGGCTGGACCCGGCGTTCACCTCGATCTCCGGCTACTGGCGCCAGGGCCGCACCGAGGACCGCTGGCAGGCCGAGAAGCCGCAGTGGAACGCCGAGGTCGAGGCGGCCGAGCAGGCGCTCGCGGCCCGCTGAGGCGGCCGCGAGCGCCC
>NZ_JAAGWH010000014.1 GCF_010682105.1 Modestobacter muralis | reverse complement strand
AGTTCTACGCCGTGAGCACCGAGTTCGACCCCGACCGGGCCGTCCCGTGGGTGCGCCGCAACGTCCTGGACCAGCTGCCGCCCCCGGCGGACAAGGCGTGGCGCAGCCGGCAGCGCATCCGCGAGGACCTGCTGTCCTTCCTCACCGCACCGGGGGGCGAGGTCGAGCTGTGGGCCTGGTTCGCCGCCTACGACCACGTGGTGCTGGCCCAGCTGTGGGGTGCGATGCCCGCGCTGCCCCGGTCGGTGCCGCGGTTCACCCACGAGCTGCGCCAGCGCTGGGACGACGCCGGTCAGCCGGCCCTGCCGCCCAAGCCGGCCGGGACGCACGACGCGCTCGTCGACGCCCGCTACAACCTCACCCGCTGGCGCGTCATCGAGGCCGCCCGCGCGGGCGGCAGCTGACCGCCGTCCCGTTCCCGCGGGCACGGTGTGCGCTGAGGCCGGGTCCCACGTCCGGGACCCCCGCCTGAGCGCACACCGTCCCCGGACGCGGACGGGGCCGCCGGCAGCTGAGCGCTGCCGACGGCCCCGCCGGCCTCCTTGCAGGGTCCCGCCGCGAGCCTGAAAGCGGTGGGGGGCAAGGAGGTCCTCACACCGTGAAGACGTTGATCAGGCGGGTCAGCTCACCGGAGAGCTGGCCGAGCTCCCGGGCCGCGGTCCGGGCCTGGTCGACGTCGGCCGCGGTGCGGTCGGCGTCGGTGGTGACGTCGTTCATGGTCGCGGTGACCGAGGTGGCGCCGTCGGCGACCGAGCTGACGCTGCGGGACAGCTCGTTGGTGACCGCCGTCTGCTCCTCCACCGCGCTGGCGATGGTGGTCTGGTGGTCGTTCATCTCGCGGATGACCGCCACGATCTGGGAGATCGAGCCGACCGCGGCGCTGGTGTCGGCCTGGATCGACTTCACCCGCTGGTGGATCTCCTCGCTGGCCCGGGAGGACTCCTGGGCCAGCTCCTTGACCTCGGTGGCGACCACGGCGAAGCCCTTGCCGGCCTCCCCGGCGCGCGCCGCCTCGATGGTGGCGTTGAGCGCCAGCAGGTTCGTCTGCTCGGCGACCGCGGAGATGACCTTGACGACGTCGCTGATCTCCCGCGAGCTGGTGCCCAGGGCCGCGATCGCGGTCTCGGTCGCGGCGGCGAGGTCGACCGCACCCTGACCGACGTGGCTGGCGTCGCTGGCGCTGCGGGCGATCTCGCGGATCGCCGAGCCCATCTGCTCGGCACCCGCTGCGGCGGAGGAGACGCCGGAGCTGATGTCGGAGGCCGCGGCGTGGGCGTGGCGGGCCTGGTCCCGGCTGCGGGCGGCGCGCTCGCTGAGCCCGTCGGCCACCCGGGCCACGCCGGAGGCGGAGGTCGCCAGCGAGCCCGCGGCCGAGCCGATGTCCCGGATGGTGCCGGCGACCTTGTCCACGAAGCGGTTGAACGCCCCGGCCAGCTCGCCGACCTCGTCGCGGGTGGAGTCGTCGACCCGCTGGGTCAGGTCGCCCTCGCCGTCGGCGATCTCGGCCATGCGCTGGCGGAGGGCGTCCAGCGGCGCGGTGAGCCGGCGGCCCATCGACCAGGCGATGAGAAGGCCGACGACCCCGATCAGCAGGGCGGCGACCACCAGGGCGGTGAACATCGCCGAGCGGCCCTCGTCGAGCCGGGTGACCGGGCCGGCGAAGTCGCTGTCCTGGGCGTCGACGACCAGCACCCAGTCCCACGGCTCGTAGTAGGCGATCTGGACGGTGTGGGTGCCGGTCGCGGCGTCCCGGTAGCGGACGGTCGCCTGCTCGCCGTCGCCCAGCTCGACCGCGGCGGCCACGACGTCGGCGATGTAGGCCTTGCCGTCGGCGTCCTGCGCGTCCATCAGCGCGGTGCCCTCGGACTCCCCGTCCTTGCTGATCAGCACCGTGCCGGCCCGGTCACCCGTACCGCCCAGTGCCCAGACCGTGCCGTGCTCGCCGGCCGTGGTGGTCTGCAGGCTCTCCCGCAGGGCGGGCAGGTTCTCCTGCTTGACGCCCACGTAGATCATCCCGATCACCTGGTCGCCCTCGAACAGCGGCTGGTAGGCGGTGACGTACCAGGAGTCGACGACGAACGCCGTCCCTCGGTAGGTCTCCCCGGCCAGGACGGCGGAGACGACGGCGTTGGGCGCGTTGTCCGCCCCGACGGCCGGGATGTAGGTGCCGATGGCCCGGCTGCCGGTGGCGCTGACGACGTTGGTGCCCACGCGGAGCATGTCCCCGGCGTCGTTCATCCGCTGGAAGATCGTGGCGGTGCCGCCGACGAGGGACTGCACCTGGTCGACCACGGGGGTCGGCTGCGCCACGTCGGCGTTCTGGCCCAGCCAGTCCTCGCCCACCAGGACGCGGGGAAGCGCGACCGGGGTGACCTCACTGGTGACCTGGTTCTTGGCGTCCCACTGGACGGTGTTGCGGGTCGCCGAGCCCAGGCTCAGCCCGCCGCTCTGCTGGAGGACGTAGTCGGCGACCTGCAGGTCCGCGTCGACCGTGGCCGCCGTGGACTCGCCCTGCGTCGCCACGACGTCGTAGACCCCGTCGGCGGTCTGCTCGATGCTGTGGGCCACCAGGGTCTCGACGTCGGCTCGGGCGTCGTCGGCGAACCGTCCGCTCTGCCAGGCGCTCACCCCGACCATGGCCGTACCGGTGACCGCGATGCTGGCCACTGCCAGCGCCACCACCTTCGTCCTGATACCCCTGCGCACGTGTGCTCCCTGGCCCGCTTCCCCGGGCGGGAGATCCCGCCTCGGAGCCCTCATCGGCAGCCGGCTGGATCATCGGTACCGAGGTCCGGGAGCCGGGCCACGCGCGCCGGACGCCGGGCCGGGGACCGCTTGTACCCTCGTGGGGTGAGCCTCCCCGAAGCCGCTGAGCTGGTACCGGACCTGGACCGGTGGCGGGAGCTGCCCGCCGCCCAGCAGCCGGAGTGGCCCGACCGCGCCGCGCTGGACGCCGTGCTGGCCACCCTGACGACCGTGCCGCCGATCGTGGCGCCGGCCGAGGTCGACACCCTGAGGGCCCAGCTGGCCGACGTCGCGCAGGGGAAGGCCTTCCTGCTGCAGGGCGGGGACTGCGCGGAGACCTTCGACCTGAACACCGAGCCGCACCTGCAGGCCACCACCCGCACGCTGCTGCAGATGGCCGTCGTCCTCACCTACGGCGCGAGCGTGCCGGTGGTCAAGGTGGGGCGGGTGGCCGGGCAGTACGCGAAGCCCCGCAGCTCGAACATCGACGCGCTGGGTCTGCCGTCCTACCGGGGCGACATGGTCAACTCGCTGAACCCGGTGCTCGAGGAGCGGATCCCCGACCCGAACCGGCTGGTGCGCGCCTACGCCAACTCGGCGGCCGCGATGAACATGATCCGGGCCTACGCGCGCGGCGGCATGGCCGACCTCAACGCGGTGCACGACTGGAACAAGGACTTCGTGGCCAGCTCCCCGGCCGGGGTGCGCTACGACGTCATCGCCCAGGAGATCGACCGGGCACTGGCGTTCATGCGGGCCTGCGGCATCGACTCCGAGGCGATGCGCGGGGTGGAGCTCTTCAGCAGCCACGAGGCGCTGATCCTGGACTACGAGCGTGCGCTGCTGCGCGTGCACGAGGGCCGCCCCTACGCGCTGAGCGGGCACTTCGTCTGGGTGGGCGAGCGCACCCGCCAGATGGACGGCGCGCACATCGAGTTCGTCTCCCGGCTGGCCAACCCGATCGGCGTCAAGATCGGCCCGACCACCACCCCGGAGCAGGCCACCGAGCTGGTCGAGCGGCTGGACCCCGAGGGCCTGCCCGGCCGGCTCACCCTGATCAGCCGGATGGGCAACGGGAAGATCCGCGACGTGCTGCCGGCCATCGTCGAGAAGGTCACCGCCAGCGGCCACCAGGTCGTGTGGCAGTGCGACCCGATGCACGGCAACACCCACGAGTCGCCCAGTGGCTACAAGACCCGGCACTTCGACCGGGTGGTCGACGAGGTCCTCGGCTTCTTCGCCGTGCACCGCAGCCTGGGCACCTGGCCCGGCGGCATCCACGTCGAGCTCACCGGTGAGGACGTCACCGAGTGCCTCGGCGGGGCGATGGAGATCAGCGACGACGACCTCAACAGCCGCTACGAGACCGCCTGCGACCCGCGGCTGAACACCGGGCAGTCGTTGGAGCTGGCGTTCCTCGTCTCCGAGATGCTGCGCAGCTGAAGAAGGACCCCGTCCCCCTCATCCCTCGCGAGCTCGGGACGAGCCTCTGGACGGGGCCGCACTCATCACCCGTAGGTCAGCGGCATGCCCCGGTAGCGGGGCCGGAAGGCACAGTGTGATGACGAGCTCCACCAGCGGCGGGGTCGACCTGCGCTCGGACACCCTCACCCGCCCCACGCCGGGCATGCGCGCGGCGATGGCCGACGCCGAGGTCGGCGACGACGTCTACGGCGAGGACCCCACGGTCAACGCCCTCGAGGAGCGGGTCGCGGACCTGTTCGGCCACGAGGCGGCCCTGTTCGTGCCCAGCGGCACGATGGGCAACCAGATCGCCCTGCGGCTGGTCTGCGAGCCCGGCCAGGAGGTCCTCGGGGACGCCGACGCGCACGTCTTCACCTACGAGATGGGTGCGGCGGCCGCGCTGTTCGGGCTGTCCTCGCGCACGGTGGTCTCCGGCAGCGGTGGCGGTGGCTACGGCGACGCCGGCACGGTGTCGGCCGCCCAGCTCATCGCCCAGGTGCGTCCGAAGGACGACTGGCACCTGACCGCGACCGCCGCGGTGGCCGTGGAGAACACGCACAACCGCGGCGGCGGGCTCGTGCAGCCGTTGGACCAGCTGCAGGAGCTGTGGGACTGGTCCCGTGGGGCCGGTGTCAACGTGCACCTCGACGGTGCCCGGATCTGGAACGCGCACGTCGCCTCCGGCGTCCCGCTGTCCACCTACGGCCGGCTCGCCGACACCGCCTCGGTCTGCCTGTCCAAGGGCCTGGGCGCCCCGGTCGGCTCGGTGCTGGTGGCCAGTGCCGAGCGCATCGCGGCCGCCCGGCTGTGGCGCAAGCGGCTGGGCGGCGGGATGCGGCAGGTCGGCGTGCTGGCCGCGGCAGGCGCCTACGCCCTGGACCACCACCTCGAGCGGCTGGCCGAGGACCACGAGCACGCCCGGCTCCTCGCCGACCTGCTCGGTGCCGACCCGGCGCGGGTGCACACCAACATGGTCGTGCTGGACGACGTCGACGCCGCCACCGTGGTGCCGGCCGCACGGGCCCAGGGGGTCCTGGTCGGGCACGTCAGCGCCCGGCGGATCCGGCTGGTCACCCACCTGGACGTCGACCGGGCCGGCGTGGAGCGCGCGGCGAAGGTGCTCGGCGAGCTCATCGCCCGCTGACGTCGCCCGCTCCGCCCTGGGCGGCACCGGACGCCGAGGGTCGCGGTCGGCGTCCGCCGCGGGGTGTCGACGGCACGAGATCTGCGATGTCGTGGCCACCTGGGGTGGGAGGCCACGACATCGCAGACGTCGCGGGCGGGCGCCGAGTCTGAACCGAGATCCGCGGGGGGCGTGCACGGGGGCGGTCACTGACACAGTGGTCACCTCCTCCGCGGTCGCGGGGGAGACCGGTCACCGTCGACTCGAAGAGGTCCCCCCGTGCCACCACCCGAACCCGCCCTGGGCACCACGGCCCTGCTGCTGATCGCCGTGGCCGCGGTCGCCGTGCTGCTCGTGCTGATCATGAAGTTCCGGGTCCACGCCTTCGTGGCGCTGGTCCTGGTGAGCCTGCTGACCGCGCTCGCCACCCGCATCCCGGTCGGCGACGTGGTGTCCACGCTGCTGTCCGGCTTCGGCTCGACGCTGGCCAGCGTCGCCCTGCTGGTCGGGCTCGGGGCCATGATCGGCAAGCTGCTGGAGGTCACCGGTGGCGCGCAGGTGCTCGCGGACACGCTGATCAACCGGTTCGGCGAGCGCCGGGCGCCGCTGGCCCTGGGCGTCGCCTCGCTGCTGTTCGGGTTCCCGATCTTCTTCGACGCCGGGTTCGTCGTCTTCCTGCCGATCATCTTCAGCGTCGCACGGCGCTTCGGTGGCTCGGTGCTCACCTACGCGCTCCCCGCCGCCGGCGCCTTCGCCGTCATGCACGCCTTCGTCCCGCCGCACCCCGGCCCGGTCGGCGCCGGTGAGATCCTCGGCGCCGACATCGGCCTGCTCGTGCTCGTCGGCCTCGTCGTCGGCCTGCCCACCTGGTACGTCGCGGCCTACCTGTACGGCAAGTGGGCCGGCCAGCGCTTCTCCGTCCCGGTGCCCTCCTCGGTGGCCGGCTCGCCCGTCGCCGACCACGACGGCGTCGGCACCGGCGGGGGAGTCGCCACGGCGGTCGGCCGCAAGGCCCCGCCGCGGTTCAGCACCGTGCTGCTGCTCCTCCTGCTGCCGCTGGTGCTCATCCTGCTCAACACCGGCTTCACCACGCTGGCCACTGCCGGCGCGGTCGACGAGGAGGCCGGCTGGCTGCAGTGGGTCACCCTGCTCGGCCAGACCCCGGTGGCCCTGCTCATCACCGTGCTCGTGGCGATGGTCGTGCTCGCCCGGGAGCGGTTCAGCCGCGCGGAGACCGAGACCCTGCTCAACGACTCGCTGGGCCCGGTCTGCGCGATCATCCTGATCACCGGCGCCGGCGGCATGTTCGGCGGCGTGCTGCGCGCCAGCGGCATCGGCACCGCGCTGGCCGACAGCCTCGAGTCGATCGGGCTGCCGGTCATCGTGGCGGCGTTCGTCATCGCCACCTGCCTGCGGGTCGCCCAGGGCTCGGCCACCGTGGCGCTGCTGACCACCGCCGGGCTCATCGCCCCGGCCGTCGAGTCCGCCGACCTGTCCCGGCTGGACGTCTCCCTCGTGGTCATCGCCATCGCCTGCGGTGCCACCGTGCTGTCCCACGTCAACGACTCGGGTTTCTGGCTGGTCGGCCGGTTCCTGGAGATGGACGTGAAGACCACGCTGCGCACCTGGACGGTGATGGAGACGCTGATCGGCGTCGTCGGCTTTGCGATCGCCGCACTGCTCAGCCTGGTCGTCTGAGCACACGGGGCCGGGCCGGCCGCACGGTGCGGACGACCCGGCCCCGGGTGCGGTCGACTCAGTACGCGCTGAAGAGCAGGTCGTTGGCCGCCGTCCGGCTGGTCTTCACCCGGTCCTTGGTGGTGGCCCCCAGCACGGCGGCGGAGACCGCCGCCGGGCTTGCCGCCGGGTTGCCCTGCAGGTAGAGCGCGGCCACGCCGGCCACGTGCGGGGTCGCCATCGACGTCCCGCTGATGGTGTTCGTCGCCGTGGCGGAGGTGTACCAGTCGCTGGTGATGCCGACGCCGGGGGCGAACAGGTCGACGCAGGAGCCGTAGTTGCTGAACGAGGCGGGGGCGTCGGTGCGGTCGGTGGCGCCCACGGTCAGTGCGGCTGGCACCCGGGACGGCGAGCCACCGCAGGCGTCCTGCGGGACCCCGCGGGCGTTGCCGTTGCCCGCGGCCACCGCGTAGGTGACGCCGTCGGCGATGGAGCGCTGCACGGCCGCGTCGACCGCGGTGCTGGCCCCGCCACCCAGGCTCATGTTCGCCACGGCGGGGGCGCCGGCCTGGTGGTCGGCGGTGACCCAGTCGATGCCGGCGATCACCCCGGCGTTGGTGCCGCTGCCCGCGCAGTCCAGCACCCGGACCCCCACCAGGCGCACGCCCTTGGCGACGCCGTACTTCGCCCCACCCACGGTGCCGGCGACGTGGGTGCCGTGGCCGTTGCAGTCGTCGGCGGGGCCGCCGTCCACGGCGTCGTAGCCGGACACCGCGCGGCCGGCCAGGTCGGCGTGGTCGAGCCGGACGCCGGTGTCGATGACGTAGGCGGTGACCCCGGCGCCGGTGGCGGTGTAGTTGTAGCTGCTGCTCAGCGGCAGGGCCCGCTGGTCGACCCGGTCCAGGCCCCAGGTCGCGCCGGTCTGGGTCGCGGCCAGCTGCACCGGCTGGTCGAGCTCCACCGACGCCACCCCGGGCAGCGTCGACAGCCGCGAGGCCACGGTGGTGGGCAGCGTGACGGCGAACCCGGTCAGCGCCGCGGTGTACACGTGGTCGACCTCGCCGCCGAGCCGCTGCACGGCCTGGGCCGCGACGGCCGCCGCGGGGGAGCCGGGGGTGAGAGTGACGATGTAGGTCTCCCGTGCCTGCGGGGCGGCGGACGCGGTGCCGGCCCCGACCCCGGTCACCGTCAGGGCGGTGACGGACAGGGCGCTGAAGGCCAGCGTGGTCAGACGGGTGCGCATGGGCGGAGGCTCTCCTCGATGCGGTGAGGCCGCACTCTCTGGTGCGACACGGACACGTCGAGTGAAACCCGCCGGTCTTCGCGGTGGAAGCCCCGGGCCGGTGGGATCGTTTGCGCCGGGCGCGTCGCCGGCGTTGGGCGTGTCAGCCGGCGACCGTGGCCCGACCTGCGAGGACACCGTCCCGCAGGGCGCACAGCAGGGAGATGTCGCGGGCGTGGCCGTCGTCCTCGCTGGGCGCCTCGACCACCACCGGGACTCCGGAGACCGCCGGGTGGGTCAGCAGCTCGGCGAGGGGTGCGGCGCCGATCGAGCCGGCGTCGGTCCGCGGGCGAGACCGCCCGTGACCTGGACCCGCGCGCCGACCGGCGGCGGGGTGTGCGGCGGAGGTCACGGGTACGCGGGTCAGCCGAACGTCGCGAGGATGGTCACGGTGGTGCCCAGGTCGACGGTCTCGCCGGCGCCGGGGGTCTGCCGGATGACCCGGTTGCCGAAGAACTGCTGCACCTCGACGACCAGGCCGGCCTCCTCCAGGACGCGCTGCGCATCCTCCCGGCTCTGGCCGATCACGTCGGGCACGGCGACCTGCGGCAGGCCCTCGGAGACGATGATGGTGACCGCGCTGCCGTAGGGCTGCGGGTCGTCCGCGGGACCGGGGCTGACCGCCATGACCGTGCCGACGGGCACCGAGGCGGTCCGGCCGGTGTCGCTCTCCACGGTGAAGCCGAGCTGCTCCAGCGTCGACTGCGCGGCCTCCGGCGACTGGCCGACGACGTCGGGCACGTCGACCGGCGCCGGTCCGGAGGACACGACGACGGTGACGGTGTCGCCGCGCTTGAGCTCGGTGCCGGGGGCGGGCTGGAAGGCGATGACGTCGTCGCGCGGCACGTCGGCGCTGGAGTCGTCGGTGCGGGCGACCGTCACCCCGGGCAGGTCGGTGGACAGCCGGGCCAGCACCTGGTCGACGGGCTGGCCGACCAGCTCCCCGGCGACGGTGAAGCGCTCGGGGCCCTTGGAGGTCACCAGCTGCACGTCGGTGCCGCGGATCGCCTCGCCCTGCGCGGGGTCGGCGGAGATGACCGCGCCCTCGGGGAGCTCCTCGCTGAACTCCTGTGGGCCGAGCTCGGGGTCCAGCCCGGCCTCCTGGAGCAGGCCGATGGCGGTGTCCCGGTCCTTGCCGACCAGGTCGGGGACGTCGGTCCAGCGCCCGGTGCCCAGCCACCACGCCACCGCGCCGATGGTGACGGCCAGCAGCAGCACCAGGGCGACGGCGAGCCGGGCCCGGCGCCGCCGGATGTGCTGCGGCACGCCGGGGCGCACGGGGGAGGGGCGTGCCCGGCCGACGGCGGTGGTCGGGCCACCGCCCATGCCGGGCAGCACGGTGGTGCCGCGGCCGCGGTCGTCGCGCACTCCGGCGAACACCTCGGTGCGCGGGTCGCCGACGGGGTTGCTGTGCCGCCCACCGGGCGAGCTGGGGTGGCGCGGGCGGGGCGCGGTCGGCCGGTTGATCGGCCGCAGCGTGGCGGTGGGGTCGCCGGCCGGGCGGCCGGTGGGCACCGGCACCCGGGCCAGGCCGAGGTCGGCGCGCAGGTCGGTGAGCTCGGCGAGGAACGCGCCGGCATCCAGCGGCCGGCCGCCCGGGTCGCGGCGGGTGGTGCGGGCGACCAGCTCGTCGACCTGCCACGGCACGCCGGGCACCTCGGCCGACGGTGCGGGGACGTCGTGGTGCACGTGCTGGTAGGCCACGGCCAGCGCGCTGTCGCCGACGTAGGGCGGGTGCCCGGTGAGCAGCTCGTAGAACATCACGCCGGCGGCGTAGACGTCGCTGCGGGCATCGCTGCGACCGCGCTCGAGCTGCTCGGGGGACAGGTAGGCGACGGTGCCGATCAGCACGCCGCCGGTGTGGCTGGTCTGACCGGTGCCGGCCACCGCGCGGGCCAGGCCGAAGTCGGCGACCTTGACCTGTCCGTCGGTGGCGATCAGGACGTTCTCGGGCTTGACGTCGCGGTGGGCGATGCCGGCCCGGTGGGCGGCGGTCAGCCCGGCCAGCACCGGCTCCAGCACGGCGAACGCCTCACCGACGGTCAGCCGGCCGCGGGCCTGGAGCAGGTCGCGCAGCGTGCGGCCGCGGACCAGCTCCATGACCAGGAAGACCAGCCCCTGGTCGGAGCCCTGGTCGCTGACGGAGACGACGTTGACGTGGCTGAGCATCGCGGTGGCCCGGGCCTCGCGGGTGAACCGGTCGACGAACGCCGGGTCGTGGGCCAGGTGCTCGGCCATCACCTTGACCGCGACGGTGCGGTGCAGGCGCAGGTCGGTGGCGGCGTAGACGGTGGACATGCCGCCGCGGGCCAGGCGCTCCTCGAGGCGGTAGCGCCCCTCGAGGACGAGGCCGACCACGGGGTCGGTCACGACGGTCTCCACGAGGGCGAGTCTAGGAGCGCCGACCGCGTCCGGGACGCGCCGACGCGGGTCGCCACGTCACGGGACGGACACCCGTCGACAGGAGTGACCAGGCGGACGCGTGGGACGACCGAGCGTGGTCGGGGAGTGCCCCGGGTGGTCAGTGGGACGGCTGGGGGACGACGGTGCGCCACCCGCGTGTCCAGCTCCGGCACCGGGTGCGGGACGGCCTGGGGACGGCGGCTGGTCGCCGTGCGCGCGAGGTGTCCGGTCCACACGCACCCATGGTGTGCGCTGACCCTGGCAGCAGGCTGCCGGTGGGGCGCGCCACGCCGTCAGGACCGTTGCCGGCGCCCGGCGGGGCGCCGGGTGACCGGCCGCCCGTTCGCCGGCCCGCCCGGCGCCATAGGCTCGGCGGTCATGGACACGCTCACCCCCGCTGAGGTCGCCGCGCAGCTCGGCGTCTCGACCAACAAGGTCCGCCAGCTGATCGCCGAGCGGAAGCTGATGGCCGTGCCCGGCAGCGGCAACAGCAAGATCCCCGCCGACTTCATCCAGGACGGCGCCGTCCTCAGGCACCTGCCGGGCCTGCTCACCGTCCTCTACGACGGCCGGTTCTCCGACGAGGAGGCCTTCGAGTGGCTGTTCCGCGTCGACGACTCGCTGCCGGGCACCCCGATCGAGGCGCTGCGGGGCGACCGGCACACCGAGGTCACCCGCCGGGCCCAGGCGCTCGCGCTCTGACCTGCTCCCCGGCCGCGGCTACGGCCGGGTCGCGGCCGGGGACCTGCTGACCACCCGGGCGAGCTGGGCGGCGGACAGCCGGCGGGCGAAGACGGCGAGCCGGCGCGGCCTCGACACCCGCACCCGGCCGTCGAGCACCCGGTACCCCGCCCGCTCGATCTCGGTGAGGATGCCGCCGTAGAGGTCGGTCGCGGCGCGCACGCAGTCCCGCGACTCCCGGGCCAGCATCGGCGTGCCCAGCGCGGCGTCGTCGTAGCGGCGGCGGGTGACGTCGACCATCTCCCGCATCAGCGCGGTGAAGCCGGGGGTGTGCTCCCGGGCGGCCAGCTGCTCGCGGGTCACCCCGTGCGCGGCCATCATGTCCTCGGGCAGGTAGACCCGCCCGCGGTCGACGTCCTCGGCGACGTCGCGGAGGAAGTTGGTCAGCTGGAACGCCTCGCCGAGCGCGATCGCGTGCGGGGCGGCCTCCTCGCGGGGCACGCCGGGGGCGGTGCCCAGCACGGGCAGCACCTGCAGCCCGATCACCGACGCCGAGCCCCACATGTACCGGTCCAGCGCGGCCAGGTCCGGGTAGCCGGTGACGTCGAGGTCGCTGGTCATCGCGGCCAGGAAGTCGACCAGGTGCTCCAGCGGGATGTCGTAGCGGCGGTAGGTGTGTGCCAGCGCCAGCCGCACCGGGTCGTCGGACCAGCCGGCTTCGACCTCGGCGAGCGCAGCCCGCGACCAGGCCAGCAGCTCGCCCTGGGGGTCCCGGCCGGGCTCGTCGGCGCCGACGTCGACGATGTCGTCGGCCACCCGGGCCGCGGCGTAGAGCGCGTGGACGGCTGCCCGGCGGTCGGGGGTGAGCAGCCGGGTGGCCAGGAAGTAGGACTTGCCGTGCTCGGCGGCGATCCCGCGGCACACCGCGTAGGCGGCGTCCAACTGCTCCTGCTGGGCGGCGCGGGTGGCCGGAGGAGCCATGGTCACGCCGGCACCGGGCCGGTGATCCGCTCCGCGGCCAGCCGCCCGCTGATGACCACCATCGGCACCCCGACGCCCGGCTGCACCGACGAGCCGGCCAGGACGACGTTCTCCGGGCCGCTGCGGGGCAGCGTCGAGGGCCGGAACGGGCCGGTCTGACCGAAGGTGTGGGCCAGCGCGAACGGCGTCCCGGCGACCATGCCCTGGGCCTCCCAGTCGCGGGGGTCCAGCAGCTCCTCCACCTCGATCGCGTCGCCGATGCCGGTCCAGCCGCGGGCCTCCAGGGTGGCCAGCAGCTCGTCGCGGTAGGGGCCGCGCAGCCGGGGCCAGTCGATGTCTGGGTTGCCGCCGCTGCGCGGGTCCAGGTTCGGGGTGGGCGCCACGACGCTGAGCACCTGCCCGCCCTCGGGGGCCAGCGAACGGTCGGTCACCGACGGCATGCTGATCAACAGGCTCGGGTCGCTCATCGGCCGCCCGTCACGGGTCAGCTCGTCGAACACCTGCTGCCAGGACTCGCCGAAGCTGATCGTGTGGTGCGCCTGGCCGGGCAGCTCGGCCCTGACGCCCAGGTGCAGGGCCACGCAGGACGGCGAGTAGACCGGCCGGCGCGGGCCGCGCAGCCCCGGCACCAGCCGGTGCGGGGCGTCGGCGGTGACGACGACGGCATCGGCGGGCAGCAGGTCGCCGCCGGCCAGCGCGACGCCGGTGACCCGGCTGCCGGAGGTCTCCAGCCGGTCGACCTCGGTGCCGTAGCGGAACTCGACCCCGGCCGCGGCCGCGGCGGCGGCCATCGCCCGGGGGACGGCGCCGATCCCGCCCCGGGGGTGCCAGACCCCGGCGCCGATGTCGAGCTGGGCGATGACGGCGTAGGCCGCGATCGCCTTGAACGGCGAGACGCCGGCGTAGAGGGCCTGGAAGCTGAACAGCCGGCGCAGCCGGTCGTCGGTGAAGAAGCCCTCGACGTGGTTCGACAGCCGGCGGAAGCCGCCCCGGCGGACCAGCTGGAGCAGCTCGGGGCCCACCAGGTCCAGCGGGGAGTCGAGGTTGCGGTCGATGAAGGTGCGCAGCTGCAGCTCGTAGAGCTCGGCCAGGTCGTCGAGGTAGCGCAGCAGGGCCGCGGCCTCACCCGGCCCGCACAGCGCCTCGACCTCCGCGGCGAAGGCGGTCCGGTCGGCGTGCACGTCCAGGTGCGAGCCGTCGGCGAACTGCGCCCGGTAGGTGGTGTCCAGCGGGGTGAGGGTGAGGGTGTCCTCCATCCGCGCGCCGAGGGCGGCGAACGCGTCGGAGACGACCTCGGGTGCGGTGAAGACCGAGGGCCCGGTGTCCAGGGCGTACCCCCGGCGCTCCACGCGGCCGGCACGGCCGCCGGGGCCGGGGCAGCGGTCGACGACGGTGACCTCGCGGCCGGCCCCGCGCAGCCGCATGGCCGCCGACAGCCCGGCCAGGCCGGCGCCGATGACGACGACCCGGTCGGTGCGGCCCGGGACGGTGCGCAGCGGACGGTTCAGGAAGGTGCTCATGCCGTGCGGGTGGTGGCGGCGACGGCCAGGGCGTCCAGCGCCTGGCGGGCGTCGTCGGCGATCGGTGCGCGGGCGATGGCCGCGCGGGCGGCCTGGGTCTGCTCGGCGATCCGTTCCTCCACCCGGGACAGGGCGCCGCTGCGGGTCATCAGCGCGCGGACGCCGTCGAGCTCGGCGTGGTCGGCGCCGCTGTCGCCCAGGGTCGCGGCCAGCAGCGCGCGGCCGGCGTCGTCGGTGGCCTCCTCGGTGAGGGCGACCAGCAGCGTGCGCTTGCCCTCGCGCAGGTCGTCGTCCACGGACTTGCCGGTGACCGCGGGGTCGCCGAACACGCCCAGGACGTCGTCCCGCAGCTGGAAGGCCTCGCCCAGGGGCAGGCCGATCGCGCTGCAGGCGTCCATGGCCGCGGGCCCGGCGCAGGCCAGCGCCGCCCCCAGCTGGAGCGGGCGCTGCACCGTGTAGCCGGCGCTCTTGAAGCGGGCGACCTTCAGCGCACCGGCCGGGCCGGGCAGACCGCCGGCGGCGCGCAGCAGGTCCAGGTACTGCCCGGCGGTGACCTCGGTGCGCATGGTGTCCCAGACCGGGCGGACCCGGGCCAGGGCGGCGGTGGAGATGCCCGAGCGGCGCAGCAGCTCGTCGGACCAGACCAGGGCCAGGTCACCGACCAGGATGGCGGCACCGATGCCGAACGCGGCGCCGTCGCCGTGCAGGGCGCCGTCGCCGTGCCGGTCGGCGAACCCGACGTGCGTGGCCGGGCGGCCGCGACGGGTGTCCGCGGCGTCCATGACGTCGTCGTGCACGAGGGCGGAGCTGTGCACCAGCTCCAGGGCGGCCACCGCCCGCAGCACGGCGTCGTCGGCCTCGACCTCGGCACCCGAGGCGCCGGCGAAGCCGCGCCAGCCCCAGTAGGCGAAGGCCGGGCGTAGCCGCTTGCCGCCGCTGGCGACCGCGACGACCTCGTCGGCGACCGGCACCAGCTCCTCGGCCATGCCGGCCAGCGTCTCGCGCTGCTCGACGAGGAAGGTGGAGAGGGCCCGCTCGACGGCGGCCCGCAGCCGGCCGAGGTCGGCGACCGCGAAAGCGGGCGTTCCGGCGGTCTCGGTGGGGCTCCCCGTGGAGGGTTCGCGCTGCTGCGTCCCGACTGTCACCAGGCGAGTATCGCCCAACTCGGCGTGGCGCGATCGCTCCCGGGCACGACAGGGTGCCGATCGGGGGCCCGACGCCCGTACGATCGACTCCCGTGACCGGCACCGTGCGCGAGCTGCTCGACCAGGGGCGGCCGACCTGGTCCTTCGAGTTCTTCCCCCCGAAGGACGACGCCGGGGAGGGGCAGCTGTGGACGGCGCTGCGTGAACTCGAGCGCCTGCAGCCCTCGTTCGTCTCCGTCACCTACGGCGCCGGCGGCTCCACCCGCGAGGGCACCGTCTCGGTGACCGAGCGGATCGCCACCGACACCACGATGCTGCCGCTGGCCCACCTGACCGCCGTCGACCACAGCGTCGCCGAGCTGCGGCACGTGATCAGCCGGCTGGCCGCGTCCGGGGTGCGCAACCTGCTGGCGCTGCGGGGCGACCCGCCCGGTGCCGACCCGCAGGCGGAGTGGGTCGCCCATCCCCAGGGGCTGCGGTACGCCGCCGAGCTGGTCGAGCTGATCAAGGACATCGGCGACTTCTCCGTGGGCGTGGCCGCCTTCCCCGAGCAGCACCCGCGCTCGCCGGACCTGGAGTCCGACACCGACATGTTCGTCGCCAAGGCCCGGGCCGGCGCCGACTTCGCGATCACCCAGATGTTCTTCCGGGTGGAGGACTACCTGCGGCTGCGTGACCGGGTCGCCGCACGCGGCTGCGACGTGCCGATCATCGCCGGGGTCATGCCGGTGACCAGCGCCAAGCAGATCACGCGGATCGTGCAGCTGTCCGGGCAGGCGTTCCCCGACGAGCTGGGCGAGCGGTTCGCCGAGCTGGACGGCGACACCGCCCAGGACAAGCGGGCGATGCGTGCCTACGGCGTCGAGGTGGCCACCCAGATGTGCCAGCGGCTGCTCGCCGAGGGCGTGCCCGGCATCCACTTCATCACCATGAACCGCTCCACGGCCACCCGCGAGGTGTACGCGAGCCTGGCCGGGGAGGGCGTCGACACCGGGGCGCCGGCCGCGGTGCTGGCGGTCTGAGCCCGCACCCGGCGCTCAGCTGCTGAGCAGCTGCTCGGCCTCCTCCGCCGCCCGGCGCAGGCCCTCCCGTTCGGCGGCGTAGCCACCGACGACGCCGACCACCGGCAGCTGGGCCAGCGCGCGGTGCCGCAGCTTGCCCTTGGGACGGGCGTCGAGGGCGTCGTCGATCCGGCTCAGCAGCCGGGCGGCCCGCCACAGGCTGCGGGCCGCGCCGTCCAGGCCGGACCGGTCGGTGCCCAGCGCCTCGTCGACGTAGCTGCCCCTCGCCCGGGTCAGCAGCGGGGCGACCCGGTCGGCGGGCAGGTCGCGGTCCAGCAGCACCCGGGCCAGCAGCGAGATGCGCGCGGGCGGGTCGAGGACGTCGTGCTCGCCGGCCACCCCGAGGACGACGAGGGCCTGCACCGCCGAGCCGACGGTGTTCTGCAGCGGCAGCAGGTCGGCGAGCTTGCCGGCCAACCGCGGTGCGGCCGAGACCCCGGCGGCGACCCGGCTGACCCGCTCGGCCCACCAGGCGGCGCGCCGGGCGATGTGCACCCGGGGCGGGCGGCCGAGGCGCTCGGCCAGCGGGGTGAGCCTGCGGTCGACCCGGCGGAGGACGTCGACGACCACGGCGTCGCTGATCGGGGCGGCCATGGGCACCGACCGTAGGGGGCCGGGCGGGCCGTCGCACGTCGTCCTCCCCGGAGGTCCTCGCCGGGTGCTGCCTGGTCGTCGCGCTGGGCTGAGCGCCCGGCCGGGCACAGGATGCCGACGTACCGTGGCCCGCGTGGGGCGACGGCGGACCGGTGCAGCCCGCCGGTGGGCGGCCGTCGGCGGCGGTGTCGCGGTGCTGCTGGCCCTGCCCCCGCTGATCGGGGCGCTGCCGGCGTCGGACGCCGGCACCTCGGCCGCCGACCTGCGCCGGGCCGCGCTGGACTCCACGGGCGTGGCCTTCGCCGGCTACGCGCAGGCCGCCGGCGGGCTGGCGCTGCCGGTGGGGGAGCAGCTGACCGGCGTCGCGGACCTGCTCAGCGACCGGACGACGATGCGCACCTGGTACCGCGGCGTGGGCGACTGGCGGGTGGACGTCGTCTCGCCCACCGGGGAGACCGGCGTGCACGCCGACGCCAGCGGCACCTGGACCTGGGACTACGTGGCCAACGCGGCGACCCGCACCGCGGACACCGCGCTGGCCCTGCCCAGCGCCCCGGACCTGCTGCCCAGCGCGCTGGGCCGCCGGCTGCTGTCGGAGGCCGGGGACGCCGAGCTCAGCCGCTTCGGCGCCGACCGGGTCGCCGGCCGGGACGCGCTGGGGCTGCGGGTCGTGCCGGCCGAGGAGTCGGCGTCGGTCGGCCGGGTCGACGTGTGGGTGGACGCGGCCAGCGGGCTGCCACTGCGGGTGCAGGTGTTCGGCGCGGCCGGTGGCGAGCCCGCCGTCGACACGTCCTTCCTGGAGCTGGACCTCACCACCCCGCCCGCCGAGGTCGTCGACTTCGCCGTCCCGGCCGCCGCGGGGATCCGCGAGGGCCAGGCCCCGCAGCTGCTGCTGGCGGCCACCCGCGGCACCCGCGACAGCACCCTGGTGCTGCCCGCCGCCCTGGCCGGCCTGGACCGCCGCACGATCGAGGGCGCGCCCGCCCGGGTCGGCGTCTACGGCCGCGGGGTCACCCTGCTCACCGTCGGCGCCCTGCCCGGCCGCGCGTCGGACGGGCTGCGCACCGCGCTGGCCGGTGCGCCCGGCGCGGTGGTGGACGACCTCGGCGTCCGGATCGCCGCCGGGCCGCTGGGGCTGATGCTGGCCGACGGCCCCGACGGCGCGGTGCTGCTCACCGGCACCGTCACCCTCGACGCGCTGGCCGCTGCGGCCACCGAGCTCACCGGAGAGGCACCCTGAGCACCGTCATCGGCACCACCGGCCTGGTCAAGCGCTACGGCCGGCTGCGCGCGGTCGACGGCATCGACCTCGACGTCCGCGCCGGCGACGTCTACGGCTTCCTCGGCGCGAACGGCTCGGGCAAGACCACGACCGTGCGGATGCTGCTCGGCCTCGTGCTGCCCACCGAGGGGGAGGTGCAGCTGCTCGGCGAGCCGATGCCGACGCGGGCGCGCCGGGTGCTGCCCCGGGTGGGCGCGCTGATCGAGGGCCCGGCGCACTACGGCCACCTGTCCGCCCGGGCCAACCTGTCGCTCCTGGACGCCGCCGGGCCCGGGGGGTCCCGCCGCACCCGGACCGCGCGGATCGACACGGTGCTGGAGCAGGTCGGCCTGGCCGGGGTGGGCCGGCGGCCGGTGAAGGACTTCTCCCTCGGGATGCGCCAGCGGCTGGGCCTGGGTGCCGCGCTGCTGCGCCGCCCCGAGCTGTTGGTGCTCGACGAGCCGACCAACGGGCTGGACCCGCAGGGCATCCACGAGATCCGCGACCTGCTGCTGGAGCTCAACCGGGCCGGGACGACGGTGTTCCTCTCCAGCCACCTGCTGGCCGAGGTCGAGCAGCTGTGCACCCGGGTCGGCGTGCTCGACCGCGGGCGGCTGGTGCTGCAGGACCAGCTGGCCACCCTCACCGCGCCCACCGGCGCCACCGTCGTGGAGACCCCCGACGCCGACCGGGTGCGCGCCGCGCTCGACGGCCGGGTGCTGCGGACCTCCGTCGGGCGGGCCGTGGTGCGCGGCGCCGACCCGGCCGAGGTCAACGCCGCGCTGGTCGCCGCCGGGGTGCCGGTGACCGGGCTGGCGCTGGAGCGCCCGACCCTGGAGGAGGTGGTGCTGGCCGCGGCGAGCACCAGCGCCGACCGGGTCGACGCGCCGGGCGAGCGGTCGCGCCGGTGATCGCCGTCGAGCTGCGCAAGCTGTTCCGCCGTCCTCGCACCTGGGTGACGATCGGCATGCTCAACGCCCTGCCGGTGCTGGTGGCCGTGCTGCTGGCGGTCACCGACCTCGCGCCGCGGCCGGGGGAGGGGCCGGTGTTCCTCTCCGCCGTGCTCACCAACGGCACGCTCTACCCGCTGGCCGCGCTGGCCATCGTGCTGCCGCTGTTCCTGCCGATCGCGGTCTCCGTCGTCGCCGGAGAGGCGATCGCCGGGGAGGCCCAGGCCGGCACGCTGCGGTACCTGCTGGCCCGCCCGGCCGGGCGCACCCGGCTGCTGGTGGCCAAGCTGGTCTCGGTCATCGCGTTCGTGTTGGTCACCGTGGTGGTGGTGGCAGCGGTGGGCTACGTGGTCGGGCAGCTGCTCTTCGACGTCCAGCCGATCGGTGGGACGACGCTGTCGGGCACCACCATCACCCCCGAGCAGATCGCCTGGCGGACGGTGCTGGCGATCGGCTACATCACCGTCTCGATGCTGGGGGTGGCCGCGTTCGCGCTGTTCTTCTCCACCCTCACCGACTCGCCGCTGGCCGCGGCGCTCGGTGCGCTGGCGGTGCTCATCGCCTCGTCGCTGCTGTTCACCCTCGACGCGGCGTCGTCCTTCGCGCCCTACCTGCCCACCCGCTACTGGCTGGCCTTCGTCGACCTGTTCCGCGAGCCGGTGCTGTGGCGCGACATCGTGCGCGGTATCGGGCTGCAGGCCGTCTACGTCGTGGTGCTCGTCAGCGCGGCCTGGGCCAACTTCACCACCAAGGACATCACCTCCTAGCGGTCCCGCCGCCGTCCTCCGGCTGTGCAGCGTTGATCAGGTGACCTGATCACCGTGCGTCCCCCCGCACCAACGCTGGTGCAGGGGGACAGCTGCTGGTGCAGGGGGACGTCGCCCGGGCCGTCGCTCGGACCGCTGCGGGCGACCGCCCGGACCCCGGTCGGCTCCTCGGGGCGGGTCAGCCCTGCCGCAGCCGGGCGCAGTCGCCCGGGCCCAGCGGCACCGGGGGCCCGGTGGCGAGCTGGGCGAGCACGATGCCCTGGACGACGGCGTCGGTGGGCAGCTGCCCGTGCGTCACCCGGGAATCGGCGCACACCGACTGCACGGTGAGGTCGAGCGCGCCGGCCAGCTCCGCGGAGTCCGGCGGGGTGACGGTCTGGTCGGCGGTGGTCCACACCGACACCCAGTCCGGGCCCTCGGGCGTCTCGTCGCCGGCGTTGAGCCCGGCGAGCAGGTCGCTGGTGGTGGTCAGCTGCTGGCAGGCCTGCGGGCACTCGGCGGGCAGCACGCCGGCGGCCAGGTCGGCCAGCGTCGTGCCGTGGTGCGGCGAGCCCAGGGTGACCACCCGCCGGGCCTGGTCGGCGCCGCCGTCGGCGGCCCACAGGCGGGCGATCACCCCGCCGGCGGAGTAGCCCACGACGTCCACGCTGCCGGCGCCGGTGCGGGCCAGCGCGTCGTCCACGGCCGTGCCAAGCGCCTCGGCGGAGGCGGTCATGTCGCCGGTGCCGCCGTCGGGCACCGCGACGACGGTGGCGTCCCGGCCGGTGGCGGTGAGCCGGTCGGCGAGCACCTGCAGCGAACCGGTCGAGCCGCCGTACCCGGGCACCAGGAGGACCGGCCCCGGCGTCTGCTCGGCGGCCGGCGCCGTCCGGTCGGCCTCGGGACCGGTCAGCCGCGGGACGACGAGGACGGCGGCGATGCCGGCCGCGGCGACGACGAGGACGGCGAGCAGCGCCACCACCAGGCGGCGGCGGGCGGGGGAGAGGCCGGCGAGCACCACCCCACTGTCCCTGCCCGTGCCGGGACGTGCCCGCGACGTGGTGGACTGACCCGGTGCTGAGCCGTGACGAGTACCTGGCGGCCTGGTCGCGGTGGCACGGCGACACCGACCCGGCCGACAGCCGGTGGGTGCACGGCTGGCTGACCCTGGCCTACACCCTCGCCGTCCCGCTGGCGCGGCTCTCCCCGCTGGTGGCCACCGCGCTGGGCCTGGTGGTGGCCGGGGCCGCGGTGGGGCCGGCGGCGGCCGGGGGTGGCTGGCTGGTCGTGTGCGGCCTGCTGATCGGGTTGTCGGGCTTGCTGGACTCCCTGGACGGCGCGCTGGCCATCGCCGGCGGCCGGGCGTCCCGGCGCGGGTTCGTGCTGGACTCCGCGGTCGACCGGCTCACCGAGGTCGCCTACGCGCTCGCCTTCTGGGTGGCCGGGGCGCCGGGCTGGCTGGCCGTGGCCTTCGGCGCGCTGTGCTGGCTGCCGGACTACCTGCGCGCCCGCGCCGGGCAGGCCGGGGTGAGCGAGACCGGGGCCATCTCGGTGTGGGAGCGCCCCACCCGGGTGGTCATGTCCGCGTTCGGGCTGGGCGGTGCGGGGGTGGTCGCGCTGCTGGGCATCGAGGTCGGCGGGCACGACGTGGTGGCCGTGCTGGTCACCGCCGGGGCGGCCGTCGGCTGCCTGCTGGGCGTCGTCGGCACCACCCAGCTCGGCGTCCAGCTGCGCCGCGCGCTGGGCGAGGAGACCCCGGCCGGCTGACCGCCCCGCGCGGCCGGCCGGGGCGGCTCCTACCCTGGAGCGGTCCCGCGCCCGGTCCCGGCCGGGGCTCGACCGGCCGCTCGATGGCCGTTGTCCCCCCGGAGAGAGCAGCCCCTCATGCCCGTCGTCGTGACCGGTTCGATCGCCACCGACCACCTGATGACCTTCCCCGGGAAGTTCACCGACCAGTTCGTCGAGGGCAAGATGGAGAACGTCTCGCTCTCCTTCCTGGTCGACGACCTGGTGCAGCACCGCGGCGGCGCGGGCGCGAACATGGCCTACGGGCTGGGGCTGCTCGGCCTCTCCCCGGTGCTGGTCGGGGCGGTGGGCAGCGACTTCGCCGACTACGACGCCTGGCTGACCCGGCACGGCGTTGACACCAGCAGCGTCCGGTGGTCGGAGATGAAGCACACCGCCCGGTTCACCTGCACCACCGACGTGGCCAACAACCAGATCGCCTCGTTCTACTCGGGCGCCATGAGCGAGGCCTCGATGATCGAGCTGGCCCCGGTCGAGCACCGGGTCGGCGGCCTGGACCTGGTGATCATCGGGCCGAACGACCCGACCGCGATGGTGCAGCACACCGCCGAGTGCCGGGAGCGCGGCTACCCCTTCCTCGCCGACCCCAGCCAGCAGCTGGCCTGGGCCGACGGGGAGATGATCCGCGACCTGGTCGACGGCGCAGACCTGCTCTTCACCAACGAGTACGAGCACGCCCTGCTGCTGCAGAAGACCGGCTGGGACGACGCCGAGGTGCTCGCCCGGGTCGGCACCTGGGTCACCACCCGGGCCGCGGACGGCGTGGTCGTCGAGCAGGCCGGGACCGAGCCGGTCCACGTCATCGCCGTCCCGGAGACCAAGCCGGTCGAGCCCACCGGCGGTGGCGACGCGCTGCGCGCCGGCTTCGTCGCCGCCCGGCAGTGGGGGCTGGGCCTCGAGCGCGCCACCCAGGTCGGCTCGGCGGTCGCCACCGCCGCCGTCGAGGTCGTCGGCACCCAGGAGTACTCGCTGCCCCGCGAGCTGTTCCTCGAACGCTTCGCCGCCGCCTTCGGCGCCGACGCCGCCGACGAGGTCGCCCCGCACCTGCCGTCCTGACGGCCCGTCGAGGAGGGGCCATGTTCGCGAAGATGGCCCCTCGACGGGTCCTCGAGGGCGGAAGTGGCCACTTCCGCCGTCAGTCGCCGCGGAGCTGCTCGCCGATCGAGGGGTCCTCGGTCCAGGTGGCGTAGGGGATGCGGCGGATCTCCTTCACCTCGCCGATCGTCGCCCACTCGTTGCCGCCCAGGCGGGCGAGCGGGCGCAGGTGCTCGATCCGCGGGCGGCCGTCGCGGACGGCGGCGGTGTGGACGGCGATGTGCCGCACCTGCCCGAACACCACGGTGCTGTCGCCCAGCCGCAGCGTCGAGTGCAGCGTGCACTCCAGCGACACCGGTGACTGCGCCACCCGCATCGCCGCGACGGTCTCGCTGGGCTCCAGGCGGACGCCGGTGTGCTCGGCCTCGCTCTCCTCGGGCGGGAAGTCGGTGCCGGTGGCGTTGGCCTGCTCGAACATCGACTCCGGGGTGAGGTTGACCGTGAAGTCCCCGGTCGCCTCGGCGTTGACCAGGGAGTCCTTGCGGCCCACCGAGGTGAACTGCACGATCGGCGGGTCGACGCAGGCCACCGTGTAGAACGAGTGCGGCGCCAGGTTGTGCACACCCTCGGCCGAACGGGTCACGACCCAGGCGATCGGGCGGGGGACGACGACGGAGTTGAGCACCCGGTAGAAGGCGCCCGTCTCCATCTGCCCGGGGTCGAAGCCGGTGCGCGGGGGACTGCTGGGCTCGGTCACCGCCCCATCGTCGCGCTCAGCGCGGGACGGTCAGCGTGCGGCCCCGCCAGGTCAGCTCACCGCGGCGGTGGGCGCGCAGCGAGCGGGCCACCAGCAGGTCCAACAGCGCCACCGACACCGGGTGGGCCAGCGCGTCGGGCCACACCCGCCCGCCGGTGCCGGCCGCGACGACCGCCCGGTTCAGCACGCCGGCCGCGTAGCCGACCAGTCCGGCCCGCGACCCGGTCAGGGCCGCCAGCGGGGGGAGCACCCAGACGGCGCCCAGCGCCACGGCGGCCCCGGCCGACGCCGCCGGGTGCCCGCCCAGCGCCGACCACAGCGACTTCGTGTAGCCGTCGCGGACCGCCGGCCAGCCGTCGTACATCCGGCAGGTGGCCAGCGTCGACCCGTCGACGACGACCCCGCGCCCGCCGGCGGCCTTGACCGCACGCAGCAGGGCGATGTCCTCCAGGACCTCACCGCGCACCGCCGTGTGCCCGCCGGCCCGCTCGTACGCCGCGCGCCGCACCACCAGGAACTGGCCGTTGGCCGCGGCCAGCGAGGGCCGGGGCGAGCGCTCGGCCGGCCGCAGCGGCAGCAGGGTGGCCCACAGCCACTGCTGGAGCGGCTGCACCAGCCGCTCGGCCGCAGTGCCGGTGAGCTGCCGCGGCCAGGGTGAGACGAGGTCGAGGCCGGCGTCGTCCAGCACGGCGACGGCCGAGGCGATCGCGTCGGGCATCAGCCGGACGTCGGCGTCGAGGAACACCAGCAGGTCGGCGTCCCCGGCGGCGGCCGCGCCCTGGGCGCAGGCGTTCGGCTTGCCCAGCCACCCCGGACCCGGCGGCCGGGCGGTGCGCACCTGCACCCGGGGGTCGACCGGGACCCGGTCGGGGGTGCCGTCGGTGGAGCCGTCGTCGACCACCACCACGCGCAGTCCCGGCACACCGCGCTGGTCCAGCAGCGCGGCCAGGCACCCCTCGATCTGGTCGGCCTCGTCCCGGGCCGGCACGACCACGGTGACCCGGCGGTCGACCGCCCGCGGCGCGAGCGGGGGACGGCGCAGCAGCGCGGTGTTGACCGCCGCGTGCGCGGCAGCGAGCACCGACAGCCCGGCGCACGCCTGCACCAGCCGGTGCGCCGCCGGACTCACCGTCGGCGGACCAGCGCGACGATCACCGGCGCCGCCAGGGCGACGCCCCACACGGCCGACCCGGGGAGGTCGAGCCAGACCGCGTGCGCCAGCGCCCCGCCCAGCACCATCCAGGCCAGCGTGAGCAGCGGTGCGGTGTCGCCGATGCGGGGCGAGGTCGCGGTGCGGGCCACGAGCAGGTCCAGCAGCGTCATCAGCACCAGCCCGGCGACCAGCCAGCCGGCCAGGTTGGTCAGCGGCACCGTGTCGATGCCGGGCAGCCCCGGCGTGGGGTGCGCCCAGCGCCAGAAGCCGGCCTGCACCAGCTGCGGGTCCAGCACGACGTCCCAGGCGGCGAAGACGTAGGCGGCCACGAGCACCCGCAGCGGGCGCGACCCCGGGGCCAGCCGCCGGGCGAGGACCCAGCTCGGCCAGGCCATCATCAGCCAGGCCAGCGGCACCAGGAACGGGACGCCGAGCAGCGTGGGGCCCAGCACGTCGCTGTAGTCGTAGGTGCCGTACGGGAAGCCGGTCGACAGCCCCAGCGCCTCGAACCCGACGGCGACCACGGCGACGAGCACCAGCACCCCCAGGCCGGTCCGGGCGCCGCGGCTGACCCAGGCGTGGCTGATCGCGGCCGCGGAGCCCAGCAGCACGATCACCCAGCTGATGCCGGTGCGGGCCGAGCCGCCGGACAGCGGGTAGGCGATCGCGGTGGCCAGCAGCGCCACGGTCAGCGCCAGCGGCAGCCAGCCCGGCGCCGGCCGGGTGCGCCCGGGGACGGCGGTGGCCGTCACCGCCCCGTCCTGGCCGCCAGCCGGCTCCGCACCCCCGCCCGCAGCCCGGCGCGCAGCCGCGCGGCGGGACGGCGGTCGGCCAGCACGATCCGCGCGGCGGTACGCCCGGAGTTGCCCGAGACCCCGCCGCCGGGGTGGGTGGAGGCACCGGCCAGGTACAGCCCGTCCAGCCCGGGGACCCGGTGGCCGGACAGCGCGGGGGTGGGCCGGAAGCCGAACATGCTGGCCAGGCTCATCTCCACGTGCATGACGTTGCCGCGCAGCAGCGACAGCTCCCGCTCCAGCTTCAGCGGGGTCTGGACGTACATCCGCTGCACCGAGCCGGCGAAGCCGGGGGCGTACCGGTCGACCGCGGCGACGAGCTGCTGGGCGGCGTCCTCGGCCAGGTCGTCCCAGTGGCTGCCGTCGGCGAGGGCGTAGGGGTACCACTGGCCCCAGATGGTGACCACGTGCTGCCCCTCGGGGGCCAGCGTCGGGTCGCTCGCGGAGAACGACATGGCCAGCGGCACCGGCTCGCGGGGGAGCTCCCCGGCGAGGTAGTCACCGTGCGCCCGGGCCAGCTGGGCGCGGTCGGTGCACAGCAGCTGCAGGCCCTGCAGGGCCTCCTCGCCGACGCCGGGGTAGTCGGGCAGGGCGTCGGTCTGGCAGCGCAGCACCAGGCCGAAGCCGTTGCCCAGCGGCGGGTCCGCGTCGGCCAGCGCCGGCGGGGCGTCGTCCCCGGCGAGGGCCTTCGTGGCGAGCACGTGGCAGGCGGCGACGACGACGCGGGCGGTGATCCGCCGTCCGGACACCGTCTGCACACCGGTCACCCGCCGGGCGCCGTCCGGGCCCTCGACCAGCAGCCGGGCCGCGCCGTCGCCGAGGGTGACCCGGCCGCCATCGGCGGTCAGCCGGGCTGCGAGGGCCTGGGTGAGCCCGCCGGAGCCGCCCACCGGGTGGCCGGGCGGGACGTCGTGCAGCAGCGCCACCCAGCCGACCATCGCCGCGGTGCCGGGCTCGGACATCGGCGGGCCGGACTGCGCGCCGAACCAGGCCAGGGCGGCCTTGAGCCGCTCGTGGGTGAACCAGCGGTCGAGCAGGGCGTCGCCGGAGCCGATGAAGTCGGTGGCGATCTCGCCGCCCGGGGTGCGCGGCTGGCCGCGGCGGGGGGCGCCCACCGGCCACAGGTGCCGAACCAGCTGGACCGGGCCGGGCCGGTCGCCGAAGGCCTTGACGACGGCGGCGCTGCGCGGGCCCCACACCTCGACGAAGCGGCGGTAGGCCGTGGCGTCGGCCTCCCCGCACGCAGCGGCGATGGAGGCGCAGGTGGCGTCCAGGTCGACGGAGAACACCAGCGGCTGCCCGTCCGGGCCGGGGTCGCCGGGCACCGGGGCGGGCGCGAAGGCCCATGGGTCGCAGTCGATGTAGCGCAGCCCGAACCGGTCGAGCTCCAGCTCCTCGACCACCCCGCTGTGCCGGATGATCACGTGCGCGCTGGACCCGCGGTCGACCCGGACGCCGGGCCACCGCTCGACCGTGGAGACCGCGCCGCCCAGCACCTCGTCGGACTCCACCACCTCCACCCGCAGCCCGGCCTTCGCCAGGTGGGCGGCGGCGACCATGCCGTTGTGCCCGGAGCCGATGACGACGGCGTCGACGGTGGTGTCGCCGGGCGGCGCGGGGACGGCGGTGTCCTGCGGCGAGCTGGGAACGGCGATCAGTCCTTCCGGACAGGCGGGGCCAGCGGCAGGCGGGCACCCAGGATGGCGAAGGGGCGGGAGTCGCCGGGGAAGTGGTGGCCCCGGGCGAGGTCGACGAAGCCGTCGGCGTGGTAGAGCCGGAACGCCTTGGTGTCGGTGTCGGGCGTGCTCAGCAGCGCCACCGGGGAGTCGGCGTCGGCGACCAGGGCGTGCAGCAGCTGCCGGCCCAGCCCGCGGCTCTGGTGGTCTGGGTGCACGTGCAGCTCGCAGACCTCGAAGGCGCCGGGCAGCCACTGCTTCGCCGTCCGCCGGTCCAGGGCGTTGCGCACCTGGTCGTGCCACCACTGGCCGGGCGCGACCAGGTAGCCGTAGCCGAAGCCGACCAGCCGCTCGCCGTCCGGCGTCTCCACGAACGCCCCGACCGCGCGGAAGCCGGTGCGCTCGGTGTGCTGGACGGCGTAGCCGTAGCGACCGGCGACGACGGCGTCGCCGTAGCCCATCGCCGCGCCGTAGATGGCCAGCGCATCGTGCAGGTGCTCGCGCATCCAGGGGGTGGGCAGCTCGACGACCCGGGTCGCCGGGGTCGTGCCGGTCACGAGGCCACCGCCTCGGGGTGCGGCGCCGTGCCGAGCTCGACCGACGGGCCGGGACCGACCTCGGCGGGGGTGCCGTCGGTCAGCCGCAGCAGCTCGGTGTAGCTGGTCGGGAAGACGGTGTGCGGGTGACCGGCGGCCGCCCAGACCTGCGTGTGCCGGGCCAGCTCGACGTCGACCAGCGTGCCGATGGGCTCGGGGTGCCCGACCGGGGCGACGCCGCCGATGGCCTGCCCGGTGTGCTGCCGGACGAACTCTGGGGTGGCCCGGACGACCGCCGGGACGCCGAGCAGCTCGGCCACCAGCGGCTCGGACACCCGGTGCGCGCCGCTGGTCAGCACCAGCAGCGGCTGGCCGCCCACGTCGAACACCAGGCTGTTGGCGATGGCGCCGACCGGCACGTCGAGCCCGGCGGCCGCCTCGGCCGCCGTCCGGGCGCTGTCGGGCAGCACGCGCACCTCACCGGGGACGCCGGCGGCGCGCAGCAGCTGCACGACCTCGGCGACCCGGGGGTGCTGCGGGATCTCCGCTGAGGTCATGCGCGCGATCCTGCCACCGGCCGGGGGAGCCCGCCGCACCGCCCGGTGCTCACCTCCGACCGAGGGCGGCCGTGTCCTCGGTCGTCTCCCCGGTCGTGCCGTCCGTCGTCCCGTCCGTCGTGCGGGCCGGGGTGTCGAGCGGGTGGGCGATCTCGTCGGCGGGCAGCCGGGCCACCACGATCGCGGCCACCGCCAGCACCGGGGGCACCAGCCCGGCGAGGGCGAAGGTGGCCGGCACCCCGATCGCCCCGCTCACCGGGCCGGCCAGTGCCATCGACACCGGCAGGAAGGCCAGCGAGACGAAGAAGTCCAGGCTGGACACCCGGCCGAGCATCGCCGGGGGCACCCGGCGCTGCAGCAGCGTGCCCCAGATGACGGTGGCGCCCTGGAAGGCCGCGCCGGCGACCGCGGCGGCGAGCACGAACAGCCACAGCTCGGTGGCCACGCCGAAGACCGCCAGCGGCAGGCACCCGGCGCCCCACAGCATGATCATCAACGTCAGGTAGCGGCGCGGCAGCGGGCGCGAGGCAACGGCGAGGGAGCCCACCGCCCCCGCGATCCCGAACGAGGCCAGCACCAGCGAGTGCTCCGAGGGCCCGCCGCCGGTCTGCTCGCGCAGCGCGAAGGGGGTGAGCACCTCCAGCGGGCCGAGCACCACGAGGACCAGCAGCGAGGCGAAGACCAGCGTCGCGAGCAGCCACGGGGTGGCGACCATGTAGGAGAAGCCGACCCGGACGTCGTGCAGCAGCGCGGCGACCGGGTGCCGGGCCGGCCCGCCGGCGGCCGCGGCCTCGGCGTCCAGGTCGCGGCGCAGCGGCGTGGCCGGCAGCCGCAGCAGCGCCAGGACCGCGCCCAGCGCGGCCACCGCGGTGACGAGCAGGGCCGCGCCGGGTGAGGCGGCCGCGACGATCGCCCCGGCCGCGGCCGGGCCGGCGGCCTGCGTGAGCAGCGGCCGGAGCACGCCCTCCAGCCCGTTGGCCGCCAGCAGCTCGTCGGCGGGCAGCAGGGCGGGCACCAGCGCGGAATAGGCCGGGTAGTAGAGGCCCTGGGCCAGCCCGATGAGCAGCGACGCCGCGGCCAGGTGCCACAGCTGCAGCAGCCCGGCCAGCGAGAGCCCGGCGACCACGCCCGTCGCGCCCAGCTCGGCGACGGCGACGACCAGCAGCAGGCGCCGCTGCGGCACCCGGTCGGCCAGGGCGCCACCGAGCAGCGTGGTCAGCAGCATGCCCACGGCCGTGCCGGCGCTGACCAGGGACAGCGCCGCCGGACCGCCACCGAGCTCGATCACCTGCCAGACCACGGCCAGCAGGTAGAGGCCCGAGGAGGTCAGCGTGAGCACCAGTGAGACGGCCAGCCAGCGGTAGCCCGGACGCCGGAGGGGCGTCAGCGCACGGGGCAGGGCAGGCACCGGTCCAGTCGACACCGGCGGTGGGGCGCGGTGCAAACGAGTTGTCCCCGACCGTCGGTGCAGTGGCTGCAAGGACACGCTCGTGGACGCGCCCGTCCCAGCTTGACGTCCCCGCTCCGTCTCCGGTCTACTCGACGTGTTCGAACACGTGTTCGAACACCGGTGGGTCCGCTCACCGGCCCGGGCCGTCATGCCTTCCCCGCATGCGCTTCCCCGCCGGGCCGGGGGTGCGGGTCGGCCGGTGGGGCGAGGAGTTGGGGAGTCTGTCATGAGCCGAGTGCTCGTCGGGGCCGGTGGCCGCGTCGGTGAAGAGGTGCAGGTCGAGCAGGGGCCGACGGGGCCGGCCCAGTTCTGGCGCGGCCAGACCCGCTACGTGGTGGGCGAGCTGCTCGACTCCTGGCTCGAGACCGCCCCGTGGTGGCAGCCCGACCCCGCCGGTCGTGGCGCCTCGGCCGACCTGGTCGCGACCCGGCAGGTCTGGCGGGTGGAGGCCTCGCGGGCCGGGCGGTCCCGGATGAGCTTCGCAGGGGTCTTCGACCTGTCCTGGGAGCCGACGGCCGGGCAGTGGCTGCTCGTGCGGGCGCACGACTGATGGGCGCCGTCCGGGCCCTGCCGGCCCCCGAGCAGGAGGAGCTCCCGTTGCCCCCGGCCCTGCCGTCCGCCGCCGCCCAGCTGCTCGGCCAGGCCCACCGCGGGCTGGCCGAGGCGACCGGCAGTCCCGACGCCGGCTGGCGGTACGCCACCGCGCACCTGGCCGCCCTGCGCGCCGCCGCGGCGGTGCTGGCCGCCCGCACCCAGCCCGAGGCCGGCCGGCACCGGCCGCGCAGCGCCTGGGTGCTGATCACCCGCGTCGCCCCCGAGCTGGGTGAGTGGGCGGCGTTCTTCGCCGCCGGCGCGGCCAAGCGGGCCGCGGCCGAGGCCGGGCTCTCGCACGCGGTCACCGAGCGGGAGGCCGACGACCTCGTCCGCGACGTGCGCACCTTCCTCGGCGTCGTGGAGACCACGATCAGCCGGCCGGCCTCCCCGCCGGCCCCCGTCCGGCTGCGGTCGATGGACGGCGGCCGTCGCCGTCCTGCCGCCTCGTGAGCGAGCGTGCGAGCTCACGCATGAGCACAGCAGTGGCGCGAACGCGCCGGGTGAACGCCAGCGAGCCCGGCTCGTGAGTGACCCCTTCGTCCACCTGCACGTCGCCTCGGGCTACTCGATGCGGCACGGCGCCAACCACCCGGCCGACCTGGTCACCCGGGCGGCCGACCACGGCATGGGGGCGCTGGCGCTGACCGACCGTGACGGTCTCTACGGCGCGGTCAAGTTCGCCCTCGCCGCCCGGTCGGCGGGCATCCGGCCGCTGTTCGGCGTCGACCTGGCCGTCGACCCGGTCGCCGGCGGTGAGCCCGGCCGCGTCCGCGCCGCCGACCTGCACCGGGCGCGCCACCCCTCCGGTCGCCGGGCACCGGCGCGGGGCGGGGCCGGGGTCGACCCGCGGCTGCCGCGGGTCACCTTCCTCGCCAAGGACGGCGCCGGCTGGCGGTCGCTGTGCCGGCTCACCAGCGCCACCCACCTCGGAGGCACCCGCGGTGAGCCGGTCAGCTCGCTGACCCTGGCCGGGGAGCACGCGACCGGCCTGCTGGCGGTGCTCGGCCCGGGCTCCTCGGTCGGCCGGGCGCTGGCCGACGGCCACGGTGACCTCGCCCGTGCCCGGCTGGCCGCCTGGCGGTCGGTGTTCGGCCCCGGCCAGCTGGTGGTCGAGATCGTGCACCACCGCGGGCAGGGCGACCGGTCCCGCGCGCAGGCGCTGCTGGCACTGGCCACCGAGGCCGGTGTCCCGGCGGTGCTGACCAACGCGGTCCGTTACGTCGATGCCTTCGACGCCCCCACCGCCGACGTCCTGGACGCCGCCCGCCGGCTGGTGCCGCTGGGGGAGCGGCACGTCGACCGGCGCACCGCCGAGGGGCACCTGAAGTCGGGCAAGGAGATGGCCGAGGTCGCCGAGGACATCGCCGGCCCCGACCGGGACGTCGCGCTCCGGCTGCTGGAGACCACCGCCCGCATCGCCGAGCAGTGCGCCGTCGACGTCCGCGAGGACCTGGGCATCGGGACCGTGCGCTACCCCGAGCTCGACGTGGTCACCACCGACGCCGAGCGGGGCATGGGCCCGGCGCAGGTGCTGCGGGCCCGCTGCGAGGCCGGGTTCGGCCGGCGGGGGATGACCCCGTCGGGTCCGGTGCGCGAGCGGTTGGAGTCCGAGCTGGCGGTGATCGAGCAGCTGGGCTACCCCTCCTACTTCCTCACCGTCGCCGACGTGGTCGCCCTGATCAAGGAGCTGCGGGTGCGGGCGGCCGCCCGCGGCTCGGGCGCCGGCAGCCTGGTCACCTACCTGCTGGGCATCTCCGACGTCGACCCGATCCGCTACGGCCTGCTGATGGAGCGCTTCCTCTCCCCGCTGCGCCACCAGCTGCCCGACATCGACATCGACGTGGAGTCCGCCCGGCGGATGGAGGTCTACGACGCGGTGATCGACCGCTTCGGGGCCCACCGGGTCAGCTGCATCTCGATGATGGACACCTACCGCGTGCGGCACGCCATCCGCGACGTCGGCGCCGCGCTCGGCCTGCCGCCGGCCGAGATCGACGCGGTGGCCAAGGCGTTCCCGCACATCCGGGCCAACCAGGTGCACGCCGCGCTGCGCGACCTGCCGGAGCTGCGGGCCAGCCGGATGGGCTCCCGGCGTGGGGGCGGCAGCGGTGACCTCGACCTGATGTTCGACCTGGTCGCCCGGCTCGACGGGCTGCCCCGGCACATCGCGCTGCACCCGTGCGGCGTGCTGCTGTCCGACGCCACGCTGCTCGACCGCACCCCGGTCGAGAGCAGCTACCTCGGCTACCCGATGAGCCAGTTCGACAAGGACGACGTCGAGGAGCTGGGGCTGCTCAAGCTCGACCTGCTCGGCATCCGGATGCAGTCGGCCATCGCCCACGCCATGGACGAGGTGGCCCGGGTCGATGGCGAGGAGCTCGACATCGACGCGGTGCCCCGCGACGACCCGACGACGTTCGAGCTGATCCGCAGCACCCGCACGCTGGGCATGTTCCAGATCGAGTCACCGGGGCAGCGGGAGCTGGTCGGCAAGTTCGGTCCGCAGACCTTCGAGGACCTCATCGTCGACATCTCCCTGTTCCGGCCCGGCCCGGTGAAGAGCGACATGGTCACCCCGTTCCTGATGGCCCGGAACGGCTGGCGTGACCCGGTCTATCTGCACCCGGCGCTGCAGCCGGCGCTGGAGGAGACCGCCGGGGTGGTGGTCTTCCACGAGCAGGTGCTGCAGATCGTGTCGGTGATGACCGGCTGCGACCTGGCCAGCGCCGACGAGGTGCGCCGCGCGCTGGGGGAGAAGGACGCCCACGCCGAGGTCAAGGCCTGGTTCGCCCCGCGGGCACTGGAGGAGGGCTTCGACGTCGCGGTGGTCGAGAAGGTGTGGGAGGTGCTGGTCGCCTTCGGCTCGTTCGGCTTCTGCAAGGCCCACGCCGCGGCGTTCGCGCTGCCCACCTACCAGTCGGCCTGGCTCAAGACCCACCACACCGCGGCGTTCCTGTCCGGGGTGCTCACCCACGACCCGGGCATGTACCCCAAGCGGCTGATCCTCGACGACGCCCGGAACTTCGGGGTGGCCGTGCTGGGGCTCGACGTGAACGCCTCGGCCGGCAGCTACCGGATCGAGCGGGTCGACGCCGGCCCGGACGACAGCGGTCCGGACGACGGTGGCTCGTACGACGGTGGCTCGCACGACGAGGGCTCGCACGACGAGGGCTCGCACGACGGTGACCCGGGCGACAAGGGCTCGCACGACGGCGGCCTGGACGACGGCGGGCCCGACGAGGACGGCGGGGTGGAGCTCGTGCCCCGGCCACCGTGGATGCCCGCGGCGATGCCCGAGCCCGGGCGGTACGGCATCCGGCTGTCGCTGGCCGACGTGAAGGGGATCAACGACGAGGAGGTCGCCCGGATCGTCGACGGGCAGCCCTACCGGTCGCTCACCGACTTCTGGAACCGGGCGAAGGTGTCCCGGCCGGTGGTGGAGCGGCTGGTGCTGGCCGGGGGGTTCGACTCGATCTACGGGTTCGGGGTCCGCGACAGCGAGGGCGGCCGGCCGGCCCGGCGGCGCGAGCAGCTGACCCGCCGCGACCTGCTGCTGCAGATCGGCGAACTCAACCGGTGGAGCCGCAGCGGGGCGCGGGCCAGCAGCACCGGGCAGCTCGGGCTCGACCTCTTCGGGGCCGGATCCGACGGTGGGGCCGGAGCCGACGGTGGGCCCGAGCCTGGGCTGTTCGACGTCGATGAGGGCGGCGGGGACACCGGCCAGCCGGAGTTCGTCAGCTCCGGGCTGCCGGAGTTCACCGACGCCGAGCGGGTGCGCGCCGAGCTCGAGGTGCTCGGGCTGGACGCCAGCAGGCACGTCATCGAGTTCTACCGGCCGTTCCTGGCTGCGCTCGGTGCGGTGCCGGCCGGGGAGCTGCTGCAGTGCCGCAGCGGTGCGGAGGTGCTGGTGGCCGGGGTGAAGGTGGCCACCCAGACCCCGCCGGTCCGGTCCGGCAAGCGGGTGGTGTTCGTGACCCTCGACGACGGCACCGGGTGCGCGGACTCGACCTTCTTCGAGGACGTCCAGGGCACCTACGCCTCCACCGTCTTCCACTCCTGGCTGCTGGTGGTCCGCGGGGTCATGCGCCGCACCGGGCCGCGCGGGGTGTCGATGCGGGCCACCGGCGCCTGGGAGCTGCCGGCGCTGCACGAGGCGTGGGAGACCGGCGGGCTGGCCGCGGTCGCCGACCTGATGGCCACCCCCGGGCAGTGCACCGACCAGGCGATCAGCGGCGCGGCTGCCTCCTACGGTCCGCGTCCGGTGGTGGTGCGCCCGGTGCTGGTGCACCCGACCGGCTTCCGGATGTCGCCCTACGCCGACGTCAAGCCCGCCGGTGACGATGCAGCGACCGCTGTCCGCCGCGCGGCGGCCGAACCCCCGCGCAAGCTCTGGCACTCCAGCCCCGGCAGCTCCGGCCACTGACCTCGGGGTCGAGGGCTCTGAACCCGCACGGCCCAGGACCCGCCGAGTCCTGGGCCGTGCGGGTTCATCGCTGGCAGCGGTGACGGCTGCCCGACACGGTCCCGATGTCGACGGCCGCCGGACCGGGGGCCAGCGGGTGCGCTGACCGGTGCCGGCTCAGCCGGCCGCGCGGCCGTCGCGGGGGCCGAAGACGGTGAGCGCCTCGGCGTCGCTGGCGGCCGAGCGGAGGAAGTAGTCGGCCCACTCCTGCCGGTCCGGGTAGCCGGACTCGGCGACCACCCGGGCCACCGCGGCGTCCACGTCGAGCGGCGTCCGGTGCAGGGTGACGGCCCCGTCGGCCAGCAGCGCCCAGTGCCCGCCCGCGCGCCCGTAGGGCATCCCGACGCTGCCGGGGTTGACCACCAGCCGCCGGTCCACCAGCCGCAGGAACGGCATGTGGGTGTGGCCACAGACCACCGTCGCGACCTCCGCCGGCAGGTCGGCGAACACCTCGGCCCACCGCTCCAGCCGGGTGTCGACCAGCACGACCTCCTCGTCGTCCCGGGGTGTGCCGTGGCAGAAGACGGTCGGCCCGAAGCCCTCGACGTCCAGCGTCACCGGGTGCGGCAGGCCGGCCAGCAGCTCGACCTGGTCGGGGCGCAGCTGTGCCGCCGCCCACCTGCTCACCGGGTCGGGCACCTCGACGTCCGCCCCGCCGGCCAGCGCCACCAGTTCGCGGTCGGCGTTGCCGCGCACCAGCAGCACCCGGTCGCCCAGCGCCGTCAGCCGGTCCAGCACCTCCACCGGCTGGGGCCCGGCCGCGTGGTCACCGGTCACCACCACCAGGTCCGCCCCGGCGACGTCCGGCTCGGCGAGCACCGCCTCCAGCACGGGCAGCACCCCGTGGACGTCGGACAGGACCGCTACGCGCCGCACCATCTGGTCACCCTGGCCGGTCCCGCCGGCCCCGTCCAGGGCCTCGTCCCGAGCGTGCGAGGGACGAGGGGGACGGGGTCCTCCCTCAGACCGGGGCGAAGGCGACGAGCAGCTGCCAGCGTTCGCCGTCCTGGCGCTGCACCTGGAAGTCGCGGCGGGACCCGAACCGGGGTTCGGGACGCGGGAGCTCGTGGGCGCGCAGCACCCCGAAGGTCCGCGCCTCGTCGTCGCACGAGGCGGTGAAGAGGTCGGTCGGGCGTCCGTCCCCGTCCAGCAGGCGGTAACTCGGCATGGCGGCAACCTAGGCAGCAGCAGCCCACCCCGGAAGGGACACGCGCGCGGCCCGCACCTCCGGCACCCCATCCGCCACTCGCACCACTCGCGACGGACGGTGTCGTTCCGCGACGGCGCTCTGCTGCGCGCCCGCGGCGGCACTAGGCTCCCCGGGGTGTCGAACCCTTCCGCCGTCACCGCGCAGGCTCCGGCCCGGACGGCGGCGATCTGGGCCGCCCTCGACCCGCTGGTCACCTCCGGCCCCTCGCTGCGCGTGCTCGACCTGGGCGGCGGCAGCGGCATGTTCGCCGTCCCGCTGGCCCAGCTCGGCCACCAGCTGACCGTCGTCGACCCCAGCGCCGACGCCCTCGCCACGCTGCACCGCCGGGCCGCGGCCGCCGGCGCGGGCGAGCAGGTGCGCGGCATCCAGGGCGACGGCGACCGGATGCTCACCGCGCTGCCCGAGGGCGACCTCTTCGACCTGGTGCTGTGCCACTTCGTGCTCGAGGTGGTCGACGACCCGGCCAGCACGCTCACCCAGATCGCCGGGGTGCTCCGCTCGGGCGGCCAGCTGTCCATCGCCTCGGCCAACCGGGCCGGCGCGGTCCTGGCCCGGGCCGTCGGCGGCCACCCGGTGGAGGCCCGCGCGCTGCTCGCCGACCGCGACCCGGCGCCCGCCCGGTCCGGCCCGGCGCGGCGGCGGTTCAGCCCCGAGGAGCTGCTCTCGCTGCTGGCCGCCACCGGGCTGGAGCCGGGGGAGTGGCGCGGGGTGTCGGTGGTGGCCGACCTGCTCGGTGCCTCCAGCGGCGCCGACCAGGCCGCACTGCGCACCCTCGAGCTGGCGCTGGCCGAGGCCTCGCCCTACCGGGACGTCGCCATCGGCCTGCACGTGCTGGCCACCCGGCCGTGACCTCCCGGCCCCGTACCGAGCCTGTGGCGGACGGGGCCCGCCTCCCCGCCGGCCTTGCGCTGCCGGCCCACGGTGCCGCCGGCCTCGCCGACGTCCTGCCCGGTGTGGCCGTCGCCCTGGGCGTGCCGGTCCGCCGCGGCGACCTCCCGGCCGACCCGCTCGACCTGGTCGCCGCGCTCGCCGGGGCCCGCCGGGTCGCCGTCCTGCTGGTCGACGGTCTCGGCGCGCAGCTGGTGGCCGGCCATCCCGCGCAGGCCCCCGTGCTCACCGCGCTCGACAGCCCGGCCGGTGTGCTCTCCGCGCCGTTCCCCAGCACCACGCCGGTCAGTCTGACCACGCTGGGCACCGGGCTGCCGCCGGGCAGCCACGGCGTGCTCGGCTTCGTCACCGAGGTGCCCGGTACCGGCCGCACGCTCAACCACGTGCAGTGGCGCGACGACCCCGACCCGGAGCTGTGGCAGGCGCGGCCCACCGTGTTCGAGCAGGCCGCCGCCGCGGGCGTGACCTGCAGCGTGGTCGCCCCGCACGCCTTCGCGACCTCCGGCCTCACCCGCGCCGCCTACCGGGGTGCGGAGTACGTGCCCGCCGTCAGCGCCGGTGACCTGGTCGCCGGGATGCTCGACCGGCTGTGGGAGGGCCGCCGCAGCCTGGTCTACGGCTACACCGCCGACCTGGACCTGACCGGGCACGTCCGCGGCGTCGACTCGGCGGCCTGGCGGGCGCAGCTGCGTCAGGTCGACCGGCTCGTCGAGCAGCTGGTCGCCGGCCTGCCCGCTGACGGCGTCCTGCTGGTCACCGCCGACCACGGGATGGTCGACGTCCCCGCCGCCACCCGGCTGGACACCAGCACGATCGACGGGCTCGCCGACGGCGTCCGGTTGCTCACCGGCGAGCCGCGGGCCCGCTACGTGCACGCCGAGCCGGGCGCCGCCGACGACGTCCTGGCCACCTGGCGCGCGGTGCTCGGCGACCGCGCGTGGGTCCTCAGCCGGGCCGAGGCGTTCGACGCCGGGCTCTTCGGGGCCGTGGACGCGGGCCTGGCCGACCGGGTCGGCGACGTCCTCGCCCTGGCCCGCGGCAGCTGGGCGCTGCTGGACTCCGGGACCGAGCCGCACGCCGCGGGCCTGCGCGCCTTCCACGGCTCGCTCACCCCGGCCGAGCTGGACATCCCGCTGCTGGCCGCCCGCGGCCGCGCGCTGCGCTGACTCAGGCCTGCGCGGCGACCTGCAGGGCCTTGGCCAGCCGCTGCCCCGGGTACTCGGCCAGCGTGGGCCAGCTCGACCGGTGGGAGGAGTCCCAGTAGCTGACCACTCGCGAGCGGGTCACCTGCAGCACCCGGGGGTTGGGCGCCAGGTAGCTCCCGTACGCCCGCTGCTGGGCCGAGCCGGCGACCGTCAGCTCGGTCAGCGACTGCTCGACGACCTGGACGATCTCGACGACGTACTCGCCGACCAGCGCCACCACGTACGGCACGACCCAGGGCGAGAGGTCCCGGACGACGGCCCGCAGGTGACGCTCCCGGGTGTGGCCGTCGTGGTGTCGGGTGCCCAGGCAGTGCAGCATCCGCTGCTCGACAGGGGTGTCCCGGGACGGGTCGGGGCGGATGCCGCGGCTGTAGAGGCGATACGGGATCCGGAGCGGCTCGCCGGCCACGGTCACGACCCCGGCCTCGGGGGAGGCTGAGGTGAACAGGGGCAGCCGCCGCGACACCGCTGCCGCCTCGGCTCGCAAGGTGGACGGGAACGCCTCGAGCACCCATCCGTGGTCCTGCACCGGGCCAGCATGACTCAGGCGCGCGCGGCCACCTGCAGCGACAGTGGGTGCCAGGTCCGCCAGTGTCCCGGGCGGGCCGCGGCGCAGGTCAGTCGCTGGGCCTCGCCGGACAGCCGGCTCTCCACGGTGACCACCACATCGCCGTCCGGGCCGGCCAGCGTGACCTCGAAGCACTCCACCCCGGCGGTGGCCGACTCCAGGGTGCGCACCCGCTGGACCGGGAGGTCGGCCACGCCGAGCAGCCCGAGCTCGCTGCGGGCGTGGTGCTGCGCGGCCTGCGCCGCGGGCGTCAGCCCGGCCTTGCCGCGCAGCCACGGCAGCGCGACCTCACCGGCCGCGTGCGCGGCGACCAGCTCGGCGCCGTCCTGCGGCACCTGGCCGTAGACGAACCCCCACGGCAGGACGACGACGTTCGCGGCGAACCGGTCACCGCCCAGGTGGCTGGTCTCCCACACGTCGACCGGTGCCCCGCTCAGCGGCAGTGCCCGGGCCAGCGGCCGTCCGCGCACCGCGCAGCACGCGTCGTGCGCGCCGTGCGTGCAGACCAGGTAGGTGGGCAGCGTGCTGGCCTCGCCGACCGAGCCGTCCCAGGGCAGCTGCAGCAGCTCGGCGTCGGAGGTGCGGGTCGACCAGTGCACGGTCTCCACGCCCGGGGTCGTGTCGGCCACCGCCCAGCGCATGCCGGAGTCCGACAGCCGCTCGCCGGGACGCCGGACCATCTGGATCCGCATGCCCAGCTCGCGGGCGCGGGTCGCCAGCCGGGAGGCCACGTGCCGGTCGAAGCGGGACTCCAGCAGCGCGTCCCGCCCCCACGGCCCGGGCTGCTCGACCAGCAGCCAGCGCCGGGCCGGCGGCGCGGTGGCCACAGGGGAGTCGCCGCGCAGCAGTGCCTGCACCGAGCAGCGGTCCGGTGCGAGCCGCCCCGCCGGGGTGGAGCGCGGCGGCGCGACCTCCCCGGTGTCCTGGCAGAACTGGGGGTCGGCGCCCGTGGTCTCAGGCTCCGGTGCGGTCGTCACTGTCCCCATGATGCGCCGTTCCGCCGGGCCGGGCGTCGGGCACGATCGCGATCGACTGGGTGACCAGCCGGCGGGCCAGGGTGAGCTGGCCGGCGGCGTCCAGGCCGGGCAGGTCGCCCACCTCCAGCTCACCGGCGGCCAGCAGTGCGGCCAGCGCGGGGTGCGTGTCGGCGGGCAGGTCGTGGGTCCGGCGACCGGCGACCAGTGCGACCCGGTCGCCCACCGGCTCGCGCAGCTGGGCGCGCAGCAGCGGACGCACCCGCAGCACGGTGCCGGCGTCCAGCGCGGCGAGCGCGGTGGACTGCGCCAGCGGTGACACCGGCGCCGGGCGCACCTGCGCCCAGGCGCGGGACCGCAGCGAGTCGGCCACCGCGGCCGGGTCGACCTCGGCGAGCGCACGCTGCAGGCCGGTGATCACCGCGGCGACGTCCTCGGTGGTGGTCGAGGGGTCGGCCAGGTCGATGCCCAGCGGCAGCGAGCTGCGCAGCGTCTGGTCCTCGGCGGCGAGCACGCGCACCAGGTCCAGCGCCGACTCCACCGCGCCCCAGCGGGTCACCGGGTGGACGCCGATGGTCAGGTGGGCGCTGATCTCGCCCAGCGCGACCGCCGAGTGGATGTAGCCGCGCGGGAGGTAGAGGGCGTCCCCGGGGCGCAGCACCGTGTCGATCACCGGCGGGCGCGCCGCGGCGGCGGCGACCTCGGCCGGGCGGTCGGTCCAGGGGTGGGTGCGCAGCGGGTCGGTGAGCACCGGGGAGTGGATGGTCCAGTGCTTCTCCCCGGCGACCTGCAGCACGAACACGTCGTGCACGTCGTAGTGCGGGGAGAACCCGCGCGAGGACGGCGGGGTGACGTAGGCGTTGACCTGCGTGGGGTGCCCGAGGTCGGCGGCGAGCTGGTTGGCGAAGGCGATCAGCGGCGGCCACAGCCGGTGCAGGCCCTGCAGGACGACGGTGCTGCCCTCGGCGAAGAGCCGGAGCACCGCGTCGGAGGAGACCTGGTCGCCGATCTCGGCGCCGGCGCCCTGCGGGCTGGTGAAGCGCGAGGGGTCGACGACGGCGCCGTCCTTGGCGATCCGCAGGAACGGGGTGCGCAGCCCGCGGGTGCTCAGCAGCTCGTCGACCGCGGCCAGGTCGAGCAGGTCGGTGAAGGTGCCGCCCAGCTCCGCCGCGGTGGACAGCAGCGGCCGGCGGGACCAGTGCTCGTCGGCGAAGAACTGTGGGTCGACGCGGATGCAGCGCTGCAGCGCCGGACGGGCGGTGTCATCGGCCCGGGACCGGGCGTCGCCCTCGGAGGAGGACGACGCCCGGTCCTGCAGATCAGGGTCGGGCACGGTCAGGCCGAGCCGTCCGCGCCGCCGTCGTGCTGGCCGGGGGTGCCGCCGCCGGCACCGGAGTCGGCCGGGCCCTCGGCGCCACCGTCGGCACCGCCGTCAGCCCCACCGTCGGCACCGCCGTCCGCGCCGCCGTCCGCGCCGCCATCGGCGCCACCGTCCTGCTGGCCGGGGGTGCCGCCGCCGGCACCGGAGTCGGCCGGGCCCTCGGCGCCACCGTCGTGCTGGCCGGGGGTGCCGCCGCCGGCACCGGAGTCGGCCGGGCCCTCGGCGCCACCGTCGGCACCGCCGTCGTGCTGACCCGGGGTGCCCTCGCCGGCACCGGAGTCGGCCGGGCCCTCGGTGCTGGTCATGTCGTCGTCGTCGAGTGCCATGGGGCTGCTCCGCTCGTCGCTGGTGGCGGTCGCCGGGAGGCGGCCGTCCGGCACTTCCTACCGCAGTGATCCACTCGGCACACATCCGGTGGTGGTGCGATCGGTCGTGCGCTACACATCCGGCCGGGGGTCCGCCGGCGCCCGCCGCGCCGGACGGCGTCCGGCCCTCCGAGGAGCCGTCTCGGGACGGCCTGCCGGCGGTGCGGTCCTGCCGGACACGACCCGCTAACCTCTCGAACAGGTGTTCGACGGCCGTGGGGACGGCCGCTGACGGGGGAGCCGCGCCGGGGGAAGCCGGTGCGGCTCGGGAGAGGGGACGCGCGTGCCCGATCGGGCTGCCGGTTGCACGGTGCTGCACGTCGACATGGACGCCTTCTTCGCCAGCGTCGAGGTGCGCCGTCACCCCGAGCTGGCCGGGACGCCGGTCATCGTCGGCGGGGCGGGCAACCGGGGGGTGGTCACCTCGGCCACCTACGAGGCCCGCGCGTACGGGGTGCACAGCGCCATGCCCACCTCCCGGGCCCTGCGGCTGTGCCCGACGGCCACCGTGCTCCCCGGCGACCTCGCGCTCTACACCGAGGTCTCCCGGTCGGTGATGGCGCTGTTCCGCACCATCACCCCGCTGGTGGAGCCGCTGAGCCTGGACGAGGCGTTCCTGGACGTCTCCGGCTCCGGGCGGCGGCTGGGCGACCCGGTGGCCATCGGGGAGCACATCCGGGCCCGGGTCTTCGACGAGCAGGGCATCACCTGCTCGGTGGGGGTGGCCGGGAGCAAGTTCGTGGCCAAGCTGGCCTCCACCCGCTCCAAGCCCGACGGGCTGATGGTGGTGCGCCCGGCCGAGGTCATGGACTTCCTCCACCCGCTGCCGGTCGGCGCGCTGTGGGGGGTCGGGGCCAAGACCGAGGAGGTGCTGCTCCGGCTGGGACTGCGCACCGTCGGCGACCTGGCGCACGTGCCGGCCCGCACCCTGCAGCGCGCGGTGGGCCAGGCCGCGGGGGCGCACCTGCACGAGCTGGCCTGGGGGCGCGACCCGCGCCGGGTGGTGCCCGACGAGCCCGACCGCTCCACCGGGGCGGAGGAGACCTTCGGCACCGACGTCGACGACCCGCAGGTCATCCACCGCGAGCTGCTGCACCTGGCCGAGCGCACGGCCGGGCGGCTGCGCTCCACCGGCTCCCTGACCCGCACGGTGAGCATCAAGGTCCGTTTCGCCGACTTCACCACCATCACCCGCTCGCGCACCCTCAAGGTCCCCACCGACGTCGGCCAGGAGCTCTACGACACCGCCCGCGCGCTGTTCGACGCCCTGGGTCTGGACCGGGCGCGGATCCGGCTGGTGGGGGTGCGCGCCGAGGGTCTGGTCGACGCCGACGCCACCGCCCGCCAGCTCGAGCTCGGTGCCCGCGAGCACGGCCGCCGGGACGCCGAGCTGGCCGCCGACGCCGCCGCCCGGCGTTTCGGTGCCGGCGCGGTCCGGCCGGCCACGCTGCTGGGTCGCGGGCGCACCCCGGGCACCGGTCCGGCCGGCCGCGGACCCCGTCCCGCAGCAGGCCGCTGACCTGCTGCGATCCCCGCCGCGGAGGAGTTCCCGTCCCGGGCGAGTCGCGCCTGTGCTCATGAGAACAGCCCCGGACGGTGTGTCGCGGACAACTCACCTTTCGCAGCCCGCGATCGCCTCGTATCCTCGGTGTTCCGCGGGCGGACTGCCGCCAGTGGCTGATTGCACTGCGCACCTGGAGGTCGACGTGCCGCTCTCCGAGCACGAGCAGCGTCTGCTGGAGCAGATCGAGCGCGCCCTCGTCGACGACGATCCCAAGTTCGCCTCGACGGTCCGAACCGGCGACCGGCGACAGAAGGCCCGCCGCAAGCTGCAGCTGGGCGTCCTGATGGTCGTCGTCGGCCTGGCGATCGTCGTGGCCGGCGTCGCGATCCCCTCGGCCTCGGTGGCCCAGGTGGTCGTCGGCGTCCTGGGCTTCCTGATCGCCTTCGGCGGCGCCACGCTGGCACTGCTCAACTACAAGGGCGCCACCGGCGCCGTCGAGACCGGTCCGGTCAGCGGTGGCCGCCCCGGCCCCGGTGGTTCGAGCCGGGTCGGCAAGGCCCGCCGCCAGCCGATGAAGAACCGGCTCGAGGAGCGCTTCCGCCGCCGCTACGACCAGTAGCAGCCATCGGGCTCCCCACCGAACGAGCACCTCGCGACAGCCGCCGTCCGCACCCGGACGGCGGCTGTCGGCGCTCAGGCGGTGGGGAGGGTGTCGAACAGGGCGCTGACGGACTCCCCGTCGTGGATCCGCTGCACCGCCTGGGCCAGCGCCGGGGCCACCGAGAGCACCGTCAGCTTCCCCGAGGGGTCGACCGGGGCCGGCACCGTGTTGGTGCAGACGATCTCCAGCACGTCGGGCTGGGCGCCGATCCGCTCCAGCGCGCCGGCGGCGAACAGCCCGTGCGTGCAGGCCACCCGGATCGAGCGGGCACCGGCGTCGCGCAGCCGGTCGATGAGCTCGAGCACCGTGCTGCCCTTGGCGATCTCGTCGTCGAGCACGATCACGTCCCGGTCGGCGACGTCACCGATGATCGCGTTGATCTGCACCCGGTCGTCGGCGTAGCGCTGCTTGGCCCCGGCGGCCACCGGCACCCCGAGCCGCCGGGCGAACGCGGCGGCCTCCTTGGCGTTGCCCAGGTCGGGGGAGACCACCGTGGTGCGGGACAGGTCCAGGGCACGGAAGTGGTCGGCCAGCTCGCGCAGCGCGTGCAGGTGGTCGACCGGGACGCTGAAGAACCCGTGCACCTGCGGTGAGTGCAGCGTCATCGCCAGCACCCGGCTCGCGCCCGCAGCGACCATCAGGTCGGCGACCAGCCGCCCGCCGATGGAGATCCGCGGGGCGTCCTTCTTGTCCGACCGCGCGTACGCGTAGTGCGGCATCACGACGGTGATCCGGGCGGCCGAGGCGCCCCGGGCCGCGTCGATCATCAGCAGCAGCTCGACCAGGTTCTCCTGCACCGGGGTCACCAGCGACTGCACCAGGTAGACGTCACGCTCCCGGCAGTTGGCCTGCAGCTGCACCTCGAGGCAGTCGTTGGCGAACCGGGTGACGCGCACGGGCTGCAGCGGGACGCCCAGCTGGGCGCACAGCTCTGCGGCGAGCTCGGGATGGGAGCTGCCGGCGAAGACGGCTATCTCACGCACAGGGGCACTCCGGGTGCTGATCGGGGACGCCGGCAGCGCCACGGTCACCGGCGGGGCAACCGTAGTCAGGCCCGGTCGCCACCTGCGGGGCGGGCGCGCGCCCCGCAGGCTCAGGCGGGACGGGGCCTGCCGGGCGTGTGCTCGGCCAGCCACCGGAGCGCCGCGCCCAGCGTCGACGCCGGCCACACCGCTGCCTGCAGCCGCTGCGACCGGGACACCGACCGCAGCATCGCCCGCCGCACGGTCTGCAGTGCCCCGGCCAGCGCCGGGTCCCGCTCCGCGCCGGCACCGGGCGGCCCGTAGACCGCGCGCTCCTGGGCCAGGGCCAGCGAGCGGACGGCGGCCACCGCGGCGGGCTCGGCGCCGGAGAGCCGCTCGGCCAGCTGCCGGGAGAGCTGACGGGAGGTCGTCGTCCCGGGCAGGTCGATCCGCAGGTCGGTGGCGGTGTCCAGCAGCTCGTCCCACAGCGCCCCCGGCCGCCCGTCGGCCAGCCGGGCCGAGCGCCGCCGCCGGCGTGCCGCGAACGGCAGAGCGGCCAGGCCGAGCAGCAGCAGGGCGCCCACGCCCCCGGTCAGCCACGGCCGCAGGTCCGGGCCCGACCGGGTCAGCGGTGCCGCGGAGGGGACCGCCTCGTCGTCCCGGTCCAGCTCGGCGGTCGGGGCGGCGGGCACGGGGGCCTCGACCTGAGGGGTGACCGGGTCGACGGTGGTGTCCTCGGTGGCGTCGGTGCGCGGCGCCCAGGGCAGGTCGACGGCCCGGTTGGCCGCGATCGGGGTGGGGTCGAAGGGGATCCAGCCCAGGCCGCTGAACCAGGCCTCGACCCAGGCGTGCGCGTCGTCGGTGGTGACCAGTCGCGTGCCGTCCTCCTGCTCCTGGCCCGGGGTGTAGCCGAGCACGACCCGCGCCGGCACCCCGGCGGCCCGCACCAGCACCGCCATCGCGCCGGCGTACTGCTCGCAGTAGCCGCGCTTGAGCCGCAGGAAGTCGACCAGGTCGTCGCCGGTGGTGCCCGGGGTGGTGGACAGGCTGTAGATGAAGTCGTTGGCGTCGTCGGTGAAGTACCGCTGGACGGCCAGGGCTCGCTGGTAGGGCGCCTGGTCGGGGTCGGTCAGCTCACGGGCCAGGTCGGTGACGCTGGGGTCCAGGTCGGGCAGCTGGGTGTAGCGCTCCATCGCGTCGGCGTCGGCGGGGGAGTCCGGGGCGGCGTCCAGCTGCTCGACCGAGGGCTCGGGCTGCTGCGCGCTGATCCGGTAGGTGAGCCCGGCGGTGGTCGTGTCGCGGCCGAAGACCGTGCGGGCGTCGGCGTCGAAGCGCCAGTCCTCAGCGTCGCCGTCGTCCAGCTGCACCGCCAGCGGCGAGTACAGCACCGGCATGAAGACGTCGTCGTGCTCCAGGACGGTGACGGTGGCGGTCACCGGCCGGGCGGTCTGCCCGCCGGTCAGCGGCGCCAGGGTGGCGTCGTCGGCGATCGACTCCGTGCCGTTGAGGTTGGTCAGCCCCCAGCCGCGGTCGGCGGTGTACTGGTCCAGCGCGACCGACCGCAGGTAACCGGGGTCGGGGACCGAGGCGTCCAGCCGGAACAGGTCGATGGGGTCGGGGCGGGTGAGCTGCCCGGCCATCTCCGCGACCGGGTCCAGCGCCGTCCCCAGGCCGTTGCCGGTGCCCGAGCCGCCCAGCCCCGCGGCCAGCGACCCCTCCGACAGCGTGGGCACGACCACCGGGAGCAGCAGGCCGGCCACCAGCGCGACGACGCCGGTGCGCAGCGCGGGCAGGGTGCCGGTGCCCAGCGCCGAGCCGCTGCCGGCCCGGGCGCCCTCGACCAGCCGACCGCGCTGGTCGGCCCACAGGAGGACGGCGAACCCGGCGGCGGGGGCAGCGAAGGAGATCGGCGCGACGTCGCCGGTGACGGTGCTGACCGGCACGCAGTAGAGGACCAACAGGCCCAGGCCGCCGAGCGCGGGCTGGCGGGCGGCCACGGCGAGCAGGTCGACGGCCAGGGCGATCAACGCCACGAAGACGGTGGTCAGCGCGACCAGCCCGGTCAGCGGCAGCGCGGGGGTGCCCTGCTCCTGGACCTCGTCGGCGCCGTCGCCCAGCAGCCCGGCCAGGTCGCCGAGGCTGGACGGGGTGGGCACCAGGCCGGCGAAGGCATCGGTGGGGGCGAAGACGGTGGTCAGGACCACCAGCACGAGCACCAGCTGGCCGATCGGCACGAGCACCCGCGCCGGTGCGTTCAGCCCTGGCGCCCGCTCGGTCAACCGCGCGGCGCCGGTGCGCAGTGCCACCCCACCGAACCCCACGGCGAGCACCGCGAGGGCGACGGGCGGGACCCAGGCCAGCGTGGCGAACACCGGCTGCAGCGCCAGCGAGCCCAGCAGGACGGCGCCGGTCGCGGCGACGGCGGTGCCGGCCCGGCTCCGCCCCGGTCGGGCCAGCTCGTCGGTGTCGGAGGTCATGCTGGTGCTCCTGTCGACAGGGTGGACGTCGGGGCGGGGTGCACCGAGCCGGTGGCGGCCCCGACGGCGGTCGGCTGGCCGCCCAGCCGGGCCCACACCTGGTCGACCGTCTGATCCGGGCGCACGGGCAGGACCTGCCACCCGGCCGACCGCAGCAGCGCCACCGCCTGCGCCTGCCGCTCGACCAACTGGGTGCGGGCGCCGGCCGCCAGCGGACGGCGGCTGCGGGTGGACCCGGCGTCCAGCCAGGCGCCGGCGTCGAGGACCACCGCGACGTCGCTGCCCGGGCCGGAGCGGGCGCGGGCCAGTGCGGTGACGTCCTCGGGGCCGACCAGCCCGAGCAGGCAGATCGCCGGCCCGTCGACGGCGGCGCGGCGCAGCGTCTCCACGCCGACCTGCAGGCCGGGGTACCGGGAGGGCTCCAGCTCGGCGAACCGGTCCAGCAGCTCGTCGGGGCCCAGGGTGCCCCGGCCCAGCGCAGTGGTCAGCTCACCGGCGTCGGTGACCACCCGCAGGGCGGCGCCGCGCTGCAGCAGGTGCACCCCGATGCTGGCCGCGGCCTCCACCGCCCACTCCAGGGAGTCCGGCGACGGTGCGGTGCCCCGGGTCCGGCTCCCGGCCAGGTGCGCGCTGGCCCGGGTGTCCAGGAAGAGGGTGGCCGCGGACTGCCAGGGGGTCTCCTCCAGACGGACCATGAGCTCGCCGGTGCGCGCGGTCGCCCGCCAGTGCACCAGTCGCAGGTCGTCGCCGTAGCGGTACTCGCGGGTGCTGACGTCGTCCTCGCCGTGGACGGCGATCGAGCGGCGCGCGCCCTCCCCGCCGGTGCCGCCGGCCCCGCTGAGCCCGCCGGTGCCCTGCAGCGGCCGGACCCGCGGCACCACCAGCAGGGCGGCGGTGTCGGTGCCGGCGGCCGTGCGCAGCACCAGGCCGAAGGGGTCGACCAGCCGCAGCCGCAGCGGACCGAGGGCGAACCGGCCGCGCCGGGCACCGTGCAGCCGGTAGCGCAGCGGGGCGGTGGCGCCGGGGGAGAGCCGCTCGACGACGAACTGCGGACGGCGGCCCAGCTCGGCCGGCAGCTGCTCGGTCAGCAGCCACAACCCGCCCGCCCGGCGGTCGGTGTTGGCCACCTCGACCAGGACCTCGGCGCTCTCGCCGCGCGGGAGCCGGGCCGGGGTGACCGTGCGCCGGGTGGCGACCCGGAAGCGCTGCCGGGCGACGCCGACGGCGGAGACGACCGGCAGCGCGAGGACGAACAGCGCCAGCTGCACCAGCGCGCGCTCACCGAGCACCGCGCCCAGCGCCAGCAGGGTCACCCCCGCGGCGACCAGGCAGCGCCCGCGCAGGGTGAGTGAGGAGGCGGCGTCGGCCAGCCGGGTACGGGCCATGGGTCGCAGACGTCCGGTGCGGTCGCTCAGTGCCCGCGCTGGACGGGGACGGAGGTCAGCAGGTCGGCCACCACGCGCTGGGTGTCGCGGCGGGCGAGGGCGGCGTCGGGGGTGAGCAGCAGCCGGTGCGCCAGCACCGGCACCGCCATGGCCTGGACGTCGTCGGGCAGCACGTGGTCGCGCCCGGCCAGCGCGGCGGCGGCGCGGGCGGCCCGCAGCAGCTGCAGCCCGGCCCGGGGCGAGGCGCCCAGGCGCAGCTCGGGGGAGCGGCGGGTGGCCTCGACCAGCGAGACGACGTAGCGGCGCAGCGGCTCGGCCACGTGCAGCCGGCCCACGGCGGCGACCAGGGCGCGCACCTGGGCGGCGTCCACCACCGGGGTCAGGGCGGTGAGCGGGTCGACGGTGGCGCGCTCGTCGAGCATCGCCAGCTCGGCGTCCCGGTCGGGGTAGCCCATCGACACCCGGGCCGTGAAGCGGTCGCGCTGGGCCTCGGGGAGGGGGTAGGTGCCCTCCATCTCCAGCGGGTTCTGGGTGGCCACGACCATGAAGGGGCGGGCCAGCTCGTAGCTGACGCCGTCGACGGTCACCTGCCGCTCCTCCATGCACTCCAGCAGGGCGGACTGCGTCTTGGGCGAAGCGCGGTTGATCTCGTCGGCCACCACCACGTTGGCGAAGATCGCCCCGGGCTTGAACTCGAAGGCCCGGGAGTCGCGGTCGTACACGGCCACCCCGGTCACGTCGCTGGGCAGCAGGTCCGGGGTGAACTGGATCCGGCGCACCGTGCCGTCGATCGTGCGGGCCAGCGCCTTGGCCAGCGTCGTCTTCCCGACGCCGGGCACGTCCTCGATCAACAGGTGCCCCTCGGCGAGCAGCACGACCAGCGCCAGCCGGACGACGTCGGGCTTGCCCTCCACGACCCGGCCGATCGCCTCGGCGAGCCGGGCCCCCTCGGCCGCGACGTCGAGATCGGGACCCGGTGCGGCGTCGGGGTCGGCACCGTGCCGTGGCGCGGAGCGCAGCTCCGTCGTGCCCCGGTCCGGACGCAGCCCTGCCGTGCTCTCGCTCACCCGGCCCACGGTACGTGCAGATGGCAACCGCGGGGGGGTGGTCGCGCGGTCGCCGTCGCCGTCCCCGCGGCGGGGTGCTGCCGGGGCTGCCGCGCTGGTCGGGAGCCTGCTGTGGGGTGCCTGTGGGGCCGTGTGGAGGACAGGGGGCGACACGTGCCGGAGTGGTGTTCGGTGGGGGCCAGTGGGTTACTGTGTCGCGGAATGGGGAGGCCGGGCCCACGGATGGTGTCCGGCGACACCACAGGAGGACAGATGCAGGGGGTGATCCGGTGTTCGTCGGCAGCTACCCCCTGCGCCTCGACGAGAAGGGCCGGCTCGCCCTCCCTGTCCGGTACCGCGACCTCGTGGCCGACGGCATGGTGATCAAGAAGGGTCAGGAGCGCTGCATCTACGGGCTGACCATGGCCCGGGTCGCCGAGCAGAGCGCCGCCCTCAAGGCCATGGCGCCCTCGGACACCAACGGCGCCCGCATGCACGCCCGCATGAGCTTCGGCTCGATGGTCGAGGTGGAGGCCGACAAGACCGGCCGCATCACCATCCCGGCCAGCCTGCGCGAGTACGCCGGCCTCGACCGCGACGTGGTCGTGGTCGGTGTCGACACCCGCTTCGAGATCTGGGACTCCGGCACCTGGGAGGCCTACGTGGCCGAGCAGGAGGCCGTGTTCGCCGCGATGGAGAGCGAGGGGATGCCGACCCTCTCCTGAGCTCCACCGCCTCTGCCCACCCCTGACGCACCTGTCGCCTTCGAGCCTGCTTCCCCGCGGCTCGACGGCACCCCGCGGCAGCGAGCCGACTTCCCCCCGGCTCGACGCCGCCGCACGACCGCCCCACCGGCACGACCGCCCCACCTGCCCGGCCGCCCCAGCAGGGCACCACCTGGTACCGCTTCCCCGGCGCCAGGCGACCCTGCGGGGCGGCGGGCCAGGGTCGGCGCCCCACGGGGGCGCCACCTCCCACCACCGCCCCCACTGCACCCCACCCCGGGTCCGCAGCACCCTGCGCCACCGAGCCGCCCCGGAGAGGACCCGTCGATGAGCAGCCCCGAGCCCACCGGGCCCGCGCTGCACGTCCCCGTCCTGCTCGACCGGGTCACCGAGCTGCTGGCCCCCGCGCTGCGTGCCCCCGGTGCGGTGTTCGTCGACTGCACGTTGGGCCTGGCCGGCCACTCCCTGGCGCTGCTGGCCGCCCACCCCCGGCTGCGGCTGATCGGCCTGGACCGTGACCCCGACGCCCGCGCCGAGGCCGCCGCCCGGATCGCCGCCGCCGGCCACACCGACCGGGCCACCCTCGTGCCCGCCGTCTTCGACGAGCTGCCCTACGTCCTGGATCGCCTGGGCGTCCCCGAGGTGCAGGGCGTGCTGTTCGACCTGGGCGTCTCCTCGCTGCAGCTGGACCGGCCCACCCGCGGGTTCAGCTACTCCACCGACGCCCCGCTGGACATGCGGATGGACCCCAGCGGCCCGCGCACCGCCGCCGACGTGGTCAACACCTACACCCACGGCGAGCTCGCCCGGGTGCTGCGGGTCTACGGCGAGGAGCGCTTCGCCGGCCGGATCGCCTCGGCCATCGAGCGCGAGCGCACCCGGGAGCCGTTCACCGGCACGGCGCGGCTGGCCGAGCTGGTCCGCGACGCCATCCCCGCCGCCACCCGCCGCACCGGCGGCCACCCCGCCAAGCGGACCTTCCAGGCCCTGCGCATCGAGGTCAACGACGAGCTCGGCGTGCTCACCCGGGCACTGCCGGCGGCCATCGAGGCCCTCGCCGTCGGTGGCCGGATCGCCGTCATCAGCTTCCACTCCCTCGAGGACCGCATCGTGAAGCAGACCCTGGCCGCCGAGGCGACCGACCGCACCCCGCCCGGGATGCCGGTCCCGATGCCCGAGCACGCCCCGGTGCTGAAGCTGGTCACCCGCGGGGGAGAGGCCCCCGGCGAGGCCGAGCTGACCGTCAACCCCCGGGCCGCCTCGGCTCGGGTGCGCGCCGCCGAGCGCGTCCGGCGGGCCTCGTGAGCGCGCGGGTCGGCTCCCCTGCGGGCACCGCCGCCCGGCGGACGACGCGGACGAGCCCCGGCGAGGCGTCGTCGTGAGCCAGCCGGCCCGCACGACGCGGGGGACCACCCCGCACCCGCCGCTGCCCCGGACGCCGCTGGCGCGGACCACGACGCCCCCCGTGACCGCCACCGCCGGCTCCAGCAGCCCCCGGCCGCCGGCCGCCCGCAGGCCGGTCGGGGGCACCCCCGCGCGCAGCGCCCCGGTCGCCCGGGCCGGCGCGCCGCGGACCACCACCGGCCCGGTGCACGTGCCGCGCAGCGCGCCCAGCCGCCGGACCGGCCCGGTGACCACCGGGCCACAGCTGCGGCTGGTGCCCGCAGGCACCAGGACCCCGGGACGCGACACCGCCGGCCGCCGTCGTCGCGCGCCCTTCGTCGCGCTGCTCGTGGCCCTGCTGGTCGCCACCACGCTGGGGCTGCTCGCGCTGAACACCGCCATCGCGGTCGACTCGCTCAAGGCCAACCAGCAGCGCACCGCCAACGCGCAGCAGGCCGAGGAGGTCTCTCGGCTGGAGCAGCAGGTCGTCGCTGCCGACACTGCGACCGAGCTGGCCCGCGCCGCCGCAGCGGCCGGGCTGGTCCAGCCGGGCTCCCCGGCACACCTGGTGCTGCAGCCCGACGGCACCTCGGTGCTGCTGGGCACGGCCGTCCCGGCGCCCGACCCGAACGCCCCCGACCCCAACGCGCCGGCACCGGCCGCGCCGGCCCCGCCCGCGACCACCCCGCCCGCAGCGACGCAGCCGGCGGACATCCCGCCCGCAGCCGGCGGGCCGGCACCCACCGACACGACACCGACCGACACGACACCGCCCCAGGCCGACCCCGCCACCACCGACCCCGCCGCACCGACCCCCGGGAACTGATCCGTGCCCCCTGCAGGCCAGCTGCCGCCGATCCGCCCCGCCGCCGCGCGCCGCGACGGCGACCGGGCGTCCGGCCCGGCCCGCCGCTCGGGGTCCTCGGCACCCGGCCGGGAGCCCGGTGCGCGCCGGCGCCGCCCGACGCTGGGGCTGCACCAGCGGGACAAGCGCAACCGGTGGGGCCTGGCACTGCTGATCACACTGCTGGTGGTGGTCGTCGGCAAGCTCGTCCTGCTGCAGGGCGTCGACGGTGCCGCCTACGCCAAGGCCGCCGAGGCCGACCGGATGTCGGTCTCGCCGATCGAGGCCGTCCGCGGCCAGATCACCGACCGCACCGGCCGGGTGCTGGCCTACTCGGTCGCCGCCGAGCGGGTCGTCGCCGACCCGGAGGCGGTCACCGACCCGACCCGCACCGCGCTGGCGCTGACCACGCTGCTCGACGTCCCGGCCGGGGAGCTGACCGAGAAGCTCTCCCGGGACAGTCGCTACGTGGTGCTCAAGCCCAAGGTGCCCACCGACGTCACCGACCGCATCCGCGAGCTGCCGCGGGAGGACCGGACCGGCATCGTCTTCGAGCCCGACCCGGTCCGGCTCTACCCCGCCGGCGCCGTGGGCGGGCAGGTCGTCGGCTTCGTGGGCACCGACGGCGCCGGGCTGGCCGGCGTCGAGCGGACCTTCGAGGACCAGCTGACCGGCACCGACGGCGAGGAGCGCACCGAGGTCGACGGCAGCGGCAACCCGATCCCCTCGGGCATCGACGACACGACCCCGGCCGTCGACGGCAGCACGGTCGCGCTGACCATCGACGAGGACCTGCAGTACGTCGTGCAGCAGCGGCTGGACGCCGCCTGCGCCGACGGGGCGACCACCTCCGGCTCGGCCGTCGTCCAGGACGTGCACACCGGCGAGGTCGTCGCGATGGCCGCGTGCCCCGGCTACGACCCCGGTCGCTACAACGAGACCGACCCCGAGCTGCTGGGCAACCCGGTGGTCTCCGACGTGTACGAGCCCGGCTCGGTGATGAAGGCGGTCACCCTGGCCGCCGCCATCGACCAGGGCAAGGCCACCAAGGACACCGTGCTCACCGTCCCGGACTCGATCGAGGCCGGCGACGTCACCGTCCGGGACGCCGGCCGGCACCCGCCGCGCGGCTACACGCTCACCGGCATCCTGGCCAAGTCCAGCAACGTCGGCGCGATCATGCTCGCCCGCGAGGTGGGCGACGGGAAGCTCGAGGAGTACCTGCGGGCCTTCGGCATCGGCGCGCAGACCGGCGTCGAGCTGCCGGGGGAGAGCGCCGGCATCCTGGAGGGCTCCGCGGAGTGGACCCAGAGCCGGGCGGCCAACGTGCCGATCGGGCAGGGCGTGTCGGTGACCACGCTGCAGATGGCGTCGGTCTACCAGACCCTGGCCAACGGGGGCGTGCGCATCCCGCCGCGGGTGGTCTCCTCGGTCACCGCCCCCGACGGCACCGTCACCACCGCCCCGCGCCCGGAGGGCGTCCGGGTGGTCAGCGAGGACACCGCCGACCAGCTGACGTACATGCTGGAGGCCGTCGTCGGCAAGGGCGGCACCGCGCCGCTGGGCGCGGTCGACGGCTTCCGGGTGGTGGGCAAGACCGGCACCGCGCAGCGCGCCAACCCCGACTGCAGCTGCTACACCGGCGGCGGCTACTTCACCACCTTCGTCGGCTACGCCCCGGCCGACGACCCGCAGTACGTCGTCGCCGTCGACCTCGAGCGGCCCACCAGCGACGCCGAGGGCGGCCAGGTCGCCGCGCCGGTGTTCAAGGACGTCATGCGGTTCGCGCTGACCGCCGGTGGCGTCGTCCCCTCGGGCTCCCCGCGGCCCGACTTCACCCTCCTGGCCGACTGATCCCCGTCCCGACCGCCGACCGGCCGCCCCGGGCGACACGAGGTGGCCCGGTGGAGGGGCGCCGGGGTGCCGCGCCGGTAGATTGGGCGGTCGTGACCCCGACCGCCTCCGGGTCGGCTCCCCGACCTGCGGGGAACCGCCCTGTCCCGCTCGCCGACCTGGCCGACCTGACCGGCACCCCCGTGCAGGGAGAGGTCACGGTGACCGTCTCCGGCGTCACCCTCGCCTCCGGCGCCGTCCGGCCCGGCGACCTCTACGCCGCGCTCCCCGGCGCCCGCACGCACGGCGCCGCGTACGTCCCCGAGGCGCTGGCCCAGGGGGCGGTCGCGGTGCTGACCGACGCCGCCGGCCGTGCCGCGATCACCGACCCGGACGTCGCCGTCTGCGTGGTCGAGGACCCGCGCGCGGTGCTCGGCCCGGTCGCCTCCCGGGTGTACGGCCGGCCCAGCGAGCAGCTGACCGTGCTGGGCATCACCGGCACCAACGGCAAGACGACGACGAGCTACCTGGTCGAGGCCGGGCTGGCCGCCGCCGGCCGGCCCAGCGGCCTGATCGGCACCGTGCAGACCCGTACCCGGGGGCGCGGCGCCGACGGCGAGCCGGTCACCACCGAGCTGCCCAGCGTCCGCACCACCCCCGAGGCGCCCGACCTGCACGCGCTGCTGGCGACGATGGTCGACTCGGGCGTGCAGGCGGTGGTCATGGAGGTCTCCAGCCACGCGCTGGTGCAGGGCCGGGTCGGTGGCGTGGGCTTCGCCGCCGCCGGGTTCACCAACCTCTCCCGCGACCACCTGGACTTCCACGGCGACGTCGAGAGCTACTTCCAGGCCAAGGCGCTGCTGTTCGACGGGCGCGCCGAGGTCGAGGTCGTCGACGTCGACGACGAGCACGGACGCCGGCTGGTCGGACCCCGCACGGTCACCGTGAGCACCGCGGGCGCAGCTGCCGACTGGTCGGCCACCGACGTGGCCCCCGCCCCCGCGGGCGGCTCGACGTTCACCCTGCGCGGCCCCGGTGGGCGCACCTGGCCGGCCCGGCTGCGGCTGCCCGGCGACTTCAACGTGGCGAACGCGGTGCTGGCCGTGGCCCTGCTGGACGCCGTGGGGGTGCCGGTGGAGACCGCGCTGGCCGGGCTCGCCGACACCGTCGTCCCCGGGCGGATGGAGCCGGTGGACGCCGGCCAGCCCTTCGTCGCCGTCGTCGACTACGCGCACACCCCGGACGCGGTCGCCACCGCGCTCACGGCGCTGCGCGGGTCGACCACGGGCCGGCTGGTCACCGTGCTGGGCTGCGGCGGTGACCGCGACGCCGGCAAGCGCCCCGCGATGGGCGCGGCCGCGGCCGCCGGCAGCGACGTGCTCGTGATCACCGACGACAACCCGCGCTCGGAGGACCCCGGGGCCATCCGGTCCGCGATGCGCGCCGGGGCGGAGGAGGTGCCGGCCCCGCAGCGGGCCGAGGTGCTCGAGATCGGCGACCGGCGGGCCGCGCTGGCCGCGGCCGTCGGCCTCGCGCGACCGGGTGACACGCTGCTGGTGGCCGGCAAGGGCCACGAGACCGGCCAGGAGGTGGGAGGTTCCGTGCTGCCCTTCGACGACCGCGCGGTGCTGCGCGAGCTGCTCCGCACCGTTTCGGGGGTGACCGCGTGAAGTCGGTCCTGGTCGCCGCCGCCGTGGGGCTGATCGTGTCGATCCTGATGACCCCGCTGGCCATCAAGGCCTTCCGGCGTCAGGGCTTCGGTCAGGAGATCCGGGACGACGGCCCGGAGAGCCACCTGGCCAAGAAGGGCACGCCCACCATGGGCGGCACCGTCATGGTGCTGGCCACCGTGCTCGGCTACCTGGTCGCCCACCTGTTCCTGATCAACCAGGAGGGCCGGGGCGTCACCGCCACCGGCCTGCTGCTGCTGTTCCTGCTCATCGGCATGGGCACCGTCGGGTTCCTCGACGACTACCTCAAGATCCGCTACCGGCGCAGCCTGGGGCTGAACAAGACGGCCAAGCTGGTCGGCCAGCTGGTGATCGGGCTGACCTTCGCCGTCCTGGCGCTCATCGAGGACGGCGCCGACGGCACCGCGGTGGCGACCACGACCGTGTCCTTCGTCCGGGACATCGCTCCGCTGACCATGCCGGCGTTCCTGTTCTGCGCGGTGGCCTACCTGTTCATCGCCGGGTTCTCCAACGCGGTGAACCTGACCGACGGCCTCGACGGGCTGGCCGCCGGCTGCTCGGCGATGGTGTTCGCCTCCTACGTGATCATCTCGTTCTGGCAGTTCGGCCACGACTGCAGCTCGGCTCTGGCCATCGAGGGCTGCTACACCGTGCGCGACCCCCTGGACGTCACCCTGATCGCCGCGTCGGCGATGGGCGCCTGTCTGGGCTTCCTGTGGTGGAACACCTCACCGGCGCGGATCTTCATGGGCGACACCGGATCGCTGGCCCTGGGCGGGCTGATGGCGGGTCTGGCGATCGTCACCCGCACCGAGCTGCTGCTGGTCGTCCTCGGGGGGCTCTTCGTCGCGGTGACCCTGTCGGTGGTCATCCAGGTCGCCTTCTTCCGGGCCACCCGGCGGCGGGTGTTCCGGATGGCGCCGCTGCACCACCACTTCGAGCTGGCCGGCTGGGCGGAGAACACCGTCATCGTCCGGTTCTGGCTGGTCACCGGGATGGCCGTGGCCTTCGGGCTGGGGCTGTTCTACGCCGACTGGCTCTCCTTCGCGGGCCTGTGATGGCCGTCCTCGTCGCCGGGCTCGGCGTCTCCGGGGTCGCTGCTGCGCGGGTGCTGCTGGCCCGCGGGGACGACGTCGCGCTCACCGACGCGCGGGAGCCGGTGGTGCTCGCCGAGCTGGTCGCCGCCGGGGCCCACTGGCTGGGCGCGGTCTCCACCCCGCCCGAGGACGTCGACCTGGTGGTCACCTCCCCGGGCTGGCGGCCGGACAACCCCCTCCTGGTCGCGGCCGCCGAGCGCGGCATCGAGGTGATCGGTGAGCCCGAGCTGGCCTGGCGGCTGCGCATCGCGGCCCCGGGAGGCCAGCCGGCGCCCTGGTACGCGGTGACCGGCACCAACGGCAAGACCACCACCGTGACGATGCTCGAGCAGGTGCTGCTGGCCGGTGGCCTGCGCGCGGTGGCCGCCGGCAACGTCGGCCGTCCGCTGGTCGAGGTCGTCACCGCCCGCGACGCCGACGGCCGGCCCAGCTTCGACGCGATCGCCGTGGAGCTGTCCAGCTTCCAGCTGCACTGGTCGAGCTCGATCGCCCCGGCCGCGGCGTGCGTGCTCAACGTCGCCGACGACCACGTCGACTGGCACGGCTCCTTCACCGCCTACCGCGACGCCAAGGCCCGGCTGCTGCGGCTGGCCCCGGTCGCGGTCGCCGACGCCGGTGACCTGGTCGCCGCCGCGCTGGTCGCCGCCCACCCGCACCCGGTGACCGTGACGCTGGACGAGCCCGCGACCGGCCAGTTCGGGGTGCGGGGGAGCGACCTGGTCGACCGTGCGTTCAGCACCGACCCGGCCGGCGACGTCCTCGTCGGCACCGGTGAGCTGCAGGTCAGCGGCCCGCACAACCTGGTCAACGCGATGGCCGCGGCGGCCCTCGCCCGGGTCGCCGGGGTCGACGCCGACGGCGTGCGCCGGGGGCTGACCGCCTTCACCGGCGGGGCCCACCGCAACGTGCTGGTCGGCCGGGTCGGGGGAGTGGACTTCGTCGACGACAGCAAGGCCACCAACCCGCACGCGGCCGGCGCCTCGCTGGCGGCCTACCCGCGGGTGGTCTGGATCGCCGGTGGCCTGCTCAAGGGCGCCGACGTCGACCCGCTGGTCGCCGCTGTCGCGCCGCGGCTGGCCGGGGTCGTGCTGCTGGGCCGGGACCGGGAGGAGCTGGCCCGGTCACTGGCGCGACACGCCCCGTCGGTCCCGCGCACGGTGGTCCCCAGCGGCGACGATGGGGCCATGGGTGCGGATGGGACGTACGGGGAGACCGTGATGGCGCAGGTCGTGGCCGCCGCCGCCGCGCTGGCGGGTCCCGGTGACACCGTCCTGCTGGCCCCGGCCGCGGCGTCGATGGACGTCTTCACCGACTACGCCCACCGGGGCCGCGCCTTCGCCGACGCCGTCCGCGCGCTGGGCTGAGCCGACGATGACCGCGAGCACCCGGGAACGCCGGAGCTCGGCCACCGTCCGCGAGCCACGCACGCCCCCGGTCGCCCGCACCGGCGGCGGCTTCCGGCTGCGTGGGCCCGAGTGGCTCGACGCGCCGATGACCAGCTCACACCTGGTCCTCGGCTCGGCCGGCATGTTGCTGGCCATCGGGCTGGTCATGGTCTTCTCCGCCTCCTCGATCGAGGCCGTCCTGGACGATCAGCCGGCCTGGCTCCCGGGCGTGCGCCAGATCGTCTTCGCGGGGCTCGGCCTGGTCGCGATGCTGGTGGCGATGCACCTGCCGATCAGCCGGATCCGGCAGTTCGCCGGCTGGGGCATGCTGGTCTCCTTCGCCCTGCTCGCCCTGGTGCTCGTCCCGGGCATCGGGCTGGAGCTCAACGGCTCCCGCGCCTGGTTCGACCTCAAGGTGACCAACTTCCAGCCCTCCGAGCTCGCCAAGCTGGTCTTCGCGCTGTGGGGCGCGCACGTCATCGCGCTGCGCGAGCGCTACCTGACCACCCGGGCGCTGCTGGTGCCGGTGCTGCCGACCTTCGTGCTCATGTCGCTCTTGTTGCTCAAGGAGCCGGACATGGGCGCGGTGGTCAGCCTCTCCCTGGTCGTGGCCGGGCTGATGTGGGCAGGTGGACTCGCCCGCCGTTACATCGTCGGGGCTGTTGGTCTCGCAGCTGTCCTGGTGGCCCTCATGATCGTGACCGCTCCCTACCGGATGGCCCGGATCACCTCGTTCATGAACCCCTTCGCCGACCCCTCCGACGGTGGATACCAGGCCATTCGCGGGTTCTACGCGCTGGCCTCGGGCGGCGTCGCCGGGGTCGGGCTGGGCAACAGCGCGATGAAGTGGAACCTGCTGCCGCAGGCCGAGTCCGACTACATCTTCGCCATCATCGGCGAGGAGATGGGCTTCCTCGGCTGCCTGGTGGTGATCAGCCTCTACGCCGTCCTGGCCTGGGCCGGGTTCCGGATCGCCCGCCGCTCGGCCGACCGGTTCGTGCAGCTGGCCAGCACCGCGATCACCGTGTGGCTGATCGGCCAGGCCACCATGAACATGGGCTACGTCGTCGGCCTGCTGCCGGTCACCGGGGTGACCCTGCCGCTGATCTCCGCCGGCGGCACCTCGCTGGTGCTCACCCTCGTCATCGTCGGGCTGCTGGTCCGCTTCGCCCGTGCCGAGCCCGCCGCGGTCGCCCACCTGCAGGCCCAGCCTCGCGGCCGGCTGGCCCGGCTGCTCTCCCCGGCGCCGTCCACCGCAGTCGACCCGCTGCCCTCCCGGCGCCGGTCGGGCAGTCGCACCACCGCCCGGCCGGTCGAGCGCCCCGGGCGGTCCGAGCGCCGGGGCGAGCCGCTGCGTGGCGTGCGCCCGGAGCCTGCCGCCTCTCGTGACCTGCGCGCCGCGCGCCGGACGCCGGGCGGTGCACCCGCGCGGGCCCGCCGGGCCGAGGGCTGGGCACCGACCCCGGAGGAGCGCTGGGGCGCGGGGGACCGGGAGACTGTGCGCGGCCGGCAGCCCGCCGGTGACCGCCCGTCCGCGCTCCGCCGGCCGTCGTCGGCTGCAGGACCCGCCCCGCGCGACGTCCCCCGCGAGCGCACCGAGCCCCCGTCCGCGCGGGTCCGGCCGACGCCGCGGTCCCACCCCCCGCGAACGGAACGGCCAGGACGCCTGCAGTGACCTCCTCCTCGAACGACGCCGGGCCGACCCGCCCGGCCCACCGCCGCGTGCACGTGGTGCTCGCGGGCGGTGGCACCGGTGGGCACATCGAGCCCATGCTCGCCCTCGCCGACGCCCTCACCCGCCGCAGCACCGCCCCCGGTGGCACCCCCCGGGTGACCTGCCTGGGCACCTCCCGCGGCATGGAGACCCGGCTGGTGCCCGCCCGCGGGTACGACCTGAGGCTCATCCCGCCGGTGCCGCTGCCCCGCAAGCCCACGCCGGACCTGCTCCGGGTGCCCGGCCGGATCGTCCGCGCCGTGTCCGAGACGCGCGCGCTGCTCACCGAGCTGGGCGCCGACGTGGTCGTGGGCTTCGGTGGCTACGTGGCGCTGCCGGCCTACCTCGCCGCCCGCCGGGCAGGCGTCCCGGTCGTCGTGCACGAGCAGAACGCGCTGCCCGGGCTCGCCAACCGGATCGGTGCCCGGGTCGCGGCGCGGGTCGCGCTGACCGTGCCCGGCACGCCGCTGCACGGCGGGGTGCACGTGGGCATGCCGCTGCGCACCTCGATCACCGGCCTGGACCGGGCCGCGCGCCGGGCCGAGGCCCGCGCAGCCTTCGGCCTGCACGCCGACCGGCCGACGCTGCTGGTCTTCGGCGGCTCGCAGGGGGCGGCCTCGCTCAACCGGGCCGCGGTCGGTGCCGCCGACGCGCTGACCGCCGCCGGGGTGCAGGTGCTGCACGCCCGCGGCCCGAAGAACACCGACGTCGCCGTCCCCGCCCGCCCGGCCGGGTCGGCGCCCTACGTCGTCGTGGACTACCTGGAGCGGATGGACCTCGCCTACGCCGCCGCCGACCTGGCGCTGTGCCGGTCCGGCGCGGTGACCGTCGCCGAGCTGTCCGCGGTCGGGCTGCCGGCCGCCTTCGTGCCCCTGCCCATCGGCAACGGCGAGCAGCGGCTCAACGCGCTGCCGGTGGTCGAGGCCGGGGGCGGGCTGCTGGTGGCCGACGCCGACCTGGACCCGGCGTGGATCACCGCCGAGCTGGTCCCGCTGCTCACCGACCCCACCGCGCTGTCCGCGCTGGCCGCGCACGCCGCCGCCGCGGGCACCCCCGACGCCGACGAACGGCTGGCCGACCTGGTGCTGGACGTCGCCACCCGGAGAGGAACCCGATGAGCGCCGACGACGTCGCCGCCTGGACCGGCCCCATCCCGGCGCTGGACGAGCTGGGCGCGGTCCACTTCATCGGCATCGGCGGCGCCGGGATGAGCGGCATCGCGCGGATCATGCTGGCCCGCGGCGTGCCCGTCTCCGGCAGCGACCGCCGCGACTCCTCCACACTGCGGGCCCTGGCCGCCCTCGGGGCGCGGGTCGAGGTCGGCCACGAGGGCGCGCACCTCGGCGACGCCGCGACCGTGGTGGTCTCCACCGCCATCCGCGACGAGAACCCCGAGCTCGTCACCGCCCGGGAGCGCGGCCTGCGGGTGCTGCCCCGGGCCGTCGCGCTGGCCGCGGTCATGGCCGGGCGGCGCAGCGTCGCGGTGGCCGGCACGCACGGCAAGACCTCGACCACCTCGATGCTCACCGTCGCGGTGCAGGCGTGCGGGGTCGACCCGTCCTTCGCCATCGGCGGCACGCTGAACGAGTCCGGGTCCAACGCCCACGCCGGGCAGGGCGACGTCTTCCTGGCCGAGGCCGACGAGAGCGACCGGTCGTTCCTGCTGCTGGCCCCGCTCGGGGCCATCGTCACCAACGTCGAGGCCGACCACCTGGACAACTACGGCGACCTGGCCGCGGTCGAGGCGGCCTTCGACACCTTCGTGCACACCGTGCCGGCCGAGGGCTTCCTGGTCCTCTGCGCCGACGACCCGGGCGCGGCCAGACTCGCCGGCGTGGGCGGGGTCGCGCGGGTGCGCACCTACGGCCAGGGCCCGGACGCCGACCTGCGGCTGGTCGACCTGCGCGTGGCCGCCGACGGCACCCGCTACACCGCCGTCCTCGACGGCCGCGAGCTCGGCGAGGTGCACATCCAGCTGCCCGGTGCGCACATGGCGCTCAACAGTGCCGCCGCCCTGCTGGCCGGGCTGGAGCTGGGCCTGCCGGCGTCCGGGCTGATCAGCGGGCTCGAGCGCTTCGGCGGCGTGCACCGGCGGTTCGAGCTCAAGGGCACCGTGGCCGGCGTGCGCGTCTACGACGACTACGCCCACCACCCGACCGAGGTCGCCGCCCAGTTGCACGCCGCGCGCGCGGTGGTCGGGTCCGGCCGGCTCGTCGTGCTCTTCCAGCCGCACCTCTACAGCCGGACGGCGCAGTTCGCCGCGGGCTTCGGCGAGGCCCTGGGCCTGGCCGACCTGGTCGTCGTGATGGACGTCTACGGCGCCCGTGAGGACCCGGTGCCCGGCGTGACCGGCCGGCTGGTCGCCGACGCGGTCCCGGGCCCCGACCGCGTGTGGTTCGAGCCGTCCTGGTCGGCGGCCGCGCCGCGGGTGGCGGCCCTGGCCCGGCCCGGTGACCTCGTGGTCACCATGGGCGCCGGTGACGTGTCGATGGTCGGCCCGGAGGTGCTCGCCGCACTGGAGGACCCCGCGGCCGGCGACCCGGAGGTGGTCGACGCGGCCGCGGACGGGACGGGGCCGTCGCGGTGAGCCGGGTCGGGACGACCACCAACGACCGGGCGGGCTCGCCCCGGCGGAGGAGCGGGTCGTCCCGGCGGCAGGTCCCGCAGGAGCAGTCGGCGCCGGTCACCCCACTGGGTCCCCGGCGCCGCCGCCGTGGCGCCCGCGCCACCCTGGCCCGGCGCCGCCGGCTGGTCGTGGGGTTCTGCGTGGCCGTCCTCCTGCTCGCGGTCGCCGGCTGGGTGCTGCTGGCCAGCCCGCTGCTGGCCGTGCGCACGGTGCAGGTGGACGGCGCCGCGCGGCTGGCCGCCGAGGAGGTCGTCGGCGTCGCCGGCGTCGAGGTCGGCACCCCACTGGCGCGGGTGGACACCGACGCGGCCGCCCTCCGCGTCGGCCGGCTGGCGCAGGTCGCCTCGGTCGAGGTCACCCGGGGCTGGCCGGGGACGGTGGTGGTGACCGTGCAGGAGCGGGTGCCGGTCGCGGTCGTGCGGTCCGACGGCGCCCGCCGGCTGGTCGACGCCGGGGGAGTGGTGTTCGAGACGATCACCGGCAGCACGCCCGACGGCGTCGTCCCGCTCGAGGTGTCCGCACCCGGGCCGGACGACGACGCGACCCGGGCGGCGCTCGGAGCGGTCACGGCGCTGCCGGCGGCGGTGCGGGCGGAGCTCACCGGGGTCGCGGCGCGCACCGCCGACGACGTGACGCTCACTCTCACCGACGGGCGGACCGTGCGGTGGGGGAGCGCGGACCTCACCGATCGCAAGGCCGAGGTGCTCGGGGCGCTGCTGCAGCAGATCGACGCCGGCGCGATCGAGCCCGGTGCCCTGCTGGACGTCAGCACCCCCGACGCCGTCGTCCTCCGCTGACCCTCGACCTCGACCACGGGCACGGCCGGGGCGCGACGGGCCGGACGACACGCCCGGGCCCCGAACGGGTTCTGGGATTTCCGCGACCGTCCGGTCGGCGGGCACCGAGCGGACGTCTGAACCCCTGCGTGAGACATCCAGGCGCGGGTCGTCACGCCGAGTGAGTCAGATGTGACAGGCGGGTCGCCCGTTCCCCGTGCGACATCACAGTCAGGACACGCCGACGCCGGGGAGGTGCTTGCTGGCAGTCGAGGGCACACCTAACTTCGACCACACACCCACCAGTTGACATAACTATAAGGCTTAACCTGAGGATGAAGGTCCAGTTGGGGAGCGCGGCATGACACCTCCGCACAACTACCTCGCGGTCATCAAGGTCGTCGGCATCGGCGGCGGCGGCGTGAACGCGGTCAATCGCATGATCGAGGTCGGCCTCAAGGGCGTCGAGTTCATCGCGATCAACACCGACGCGCAGGCGCTGCTGATGAGCGACGCCGACGTCAAGCTCGACGTCGGCCGCGAGCTCACCCGTGGCCTGGGCGCCGGCGCCCAGCCCGACGTCGGTCGCCAGGCCGCCGAGGACCACCGCGAGGAGATCGAAGAAGTGCTCAAGGGCGCCGACATGGTCTTCGTGACGGCGGGCGAGGGTGGTGGCACGGGCACCGGTGGTGCGCCGGTCGTCGCCTCCATCGCCCGCAAGCTCGGTGCCCTCACCATCGGCGTGGTCACCCGTCCGTTCTCCTTCGAGGGGAAGCGGCGGGCGGTCCAGGCCGAGTCGGGCATCGAAGAACTGCGCAACGAGTGCGACACGCTCATCGTGATCCCGAACGACCGGCTGCTGCAGCTGGGCGACCGGAACGTGAGCGTCATGGACGCCTTCCGCACCGCCGACCAGGTGCTGCTGTCCGGTGTCCAGGGCATCACCGACCTCATCACCACCCCCGGCCTGATCAACCTGGACTTCGCCGACGTCAAGTCGGTCATGTCCGGTGCGGGCTCGGCGCTGATGGGCATCGGCAGCGCGCGCGGTGACAACCGGGCGCTGCTGGCCGCCGAGCAGGCCATCGCCTCCCCGCTGCTGGAGGCCTCGATGGAGGGCGCCCACGGCGTCCTGCTGTCGATCTCCGGTGGCTCGGACCTCGGCCTGTTCGAGATCAACGAGGCCGCCTCGCTGGTCAGCGACGCCGCCCACCCCGACGCCAACATCATCTTCGGGGCCGTCATCGACGACGCCCTCGGCGACGAGGTGCGGGTGACGGTGATCGCCGCCGGGTTCGACAGCGGCCGGCCGAGCAACCGCAAGGACGCCGGCACGACCCTGCTCGCGACCGCCGCCCCCGTGGCGCCGGCCGCACCCAGCACGCCGGTCACCACTCCCGCGCCTGCCCGGGCCGCCGCGCCCGTGCAGACCGGCGAGCGCCCGGTGAGCCAGGCCCCGGCCGCAGCACCCGCGGTCCCGGCCACCCAGGCGGTGCCGGCCCAGGCAGCGGCGGCCAGTGCGCCGCGGCCGGGCCAGCCCGCCGCCCCGGCGCAGGGCGGTGGGATCACCGTCCCGCCGCTGCCGCCCGTCCCCGGCCCGAACAGCGCCGCCCGTCGTCCGCTGGGCTCCGAGGACTTCGAGGAGGAGCTCGACATCCCCGAGTTCCTCCGCTCCCAGTAGAAGGACCCCCGTGCCCCCCACTCCTCGCACGCTCGCAGCGGGTCCCTGCACGGGGGCCGAGTGAGCGCTGGACCGGCCGTCCCGGCGGCGGTGCGACCCCGACGGGTCGTCACCGACCGTCGGGGCGGCCGTTCCGTCGCTCCCTACGACTCCTTCAACCTCGGCGGTCACGTCGGGGACGACCCGGCCGACGTCGCGGCCAACCGCGCGCGGCTGGCCGGTGAGCTGGGCGTGCCCGGCGAGCAGGTCGTCTGGATGACGCAGGTGCACGGCACCGGGGTCGCCATCGTCGAGGACGCCGAGGAGAACCCGGTCGCCGACGTCGACGCCCTGGTCACCGCGACGCCAGGCCTGGTGCTCTGCGTGCTGGTCGCCGACTGCGTGCCGGTGCTGCTGGCCGACCCGGTCGCCGGGGTGGTCGCCGCGGTGCACGCCGGGCGCGAGGGCGTCCGTCGTGGCGTCGTCCCGGCGGCGCTGGCGGCGATGACCCGGCTGGGTGCCCGCCCGGCCGACGTCGAGGCGCTGCTGGGCCCGGCGGTCTGCGGGCTGGACTACGAGGTGCCCGCGGCCATGCAGGCCGAGGTCGCCCGGGTCGCCCCGGCCAGCGCGGTCCGCACCCGGCAGGGCACGCCCGGGCTCGACCTGCGGGCGGGCCTCGCCGAGGTGCTGCGCGGCGCCGGTGTCCGCCAGGTCGTGCACGACCCGCGGTGCACCGTCGAGGACCCGCGGCTGTTCAGCCACCGGCGGGACGGTGTGACCGGCCGTCAGGCCGGCGTCGTCTGGCTCGGATGACGGTGGAAGGACCTCGTCCTCCTCACCCCTCGCAGGCTCGGGGCGAGCCTCGTGCCGAGGCCGAGCGGTTGGCCGCGAACCTGCGGGACGTGCGGGCGCGGATCGACGCCGCGGCCCGGGCCGCCGGCCGCGACCCGGCCGCGGTCGCCCTCCTCGCGGTCAGCAAGACCCACCCCGCCGAGGCCGTGGCGGTCCTCGCCGCGCTCGGCCAGCTGGACTTCGCCGAGAACCGCGTGCAGGAGCTCTCGGGCAAGGCGGCCGCCCTTGCGCAGGACCCGGCGGTCCCCGCGCTGCGCTGGCACCTGGTCGGCCAGCTCCAGCGCAACAAGGCCGCCGCCGTCGTCCGGCTGGGGGCCACCGTGCACTCGGTCGACCGCGAGCAGCTGGCCCAGGCCCTGGCCCGGGCCGCGGGCACCCAGGGACGCGTCGTCGACGTCCTGGTCCAGGTCGACCTCGGCGGGCCCGAGGGCGAGCTGGGGGAGCGGGGCGGCGCCCCGCCCGAGGACGTCCCCCGGCTGGCCGACGCCGTCGGCGCGGCACCCGGGCTGCGGCTGCGCGGGCTGATGGCGGTGGCGCCGCGCGGCGGTGACCCGGCTCCGGCGTTCGGGCGGCTGGCCGCGCTCGCCGCGCGGGTGCGGGCCGACCACCCGGGTGCCTCGGAGCTGTCGGCGGGCATGAGCGGCGACCTCGAGGCCGCCGTGACCGCCGGTGCCACCGTGGTGCGTGTCGGTACCGCGTTGTTCGGTGCCCGGCCCCTAGCCTCCGATGCGGAGGACCCGCGCGGCACCACTGCGCGCTCCTGAGTCACACCAGCACCACGCGCACCACCGACCCGCCCCGTACGACCCGCCCGGCCAGCGCGAGCCGCCGGCGCCGACGAGAACTGAGGAGACGTCCGATGGCCGGAGCCATGCGAAAGATGGGGGTCTACCTCGGCCTCGTCGAGGACGACGACACCCGGGGCGGCTACGACCGCTACGCGTCGCGGCAGGGCGACTACGAGCGCGACGAGCGCGGGTACGACCGGGGCGGCTACGACCGCTACGCGGCCGACCACGACGACGCCTACGGCGAGCCGGAGCCCGCGGTGGCCGAGAGCCGCTACGGCGCCGGCCAGTTCGGTGAGGCCGGCTACGGCGCCTCCGGCTACGGTGCGCCGGGCTACGACACCGAGCACGCCGCGGACCGCTACGCCGGCGACCGGTTCGACGACCGGGGCCCCGAGCGCGTGCCGGAGCCCGAGGTGTCCCTGGGTCGCCGCAGCCCGGCGCCGCGCACCCTGGGTCTGGCCCCGGCGCCGGCCCCGACCCTGGGCAGCACCTCGGCGCGACTGGTCGGCGGGGCCGGCATCGGCGCGGGCGGCTCCGGCAGCCCCGCGCGCAGCCGCATGAGCGGAGGCGTGTCCGGCTCGGCCGGCCTCGCGATGAGCGAGCCGCTGACGGTGCAGGCGGCACCGGAGCCCGCCCCGGCCCCGACCCCGGCGCCCAAGACCCCGAACTACCGCATCACCACGGTGCACCCCAAGGACTACAACGAGGCGCGCACCATCGGTGAGCGGTTCCGCGACGGCATGCCGGTGATCATGAACCTGACCGAGATGGAGCACGCCGACGCGAAGCGCCTGGTGGACTTCGCCATCGGTCTGACGTTCGGTCTGCACGGTAGTATCGAGCGCGTCACGGCCAAGGTCTTCCTGCTCAGCCCGCAGGACGTGGACGTGACGGCTGAGGACAAGGCCCGCATCCGTGAGGGCGGGTTCTTCCAGCAGCCCTGATCCACTGCACGTCCCGTCCACCGCGCACGACGTGCCCTTCAACGAACGAGGACCGTGAACGTACTGCTGGACATCGTCGCCTCGGTCCTGCTCGTCTTCCTGATCCTGCTGTTCGCCCGGTTCGTCGTGGACTGGGTGATGGTGCTCGCGCGCAGCTGGCGTCCGCAGGGTCTCGTCGCCGCCGGGCTCGAGGTCGTCTACTCCACCACCGACCCGCCGTTGAAGGCGGTGCGGAAGGTCATCCCGCCGTTGAACCTGGGGTCCATCAGGCTGGACCTGGGGTTTATGGTGCTCTTGATCGCCGTGGTCCTGCTGCGCAACCTGGCGCTCTCGCTCTGATCCACCCCGGAGCGGAGTGGGGACCCCGTGCGGGTCGCCGCCGGTCTGAGTCCGTCCCCGTCCCCCGTCCCACCTGAGGTGAGCCGCATGCCACTGACTCCCGCCGACGTGCACAACGTCGTCTTCAAGAAGCCGCCGATCGGCAAGCGCGGTTACGACGAGGACGAGGTCGACGCCTTCCTGGACGTGGTCGAGGCCGAGCTGGCCCGCCTCATCGAGGAGAACAACGACCTGCGCAGCTCCGGCTCTCGCCCCGAGTCCGCGCCGATGACGGTGGCGGCCCCGCCGCCCCCGCCGGCCCAGACCTCGCCACAGGTCCGCGAGGACGACAGCATCCGCGCCTCCCGCATGCTCGCGCTGGCCACCGAGACCGCCGAGCGGCACGTCAACGAGGCCAAGGCCCAGGCCGACCAGATGGTCGGCAGCGCCAAGAGCTCCAGTGACCGCATGATGAGCGAGGCCCGCGCCAAGAGCGAGCAGATGGTCGGTGAGGCCAAGAACCGCGCCGACGCCATGCTCGGCGACGCCCGCACCCGCGCCGACACGATGGAGCGCGAGGCCCGCGCCAAGGCCACCGCCCTCGCCCAGGACGCCGAGCGCAAGCACGTCGAGGCCATGGGCTCGCTGGAGGAGAAGCGGGCGAGCCTGGAGCGCAAGGTCGACGAGCTGCGCACCTTCGAGCGCGAGTACCGCACCCGGCTGCGCTCCTACCTCGAGTCCCACCTGCGCGACCTCGACAGCCGCGGCTCCGCCGAGCCGGCCTCGAACAACCGGCAGAACCAGCACGTCAGCGCCTGATCGCCGGCCCGCACGGGCCGACGCAGGACAGCCCCTCCGGACCCCGGTCCGGAGGGGCTGTCCGGCGTTCCGGAAGTCTGCCGGAGCCGGCGCCGCTACCATGCGGCTGTGCTCCTGACTGCGGCACTGCTGCTGGTGGTCGCCGTCGGCCTGTTCGGCGTCGGCCTGCTGCAGGACTCGCCCACGCTCCAGTGGGCCTCCTTCGCTGCCAGCGTCCTCGCCGGGGTGCTCCAGCTGGTCAGCGCCGCGCAGCGGCGGCGCCGTCGGGACGCACCTGGTCCCGCCGCGCGGGCGGCCGGTGACCCGTGGGGCGCCCCGGCGACCGGTCCGATCGCAGCAGCCCCGACCGAGCCCGGTGCCGACGACGAGCCGGTGCGCCGGGTGGCGCCCCCACCCGTGCCGCCCAGCTCGCCGTTCCTGCCGCGGGTGGGCCCGACGACCGGCAGCGGCCTGGGCGACCTCGCCGACCCGGGCGGCTGGCCGGGGTCCACGCGGTCGCCCGGCGACGGCGGATCGCCGTACGGGCGCCCGGCCCGGACCGGCGGGCTGCACAGCGCACCCGACCTCGACCCGGTGCCGCGGCACACCCCGCCGGTCGCCTGGGAGGAGACCGCGGGACGACCGCCCCAGGCAGCCGGGGAGCCGGACGTCGAGGAGGTCGAGCTGGTCGACCTGCTGCTGGTGCTGGACCTCGTGGACGACGTCCTCGTCGTCGACACGCGCCCGCGGTACCACCTCGAACGCTGTCCGCACCTGAGCGGCCTGCCCTCGATCCTGCTGCCGGTCAACGAGGCGCGCGCCCACGGGTGGACGCCGTGCGCGACCTGCACGCCCGATCGGGTGCTCGCCGCCCGGGAACGGGCCCGCCGGGCGACCTGAGCCCTCCCGACCTCCCCGCCTGCGTGCGCCGGGAGGTCGGGCCGCGGCTCACGCGCGGGCGATCCAGACCCGGGAGCCGGCCGGGCCCTCGAGGCCCTCGCCGTCCCCGGCGGTCTGCGGGTGCACCGACGTCGCGAGCACCTCGCCGGCCACCTGCTCGCCGTGCTCGGTCAGCGCCTGGGCCACGGTGTCCTCGCCGGTCCACCACAGCTCGATCCGGTCGCTGACCGCCAGGCCGGTGGTCTTGCGGGCCTCCTGCACCAGCCGGACCACCTCGCGCACCAGCCCGGCGCGCTCGAGCTCCGGGGTGAGGGTGAGGTCCAGTGCCACGGTGAGCCCGCCGGCGGAGGCCACGGTCCAGCCCTCGCGCGGGGTCTCGGTGACGATCAGGTCGCCCTCGGCCAGCGGGACGTCGGCGCCGTCGACCGGCACCGTCGCCGTCCCCGCCCGGTAGGCGGCGACCAGCCCGGCGGCGTCGGTGGCGGCCACGGCCGCGGCGACGGCCTGCACCTGCTTGCCCAGCCGTCGGCCCACCGCCCGGAAGTCGACCTTGACCGACACGTCGACCAGCGAGCCGCCGACCGCGGCGAGCTCGGTCAGTTCGGCGACGTTCAGCTCGTCGGCGACCTCGGCGACCAGGTCGCGGGGCAGCTGGCTCCAGCCCGGCGCCGCGACCAGGGCACGGGCCAGCGGCTGCCGGGTGCGCGACTTCGCCGACGTCCGGGCCGAGCGGCCCAGCTCCACCAGCCGGCGCACCAGTGTCATCTGCTCGACCAGGGCGTCGTCCCGGGCGTCGGTGTCGACGGTCGGCCAGGTCGCCAGGTGCACCGAGTCGACGGCGTCGGGCAGGCCCGGGGCGACGACGGTGCGCCACACCCGCTCGGTGACGAACGGGGTGAACGGCGCCATCAGCCGGGTCAGGCCGTCGAGCACCTCGTGCAGCGTGCCCAGTGCCGAGGGGTCGCCGTCCCAGAAGCGGCGGCGGCTGCGCCGGACGTACCAGTTGGACAGGTCGTCGACGAACTCGGCGATCAGCCGGCCGGCGGTCTGGGTGTCGAAGTCCTCCAGCGCCCGGGTGACCCCGTCGGTGACCGAGGCCAGCTCGGCCAGCGCCCAGCGGTCCAGCAGCGGGCGCTCCGCCCGCGGGGGAGCCGGGGTGGTGGCCGGGTCCCAGCCGTTGGTCTCGGCGTAGAGGGTGAAGAAGCTGGCGGTGTTCCAGTAGGTCAGCAGCACCTTGCGGACGACCTCGGACAGCGTCTCGTGCCCGACCCGGCGGGCCGACCACGGCGAGCCGCCGGCGAGCATGAACCAGCGGACGGCGTCGGCGCCGTGCCGGTCCATCAGCGGCATGGGCTCGAGGATGTTGCCCAGGTGCTTGCTCATCTTCCGGCCGTCCTCGGCCAGGATGTGCCCCAGGCACAGCACGTTCTCGTAGGAGCTCTGCTCGAACACCAGCGTGCCGACGGCCATCAGCGTGTAGAACCAGCCGCGGGTCTGGTCGATCGCCTCGGCGATGAACTGCGCCGGGTAGGCGGCCTGGAACTCGGCGTTGTTGCGGTGCGGGGCGCCCCACTGGGCGAAGGGCATCGAGCCGGAGTCGTACCAGGCGTCGATGACCTGACGGACCCGGCGGTAGGTGCCCTCCTCGCCGGCCACGGTGAAGGTGACGTCGTCGATGAAGGGCCGGTGCGGGTCCAGGTCGGACAGGTCGCGGCCGGTCAGCTCCGACAGCTCGGCCAGCGACCCGACGACGACCATCCGGGACGGGTCGACGTCGTTGCGCCAGATCGGCAGCGGCGTGCCCCAGTACCGGTCGCGGGACAGCGCCCAGTCGACGTTGTTGTTCAGCCAGTCGCCGAAGCGACCCTCCTTGATGTTCTCCGGGTACCAGTTCGTGCGCTCGTTCTGCGCCAGCAGCTGGCCCTTGACCTCGCTGGTGCGGATGTACCAGGAGGGCTGCGCGTAGTACATGAGCGGGGTGTGGCAGCGCCAGCAGTGCGGGTAGCTGTGCTCGTACCGCATCTCCCGGTAGAGCACGCCGCGGTCGACCATGTCCTGCACCAGCGTCGGGTCGGCGGCCTTGAAGAAGTGCCCCCCGACCAGCGGGACGTCGGCGGTGAAGTGCCCGGTCGGGTCGATCGGGTTGACGACGGGGAGGCCGTAGGCGCGGCCCACGGCGAAGTCGTCGGCGCCGAACGCGGGGGACTGGTGCACCAGCCCGGTGCCGTCCTCGGTGGTGACGTACTCGGCCAGGACGACGTAGTGCGTCTCCACGTCGTCCGGGAAGTCCACCAGCTCGAAGGGCCGCTGGTAGTGGGTGCGCTCCCAGTCCCGGCCCTGCGTGCGGGCCAGCACCTGCGCGCCCTCGCCGAGCGCGGCGGTCAGCAGCGGCTCGGCCACGACGAGCGGGCGAGCGTCGTCGTCCCCGGCCGGGCGGGCGACGACGTAGGTGACGTCGGGGTGGACGGCGACCGCGGTGTTGCTCGGCAGCGTCCAGGGCGTCGTCGTCCAGACCAGCAGGTCGGCCTTGTCGGCCCACTCGCCGGTGGTGACCGGCATCCGGACGTAGACCGACGGGTCGACGAGCGTCTCGTAGCCCTGGGCGACCTCGTGGTCGGACAGGCCCGTGCCGCAGCGCGGGCAGTAGGGGGCGACGCGGTGGGACTCGACGAGCAGACCCTTGTCGAAGACCTGCTTCAGCGACCACCAGACGCTCTCGATGTAGCTGGCGTCCATCGTGCGGTAGGCGGTCGACATGTCGACCCAGTAGCCCATCCGCTCGGTGAGCTCGGCGAAGGCGCCGACGTGCCGCTCGACGGACTCACGGCAGCGGGCGTTGAACGCAGCGATCCCGTAGGCCTCGATGTCGGGCTTGCCGGCGAAGCCCAGCTCCTGCTCCACGGCGATCTCCACCGGCAGGCCGTGGCAGTCCCAGCCGGCCCGGCGGGGCACGTGGTAGCCCTGCATGGTCTTGAAGCGGGGGAAGACGTCCTTGAACGCCCGCGCCTCGATGTGGTGCGTGCCCGGGCGCCCGTTGGCCGTGGGCGGGCCCTCGTAGAACACCCACTGCGGGCGGTCGGCGGAGCCCTCCAGCGTGCGGGCGAAGACCTTGTCGGTCGCCCACTGCTCCAGCACCTCGTGCTCGAGCGCCGGCAGGTCGACCTGGGGCGGGAGGGCCTGGAACGGCCCGGAGGGTGCACTCACGTGCTCCATCATCCCCGACCCGCCGCGGCGGCCGCGCAAGCGCCGTCATCTGCTGGAGACGCGGGTACGGGAGACTGCGCGCCATGGGGGTCCGGCGATGAACACCACGGTCACGGCCGCCCTGGCCGTCGGTGCGCTGGTCGTCCTCGTCGCGGCCGTCGCGCTGCGGCTGGCCGACCGGATCGGCCTGCCGTCGCTGCTGATCTACCTGGCCCTCGGCATCGCCCTGGGGGAGAGCGGCGCGGGCGTGGAGTTCGAGGACGTCGCCCTCACCCAGACCCTGGGCGTCGCCGCGCTCGTGGTCATCCTGGCCGAGGGCGGGCTGACCACCCGCTGGGCCGACGTCCGCCGCGCGGTCGGCCCGGGCGTCGCGCTGTCCACCGTCGGGGTGGTGGTCAGCGTCGCCGTGGTCGCGGCGGTCGCGGTCTGGTTGCTGGACTCCAGCTGGCCCTTCGCGCTGCTGCTGGGCGCCGTCGTGACCTCCACCGACGCCGCCGCGGTCTTCTCCACGCTGCGCCGGCTGCCGCTGCCCCGGCGGATGGTGGCGTCCCTGGAGCTGGAGTCGGGGCTCAACGACGCCCCGGTGATCCTGCTGGTGCTGGCGCTGTCCGAGCAGCTGACCGGCGGCCACACCTACCCCTGGTACCTGGTGCTGGCCGAGGTGGTCGGCGAGCTGGCCGGAGGCGCGGTGATCGGGGTGGGGCTGGGCTTCGGCGGGGCCTGGCTGCTGCGCCGGGCCGCGCTGCCGCTGGCCGGGTTCTACCCGCTGGCCACCCTCGCGCTGTGCGTGCTGGCCTTCTCCTCGGCCGACCTGCTGCACACCTCGGGGTTCGTGGCGGTCTACCTGTGCGGGCTGGTGCTGGGCAACGCCGCGCTGCCGCACCGCGCCGGCACGATCGGCTTCGCCGAGGGCCTTGCCTCGCTCGCCCAGATCGGGCTCTTCGTCCTCCTGGGGCTGCTGGTCTCACCGTCCCGGCTGCCCGAGGCGCTGCTGCCGGCGCTGCTGATCGGGGGCGTGCTGCTGCTGGTGGCCCGCCCGCTGTCGGTGGCCGTGAGCCTGGCGCCGTTCCGGATGCCGGTGTCGCAGCAGCTGTTCGTCTCCTGGGCGGGCCTGCGCGGCGCCGTCCCGATCGTGCTGGCGACCTTCCCGGTCGCCGCCCAGGTGCCCGGCGCGACCCGGGTCTTCGACACCGTGTTCGTGCTCGTGGTGGTCTTCACGCTGGTGCAGGGCTGGTCGCTGCCCACCGTCGCCCGCTGGCTGCGGATAGCCACCCCGGTCACCCCGAGCGACATCGACGTCGAGTCCGCGCCGCTGGACGAGCTGGGCGCGGAGCTGATGCAGCTGCGGGTGCCGGACACCTCCCGGCTGCACGGCGTCTACCTGCCCGAGCTGCGGCTGCCGGAGAACGCCGCGGTCGTGCTCGTCGTCCGGGGCGGGCAGCCCTTCGTGCCCGACCGGTCGACCCGGCTGATGCGCGGGGACCAGGCGCTGCTGGTCACCGCCCGCGGGTCCCGGCTGGAGGCCGAGCGGCGGCTGCGCGCGGTCAGCCGCGGCGGCCGCCTCGCCACCTGGCGCGGCGAGGACGGCGCCCCGAGCCAGACCGATTGATGAAGGCCCCCTGCCCCCACCACTCGCGAGCTCGCGGCGGGCCCCTGCAGGGGGCCGGGGGACGCGGGGGCCGGCGTCAGCCCTGGAGCTCCAGGGTCTTGGTCGTGTCGGCGCGGACCTCGGCCAGCAGGTCCGGGTTCTCCGACAGTTGGTGGCCGTAAGAGGGGATGGCCTCCTGCAGCAGCGGGCGCCAGCCGTCGATCCGGTCCGGGAAGGCGCGCTCCAGCAGCGTGAGCATCGCCGCGGTAGCCGTCGAGGCGCCGGGGGAGGCGCCCAGCAGACCGGCGATGGTGCCGTCGGCGCCGACGATGAGCTCGGTGCCGAACTGCAGGACGCCGCGCTTGGTGTTGGGGTCCTGCTTGATGACCTGGACCCGCTGGCCGGCGGTGATCAGCTCCCAGTCGCCGGACTCGGCGGTGGGCACGAACTCCTCCAGCGCACGGAACCGCGAGCTGGTCGACTGCAGCACCTGGCCGATGAGGTACTTCGTCAGCGGGATGTTGGCGATGCCGGCACCCACCATGGAGCCGAGGTTGCCGCTGCGCACCGAGCGCGGCAGGTCCCACATCGAGCCGGACTTGAGGAACTTGGGGGAGAAGCCGGCGTAGGGGCCGAACAGCAGCGACTGCTCGCCGTCGATGAGCCGCAGGTCCAGGTGCGGCACCGACATCGGCGGGGCCCCGACCTTCGCCTGGCCGTAGACCTTGGCCTGGTGGCGGGCGACCAGCGCGGCGTTGCGGCTGCGCAGGAACTGCCCGCTGACCGGGAAGCCGCCGAAACCGCGGATCTCCGGGATGCCGGCGCCCTGCAGCAGCGGCAGCGCGCCACCGCCGGCCCCGACGAAGAGGAACCGGCTGCGCACCGTGCGCTTGGCGCCGGAGGCGAGGTCGGTGACCGTGGTCGCCCAGCGGCCGTCGGTCTCCCGGCGCACCCGGGTGACCCGGTGGCGCAGGTGCAGCTCGACGCCGCGGGTGACGGCGGCGTCGACGAGCAGCCCGGTGAGGGCGCCGAAGTTGACGTCGGTGCCGGCCAGCGAGCGGGTGGCGGCGACGGCCTCGGTGGGGTCGCGACGGTCCATCATCAGCGGGACCCAGTCGGTGAGCTCGCCGGGGGAGTCGGTGTGCTCCAGGCCGGCGAACAGCGGCAGCGGGGCCAGCGCGTCGTACCGGTTGCGCATGTACCGGTGGCCGTCGGGGCCGGTGACGAAGCTGATGTGCGGCACCGAGGTGATGAACGACTTCGGCGAGTCGGTCAGCCCGCTGCGCACCAGGTGCGACCAGAACTGCCGGGAGACCTGGAACTGCTCGTTGATCGCCACCGCCTTGGCCGGGTCGACGGTGCCGTCGGGGCGGGCCGGGGTGTAGTTCAGCTCGCACAGCGCGGAGTGCCCGGTGCCTGCGTTGTTCCACGGCCCGGAGCTCTCCCCGGCGACCTCGGCGCCGGACTCGAAGACCTGGACGGTCCAGTCCGGGGCGACGATGCCCAGCAGGGCGGCGAGCGTGGCGCTCATGATGCCGCCGCCGACGAGGACGACGTCGGGGTTGTGAGCGTCGCTGGTCACGTTGTGCCTCCGTGCATCGATTGTCTGCTGCATCCCATGGTCGCCCCAGTCGAGGAGCCGTACGTCCCGGACCGGGCAGTCTCCCCGAACTGAGGGGATGACTTGGCTCACAGTGGCCGCTGTGGAGGGTCCCCCGTGGTCACCCCGGCCGCAGCGTGGCCGCGAGACACGGCCGCACGACACGGCCGCAGGACGGGTCACCAGCGTGCCAGACCGGGTCCGCAGGGCCCGCCGCTATCGTCGTCGCCGACGTGGCCGCCCGGGTCGCGGACAGGAGGACGGCGCGGTGCCCGAGCAGTCCCACCCCACCTCCGGGCCGGCGACCCCGCCGTCCGGCGACGGCGACGGCGCCAGCCCCGCGCCGCGGCGCCGTTCGCGGGCCCGGCTGCTGCTGGGCCTGGCGCTGGTCGTGTTCGCCCTCGACCTGGCCACCAAGCTGCTGGTCGTCGCCACCATCGACCGCGGCGAGAACATCCGCACGCTGGGCGGGGCGGTCTACCTGACCCAGGCGCGCAACACGGGTGCGGCCTTCGCCTTCGCCGAGGGCGCGACCGTGGTGTTCACCCTCATCGCGCTGGTCGTGGCGGCGGTCATCATCCGCAGCGCCCGGCGGTTGTTCTCGACGGGCTGGGCGGTGGCGCTGGCGCTGGTCCTGGGCGGTGCGGTGGGCAACCTGGTCGACCGGCTGTTCCGCGACCCGGGGTTCCTGCGCGGCGGCGTCGTCGACTGGATCTCGGTGTTCGGGCCGAACGGCGAGCACTACCCGATCTTCAACGTGGCCGACTCCGCGATCGTCTGCGGCGGCGTGCTCGGTGCGCTGCTGGCCTTCCGCGGCATCGAGTTCGACGGCAGCCGGACCAAGGACAAGGAGGCCGCCGCGAAGGCCGACCGGGACGCCGACCGGGACGCCGACCGGGACGCCGACCGGGACGCCGACCGGGACGCCGGGACCGCCGCCGGCTGACCGGGACCGGCCCGGCGGCGTTGTCCCGTCGGCCCCACCCGTCACAATGGACCGGTGACCAGCAGTCCCGGCCCGACCCCTCCCGACGGGCCCTCCACCGGCGGGCGGCGCGGTGAGCTGCGCTCGGTGCCGGTGCCCGACGGCCTCGAGGGCCAGCGCGTCGACCAGGCGCTGGCCCGGATGTTCGGCATCAGCCGGGGGGTGGCCGCGGACCTGGCCGACGCCGGGGTCGTGGTCGTCGACGGCAGGCCGCGCGGCAAGGGCGACCGGCTGACCGGCGGCAGCTGGCTGGAGGTGGAGCTGCCCCCGCCCCCGGGTGAGCCGGCCCCGCCGCAGCCGGTGTCCGGGATGACCGTCGTGTACGACGACGACGACGTGGTCGTGATCGACAAGCCCGTCGGCGTGGCCGCGCACGGGAGCCCGGGCTGGACCGGCCCCACGGTCACCGGCGGGCTGGCCGCGGCCGGCTACCGGATCTCCACCAGCGGGGCGGCCGAGCGGCAGGGCGTCGTGCACCGGCTGGACGCCGCCACCACCGGGCTGATGGTGGTCGCCAAGAGCGAACGCGCCTACACGCTGCTCAAGGCCGCGTTCAAGGAGCGCACCGTCGACAAGGGCTACCACGCGCTGGTGCAGGGCCACCCCGACCCGTCCAAGGGCACCATCGACGCCCCGATCGACCGGCACCCCAAGCACGACTGGCGGTTCGCCGTGGTCAGCGGCGGCCGTCCCTCGGTGACCCACTACGAGGTCGTCGAGGCGTTCCCCTCGGCCAGCCTCGTCGACGTCCACCTGGAGACCGGGCGCACCCACCAGATCCGGGTGCACTTCTCCGCGCTGCGCCACCCGTGCGTGGGCGACCTGACCTACGGCGCCGACCCGACGCTGGCGGCCCGGCTGGGGATGACCCGGCAGTGGCTGCACGCCGTCCGGCTCGGTTTCGCCCACCCGGCCGACGGCCGCTGGGTGGAGTTCCACAGCGACTACCCGGCCGACCTGGCCGGCGCCCTGGCCGTGCTGCGCGCCGAGAACTGAGCCGCGCCCCTCGTGACCGGCCCCGACCTCACCTCCTTCGCCGACTTCGGTCCGGCGCAGCTGGCGGCGGCGATCATCGCCGTCTACCTGGTCGTCGGTGAGCCGTTCGTCGGGTACGTGCTGCACCGCCGCTTCGAGGGCCGGCTGCGCGCCGACCCGGCCGCGCGGCGGTCGTTCTACCAGCGGCTGCTCGTCCTGGAGTGGGGGCTGGCGGCGGTGACGCTGGTGGTCTGGCTGGCCGCGCCGGACGTCGGCGCCGCCCAGGTCGGCCTGGACCTGCCGGGCAGCTGGCCCGGTCCACTCGCCTCGGTCGTCGTGGTCGCGCTGCTCGCGCTGGCCGCGCTGTCGGTCCGGGCGCTGCGGTCCGGGGCACTGGCCGGTCCGCCGCCGGAGGTGCTGCGCCGCACCCGGCCCGGCGACGCCCGGCACGCCGAGCAGCCCGGGCACGCCGCCCTCGCGCTGCTGCCGCGCAGCCCCGGCGAGCGCCGGCTGTTCGCGCTGGTCGGGGTCACCGCCGGGGTGTGCGAGGAGTGGCTCTACCGCGGGTTCCTGCTGGCCGTGGTCGCCGCCCTGGTCCCGGGGCTGCCCGCGCTGGCCCTGGTGGTGGTGGCCGGCGTCGCCTTCGGCCTGGCGCACGCCTACCAGGGGCTGACCGGGGTGCTCACCACCGGCGTGCTCGGGGCGCTGCTGGCCGGGGTCTACCTGTCCACCGGGTCGCTGCTGCTGCCGGTGCTGCTGCACGCCGCCATCGACCTGCGCTTCCTGCTGGTGCCCTCCTCCGCGCTCCCGTCGGCCTCGGTCGTCCCGGTCCGGTGACCTCGCCGCGCCAGGTCCTCGAGCCGGGGGAGCGACCGCGGGCGCTGACCGTGATGAACGAGATCCTGGTCGAGACCCCGGTCTGGGACCGGCCGTACGGCACCGGCTACCCGCTGCCCGTCGCCGATCTGGTCGACCTCGGGGTGCCGGAGCAGCTCGTCCAGCGGTTGGTCGCCTGGAACGACTGGTGCTGGCAGGACTTCGACCCCGCCGACCCGTCTCCCCGCCGCGTCGAGCCGGGGTGGGAACGGGAGGTCGGCCGGCTGGCGCGCGAGCTGCAGGCCGTGCTGCCCGACGTCGACGTCGTCGTGTTCGCCGGAGCCGGGACGCGCCCGTTCCGGGACGAGGGCCTGCCCGAGCAGGACCATGCCCTGGACGCCGACCGGCCGACCGCGGTCACCGTGATGGCGGCCCCCACCGCCCGCGACCCGCTGTTCACCACCCCCTTCGGTCGGTGCGCCGCCATCGACCCGGAGGTGCTGTCCGTGACCCCGGAGCTGGTCGCCCGGCTCCGGGCCTGGAACGCCGCGTTCCCGGGGCCCGAGCGGCTGGACGAGCCGTGGTGCGCCACCGGGCTGGCCCTCGCCCGGGAGCTGCAGGACGAGCTGTGGGACGTCGCGGTGCACTACTTCGAGGACGACGACCCACGGCCGGTGCGCGAACGGCGGCGATGACAATGGCCGGTGTGGTCGCACCCTCCGCACGCCTCGCCACGCCCGCCGACTGGCCGGAGGTCTCCGCACTGCGCACGCGGGTCTTCGTCGCCGAACAGGGCGTGCCTGCCGAGCTGGAGCACGACGACCGCGACGCGACCGCCGTGCACGCCCTGAGCCGGGACGACGCCGGCCGGGTGGTGGCCACCGGGAGGCTGCTGCCCGACGCTGCCGGGCCGGGCCGGGCGCTCGTGGGCCGGATGGCCGCCGACGCCGCCGTCCGGGGGCGCGGGCACGGGTCGGCGGTGCTCGCCGTCCTGGAGGCCGAGGCCGCCGTCCGGGGGCAGCGGGTGGTGGAGCTGCACGCCCAGGTGAGCGCCCGGGGCTTCTACGACCGCGCCGGATACGCGGCCGTGGGGGAGGAGTACGAGGAGGCCGGCATCGTCCACGTGACGATGCGCAAGGAGCTCCGGTGACCATGCGCAGGGAGGCCTGGGCCGGGTGTGACGGAGTGGTCCGGATCGCGGAGACACGTTCTGTCGGACCCTCGGCGTAGGACTGCGGAGGTGCGAGGATCGACAGGCGCCGGGCACCTCGTGTGCACCGCCCGGGTCCGCGCCGCAGCACCGAACGGCCTTCCCCGCCGGTCACCCCAGAACGACCCGCCGCCCCTGACCACCTCCCGGTGGCCAGGCGGCCGCACGACCGTGAGGAGCACCACCCACCGTGAGCAGCACCCCCTCGTCCGACTCGTTCGCACACCTGCACGTGCACACCGAGTACTCGATGCTCGACGGGGCGGCGAAGCTGGGTGAGGTGACCAAGGCGGCGGCCGCCGAGGGCATGCCGGCGCTGGCGATGACCGACCACGGCAACGTGTTCGGCGCCTACGACTTCTACAAGCAGGCCAACGCCGCCGGGGTCAAGCCGATCATCGGCATGGAGGGCTACTACACGCCCGGCTCGCGCTTCGACCGCGCGCCGTTCGACTTCGGCGACAAGCTCATCGACGAAGAGGGCGACGGCGGCAACAACCGCGGCAAGGCCGCCTACACGCACATGACGATGCTGGCCCGCACCACCGAGGGCATGCACAACCTCTTCCGCATCTCCTCGATGGCCAGCCTCGAGGGCCAGTACCGCAAGCCGCGCTTCGACCGCGACCTGCTGGAGAAGCACGGCACGGGCCTGATCGCCACCACCGGCTGCCCGTCGGGTGAGGTGAACATGTGGCTGCGCGCCGGCAAGTACGACAAGGCCCGCGCCGCCGCCGCCGACTTCCAGGACATCTTCGGCAAGGACAACTTCTACGCCGAGGTCATGGACCACGGCCTGAACATCGAGAAGAGGACCCGGCCGGACCTGCTCAAGATCGCCAAGGACCTCGGCATCCCGCTGCTGGCCACCAACGACCTGCACTACACCCACCGCGAGGACGCCCAGGCCCACGACGCGCTGCTGTGCATCCAGACCGGGTCGCGGCTCAACGAGCCCAACCGCTTCAAGTTCAACGGCGACGGCTACTACCTGAAGTCCTCCGCGGAGATGCGCGCGCTGTTCAGCGAGTTGCCCGAGGCCTGCGACAACACCCTCGTCATCGCCGAGCAGTGCGAGGTCCAGTTCACCGAGGGCGCGGACCTCATGCCCCGCTTCCCCCTGCCGGAGGGGGAGGACGAGACCTCCTGGTTCGTCAAGGAGGTCGAGCGCGGTCTCAACAAGCGGTACCCCAACGGCATCCCGGACGCCGTGCGCAAGCAGGCCGACTACGAGGTCGGGATCATCGCCCAGATGGGCTTCCCGGGGTACTTCCTCGTGGTCGCGGACTTCATCAACTGGGCCAAGGACAACGGCATCCGGGTCGGCCCGGGTCGTGGCTCGGCCGCCGGCTCCATGGCCGCCTTCGCGATGGGCATCACCGACCTCGACCCGCTGGCGCACGGGCTGTTCTTCGAGCGGTTCCTCAACCCCGAGCGCGTCTCCATGCCCGACGTCGACATCGACTTCGACGACCGCCGCCGCGGCGAGGTCATCCAGTACGTGTCGAAGAAGTACGGCGAGGAGCGGGTCAGCCAGATCGTGACCTACGGCACGATCAAGGCCAAGGCCGCGATCAAGGACGCCGCCCGGGTGCTCGACCGGCCCTACTCGGTGGGCGATGAGCTGACCAAGCTCATGCCCCCGGGCGTGATGGGCAAGGACATCCCGCTGTCGGGGATCTTCGACCCCAAGCACGACCGCTACAAGGAGGCCGCGGAGTTCCGCGCCCGCTACGAGTCCGACCCGGGTGCCGCCGAGGTCGTCGACCAGGCGCGCAAGCTCGAGGGCCTGAAGCGGCAGTGGGGCGTGCACGCCGCCGGCGTCATCATCGGCCGGTACCCGCTGATCGACAGCATCCCGATCATGCGGCGCGAGGCCGACGGCGCGATCATCACGCAGTTCGACTACCCGACCTGCGAGACCCTCGGCCTGCTCAAGATGGACTTCCTGGGCCTGCGCAACCTCACCGTCCTCGACGACGCGCTGCGCAACATCGTCATCAACGGCAAGGACCCGGTCGACCTCGACGAGATCAGCAAGGACCTCACCGACCCGGCGACCTACGCCCTTCTCTCCCGCGGTGACACCCTCGGGGTCTTCCAGTTCGACGGCGGCCCGATGCGGTCACTGCTGCGGCTGATGCGCCCGGACAACTTCGAGGACATCTCCGCCGTCGGTGCCCTCTACCGGCCCGGCCCCATGGGTGCGAACTCGCACACCAACTACGCGCTGCGCAAGAACGGCCAGCAGGAGATCACCCCGATCCACCCGGAGCTGGCCGAGCCGCTCGCGGAGATCCTGGGCGGCACCTACGGCCTGATCGTGTACCAGGAGCAGGTCATGTCGATCGCGCAGAAGGTCGCCGGGTACTCCCTCGGCAAGGCCGACCTGCTGCGCCGCGCGATGGGCAAGAAGAAGAAGTCGGTCCTGGACGCCGAGTACGTCGGCTTCGAGGCCGGCATGAAGGCCAACGGCTTCTCCGCCGCGGCGGTCAAGACGCTGTGGGACATCCTCGTGCCCTTCGCCGACTACGCCTTCAACAAGGCGCACTCGGCTGCCTACGGCCTGATCTCCTACTGGACGGCCTACCTCAAGGCCAACTACCCGGCCGAGTACATGGCCGGGCTGCTGACCAGCGTGGGCGATGACAAGGAGCGCCGGCCGGTCTACCTGGCCGAGTGCCGCCGGATGGGCATCAAGGTGCTCCCGCCCGACGTCAACGAGTCCTCCTGGGACTTCACCGCCGTCGGCAACGACATCCGCTTCGGCCTGGCCTCGGTGCGCAACGTCGGGCACAACGTCGTCGACTCGATCGTCCGGGCGCGCGAGGAGAAGGGCGCGTTCAAGGACTTCGCCGACTTCATGCGCAAGATCGACACGGTGGCCTGCAACAAGAAGGTCATCGAGTCCCTGGCCAAGGCCGGCGGCTTCGACTCCCTGGGCCACTCCCGGCAGGGCATCGCGGCGATCCACGCCCAGGCCGTCGACTCCGCGATGAGCCTCAAGCGCAAGGAGGCCGAGGGCCAGTTCGACCTCTTCGGCAGCTTCGGCGAGGACGGCGGCGGTGAGCTCGGTGACCCGCTGAGCGCCGCGCTGGACATCCCGATCCCGACCGCGGACTGGTCGAAGTCGGAGAAGCTGGTCTTCGAGCGCGACATGCTCGGCCTCTACGTGTCCGACCACCCGCTGCACGGCGTCGAGCACGTGCTCACCTCGCACGCCGACACCTCGCTGGCCGAGATCATCTCCGGCGGGGTGGAGGACGGCGCCAACGTCACGATCGCCGGCATCCTCACCGCCGTCGGCCCGCGCACCAACAAGCAGGGCGCGCCCTGGGCGATCGCCACGCTGGAGGACCTCGAGGCCGGCCTGGAGGTGCTGTTCTTCCCCAAGACCTGGGCGCAGGTGTCGGACAAGGTGGTCCGCGACCAGATCGTCGTGGTCAAGGGCCGGATCAGCCGCCGGGACGACACCCCGTCGCTGTTCGCCGCCGAGGTGACCATCCCGGAGATCACCGAGGGCCCGCGCGGGCCGGTGCTGGTCTCCATGCCCGCGGCCCGCTGCACGCCGCCGGTGGTCGAGCGGCTGCGCGAGGTGCTGGGCAGCCACCCGGGCACGACCGAGGTGCAGCTGAAGCTGCTCAACGGTGGGCGGGAGACCGTGCTGCGGTTGGACCAGGGCCTGCGGGTACGGCCCAGCACCGCGCTGATGGGCGACATCAAGGCGCTCCTGGGCCCCACGAGCGTCGCCCTCCTGTAGCCGGGGGACCCGTCCCGGGGAGTCCGGGACGGGTCGGCGGCGCGTGTCCTGGCCCACCTGCCAGGGAGCTCCCCGGCGACTGTGTCGACAATGGGCCGGTGACCGACCCCCGATCCGCCGGGCAGCTGCCCCCGTTCCCGGCGCGGCCCGGCCCCGTGGAGGGGCCGGACGCGGCTCCCGGGACCGACACGGAGCGGTTCCCGGCCTCCCGGCCTGCGTACCTCCCGGTGCCCGGCGCGACGGCGCAGCCCGCCCCGGGTGCCGAGCCGGGGGAGTTGTTGCCGCCCTGGGCTCAGGCCCGCCGGGCCGGCGCCCCGGGTCTGCAGGGGAGGCGGGAGGACCTGCGGACCGGGCTGCTCACCGTGCTGGTGCTGGCCCTGTCCGGGCTGCCCGCCGGTGCGCTGTGGCTGTGGCTGGCGCCGCGGGCGGAGTACCGGGTCACCGGGACCGACGTCGTGCCGGTGAGCGGGCTGCCCAACTCCGAGCTCTTCGTCTCCGACGACAGCGTCTTCGTGCTGCTCCTCGCCGCGATCGGGCTGCTCGCCGGGCTGGTGCTGTGGCGGTTGCGGAGCCGGCGCGGCGCCCTGGTCCTGGTCGCGCTGGCCACCGGGATGCTGGCGGCGGGCATCGTCGCCTGGCAGCTGGGGACGGCGTTGGGCACGGGCCCGACCGAGGCCGAGCTGACCGAGGTCGGCCGCACGGTCACCACCGGGCTGGGTCTGCGGGCCACCGCGGCGCTGGCGGTCGGCCCGTTCCTCGCGGTGCTGGTCTACCTGGTCGGGGCCACCTACTCCTCCCGCCAGGACCTCGGCCGCCCCGAGCCCGAGGACCTGCTTCCCCGGCTCCCGCTCCCGCCCGTCCCGCCGCCGGCGTCCTGACCGGCCCGGTCCCGGGCACCGGAGGTCAGGCCCCCTCGCAGGGTCCCGCCGCGAGCGTGCGAGTGGTGGGGGGCAAGGGGGTCCTTCCTCAGTTGGGGGTCATCGGGGCGGCGAACTGCACCAGCGGCACCGGGACGGCGCCCAGCGTGCGCAGCAGGGTGAGCTCGCGGCGCAGCAGCCGTGACTCCAGGGCCAGCCGGCGACGGGTGGCGGACTCGGCCAGCAGTGCCTGCCGGTCCTCGGTGGTCAGCAGCGCGGCGGAGGCGACCAGGTAGGACAGCCCGCGGGCGTCGTCGGCCACCTCGCGCAGCAGTGCCGCGGTGCCACCCAGCTCCCCGCCGCCCTCGTCGTCGTCCCCGAGCAGCTCGTCGGGGGTGAGCGCGTCGAGCACCTCGTCGGGCAGGCCGCCGGCGTCGCCGGACTGGCGGACGGCCACGTCGGCGACGTACCGGGCGAACAGGTCGCGGACGTTGCCGGCGAGCACCTCCAGCGACCCGCGGGCGACCTCGCTGAGCACGTCCTCGGGCACGATCCCCGCGCCGTGGTCGGGCCCGGTGAGCCCCTCGGCGTCCCCGGCCGCCTCCTCGGCGGCCTCCTCCTCACCCAGCCACTCCACCAGCGCCTGCAGGTAGGGCGGGTCGTCGGGACCGGCGGGCACGAGGACGTCGAGCAGCCGGAACCGGTCGCCGCCGACGGCGACCAGCTGGTAGCCGCCGTCGCTCTGCGGCGCGATCACCCGCACGGTGGCGGTGCAGCCGACGTCGAACAGCGCCTCGGCCGGTGCGACCCGCTCGACCTCCCAGCCCTGCCGGATCGCGACGACGCCGAAGCGGCGCGGTGCCCCCTCGGGCAGGGCGACCAGGTCGGCGACCAGCTGGCGGTAGCGGGGCTCGAAGATCTGCAGCGGCAGCACCACGCCGGGGAAGAGCGGGCTCCCCAGGGGGAACAGCGCGATGACCTCGCGGCCGCCCGCACCCTCATCGTTGCCGCTCGCCCGCACGCCGGGAGCCTACGGGCAGCAGGGCCGTCGTACCGGGCGTCTACCGTTTGGTCGTTCTGCTGCTCGTACCCGGAGGTGCCCCGTGCTGTCCCGCATCGACCTGCGAGGGTCCGCTCTGCCCGGACCGCGTGAGCTGGCCCACCTGCTCCCGCGTGCCGGTACCGACATCGACGCGGTGCTCGCGACCGTCCGGCCGATCTGTGAGGACGTGAGACTGCGGGGTGCCGAGGCGGTCCGGGAGATCACCGCCCGCCTCGACCGCGTCGACGTCCCGGACATGGCCGTGCCGCAGGCCGCCCTCGACGAGGCGCTGGCCTCCATCGACCCGGCCGTGCGCGCCGCGCTGGAGGAGTCCATCCGCCGGGTGCGGATCGTGCACGCCGACCAGCGCCGCACCGACGTCACCACCCAGGTCTCCGCCGGTGGCACCGTCACCGAGCGCTGGGTCCCGGTGCGCCGCGTCGGCCTCTACGTGCCCGGTGGGCTCGCCCCGCTGCTGAGCTCGGTGGTGATGAACGTCGTCCCGGCCCAGATCGCCGGCGTCGAGTCGATCGCCGTGGCCAGCCCGCCGCAGCGCGACAACGGCGGCCTTCCCGACCCCGGCGTGCTGGCGGCGTGCGCGCTGCTGGGCGTGACGGAGGTCTACGCCGTCGGTGGCGCGCAGGCGATCGCCGTCTTCGGCTACGGCGCGGGCTCCTGTGAGCCGGTCGACCTCGTCACCGGGCCGGGCAACGTCTACGTGACGGCGGCCAAGCGGCTGCTCCGCGGCCTGATCGGCATCGACTCCGAGGCCGGCCCGACCGAGGTCGCCGTCCTCGCCGACGACACCGCCGACGCCGGGCACGTGGCCGCGGACCTGATCAGCCAGGCCGAGCACGACCCGCTGGCCGGCGCCGTGCTGGTCACCACCAGCGAGGAGCTCGCCGACGCCGTGCTCGCCCAGGTGCTCGCCCAGGTGGCGGCCACCAAGCACACCGAGCGGATCACCACCGCCCTCAACGGCACGCAGTCCGGCATCGTGCTGGTCGACGACCTCGACGCGGGGCTCGCGGTGGTCGACGCCTACGCCGCCGAGCACCTGGAGATCCAGACCCGTGACCCGCGTGCGGTGGCGATGCGCGTGCGCAACGCCGGCGCGGTGTTCGTCGGGCCGTGGGCGCCGGTGTCGCTGGGTGACTACATCGCCGGGTCCAACCACGTGCTGCCCACCGGCGGGTGCGCCCGGCACTCCAGCGGGCTCAGCGTGCAGACCTTCCTGCGCGGCATCCACCTGGTCGAGTACGACGAGCAGGCCCTCGCCGAGGTCGCCGGGCACATCGACGTCCTGGCCAACGCCGAGGACCTGCCCGGGCACGCGGCGGCCGTCCGGGTGCGGCAGCGGTCGTGACCTCGCTCGAGGAGCTGCCGCTGCGGCCCGAGCTGCGGGGCAAGTCGCCCTACGGGGCCCCGCAGCTCGCGGTCGCCCACCAGCTCAACACCAACGAGAACCCCTACCCGCTGCCGAAGTCGCTGCTGGCCGACCTGGGCACCGCGCTGGCCGGGGTCGCCGCCGGGCTCAACCGGTACCCCGACCGCGACGCCGTGGCCCTGCGCACGGACCTGGCGACCTACCTGACCCGCACCAGCGGCGAGCAGGTCGTCGTGGAAAAGGTGTGGGCGGCCAACGGCTCCAACGAGGTGCTCCAGCAGCTGCTGCAGACCTTCGGCGGCGCGGACCGGACGGCGCTGGGCTTCACGCCGTCGTACTCGATGCACCCGATCATCGCCGGCAGCACCAGCACCGCCTGGGTCGACGGGCACCGGCGCGCGGACTTCACCATCGACGTCGACGCCGCGGTCGCCCAGGTGCGCGAGGTGCGCCCGGACGTCGTCTTCGTCACCAGCCCGAACAACCCGACCGGCACCGCCGTCGACCTGGACACCATCGCCGCGCTGTACGACGCGACCGACGGCGTGCTCGTGGTCGACGAGGCCTACACCGAGTTCGCCCGCACGGGCACCGTCTCGGCGCTGTCCCTGCTGCCGGGCCGCCCGCGGCTGGTGGTCAGCCGCACGATGAGCAAGGCGTTCGGGATGGCCGGGCTGCGGCTGGGCTACCTGGCCGCCGACCCGGCCGTGGTCGAGGCGGTGCAGCTGGTGCGCCTGCCCTACCACCTGAGCTCGCTGACCCAGGCCGCCGCCCGGGCCGCGCTGGCGCACACCGACGAGCTGCTGGCCACCGTCGAGGCGGTCAAGGCCCAGCGGGACCGGATCGTCGCCGCGCTGCCGGCGCTGGGCCTGACCAGCGTGCCCAGCGACGCCAACTTCGTGCTGTTCGGCCACTTCGGCGACGCGCACGCGGCGTGGCAGGCGCTGCTGGACCGCGGCGTCCTGGTCCGCGACGTCGGCCTGCCCGGCTGGCTGCGGGTCACCGCCGGCACGCTGGAGGAGACCGACGCCTTCCTCACCGCCCTGGGTGAGGTGGCCCCGAGCCACCGCCTGGGAGACTGACCGCGAGCGAGCTCGCGAGCGGAGCCATGACAGAGCGAGCTGGCGAACGCGCCGACGGGCGCCAGCGAGGAGGACACGTGAGCCGCACTGCACGCATCGAGCGGGCCACCAAGGAGACCACCCTCGTCGTCGAGGTCGACCTCGACGGCACCGGGGCCTCCGACATCGCCACCGGGGTCGGCTTCTACGACCACATGCTCACCGCGCTGAGCAAGCACAGCGGGATCGACCTGACCGTGCGCGCCGACGGCGACCTGCACATCGACGCCCACCACACCGTCGAGGACGTCGCCATCGCCCTGGGCCAGGCCTTCGCCGAGGCCCTCGGTGACAAGCGCGGCATCACCCGCTACGGCGACGCGACCATCCCGATGGACGAGGTGCTGGTGCAGGCCGCGGTGGACCTGTCCGGCCGGCCGTACTTCGTGCACGCCGAGCCCGAGAACATGACCCCGATGATCGGGCCGGACTACCCGACGTCGCTGACCAAGCACGTGCTGGAGTCCTTCGCGTTCAACGCGAAGATCAGCCTGCACGTGCGAGTGCTCTACGCCGGCCGCGACGCCCACCACATCGTCGAGGGGCAGTTCAAGGCGCTCGCCCGGGCGCTGCGCACCGCCGTCGCCCTGGACCCGCGGGTCACCGACGTGCCCTCCACCAAGGGCGCGCTGTGAACTTCGGCGTCGCACTGCTGGTGGTCGGCGGGTTCCTCCTGGGCGGCGCCTACAGCATCTCCAAGGCCGACTCCGACACCAAGGGCCGCACCGGCGGGCAACTGGTCTTCGCCGGGATCCTGCTGGTGGCGGCCCTGCTGGCCACGGCCAGCGGCATCCTCTACCTGGTCGGATGAAGGACCTCGTCCTCCTCACCCCTCGCGAGATGGGGGCGAGCCTCTGGACGGGGCCGGAGTCAGGCAGCGCCTGACCCGAGGCGGGCGGCGAACTCCTCGGCGGTGCGCAGCTGCCGGCGCAGGGTCGCCACCCGCTCGGCGGCCTGCTCGCGGAAGACGGTCAGCCGGGCGGGGTCGGCGTCCGGTCCGGCGTCGAGCAGCTCCAGCAACTCGCGCATCTCCTCCAGGGAGAAGCCCAACGGCTTCATGTGCATGATCACCCGCAGCCGCTCGACGTCGTCCTCCACGTAGAGCCGGAAGCCGCCGTCCGAGCGGGCCGAAGGGACGGCCAGGCCGACCTCCTCGTAGTAGCGGATCGTGCGCAGCGACAGCCCGATCCGTTCGGCGACCTCGCCGATCTGCATCCGCCCCGCAGTGTTCACTCGCCGCCGCCGAGCTGCCCGGCCAGTCGCTGGTGGTAGTGGCCGGTGACGTCGGTGAGCCCGGTGATCTGCACGGTCTTCCCGCGGACGGCGTGCTCGTGCTCGATCGTGTCCAGGACGGCGACCGAGCTGGCGTCCCGGACGTGCGCGCCGGACAGGTCGACGACCACGCGGTCGGGGTCCCCGGCGTAGTCGAACTGGCCGACCATGTCGTTGGTCGAGGCGAAGAACAGGGCGCCGGAGACGACGTAGCGGCGGCTGCCGTCCGGTTCGTCGGAGGGCGTGACGGTGACCAGGTGGGCGACCCGGCGGGCGAAGAGCACGCAGGCCACCAGGACGCCGATGCCCACGCCGATCGCCAGGTTGCCGGTGGCCAGCACGACCGCCACCGTCACCAGCATCACGGCGCTCTCGCTGTAGGGCATCCGGCGCAGCGTGCGCGGGCTGTGCCAGTCGAAGGTGACGATCGAGACGAACACCATGACGGCGACGAGCGCGGCCATCGGGATGACGGCGACCACCGGGCTGAGCACGAGCCCCAGGACCAGCAGGAAGACCCCGGCCAGGAAGGTCGACAGCCGGGTCCGGGCGCCGGAGCGCACGTTGATCATCGTCTGGCCGATCATCGCGCAGCCGCCCATGCCCCCGAGGAGGCCGGTGACCAGGTTGGCGATGCCCTGGCCGACGGACTCCTGGGTCTTGCTGGAGGGGGTGTCGGTGACCTCGTCCACCAGCTTCGCGGTGATCAGCGACTCCATCAGCCCGACCAGGGCGATGGCCAGCGCGTAGGGGGCGATGACCCGCAGCGTCTCGGTGGTGAACGGGACGTCGGGCAGGCCGAGCCCGGCAGGCTGTCGGGCAGCTCGCCCTCGTCGCCGACGGTCGGGACGTCGAGCCCGACCGTCACGGTAAACACGGTCAGCAGCACGATCGCCACCAGCGGCGCCGGGACGGCGGTGGTCCGCCGGGGGAGCCCGAAGACGATCGCCAGGCCGACGGCGGCCAGCGGGTACACCTGCCACGGGACGTCGACCAGCTGCGGCAGCTGCGCGGTGAAGATGAGGATCGCCAGCGCGTTGACGAAGCCGACCATCACGCTGCGCGGCACGAACCGCATGACCCTCGCGACCGCCAGCAGGCCCAGGGCCACCTGGAACACCCCGCCGAGCAGCACCGCGGCGATCAGGTACTGCAGGCCGTGGCTGGCCACCAGCGGGGCGATGACCAGCGCGACCGCGCCGGTGGCGGCGGAGATCATCGCCGGCCGGCCGCCGGTGAACGCGATCGTGACGGCCATCGTGAACGAGGCGAAGGAGCCCACCCGCGGGTCGACCCCGGCGATGATCGAGAAGGAGATCGCCTCGGGGATCAGCGCCAGGGCGACGACGAGCCCGGCGAGCACCTCGGTGCGGGCAGCTACGGGGTGACAGCGGCCGCGGACGGGCCAGAGGTCTACGCCCCCCATGGCTACGCCGACCTCTTCGGCATGGTCGTGCGGCCCAACGCCGGTCCGGCGCCGCGCGACGTCTACGAGGACAAGGCGGCCCGCTGGCTGGGGGAGTGGCCGCAGCTCACGGTCCTGCCCTGGGAACAGCGTGCAGCCGGGAACACAGCGGGGCCCCGCGCGGCTGATGGGTAGCGTGGCAGCTGTGAAGAAGGTCGTCGTGCTGGACTACGGATCGGGCAACCTGCGGTCGGCGGAGCGTGCGCTGACCCGGGTGGGTGCCGACGTCACGGTGACCGCCGACGTCGACGCCGCCATGGAGGCCGACGGTCTCGTCGTCCCCGGGGTGGGCGCCTACGCCGCCTGCATGGACGGGCTGCGCGCGGTCGACGGTCCCAAGGTCATCGGCCGGCGGCTGGCCGGCGGGCGCCCGGTGCTGGGCATCTGCGTGGGCATGCAGGTGCTCTTCGAGCGCGGCGTCGAGCACGGCCAGGACACCGAGGGCTGCGGCGAGTGGCCCGGGGTCGTGGAGAAGCTCGAGTCGCCGGTGCTGCCGCACATGGGCTGGAACACCGTCGAGCCGCCCGAGGGGTCGACGCTGTTCGCCGGCCTGGAGGACCAGCGCTTCTACTTCGTGCACTCCTACGGCGTGCGGCAGTTCCCGCTCGCCGAGCCCGGCGTCACCGGCCGGCTGACCCCGCCGGCGGTCACCTGGGCCGAGCACGGCGACCGGTTCGTCGCCGGGGTCGAGAACGGGCCGCTGTCGGCGACCCAGTTCCACCCGGAGAAGAGCGGCGACGCCGGCGCCCAGCTGCTCACCAACTGGCTGAACAGCCTCGACTGAGCCGGCCTCCGGCGCATGGGCTCTGCCCACTCGGCCGCGAGGCCCGTCGGGCCCGACGACCTCACCTCGGGCCGTGCCGTGGGCACGGCCCGAGGTCAGGCGGACCGGGTTCAGCCACCTGAGCGACGGTCCAGCCGCGTCGCAGGGCGGCTCAACGGTCGGCGGCGTGGCTCGACCCGGTCCACCGCCGCCGCAGCGGGGTCCTCCGTCAGCTGCGCAGGTAGCTGGCGCCGTTCACGTCGATGATCGCGCCGGTGGAGAACGCCGCCTCCGGCGAGGCGAGCCACAGCACCGCCGAGGCGACCTCCTCCGGCCGGGCCACCCGGCCGTAGGGCGACTGCGCGCGCACGGCGTCGCCACCGGGGCCGTCGAGCACCTCGCGGGCCATCTCGGTCTGCACGAACCCCGGCGCGACGGTGCCCACCGAGATGCCGTGCGGCGCCAGTGCCAGGGCCATCGACTGCCCGAAGGCGTTCAGCCCGGCCTTGCTCGCCCCGTACGCGGGGTTGTTCGGCTCGCCGCGGAAGGCGCCCCGGCTGGACACGTTGACGACCGCGCCGCCGCCGGCCGCGATCAGGTGCGGCAGCGCCCGGAACGTCGCGTTGGCCGGGCCCAGCAGGTTGACGGCCAGGGTCTGCTGCCAGGCGGCCTGCCAGTCGGCGTAGTCGGTCTCCAGCGGCGGGTGGGCGGTGAAGACGCCGGCGTTGTTGACCAGCACGTGCAGCCCGCCCAGGCCGGCGGCCGCCTCGTCCACCATCGACCCGACGGCCTCGGCGTCGGCCAGGTCGGCCTGCACGAGCACGTGCCCCTCGCCGGGCAGCTCCGCCAGCACCGCCTCGGCCCGCTCCCGTGAACCGCCGAAGTGCACCGCCACCCGGTCGCCGCGCGCGGCGAAGGCGAGTGCGATGGCGCGGCCGATGCCGCGGGAGGCTCCGGTCACCAGGACGGCGCGGGAGGTCGGGGACTGCTGGATCTCGGTCACGCCGGGAGTCAACCAGTCACCACCGGCCGCGGTGCACGACCTCCTCGACGCCCCGGCGCCCGCGCTTCAGCGACGGCGACCGCCGGTCCTCCGCACCCGCGTAGCCGATGGAGAGGCAGCCCACGGGGGAGTAGGCGGCGGGCACGCCGAAGGCCGCCCGGAAGGAGTCCAGCCGCTCGGGTGGCACGCCGAAGAAGGCCGCGGCCAGCCCCTCGTCGACCGCGGTGAGCAGCATCAGCAGGGAGGCCATGCCGGTGTCGACGTCCCAGTAGGGCACCGGCCAGCGGGCCTCGTCACGGTCGGTCCAGCCCTTGTCCGGCTCGGCGTAGCGGTCCAGGTAGGCGGCCTTGTGCGACAGCGGCACGACCAGCAGCGGCGCCCGGCGCATCCGGGTCAGCCAGCCGTCGGGGGTGCCGCCGTCGGTGGTCGCGGCCCAGAAGCGGTCGCGCTCCTCGGCGGTCTCCAGCACCAGGAAGGCCCAGCCCTGGCTGAACCCGGCCGACGGGGCGCGGATCGCGTGCTCCAGCAGCCGCTCGCGCACCTCGGCCGGCACCGGGCGGTCGGGGTCGTAGTCGCGCACCATCCGCCGGCGGCGGACGACGTCCCGGAACTCCATGCCGCCACCCTGTCACCCGGGTGTGACGGGTCAGCCGGTGCGGCCGAGCCGGGCGAGCACGCGGGTGGGCCGGTCGGCGGAGTCCGGCACCTGGAGCGCCGGCCGGCAGATGCCCTCCATGTGCAGCGCCGGTCCGAAGGTGTCGGCGCCGGCCTCGACCAGGTCCAGCTCGGCGTCGGTGAGCCCGCCGTCGGCGCCGACCGCCCGGGCGAGGTCCCACCGGTGCACGACCATGTCCCAGACGTAGAACCGCGCGAACGCCTCGCCCACCGTCGTCGGCCCGAAGAAGCCCTGGAACTGCCGGGCCGACACGTCGTCGTCGGCCAGCGCGGCGGCCACCCGGGCGGCGTGCTCGCGCCAGGCGCCGGCTGGGCCGGCGGCGACGTCGGGCTCCGCGCCCAGGTCCGCCCCGTGCGTGCCGAGGAAGTCCCGTTGCGTGCCGACCAGGTGGGCGACCACGTCCGCGGCCGTCCAGCCCTCGCACGGCGACGGTGCGCTCCAGCCCGACGGCGGGACGGCGTCCAGGAGCCGGGTCAGCGGGGCGTCTGCGGCGGCGTGCAACGCGGCGGTGGGGTTCATGACCGGAACGTAGGAGCCTGCGGCAGGCTGGGTCTTGATGAAACCCGACAGCGGCCGCCCGCCGGCGTCGATCGACGCGATCGAGCGCGCGCACCTCAAGGACCCCGGCGACGCCTCGCACGTGATGCACCGCTACCCGGCCGGCCCGGAGTTCGCCGACCTCCTGCAGCGCTTCTGGATCCCGGTGTGGTCGCTGCCCCCGGGCACCGAGGCCCCGCAGCGGGTCCTGCAGTACCCGGTGTCGCTGATCGTCGTCGCCCACGACTACGCCCGGTTCTACGGCGTCGTCTCCGGCCTGTCGACGACCACGCTGACCGGCACCGGCTGGGCGGTCGGCGTCATGTGCGCCCCGGCCGCCGGCTCCCTCCTGGCGCGGGGCTCCATGACCCGGTTCACGGACCGGCACGTCGACGTGCGCGAGGTGCTGGGCCCGGCGGGCGAGCAGCTGGTCACCCGCGTCCGCAGCGCGATGGTCCCCGACCCGGCCGACCCGGCCGCGCACGCCACGGCGATGGCCGCCTTCGGGGACGCGCTGCGGCCCTTCCTGCCCGTCGACGAGGAGGGGCTGCTGGTGAACCGGGTCGTGGAGTTCGTCGAGTCCGACCGCGGCGTCGTCCGGGTGAGCCAGGTCTGCGAGGAGTTCGACCTGCCCGAGCGGGCGCTGCAGCGGCTGGTCCACCGCCGGCTCGGGCTCACGCCCAAGTGGCTGATCCAGCGCCGGCGGCTGCAGGAGGCCGCCGAGCGGCTGCGGACCGGCCCGGTCGACCTGGCCGAGGTGGCCGCGCAGCTGGGCTATGCCGACCAGCCGCACCTGACCCGCGACTTCGGCCAGGTGACCGGCATGACGCCCCGCCAGTTCGCCGACCGGCACGCCGCCGGGACGTGACGGGGGCCGCCAGCGGGCGTTCCCTAGGCTGAGGGCGTGCCGAAGCTGCAGCTGCTGCCCGCCGTCGACGTCGCCGACGGTCTCGCCGTCCGCCTGGTGCAGGGTGAGGCCGGGAGCGAGACCTCCTACGGCGACCCGCTGGAGGCCGCGCTGGCCTGGCAGCGCGACGGCGCCGAGTGGGTGCACCTGGTCGACCTCGACGCCGCGTTCGGGCGCGGGTCCAACCGCGAGCTGCTGGCCTCGGTGGTCGGGCAGCTCGACGTCGACGTGGAGCTCTCCGGCGGCATCCGGGACGACGAGTCGCTGGCCGCCGCGCTGTCCACCGGCTGCCGCCGGGTCAACCTGGGCACCGCCGCGCTCGAGTCACCGGAGTGGTGCGCGCGGGCGATCGCCGAGCACGGTGACCGCATCGCCGTCGGCCTGGACGTGCGCGGCACCCGGCTCGCCGCCCGCGGCTGGACCAAGGAGGGCGGGGAGCTCTACGAGACCCTCGCCCGCCTGGACGACGAGGGCTGCGCCCGCTACGTGGTCACCGACATCACCAAGGACGGCACGCTGCGCGGCCCGAACCTGGAGCTGCTGCGCGAGGTCTGCGCCGCCACCCCGCGCCCGGTGATCGCCTCCGGCGGGGTCAGCTCGCTCGACGACATCCGCGCCCTGGCGGGCCTGTCCGGCATCGGCGTCGAGGGCGCGATCGTCGGCAAGGCGCTCTACGCCGGGCAGTTCACCCTGCCCGAGGCGCTGCGGGTCACCGAGGAGCTGGCGTGACGGCCGTGCGGCTGGGCTCGGGCGGGCCCTGGGAGGGCATCGTCGGCTACAGCCGGGTCGTCGCCGTCGGCGACCAGGCCTGGGTCAGCGGCTGCACGGCCGCCACCGTCGACGGCACCGTCGCGCACCCCGGGGACGCCGGGGGACAGACCCGGGTGGCCCTGCAGACGGTCGAACGGGCCCTGACCGACGCCGGGTTCTCCGTCGGCGACGTCGTCCGCACCCGCATCTACGTGACCGACATCAGCGCCTGGGAGCAGGTCGGGCGGGCGCACGGCGAGGTCTTCGGCGACGTCCGGCCGGCCACGACGATGGTCCAGGTGGCCGCCCTGATCGACCCGGCGATGCTGGTGGAGATCGAGGCGGACGCCGTGCGCGGAGCAGGGGCATGAGCCTGGCCGTGCGGGTGATCCCGTGCCTGGACGTCGACGCCGGCCGGGTGGTCAAGGGCGTCAACTTCGTCGACCTCGTCGACGCCGGTGACCCGGTGGAGATGGCCCGGGTCTACGACGCCGAGGGCGCCGACGAGCTGACGTTCCTCGACATCACCGCCAGCTCCGGCAGCCGGGAGACCACCTACGACGTCGTCCGGCGCACCGCGGAGAGCGTGTTCATCCCGCTGACCGTCGGCGGTGGCGTGCGCAGCGTCGCCGACGTCGACAAGCTGCTGCGGGCCGGCGCGGACAAGGTCGCGGTCAACACCGCCGCCGTCGCCCGGCCCGAGCTCATCGCCGAGATCGCCGACCGGTTCGGCAACCAGGTGCTCGTGCTGAGCCTCGACGCCCGCCGGGTCCGCGACGGAGCGCACACCGACTCCGGCTTCGAGATCACCACCCACGGCGGACGCCAGGGCACCGGCCGGGACGCCGTCGAGTGGGTCGTGCAGGCCGCGGCGCTGGGCGTCGGCGAGGTGCTGCTGAACTCGATGGACGCCGACGGCACACGCGCCGGGTTCGACACCGAGCTGATCCGGGCCGTGCGCCGCGAGGTCACCGTGCCGCTCATCGCCAGTGGGGGAGCGGGTGCGGTCGACCACTTCGCCCCCGCGGTCGCGGCCGGCGCCGACGCGGTGCTGGCGGCCAGCGTCTTCCACTTCGGCCAGCTGCGCGTGGGCGACGTCAAGGACGCGCTCACCGCCGCCGGCGTCCCGATCCGGCACGAGGCGGACCGCCCGCTCGGCTGACCGCGGCCCCGGTGCCGGGCCGCGTCACCGGACCACGGCGTACCGCACGTGCGTCGCCCACCGCGACTGGTGGACCTCGAGCGGTTCCAGGTCCAGGTCGAGGTCGCCGTCGAACAGCGGCTTCCCCGCCCCGAGGACCACGGGGGCGAAGGACAGGCACAGCTCGTCCACCTCGCCGGCGGCGAGGCACTGGCGGATGACGTCCGCCCCGCCCCCGACGCCCACCGCCCTGCCCCGGCCCGTGCCCGCGCGAGTCGGAGCGCCTCCGCGAGGTCGTCGACGAACAGGAAGCTCTCGTCGTGCGGGTCGCCGGTGCGGTGGGTGAGCACCACGAGCGTGCCGGGGAAGGGGTTGCGCCCGCCCCACGCGCCCGCTGCCTCGTACATGCCACGGCCGACCAGGCTCGCCCCGATGCGCGCCACCAGGCCGTCGAGGAAGACCGCGTCCTCACCCGTCGGGGAGCCGGGGCGTTCGCCGTCGTAGGTCCACGGCCCGCCGAAGACCCAGTGGTGCAGTCGTTCGCCGCCGATCCCCAGGCCCTGGCCCGGCCGGTCGTCGGGGCCCGTGACGAAGCCGTCCAGGGAGACGCTGATGCTCGCGATGGTGGTCATGCCGGCTCCGACCGGCCGGACCCGCCGAAGTCATCGCCGGAGCGAGGACTCAGTCCACGGTGAGGTCGACGCAGGCGACGTCGGGGCGGCCGCTCACCCAGAGCAGCACCTCCAGCGGCGCCCCGGTCACGGTCGTCGCCGGGCTGCCCCGGCGCAGTCGGCGCTCGCTGCCCGCGGCCCCGTCGGGCACGTCGCTGCGCCGCACGACCAGCCCGCCCGCGGTCCGCGGCACCCCGCCGCCGCGGGCCATCAGCGGCACGCTCGCCCACAGCTGGTCCTGCACCGGCCTCGGCAGCTCGCGCGGCGCCCAGTCCGGCTGCGCCCGCCGGACGTCCTCGTGGTGGACGACCATCTCCACGGTGTTGAACACCCGGTCCACCGCCGCCCAGGAGGTGGGCACCCACGCCGGCGGCCCGGAGCGCACCTCGGCGACCAGCTCGCCGAACGGCCGCTGTGCCGTGCGGGCCGACACCTTCGCCGTCCAGCCGGCGAGCGGGCCGCCGAGCACCACCCCGGGCATCGCGTCGGGGCGGCGGTCGCGGACCACCAGGTGCGTGGCCAGGTCGCGGGTGGTCCAGCCCTCGCAGCGGGTGGGCTCGTCGGGCCCCAGCTGCTCCAGCAGGTCGGCCAGCGCCGCCCGCTCCGACTGCGACACGGGCTGGGCTGCGGTCGGCATGCCCCGAGGCTAGCCAGTCCGGCGGCGCCCGGCCGATCCGTTAGAGCGGGTAACGAGCGCGGGTACGCTCGGCCCACCGACCGCACGACGACCTGGAGGACAGCTGTGCCGCGAGACGCCGTCGTCCGGCGCGGCCTCCGGCACGTCGCCCGGGGGATCCGCGAGCAACCCGGCATCTTCACCTGGGCCGTGCTGGGCAGCAGCCTCTACGGCGGCATGACCGTCGCCAGCGCCTACGTCATCGGCGGCATCACCGACCGGGTCCTGCTGCCGGCCTTCGACCAGGGCGCCACGACCGCCGCCGCCCTCACGCTGGCCGCCCTGGCGATCATCGGCGTCGCGGTCCTGAAGACCGTCGGCATCATCGGCCGGCGGCTGTTCGCCGGGATCATGGCCTACCGGCTGCAGGCCGACTACCGCCGCCGCGTCACCGGGCAGTACCTGCGGCTGCCGCTGTCCTGGCACCAGCGGCACCCGACCGGGCAGCTGCTGTCCAACGCCAACTCCGACGTCGAGTCCGCCTGGTTCTTCGTCATGCCGCTGCCCTTCGCCTGCGGCGCGCTGGTGATGGTGGCGATCACCGTCGTCGCGCTGTTCCTCACCGACCCGCTGCTGGCCGTGGTCGGGCTGGTCGTCTTCCCGCTGGTCTTCGCGCTCAACGCCGTCTACAGCCAGGTGATGAGCCCGCGGATGGCCCGCGCGCAGCAGCTGCGCGCCGAGGTCAGCGAGATCGCCCACGAGAGCTTCGACGCCGCCCTGGTCGTGAAGACCCTGGGCCGGGAGACCTCCGAGACCACCCGCTTCGCGGTCAAGGCCGACGAGCTCCGCGACGGCCTGGTCGCCGTGGGCCGGGTGCGCGGCCTGTTCGACCCGATGATGGAGGCGCTGCCCAACCTGGGCACCCTCGCCGTCCTGCTCATCGGTGCCGAGCGGGTCGCCGCCGGCGAGACCGCGGCCGGTGCCCTGGTCTCCATCGCCTACCTGTTCACCCTGCTCACGCTGCCCATCCGCGCGATCGGCTGGGTGCTGGCCGACCTGCCGCGGGCGATGGCCGGCTTCGACCGGGTCACCCCCGTGCTGGAGGCCCGGGGGGAGACCCCGCACGGCCCCGACGCCGCCCCCGCCGGGACCGGCGGTGCCGCCGTCGGCGTCCGGGACGTCGACTTCCGGCACGACGAGTCCGCCCGCCCCACCCTGTCCGGGGTCACCTTCGAGGTGGCCGCCGGGCGCACCGTCGCCGTCGTCGGCCCCACGGGTGCGGGCAAGTCGACCCTCGCCGGACTGCTGGTGCGGCTGGTGGACCCGCACGACGGGTCGGTGCTGCTCGACGGCGTCGACCTGCGCACCCTGCGCGAGGGCGAGGTCAGCAGCCAGGTCGCGTTCGTCCCGCAGTCGACGTTCCTCTTCGACGACACGGTGCGCGACAACGTCACCCTGGGCGCGGACTTCAGCGACGAGCAGGTGCACGCCGCCCTGCGCACCGCGGCGGCCGAGGACTTCGTCGCCCAGCTGCCCGAGGGCCTCGACACCCGGGTCGGCGAGCGCGGCGCCTCGCTGTCCGGCGGCCAGCGGCAGCGGCTCGCGCTGGCCCGGGCCGTCGTCCGGCACCCGCGGCTGCTCGTCCTCGACGACGCCACCAGCGCCGTCGACCCCTCGGTCGAGGCCCGGATCCTCGACGCGCTGCGCGACAGCGACCGCCCGGCCACCGTCGTGGTGGTCGCCTACCGGCAGGCCACGATCGCCCTCGCCGACGAGGTCGTGTGGATCGAGCGCGGCCGGCTCGTGGCCCGCGGCACGCACGCCGAGCTGCTCGCCCAGGTGCCCGGCTACGGCCGCCTGGTGCAGGCCTACCAGCCGCCCGACCCTGCCGCCGACGACCGTGCCGCCGACCCCGTGGAGGTGCCGGCGTGACCGACGAGCCGCTGCTGCCCGCCGACGAGCGGCACGAGGGCGCCCTGCAGACCCTGCGCCGCGGCCTGCGGATGATGCCGGAGTTCCGCCAGGGCCTGCCCGCGACCTTCGCCCTCGCCCTGATCGCCACCGCCGGCCGGGTCGTCGTCCCGATCGCGGTGCAGCAGACCCTGGACCGGGGGCTGGGTGCGCCGACCGGCCCGGACATCGACCTGGTCCGGGTGCTCGTCGCGATCAGCGTGGTGGTCGTGCTGGTCACCAGCCTCGCCGTCTACCGGATGAACGTCCGGCTTTTCCGGACCACCGAGACCGCGCTCGCCAACCTGCGGGTGCGCGCGTTCCGGCACGTGCACGACCTGTCGGTGCTGCACCAGCAGGGCCAGCGCCGCGGCTCGCTGGTCTCCCGGGTGACCAGCGACGTCGACCAGCTGTCGGTGTTCATGCAGTGGGGCGGCGTGCTGGGCCTGATCAGCGTCGGCCAGCTGGTCGTGGCCACGATCGTGATGGCCGTCTACTCCTGGCAGCTGACCCTGCTGGTGCTGGTCTGCTTCGTCCCGCTGGCGCTGGCGATCAGGTACTTCTCCCGCCGGCTCGCCACCGTCTACGGCGTCGTCCGGGAGCGGGTCGGTGACGTCCTCGGCGCCGTCGCCGAGTCCGTCGTCGGCGCCCCGACCGTGCGCGCCTACGGCATCCGCGCCCGAACGGCGGCGCGCATCGACACCGCCATCGACCGGCACTACCGCGCCTCCGTGCAGGCCCAGCGGACGACGGCCGCGGTGTTCGTCAGCGGGGAGCTCGTCGCCGCCGTCGCCAACGCCGCGGTCGTGGTGGTCGGGGTGCTGCTGGGCATCGGCGGGCAGATCTCCGCCGGCACCCTGGTCGCCTTCCTGTTCCTGGTGACCCTGTTCGTCGCGCCGGTGCAGACCGCCAGCGAGGTGCTCAACGAGGCGCAGAACGCCGTCGCCGGGTTCCGCCGGGTGCTCGACGTGCTCGACACCGCACCCGACGTCTCCGACCCGGAGGACGGCCGCACGCTGCCGCCCGGCCCGCTCGACGTCCGCTTCGACCACGTCGGCTTCGCCTACGCCGAGGGTGGCCGCAAGGCGCTGGAGGACGTCGACCTGACGATCACCGCCCGCACCCGGGTGGCCATCGTGGGGGAGACCGGCTCGGGCAAGACCACGTTCGCCAAGCTCGTCACCCGGCTGATGGACCCCACCGAGGGGCGGGTGCTCATCCGCGGCGTGCCGCTGACCGAGATCGCCTTCGCCTCGCTGCGCCAGCGGGTGGTGATGGTCCCGCAGGACGGCTTCCTCTTCGACGCCTCCGTGGCCGACAACGTGCGGTACGGCAAGCCCGGGATGACCGACGCGCACATCGCCGCGGCCTTCGACGAGCTCGGCCTCGGTGACTGGCTGGAGAGCCTGTCCGCCGGCGTCGCCACCGGGGTCGGGCAGCGCGGTGAGTCGCTGTCGGCCGGGGAGCGGCAGCTGGTCGCCGTCGCCCGCGCCTACGTCGCCGACCCCGACCTGCTGGTGCTCGACGAGGCCACCAGCGCGGTCGACCCGGCCACCGAGATGCGGCTGACCCGCGCCCTGGACGCCCTCACCGACGGGCGCACCACGCTGACCATCGCCCACCGGCTCTCCACCGCCGAGCGGGCCGACGAGGTGCTGGTCGTCGACGCCGGCCGGGTCGTCCAGCGCGGCACGCACGCCCAGCTCGTCGATGCCGAGGGCCCCTACGGCCGGCTGCACGCCTCGTGGCGGCGCAGCTCCGGGCGGCAGGCCGAACCCGCGGTCTGACCGAGGCCGGGCCTGACCTCCGGGGTGCGCGCTCGGCCGGTGCTGGTGGTCACCGGCAGTCCCCACGACGAGCCGTGCGACGACCCCAACAGGTCTGCGCCGGCCACGGGACCAGCCTGACGGCCCTCCTGGCGTCGTGACGGAGGGCTCTCAGCCGGCTCCCAGCTGATCGCCAGCCGGTTCCCGGCCCGGGGCCCCACCCTGGACGACATGCCGTCCACCTCCAGCCGCCGCCCGGGCGCGGCGGCGACCCGGCACCGTCCCCGTCGTCCCCTCGGCCGTGGTCCATCGGCGGCTCCGCCAGCGCTGGTCCGGCCGGTCCAGGCGCCGTTCGCCGCACTCTTCGGCGGGCTGGTCGCCGTCGAGGACGGCTTCCTGGGCTGGCTGCTCTGGGACGCCGACCGCAGCTGGAGCTGGTACCTGCTCGTCCCGCTGCTGCTCGCGGCCGGTGCGCTCGCCGGCGCGGTGCTGGTGCTGCGCGGCCGGGGCCTCGGACCGGTCAGCGGGTCGGCGGTGCTGGCCTGGAGCTGCGTCCTCCCGCTGCTCGGCCTGCTGGCACTGGCGCTGTTCACCGCCGCCCTCGGCGACGGCGAGGCGGCGTGGCTGGCGCTGGTGCTCGTCGTCGGACCGCTCGGCGGGCTGGTGCTGGCGCTGCGCCGTCCGGTGCGGGAGTGGACCCGACGCGGCCGGGCGCGGGACGACCGGGCCCCGGGGCGGCTAGCGTCGGGACGTGGACCTGGCAGGAGTGCACGCGGACGCTGACGTCATCGTGGTCGGGGCCGGCCTCGCCGGGCTGGTCGCCACCGCCGAGCTGGCCGACGCCGGCAGGCGGGTGGTCCTGCTGGACCAGGAACCGGCCGCCTCCCTGGGCGGGCAGGCCTTCTGGTCCTTCGGTGGGTTGTTCCTCATCGACACCCCCGAACAGCGCCGGCTGCGGGTGCACGACTCCCTGGAGCTCGCCCGGCAGGACTGGTTCGGCACCGCCGGCTTCGACCGCCCCGAGGACCACTGGCCCGGGCAGTGGGCCGAGGCCTACCTGCAGTTCGCCGCGGGGGAGAAGCGCGCCTGGCTGCACGCCCAGGGCGTCCGGTTCTTCCCCGTCGTCGGCTGGGCCGAGCGCGGCGGCTACACGGCCACCGGTCACGGCAACTCCGTGCCCCGCTTCCACGTCACCTGGGGCACCGGCCCCGGCGTCCTCGCGCCCTTCCTCGCCCGGGTCGCCCGGGCCGTGGAGGCCGGCCTGGTCGAGGTCCGCCACCGGCACCGCGTCGACGGGCTGGTGATGACCGACGGCGTCGTCACCGGCGTGCGCGGCGCGGTCCTCGAACCCAGCGACGTCGCCCGCGGGGTCGCCAGCTCACGCACCGAGGTCGGGGAGTTCGAGCTGTCCGCGCAGGCCGTCGTCGTCACCGCCGGCGGGATCGGCGGCAACCACGACCTGGTGCGCCGCAACTGGCCCGCCCGGCTCGGCCCGGTGCCGCAGCGGCTGCTGTCCGGCGTCCCGGCGCACGTCGACGGGCGGATGCTCCAGATCACCGAGGACGCCGGTGGCCGGGTGATCAACCCCGACCGGATGTGGCACTACACCGAGGGCATCGTCAACCACTCTCCGGTGTGGGAGCGGCACGGCATCCGGATCCTGCCCGGGCCCTCCTCGCTCTGGCTCGACGCCACCGGCACCCGCCTGCCCGCGCCGCTGTTCCCCGGCTTCGACACCCTCGGCACGCTGGCGCACATCGGCACGACCGGCCACGAGCACACCTGGTTCGTGCTGACGCAGAAGATCCTCGAGAAGGAGTTCACGCTCTCGGGCTCCGAGCAGAACCCCGACCTCACCGACAAGGACCTCCGGCTGCTGCTCACCCGCCTCCGCGCCGGCGCCGCCGCCCCGGTCCAGCGGTTCATGGACGACGGCGAGGACTTCGTGGTCGCCCCGACCCTGCCCGAGCTGGTCACCGGGATGAACCGGGTCACCGGCGACACCCCGCACCTGGACCTGGCCACCGTCGAGCGGGAGGTCGTCGCCCGCGACCGGGAGATCGCCCACCGGTTCAGCAAGGACCAGCAGGTCACGGCGCTGCGTCAGGCCCGCACCTACCTCGGCGACAAGCTCATCCGGGTGGCCCGGCCGCACCGGCTGCTCGACCCCGACGCCGGCCCGCTGATCGCCGTCCGGCTCAACCTGCTCACCCGCAAGACCCTCGGCGGGCTGGAGACCGACCTGTCCGGGCGCGTCCTGCGCGGCGGCGGCGCCCCCGTCCCCGGGCTGTACGCGGCCGGGGAGATCGCCGGCTTCGGCGGTGGTGGCATGCACGGCTACCGCTCGCTGGAGGGCACGTTCCTCGGCGGCTGCCTGTTCTCCGGCCGGGTCGCCGGCCGGGCCGTGGCAGCCGCACTGTGAGCACCCAGGACTGGGACGCCGTCCCGCCCTACGCCGGCCCGCCGACCACCGCACCGCAGTCCGGGCCGTCCTGGCCGCCGCCGCAGCCGTACGGGCAGCAGGCGTACGGGGCGCTGCAGCCGTACGGGCAGCAGCCCTGGGACCCGCCGGCGTGCGGTCAGCCGCAGTGGGGTCAGCCGCAGTGGCCCCAGCCACAGGGGGGCCAGCCGCCGTGGGGTCCGGCTCCCTGGGGGCCGCCGCAGCCGTGGGGACCGCCGGCGCGTGCGGAGCGGCCCGGACTGCACGTCGCCGCCGCCGTGCTCGCCTTCGTCTCCACCGTGCTGGTCGTGGTCGGCACGATCTGGGCGATGGCCTTCTCCGCCCTGTCCAGCCTGGCCCGCGGGTCCTCGGCCGGCATCAGCGGCTGGACGGCACTGATCCAGCTCGTGCTGGCCGGCCTGCTCGTCGCCGGGGGCGTGCGGGTGCTGGGCGGCAGCCGACGGTGGCTGCTCGGCGCGGCCGCCCTGCAGCTCGCGCTGAGCCTGTACTGGGTCGCCGTCCTCGACGACGTCGCGCCGGCCACCCTCAGCGAGGGGGTGTTCGTGCTGCCGGCGGTCTTCGCCGTCCTCGCCCTGCTCGCCGGCGGGCTGCCGTTCCTGCCCGAGCTCCGGCGGTGGCTGCACCGGCGGAGCGGCCGGACGGCGGGGGAACCCCAGCCCCTGCAGCAGCCCGAGCCCACCCGGCCGCCCTGGGCCTGAGCCGCGCCGGTGCGGGGTGGGACGATCAGGGGCATGTCCGCCCCCGTCTCCCCGCTCGACCCCGCCGTCGCCGAACTGCTGCGCCGCGACCCGGCCGGCCTGGTCGCCGCCGTCGTCCAGCAGCACGACACCGGTGAGGTGCTCATGGTCGCCTGGATGGACGACGAGGCGCTGCACCGCACGCTGACCAGCGGCCGGGCCACCTACTGGTCGCGCAGCCGCGAGGAGTACTGGGTCAAGGGCGAGACCTCCGGGCACCGCCAGTGGGTGCGCGACGTCCGGCTCGACTGCGACGGCGACGCCCTGCTGCTGCTCGTCGACCAGGAGGGGCCCGCCTGCCACACCGGCGAGCGCAGCTGCTTCCACCGCCCGCTGGAGGCTTCCCGTGCGACTCGGTGAGACCACCCCCTCGGCGCAGGAGTTCGCGGCGCTCGACGCACCGGTCGTCCCGGTCACCCGCCGGCTGCTGGCCGACAGCGAGACCGCCGTCGGGATCTACCGCAAGCTCGCCGGCAACCGCCCCGGCACGGTGCTGCTGGAGTCCGCCGAGCAGGGCAAGCAGTGGTCGCGGTACAGCTTCGTCGGCGTCCGCAGCGCCGGGGTGCTGACCGAGATCGACGGGACGACGGCGTGGCTGGGCGACCCGCTGCCCGGGCTGACGGACGACCTGCCCACCGACCCGCTGGCCGCGGTGCGCACCCTGGCCCGGCGGATGCGCTCACCCCGCAACGCGCTCGCCGACCCTCAGGGGCTGCCGCCGCTGACCGGTGGGCTGGTCGGGTACCTCGGCTACGACGTCGTCCGGCGGCTGGAACGGCTGCCGGAGACCGCCACCGACGACCTCGGCATGCCCGAGATCGCGCTCATGCTGGTCACCGACCTGGCCGTGCTCGACCACACCGACGGCACGGTGCTGCTCATCGCCAACGCCCTGGCCGCGGGCCCGGCGGCCTACGACGACGCGGTCACCCGGCTCGACGCGATGGCTGCGGACCTGACCAAGGCGGTGCCGCCGGGCGTGGCCACGCTGGAGACCCGCGACGCCCCGCCGGTCACCAGCAACATGGGCCCGGGGGTCTTCGAGGCCGGCGTCGAGCGGGTGCGCGAGCACGTGCGGGCCGGCGACGTGTTCCAGACCGTGCTCAGCCAGCGGTTCGAGCTGGCCACCGACGTCGAGGCCCTGGACCTCTACCGGGTGCTGCGGGCCAGCAACCCCTCGCCGTACATGTACCTGCTGCGCTTCGCCGGGCGGCAGACGCCCTTCGACGTCGTCGGCTCCTCGCCCGAGGCGCTGGTCACCGTCACCGGCGACCGGGCCGTCGTCCACCCGCCGGCCGGCACCCGCCCGCGCGGGGCGACCCCGGAGGACGACGTCCGGCTCACCGAGGAGCTGCTCGCCGACCCCAAGGAGCGCGCCGAGCACGTGATGCTGGTCGACCTGGCCCGCAACGACCTGGGCAGGGTCAGCGTCCCGGGCACGGTGGAGGTCGCCGACTTCATGCGGATCGAGCGCTACAGCCACGTGATGCACATGGTCTCGACCGTCTCCGGCCAGGTCAGCCCGGGCCGCGACGCCCTGGACGTGTTCGACGCGACCTTCCCCGCCGGCACCGTCTCCGGGGCGCCGAAGCCCCGGGCGATGGAGGTCATCGAGGACATCGAGCCCACCCGGCGCGCGCTCTACGCCGGCACCGTCGGCTACCTCGACGCCGGCGGTGACATGGACATGGCCATCGCCATCCGCACCGCGGTGCTGCACGGGGGCCGCGCCTACGTGCAGGCCGGCGCCGGCGTCGTGGCCGACAGCGACCCGGCCAGCGAGGAGGCCGAGACCCGGCACAAGGCGCGGGCCGTGCTCTCGGCGATCGCCACCGCCGAGGGGTTGCGGGAGCTGCCGTGAGCGGACCGACGGGCACCGTGGGCCCGGCGTCCACCCGCCGGGAGCTCACCGTCGCGGTCCTGGCCTGCGCCGCGGCCGGGGGGCTGGCGCTCACGTCGTCGTCCTCGCCGTGGGCCGAGGTCACCATCACCCGGCAGCCGCCGCTGCCGTCCACGGTCGAGGCGCTCACCGGCGGGCAGGCCGCGCCGCTGGTCGGCGCCTGCGGGCTGCTGCTGCTGGCCGCCGCCCTCGCCGTCCTCGCCGTCCGTGGCGCCGGCCGGGTCGTCGTCGGCCTGCTGGTGGCCGTCGCCGGCGGGGTGCTGGCCTGGTCGGGGCTGCGCGGGCTGACCGGCCGGCTGGGCGTCGACCTCGCCGACGTGACCTCCTCGGTCGGGCTCGGCGATGCCCAGGTGCGCACCGACGCTGCGGTCACCTGGCCGCTGCTGGCGCTGCTCGCCGGCGTCCTGGGGGTGCTCGCCGGGGCCCTGGTCGTCCTGCGCGGCCGGCGCTGGCCGGGGATGAGCCGCCGCTACGAGCGCGCTCCCGTCCCCGCCGGCCCTGCACCGGCACCCGCGCCGGCCCGCCGGGCCCGGCCCGAGACCCCCGAGGACCGGCACCAGGCCGCGTGGAAGGCCCTCGACCGGGGCGACGACCCGACGGTCTGAACAAGGACCCCGTCGCCCCCCACCGCTCGCACGCTCGCGGTGGGCCCCTGCGACGGGGCCGGGCGCCGTGGCCGGGCGCTGTCGGTGTCCTGGTGGACCCCCGGGCGGAGCGGAACCGAGGCGTCTCTAGAGTGACCGCAGCTGCCCAGGAACGTCCGGCGGCACAGGTCCTGGCACACGGAGGAGGGGTCATGAGCGTCCTCGACGACATCGTCGCCGGCGTCCGGGAGGACGTCGCAGCACGCCAGGCCGCCACCCCGCTGGCCGAGGTGCAGGCCGTCGCCCGCGACACCCGCCCCGCGCTGGACGCTCTGGCCGCCCTCCGCGCCCCCGGCGTCGGTGTGATCGCCGAGGTGAAGCGCAAGAGCCCGAGCAAGGGCGCGCTGGCCGCCATCGCCGACCCGGCCGCGCTCGCCGTGCAGTACGCCGCCGGCGGGGCGCGGGTCATCAGCGTGCTCACCGAGGGCCGCAGGTTCGGTGGCTCGCACGCCGACCTGGCCGCCGTCCGCGCCGCCGTCGACGTCCCGGTGCTGAACAAGGACTTCGTGGTCAGCAGCTACCAGGTGCACGAGGCCCGCGCGCACGGCGCCGACCTGGTGCTGCTCATCGTCGCCGCGCTCGACCAGCCGGTGCTCACCGGGCTGCTCGAGCGGATCGAGTCCCTGGGCATGACCGCCCTGGTCGAGGTGCACAGCGAGGCCGAGGCCGACCGCGCGCTGTCCGCGGGCGCCTCGGTCATCGGGGTCAACGCCCGCGACCTGACCACGCTGTCGGTCGACCGCAGCACCTTCGAGCGGATCGCCCCCGGGCTGCCCAGCGAGGTGGTCAAGATCGCCGAGTCCGGTGTCCGCGGCCCGCACGACCTGATCAGCTACGCCGGCGCGGGCGCCGACGCGGTCCTGGTCGGCGAGGGGCTGGTCACCGCCGGCGACCCGCGCCAGGCCGTGGCCGACCTGGTCACCGCGGGTTCGCACCCCGCCACCCCGCGCACCACGCGCTGAGAGAGGACCCTCTCGCCCGTCACCGCTCGCGAGCTCGCGGCGGGCCCCTTCGAGAGGGCCGAGGACCGCGGGACCCTGCGGGACGGTCGAGGACGCCACGGTCCCTACGCTGTAGGGGTGACCGCACTCCACCCCGCCGCCCCTGACGTCCGCGACCTCACCGCGCGTCCGGAGTGGCCGGACGCCACCGGGCACTTCGGCCCCTACGGCGGCCGGTTCGTGCCCGAGGCCCTCATCGCCGCCCTCGACGAGCTCAGCGAGGCCTACGAGGCCATGCGCGTCGACCCGGAGTTCATCGCCGAGTACGCCCGGCTGCAGCGCGACTACACCGGCCGGCCCAACCCGGTCACCGAGGTGCCCAAGTTCGCCGAGCACTGCGGCGGCGCCCGGGTGCTGCTCAAGCGCGAGGACCTCAACCACACCGGCTCGCACAAGATCAACAACGTGCTGGGCCAGGCGCTGCTGACGAAGCGGATCGGCAAGAGCCGGGTCATCGCCGAGACCGGCGCCGGCCAGCACGGCGTCGCCACCGCCACGGCCGCCGCGCTGATGGGGCTGTCCTGCACCGTCTACATGGGCGAGGAGGACACCCGCCGCCAGGCGCTCAACGTCGCCCGCATGCGGCTGCTGGGCGCCGAGGTCATCCCGGTGACCACCGGCTCGCGCACCCTCAAGGACGCCATCAACGAGGCCTTCCGCGACTGGGTCACCAACGTCGAGACCACCAACTACGTCTTCGGCACCGTCGCCGGGCCGCACCCGTTCCCGGCCATGGTCCGGGACTTCCAGCGGGTGATCGGTGACGAGGCCCGCGCCCAGGTCCTCGAGCGCGAGGGCCGGCTGCCCGACGCCGTCCTGGCCTGCGTGGGCGGTGGCTCGAACGCGATCGGCATCTTCACCGCCTTCGTGCCCGACGCCGACGTCCGGCTGATCGGCCTGGAGGCCGGCGGCGACGGCGTCGAGACCGGCCGGCACGCCTCCTCCATCACCGGTGGCGACCCGGGCGTGCTGCACGGCGCCCGGTCCTACCTGCTGCAGGACGCCAACGGCCAGACCATCGAGTCGCACTCCATCTCCGCCGGCCTGGACTACCCCGGGGTCGGCCCCGAGCACGCCTACCTGCACGACATGGGGCGCGCGGAGTACCGGCCGATCACCGACTCCGAGGCCATGGAGGCCTTCGCCCTGCTCTGCCGCACCGAGGGCATCATCCCGGCGATCGAGTCCGCGCACGCCCTGGCCGGGGCGATGAAGGTCGGGCAGGAGCTCGGGCCCGACGCGCTGCTGCTGGTCAACCTCTCCGGCCGCGGTGACAAGGACGTCGAGACCGCCAGCGCCTGGTTCGGGCTGGGCGAGCACGGCGCCCCGACCGATGAGGACGCGCGTGCCGTCGAGGCAGGCCGGGGCGCCGACCCGGGCCCGGGCCTGGACGAGGAGCAGCACGCCACCGAGGGTGCCGTCGCCAACCACGAGGCCGTCGCCGGCCAGGACGCGGGGGAGCAGGCATGAGCGCGCTGCAGACCGTCATCGAGGGCGCCCGGGCCGAGGGCCGCGCCGCGCTGATCGCCTACCTGCCGGTGGGCTACCCCGACGTCGACACCTCGATCGCGGCCATGGTCGCCGCCGTCGAGGGCGGTGCCGACGTCGTGGAGGTCGGCGTCCCCTACTCCGACCCCGGGATGGACGGGCCGGTCATCCAGGAGGCGGTCGAGGTCGCCGTCTCCGCCGGCGTGGGCATGACCGACGTGCTCCGCGCCGTCGCGGCCGTCTCCGCGGCCGGGGCGGTGCCGGTCGTGATGAGCTACTGGAACCCCATCGAGCGCTACGGCGTCGACCGGTTCGCCGACGACCTCGCCGCCGCCGGGGGAGCGGGCGCGATCACCCCCGACCTGATCCCCGACGAGGCCGCCGCCTGGCTGTCGGCGAGCGAGCGGACCGGCCTGGACCGGGTCTTCCTGGTCGCGCCGTCGTCCACCGACGCCCGGCTGGCCGCCACGATCGCGTCCTGTCGCGGGTTCGTCTACGCCGCCTCCACCATGGGCGTCACCGGGTCCCGGGCGACGGTCGGGGACGCCGCCGAGCGCCTGGTCGACCGTAGCCGTGAGGTCAGCGGCGACCTGCCCGTGTGCGTCGGGCTGGGCGTGTCCACCGGCGACCAGGCCGCCGAGGTGGCCGGCTTCGCCGACGGGGTCATCGTCGGCTCGGCCTACGTCCGCCAGCTGCTCGACGGCCGGGGCGCCGACGGCGTGCGTGTCCTGTCCGAGGAGCTCGCCGCCGGCGTCCGGCGTGCCAGGGTGGGCGCATGACCGGTGCCCTGGAGCAGCTCGCGGCCCTCCCCAGCCCCACCGTGGGCGTGTGGGAGATCGGGCCGTTCCCGCTGCGTGGCTACGCGCTGGCGATCATCGCCGGCATCGTGCTCGCCTGCTGGCTGGGCGAGCGCCGCTGGGTCGCCCGCGGCGGGGCCCCCGGCGACGTGCTGGACATCGCCGTCTGGATGGTGCCCTTCGGCATCGTCGGCGGCCGCATCTACCACGTGATCACCACCCCCGAGCCCTACTTCGGGGAGAACGGCGACCCGGTCCGGGCCTTCGCCATCTGGGAGGGCGGGCTGGGCATCTGGGGGGCCATCGCCCTGGGCGCCGTCGGTGCCTGGATCGGCTGCCGCCGCCGCGGGATCAAGCTGCCTGCCTTCGCCGACGCCATCGCCCCGGGCATCGTGCTGGCCCAGGCCGTCGGCCGGTTGGGCAACTGGTTCAACAACGAGCTCTACGGCCGGGCCACCGACCTGCCCTGGGCGCTGACCATCCACCGCTGGGACTCCTCGGCCGGGCGCGCCCTGACCGGCCCCGACGGCCAGGCGGAGGTGCTGGGCACCTTCCACCCGACGTTCCTCTACGAGCTGCTGTGGAACCTCGGCGTCGCCGCACTGGTCATCTGGGCCGACCGCCGCTTCCGGCTCTCGCACGGTCGTGCCTTCGCCCTGTACGTGGCCGCCTACTGCGCCGGCCGGGTCTGGATCGAGGCGCTGCGCATCGACACCGCCGAGCAGTTCCTCGGGCTGCGGCTCAACGTCTTCACCTCGGTCATCGTCGGCCTGCTGGCCGTGGCCTACCTCATCGCCCACCGCGGACGGCCGCGCGAGGTCGTCACCCGGGGTCAGGAGAAGGCCGCCGCCGACCGCCTCGCGACGCCCGCGAAGGTCGCCGCGCCGGCGCCCGCCGCAGCGGGGACCGAGCCGGCCGACGGCACCGCCGACGAGCCGGGGGAGCGCCGTACCGGCAGCACCGCCGAGGACCGGGGCGGGCCGCAGCCCGGCTGACCGGCGGGTGTCGGCGGACCGTCGTCCGCGACGCGCCGCCGAGACCGCGCTGAGACCTGTTCGACATGTCGCTCACGTGTCCTGGCTGTGTACGCTGACTTGCGGCCGACCAGTGATCCTGGGCCGGCCGGCGACGTCGGAACCGGGCCAGCGCTGCCCCGCGCACGACCACCCCGCGGCCACCAGTCCGCGGGCTGCGCGGATCCACGAGGCCGGACGTACCGTGTGCGCCGGCCCCGCTGCCCCACCCCGACGGACCGCACCGATCGACCCTCCCTGTTCCACCCCACCGCTCTGACCACCCGGCGGGGTCGACGTGACCCCCCGCACCAGCGCCCCCGGGCCGTCCTCGCGGACGGCGCGGACCCGGGCGCCGCGGCCAGCCGACGACGGGAGTGACATGTCCGACCTCGCCGCCCCCTCCGCAGGACAGCCGGTCCCGGCTGCCCCCTCGCCGGTCCCGTTCTCCGCCCTCCCGGCGGCCTCCGGTCTCTACGACCCGGCCCGGGAACACGACGCCTGCGGTGTCGCCTTCGTCGCCGACGCCCAGGGCCGCCGTTCCCGGTCGATCGTGGCCGCGGGCCTCACCGCGCTGCACAACCTCGACCACCGCGGCGCCGCGGGCTCCGAGCCGAACTCCGGTGACGGCGCAGGCATCCTCACCCAGGTGCCCGACGCGCTGCTGCGCGCCAGCGTCGGCTTCGACCTGCCACCGGCCGGTGAGTACGCCGTCGGCATCGCCTTCCTGCCCACCGACGAGGCCGAGCGCGCCGCCGTCGTGGAGACCGTCACCGGCCTGGCCGCCGAGGAGGGCCTGACGGTCCTCGGCTGGCGCGAGCTCCCGGTCGACCCCGACGGTGCCGACCTCGGCCCGACCGCACGCGCGGTCATGCCGCACTTCGCCCAGCTCTTCGTCGCCGAGACCACCGGCGCCCGCGCCGACGTGGCCGCGTTCGGTGGCACCACCGCACCGCACGGGGTGACCCGGCTCGAGCGCCGGGCGTTCGTGGTGCGCAAGCGCGTCGAGCGGGCTGCCCGGGAGGCCGGCAGCAGCTGCTACATCGCCTCGCTGTCCTCCCGCACGATCACCTACAAGGGCATGCTGACCACCGACCAGCTGCCGGCGTTCTTCCCCGACCTGCGCGACGAGCGCTACGAGTCCGCGATCGCCCTGGTGCACAGCCGCTTCTCCACCAACACCTTCCCCAGCTGGCCGCTGGCCCACCCGTTCCGGTTCATCGCGCACAACGGCGAGATCAACACGATCAAGGGCAACCGCAACCGGATGCGGGCCCGCGAGGCCAAGCTGGAGACCGGGCTGTTCGACGGCCCGGCCGGCCCGGCCAGCGAGCTCGGCCTGGAGCGCATCTTCCCGGTCACCGCCAGCGACTTCAGCGACTCGGCGACCTTCGACGAGGTGCTCGAGCTGCTGCACCTGTCGGGCCGCTCACTGCCGCACGCGGTGCTGATGATGATCCCGGAGGCGTGGGAGAACCACGCCGAGATGGACGCCGCCCGCCGCGCGTTCTACCGCTTCCACTCCTCGATCATGGAGCCCTGGGACGGGCCGGCCTGCGTCGCGTTCACCGACGGCACGCTCATCGGCGCTGTCCTGGACCGCAACGGCCTGCGCCCGGGCCGCTGGTGGCGCACCAAGGACGACCTCATCGTGCTGGCCAGCGAGGCCGGCGTGCTCGACATCCCGGCCGGCGACGTGGTGGCCAAGGGCCGGCTGCAGCCGGGCCGGATGTTCCTCGTCGACACCGCCGCCGGGCGGATCGTCAGCGACGAGGAGGTCAAGGGCGACCTGGCCGCGGCCGAGCCCTACGAGGACTGGCTGCACGCCGGGCTGGTGCACCTGCCGACGCTGCCCGACCGGCGCCGCGCGCGGCCCAGCCACGAGTCCGTCGTCCGCCGCCAGCAGCTCTTCGGCTACACCGAGGAGGAGCTGCGCATCCTGGTGCAGCCGATGGCGGCCAGCGGTGCCGAGCCGATCGGCTCGATGGGCAGCGACACCCCGATCGCGTCGCTGTCGGACCGCTCCCGGCAGCTCTACGACTACTTCAGCCAGCTCTTCGCCCAGGTGACCAACCCGCCGCTGGACGCCATCCGCGAGGAGCTGGTGACCAGCCTGGGCCGCACGTTCGGCCCGGAGCAGAGCCTGCTGGGCGCGAGCCCGGCGTCCTGTCGTCAGGTGCACCTGCCCTACCCGGTCATCGACAACGACGAGCTGGCCAAGATCCTGCACATCGACGACGACGGGGACCTCCCCGGCTTCGCCGCCGTCCGGATCACCGGCCACTTCGACGTCACCGGTGGCGGTGCGGCGCTGGCCCAGGCGATCGAGGACCTGCGGACCAAGGTCAGCAAGGCCATCGCCGCCGGCGCCCGGGTCATCGTGCTGTCCGACCGCGACAGCGACGAGAAGCGCGCGCCGATCCCCTCGCTGCTGATGACCGCCGCCGTCCACCACCACCTGGTGCGCGAGCGCACCCGGATGCAGGTCGGCCTGGTCGTGGAGACCGGTGACTGCCGCGAGGTGCACCACGTCGCCCTCCTGCTGGGCTACGGCGCCGCCGCGGTGAACCCCTACCTGGCCTTCGAGAGCGTCGAGGACCTGATCCGCACCGGCACCCTCACCGGCGTGCAGCCGGCGCAGGCCGTCCGCAACGTGGTCAAGGCCATGGGCAAGGGCGTGCTGAAGGTGATGAGCAAGATGGGCATCAGCACCGTCGGCTCGTACACGATGGCGCAGATCTTCGAGACCGTGGGCCTGTCGAAGGCCGTCGTCGAGGAGTACTTCACCGGCACCCCGGCCACCCTGGACGGCGTCGGCCTGGACGTGCTCGCCGAGGAGGTGGCCATGCGCCACCGCCGGGCCTGGCCGCCGAACGCGACCGAGACCGCGCACCGCCGGCTGGAGACCGGGGGGGAGTACCAGTGGCGCCGCGAGGGCGAGGTGCACCTGTTCAACCCCGAGACGGTGTTCCTGCTCCAGCACGCCACCCGGTCGCGGCAGTACGACGTCTTCCAGCGCTACACCGAGGCCGTCGACGGGCTGTCAGCGAAGGCGGCGACGCTGCGCGGGCTGTTCACCCTCAAGACCGGTGAGCGCCCGGCGCTGCCGATCGAGGAGGTGCAGCCGATCAGCGAGATCGTCAAGCGCTTCCAGACCGGGGCGATGAGCTACGGCTCGATCTCCGCCGAGGCGCACGAGACGCTGGCGATCGCGATGAACCGGCTCGGTGGGCGGTCCAACAGCGGTGAGGGCGGTGAGGACGCCGACCGGTTCGTCCCCGACGCCAACGGCGACCTGCGCCGCTCGGGCATCAAGCAGGTGGCCAGCGGCCGGTTCGGGGTGACCAGCGAGTTCCTGGTCAACGCCGACGACATCCAGATCAAGATGGCCCAGGGCGCCAAGCCCGGCGAGGGCGGTCAGCTGCCCGGCAGCAAGGTCTACCCCTGGATCGCCCGCACCCGGCACTCCACGCCCGGCGTCGGCCTGATCAGCCCGCCGCCGCACCACGACATCTACTCCATCGAGGACCTCAAGCAGCTCATCCACGACCTCAAGAACGCGAACAACGAGGCGCGGATCCACGTCAAGCTGGTCTCGGAGTCCGGGATCGGCACGGTCGCGGCCGGGGTCAGCAAGGCCAAGGCCGACGTCGTCCTGGTCTCCGGCTTCGACGGGGGCACCGGTGCTGCACCGCTGACCTCGCTCAAGCACGCCGGCACCCCGTGGGAGATCGGCTTGGCCGAGACCCAGCAGACGCTGCTGGCCAACGGCCTGCGCGACCGGATCGTGGTCCAGGTCGACGGGCAGATGAAGACCGGCCGGGACGTCATCGTCGCCGCGCTCCTCGGGGCCGAGGAGTTCGGCTTCGCCACCGCCCCGCTGGTGGTCGAGGGCTGCGTGATGATGCGCGTCTGCCACCTCGACACCTGCCCGGTCGGCGTCGCGACCCAGAACCCGGAGCTGCGCAAGCGCTTCACCGGGCAGCCGGAGTTCGTGGTGACGTTCTTCGAGTTCATCGCCCAGCAGGTGCGCGAGTACCTGGCGGCCCTCGGCTTCCGCTCGATCGACGAGGCCGTCGGGCACGCCGAGCTGCTCGACGTCACCCCGGCGGTCGACCACTGGAAGGCCGCGGGCATCGACCTGAGCCCGATCGTCGCCGTCCCGGACATGCCCGAGGGCACCCCGCGGCACAAGGTGCGCGACCAGGACCACGGCCTGGACGTCGCCCTGGACCAGACGCTCATCCAGCTCTGCGAGGGCGCGCTGCTGGACGCCCGCCCGGTGCACCTGGAGCTGCCGGTGCGCAACGTCAACCGCACCGTCGGCACGATGCTGGGCTCGATGGTGACCCGCCGCTTCGGTGGCGAGGGGCTGCCCGACGGCACGATCGACCTGACCTTCACCGGGTCGGCCGGTCAGTCCTTCGGCGCCTTCCTGCCGCGCGGGATCACCATGACCCTGGTCGGCGACGCCAACGACTACGTCGGCAAGGGCCTGTCCGGCGGGCACATCGTCGTCCGCCCCGCACCGGAGGCGACCTTCGCCGCCGAGGACAACGTCATCGCCGGCAACGTCATCGGCTACGGCGCTACGTCCGGTGAGCTGTTCCTGCGCGGCCGGGTCGGGGAGCGGTTCTGCGTCCGCAACTCCGGTGCCCTGGCCGTCGTCGAGGGCGTGGGCGACCACGCCCTGGAGTACATGACCGGCGGGACGGCGGTCATCCTGGGCGAGACCGGGCGCAACATCGCCGCCGGCATGTCCGGTGGGGTGGCCTACGTCCTGGACCTCGCCCGGCACCGGGTGAACCGGGAGATGGTGGAGGTCGAGGAGCTCGACGCCGAGGCCTCCCAGTGGTTGCGCGAGGTCCTGGTCCGCTACCGCGCGGCCACCGGCTCCGCCGTGGCGACCAGCCTGCTCGCCGACTGGGGCCGCTGGTCCGAGCGGTTCAGCGTGATCATGCCGCGCGACTACCGGCGTGCCCTGGAGGCCCGACGGGCCGCCGAGGCTGCCGGGCACGACGTGGACCGAGCAGTGATGGAGGCGGCACGTGGTTGATGCAACGGGGTTCCTCAAGTACGACCGGCAGACGCCGCCGCGGCGGCCGGTCGAGCTGCGCCTGCTGGACTGGAAGGAGGTGTACCTCACCCGCGACCGGGGGGAGGACGCCGTCTTCCCGGTGCAGGCCGTCCGCGAGCAGGCCGCCCGCTGCATGGACTGCGGCATCCCGTTCTGCCACCACGGCTGCCCGCTGGGCAACCTGATCCCGGAGTGGAACGACCTCGCCCGCCGGGACGACTGGCAGGAGGCGATCGAGCGGCTGCACGCGACGAACAACTTCCCCGAGTTCACCGGGAAGCTCTGCCCGGCGCCGTGCGAGTCGGCGTGCGTGCTGAACCTGGACAACGCGCCGGTCACGATCAAGAACATCGAGTGGGAGATCATCGACCAGGCCTTCGCCAACGGCTGGGTCACCCCGCAGCCGCCGGCGGAGCTCACCGGCCGCAAGGTCGCCGTCGTCGGCTCCGGTCCCGCCGGGCTGGCCGCCGCGCAGCAGCTCACCCGGGCCGGGCACGAGGTCACCGTCTACGAGCGGGACGACCGGATCGGCGGGCTCATCCGCTACGGCATCCCCGAGTTCAAGATGGAGAAGCGCCACCTGGACCGGCGGCTGGACCAGATGCGCGCCGAGGGCACCCGCTTCGTCACCGACGTCCACGTCGGCGGCACCGGCGAGGGCGCGGTGACCACCGAGCAGCTGCAGGCGGAGTTCGACGCCGTCGTCCTGGCCATCGGCACCCCGGTGGCTCGTGACCTGCCGCTGCCGGGCCGCGACCTGGCCGGCGTCCACTTCGCCATGGAGTTCCTGCCCGGGGGCAACCTCGAGGCGCTCGGCGAGCTCGACGACCCGCCGATCAACGCCCGCGGCAAGAACGTGGTCATCATCGGCGGCGGCGACACCGGCGCGGACTGCCTGGGCACCTCGCTGCGCCAGGGTGCTGCGTCGGTGGCCCAGCTGGACTACAAGCCGGCCCCGGCCGGCACCCGTCCGCAGGACAACCCGTGGCCGACCTACGAGATGATCCTGCGCGTCTCCCCGGCCCACGAGGAGGGCGGCGACCGGCTCTTCGCGGTCAACACCGAGCGGTTCCTCGGCGACGAGCACGGCAACGTCCGCGCGCTGGAGGTCGTCGAGATCGAGGTCGTGGACGGCCGACGGCAGCCCAAGCCGGGCAGCACCCGCGAGCTGCCGGCCGACCTGGTGCTGCTGGCGCTGGGCTACACCGGCCCGGAGACCACGGGCCTGGTGGAGCAGCTGGGCTGCGGCGTCGACGAGCGCGGCCGGGTCGCCCGGGACGACGAGTACATGTCGACCACGCCGGGGGTGTTCGTGGCCGGTGACATGGGCCGCGGCCAGTCGCTCATCGTGTGGGCGATCGCCGAGGGCCGGGCGGCTGCCGGGGCGGTCGACAACTGGCTCACCGGCAACTCGATGCTGCCGCGTCCGGTGACCCCGCGGGCCGTCCCGCTGTCCTGACGCGCTGGTCACCGCCCGGGACGAGACGTCCCTGACGACTACGCCCCCTCGGGGGGACACGACGGACCCGGTCCGTGGAGTCCTCCCGAGGGGCGACTAGTTTCAGCCCCATGTCACGTCGCGCGAAGATCGTCTGCACGCTGGGCCCGGCGACCGGTTCGCTGGAGCAGATCACCGCCCTCGTCGAGGCCGGCATGGACGTCGCCCGCCTCAACTTCAGCCACGGCAAGCACGCCGACCACGAGACGGCCTACCGCCTCGTCCGTCAGGCCAGTGACAAGGTCGGCCGTGCGGTGGCGGTCCTCGCCGACCTGCAGGGCCCCAAGATCCGGCTCGGCACGTTCGCCGAGGGCAAGGCCGTGTGGCCCACCGGCAGCCGCGTCTGCATCACCGTCGAGGACGTCGAGGGCACCGCCGAGCGCGTGTCCACCACGTACAAGGACCTCGCCAACGACGCCCGGGTCGGTGACCGCCTGCTCGTCGACGACGGCAAGATCGCCCTGACCGTCGTCGAGGTCGCCGGTCCCGACGTCTTCTGCCTGGTGCTCGAGGGCGGTCCGGTCTCGAACAACAAGGGCCTGTCGCTGCCCGGCGTCGCCGTCAGCGTCCCGGCCATGTCCGAGAAGGACACCGCCGACCTGCGCTTCGCCCTCTCCCTCGGCGTGGACTTCGTCGCCCTGTCCTTCGTCCGGCACGCCAAGGACGTCGAGCTGGTGCGCGAGGTCATGCGCCAGGAGGACGTCGAGGTCCCGGTGATCGCCAAGCTGGAGAAGCCCGAGGCGATCGAGAACCTCGAGGCCATCTGCGACGCCTTCGACGGCGTCATGGTCGCCCGCGGTGACCTCGGCGTGGAGCTGCCGCTGGAGCAGGTCCCGATGGTGCAGAAGCGCGCCGTCCAGGCCGCCCGCGAGCGCAACAAGCCGGTCATCGTGGCCACGCAGATGCTCGAGTCGATGATCGAGAACTCCCGGCCCACCCGCGCCGAGGCCTCCGACGTCGCCAACGCCGTCCTCGACGGCGCCGACGCGGTGATGCTGTCCGGGGAGACCTCGGTCGGCAAGTTCCCGATCGTGGCGGTCAAGACGATGGAGCGGATCATCGCCGCCGTCGAGACCGACGAGATCCTCGCCCCGCCGCTCAAGCACGCCTCGCACTCCCGCCCGGGTGCCATGGTGCGCGCGGCCAAGGACGTCGGCGAGGCCCTCGACGTGGCGGCGCTGGCGGCGTTCACCTCCACCGGCCGCAGCGCGCAGCGCCTGGCGTCGGTGAAGACCCGGCTGCCGATCCTGGCCTTCACCACCGACCCGCGGGTGCGCAGCCGGCTGGCGCTGTCGTGGGGCGTGGAGACCTTCCTGGTCCCCGAGGTGACCCACACCGACGACATGGTCGGGCAGGTCGACTTCTCGCTGCTGTCGATCGGCCGGCTCAACGAGGGCGACCAGGTCGTCATCATCGCCGGCAGCCCGCCCAACATGGCCGGCTCCACCAACCTGGTGCGCGTGCACGAGGTGGGGACCGAGGCGTGACCGCCGGGGACGTGCGGGACGGCGGCGCGCGGCCGGGGGAGACCCCGGCCGCCGGGCTGATGGTGGTGCTGGACCTGGAGGAGCGGGGTCAGGACCTCTACGTCGGCACCACGCCCCGCACGCCCCTGCAGCGGATCTTCGGCGGGCAGGTCGCCGCCCAGGCGCTGACCGCCGCCAACGCCACGGTGTCCGGCGATCGGGCGGTGCACTCGCTGCACTCGTACTTCCTGCGGCCGGGTGACCCGCACGAGGAGATCCGCTACGAGGTCGACCGGATCCGCGAGGGTCGGTCGTTCAGCACCCGGCGGGTCGTCGCCCGGCAGACCCGCAAGGGCGCCGATGTCGCGATCTTCGCCCTGACCGCGGACTTCACCGCGGGGGAGCGGCCGCTCGTCGAGCACTCGCTCCCGATGCCCGAGGTGCCCGGTCCCGAGGCGCTGCCCGGGCTGGCCGAGGTCGCCGCCGCCCACCCCGAGCAGGGCGCGGTGCTGCGGGCCCTGGAGCGGGCGGTCGAGCAGCGCTACCTGGTCGACCCGTTCGACCCGACGCCGCGGCTGCCGCCACACACCGCCTCCCGCGTGTGGTTCCGCGTCGCCGGCCGGCTGCCCGACGACGACGCCGTGCACGCCGCGGCGCTGACCTTCGTCAGCGACCTGACCCTGCTGTCGGCCGGGCTGGCCCGGATCGGTGGCGGCTGGAGCGGGACGACGGTCGGCGCGAGCCTCGACCACGCCATCTGGTTCCACCGGCCGGTGCGCGCCGACGAGTGGTTCCTCTACGAGACCGACAGCCCCGCAGCCGCCAGCGGCCGCGCGCTGTGCTTCGGGCAGATCTGGGCCGCGGACGGCACGCACGTCGCCACCGCCGTCCAGGAGGGGCTCATCCGCTCCCTGGAGTGAGCGGCGGCCGGGTTCCCCGGCCGCCACCACCACCTCAGTCCTGCGGGCGCCCCTCGGGCTGGTCCGCGTCGGTGCCCCCGGCCGGCGGCTGGGCCGCTGCCTGGGCCGCGCTCTCGTCCCAGGCGGCCGGGGTCTCGACAGGTGTCTCGGCCGGTGTCTGGTCCTGCAGGGCGACCTCCGCGTGCACCGGCGTCCCGCTCAGGGCTGGCTGCTCGACCGCGACAGGCGCGTGCTCCTCGCCAGGGGTGTCGAGCTCGGCCGGGACCCCGTCCTGCACCCCGACCCCGCTCTCACCAGCTGCCGCGTCGGCCGCCGGCACCTCGCCCTCGGCCGGTGCCGCGGCGGCTGCCTCGGCCTGCCGGGCCGCCAGCTCGCGCTCGGCGTGGGCCTGCTCCTCCTGCGCCCGCCGGGCCGCCTCGGCCTCCCGCTGCTCGCGGGCCTGCTCCTCGAAGTCGTTCGCCAGCCAGTCGTGGCCCTCGCGCAGCAGGGTCCACAGTCGCTCGACGTGCCCTCGGGTGGTCGCCGGGGCGCCGATGGCCACCCGCAGCACCGCCGCGCCGTCGACCGTCGTGTGGGTCAGGAACACCTCGCCGCCGTCGTTGAGCCGCTCCAGCAGCGTCATCGTCGCGACGTCGGCGTCGACACCGCGCGCCCAGCAGGGCCGCAGGCACACCAGCGACAGCGGGTGCGGGGCGGCGACGTCGAACCGCTCGTCGGCCTCGGCCCAGCCGGCCAGCTCCTGGGCCAGCGCCACGTGCTCGCGGACGTGGGCCCGCAGCCCCTCGGCGCCGTACCAGCGGACGACGAACCACAGCTTCAGCGCCCGGAAGCGGCGGCCCAGCTCGATCTGCCAGTCGCGGTAGTCGACGACCGCGCCGGCGTCGGTCGCGGCGTTGCGCAGGTACTCGGGCAGGATCGCCAGCGCGCCGGTCAGGGCGGCCCGGTCGGCGACCCAGAACAGCGTGGCGTCGAAGCCGGTGAGCAGCCACTTGTGCGCGTCGGTGGTGTAGCTGTCGGCCCACTCCACCCCGGCCTGCAACGGCCGCAGCTCGGGGGCCACGGCGGCGACCCCGGCGTACGCGGCGTCGACGTGCAGCCACACGCCGTACCGCTGGCAGATCGGGCCCAGCTCGGCCAGTGGGTCGATCGCCGTCGTCGACGTCGTCCCGACCGTGGCGCAGACCAGGACGGGGACGAACCCCCGGGCGACGTCGCGCTCGATCCGGGCGGCCAGCGCCCGGGGGCTCATCGCCAGCTCCGCGTCGACCTCGACCACGCGGATGGCGTCGGTGCCCAGGCCGGCGATGCGGGCGGCCTTCTCCATCGAGCTGTGCGTCTGCGCGGAGACGTAGACCGTGTACTCGTCGGGGCGGACCCCCTGGCGCAGCGTGGCGCCCCGGCTGACCCGGTGCAGCGCCGCCAGCAGGGCTATCAGGTTGGCCCCGGAGCTGGAGTCCTGGACGACGCCGCCGCCGGTGCCGGTGGAGCGGAAGGAGGCGGGGAGGTCCAGCAGCTCGGCCAGCCAGTCCATGACGTGCTGCTCGACCTCGGTGGCCGCCGGGCTGGTCACCCAGGACATGCCCTGCACGCCCAGGCCCGCCGACAGCAGGTCGCCGAGCACGGAGGGCCCGGAGGTGTTGGCCGGGAAGTAGCCGAAGAACCCGGGGTGCTGCCAGTGGGTGGTGCCCGGCAGGACCACGCGGTCGAGGTCGGCCATGATCGCCGCGAAGGGCTCGCCCTGCTCCGGCGGCGAGGGCGGCAGCGCGGCCCGGACGTCGCCGGGGGAGACCTGCGACCGGACCGGGAACTCACCGATGCGGCCCCAGTAGTCGGCGATCCAGTCCACGACCTCGTGGCCGTGCTGGCGGAACTCCTCGGGGGTCATGTGGCCGGTCACGCAGCCACGGTATTGGCTGCCCGGCGACGGCGTCCCGGAGGGGCCTGCGGCGCCCGCGGTCCGCCGCGAGATCTGCGTTCCCGGGGAATCCCGGGTGCGGTGGCCACGAGTTCGCAGATCTGACCCGGGGACGTCGTCCGGAGGTCCCGGTGGCCGTCTGTGGGCTCGCTCGCGGCGCGTGCTGCGTCCTCGGGACTCCCGGGTGCGGTGGCCCACGGACACGCAGCACTGACGGCCGGCGGGTCGTCGCCCGGCGGCCTGCGGGGGGCGCAGGTCCGGCGGCCGGGACGCCGGCCGTCCGCGGGCCGGCGGGCGCGGGCGTCGTCTTCCGGTGCCCCGGGTGCGACTCGAACGCACACCGCGCGGGTCGTGACTCGCTCCGACCCCGCTCTCGTCCCTTGGTGCCCCCGTGCGACTCGAACGCACACTGCGCGGGTTGTGACTCGCTCCAACCCGTTCTTGTCCCTTGGTGCCCCCG
>NZ_JAAGWH010000013.1 GCF_010682105.1 Modestobacter muralis | reverse complement strand
GCATGGGGATGTGTTACTTGGCACTGACTTTCGGCACGCTGTTGAGTTCTCAAGGAGCGGACGCGCACGTTCCCCGACCAATTGCTCGGCCGTTCTTCGTGGCGATAGTTCCACCTTACACCAAGTTCCGCAGCAGTCGAACCTCAGGGGTTCTGTCCGGCGGTTTCCCAGGCCTTGCGGCCCGGTCCGTTCTCGCTTGGTGCATGGAGAACGATACACGCCTTCTGAGGGGGTCTGCACGGGGGGTGCGAAGGGGGGTCCAGCCACCCCCTGGCACGGGGCTCGAGCAGGGCGTTCGCGCCTCAGGCGACCCCGCGGGGGCGGTACTGGACGCTGACGCGCGGTCCGACGGCCTTCGTCGTCTTCGGGATGCAGTGCTCCCACGTGCGCTGGCACGAGCCACCCATGACCACGAGATCACCGTGGCCGAGGGTGAAGCGCACGCTCTCGCCGCCACCGACCGGACGCAAAATCAGCGGTCGCGGAGAGCCGAACGAGACGATCGCGACCATCGTGTCCTCGGTGCGGCTGCGGCCGATCCGGTCCCCGTGCCAGGCGACGCTGTCCCGGCCGTCGCGGTACAGGCACATGCCGGCGGTCACGAAGTCCTCGCCGAGCTCGGGCCGGTAGTGCGCGTTCAGCGCCGACCGGGCCTCGGTGAGGGCGTGGTGCGGCAGGCTCTCGTCGCCTCCGTACCAGCGGAGCAGACGCGGCACGGCCACCTCCCGGTCGTACATCTGGCGCCGGTCCTCTCGCCATCCGATGTCGCCCCGCAGCACGTCGAGCACCTGATCGGAGCCCTCGACCCAGCCGGGCAGGTGGTCGACCCAGGCCCCTCGGCTCAGGTGGTGCCGGACGACCCGACCGGCGAGCAGCGTGAGCGAGGCCTCTTCGGCCACGTCCCACATGGACGGCTGGTGCGCGAGCGACATGCCGAGAGGCTACTACCGGTTTCGCACAGGTGTTCGAAAACCTGTGGACAGTGGAAGCACCCCGTCCCCCTCCCCCCTCGCGAGCTCGGGGCGAGCCTCTGGGACGGGGCCGTTCAGGCGGAGAGGGCCAGGACGAAGGGCAGCACCGAGGCGGCACCGGCGCGGCGCAGCTCGCGGCCCGCGACCGTCATCGTCCAGCGTGAGTCGGCCAGGTCGTCGACGAGCAGGACCGGGGCGTCGCCGAGCTCGGCCAGGCGGGCGCGCAGTTCCGGGCCCACCACGATCCGCTGCCACACCCCGGCCAGCCGGAAGGCGCTGTTGCCCCCGGGCCCGCCGGTCGGGCCACCGTGCACGAGGTCCATGGTGCCCAGGTAGGGCAGCCGGCCGATCCGGGCCAGGCCCTCGGCGAGGCCGGTCACCAGGGCGGGCCGTCTCCGGGAGGGGACGGCCACGACCGCACCGGGACGCTGCGCCCAGTCCCAGGCGCCCAGCACCCGGGCGCACGCCTTGAGCAGCTCCTCGTCCGGCGGCGCGTCGGAGGCGATGCCCGGCTTGATCACCCGGTGCGCGACGTCGAAGGCCGCGTCCGGGTCCTCCTCGATGGAGGGGGCCTCGAGGTCCTCGGCGAGGGAGGCGACTCCGCCCATCCCGTCGTCGCCCAGCAGGGTGCGGAGCTTCTGGCCCCACCCCAGGTCGGTCAGCCGGGCGACGGCCCGGCCGTCGGCGAGCTGGTCCCCCGCGGCGATCTTGCCCTTCACCTCGACCCCGAGCCGGTCGGCGCCGGTGGGCCACTGCGCCCGGGGCGCCAGCTCCACCCCGGGCCGGTCCAGCCGGGCCGAGGCGGCCTGGGAGGCCCCGGCCGGGACGTCGGTGGGGTACCAGGGTCCGGCGCAGACGTCGCAGCGCCCGCAGGGAGCCGCGGTCGGGTCGTCGAGGGCCTCCTGCAGGAAGGCCATCCGGCACTCGGCGGTGTCGACCGGCTTGGCGTAGTCGAGCATCGAGCGCTGCTCGGCCTCCCGGGTCGCGGTGACCCGGGCGTACCGGTCGGCGTCGTAGGTCCACGGGACGCCGGTGGAGCGCCACCCGCCCTGCACCCGCTCGACCGCGCCGTCGACGGCGAGCACCTTGAGCAGCAGCTCGAGCCGGGAGCGACGGACGTCGGCGACGGTCTCCAGCCGGGCGACCGACCACGCCTTGCCGTCGGCCATGGCGGTGAGCACCGCGGCCGCGTGGTCCTCGCGCGGCATGGACGAGGTGGCGAACCACTGCCAGATGGCGATGTCCTCCGGGCCGGGCAGCAGCAGGACGTCGGCGTGGTCGACGGCGCGGCCGGCGCGGCCGACCTGCTGGTAGTAGCTCACCGGGGACGACGGCGCACCCAGGTGCACCACGAACCCGAGGTCGGGCTTGTCGAAGCCCATGCCCAGCGCCGAGGTGGCCACCAGCGCCTTGACCCGGTTCTCCCGCAGCGCCTCCTCGGCGTCCTTGCGGTCGGCGTCGTCGAGCCGACCGGTGTAGGACCGCACCTCGTGGCCGGCGTCGCGGAGCAGGGCGGCGGTCTCCTCCGCCGCCGCGACGGTGAGCGTGTAGACGATGCCGCTGCCCGGCAGGTCGCCGATGTGCGCCGACAGCCACGCCAGCCGGGCCCGGTCGGAGTCGAGCCGGAGCACTCCCATGCGCAGCGAGTCGCGCGCCAGCGGGCCGCGGACGGTGGTGACCTCCACACCGCCGGCGCCCAGCTGCTCGGCGACGTCGGCGACGACCCGCTCGTTGGCAGTGGCCGTGGTGGCCAGCACGGGCGTGCCGGCCGGCAGCTGGCCCAGCAGGTCGCGGATGCGGCGGTAGTCGGGGCGGAAGTCGTGGCCCCAGTCGGAGACGCAGTGCGCCTCGTCGACCACCAACAGGCCGCAGCGCTCGACCAGGGCCGGCAGCTGCTCGTCGCGGAAGCGCGGGTTGGTCAGCCGCTCCGGGGAGACCAGCAGGACGTCGACGTCGTCGGCGGCGAGCCGGGCGTTGATGTCGTCCCACTCGGTGACGTTGGAGCTGGAGATCTCCACGGCCTTGATGCCCGCGCGGCTCGCGGCGGCCACCTGGTCGCGCATCAGCGCCAGCAGCGGGCTCACCAGCACCGTGGGGCCGGCGCCGCGGCGGCGCAGCAGCGCGGTGGAGACGAAGTAGACCGCCGACTTGCCCCATCCGGTGCGCTGCACGACCAGCGCCCGCTGGTGCCGCTCGACCAGCGCGAGGACGGCGTCGTCCTGGCCCTCGCGGAAGACGGCGTCGGGACGGCCGGTGAGCTCGCGCAGGACCCCGAGCGCCTCGTCGGCCAGATCGGTCTGCACAGCGGTCGTCATGCCCCGACGGTAGGCGGCGGCACCGACATCTCGGGACCCGGCGTGCGCTCGCTGTGGACGAGCGGTTGGATGGGGACGATGCTGCCGCCGGACAACCACGTGCACTCGGAGTTCTCGTGGGACACCGGGCCCCGGGCCTCACTGCTGCGCGCCTGCGAGCACGCGGTGGCGATCGGCCTGCCGGCGATCGCCTTCACCGAGCACCTGGACTTCACCGTGTGGAGCCCGGACGACCGCGCGACCACCGACGGGCTCACCGACCGGCACCCGGCCAACCAGCTGCCCATCGACGTCGACGTGTACGCCGAGACGATCTGGGAGGCCCGGCAGCGGTTCCCCCAGCTGCGGGTCTGGTCCGGCGTCGAGGCCGGGGAGCCGCACCTGTTCGGGGCGAGCGTCGCGGCCCACCTGCAGGCCTCACCGGTCGACCGCGTCCTGGGCTCGCTGCACTCGCTGCCGGTCGACGGGCGGCTGATCGGGGTGAACCGGGTGCTGCACGCACCCGGCGTCGACCTGGTCGCCACGATGCGCCGCTACCTCACCGAGATGGTGACGATGATCGAGAGCAGCGACGTCTTCCAGGTGCTCGCGCACTGCGACTTCCCGCGCCGCTACTGGCCCGGCGGGCGCGACGAGTACCCGGAGGCGGTGTTCGAGGAGGAGTACCGGGCGGTGTTCCGGGCCCTGGCGGCCGGCGGCCGCGCGCTGGAGGTCAACACCACCAGCCCCTTGTGGTCGGTGGAGCTGCTGCGCTGGTACCGCGACGAGGGCGGGGACGCCGTCAGCTTCGGCAGCGACGGCCACCAGCCGCAGCTGGTCGGGCAGCGCTTCGACCTGGCCGTCGACGTCGTCGAGCAGGCCGGCTTCCGCCCGGGCCGCGACCGCTACGACTTCTGGCGCCGCTGACCCACCCGTCGTCACGGTCGACGTGTCGACTGCCGATGAGGACGGCGTGACTGGACTCCTCTTCGACGGCACCTTCTCCACCGAGGCGGTCGCGTCCGCCGGACACGCACTCGTCGAGCAGCTGTTCGACGAGGCGATGGCGACCATCGCCGCGCTGGCCGAGAACTGGGACGCCCCGGTCGAGGAGGCCGCCGCGGACGACGACGACGAGCCCGTCGCCCTGGTCGAGCCCGCCACCTGGTCGGCCGAGGACGACGACGAGGACGACGTCCGCGCCCTGTCCGGCTTCGAGCTCCCTGCACTGCTCCCGCGCCGGACCGAGGCCCTCGCCGCCTGAGCCGGCGGACCAGCCGGGGACGTGCGCCCCGGGCTGGTCGACGCGGCCGGGGCGGACCCGCACCGTCCGGTCGTGCGGAGGACGCTCACCGACGCCCCGGGCGCGCTGGAGCGGCAGGACGAGACCCCGGACCGTGTCTCCTCGGCCGCCTGCGGGGCACGGTCCGGCCGGTCGACCGCGTCCTCTGGTGACGTCCGCCGTCCCGGGGCCCGGGACGGCGGAGGTCAGGCGATGCAGCTGGTGTCGTCCGCGGTGCGCTCGCTGGTCGCGTAGGTGCCCGGCTCGGCCGGCACCGGGGGCGGGGCGTCGACCGCCTGGCCGACGGCGTTGAAGTCCTTGCCGAGCGTCAGCTGCACCGTCCCGGCGAGGACCGCGGCGTCGGCGGTCACCGCGGCACCGGGCACCTGGGCGGCCAGCGCAGCCGCCTTGCCCTCGTCACCGGGGGCGTGGGTGATCGTGGTGAGCTCGGTGTTGGCCGGGGCGTTGCCGCCGCTGCTGGCCACGAAGCCGGCCGTGCCCAGCGCCGTGGCCGCGGTCGCGGCGGCGCCGGTGACGCCCGAGCCGTTGAGCACGCTGACCGTGACCTCGGACGGCGCGACCAGGTCGACGGGCGCGGGGGTCTCGGCCGCCGGCTCCTCCTTCGGCTGGCTCAGCGACGCGAAGAACTCCTTCAGCGCGTCGGCGTCCGAGGGCACGAGCACCGCGGCCCCGTCGACGGTGTCGTCCTTCAGCCCGGGCAGGGTCTGGAAGGAGATGTCGCTCGGCTGCACCGACTGGAGCTGCGCGGCCAGCTCGAACACGTCGAGGTCGTCGTCGAAGGTGACGCTGCTGCCGACCTGCTTGACGATCTGCTGCTGCTTGGACAGGTCCAGCAGCAGGTCCTTGGACAGCAGGTTGCGCAGCATCCCGGCGATGTAGACCTGCTGGCGGCGCTGGCGGTCGAGCTCGGACGGGAGGCCGTGCCGCTGGCGCACGAACAGCAGCGCCTGACTCCCGCTGAGCGTCTGGGGGCCGGCGTCGAAGTGTGCGCCGGTGACGGTGTCGTCGACGGCCTCGCAGATGTTGACCTCGACGCCGCCGACGATGGTGCTGAGGTTGATGAAGCCGAGCAGGTTGATCTCGGCGTAGTGGTCGATCTGCAGGCCGGAGAGCTGGCTGACCGTGCGGATCAGTGCCTGGGCACCGGCGGCGTCCCGCTCGGCGTCCTCGCCCTCGGCGGCGTTGTAGCCGCCGCCGTAGGCGGAGTTGAGCTTGCCCTCGCCGCTGCCGGGGATGGGCACGTACAGGTCGCGCGGGAGGCTGACGAAGGAGGCCGCGGACCCGTCGGCGGGCACGTGCACCAGCATCATCGTGTCGGTGTTGAGCAGCCCGGACGTGTCGCCGGTGACGTACTCCGCCTGCTGCTCGGGGGTCAGCCCGGCGCGGGAGTCCCGGCCCACCAGCAGCAGGTTCATCGCCTCGCCGCCGTTGCCCTGCGCGTCGACGTTGCCGTCGGTGGGGATCGCGTCGGTGCGGCTCAGGCTGGCCTCGGCGACCTTGGCCAGGTACCAGCCCCAGCCGCTGCCGGCGAGCACCAGGACGCTCAGCACCGCGGCCAGCGCCCGGACACCCACGGCCAGCCGGCGCGTCGGGCTCACCTGCTCGCCCCCAGCAGACCGGGACGCCGTGGCGCCGCCGAGCGTGCGCGGGGTCTTCCCCGCGCGGGGGTCCAGCCGGGGAGGCAACGGCCTCGCGGACTCGCCGGGCTCCATCGACGACCTCCGGGGCGTGCTGGGGGATGGGGTGCGGTCGACCAACGCCCAGGATCACACGACCGGCTGTGGAACCGGTGCAGCCACAGCCCGCGACGCGCCGGGGTCAGGGCAGCGGGACGCCGCTGAGCTCCGCGCAGGCCGCGAGCAGGCCGTCCTGGACGGCGACGTCGGACACCGCCGGATGGGTCGCGCGCCGGGCGCGGTGGTACCAGTGGCCGCCGCTGGTGCGGGCCTCGTCGCCGTCGGAGACGGCGAGCCAGGCCTGGGTGACCGGGCCCTGCGCCAGGTCGTCCGAGGCTCCGGGCCCGCCCATCCGGGTGGCCACCCACCCCGGGTCCACGGAGTTGGCGAGCACGTCGGGCCGGCGCCGGGCAACGGCGGCGGACAGGACGGCGTCCCACAGCTTGCTGTCGGCGTAGGCCTGCGAGCCGTTCCACCGCCGCCGGGTCCACTGCAGGTCGTCCAGCGCCGGGTCGCCGCCGCGGTGCATGCCCGAGCTGAGGTACACCAGCCGGTCGGGCGGGGTCAGCAGCGCGGTGAGCAGGTAGGGGGCGAGCACGTTGACCGCGAAGACGTGGGCCAGACCGTCCCCGGTCTCGACCCGCTGCAGCTCCTGGTAGCCGACGGCGGCGTTGTGGACGACGGCGTCGAACCGGCCGGCGTCCTCGGCCTGCGCGGCGACCGCACGCATGCCGGCGATCGTGGACAGGTCGCCGACCACCACCCCCTCGGCGGCCGGCAGCGCGGCCCGGGCGTCGTCCGCCCGGGCGTCGGTGCGGGCGTGCAGAGTGACGGCGTGGCCGTCGGCGGCGAGCAGCTGCCCGGCCAGCAGACCGAGGCCGTCGGTGGAGCCGGTGATCAGGACGCGGGACACGCGCCCACGCTACGACCGGGCGGCGAGCACCCGGGCGGCCTCCCGATCGGCGGCGGTGTTGACCACCCCGGCCCGGGAGCCGCGCAGCTTCGCGGCCACGTGCTCCCCGACCGTGACCGGGAGGTACCGCGGCTCCTCCCCCGGCTCCAGGCAGGAGGGCAGGGTGGTGATCAGCGCGTCGACGTCCCCGTCGTGGAAGAACGCCGCTGACCGGCGGCGGACGATGGTGCCGTCGACGATCGGCGGCTTGACCCGGTGCAGGGTCGACAGCCACCGCTCGTTGGTCAGCCGGGCGGTGACGTCGCCGAGGTTGACCAGCAGCGCACCCTCGGCGGGCATGACGTCGTGCCAGTCGCCGTCGCCACCGAGCACCTGCAGGCCCGCGACCCGGTCGGCCCACAGCACGGTGACGATGCCGTAGTCGGTGTGCTCGCCCATGCCGGTGAGGTCGCCGTCGAGGCGCACGGTGCCCTCGGGCAGGGCGTAGTTGTTCATCCGCAGCACGTCGAGCGAGTGGCCGGTGAGCCGGGCGAAGAAGTCCGGCGCCAGTCCCAGGGAGTCGGCGAAGACCCGGGTGAGGGTGCGAGCGACCCGGGCGGCCTCGGTGAACCAGGCCCCGACGGCGGGCTCGAACCCGGGGACGTCGGGCCAGGTGTTCGCGGCGTAGTCGGGCTGGGGCAACCCGGGGGCGTGCGGGTAGGTGGCCTGCGAGGCGCCCACGTTGAACGCCTCGAAGAAGTCGTTCATCCGGCTCGCGGCCTCCACGCCCAGCGACAGCGACAGCGACTCGCTCTTCGGCGGGCTGTAGCCGCGGTTGACCTCCGGCGGGGTGCGCCAGCCGTTCTTGGCCTCCAGCGGCAGGCCGAAGAAGGCGTCCATCGCCCCGGCCAGCCCGGTGGCGACCGCGTCGGGCACCCCGTGGCCGACGACCTGGACGAACCCGACCGTGCGGCAGGCGTCGTCCATCGCGCGTGCGGTCGTCGCGCGCTGCTCCGGCGTCCCGTCGTGCACGTAGCTGGAGATGTCCACGACCGGGACGGCGAAGGTCATGGGCCCAGAGTCGCGGGCCTGCGTTACGGCAGGATCGCGTCCACGTAGCCGCCGTCGACCCGCAGCGCGCCGCCGGTCGTGGCCGAGGCCAGCGGGGAGGCGAGGTAGACGCACATGTCGGCGATCTCCTCCGGCTCGATCAGCCGCTGGATCAGCGACCGCGGCCGGTGCGTGCGCATGAACTCCCGCTGGGCGTCGTCCCAGGGCAGGTCGTCGCCGACCAGGGAGCGGACGAAGTCCTCGACGCCGCCGGTGTGGGTGGGGCCGGCGATCACGGAGTTGACCGCGACCCCGGAGCCGGCGGCCTCCGCAGGCGTTGCCGCGGGAGACCGCGAGCAGCGCCGTCTTGGTCATCCCGTAGAGGATCATCTCGGCGGGCACGACCACGGCCGAGTCGCTGGCGATGTACTGCACCCGGCCCCAGCCGCGCTCGACCATGCCGGGCAGGTAGGCGCGGGTGAGCCGCACCGAGGTCAGCACGTTGGTCTCGAAGTAGCGGCGCCACTCGTCGTCGGTGATCTCCAGAGCCGGCTTCGCGCCGAAGATCCCCAGGTTGTTGACCAGCACGTCGACGTCGGGCACGGCGGCGAGCAGTTGCGTCGTCCCCTCGTCGGTGGTGACGTCGCCGGCGACGGTGGTCACCCGGCCGTCGATGCCGGCCGCGGCGGCATCGAGCTTCGCGGCGTCCCGGCCGGTGAGGACGACGGCGGCGCCGGCTCCGGCCAGGCCGGTGGCGATCGCCAGGCCGATGCCCTGGGAGGAGCCGGTGACGAGGGCGGTGCGGCCGGAGAGGTCGATCTGCATGCCCAGCCCAAGGCACCGCGTCGCGGGGGGATTCCGCCCGGGACGCGAACGGGGGAGGGCAGGCCCTGACGGCACCACCCTCCCCCCGGTCCCCGGCCCCCTCGCAGGGTCCCGCCGCGCGGAGCGTGGCGGGGGGGGCGAGGGGGTCCTTCTTCAGGCGGTCTCGACCTCGAGGGTGACCGGGACGTTGCCGCGGGTGGCGTTGGAGTACGGGCACACCTGGTGGGCGGCCTCGACGAGGGCCTCGGCGGCGGACTGCTCGATGCCACCCAGCTCGACCCGCAGAGTGACCTCGAGGGCGAAGCCGCCGGCGTCGTTCGGGCCGATGCCGACCTCGGCGGTCACCGCGGAGTCGGTGAAGGCCACCTTCTGCTTGCCGGCGACCATCTTCAGCGCGCCGTGGAAGCAGGCGGCGTAGCCGGCGGCGAAGAGCTGCTCGGGGTTGGCGCCACCGCCGGGGCCGCCCATCTCGGTGGGCACCGTGAGGTCGAGGTCGATGGTGCCGTCGGAGGTGCGGGTGTGGCCGTTGCGGCCCTCCCCGGTGGCGGTGGCGAGGGCGGTGTAGACGGCAGCCATGGGTGGGCCTCCTGCTCGGACATCCGGTAGAGAGAACGATCGTTCTCCCTGCTGTCCCGATTCCAGCACGCCGCCCCGACTAGCGTCAACAGGGGGTTACCGTGATCACCGTGACCACCGCGACCAGGACGTCGGAGGCCCGGGAGCGCCTGCTGCGCACCGCCTCGGCGCTGTTCTACGCCGAGGGCCTGCGCGGGGTCGGCGTCGACCGGGTGGTCGCCGAGGCCGCGGTCACCCGGGCCACCTTCTACCGGCACTTCCCCGGCAAGGAGGACCTGGTCGTGGCCTACCTGACCGGTGTCGACCGGTCGGTGCGCGCACAGGCCGGCGAGCCCCCGGCCGACCCGGCCGCGGCCGCCCGGTGGCTGCACGGGCTCACCACGCTGGTCGGCGACTCGGTGTGCGGCGTCGGCTTCCGCGGCTGCGCCTTCATCAACGCCGCGGCCGAGGACCCCGATCCGGCGAGCCCGGTGCGCCAGGCCGTGCGGGTGCACCGCGAGTGGCTGGAGGGCGCCGTCCGGGCCGCGTTCGCCGCCGCCGGGCACCCCGACCCGGCCCGGGCGGCCCGGCACTGGCTGGTGCTGCGCGACGGCGCGATGGTCGCCGGCTACCTGGCCGACCCGGCGCAGGCGCAGGCCGTCCTGGACGCCGGCCTGCGCGACCTGCTGAGCCGGGCCTCCGCGCTGTAGCCCGGCGCCCTCAGCGCCGGGTCAGGTACTGCGGGGGCACGGCGTCGACCAGCCACACCCCGTTCGCCGAGCGGGTGAAGGTGGCGCCGTCCCGCGTCATCGCGGCGGCGTCCACGCGCAGGACGACGGGCCTCCCCCGGCGCGCGCCCACCTGCTCGGCCGTCTCCCTGTCGACGCTCAGGTGCACCGCGTGCCGGGCGCCCGGCCGCAGTCCCTCGGCCCAGATCGCTGCGAGGAACCGCTCGACGGTGCCGTGGAAGAGCTCATCGGGCGGGACGACGGGGGCGTGGCCGAGGTCGACCGGGACGCTGTGGCCCTGGCTGGCCCGGATCCGCGTCCCGGTCTCGTCGAGGGCAAAGCGCCGCTTGTCGTTGCGCGCGACCACCTCGTCGAGCTCGGCGCGGGTGAGCCGCAGCGCCCCGAGCAGGTCGTCGACGGCGACCCAGCCGTGCTCGTCCAGGGTCAGGCCGACGCTGTCCGGGTGGTGGCGCAGCACGTACGACAGCCGCTTGCTCACCCGGACGACGTCGGTCACCGCTCGTCCGGCGCCCGGCCCGCGTGGTCGACGAGCTCGCGGGCGCTCTCCACCTCACCGTGCATGCGTGCGCACGACGCGCAGCAGAAGAACACGCCGTCGGCCTCGACGCCGTGGCCGACCACCTTCACGCCGCAGTGCTCGCAGATGGGCGCCATCGCGTGGATCGCGCACTCGAAGCTGTCGAAGGTGTGCACCGCGCCGGCGGCGTGCACCTCGAAGCTGAGCCGGTAGTCGTTGCCGCAGACCTCGCAGGCAGCCATGGCTCGTCCCTCCCCTGGGCGTCGTGACCGGAACGGTCATGTGCGTGCCCGACTACCCGGGGCGACCCCGGGGTGAACCGGGGTCAGGCGCGGGCGAACCAGCTGTCGGGGGGCACGTCGGGCCCCGGCGGGGGCATCGCCGGCTCGGCGTCGGCCGGGGAGACCCACGGCCAGAGCGTGACCACACGGTCGGCGGCGGCGCGGATCGCCGCCCCGTCCAGCTCGGTGACGGTGTCGGGGATGCCCAGCAGATCGCAGCGGACGACCAGGCGCAGCGGGCCGGCCGGGGGCAGCGGGCTCATCCACCAGGTCTGGTCGGCCGCCAGCTGCCCGCCCCCTCCACCGCCCGAGTTCAGCACCAGCCCCTCCGGGCCCCCCAGCTGCCCGAACGGGTCGCCCTCCCCGGACGCGTTGCTGGCCCGGCGCCCGTCGGCGAGCTCGACGCCGAAGAGCAGCTGCTCACCGCGCCGGCCGTGGCGCCACAGCAGGCCGCCGATGCTGCGGTCCTCGAACCGGTCGAGCGCCTCGGGACGGCAGCGCAGACCGAGGGTGAAGCTCACGCCGGTGGTGTGGACCTGCACCCCGCTGAGCATGACCGCGGCCGTGTCGGTACGGGCGAGCACTGCACTCACCGGGACGGCGACCGGCGCCTCGTTCTCCGGGGCGCTGTGCCGGCGCATCCACTCGTCGTCCGGACCGTCGCCGCTGTTCATGACGTGCATGCCGCGGAGCCTGGCCGGTGTGGCCGGCTGCGGCAAGCGACTTCCCGCCGCCGTCAGCCGGGGCTGCGGTAGAGCAGGAACGCGACGTCATCGTCGGGGGAGTCGGCCAGCAGCTGGTCGGTGAGCAGGTCGGACAGGACGTCGGTGGCCAGGTGCCGACCGGCGACCAGGGCCGTCACCGCCCGGTCGATGCCCTCGTCGAGCGCCTCGTCGCGGCGCTCGACGAGCCCGTCGGTGTAGAGCAGCAGGGTCGAGCCCGGCGGCAGGCTGACCTGAGCCTCGGGTCGCGCCGCCCCCTCCAGCACGGCCAGGGGCAGGCCGCGCGCAGCTTCCAGCAGCTCCGCCCGCCCCTGCTCGTCGGCCAGGACGGCGGGCGGGTGACCGGCACTGCTGTAGCGCAGCGTGGCGGTGGCGGGGTCGACCACGCCGCAGAACACGGTGCTGCAGGTGGCGCCGGGCACCAGCGCAGCGAACCGGTCCAGCGCCGAGAGCACGTGCGCCGGCGAGCGGCTCTCCAGCAGCAGCGCCCGCCCTGCGCTGCGCAGCTGGCCCATCACGGCCGCCGCGTCGAGGCCGCGGCCGACCACGTCGCCCACCACCACGCCGTACAGCCCGCCGGGCAGGTCGACGACGTCGTACCAGTCGCCGCCCACCTCCAGGGTGCCGGCGGCCGGCTCGTAGTGGACCGCGAAGCCCGCCGGCAGCACGGTCGGCCCGAGGACGGCGCGCTGCAGGGTGACCGCGACCGCGGTGAAGAACTCCGCCCGGGAGCGGTCCAGCTCGGCCCGCTCCTCCGCGTGCCGGCGTTCGGCCAGCACGGCCTCGGCGTCGGCGACCGCGGCGGCGACCTGACCGGCGGCGAGCTCCAGGAAGGTCAGGTACCCGGCGTCCACGCGCAGGTGCGGGCTCGCCCCGAGCACCAGTGCGCCCACCGGGCGGTCCCGGCCGGCCGCGGTCAGCGGCAGCGCGAAGGCGGTGTCCACGTCCGCCGGACCGACCAGGCCGCCGCCGGTGTCGGCGAGGCCGGGCAGCCGGGCACCCAGGTCCCCGATCGCGACCACCGCGCCGGTGACGACCGCCTGCCGCACCGCCGCCTGCAGCACGTCGTCGGACGGCGGGTGTGCCGGGTCCAGGCCGAAGCCCCCGGTCCGCCGGGCGCCGTGACCGCCGTCCTCCATCAGGTAGACCAGGCCGAACGGACAGTCGGTCCGGGCCTCGGCCAGCACCTCGAGCGCGGCGGCACAGGCCGCCTCGGTGCTGCCGTGCACCGAGCGCGGCAGGCTGCCCAGCTGCTGCAAGACCGACATCCGGCGGGCGGCGAGCACCCGCGACGTCGTCTCCACGACCGTGTCGAGGATGCCGGCCACCTCCCCACCGGGCTCGACGACAGGGCTGAAGGAGAAGGTGAAGTAGGTCTCCTCGTCGAACCCGTGCCGGCTGGTGACGAGCAGGAGGTCCTCGCTAAAGGTCGCCTCCCCGGCGTGCACCTGCTCGACCATGCCGCGCAGGGTCGGCCAGATGTCGGCCCACACGTCGGACAGCGACCGGCCCAGCGCCGCCGGGTGCCGTGTACCGAGCAGGGGGGCGTAGGCGTCGTTGTAGACCATCACCAGGTCCGGGCCCCAGATGAGCAGCATCGGGAAGCGGGAGTTCAGGCACGCGCCCACGGTGGCGAAGAGCGTCGGCGACCAGGTCTCGACGTCGCCCAGCGCCGTGGCCGCCCAGTCGTGCTCCAGGACCGCCCGCTGGTGCTCGGACCGTGCGCCACGGGGCAACAGCTCGGCCAGCAGACCGGTCAGCGTCACACCTCTCCCGCAGTGCTCCGGTGTGCGCGCGGCACAGCAGACCGGCGGCCGCCGCCGAGAGCATGGCACGCGACCGGCGCCGTCCGGCCCAGGCCACCGGGCCGGCCGCGCCGTGCCCGGGTGCTCACGCACCACCCCGCCGGGGGTCGGCAGCCGAGCTCCAGCCCTGCTCGCGCAGCCGGTCGAAGGCGTCGAGCAGCAGGTCCAGGGCGAACTCGAACTCGAACTGCTCGTCGCAGCCCCCGCCGACGGCACCCAGGTCGCCCCGGGTCGCGGTCACCGCGATCTCCAGGACGGTCGGGAACCGTCGGCCGAACTCGGCGGACCGCACCTCCTGCTCCGCCGGGCTCGGGACGGGTGCAGCCGGGTCGTGCGGGGCGTCGAACAGCTCGGGACTGAAGCCCCAGATGCGGTTGCCCAGCGTGTGCAGGACGTGGTGGGTCAGGTCGGCGGAGAAGCCACCGGCGCGGAAGGCCGCAGCCAGGGCCTCCATGTGGTCGAGGACCACCGGCGATCGGGAGGTCCGCGACTCGATCGCCTTCCGCGCCCACGGGTGCCGGAGCACCGCCCGTCGCGCCGAGAGCACCCGCTGCTGCACGGCGGTCCGCCAGTCCGACCCTGGGGTGACCGGCTCGATCTCGCCGAGGACGGCGTCGACCATGCCGTCGAGGAGGGCGTCCTTGTCCGACACGTGCTTGTACAGCGCCATCGGGACGACGCCGAGCTCCTGCGCCAGGCGCCGCATGCTCAGCGACTCGATGCCGCCCGCATCGGCCAGGCCGACGGCCGCGGCGAGCACCCGGTCGCGGTTGAGCGGCGCCCGCCGCGCCTGGTCGACCACCGGTGCACCGTACCCCGTTGACAGCTGTACGCCGTACACCTAGCCTCCTCGCCATGCTGGTGTACGCCGTACACCACCAACGGGAGGTGGAGTCATGGACAGGGGCAACGCACGGGCGGCCGGTGTCTTCTTCGTGGTCGCGGCGGTGGCCGCGATCGCCGGGCTGGTGCTCTACCAGCCCGCCCTGACCGACCCGGCCTACGTCCTGGGCGCCGGTGCCGACGGACGCGTGCTCCTCGGGGGCTGGCTGGAGATGGTCCTGGCCGCGTCGTGCATCGGCACCGCCGTGGCGCTGTACCCGGTGGTCCGGCGGGAGAGCGAGAGCCTCGCGCTCGGCTACGTCTGCGGCCGGGTCCTGGAGGCCGCGGTCATCTCGACCGGCGTCGTGGCCACCCTGTCGCTGGTCACCCTGCGCCAGGGCGGTGGCCCGGAGGACGTCGCCGTCGCCCGGGCGCTGGTCGCCGTGCACGACTGGACCTTCCTCGTCGGACCCGGCCTGGTCATCGGCGTGAACAGCCTGGTGCTCGCGCTGCTGGTGTACCGGGCCCGGCTGGCGCCCCGCTGGATCGCCGTCCTCGGGCTGGTGGGCGGGCCGCTGGTCCTGCTCTCCTCGACCGCGGTCATGGCCGGCCTGCTGGACGACACCTCACCGTGGCGGTTCGTCGCGGCCCTGCCGGTCACCGCCTGGGAGATGAGCCTCGCCGTCCGGCTGATCGCCCGGGGGTTCGCGACGCCGGCCGCCGTCCGCCCGGCCGCGGCGCTGACCCCCGCCTGACCTGCACGGCACCCGCCCGGGTGAGTCGACGGCCGGCCTCTGCAGGTGCGTGCCCGAGCTGCCGATGGTGAGGTCGGGCAACCACCTCGAGACGACGGGGGCGGGTCGCCACCCGACCGGGGAGAGGCTCGTGCGCAGACAGCGCTCGGAGACCGAGCAGCAGATCGCCGACCTGCTGCAGACCGCGCGGCGGTCGCTGGGCCTGAGCGTGGCCTTCTTCAGCCGCCTGGACGGCACGACCCAGCACCTCGAGGTCGTCGAGTCCTCGATCCCGCTGGTGTTCCACGACGGGGTGACCCAGCCCCAGGACACCAGCTTCTGCCAGGCCGTGCTGGACGGGGAGCTGCCGGCGGTGATGCCCGACGTGACCGACTTCCCGGCGGCGATGCGGCTGCGGCCGGCCCGGGTCCCGCGGATCCGCAGCTACGTCACCGCCCCGGTGCGGCTCAGCGACGGCACCGTCTACGGCAGCTTCTGCGCCTTCGGCCTGCGCTCGGACCCGGAGCTGTCGACCCGGGACCAGGCGCTGATGGAGGTGCTGGCCAACGCGGCCTCGGTGATCATCGAACCCGAGCTGCGCGAGGAGCAGCGGCGCACCGAGATCGAGCAGCGGATCGTGCCGGTGATGGCCGGCGGCGGCCCGGTCGTCGTCCTCCAGCCGATCGTCGACCTGGCCACCGGTGAGCGCCGGGGCGCCGAGGCGCTCAGCCGCTTCCCCGGCGAGTGGGGCCGGGCCCCCGACACCGTCTTCGCCGAGGCGCACAGCATCGGCGCCGGCGACCGGCTGGAGCTGCAGGCCCTGGCCCGCGCAGCCGCGCTGCTGGACGACGTCCCCGGCTACGTCTCGATGAACGTCTCCCCCGCCACGCTGCTCACCACCCGCTGCCTGGACCTGCTGGCCTCCCTGCCCCTCCCCCGGGTCCTGCTGGAGCTCTCCGAGCACGACCAGGTGGCGGACTACGCCGCGCTGGGGGCCGCCCTCGCGCCACTGCGCGCCGCCGGCATGCGGCTGGCCATCGACGACGTGGGCGCGGGGTTCAGCAGCCTGCGGCACATCGTGGTCACCGACCCCGACGTCATCAAGATCGACCGCAGCATCGTCAGCGGCCTGGACACCGACCCGGTGCTCGCCCGGCTGGTCGAGTCCCTGGTCGACTTCGCCCACGGGGGCGCCGTCCGGGTCGTGGCCGAGGGCGTCGAGACCGCGTCCGAGCACGCCGTGCTCCGCGCGCTCGGGGTCGACGACGGCCAGGGCTGGCACTTCGGGCGCCCGGCACCGGCCGGCGTCCTCGCCGTCGCGCCCCAGGACGCCCGGGCCCTGGCGGGCTGACCGCAGGTGCGCGAGGACGCCGCCTGAGCCGGCGTCAGCCGCGGCGGTCGGCCATCGCCTGCACCAGTCGGACCAGCAGCGCGTGCGGCAGCGGCGCCGCGTGCCGCAGCTTCACGGTGTCCTGGCCGCTGCGCAGCGGCGCCACCTCGGCCTCGAGCTCCGGGTCCAGCCGCGGGACGGGGTAGAGGCCGATGTGGTGCTTCCACGCGCCGATGTGCAGCAGCGGCGCGCCGTCCAGGGTGAAGACCGGCATCGCGTAGCTGATCGCCTCCCCCGCGTCCGGGACGACCTCGCGGACGACGCCGCGCAGCTCCTCGACCCGGGCCCGGACGTCGGCGGGCAGCCCGGCCAGGTACTCCTCGACGGTGGCGGCCACTCAGTGCCCCCGGACCAGGACGCCGGCGGCCGCGGCGGCGCACCGAGCCGTGCGGGTGCCGCCGACCGACGGCCAGGACCGGGTGCTCACCCCGGCAGCCTGGCACCGCGCCGCCGGCACCGGAACCCGTTCCGCCACGCCGTCCGTAGATCGTCCGGGCCGGCCGGTACCGACCCGGGGTGCGGCTGCCGATGGGAGAGGACATGAGCATCAACGCCGTTGCCGAGGCCGGTCAGGCGACCACGGACGCGCAGGTCATCGCCGAGCTGGCTGCCGGCGCCCTGGAGTCCATCGCCCGCATCCACGCCGCGGGGCTGGCCGAGGTCGTCGACATCTCCGAGAACCCGGTGGTTCTCCCGCAGGAGCAGGCCGCCGAGGTCCCCGCGCCGGTCGAGGCCGCGACCGACACCGAGACCACCGACGAGGCCGAGGTCACCGTCGAGGCCGAGGCCCCGGTCGAGGCCGAGGCCCCGGTCGAGGTCGAGGTCGAGACCACCGTCGAGGTCGAGACCGACCTCGAGGTGCAGGCCATCGACGCGGAGCCGGCCACCGCCGAGTTCGCCACCCCGGCCGAGGGGCTGCGGGCCGTGCCCGTGTCGACCCGCGGCCGGCACCTCTCCGAGGCCGAGACCACCGAGTTCGCCGCCCAGCGCGCGGCCTGACCGACCCCAGCAGTCCTCCCGGGCACCGTGCGCACCTGCGCACGGTGCCCGCTGCTCACTCCGGGTCGTCGCCGACCAGGGTGCCGCCGGCGACCAGCGCGGCCTCCGGGTGGCGCAGCTGCACGTCGGGTTCGATGTGCGTGCGCGGGTCCCGGGCCACACCCGGGATCAACAGCGCGGCCAGGCCGGCCAGCACCAGCGCACCGGTCAGCATGAGGAACCCGTTGGTGTAACCGGACTCGCTCGGCAGCCCGCTCGGGCCGGCGTGGGCCGTCACCACCGAGGCCATGACGGCCGCGCCCAGCGACCCGCCGATGGTGCGGATGTTGGCGTTCATCCCGCTGGCCACCCCGGTCTGCGCCGGCTCGACCGCCGCGACGATGAGGTTGGACATCGCGGCGAAGGCCAGCCCGAAGCCGGCGCCCATGACCGTCGAGGCGACGAGCACCTGCCCCTGGCTCCCGTGCGCCAGCGCGAAGCCCAGGTAGCCCGCAGCGGCGACCAGCGTGCCGAGGACGAGCACCGTCTTGGAGCCGACCCGCTGGGCCAGCCGGCCGGAGACCAGGCCGAGGACGAACGACGCGATCGTCTGCGGCAGCAGCAGCAGCCCCGATGCCGTCACCGAGGACCCGAAACCGTAGCCGGCGGCGGACGGCGTCTGCAGGAACTGCGGCAGGAACGCGAACGCCGCGTACATCGCCACCCCGAACAGCAGTGCCACGAGGTTGGTGGTCCAGACCGCGCGGACGCGCATCATCCGCATGTCGATCAGCGGCTGCGCGGAGCGGGACTCGACCAGGATCCAGACCGCGGCCAGGACGACGGCGGCGACGAGCAGCCCGACGACGGAGACCGAGGTCCAGCCCCAGCTGGGCGCCTGGCTGACGGCGAGCAGCAGCGCGACCAGCCAGGCCGACAGCAGGAACGCGGCGGGCCAGTTGATCGCACCCGACGTGCGCACCGGCGACTCGGGCACCAGGAACTGCGCGGCCAGCGCCGCGGCGACGAGCACGACCAGGGGCAGCCAGAACAGCCAGTGGTAGCCCAGCGCGTTGACGATCGGGCCGGCCACGACCAGGCCCACCCCGGCGCCCACGGCGATGAGCGCGGAGATGGCCCCCACCGCACCGGCCACCTTCTCGCGGGGGAACTCGTCGCGGATGATGCCGAAGGCCAGCGGCAGCACGCCGCCGCCGATGCCCTGCACGACCCGGGCGACGATCATGACGGTCAGGTTGGTGGCCAGCGCGGCGAGCAGGCAGCCGAGCGCCAGCGCCGACAGCGCCAGGACGAACATCCGCTTCTTGCCGGTCATGTCGCCGAGCCGGCCCAGGATCGGCGTGGAGATGGACGCCGACAGCAGGTAGGCCGTCAGGACCCAGGTCACGTCGGACTGGTCGGTGCCCAGCGCGACTTCAAGGGTGGGCAGCACCGGGGTCACCAGCGACTGCAGGAGCGCGAACGCGATCACCCCCGTCGTCAGGACCGCGAAGGTCACCTGGTGGGGGGTGCGGCGTTCGGTCGTGCTCATGCGGCGGGTCCGTCCTGTTCGTTGCTTCCAGCAACGATCCGCAAGGCGGCGGACGTCCGATCACTTCCCGCGTGCTGCGCAGATCACATCGGCGCCGGGAACACGCAGGGCCCGGCAGCACGCGGCTGCCGGGCCCTGCGGGTCGTGCGGACGGTCAGCTCTGGCTGAGCTGCAGCGTCGGGTAGTCGGTGTAGCCCTCGTGGCCGGGGGCGTAGAACAGCTCCGGCCGCGGCTCGTTCTCCGGGTGCGCCCCGGCCCAGCGCTCGACCAGGTCGGGGTTGGCGATGGCCGGGCGGCCCACGGCGACGGCCTCGGCGTGCGCGGCCTCGATCAGCGCGACCGCCTCCTCGCGGGTGGTCACGGTGGAGAAGCCGCTGTTCGCGATCAGCGGGCCGCCGAACCGGCGGCGCAGCTCCTGCACGAACCCCCCGGCGGGCTCGGCGTGCAGCACCGAAAGGTAGGCCAGGCCCAGCGGGCGCAACTGGTCGAGCAGGGTGCCGTAGGTGGCCAGGACGTCGTCCCGGTCGGTCTCCAGCGCGCCCTGGATGTTGTGCTCGGGCGAGATCCGCAGCCCGACCCGGCCGGCGCCGACCGCCTCGGCCACCGCGGTGACGACCTCGACGACGAACCGGGCCCGGTTCTCCGGGGACCCGCCGTACAGGTCGTCGCGGGTGTTGGACGACGGCGCGAGGAACTCGTGCAGCAGGTAGCCGTTGGCGCCGTGCACCTCCACGCCGTCCAGCCCGGCCTCGATCGCCCGGCGGGAGGCGGTGACGAAGGAGTCGCGGACCTCGGCGGCCTCCTCGACGGTCAGCGCGTGCGGCACCGGGTAGGCCTGCTTGCCCGTCGACGTGTGCGTCTCGCCGTCGATCGCGATGGCCGAGGGCGCCTCGACCCGGTGGCCGTTGTTCGTGTCGGGGTGGGTGACCCGCCCACCGTGCATGACCTGCATGACGATGCGGCCGCCGCGGGCGTGCACGGCCTCGGCCACGCGGGCCCAGCCGGCGACCTGCTCGTCGGTGACGATGCCGGGCTGGCCGACGAAGGCCTGCGACTCGAACCGGGGGTAGGTGCCCTCGGTGATGATCAGGCCGATGCTCGCGCGCTGCGCGTAGTGCTCCACGATCAGGTCGTTCGGCACGCCCGAGTCCCCGGCGCGCATGCGGGTCAGCGGGGCCATGACGACGCGGTTGGCGAGCTCGAGGTCGCCCAGGGTCACAGGGGAGAACAGGTCCATGTCCTGAGCAAGGTCGTTGTCCTCGCCCACCATTCCGCGGTGCGGCCTTCCTCACGTCGCGGACCCGGAAAGTCGTTGCAGGACGGAACACCCGGGCGTCGTCCGGTGCTGGGGATGCCCGGAGGGGTGAGGACGACGCCGTCCCGGGCCCGACGGCCCCGACGCCGCCTCCCCCGCCGACCCCACGACGAGAGGACAGACCCATGGCGAAGACCTGGTTCATCACCGGCGCATCCCGCGGTTTCGGCAAGGAGTGGTCGATCGCCGCTCTCGAGCGCGGCGACAACGTGGCGGCCACCGCCCGCGACACCGCGACCCTCGACGACCTGGTCGCGCAGTACGGCGACCGGGTGCTGCCGATCCAGCTCGACGTGAACGACCGCGCGGCCGACGTCGCCGCCGTCCAGCAGGCGCACGACCACTTCGGCGGCCTCGACATCGTGGTCAACAACGCCGGCTTCGGCCAGTTCGGGATGGTGGAAGAGATCTCCGAGGAGGAGGCGCGGGCGCAGTTCGAGACCAACGTGTTCGGCGCCCTGTGGGTCACCCAGGCCGCGCTGCCCTTCCTCCGGGCCAACGGCGGCGGCCACGTGCTGCAGGTGTCGAGCATCGGCGGCATCTCCGCGTTCCCCAACATCGGCATCTACAACGCCTCGAAGTGGGCGCTGGAGGGCTTCACGCAGTCGCTGGCCGCCGAGGTCGCCGACTTCGGCATCAAGGTCACCCTCATCGAGCCCGGCGGGTACTCCACCGACTGGGGCGGCGCCTCGGCCAAGCACGCGACCGAGAACCCGGCCTACGACGAGTTCCGGGTCAAGGCCGCCGAGCAGCGCAAGGCCCGGCTGGGCGGCACCCCGGGCAACCCGGTGGCCACCCGCGAGGCCGTCCTGGAGATCGTGGATGCCGAGAACCCGCCGCTGCGCGTCTTCTTCGGCGACGCCCCGCTGGGCATCGCCACCGCCGACTACGAGTCCCGGCTGGCCGAGTGGAACGCCTGGGACGCCCTGTCCAAGAAGGCCCACGGCTGACCTGACGCACCCGAGGCCCGGTTCCCACGTCGGGGGCCGGGCCTCGCTGCGTCCGCACGGTGTGCGCTCCGGCGGGGTCCAGGACCCCGGGACCCGGCCTCAGCGCACTCCGTGGGCACCGCGGCCCCGCCGTTGTGCGCTGGTGGTCGTCTCCACGGCCCAGAGGCAGCCGCGGGTGCACAGCGGTGCGCCCCGCAGGGCTCGTGCGCCGACACGCTCGGTCCGCGCTCCGGCAGCCGCCGACCGTGCGCCCAACGGGGTCCCGCCGGTCGGGGGAGCCCGTGGAGCGCACGGTCGGTGGGTCAGCCGACGAGCTCGGCCTGGCGGACGGCGGTGCCGGCCAGGCGGGCGTAGCGGCCACCCTGCGCCAGCAGCTCCTCGTGCGTCCCGCGCTCGACGACCCGCCCCGCGTCCAGGACGGCGATCAGGTCGGCGTCGCGCACGGTGGACAGCCGGTGGGCGATGGTGATCGTCGTCCGGCCGCGGCTGGCCTCGTCGAGCGCGGCCTGCACGGCCCGCTCGGTCTCGTTGTCCAGCGCGCTGGTGGCCTCGTCGAGCACCAGCACCCGCGGGTCGCGCAGCAGCGTGCGGGCGATGGCCAGTCGCTGCTTCTCCCCGCCGGAGAACCGGTGCCCGCGGGCGCCGACCACGGTCTCGTAGCCGTCGGGCAGCGCGGCGATGACGTCGTGCACCTGGGCGCGGCGGGCCGCGTCGACCATCTCGGCGTCGGTGGCGTCCGGCTTGGCGTGCCGGAGGTTCTCCCGGATGGTGCCGTGCAGCAGGTAGGTCTCCTGGGAGACGACCCCGACCACCCGGGCGAGGTCGGCCAGCGTCAGGTCGCGGACGTCGACGCCGTCGATGGTCACCCGCCCCGACGTCGGGTCGTTGAGCCGGGCGACCAGCGAGGCCAGGGTGCTCTTGCCCGAACCGGTCTCCCCCACCAGCGCCAGCGTCGCGCCGGCGGGGACGGTGAGGTCGACGTCGGACAGCGCGTCGCGGTGGCCGTCGGGGTAGCGGAAGCCCACGTGGTCGAACCGCACCTCGCCGCGGACGGCGCCCAGCCGCACCGGGGCCGCCGGGTCGTCGATGTCGACCGGCAGGTCCAGGTACTCGAACACCCGGCTGAACAGCGCCATCGAGCTGGTCAGCTGCACGCCGATGTCCAGCAGGCCCATCAGCGGGCGGAACAGCGCGCCCTGCAGCGTGGTGAAGGCGACCAGGGTGCCGATGGTCATCCCGCCCGAGGTCGCCGGCAGGCCCGCGGCCAGGTAGATCAGCGCCGGGATGCCGGCGAACACGATGCTCATCGTCGCCATCCGCCAGCGGCCGGCCAGCTGCGAGCGGACCTCCAGGCCGACCAGGTCGTCCGAGGTCGCGGCGAAGCGCTGGGACTGCACGGGGCCGGCGCCCAGGGTCTTGCCGAGCAGGACGCCGCTGACGCTGAGCCCCTCCTCGACCTGGGAGTGCAGGTCGGCCAGGTGGCGCTGGCGCTGGGCGGTGATCGAGCGGCGCATCACCGCGACCCGGCGGGTGAGCCAGATCGCCGGCGGGAGCACGACCAGGGACAGCAGTGACAGCCGCCAGCTCAGCGCGGCCATGGCCACCGCCGTCCCGACGACGGTGGTGAGGTTCGCGGCGAAGGAGGTCGCGGTGGAGGTGACCACCGACTGCATGCCGCCGATGTCGTTGGTCAGCCGCGACTGCACCTCCCCGCCCTTGGTGCGGGTGAAGAAGCCCAGCGACTGGCGTTGCAGGTGGGTGAAGACCGAGGTGCGCAGGCCGTGCATGACGTGCTGGCCGACGGTGGTGGAGATCCAGGTCTGCAGCACGCCCAGGACGGCGGTGGCCGCGGCGACGGCGAGCATGCCGCCGACCGCCCAGGCCAGCAGCCGCACGTCCTGGCGGGGCAGCGCCTCGTCGATCACGAGCCGGACGAGGAACGGGCTGGCCAGGGCGATGGCGGAGCTGGCCACGATGAGCCCGACCACGAGGGCGAGCTGCCAGCGGTAGGGGGCGAAGAGACCGGCGGCCCGGCTCCAGCGCACGGGCGAGCGGTCGAGCTGGGCACGGTCGGCCGGGTCGGGCCGCCCGCTCGGGCGCCCGCCTCCCCGGCCCGGGGTCGTGGTGTCGTCGATGGCGACCACCCCTCTCTGTCGATGGTGAGGTTACCTCACGGTGTGGTAACCGCACCGCTGTCGCTACGATTCCCCGGTGACCGCCTCCCCTCCCGACGCCGGCACCGCGGTGCTCGGTGAGCTGGTGCTGGGCGTCGCCCGCACGCTGCGCCGCCGGTTCATGGCCGCCCTCGCCCCCTGGGACCTCTCCCCGCACCAGGCCCGGGCCCTGCGGGTGGTCTGCGGGCGCGACGGGGTGCGGCTGTCGGAGCTGGCCGAGGCGCTGCGCATCGCCCCGCGCTCGGCCACCGAGGTCGCCGACGGGCTGCAGGAGCGGGGACTGGTCGAGCGCTCCCCCGACCCGGCCGACCGGCGGGCGGTGGTGCTCACGCCCACGCCGGCCGGCCGGCAGGTGCAGCAGGAGGTCGACGCCGCCCGCGGGGCCGACGCGCACGAGCTGTTCGCCCGGCTCTCCGCCGACGACCGCGCCGAGCTGGCCCGGCTGCTCCGCCTGCTCACCGACTGATCGCGCCTCAGCCCTCGTCGAGCTGGAGCGACCCCGTGGCGACGTCACCGGCCCGCTGGTAGGCGATGAGGAATGCCCCGGTCGAGCTCACCGCCGAGGAGGTCAGCCGCCAGGTGCGGGGGACGGTGCCGTCGGCGAACAGCCGCCGCCCGCTGACCAGGGACACCGGGACGACGGCCTCTCCCCCTCAGACCGTCTCCCCCCGCGGGACTCCTCGGCGATCGTGCAGGGGGGTCTCGACCGCGAGCACCCGGTGGGCCACCATCAGGCGATGACAGCGTCGTCATCCCCCGCCCTGGCCGGCTGGTCCGAAGAGTCCTTCACCAACGCCGGCCTCACCCACACGATCCACTCGCGGGGCTCCGGCCCCGGGGTGGTGCTGCTGCCGGAGATCCCCGGCATCACGCCGGAGGTGCTGGGCCTGGCCGACCACCTGGTCGGCGCCGGCTTCACCGTCGACGTCATCAGCCTCCTCGGCGAGCCCGGGCGCCCCCTCTCCCCCGGCTACGCCGCCCGCAGCATCGCCACGGCCTGCATCAGCCGCGAGTTCCGTGCCTTCGCCAAGGGCGCGGACCGGCCGGTCGCCGAGTACGTGCGGGCCGCCGCGCGCCGGCTGCACGACCGGGTGGGCGGTCCGGGCGTCGGGGTGATCGGCATGTGCTTCAGCGGCGGGTTCGCGCTCGCCTCCGCCGTCGAGCCCGCCGTCCTGGCGCCGGTGGCCAGCCAGCCGGGTGTGCCGTTCCCCGTCACCGCCGGCCACCGCCGGGACATCGGGATGTCCCCGCGGGAGGCCGACGCGATCAGCGAGCGGGTGCGCAGCGAGGGGCTGTGCCTGATGGGCCTGCGGTTCAGCGAGGACGCCGCCTCGCCCCGGGACCGCTTCCGCGCGCTGCGGGCGACCTTCGGCGACGGCTGGCTGCCGGTGCAGCTGAACTCCCGGCCCGGCAACGATGCCGGCATCGGGGCCAACGAGCACCGGGTGCTGACCAGCACGGACGTCGAGACGCCCGGGCACCCGACACACGAGGCGCGCGAGCAGGTGGTCGCCTTCCTGCGGGAGCGCCTGGCCGCCGTCCCGGCCGGGCCGAGGCGCTGAGCAGCCCGGTCCGGGCCGGCCGGCGGGTGGTCACCAGCGGCGGCTGACCACCCGTCGGCGGGCCAGCACCAGCAGCAGTGCGCCGAGCAGCACCGACAGCACACCCAGCACGAACTGGGCGCCGGTGTCCGTGCCGGTCGCCGCCAGCGCCTGCGTCGCGGTCGGGGGCGTGCCGGGGGTCGCGGTGGGCACCGGAGCCGGGGACGTCTCGGCGGGGACATCGACAGGCGCGGCGGACGGCGGCTGCGAGCCGCTCGGCACGCCCCCGCCGGCTGCGCCGCCGTCCTCCTCGTCGGTGGCACCGCCGTCCGGGGCACCGCCGCCGGTACCCGGATCATCGGTGACCGGCCCGTCGGTGACGGGCCCACCCGTGATCGGACCACCGGCCGACGCGGCCACCGGCATGCTCACCGTCGACACGGTGGAGGCGGTCGCGGTGCCGGAGCCCGTCGGCGGGGTGCCGGCCGCCCGCGCCTCGCTGACCAGCTCGCCGGCGCCGACGTCGGTGGCGTCGACCCGGTGCGGCTGGGCGGTGCGGCAGTCCATCGACTCGGTCGGGCCGAGCGCCGGCTGCGGGCAGGCGACCGTGCCGAAGAACGGGTCGCTGATCGCGATCCCGGTCAGGGTCACGTTGCCGGTGTTGGTCACCCGGTAGACGAGGTCCACGAGGTCGTCGCGCCGCGGCGCCGTGTCGCGGGCCGTGGTGTTCTCCATCCGCTGGGCCAGGGTCAGCCCCGGGCGGGCGGCGGCCGTCGCGACCACGCCGTCGGCCGGGCTCGAGACCACCCGGGACGCCGCGGCCGCGACCCGGGCCGCCGGGGCCGCCTCGGCGGCAGCCGGCGACGCCGCCGCCGGGTCGACGGTGAGGCCCTCGGCGTGGGCCTGGGTCCGCACGGCCGCGGCCAGCACGTCGACCTCGGCGACCAGGTGCGGCACCACGCCCTGACAGCTCACCTGCTGCCCCGGTGCGAGCGCCGTGGACGGGCAGACGACCGGGCCGTCGACGTGGTCGACCACGGCCGGCGCCAGGACGGCCACCCCGCCGGTGTTGGTCACGGTGTACCGCCAGTGGACGGTGTCGCCCCACTCCGCGGCACTCTGCCGCTGCGTCGGGGTCACGACGCCGTCCACCGCGATCGCCAGCGCCGGTGCCGCCACCGGCGTGCCCACCGCGTAGGCCAGCGCGGGCAGGCTGACCACGGGACTGCCGGTGCGGGGGTCGTCGCCCAGCGCCACGGCGGTGTTGGTGCGCTCGCCGGCCAGGGCGTCGGCGTCGGTCACCCGGTAGGCGTCGGCCACGCAGTCGACCTGCTGCCCGGGTCCGACCGAGGTCTGCGGGCACTGCACGTGCACCAGCGGGTCGTCGACGTACAGGTCCGCGACGGTGACGTCACCGGTGTTGCGCACCGCGACGGTCCAGGAGATCGGCTCGCCGGCGTCCAGCGCGCCGTTGCCGTCGTCGGTCCAGTCCGCCGTCTTCACCGCGGTCAGCGCCGGGGTCGACGTGCGGAGCGGCAGCGGTGCCGCGGCCGGGCCGAAGGCGAGCGGGTCCAGGTCGCCGTCGGCCAGCCCGGTCACCTCGGCGGTGAGGCCGACCGGCAGGCCGGCGTCGAAGTCCGGCTGCGTCACCTCGTGGCTGCTGCCACCGGTGCAGGTGGTCTCCGCACCCGGCGCCAGCGACGGCGCCGCGCAGGTCGCGGTGCCGCCCGCGGAGTCGACCAGGGCGAGGGCGGTCATCGTGGCGTTGCCGACGTTGCGGACGACGTAGCGGTAGTCCACCCGGTCGCCGACGGCCAGCGGGGCCGGGGCCGAGGGCAGCGGGGTGGCGGTCACCTGCAGGGCACGCAGCAGTGGGGCGAGGAACAGCGCCTGCGTGACGTGGGTGGAGGAGACGGCCGTGCGGCTCACGAGGGCCGGCGCGGACGCGGTCCCCCCGGTGACCAGCTTCCCGGCGCGGACGTCGGCCTCGGTCACCGTGTGCACGCCGTCCCCGCGGCAGACCGTCGACGCCCCGGGTGCCAGGGCGCCGGCCGGGCAGGTCACCGGCTCCCCGTCGTCGCTGGTCACCGACGGCGTGTCGACCGTGGTGTTGCCGGCGTTGGTGACCGTGAACAGCCGGCGGACCCCGTCACCGACGTCCGGGGTGGGGCTGCCGGCCACCGCCTGGCCCACCGTCAGCAGCAGCGCCAGCCGCTCGGTGCCGGAGACGGTGACGGAGTCCAGTCCCTCGACCGCGGTCAGGGCGCGCGGCTCGACGCCGGCCACCCGGAGGTCGGCCTGGACCGGGCCGGCGACGTCGGTGGTCGTGAGGGTGTGCCGCGGGGCGGTGCAGCGCATCTGCTCGCCGGGGCCGAGGGCCGGCACGGGGCAGGTGAGCACGTCGCCGCGCGTGCTGGTCACGGTGATGCCGGTGACGGTCACGTCGCCGGGGTTGGTCACCAGCGCCCACCAGTCGACGGTCTCGTCGGCGTCGAGCACGTCGTCGGCGTCGGCGTCGGCCCAGTCGGCGACGCCGAGCACCGCCAGCCCGGGGGCCGCCGCGGCGACGGCGACCGGCGCGGACGCCGGGCCGAAGGTCAGCTCGGTGCTGGCGCCCGTCGGGACGCCGGAGACCTGGGCGAGGTCGGCGATCGGCCGGCCCGCGTCGAACTCGACCTGGGAGACCCGGTGCGAGCCACCGCCGGAGCAGGTGGTGGTCTCGCCTGGGGCGAGCACGTCCTGCCCGCAGCGCGCCGGCCCGACCAGCTCGTCGGCGACCTGGACCAGCCGCATCGTCACGTTGCCGTCGTTGGCGACCGTGTACTCGTAGTCGATCGTGTCGCCGGCGCGCACCGGCAGGGTCGCGGTGAGCGCCCGGGCGGTGATCTGCAGCGACCGCACCGCCCCGGCCACCCGGACGACGGTCTGGCCCTGCGGTGAGCGCACCTGGTCGCCGCCGACGACCGGGGACCCGGTCGCCGTGGCGCGCCCGGTGACCCCGCCGGCCAGCACGTCGGCCTCGGTGACCGCACGCGGGGTGTCGGAGGTGCACACGGTCGTGCGGCCGGGCTGCAGCACGGTGAGCGCACACGTCGCGGGTCCGGCGTCCGGGTCGTCGACGGCCACGCCGGTCAGCTCGACGTTGCCGGTGTTGGTCACCGTGTACCGCCAGGTCACCTGGTCACCGAGGGCGGCGGCGTCCTGGTGGGCGGGGGGCGTCACGACCCCGCCCAGCGTCATCTGCAGGGCCGGCGCGAGGACGGCGGGGAACGCGGTGGCGGACGGGGCGCTCTGCACCACGGCGCCGGTGCGCGCCTCGGTGCCGGTCGCCGTCGCGGTCGCGGAGCGCTGGCCGCCGTCGACGTCGCCCTGGGTCAGCGGGGTGGTGGCGGTGGCGCAGCTGGTCCAGGCGCCCGGGGCCAGCTCGGTGTCCGCGCAGGTGAACGCGGGGACCCGGGGCGCCGACACGGTCAGCCCGCGCACGGTGAGGTCACCGCTGTTGGTGACGACGGCGGTCCAGGTGGCGGTCTCCCCGACGTCGAGGGCGTCGTCGGCGTCGGCGTCGTCCCAGTTCGCGACCAGGGTGAGGCCGACCCCCGGGGCGCCGGCGGCCATCGGCAGCGAGGTGGTGGCCGGACCGAAGACGAGGTCGGTGGTGGAGTCGGGGGCCCGGCCGAAGGCGGTGGCGCTGCTGGTGACCGGCGTGCCGGCGTCCACGTCGGCCTGGGTGACCCGGTAGGTGCTGCCGGCGGTGCACGTCATCTGCTCGCCCGGCGCCAGCGAGTCGTGCGGGCAGGCCACGGCCCCCGGGACCAGCGTCTCGTCCACCCGGATGCCGCTCATCCGCACGTTGCCGTCGTTGCGCACGACGTAGCCGAGGTCGACGGCGTCGCCCACCCGGGCACCGCCCTGGTCGACCGCCGGCGCGACCGTCGCCTGCGCCGTGACCGTCAGCGTGCGCGCCGCCGGCAGGACGTCGACCTGCACGGCACCGACGTCGTTGCCCGGCTGCGGGTCGGTCGCGTCGGAGCCGGCCGCCGCGGCCCGGTTCTCCACGTCGTCGGGGGACTCCGCGGTGCCGGTGACGTCCAGAACCGCGGAGCCGCCGACGGCGAGGTAGGGCACGCGCCACACACCGGTCGCGTCGCCGTAGCTGCCGGCCGACGGGCTGGCCCCGGTCACCACGACGCCGGGCTGCGGCTGCTCGCGGACGACGACGTCGCGGGCGTCGGAGGGGCCGGCGTTCCTGACCGTGACCTGGAACCGCACGGTGCCGGTCTGCACGACGCTCGGCGTGCTCGTGGTCTTGACCACCTGCAGGTCGGCCCGACGCACGACGGAGAGGGTGGCGCTGCCGGTGTCGTTGTCGGGCGCCGGGTCGGGCGAGGTGGAGGTGACGGTGCGGCTGCGGGTGAACGTGCTCCCCGTGTAGGTGGCGGGGACGAGGCCGTCGGACGCGACGGTCCAGACGGCGCCGGTGGCGAGCTGGTCCAGCCAGCAGACGACGACGCCGCCGTCGACGGCCCGGCCGTCCGCCGTCGTCGCGCCCTGGTAGCCGCAGCCGCCGGCGCTCGGGACGACGGTCGGCACCGGCGCACCGGCGAGGGTGGCCAGCCGCAGCTGGACGCCGGAGGCCCGGGTGGGGCCGTTGTTGGTGACCGTGGCGAGGCCGTGGACGAGCGAGCCGGCGACCAGGACGGGCGCCGGGTTGCCGGGGTCGGCCGGGTCGCTGAGCGCCAGGGTGACGCCGAGGTCGGCCGACAGCCGGATCGTGGCGCTCACCGTGGCCGACTGGTCGGCGCCGTCGACGTCGGGCACGGCGGAGACGACCGTGGCGCTGGCCAGCAGCGTGCCCTCGGGGGCGTCGGCGCCGACCCGGGCGGTGCCGGTGATGACGACGGTGCCACCGCTGCCGCCGACGAGCGGGATGCTGCAGTTGCCCGGGACGCACCCGGCGGTGTTCGTGGACAGGATGACCACACCCGGGGGCAGCGTGGAGCGCACGGAGACGTTGGTGGCGTCCGACGGGCCGTCGTTGCGGACGGTGACGGTGAAGCCGAGGGTCTCCCCGGGCAGCAGGTCGGTGTCGTCCAGCGTCAGCGTCACCGAGAGGTCGGCCTCCTGCCCGCCGGCCCCGCGCACGGAGGCGGTCAGGTCGTCGGCGTCGCGGTCGGGGGTGGTCGCGGCCACCGAGACCGCGTTGTCGACCGAGCCGTCGCCGCCGGGGGCGAGCCGGGCGGTGACGACCACCGGCAGCGAGGTGCCCGGCGCCAGGTCGGGCAGCGCGCAGGTCACCGTGTTCGAGGCGCCGTCCAGGCTGCACATGCCCCCGGCCACCGTCGCGGACTGGAAGGCCGAGGTGGCCCGGAGCGGGTCGACGAGCCGGACGCCGCGGGCCGTGGACGGCCCGTCGTTGGTCACGACGGCCGTGTAGCGGACCAGGCCGCCGGCCACCCCGGTCGCCGGGTCGCTGGTGAGCGTCACCGAGACGTCGGCGAGCGCGGTGACCGCACCGCTGACCGTGGCGGTGTTGTCAGTGGGGCCCGCGTCGTGGGCGTCGCCCCGGACGCTGGACAGCACCGTGTACTGCACACCGGGGGTGGCGTCGGCGGGCACGGTGCCGGTGACGGTCACCGAGCGCGCGGCGCCGGAGGCCAGCGCCGGACCGGTGCAGGTGACGGTCGTGCCACTGACCGTGCAGCTGCCGCCGCCGACCGGGGTGGCGGTGACGCCGGTGAGCGCGGCCGGGATCGTGGTGGTCAGCACCGGCGCCGGCTCGGTGCCCGGGCCGCGGTCGGTCAGGGTCGCCGTCCAGCTGGCCGTGCGCCCGGCCACCAGCGGAGTGGTGTCCTGGGTGAGCGTGGCGCGCAGGTCGGCGGCGACGCCGACGGGGGTGGCCACCTCGTTGGAGGTCGAGGTGGGCGTGGTGACGGTGAGCTCGTCGCGGTAGGCGACCCGGGCGTCGTTGCGCAGGGTCTGCCCGGACAGCACCGGCAGCACCCGCGCCTGGTAGCTGAAGCTGCGGGCGTCACCGGCGCCGACGACCCCGCCGGCGGTGCTGGTGGCGGCGGTGCCCACCCGGACCCGGACGGTGCCCGTACCCGTGCCGGCGGGGGCCACGAACTCGCCCTGGTCGTCGCCGGCGGCGTCGGTCCGGGTCGTGGTGGCCGTGCCGGTGACCGCCACGATGGAGCCCGGCACGAACTCCACGCCGGCCGGCAGGTCGTCGGTCATCACGACCTCGCGCGCCGGGTTGCCGCCGTTGTTGGCGGTGGTGACCGTGTAGGTGAGCACGTCACCGACCTGCGCGGTGGTGCGCCCGGCGGGCAGGGAGACGGTGGTGGTCGTGACCAGACACGGCTGGGTGCCGAAGGAGATGCTGTCCAGGAAGTTGCCGACGCTGGCGTTCGCCCCGGCGGAGCTCACGGCCTGGAAGCCGAACCGGGTCGTGGTCTGCCCCAGGGGGACGGTGTAGGTGCCCGAGTGGGTGCCCCAGGCGGTGTTCGGGTCGCTGAGCAGCGCCTGCCGGGTGGCCGTCGAGGCCCGCGTGCCCGGCGCGGCGATGTTGACGGCCATCACGTCGGTACCGGCCCGGCCACGGTGCTGCAGCTCCCAGCGCAGCGTCTGGCCCGGGGTCGTGGCGACGTCCTGGTAGAGCGTGGCGGCCTGGGTGGCGTTGATCTCTGCGAACTGCGAACCGGACCCGGCGGGCACGCCCTGGTACGGCGCGCGCCACAGCTCGATCAGGCCGTCCGTGGCGGTGGTCATCCAGCCGGGCACCTGCGACTGGTCGAGCTGCCGGTCGGAGTTGGCGGGGATGACCGGCTGCTCGAAGCCGCCGTTCTGCAGTGCGACCGCCGACGGGCAGGAGACCGGCGTCTGCGCGGCAGTGGCCACCGGGGTGCTGCGCAGCGCGGGGAACACCCCGGTCAGCCCACCGGTCATCAGCGCGCCCGCGACAGCGACGGCGGTCAGGCGACCGCCCAGGCCCCACCGACGCCCGCTCTCGACGCCTGCAGCGCTCTTCGCCACCGCTTCCTCCACTCCGACACCAGCAGTCACATCCGCAACTCGCAGCGCAACTGTGGAGGCGTGGACGCGCCCTGCGGCGCCGCCCGCGGTCGTGTCGCGGACATCGACGGGTGACCGTCCGGGGTGATCGACAAGGCGACCGGCGGGCACGTCCGAGTGGCCCGGGCGGCACGGGCTGGGCAGGCTGGGGCGATGAGCGCACCGGAGCCCGACCACGACCAGGTCAACCTGCACCCCGGGCAGTACGACGAGGGTGGCGAGGGCGGCATGGCCACCCGCGAGCTGGCCGCCCGCCAGCAGCAGGAGGACGACGACGCCGAGGACTGAGCCTCAGCCCGCCCGGCGCCGCCACCAGCCGCGACGGCGGGACGGCGCGGGCGGCGCGGGCACCTCGGCCGGTGGCTCGGGCACGGCGGGGTGCCCCTCCCGCCAGCGGGCCAGCTCCTCGTCGACGTCGGCCATGCCCACGGCGATCCACACCCCCTCGACCGGCCGGCGGTAGTACAGGTCGACGCGGGCGTTGTGCGCCTCCACCACCGCCCGCGCCCGCTCCTCGGTCGGCTGGGCGGCCACCAGCTCGGGGAGGTCCTCGCGCTCCTTGCGCAGCACCAGCCCCGAGGGCAGCATCGCCGCGACGTCGGCCTCTTCGCGCCGGGCCCACTCCAGGGCCCACTCGTAGCTGCTCTTCTCCCTGTCCCGGCGGGGCAGCGGCTTGCCCGCGCCCGCCAGGTCCTCGAAGGCGCCTCGTTCCCGGGCCTGGGCGATCTGCTGCTCCACCCAGGACTCGAACGACATGCCCTCGGGCTTACGCTCGGTCATCGTCCTCCTCCCGGTCTGCCAGGCTAGGTCGCGTGCGGACGACGAGCAGCCGAGAGGTCTACCGGAACCCCTGGATACGGGTGCGGGAGGACGCCGTGGAACACCCCGACGGCTCCGCCGGAATCTACGGCGTGGTCGAGAAGCCGGACGCCACGCTGGTGATCGCCGCCGAGCGGGGCGGCTTCTGGCTGGTCGAGCAGTTCCGCCACCCGCTGGGCCGCCGGTCCTGGGAGTTCGTGCAGGGCACCTGGCCGGCCGGTGGCAGCGGGACGGCGGAGGAGCTGGCCCGCGCCGAGCTCGCCGAGGAGACCGGGCTGCGCGCCGGGCAGATTCGGCTGCTGGGCCGGATCGACATCGCACCGGGCCTGACCGACCAGCAGACCGATGTCTGGCTGGCCGGTGACCTGACCCCCGGCCCGACCGCGCGGGAGGTCACCGAGGCCGACATGCGGCAGCAGTTCGTCCCCGAGGCCGAGCTGCGGGCGATGGTCGGCGACGGCCGGTTCACCGACGCCCCGTCGCTGGCCGCGCTCTCGCTGCTGCTGCTGGACCGCGCCACGGCGACGGAGGAGTGAACCAGGGCACTCCCGGGCAAGGACGGGGCATGGACGATGTTGAGGACACCGTCGAGGTCACCGTCACCGAGCACGGCGCGGAGACCGCCGAGATCCGCGTCGTCGGTGAGCTCACCGAGGGTGCCCGCCGGCCGCTGGTACGGGCGATGACCGACCTGATGCTCAGCGCCCCGGCGCTGAAGAAGGTCCAGTTGGACACCTGCGGGGTGACCTTCATGAACTCCGCCGGCATCGCCTCGCTGGTGCAGCTGCACAAGATGGTCCAGCCGCGCGGGATCGAGCTGCCGCTGGTCGTGCACTCCACCACGGTCGCGCGGCCGCTGCAGCTGTCCGGCCTCTGGCACCGGTTCACCGTGGTCGACCGCCGCGACGACGGCGCCGACGTCGTCCACGAGTCCACCCACCGGCGCACCGAGCACAGTTGAAGGACCCCGTCCTCCTCATGCCTCGCCCGCTCGGCACGAGTCTCTGGACGGGGCCGAGTCAGGACGTCAGGCCCAGGACGGCCGGGTCCAGGTCGGCGAGGTGCTCGGCGTAGCTGCGGGGCGGGCGGCCGAGCAGACCCGCCAGCACCCGGGGGCTGCCCACGAGCCCGTGCGCACGGTGGTGGTCGTACATGGCGCGCCGGCAGCGGCCCACGTAGGACGTCGGCACCTCGCCACCCGGGACGACGTCGTCGGCGACCACGTCCTCCCCCAGCCGCTCACCGATCAGCTCGGCCATCCGCGGGGCGGTCAGCGCCTCCGGCCCGGCGGCCTCGAACGTGCCGCCGTCCAGGCCGTCCTCGAGCAGGAGCACGGCGGCGGCCTCGGCGACGTCGCGCAGGTCGACCAGCGACTGCCCGGTGCGCAGGCCCCAGTGGCTGCGGAACACCCCGCTGACCCGGGCCGACTCCAGCTGGCCGTCGTGGTCGTCGGCGTAGGCGCACGGCTGGAGGACCCGCCAGGACCGCAGGCCGCTGCCGGCCAGGGCCTCCTCGGCCCGGTCCTTGCCGGCATGATGGGGCATGACGCGCAGCTGCGGGCGCAGCACCGAGTGGTAGACGACGCGGGGGACGCCCGCCCGGCGGGCCTCGGCGAACAGCGCCGGCGCGCCCTCTGCCTCGTCGGGATCGAAGGTGGGCCAGACCAGGTACAGCGCGTCGGCGCCGGCGAGCACCGACGACCACGACATCGGCGCGGTCAGCTCGGCGACGACCACCTCGGCACCGAGGGCGGCGAGCTCCGGGCGCGGGCCACGGCGGGACACCACCGCCCGCACCGCCTCGCCCCGGCGGCGCAGCTCCCGGACGGCGGCCGTGCCGGTGGGCCCGCCGGCCGCGGTGACCACGATCACCGGGTCACGGTAGCCGCCGGGCGGCCGTACCGCGGTGCGCCATGACGGACCGGGGCGGGTCAGCGCAGGGAGGTGCTCAGCCGCACGGTCAGGCCGGTGGGGGCCGCGACCAGGTCGACGTGGTCCCACAGCTTGCGGGCCAGCCACAGGCCCATGCCGCCACGGGACAGGTCGGCGCCGTGGGCGGGCTGGAAGCCGACCAGCTCGTCGGCGACCCCGGTGCCCCGGTCGGTGATCGTGCAGACGACCCGGTCGGCGGAAGCCCAGACGCGGGCCGAGACCGGCGGGACGCCGTGCCGGAAGGCGTTGGCGGCGATCTCGCTGGCCGCCAGCTGCAGGTCGTGGCACTGCTCGCGGTCGGGCACGTGGGTGTCCAGTGCCGCGGTCAGCTGGTGCCGGAAGTGCGGGAGGGACTGCGCACCGTCGACGGCGAAGGCCGGCGCACGCTCCTCCATCGGCTCACGCGGGATCGGCAGCGACCGGACGTAGGTGTCCGGGCGCCGGTAGCCGCGGCTGGTGAAGACGTTGCCCCCGGCCAGCAGGTGGGGGTGGGTGGCGAGGGCGCTGTTCATCGCGGTGGGCGGCAGTACCCGCCGGTCGTACACGCACAGCCGGTCGACCGCGGTGTCGGCGAAGAGCAGGTTGAGCACGGCCTCGAAGCGCTGGGTCTCGTGCCAGTCGCGCGGGGCGGAGCCGAACGAGGGCATCCCGAGGACGCGCACCCGGCCCGACGTGCACTCTTCCGCACGCTCGACCAGCCGGCGGAGCGCACCGACGGCGTCCGGCGGGCGGGAGCCGTGCAGGGCGATGCCCGGGTCGCTGACCAGCCCAGCGCCGTCGGCGCCGAGGACGTCGCGCAGCTGGTCGGTGGTCTCCGGGTCGCAGGCCAGCACGGTGAGGTCACCGGCGTCCAGGCCGGCCAGGAGCCACGGCACGGCGACGTCGAGGAGCTCGGCCGAGGACCCGATCAGGGCGGCGGTGTGGCCGGGTGCGCGCTCCGCGGTCAGCGCACCGGCGTCGGCGACGGCGCTGTCGGCCCGGGCGCGCTGCAACCAGCGCGGGGGATGACCTCCGAGCACGCTCACGACACCTCGCCTCACGCCGACTCCTCGCAGGGACGGGTGACGTGTTCGGTCACCCACCACTGATCTCGGCAGCCCGGGGTCCTGCCCTGACCCCCTCGTCCGGGTGATCGCTGCGCCCGGCGCCGGCGGACCGGTGTGCGGGGTCAGCGGGAAGAGCGTGTCGTCCCCCGTCGCCCGGCCAGCGCGTCGAGCACCGTGCGGTCCAGGCCGGTCGCCGCCTCGACCTCGGCGACGTCCAGGGCGCCGCAGTCCAGCCCGCGCAGGACGACGGTGGCCAGCGCCCGCGCGGTCGCCGGCTCGTCGAGCACGCCGCCCTCGACCCGGCTGACGTAGGCCGACAGCCGCGCGGCGGCGGCCGGGAGTGCGGCCCGGAAGAAGGCGTAGGTGGCCACGTAGCGGGTGACCAGCTGCGCGGGGTGCAGGTCCCAGCCCTGGTAGAAGCCGCGTTCCAGCGCGCGGCGCACCAGCCCGGCGTGCAGCCGCCAGGCCGCGTGCACCTCGGCGGTGCCGCCGAGGGGCAGCACGTTGGTGGAGCCGTCGACCGCCCGCGCCCCGGTGCCGGCCACCGCGACCTGCATCGCCTGCTTGGCGACGTCGGCCGCGGGGTGGTCGGAGGACTGGTGGGCCGCGGCGATGCCCAGGGCGGCGCTGTAGTCGTAGGTCCCGTAGTGCAGCCCCGTGACCCGGCCCGCGCCGGCGTGCAGCATCCGGGCGAGCGTCGTCGTCCCGTCGGCCCCCAGCACCGCCTGCGGGGTCTCGACCTGCAGCTCCAGGTCCAGCCCCAGGCCGGTGGCGGCCTCGAGGGCGTCCAGCACGGGGAGGAACGCGGCGACCTGCTCGACCGCGGTGACCTTGGGCAGGGTCACCACGGCGCGCTCGCGCCCGGCCGCGGCCAGCCCGGTGAGGAACAGGTCGAGGCTGCGCACACCGCGGTGCCGGGTCGGGCCCTCCAGCGACTTGGCGCGCACCCCCAGCGACAGCGGCAGCACCGGCTCGGCGGCCAGCACCCCGGCCGCGGCGGTGACGTCGCCGTCCTCGGCGTCCGGGCTGCCCCGGTAGCCGTCCTCGGCGTCGACACGCAGGTCCTCCACCGGCTCGGTGGCCAGCTTCGCCCGCACCCGCGGCAGCACGTCGGCGACCAGGTCGGCGTCCAGGCCGAGGTCGGGCAGCCCGTGCTCGTCGAGGGCGGCCAGCGCCGCGGCCCCCCAGCGCCCGGTCAGCCCGGGGACGACCGCGTCGGCCGGGACGTAGCAGGTGTGGACCGGCTGCCGGGACGACGACTCCCCCGGGTAGGCCGCCAGCCGGGCGGCGTCGACGGGGGCGAGCCGTCGGTCGAGCTCGGTGAGGACGTGCTCGGGGACCACCGGACCTCCTCGGGTGCTCGTGCGGGGCGACTGAGCTGGCATCCTGCCCCACGTGACCCGACCCGGTGGCGACGATGCGCTGGCCCGTTTCAACGACGCACCCCAGGCGGAGGCCGCCGAGCAGGCGTTCGGCTGGCTGGGCGCCCCGGCGTTCGCCATGGTGCTGACCGCGGGCCGGCCCTACGCCTCGGTCGGCGCGCTGGTCACCCGGGCTGCCGAGCTCACGCGGGCGCTGTCCTGGGGCCACGTCTCGGCGGCGCTGGACGCGCACCCGCGGATCGGCGACCGGGTCGAGGGGTCGTCGGCCTCGGCGGAGGCCTCCCGGCGCGAGCAGAGCGGCATGGCCGACGCCGACGACGAGGTGCGCACCGCGATCGCCGAGGGCAACCGGGCCTACGAGGAGCGCTTCGGGCACGTCTTCCTGATCCGGGCGGCCGGGCGCCCGCCCGCGGAGATCCGCCGTGAGCTGGAGCGCCGGCTGGGCAACACCCCCGAGGCCGAGCGGGCCGAGGTGCAGGCGCAGTTGGTGGAGATCACCGCACTGCGGGTGCGCGAGGCCATGCGGTGAGCGTGTCCACGCACGTCCTGGACTCCGTGACCGGCCGGCCCGCCGCCGGTCTCGCCGTCGCCCTGCACGCCGCCGAGGGACTGGTGGCCGAGGGGACGACGGACGCCGACGGGCGCTGCCGGCTCGTCGAGGGCCCGACCGGCGCCGGCCCGCACCGGCTGGTGTTCGGCACCGGCGCGTGGGCCGCGGCGCGGGGCGAGGAGACGTTCTGGCCGGAGGTCGTGCTGACCTTCGCCGTCCGCGAGCCGGCCGAGCACCACCACGTCCCGCTGCTGCTCTCCCCCTTCGCCTACTCCACCTACCGCGGCTCGTGAGCGGAGTGGATGCGTCGGCGTGAGCGCGACGCGTCCACTCCGGTTCCACGGGAAACACGACGGCAACGCCGAGAGGGCAGGGTGCACCCATGGCGATCGTGCTCGGACCCAACCAGTACGGGAAGGCGGAGGTCCGCGTCGTCGCGGTCGACCGCTCCACCCCACGGCACTCCCTGGTCGACCTCAACGTGAGCTCGGCGCTGCGGGGTGACTTCGCCGCCGCGCACACCGCCGGCGACAACGCCCACGTGCTGACCACCGACGCGCAGAAGAACACCGTCTTCGCGTTCGCCCGCGACGGCATCGGCTCGCCGGAGGAGTTCGGCATCCGGCTGGCCGACCACTTCACCGGCTCGCAGCCCTGGGTCACCGGCGCCCGGGTGTCGATCGAGTCCTACGGCTGGGACCGGATCGCCGTCGGCGGGCAGCCGCACGACCACGCCTTCCGCCGTCCCGGGGGCGAGGTCCGCACCGCGGTGGTCACGGTGGCCGGCTCCGGGACCGATGCGACCGTGCACGTGCTGGCCGGGCTCACCGACCTCGTCGTCCTCAAGACCACCGGGTCGGAGTTCTGGGGCTTCCCCCGCGACCGCTACACGACCCTGCCGGAGACGACCGACCGGATCCTGGCCACCGCGGTCACCGCCCGCTGGCGGTACACCGGCACCGACGTCGACTGGAACGGCACGTACGACGCCGTCCGGACGACGCTGCTGGAGACCTTCGCCGGCACCCACTCCCTCGCCCTGCAGCAGACGCTGTTCACGATGGGCGAGGCAGCGCTCAGCCGGCACCCCGACGTCGCCGAGATCCGGTTCTCGATGCCGAACAAGCACCACTTCCTGCAGGACCTGTCGGCGTTCGGGCTGGACAACGACCTCGACGGGCCCGGTGCGGTCGTCTACCACGCCGACGACCGGCCCTACGGGCTGATCGAGGGCACCGTGCTGCGCGACGAGGTGCCGGCCGCGCCGGTGGCCTGGGAGGGCACGCCCGGCTTCTGCTGACCGGGCGACGCCGACCGTCAGGTGCCGACCGTCAGGTGCCGACCGGCTGGCCGCCGACCCGACCGGCGGACCGCCTCTGGACGGCGTTCCCGGCTGCGTGCCGACCCCCACCGCTGGTGCGCCGCCGGGGACTGGTCCTCCCGGCCGCGTGCCGCCCCCGCGGGGACCGGTCGCGGCCGGCCGCCGGACCGGCCGGGTGCATGCGCGGAGCCCGGCCGGCGACCAACAGGACCAGGCCGAGGGCGACCGACGCCAGTCCCTGCCCGGCCAGCACCTGCAGGTCGTCACCGGTCCAGGCCAGCTCGGGTGGCCCGGCGGTCACGGGAGCCGACATCGGCTGGTCCGCGTGGTCCGGGGCGGGCGCTGTCGTGTCCGGCGGGGTCGGGGCGGCCGGGGTCGGTGCGGGCGATGCCGGGGCGGGCGGGCTCGGGGTGGGTGAGGTCGCCACGGGCGATGCCGAGGTGATCGGAGTCGAGGTGGTCGGAGTCGGGGTGGGGGCCGGCGGGAGCGGCGCGTCGGCGGGGGGCGCCGGCGCGGTGACGGTGGCCGTCCAGTGGCCGTCGGCGGTCTGGCCGTAGGCGTCGGTCATCCGGTAGGTGATCACCGTCGTGCCGCCGTACCCGGGCACCGGCCGGAACACGGCCGACCCGGTCACGGAATCGAGTTCGACCGTCCCCCGGCCGGCGAGCACCACCGTCGTCGCAGGGTCCCCGTCGACGTCCACCAACGCCCGGGCGCCGCCCGCCGGGGCCTCGGGCAGCAGGACGGTGTGGACCGAGGTCCCGACTCCCGTCGACGTCCGCGGCTCGGTGACCGGTGGAGCGGGCGCCAGCACCGTCGGGGTCCAGGTCGCGTCGACCCACTGCCCGTACGCATCCGTCACGCGGTAGGTGAGCGGTGACGCGGCGCCGTGGAACCCCAGCTCCGGGTCGAACACCGCCGAGCCGGCGAGCGCGTCCCAGCGGTAGGTGCCCTGACCCGGCAGGGTCACGGACGTCGCCGGCCGACCCTCCCCGTCGAGGACGGTGACGACACCACCCTCGGGGACCGCCGGTGACGTGGTCTGCTGCTGGGTGGTGCCGACTCCGGTGGTGGCCTCGGCGGCGGGGGCCGGGGGCTCCGGCGGGAGCACCTCCGGCCGGTAGGACCCGTCGGCCCAGGAGCCGTAGGCGTCCGTCGACCGGTACGCGACGCGGCCCACGGCCGCGAAGCCCAGCACCGGGGAGAAGGAGATCGTCCCGGTGCCCGGGTCCAGGACGTAGCGGCCCTCGCCGAGCACGTCCACCACGGCGGCCGGGGTCCCCGCGCCGTCCAGCAGCGTCCGCGACCCACCGGCCGGTGCCGCGGGGAGGACGACCTGCTGCAGCGTCGTGCCGACGTCGCGGGAGGTGAGCACGGCGCCGGCCGGCGGCCCGGCCGGCCGGGTGACGACCGGGGTGTCGGCCCCGGTGGCCGACTGGCCGTAGGCGTCGGTGAGCCGGTAGCGGACCGGGGTGGCCGGCCCCTGGAAGCCGAGCACGGGCGTGAAGGTGACCGTGCCGGAGGACGCGTCGTGGTCGTACGTGCCCTGCCCGGGGCGGACGACCCGCGACACCGGGGCGTCGTCGTCGTCGAGCAGGGTCCGGGAGCCACCGTCCGGGGCCGGCGGCAGGACCACCTGCTGGGGGGCCGTGCCGGTGCCGACCGAAGCCAGGTCCGGGGCCGACGGACCGGGCGGGGCGGTCACCGTCGCCTCGTACGTGCCGTCGCTGGACCGGCCGTAGGCGTCGGTCACCCGGTAGGCGACCGCAGTGGTGCCGAGGTGGCCGGTCGCCGGGGCGAAGGAGACCGTCCCGGCGACCGGGTCGGTCGTCCAGCTCCCCCGCCCGGGGAGGACCAGGCCGGCGACCGGGTCACCGTCGTCGTCCAGCAGGGTCACCGACCCGCCCGGCGGGGGCGCGGGCAAGGTGACCCGCTGGGTCGCCGTCCCGGTCCCGCTCGAGGTCAGCGCCGGCGCCGCGGGAGGTGCCGGGGGCTGCACGGTCGCGGTGTACCCGCCGACGCCGGTGGCGCCCGAGCCGTCGGTGACGCGGAACCTCGCCGTCGCCGCAGTGCCCGACCAGCCGTACGCGGGGGTGAACGTCAGCGCGTCGACGTCCACGGCGTAGCGCCCGCCCGGGACGTCGAGGGTCGGGACCGGGGTGTTGCCGTCGAGCAGCTCGACCGCGCCGCCGGCCGGGACGCCGGGGAGGACGCTCTGCTCCTGAGTGCCGACGCCGGTCGAGGCGAGCGCCTGGTCGGGGGTGACGACCAGGAGCGCGCTGTCGACGGAGGGGTCCTGCTCGTTGCCGAGCACGTCGACCGGCGCGGCCACGGACACCGCTCCGGCGGCGGGTGACGAGGCGGTGAACGTGTAGTCGTCCGAGCCGCCGTCGACCAGCGGGCCCACCACGCAGGTGACCGTCCCCGCGGGGACGCTGCACCCGGCAGGCAGCTGGACGGCGGTCACCCCGGTGGGCACCGCGACGGTGAAGGTGGAGCCCGACGAGGGGCCGGGACCGGCGTTGCGGACCGTCACCGTCCAGGAGACCGGGCTGGACGGAGGAACCGGAGCCGGTGCGGGGACCGTCAGCACCAGGTCGGCCGGCTGCGCGGCCAGCGTGCTGGCGCCGTCGTTGCTCTCGCCGGGGGCGGCCTGGACCCGGGACACCGCGGTGAGCGTCGGGGAGGCCGACGCCGGACCGCCGATCCGGACCTGGGTGATGACGCCGCTGCCGTTGCTCAGCAGCGCGATGTTCCCGTTGCCGTACCGCCAGGCCGCCCCGTAGTCGCCGGTGTCGTCGGCGGGGAGGACGGACCCGGCGGCGATCCGCGTGACCGCCCCGGTCGCGACGTCCAGCCGGACGATGCTCCGGACGCCGCCGTCGACCTCCCCGCCCCAGAGGTACCCGGCGTTCCAGGTGTAGTCGAACAGCTTCACGCCGGTGGAGGGCGCGACCGACCCGGTCACCCTCCGGCTGGCGACGTCGATGCGGTACAGCCGCCCGGCGGCCTTGTTGTCCTTGACGACGAGCGTGTCGGCGTACGTCCCCTCCCCGAAGGCACCGCTCAGGTAGGCGTCGGTCCCGGGCGTGGCCGGCAGCCCGTCGACCGGGCCGAGCAGGGTCACCTCGCCGCCGGACCCGACGCGCACGAGCTGGTCGCTGCTCGGGCCGGAGCGCACGATCCCGTAGAGGTACCCGTCGGCCGCCCGGTGCCCGACCGCGTTGTACTCGTAGGGCGACTCCCCGCCGACGTCGGACACGGTGACCCCGCCCGCGCCGGAGTCGGCGTACCGGTCCTGGGCGAGCACCCGCAGCGTCGAACCGTTGTCGCCGGGCCTGACCTGGCTCATGAAGAACGTCGGGACGGGCGAGGTCACCGGTGCCGCAGCCACGGTCGGCGCCACGGCGGCAACCGAGGTCAGCAGCACGGTCAGCAGACCCACGGCTGCGGACGAGCGGCCTGCGCGCGACGGACGGGGTGACACGTGACCTCCTCGAGTGGTGTCCCACCTCCTTGATCGGCCCCCGGTGCGGCTGCTTGAGCAGGTGACGGGTCGTCGTGGGGCCGCGCCTCGGGGGTGGACGGGACCTGCCCTCGACGACGGCGGGGTGCCGGCCGCGCCAGGGCCCGGCGGGGGACGCCCGGGTCCTGCTGGTCGAGCGAGGTGTCGGGAGCAGACCGACGGGGGTAGGACCTCCCCGGCGCGGCACGTCGAGGCGGCGGGGAGGTCCAGCAGACGGCCGTGCCCCGCCCGGGCTGCCGCCCGCAGGAGGAGACGTGGACCTCGCCCAGGAGTTCGCCGCCCAGGTGACCGCCGCCGAGCAGGACCTGCCCGGGCCCGAGCTGCTGCCCGACCGGCTGGCGCGCGCCTGCGCCGCCGTCCTCCCCGTCGACGGCGTGGGGCTGAGCGCCTACTTCTCCGCTGACCGGCGGCTGCCACTGGGGGCCAGCGACCCGGTCGCGGCCGTCGCCGAGCGGCTGCAGTTCACCGTCGGCGAGGGCCCCTGCCTGAGCGCGCACGCGACCGGCATGCCGGTGCTCGCCGACGAGGCGCAGCTGCGGGACCGTTGGCCCGCCTTCCACGACGCCCTCGTCACCCGGACGCCGGTGCGGGGGATCGTCTCGCTGCCGCTGCACGGCGGGCTGGAGGACGTCGGCGCCCTCGACCTCTACCTGCTGGCGCCCGGCGACGTCCGGGTGCTCGGGCTGGCCGACTCGCTGACCGTCACCGCCGCGCTGTCCGAGGCCTTCGCCGTGGCGATGGCCGCCGAGCCGCACACCGAGGACGGGCCGTCCTGGCTGGACTCCCCCGGCGCCGGCCGCCGGGCGCGGGTCTGGCAGGCGGTCGGGGTCGTCAACGTCGCGCTGGAGCTGCCCAGCGCCGACGCGCTGGCGGTGCTGCGGGCCTACGCCTACGGACACGACGAGGAGCTGGACGACGTCGCCGTGGCCGTGCTGGAGCGGCGGCTGACCATCGACGAGCTGGCCATGACGACCGGCACCGGCGCCGCCTGAGCACGGCCGTCTGGTCACACCCAGCACCGGGCTGCGACGATCACCGGGTGAGCGCACCGGAGCCTGCCCGCGAGACCCTGACCTACGAGGACTTCGGGCGGGCCGCCCGTGAGCTGGCCCAGCAGGTCGCCGACGACGGCTTCGAGCCCGACATCATCCTGTCGATCGCCCGCGGCGGGCTGTTCCTCGGCGGCGCGCTGGGCTACGCGCTCGACGTGAAGAACCTCTTCGTGATGAACGTGGAGTTCTACACCGGCGTCGACCAGCGGCTCGACCTGCCGGTGGTGCTGCCGCCGACCCTCGACGTGGTCGACCTGACCGGGGCGAAGGTGCTCATCGCCGACGACGTCGCCGACACCGGCAAGACGCTGGAGCTGGTCAAGGAGTTCTGCGCCGGCCACGTCACCGACGTCCGCACCGCCGTCGTCTACGAGAAGCCCCGGTCGCTCGTGCGGTGCGACTACGCCTGGAAGCGCACCGAGGCCTGGATCGACTTCCCCTGGTCGACCCTGCCCCCGGTCGTCTCCCGCGGCGGCTCCGGCCACTGAATAAGGACCCCCTCGCCCCCCACCCCTCGTGCCTCGGGGCGGGCCCCTGCGAGGGGGCCGGCCGGGGAGTCCTCCGTCAGCAGCGGAAGCGGCCGACGGCAGTGCTGAGCTGAGCGGCGAGCCGCGCCGTCTCGTCGATCGCCACCTGGGCGTCGGCCATCGCCCGGGTGGTGGCACCGGTGGCCTCGGCCACCGCGCCCACGCTCCCGGCGATCTGGTCCACCCCGGACGCCGCCTCGGCCACCCCGCGGCTCATCTCCGCAGCCGTCGCCGTCTGCTCCTCGACGGCCGCGGCGATGGTGCCCTGGGCGTCGTTGATCCGCGCGATGACCGACGCGATCTCGGCGATGGCGGCGACGGCGCCCCGGGTGTCGGACTGGATGCTGTCGACCCGGTCGGTGATGTCCTTCGTCGCCTTCGCCGTCTCCTGGGCCAGTTCCTTGACCTCGTTGGCGACCACGGCGAACCCCTTGCCCGCCTCCCCGGCCCGCGCCGCCTCGATCGTGGCGTTGAGGGCGAGCAGGTTCGTCTGCTCGGCGATCGAGGTGATCACGGCGACGACCGTGGCGATCCCGATGGAGGACTCCCCCAGCTTCGCCACCGTCGTGGTGGCCGACTCGGCTGCGCCGACCGCCTGGGCTGCCACCCGGGCGACGTCGCTGGCGTTGTGCGCGATCTCCCGGATCGAGGTGCCCATCTCGTCGGTGCCGGCCGCCACGACCTGCACGTTCCCCGACACCTGCCCAGCCGTCGCAGCGACCAGGCCGGTCTGCTCGGCGGACTCCGCGGCGAGCCGGCCCATGTCCTGCGCGGTCGCCGACAGCTCCTCGGTCGCCGCGGCCAGGGTGGTGGAGCTGTCGCCGATCGTGAGGATGACGGCGCGCATCGAGGCCATGGACGACTCGAGCGCCGTGGCGATCTGGCCGACCTCGTCGGTGCTCGTCAGCCCGGTGGTGCCCCGGAGGTCGCCGTCGGCCAGGCCGGAGACGACGGCGCGGACACGCCGCAGCGGCTGCACCACCGACCGCGTCACCACCCACCCCAGCCCACCGAGGACGAGAGCGCCGAGGACCACCACGACGACGACGGAGACGATCGCCGACTCGCGCTGCGCCCGGCTCTCGGCGGCAGCCGCGGCGGCCTCGGCGCCGACGGCGTCACCGACCGTCGGCAGCGCCTCCTCGAGACCCTCGAAGGCCTCTAGGAACTGCGGGTAGGCGGCGGAGGCCGCACCCGGGTCGGCCCCGGTCAGGATGACGATCTCCTGGGCGGAGGACAGGTAGGACGCCACCTCGTCGGACACCGAGTCCACGGCCGCGCCGACGCCGCTCCCCAGGCCGCCGTCGCGGACCTCGGCCAGCGAGCCCTCCAGCGTGGCGGCGTGCCCCTCGAGGTCGGCGGCCGCGGCGTCGTACCGGCCGCCGCTCCCGGCCAGCATGGCCTGCAGCACGTCCGCCCGGATGGCGTCGTGCATCATGTCCGCCTCCAGCGCGGCGGCGGTCGCGGTCGTGGTGAGCAGCAACCGGTCGGTGCGCTCCCCGCTGTCCTGGAGCGCCGTCACGCCGATCAGACCGGCGACGCCCAGGCCGATCGAGCCGGCGACGACGAGCGTGGACAACTTCAGACCGAGTGGCCGGTCGGCCCACCACGACTGGGACATGACTCTCCTGGGATCTCGGAGAGCAGGGCACCCTCGTGCCCGCACCATCGGCAGGCGCGGGACGGGACGGGACCGGCGGCCACCGCCAGGTTCAGCGGCGGGTCGAGGCCGTGACGGTGAAGGTGGGGTTGCGGGTCACCTGGCGGGTCGGGCCGACGATGCGGGTCAGCGCCTGGCGGTGCGGCAGGTGCGAGTTGAAGACGCACCACATCTCCCCGCCCGGGCGCAGCACCCGCGCCGCCCCCTCGAACAGCCGGTGCGCGACGGTCTCGTCGACCGCGACGCCGGCGTGGAAGGGCGGGTTGCAGACCACCAGGTCCACGGTGCCCTCGGGGATGCTGCTGCCGGCGTCGTCCCGGACGACCGTGACGCGGTCGGTGAGCCCGTTGGCCGCCGCCGTCGCCTGCGCCGAGGCGACCGCGGCCGCCGACTGGTCGACGGCCAGCACCCGCAGGCCCGGCCGGGCGGCGGCCAGCGCCGTGGCCAGCACGCCGGTGCCGCAGCCCAGGTCGAGGGCGGTCGCGGCGTCGGGCACCGCCCCGGCGAGCACCGCCAGCAGCGCCTGGGTGCCCCGGTCGACCTTCGGGCCGGCGAAGGCGGCGCCGTGCGCGCAGACGGTGAGCCCCAGCTCGGTGTGCTCGCGGCAGTGCGGGAACGAGGAGGCGCCGTCGGCCCGCGGGCCGCGGGCGACGAGCACCCGGGACTTCTGCCGCCCCAGTGACGCCCGCACCTCGGTGAAGGACTCGGCCAGGACGTCGTTCATCGCCCGGGTCATGTGCTTGACCCGCCCCCCGACGAACAGGGTCACGTCCGGGTCGGCGTCGGCGGCGACGACCTCGGCGAGCTGGCGCAGCGCGTCCAGGCCCTTGGGCGCCTTGGCCAGCACGGTCGTGGCCCCGCGCACCAGCTCCGGACCCAGCGGCAGCAGCCGGTAGGTGCCCGCCTGGCCGGTGCGCTCGGCGTTGGCGGCCAGCGCCAGCTCGCCGAGCAACAGGTCGGTGGTCACCCGCGGCGAGACGGCGCCGTGCAGCACGACCGCCCCGAGGGTCAGGGCGCCGTGCGAGTCGTCGACGACGGCGACCGCGTCGGGGCCCGCGGCCAGGGAGTCCGCGGCCTCGTCGAGCAGCAGCCGGTCGGTGGCGTCGACGGCGACCAGCTCGGGGGCCTCGACGTCCGGTTCGCGGCGGAGCTGGGCGAACAGGTCGGGCGCGTCGATGGAGGTCACGCAGCCCACTCTGCCGTGTGCGCCGCCCGCCCGGCCGGGCGGGCGAGGGTCAGGGCCCCTCGCAGGGTCCCGCCGCGAGCGTGCGAGTGGGTGGCGAGGGTCAGGCCCCGCAGAGGCCCGCCATGAGGAACGAGTGGTGAGGGCGAGGAGGTCCTTGTTCAGACGCCGGGCAGGCCCACGGGGCAGCTGACGCCGGTGGAGTTCACCGGGCAGTAGCCGTGCGGCACCTTGTGCAGGTACTGCTGGTGGTACGCCTCGGCGTGGAAGAAGTCTCCGAGCGGAGCGATCTCGGTGGTGATGTCGCCGTAGCCGGCGGCGGTCAGCCGCTCCTGGAAGAGACCGCGGCTGGCCTCCGCCGCGGCCGCCTGCTCGGCGCCGGAGGTGTAGACCGCCGAGCGGTACTGGGTGCCGATGTCGTTGCCCTGGCGCATGCCCTGGGTCGGGTCGTGCTCCTCCCAGAACTCCTTGAGCAGGCGCTCGTAGAAGATCACGGCCGGGTCGAACACGACCAGGACGACCTCGGTGTGGCCGGTGCGCGCGGAGCAGACCTCGTCGTACGTCGGGTTCGGCGTGAACCCGCCGGCGTAGCCCGCGGCGGTCGAGTACACGCCCGGGGTCTCCCAGAAGACCTTCTCGACACCCCAGAAGCAGCCGGCGCCGAAGACGGCGGTCTGCATGCCCTCGGGGAACGGCGGCTGGATGCGGTTGCCGTTGACCGCGTGCACCTCGGGGACGCCGGCGAGCGGCTGGGAACGGCCGGTCAGGGCGTCCGCCGCGGTGACCGGCCTGGTCCTGGCACGGGAGAAGAACACGGTCCGATCGTAATCAAGGACCCGACCGGACCCGGAGCGACTGCGGTGACGCTCACAGGCGCACCCTCGGGAGATGCCGATCCCCACCCGTGAGTGGCAGCTGGTCCGTCGTCCCCAGGGCGAGCCGGTGCCCGAGGACTTCCGGCTTGTCGACACCGAGCGTCCCGACCCCGGTCCCGGCGAGGTCGCCGTCCGCACGATCGCCCTGTCGGTCGACCCCTACATGCGCGGCCGGATGAGCGCGGCGCGGTCCTACGCGCCCAGCTGGGAGCTCGACGCCACGATGGAGGGCGCCACGGTCGGGCAGGTGGTGGCCTCCCGCTCCCCCGACGTGCCCGAGGGGACGCTCGTGCTGCACGGACTGGGCTGGCGCGACGTCGCGGTCCTGCCGGCGACGAGCGTCCGGCCGGTCGAACCGCTGCCCGGCCTGCCGCTGTCGCTCTACCTGGGCGTGCTGGGCATGCCCGGGCTCACCGCCTGGGCCGGGCTGTTCCGGGTCGCCTCCTTCACCGCGGGCGAGACGGTGTTCGTCTCCGGTGCCGCAGGCGCGGTGGGCAGCCTGGTCGGCCAGTTCGCCCGGCTCCGCGGTGCGGCCCGGGTCGTGGGCAGCGCCGGCACCCCGGAGAAGGTGCGCTGGCTGACCGGGGACCTCGGCTTCGACGCCGCCTTCGACTACCACGACGGCCCGGTTCGCGAGCTGCTCGCCGCGGCGGCCCCCGAGGGCATCGACGTCTTCTTCGACAACGTCGGCGGCGAGCACCTGGAGGCTGCGGTCAGCGCGTTCCGGGAGCACGGCCGCGCGGCGCTGTGCGGCGCGATCTCGGCCTACAACGCCACCGAGCCCCCGCCCGGGCCGCGCAACCTGACGCAGCTGGTGGGCAAGCGGGTCAGGCTGGAGGGCTTCCTGGTCGGCGACCACGCGGACCTGCGCCCGGACTTCCTGGCCACGGTCCCCGGCTGGCTGCGCGAGGGGTCGGTGCAGGCCCGGGAGACCGTCCACGACGGGCTCGACTCCGCCGTCGACGCGTTCCTGGACATGCTGCTGCGCGGTGGCAACACCGGCAAGGCCGTCGTCCGGCTGGCGCCCGACCCGGACTGAGCCGGGCGACCTGCGAGCGGTGCCCGTCGCGCAGCCGCCCCCGGCGCGCAGACGTCGTGGAACGGCGCCTGGCCATGGTCGAGGCGGCGGTCGAGTCGGCGGCCACGGGTGCACCGGTGGAGCTGGACGACGTGCTGGCCCGGGCGCACGCACAGGCGCTGGCGGAGGAGACCCACCCCGCCGTCCGGACGGCGCTCGCCGGCTGGCCGTCGGTCCGCGAGGCGCTGACCGCCGCCGGGTGGTCCGGCCACCTCCCCGGCCGCTCGGCCGCCGGTCGGTGGTGCGTCACCTACTGTTCGACCATGCACGGAGCACGTCACGGAGGTCCCCCGGTGCCGGGCGCGGAGCAGGCCGGGGGCTCCTCCGCCGGCCCGGTCGACCCGGGCCGGGACCGACCGGCCACCGCCCGGCGCGACCCCCGGGCGGACGGGCTGGCCCGGGCCGCCACCACCGGGCCCCGGGACGCGGGGTCGCTCCCGGCCGTCCTGGGCGGGTCCGTGGTCGCCGTGCTGCTGGTGGACCGGCGCGACGGGGCGGTGACCTACGCCAACCGGGCCGCGATCGCCCTGGCCGGGGACGTCCGGCTGCCCGTCGGCCTCGATGCCTGGGCGGCCGCGGCCGGCCTGACCGACGCCTCCGGCGGTGCCCTGCACGGCGCCGACGCACCGCTGTCCCGCCTCACCCGGGGGCTGCCGGTCGACGGCGAACCGGTGCGCCTGCCCGCAGGCACCGACCCGGGGCAGCTGCTGTCGATCACCGGCCTGCCGCTCGACCGCGACGCGACACCGCACGACGCCGACCAGCACGCCCACCGGGACCTCTCGCTGGTCGTCCTGCTCCCCGTCGCCGAGGACCGGGGCGCGGAGCCGCAGCACGCCGACGAGGGCCTGCGCCGGCTGCAGGAGCAGGCGATCGAGGCCACCGAGGTCTGCTTCACCATCGCCGACGCCCGCCTCCCCGACGCCCCGCTGGTCTGGGTCAACCCGGCGTTCACCGCGGTGACCGGCTACCCGGCGGAGCGGGCGATCGGCTTCAACTGCCGCTTCCTGCAGGGCCCGGACACCGACCCTGAGTCGGTGACCGTCGTCCGCGAGGCGGTCGCGGCCGGTCGCCAGGAGACCGTGACGCTGCTCAACTACCGGGCCGACGGGTCCACGTTCTGGAACCAGCTGACCCTGACGCCGATCTTCGACGGCGCCGGTGAGCTGGCCAGCTTCGTCGGGGTGCAGCACGACGTCACCGCACGGGTCCGGCTGGAGCAGCAGCGCGAGTCCGCGCTCCGGGCGGAGCGGCAGGCCCGGCAGACCGCCGAGGCCGCCCGCCGGCGGCTGCAGCTGATGAGCGAGGCGTCGGCGACGCTGACCGGCACGCTGGACGTCGACGACCTCATGCAGCGCATCGCCGAGCTGTGCGTGCCCACCCTGGCCGACTCGGTGCTCATCGCCCGCCTGGGCGCCGAGGACGTCGTCACCTCCACCGTGCTGCGGCACCGGGACGGCCTGGACGACGAGCTCGCCCGGCTGGGCAGGAAGGTCACCGGCCGGCCGCTGGCACCGCGCTCCCCCGCGGCCGACTCGCTGCGCAGCGGTGGCGCCACGGTGGTCCCGGACGTGTCGTCGGCCGACGCCCGGGTGCGTTATCCCGACTCCTCCGTCCACCAGCTCATCGACCAGCTCGCCATCGGGTCCCTCATCGCCCTCCCCCTGCGGGCCCGGGACACCACGCTGGGCGTGCTGGTGCTCACCAGCACCCGCACCGGCGCCTTCGACCGCGACGCCGTGGAGCTGCTCGGCGACCTGGCCGGCCGGGCCGGGCTGGCCCTGGACAACGCCCGGCTCTACCAGGGGCAGCGCTCCGTCGCCGAGGCCCTGCAGCGCGCCCTGCTGCCCACCCTCCCCGACCTGCCCGACGTGCAGGCCGCGGCCCGGTACGAGTCCGCGTCCGCCGCCGCCGCCGTGGGTGGCGACTTCTACGACCTGCTGGCCCTGCCCGACGGGAGCATCGGGATCAGCATCGGCGACGTCGCCGGCCACGACATCGACGCGGCGGCCACCATGGGCCAGCTCCGCGGCCTGCTGCGCGCCAGCGCCCACGACGCCGCCCGTCCCGACCCCGCCGACGTGCTGGCCCGCGTCGACGAGCTGATGGACGTGCTCTCGGTCCCGGGGCTGGCCACCCTGGCCCACGTGCACGCCCACCGGCCCACGGCCGGGGACGACCGGTGGCGGCTGGAGGTCGCCAACGCCGGGCACCCACCGCTGGTCCTGCGCCACCCCGACGGCACCGTCCACCTGCTGGCCGACGTCCACGGGCTGATCCTCGGCGTCGACGCGACCACGACCCGCACCTCGGCCACCGTGTGGGCACCGCGCGGCAGCACGCTGGTCGCCTACACCGACGGTCTCATCGAACGCCACGACCAGGACCTCGACCAGGGGATCGACCGGCTGCTCGCCACCCTGACCGCACAGCCGGACACCGCCGACCCCGCAGACCTGTGCGCCGTGCTGATGCGCCTGGCCGACACGCCCTCCGACGACGTCGCCGTCATCTGCGTGCGACTGCGGTGACCCCGCGCCCGGTCCTGCCCGGGCGGAGGGCACGACCGCGGCGCCGGTCCCGGGCGGCGACCGGTCTAGGCCCGGCCCGGTTGCGCAGCCGCCGATCCGGGCAGACTGCTGATCATGTGGCTCTTCCTCACCCGCCGGTTCCGCACGTGGATCCTGCTCACCTTCATCGTCCCGCTCGCCAGCGGCCTGCTGCGCAAGCTCGGCCAGACCCTCGAGCGGCGCAACGGGCCCACCTCGGTGAGCAACGGGCTGCTCAAGGCAGGCGCCCTCGGCGACCGCACGCGCGACCGGCTGCGCGGCGGCCGCAAGCGCCGCTGAGGTGACGGACCCCACCACCCCGGACGCCGACCGACCCGCACCGCGGCAGCCCGCGCTCGAGCAGCGCCCCGCCGCCGGGGAGACCCGGGGCATCGCCCTGTTCTGCCACGGCGGCACGGTCGCCAGCATCGAACCGCCGAAGGAGCGGGCGCTGTCGCTGGTGCGCATGCGGGCGATCGAGAACCACGTGCACGCGACCACCGCCGAGCGCGGCATCGCGACCGCCCTGCTCCGCTACCGCGTGGCCGGGTGGAACGGCGAGGCCGCCGACGCCCATGCCGACGTCCGCTGGGCGATCGGGCAGCTGCGCGCCCAGCACGGCACCGACGTCCCGATCGTGCTGGTCGGGCACTCGATGGGCGGCCGGGCCGCGCTCCGCGCCGGCGGCGAGCCGTCGGTCACCGCGGTCTGCGCCCTGGCCCCCTGGACACCGCCCGGCGAGCCGGTGATGCACCTGCGCGACCAGACGGTGGCGATCCTGCACGGCCGGGGCGACCGCTGGGTGCCCGCCCGGCTCTCGGCCGAGTTCGCCGTCCGCGCCCGGCGGGCCGGCGCCCGGGTCGCCCGGTTCACCGTCGTGGGCGGGCACGGGATGGTCCGCCGTTCCGGTGCCTGGCACGCCTTCGTCCGGGACGTCGTCCTGGCCGGGACCGGGCTGGAGCCGATGCGGCCGTCGATCGCCGAGGCGCTGCGGCAGCCGAGCCCGGAGGGTCTCGCCGTCCCGCTGTGAGGAGGGGTGCTGCCCGGCCGAGTGGCCGGGCAGCGCTCACTCAGGAGAACAGCGCGCTGTAGCCGTTGAGGGCCGGCTGCCCGCCGAGGTGGGCGTACAGCACGGTGGACGACGGGTCGATCTCCCGGCGGCCGACCAGGTCGATCGTCGCCGCCATCGACTTCCCCTCGTAGACCGGGTCGGTGACCATGCCCTCGGTGCGCGCGGCCAGCTCCATCGCCGCGATCGTCGTGGCGTCCGGGATGCCGTAGACGCCCGCGTGGTACCGCTCGTCGAGCTCCACGTCGTCGAGGGTGAGCTCCCGCTGCACGCCGATCGCGGCCGCCGTCCGCTGCGCGATCCGCAGCACCTGGTCACGGGTCTCGGCGGGCTTGGCCGAGGCGTCGACGCCCAGCACGCGGCGCGGCCGGGCACCGGCCTCCTCCAGCTGGGCGAAGCCGGCGACCATGCCGGCCTGGGTCGAGCCGGTCACCGAGCAGACGACGACGGTGTCGAAGAAGACGCCGAGCTCGGCCTCCTGCGCGGCGACCTCGTGCGCCCAGTTGGCGAACCCGTGCCCGCCCAGCGGGTGGTCCGAGGCGCCGGCCGGGATCGGGTAGGGCTTGCCGCCGCGGTCGGTGATCTCGGTGAGCGCGGTTTCCCAGCTCTCCTTGAACCCGATCCCGAAGCCGGCCTTCACCAGCCGGACGTCGGCGCCGGCCAGCCGACTGATGAGGATGTTGCCGACCTTGTCGTAGACGGCGTCGGGCCAGTCGACCCAGCTCTCCTGGACGAGCACGCACTTCAGGCCCACGTGCGCGGCGACGGCGGCGACCTGCCGGGTGTGGTTGCTCTGCACGCCACCGATCGAGACCAGGGTGTCGCAGCCCTGGGCCAGGGCCTCGGCGACCAGGTACTCCAGCTTGCGGGTCTTGTTGCCGCCGTAGGCGATCCCGGAGTTCACGTCCTCGCGCTTGGCCCATACCGCGGCACCACCCAGGTGCGCGGTCAGCCGGTCGAGGCGGTGCACCGGCGAGGGGCCGAACAGCAGCGGGTGGCGGGGGAAGTCGGCCAGGCTGGGTCGGGCGGGGTCAGGAACGCTCATCGGGGGTCTCCTCCAGCTCGGACAGCAGGGCGGTCCAGATCTCGGTCGTGGTGGACACGGCGGCGGCGACGTCGCCGTTCGCGCAGGCGCTGATCAGTCGCTCGTGCAGGACGACGGACCCGTGGCCGTGCGCCGCGGCGAAGCGCTGCCGCTCCAGCCGCCGGACGGCGGGGGTGAAGCGGTCGATCGTGGCCCGCACGGCGCCGTTGCCGCAGCGGGCCAGCAGGACGTCGTGCAGCTCGTCGTCGGCGGCCAGCGCGGTGTCCAGGTCGCCGGTGGCCACGGCGACGGCGAACCGCCGGTTGGCCGCCCGCATCGCGGTGACGTCCGCGGCGGTGACCGCGGGAGCGGCCTCGGCCACGGCGAGCTCGTGCATCGCGCGGACCACCACCGCGGCGTCACGCACCTGCCGGAGGACCAGCGGGGTGACCCGGGTGTGGCTCTGCGGCTTGCTCTCGACCAGCCCCTCGTCGGCCAGCCGGGCCAGCGCGGTGCGCACCGGGGCGACCGAGAGGCCCAGCCGGCCGGCCAGCGCGCTGTCCTTGACCACCGAGCCGGGCGGCAGTTCACCGCTCAGGATCGCCGACCGGATCAGGGTCACCGCCTGGTCGCGCAGCAGCACGCGGGAGACGGGTTCGATCGGCACGACTGACATCTGACATGTCAGTAGGCGGTCGCGTCAACCCCCTGCCGCGTCCGACGTCGTCCGGATCGTTGCGGTCCCGGGCAGTCAGGGCCCTCGTCCGGCCGCCCGCCGGCCTCCACGATGACGGGCATGAGCCTGGACTGGTCCACCCCGCCCGCCGACGCCGCCGTCCACTTCGCCCGCCGGCTGGCGGTCGAGACCGACGTCTCCGACGTGCACGCCGCGCTGGAGTCCGGCGCGCCGGGCTTCGTGCTGCTGGACAGCCGCAGCGCGGAGTCCTGGGCGCAGGGGCACGTCCCGGGCGCGGTGCACCTCCCCGGCCGGGAGCTCGCGGTGCGGGCGGCGGCCGAGCTGGACCCCGCCGTCCCGGTGGTCACCTACTGCTGGGGGCCGGGCTGCAACGGCGCGACGCGGGCGGCGCTGACGCTGGCGCAGCTCGGGTACCGGGTGCGGGAGATGATCGGCGGCTTCGAGTACTGGGCCCGCGAGGGCCTCCCCGTGCAGACCGCGGACGGCGTCGTGCGAGCCCCCGCCGACCCGCTGACGGCACCGGCCGCGGTGAGCTGCGGCTGCTGAGCGCTCAGCAGTCGCCGGTGCACTCCCGCTCGGGGAGGCTGGTGCGGGCCCAGGTGGCGAGCTGCTCGAGGACCGGCGACAGCGACTGCCCGGCCTCGGTGAGCTGGTAGCCGACCGACACCGGCGGGCCGTCGTCGACGGTGCGCTGCACGAGCCCGGCCCGGGTGAGCTCGGTCAGCCGGTCGGACAGGACCGAGTCGCTGATCCCGCCCACGGCCCGCCGTAGTCCGGAGAAGGTCGCGGGACCACCGGCCAGCACGCCGATGATGAGCCCGTTCCAGCGCTTGCCCAGGAAGCCGAAGGCCCGCACGAGGGCGCCGTCGCACGCTGTCGGCGTGTGCAGCAGCCCCTCGGTCACCCCGCCATCGTACGGCGTGGCGACCCCGTGCACTTCGCTTCCCGAAGTGCTAGCTTTCCCGAAGTGCTAGTAAACGACTAGCGACTAGCAATCGGGGAGTCATCATGTCCTTGTTCCGTCTGGACGGCAGCATCCGGGTCGAGGGGTCGGCCAGCCGCGCGATCGCGGACATCGTCGAGCGCGAGTGGCGGGCCGAGAACCCCGACGCCCCGGTCACCCGCCGGCACGTCGGCACCGAGCCGCTCCCGGCCACCGCCTGGGCCGACGCCGTCAGCGGGTCGTACCTGCCCGCCGACCAGCGCACGCCCGCCCAGACCGAGGCCGCCGCCCTCGCCGCGACGCTCGCCGACGAGCTGGCCGACGCCGAGGCGCTGCTGTTCGCCGTCCCGCTGTACAACTTCGGCGTCTCGCAGCACGTGAAGACCTACGTCGACATGGTCATCACCGACCCGCGCTTCGGCCCGCACGCCGAGGCCCCGACGATCGGCAAGCCCGCGGTGCTGGTCACCGTGCGCGGCGGCAACTACAGCGCCGGCACCCCGCGCGAGGGCTGGGACCACGCCACCAGCTGGATGCGCCGCATCCTCGAGGACGTCTGGGGCATGGACCTGCGCGTCGTCGAGCGGGACTTCACCCTGGTCGGGGTCAACCCGGCGCTGGACTCCTTCACCGAGATGGCCGCCGAGCTCAAGGAGACCGCCGAGCGCGAGGCCGCCGAGCACGGCCGCCTGCTCACCAGCGCCCGCGCCGCCGCCTGACGTCATGGAGTCCCAGCGCTCGGTTCGTGACGCGCTGGGACTCCATGAGCGGGGTCAGCCGTCGCCGAGCCCCACGGTCATCTGGACCTCGTACCGGTCACCGCGGTAGGTCGTCTCGGCGTGCTCGACCGGGCGGCTGCCGCTGTAGGAGACCCGGTCGAAGACCAGCACCGGCCGGCCGGTGGACATCCCCAGCAGCACCGCGCGTTCCCGGTCGGCGTCGGTGGCCCGCACCGTCTGCTCGGCCCGGTCGATCGTGCAGCCGTAGGTCTCGGCCAGCAGCGTGTAGAGCGAACCGGTGAGGTCCTGCCGGTCCAGGTCGGGCAGCACCCGCGCGTCGTACCAGGCGTCGTCGATCGACATCGGCTGCTCGTCGGCCAGCCGGAGCCGGCGCACGTGCCAGGCCTGGGCACCGGCCGGCAGCTGCAGCGCGCGCCGGGTCGCCGGCGGCGGGGTGAGCCGGGCGACGTCGAGGACGACGGTGCTCGGGCGCAGCCCCAGCCGGCGCATGTCCTGGGTGAAGGACGCCAGGTGCAGCTGCGAGCGGGCGGCCCGCTCAGCGACGAAGGTCCCCTTGCCGCGCACCCGCACCAGCACGCCCTCGCTGACCAGCTGCCCGATCGCCTCGCGCACGGTGATCCGGCTGACCCCGTGCTCAACGCAGAGCTGGCGCTCCCCCGGCAGCGGCGACCCGGCGGGCAGCCGCGCCGCCAGCTCGGTCAGCCGGCCCCGCAGCTGCTCGTGCTTGGGCACCACCCCGTCGACGATGAGGGGTTCGGACACGGCCGTCATGGTGCCAGTGCGACCGGCTCCCCACGCCGCTGCGCTCACCACCCCTGGGAGGCCAGCTTGTGGGCGAGCACGTAGCGGTGGTGGTCGGCGCGTTCCAGCCGGTTGCCGGCCGCCTCGTCGACCACCAGGGTCACGTGCGGGTGCAGCTGCAGCACCGACCCCGGGCAGGACGCGGTCAGCGGACCCTCCACGGCCGCGGCGACCGCCGCGGCCTTGCCCTCCCCGGTCGCCACCAGCACCAGGTGCTCCGCGCCCAGGATCGTGCCCAGCCCCTGGGTGATCACGTGCCGGGGCACGGCCTCGACGTCCCCGCCGAAGAACCGCGCGTTGTCGGCGCGGGTCTGCTCGGTCAGCGTCTTCACCCGGGTTCGGCTGGCCAGCGAGGAGCCGGGCTCGTTGAAGCCCACGTGCCCGTTGCTGCCGATGCCGAGCACCTGGACGACGACCGGGCCGGCGGCCAGCAGCTGCTGCTCGTAGTCCCGCGCGGCCTGCAGCGGGTCGGCCGCGGCGCCGTCCGGGCCGTGCACCACCGCGGGGTCCAGACCCAGGGCGTCGGTGAGCTCGCGGCGGATGACCTCCCGGTAGGACTCCGGGTGCCCCGCGGGCAGGCCGACGTACTCGTCGAGCAGGAACGCCTGGACGCCGGTGAGGTCCAGCCCCTCCTCGCGGTGCCGGCGCAGCAGCTCGCGGTAGGCCAGCAGCGGCGAGGACCCGGTCGCCAGGCCCAGCACGACCGGTCCGCCCCGGGCCAGCGCGGGCAGCACCGACCCGACGACGGCGTCGGCGACCACCCGCCCGCAGTCCTCGGGCGTGGGCAGCAGGACGACCTCCACGGTCAGCTCTCCTCTCGGTGCACCCACGCACCGGCCCGGAGGACGGCGGTGGGGTTCAGGTCGGGGTCGGTGACCAGCACGTCGGCGCGGGCACCGGAGGCCAGGCGGCCCACGTCGTCGTGCCCCAGCAGCCCGGCGGGGGTCGCGGTCGCGGCCAGGACGGCGTCGGCCAGCGGCACGCCCGCGGCGACGGTGCTGCGGACGACGTCGACCAACCGCGCCGTCCCGCCGGCGATGGCACCGGGGCCCTCGCCGCCGGCCAGCCGGGCCACTCCCCCGGCGACCTCGACCGACAGCGCACCCAGCCGGTAGGCGCCGTCGGGCATGCCGGTTGCGGCCATCGCGTCGCTGACCAGGGCGACCTGCGCCGGGCCGACCAGGTCGAACACGGCGGCCACCGTCTCCGGGGCCAGGTGCACGCCGTCGGCGACCAGTTCGACCACGAGCTCGCCGCGGGCCGCGGCGGCCAGGCAGGCCGCGACCGGGCCGGGGGCGCGGGACAGCATCGGCGGCATCCCGTTGAACAGGTGGGTCGCCGAGAGCCGGCCGGTCGCGGCCGCCGCCCGGACCGCCGCGGTGGTGACCCCGGCGGAGGCGTCGGTGTGCCCGAAGCTGGGCAGCACCCCGTGCTCCCGCAGGACGGCGACCAGCTCGGCCGCCCGCGCGGTCTCCGGCGCCAGCGTCACCGAGACGACCACCCCGGTGGCCAGCAGCGCCCGCAGCAGGTCCGGGTCGCCGGGGAGCAGCGCGGCCGGGTCCTGCGCGCCGCAGCGGGCGACGGACAGGAACGGCCCCTCCAGGTGCACCCCGGCCAGCTCACCGGCGTGCACCAGCGGGGCCAGCAGCGCCAGCCGCTCGCGCAGCACCGCGGCGGGGGCGGAGACCAGGCTGGCGACCAGCGTCGTCGTCCCGTGCGCGCGGTGGTGGGCGGTGGCGGCCCGCACCCCGTCGACGTCGTCGTCGGGGAACCCGGCGCCGGCCGCGCCGTGGCAGTGCAGGTCGACCAGGCCGGGCAGCAGCAGCCGGTCAGGGGCGGGCGGGGGCGGTTCGCCGTCCCAGCCCGCCGCCGGGCCGGCGTAGGAGACCCGGTCACCGACGACGGCGACGATGCCGTCGTCGGTGACCGAGCCGCCGGTGACCAGCCGGCCCCGCAGGACGGGGCCGGGCCGGTCGGTCAGGACTGCGTCCTGGTCTCGGTGGTGCTGGCCGGGGCGACCGTCTCCGGCGTCGCGGCCGGGGCGACCCCGTCGTCGGTGCTGCTCACGACGGCCTCGGCGTCGGCCTCGCGGCCCGGCGTCTTGAGGTTCCACTTGCGGATCACGAAGCGGAACACCACGTAGTAGATCGCCGCGTAGACCAGACCGATCGGGATGAGCAGCAGCGGCTTGGTGGCCTGCCCGTAGTTGAGCAGGTAGTCGATGGCGCCGGCGGAGAAGCTGAACCCGTCGTGGATGCCCAGGGCGTTGGTCAGCGCCAGCGAGGTGCCGGTCAGCAGCGCGTGCACCACGTACAGCGGCCACGCCACGAACAGGAAGGAGAACTCCAGCGGCTCGGTGATCCCGGTGAGGAACGCGGTGAGCGCGGTCGACAGCATGATGCCGCCGACGATCTTGCGCTGCTCCGGCCGGGCCTCGTGCCAGATGGCGATGGCGGCAGCGGGCAGGGCGAACATCATGATCGGGAAGAAGCCGGTCATGAAGGTGCCGGCGTCCGGGTCACCGGCGAAGAAGCGGTTGATGTCGCCGTTGGCCACGACGCCGTCGGCGCCGGTGTAGTCGCCGAGGGTGAACCACACGACGGTGTTGAGGATGTGGTGCAGGCCCAGCGGGATGAGCAGCCGGTTGACCGTGCCGAAGATGCCGCCGCCGACGACGGTGTTGCCGTCCACGGCCTCGCCGAGGTTGGTCAGCACGCTGTCGAAGGGCTTGTAGAGGAACGACATCAGCACGGCGAGCAGCAGCATCGTGATCGCGGTGATGATCGGGACGAACCGCCGGCCACCGAAGAAGCCCAGGTAGGTGGGCAGCTTGATCCGGTAGAAGCGCTGCCAGAGAATCGCGGTCAGGACACCGACGACGATGCCGCCGAGCACCCCGAAGTTGATCAGCTCCTGGTCCTCGCCCTCGGCCGCGGCGCCCAGGACGACCGGGCTCATCGCCTCGAAGACGTTGGACAGCACCAGGTAGCCGACGACCGCGGCCAGGGCGGTGGAGCCGTCGGCCTTCTTGGCCCAGCCGATGGCGATGCCGACGGCGAAGATCAGCGGCAGGTTGCCGAACAGGGCGTTGCCGGCGGCGGCCAGCACCGCGGCGACGGTCTCCATCGACTCCCAGCGGCCGATCATGTCGTCCTGCCCGAGTCGCAGGAGCAGACCGGCGGCGGGCAGCGCGGCGATGGGCAGCATCAGGCTGCGGCCCAGGCGCTGGAGGCCGGCGAGGCCCCTGCGCTCCTTCGGTGGTGCGGTGGTCAGGCTGGCCATGGGAGCTCTCCTCGGGTGGGTGCGCGGGACGGGACGACACGGACTGCCGAGCTGTTCGCCGGCCATTCCCTCGGACGTCGACCAACCGGTACCGTCCGGTCATGACCAGTTGATCCGGGAGGATGGTGGGCGCGCCCGTCGCCTGTCAACACCCTGGACGCCGCCGGTCCGATGCCGTTACCTGTACGACTTCACGACGTGACCGCGGCCCCCGGGCCGCCGGGAGGAGTGCTCCATGGACAAGGCCGAGCAGATCGTCGCCGGACTGGGCGGCGCCGCCAACATCGACGACGTCGAGGGTTGCATCACCCGGCTGCGGACCGAGGTCAAGGACCCGTCCCTGGTCGACCAGGCCGCGCTCAAGCGGGCCGGCGCGCACGGCGTGCTGGTGGCCGGGCGGATCGTCCAGGTCGTCGTCGGCCCCGAGGCGGACTCGCTGGCCGACGACGTCAACGACCTGCTGTGACCCTGGTCGTCACCGCCCCGCTGCCGGGGACCGTGCTGCCGATCACCGAGGTGCCCGACCCGGTCTTCGCCGCCTCGATGGTGGGCGCCGGCGTCGGCATCGCCCCGGCCGCGGACGCCGGGCTGGTCGACGTCGTGGCCCCGGTGAGCGGTCGGCTGCTCAAGGTGCACCCGCACGCGTTCATCGTGCTCACCCCGGAGGGCCGCGGCGTGCTCGTCCACGTCGGCATCGACACGGTGCGGCTGGACGGCGCCCCGTTCACGCTGCACGTGACCGAGGGCGACGAGGTCTCCGTCGGCGACCGGGTGGTCACCGTGGACGTCGCCGCGGTGCGCGCTGCCGGCATGTCGCCGGTGAGCCCGGTCGTGGTGATGGACGCCGCCGCCGACACCATGCCGCCGGTCACCGCAGGCGCGTCCGTGGCCGCCGGCGACGAGCTGTTCCGCTGGCCCGCCGGAGCCTGACGAAGGACCCCCCTGCCCCCCACCACTCGCACGCTCGTGGCGGGCCCCTGCAGCGGGGCCGGGATACGGTCCGCCGGGTGAGCAGTGAACCGATGCGCGAACGGACCTACTCCTGGGGCGACCCGATGGCCTCGGCCACCGCCGCCCGCACGTCCTCGGGGATCGAGGTGCTGCGGGCGATGGCGGCCGGCGAGCTGCCCGCCCCGCCGGTGATCGCCACGCTCGGCTTCGAGCTGGAGTCGGTCGAGGAGGGCCGGATCGTCTTCGCCCTCCAGCCCGCGGAGTTCCACTACAACCCGATCGGCTCGGTGCACGGCGGCGTCTACGCGACCCTGCTCGACTCCGCGACCGGCTGCGCCGTGCACTCGATGCTGCCCGCCGGCGTGGGCTACACCAGCCTGGACCTGACGGTGAAGTTCCTCCGCCCGATCACCGTCGACACCGGCCGGGTGCGCTGCACCGGCACCGTCACCCACCTGGGCAGCCGGACGGCGCTGGCCGAGGCCCGGCTGGTCGACGACGCCGACCGGCTGCTCGCCACCGCCGTCAGCAGCATCCTGCTGCTCCGCCCGTCCGCCTGACGCCGAGTGGGCAGTCACGGTCGCCCCGGACGGCACGCCGCCCCGTGTCGGCGACCACGACTGCCCACTCGAGCCCGGCCGGACGACGTCCGCCGGCCCAGCCGGACGCCGTCCGTGAGATCTGCGATCTCGTGGCTACCCGGGCCGGGATGGCCCGAGATCGCAGATCTCGCCGGGCCCGGCAGGACGACGTCCGCGGACGCAGCCGGACGGCGCGTGGCCCAGCCGGACGACGTCCGCAGGCCCGGCCAGACGCCCGTGCATGAGATCTGCGATCTCGTGGCTTCCCGGGCCGGGACGGCCCGAGATCGCAGATCTCGTCGGGGTCAGACGGGGACGCTGACCCCGACGCCGCCGCGGGTGTCGGCGCCGTAGCGGGCGATCTCGCCGGCCAGGTCCAGCGCCCGGGTGGTGGCGCCCTGGGCCTCGATCTCAGGGGTGATCAGGTCGGCCGGCAGCAGCCAGGAGACCTCGAACTCGATGCCGTCGGGGTCCTGGGCGTAGAGCGCCTTGGTGGTGGCGTGGTCCGAGGCCCCGGTCAGGGCACCGGCGTCGGCCAGCACCCCGCGGATCCGGGCGAGCTCGGCGAGGGTGTCGACCTCCCAGGCAAGGTGGTAGAGCCCGACGGTGCTGCGCCCGGCGCCGGACGCGCCGGCCTGCGCGCCCACCGCGAACAGGCCCAGGTCGTGGTCGTTGGTCGACCCCTCGGCCTGCAGGAACACCGCTCGGCCGGGCATCTCGACCTTCACCCGGAAGCCGAGGACGTCGCGGTAGAAGGCGGCGCTGCGGTCGACGTCGCGGACGAAGAGGACGGCGTGGTTGAGGCGCTGGACGGGCACGGCGGGGCTCCTGATGGTCGGTAGGACTCCAGTCTGCGCCTCAGTGCTTGAGACTTCAAGTACCGCCGGCACGTCGGGGTCGGGCGGCGCGGACCACCCCGGTGGCGAGGGAGCGGCGGCCCGCCGGTGGGAGCGCCCGGGCGACCCGCCACATCGTGGCCGCGACCGCGGACGGCGGGGAGCCGGTGTCGAGGTAGGCGTTCCACGCCGACGGCGGCAGGGTGAAGAAGGTCGAGAAGAAGGTGTCGGTCTGCTCCTCGTCCAGGCCGAGCAGCACCTCCCGGCCCAGCGCGAACAGCCCGAGGGTCGCCCGCCGGCGAGCCCCGCGCACCAGCGCGCGCACCGCGGCGGCGTCGGCCCCGGCCTGCACCGCGTCGGCGACGACACTCCCCGTGCGCAGCGAGGTCGCCACGCTGTAGCCGGTCGCCGGGTGCACGAGGCCGGCGGCGGCCCCCACCGGGACGCCGGCGCCGCGCCGGACCGCGGCGTCCAGGGGGATCGCCACCCGCTCCGGGTCCTCGGCGGTGCGCAGCCCGGCCTCGGCCATCAGCCGGTGCAGCCGGTCGCGCAGGTGCGGCAGCGGCACCGGCGGCCGGGCCGCGAGCGACGTGGCCTCCAGAAGGGTGGTGCCGTCGTCCAGGGCCATCCCGTAGAGGAAGACCGGCGGCTGCGGCGTGGCGGGGTCCCGCAGCGTGACCCAGTCCATGAACAGGGCGCTGCCGGACGGGACGAGCGCCCCGACGTCGCCGGTGACCCGCTCGCCCCAGGCCCGCTGCTGGGCGCTGCCCGGTCCGCCGCCCCGGGCGTCCACGACCAGCCCGGCGGTGAGCGCCGTCCCGTCGGTCAGCGTCACCTGCTGACCGACGGCGTCCTCGGTGACCGAGGTGACCGTGCCGGGCAGGGACACCCCGCCGCCGGTGGCGAACTGGTCGAGCAGCAGGCCGTGGACGACGTCGTTGTGCAGCCGGGCGTACCCGCGGCCGAGGCTCCGCTGCCCGGAGCTGGTGCGCACGACCGTCTCCGGGTAGCGGACGCCGAGGGCGGGGCCGCCCGCGGGACCGCGCAGGGCCGTGGCCGCCGCGTCGAGCTCGTCGGCCCACAGGCAGTAGGTCTGGTGCCAGGGCCGCAGGTGCGGGGCGACCAGCGCCACCCGCAGCCCGCGGGTCGCGCACGCGGCGGCGACCGCGAGCCCGGCCGGTCCGGCCCCGGCGACGACGACGTCCCAGCGCTCCCGGGAGCTCACGGTCGGCGTCATCTCCGGCACAGCAGAGCACACACCGACGGCGGGCCTCAGCCGAGCGCCGGCAGGCCGCGCGTCCCCACCTCGACCGGGCGGGCCGGGTCGGCGGGGTGGCAGCGCACCGCCAGCAGGGCGATGTCGTCCTCGCGGCCGTCGCCGTTGCGGCTCACGACGGTGTCCAGCAACCGGTCCAGCGGCAGGTGGTGGTGCCCGGTGAGCGTGCGGCGCAGCTCGGCGGTGCCGCGGTCGATGTCGGCGCCCCAGTCGCGGTGCTCGATCAGGCCGTCGGTGTGGAGCACGACGGTGTCCCCGGGCGCGAGCTCGACGGCCCAGTCGTGCCGCTGCCGGGTGGCGTCCACCCCGACCAGCAGGTCGGGACGCCGGTCCAGCAGCGTCGTCCGGCCGTCGGCGTGCAGCAGGACCGGCGGCGGGTGGCCGGCGTTGGACCAGCGCAGCAGCCGGGTCCCCGCGGCGTCCTGCTCGATGCGGGCCAGCACGATGGTGGCCAGCCCCGCGACGTCCAGGCCGGTCATCGCCCGGTCCAGGCGGCCCAGCGTCTGGGAGGGCTCCTCGCCACGGTCGTAGGCGAAGGCGCGCAGCAGGGTGCGCAGCTGGCCCATGGTGGCCGCGGCCTGCATGTCGTGGCCGGTGACGTCGCCGATCGCCAGCACGGTGGCGCCGTCGGCGGTGCGGAACGCGTCGTACCAGTCACCGCCGACCTGGTCGCCGACGTGGGAGGGCACGTACCGGGCGCGGATCTCCAGGTCGTCGGCCTCGGGCAGGTGGGTGAGCATCGCCTGCTGCAGTGTCTCGGCGACGGTGCGCCGCTCGGCCAGGGACACCTCGGCGTGCGCCTGGGCCGTGGCCGCGCGCACCGCTGCCTCGGTGGCCCGCGCGCGCAGCGTGCGCAGCTGCAGCTCCGAGCTGCAGGCGTCGGCCAGGTCCTGCAGGACCGCGACCTCGGTGCCGGTCCACGCCCGCGGCCGGTCGTCGATCGCGCACAGCGACCCGACGACCGCGCCCTCGGCACCCACCAGCGGGATGCCCAGGTAGGCGATGACGCCCAGGTCGCGGATGGCCAGGTTCTCCCACACCAGCGGGTCGACCCGGGCGTCGGTGACCACCAGCGGCGCCCGGGTGCGCACCACGTGCTGGCAGAAGCTGTGCGACAGCGGCGTCCGGCGGCTGCCCTGCCAGGGTTCGGGGAGCCCCAGTGCGCCGGGGAAGACCTGCTCGTCGGCGGTCACGAAGGAGACCAGGGCCACCGGCACCCCGAGCATCTGCCGGGCCAGGCGGGCGAACCGCTCGAAGGCCGGGTCGGAGGCCGCCGCGACCGTCTCCGGCAGCGCCGACGGGAGCGAGCCCACCACCACGTCCCCCACGGCCACCCCTTCGCGCGCTGTCGACCGACCGTCGGGCACGGTACCCGCGCCGGATGTCCACGGCGGTGCTCCGGCGTGCGGCCGCCCGCCCGCCCGCCGCGTGGTCTCATCGGGAGGTGAGCACTCCCCCCGTCGTCCGGCTCGCCACCCGCGCCGACGTCCCCCGCATCGCCGCCACGCTGTCGCAGGCCTACCCCGACTACCGGTGGACCGGCTGGGCGCTGCCGGAGGACGGCCGCACGCAGCGGCTGTCCCGCTGGTCGGAGCTGTGGGGCGGGCTGGTTCCGGTCCTGGCCGGGACGGCGTGGGTGACCGACGACGTGAGCGCGGTCGCCGCCTGGGTCGCCCCCGACGCCGGGGCGCCGGCCGCGGACCTGCAGGCGGTCATCGACCGGGACCTGCCGCGGGTGTTCGGCGCCCGGCAGCCGGTGGTGCTGGCCAGCGAGCGGCTGGGCGCGCTGGGCCGGCCGCCGGAGCCGCACTGGTGGCTGCACGCGGTGGGCACCCGGCCGGCCGCCCGGCACGCGGGGCTCGGCGCCGCGGTGCTCCAGCCGGTGCTCGACCGCTGCGACGCCGAGGGCGTGCCGGCGGCGGCGACGGTCTACACCTCCACCGTCGTCCGCTGGCTGCAGCGCTCCGGGTTCGCCGTCACGCACGCGACCCGGACGGCGGTCGACCACGAGCTGCCGATCTGGACCCTGGTCCGCCAGCCGAAGCGAGCCTGACCCCGGGGGGCCACCGGACGGCACGGGGAGGACGGCCCGGGCGGGGATGACCGAGGTGTCCGGTCCCGACCCGAGGAGACCTCGTGCCCGAGTACACCCTGCCCGACCTGCCCTACGACTACTCCGCCCTCGAGCCGCACATCAGCGGCCGGATCATGGAACTGCACCACGACAAGCACCACGCCACCTACGTGGCGGGGGCCAACACCGCGCTGGAGAAGCTCGCCGACGCCCGCTCGACCGGCGACTTCGGCACGGTCAACCTGCACGAGAAGAACCTGGCCTTCAACCTGGCCGGCCACGTCAACCACTCGGTGTTCTGGCCGAACATGACCCCCGACGGCGCCGGCCGCCCCGACGGCGAGATCGCCGCCGCGATCGACGACCAGTTCGGCGGCTTCGAGGGCTTCCACGGCCACTTCACCGCCACCGCCCTGGGCGTGCAGGGCTCCGGCTGGGCGGCGCTGACCTGGGACTCCGTGGGCCAGAAGCTGCTGGTCAACCAGCTCTACGACCACCAGGGCAACCTCGCGGCCGGCCTGGTGCCGCTGCTCATGCTCGACATGTGGGAGCACTCGTTCTACCTGGACTACCAGAACGTGAAGGCCGACTACGTGAAGGCCTGGTGGAACGTCGTGAACTGGGCCGACGTGCAGCGGCGCCTCACCACGGCCCGGACGGCGACCAGCGGTCTGATCGTCCCGGCCTGACCGCCTCGGGGGACGGGCGGGCGCCGACCCGTCCGTGCCCCGGCCACAGGTGAGCCTGGCCTGACCCCCGGGGGCCACAGGTCGGCCCCGATGGCCCTCCCGGACCGGGCAGGACAGGAGGGCAACCCCGCACCCCAGCCCCGGGAGGGCACGTGTACCTGTCGAAGACCGAGGCCGCCGTCCTCCCGAGCACCCTGTCGCGCCCGGCCCGGCACCCGGCGCGGAGCAAGCGCCGCACGTGGGCGATGCTCGGCCCGGCGTTCGTCGCCGCCGTCGCCTACGTCGACCCGGGCAACTTCGCCACCAACTTCTCCGGCGGCGCCTCCTTCGGCTACACGCTGCTGTGGGTGATCGTCGCGGCCAACCTGATGGCGATGCTCATCCAGACCCTCACCGCGAAGCTGGGGCTGGCCACCGGCCGCGACCTGGCCACCTGCTGCCGCGAGCGGCTGCCCCGCCCGGTCGTCTGGGGCCTGTGGGCGCAGGCCGAGGCGGTCGCCATCGCCACCGACCTGGCCGAGATCGTCGGCGGCGCGGTCGCCCTGTACCTCCTCTTCGGGGTGCCGCTGCCGATCGGCGGGCTGATCACCGCGGTCGTCGCGTTCGTCCTGCTGGCCTTCCAGTCGCGGGGGCACCGGCCCTTCGAGCGGGTCATCACCGGGCTGCTGCTGGTCATCGGCGGCGGGTTCGCCTACACGCTGGTCGGCTCCGGGGTGGACATGGGCGGGGTCGCCACCGGCATGATGCCCAGCTTCGCCGGGCAGGACAGCCTGCTGCTGGCCACCGGGATCCTGGGCGCGACGGTCATGCCGCACGTCATCTACGTGCACTCCGCGTTGACCCCGGGCCGCTACGGCGACGCCGTCACCGCCGGTCGCAGCCACACCGGACGGCGCCGGCTGCTGCGGGCCCAGCGGCTGGACGTGCTGCTGGCGATGGGCCTGGCCGGCCTGGTGAACGCCGCGATGCTCGTCATCGCCGCGCAGCTGTTCACCGGCGACGCCTCGATCACCTCGCTGGAGAGCGTGCACGCCGGCCTCGGCGACCAGCTCGGCACCGGCGCCGCCCTGGCCTTCGCGCTGGCGCTGCTGGCCTCGGGGTTCGCCGCCTCCTCGGTCGGCACCCACGCCGGGCAGGTCGTCATGGCCGGGTTCCTGCGCAAGCACGTCCCGGTGCTGGTCCGCCGGCTGATCACCCTGGCCCCCGCGCTGCTGGTGCTGGGCCTGGGCGTCGACCCGACCAAGGCGCTGGTGTGGTCGCAGGTCGTGCTCTGCTTCGGCATCCCGTTCGCCCTGGTGCCGCTGCTGTGGCTGACCTCGCGCAAGGACCTCATGGGCGGCTGGGTCAACCGCCGCCTCACCACCCTCACCGGGTCCGTGGTCGCCGCCCTGATCATCGGGCTCAACGGCTACCTGCTGGTCAGCACCTTCCTGGGCTGAGGAGTGGGCCCGGCGCCGACGAGGGCGTTGGACTGCAGACGAGCGTCCCTGCTGCCGATACCGACCAGGTCCCGGCCGCGGAGGAGGTCCGATGGCCCTGTCCGCGCGGACCGTCGGCCTGTGGTCGACGATCCCGGTCGCCATGACGGTCTCCGCCGCCCTGCTGTGGCAGGTGTCGTACGCCGCGTTCAGCGCCCCGACCACCAACCCGGGCAACTCCTTCGTCGCAGCCTCGTCCTGGTGCACCGAGGCATCGTGTCGGTCCGTGCTGGGCCAGGGGCCGTCCTTCTTCTGGCGGCTGGACGAGCCGTCGGGCAGCGTGGCGGAGGACCAGACGAGCAACGGGCGGACCGGCAGCTACGTCGGCGGGATCAGCCGGGGCGTGACGGCGGGCCTCTCCGGCAGCAGCAACCCCGCGATCACCCTGGACGGCTCGACCGGCTACGTGACCCGGAGCGCAGCCGACGCGCTGACGCTCCCGCTGACGATCCAGCTCAGGGTCAGGAGCTCGACCGACCTGGGCGGCCCGATCGTGACCTTCGGCGACAGCCAGGGCGGGAACAGCTCGACCACCACGGCCGCCCTCTACTTCGGCCCGAACGACGGGGTCAGCACCGGACGCGTCTACTTCGGCGTCCGGACCGCCACGGGTCACGTGACCGTCAACTCCGCCTACAGCCAGGCCGACGGCGGATGGCACGACTTCTCCGCCCGCATCGCCGCCGACGGCACGTTGTCGCTGACCTACGACGGCAACACGGTGACCCGCTCAGCGACCCCACCGACCACCACCACCGGCTACTGGCGGGTGGGTAGGGAGGACCTCACCGGTTGGCCGCAGGCCCCGTCGGTCAGCCACCTCGCCGGGTCCGTCGACGAGGTCCGGGTCCTGCCGAGCTGAGCACCCGCACGCCGGCGGACCCGCTCCCCGCCTCGGCGATGAGAAACTGCGCCGGCAGTCGTCTCATGCGATGACACCCCCCGGCACGGCCGGGTCGATGCCGAGGAGCCAGTGCACATGGGCGCGATCAAGGTCCACGAGTTCACCACCGTCGACGGCGTGGTCGATGTCCCCATGTGGACGGTCGAGTACGGCTTCCCCGACGACCTGTCGGCCTCGATCGGCGCGCTGACCGGGTCGGCGAGCGGCATCCTGCTGGGCCGCACGACCTTCGAGATGTTCGCCCCGGCGTGGTCGACGCGCACCGTCGAGGACGACCCGGGCGCCCCGTTCTTCAACGACACCCGCAAGCACGTCGTGAGCTCGACGCTGACCGACGCCGAGTCGGTCTGGCGGAACTCGACCGTGGTCGGCGGCTACGACGCCGACCGCATCCGGGCGCTGAAGGACGAGGTGGACGGCGACCTCTACGTCAGCGGCAGCGCCACCCTGGTCCGGGCGCTGCTCGCCGACGGCCTGGTCGACGAGCTGCACCTCTACGTCTACCCGGTGGCGGTGGGCACCGGGATCCGGCTCTTCCCCGAGGGGACGGCGCAGACGCTGACGCTGCTGGGCTCGGAGTCGCTGAGCAACGGCGTGGCGCACCTGACCTACGGCCCCGCCGCCGGCTGACCGTGTCCGCCGGGCTCCCGCGCGCAGGAGCCCGGCGGGTCACTCAGTCGGTACCGGACTCCATCGCGGCCCGGTCCAGCAGCTCGTCGTGGGCGGAGATGCCACCGCGGGAGGCGATCGCCTCGGCCCCGCCGGCCTGCGAGGCGTCGATCAGCCCGGTCGAGGCCGCCTGCGCCGCACCGATGGCCGTCGGGGTCGCCCCGCCGACCATGCCCATCGCGGCGTACTGCTCCAGCTTGGCGCGGGAGTCGGCGATGTCGAGGTTGCGCATGGTCAGCTGGCCGATCCGGTCCACCGGGCCGAACGCGGAGTCCACGGTGCGCTCCATGGACAGCTTGTCCGGGTGGTAGCTGAACGCCGGGCCGGAGGTCTCCAGCAGGGAGTGGTCCTCGCCGCGGCGCAGCCGCAGGGTCACCTCGCCGGTGACCGCCATGCCGACCCAGCGCTGCAGCGACTCGCGCAGCATCATCGCCTGCGGGTCCAGCCAGCGACCCTCGTACATCAGGCGGCCCAGCCGGCGGCCCTCGTTGTGGTAGTTGGCGATCGTGTCCTCGTTGTGGATGGCGTTGACCAGCCGCTCGTAGGCGGCGTGCAGCAGCGCCATCCCCGGCGCCTCGTAGATGCCCCGGCTCTTGGCCTCGATGATCCGGTTCTCGATCTGGTCGCTCATGCCCAGGCCGTGCCGGCCGCCGATGGCGTTGGCCTCCAGCACCAGGTCGACCGGGGAGGCGAACTCCGCACCGTTGATCGTGACCGGCCGGCCGTACTCGAAACCGATCGTCACGTCCTCGGTGGCGATCTCCACCTCAGGGTCCCAGAACCGGACGCCCATGATCGGCTGCACCATCTCGACGCTGGCGTCCAGGTGCTCCAGCGCCTTGGCCTCGTGCGTGGCGCCCCAGATGTTGGCGTCGGTGGAGTAGGCCTTCTCCGCGCTGTCCCGGTAGGGCAGGCCGTGGGCGACCAGCCACTCCGACATCTCCTTGCGGCCGCCGAGCTCGGTGACGAAGTCGGCGTCCAGCCAGGGCTTGTAGATCCGCAGCGAGGGGTTGGCCAGCAGTCCGTACCGGTAGAACCGCTCGATGTCATTGCCCTTGTAGGTCGACCCGTCGCCCCAGATCTGGACGCCGTCCTCGAGCATGGCGCGCACCAGCAGCGTGCCGGTGACCGCGCGGCCCAGCGGGGTGGTGTTGAAGTAGCTGCGGCCACCGGAGCGGATGTGGAACGCCCCGCAGGTCAGCGCGGCCAGGCCCTCCTCGACCAGCGCGGCGCGGCAGTCGACCAGCCGGGCGATCTCGGCGCCGTAGGTCGTGGCGCGGCCGGGCACCGAGCCGATGTCAGGCTCGTCGGCCTGACCGATGTCGGCGGTGTAGGTGCAGGGCACCGCGCCCTTGTCGCGCATCCAGGCGACCGCGACGGAGGTGTCGAGACCTCCGGAGAAGGCGATGCCGACGCGTTCGCCGACGGGCAGGGAGGTCAGGACCTTGGACACGACGAGCATTATTCACTGCTCTGTATTTTCATGCAAAGCCGGGGTCAGGGTGTGGGCGCCTCACCCGCCTCGGCCATGAGGGGGAAGGCGGCCCGGACGCCGGCCTGCTGCAGGGCGGCGTCGGCGCTGCCGGCGGCCTCGGCGGCGGACGGGGCGACCAGGACGTCGATGCCGTCGCCCTCGGGGCGCTCCCGGGCGCTGGTGACCAGGCCGGGGTGGTCGGCCCGCAGCCGCTCGGCCTCGGCGCGCAGGTCGGCGGGGCGGAACTCGGTGTGCGCGACGGTCAGCTCGAAGCCCTGCGCGCCGTCCAGCACCCGCTGCACCGCGGCCGGCGGCTCGCCGAACCAGCGCACGGTGAGGCGCGTGCGGTCCAGGCTGATGCCCGGGGTGCCGTACTCGGGGGCGTCGCCGGCCGCCTCGGACAGCCGCTCCAGGAGGTCGTAGATCGCCGTCGGCCCGCCCGGGTAGGCGACGAAGTCACCGTGGCCCACCGAGCCGGCCGGTGTTGCCTTCCTGCCCGACCCCTTGCGCGTTGCCATGCCGGCCATCCTCCACGCTGTGCCCATGGAGCTCGACGGAGCACGCATCTGGGTCACCGGCGCCTCGACCGGCATCGGCGCCGCGCTGGCCCGCGAGCTGGCCGACCGCGGGGCACACGTGGCGATCAGCGCCCGCAGCGCCGACCAGCTGGCCGAGGTGGCGGCGGGCCGGATGGCCGTCGTCCCGGTCGACGTCACCGACCGGGCGGCCACCGTCGCCGCCGGGCAGGCGGTGCGCGAGGCGCTCGGCGGGCTGGACGTCGCGGTCCTCAACGCCGGCACCTGGTCGTCGTTCCACGTGGAACCGTGGGACTCGCAGCTGTTCGCCGACCACCTCCAGGTCAACGTGATGGGCGCGGTGCACACGATGGAGGCCGTCGTCCCGCAGATGCTCAGCGCCGGCGCCGGGCGGGTCGTCGGCGTCGCCTCGGTCGCCGGGTACCGGGGCATGCCCGGCTCGGAGGCCTACAGCGCGGGCAAGGCGGCCCTGATCAACCTGCTGGAGAGCCTGCGCGGGTCGCTGGCCCCGCGCGGCATCGTCGTCCAGACCGTCAACCCCGGCTTCGTCGCCACCCGGATGACCGACCGCAACCGCTTCCCGATGCCGTTCAAGATCAGCGCGGAGGCCGCCGCGCGCACCATCGCCGACGGCATCGCCCGGGACCGCGCCGAGATCGTGTTCCCGCTGCCCATGGCGGTGCTGATGAAGGTCGTCCGGGTGCTCCCCGTCCGGGTCTGGACGGCGCTGACGGCGTCGATGGCCCGGCGCGGGCTGCACGGCGGCCCGGAGCGACGGCGGGGCTGAGCCACCCCGCCGACCGGTGCGCCGGGTCGGCCGCGGCGCACCGGTCGGGGAGGTGGCTGGACCCGCGCGGTCGGACGCCGTCGGTCTAGGCTCCGGCCACACACACGACAGGGGAGCGCCTCGGCGCTGAGAGTGCGGGAGACCGCAGACCCTCGAACCTGATCCGGGTCATGCCGGCGCAGGGAGTCTGGAGGAGCACCATGGCCGAGAAGGCCGTCCGATCGACCGACGCTGCCCCGGGGACGCCCACGTGGCGGACCGTCGACATCGTCGTCACCGCCGTGCTGGGGGTCGCCTTCGGCGTCCTGTTCTGGCTATGGTCCCTGCTCTACACCGCCGCCGGGCCGGCCTTCGCCGGCTTCCCGCCCAGCCAGGCCGTCATGTACGGCGTCTGGCTGGTGGCCGCGGTCGTCGCGCCGCTCATCGTCCGCAAGCCGGGCGCGGCGGTGTTCGCCGAGCTGATCGGGGCCACCGTCGAGGCGCTGCTCGGCTCGCACTTCGGCAGCACCGTGATCCTCTACGGCCTGCTCCAGGGCCTGGCCGCCGAGCTCGGCTTCGCCGCGTTCCGCTACCGCCGGTTCGGCTGGCTGCAGGCGCTGCTGGCCGCGGCGCTGGCCGGGCTGGCCGCCGCCCTGCTGGACTTCCACTTCTACTACCCGGACTGGACCGGCGGCTGGAAGACCGTCTACCTGGCCCTGGTCGTCACCAGCACCGTGCTCGTCGCCGGCATCGGCGGCACCGCGCTGACCCGCGCGCTGCGGGCCAGCGGCGCGCTGTCCTCGTTCGCCGCCGACCGCACCCGGGTGTGACGGAGGACCTCACCCCTCCCTGCGTCACGCGCCCCGAGGCGAGGACGCTCCGGTGACGCCGGTGGCGGTGCGGCTGGCGGGCTGGGGGTTCCGGCACGCCACCCGCCGGGCGTGGGCGGTGCGGGACGTCGACCTGACGGTGGCCCCTGGCGAGCGCGTGCTGCTCACCGGGGCCTCCGGCGCGGGGAAGTCGACCCTGCTGCGGGCCCTCGCCGGCCTGCTGGACCCCGAGGCCGGCGACCCCACGGGTGAGCTGACCGTCGACGGCGCCGTGCCCGACCGGCGCCGGCAGCGGGTCGGCATGGTCTTCCAGGACCCGGACTCCCAGCTGGTGATGACCCGGGCCGGGGACGACGTGGCCTTCGGGCTGGAGAACACCGGCACCCCGCCGGCGCTGATCTGGCCCGCCGTCGACGCCGCACTGGACGCCGTCGGCTTCGACCTCGGCCGCGACCGGGCGACCGCCGCACTGTCCGGTGGGCAGAAGCAGCGGCTGGTGCTGGCCGGCGCGCTGGCCTCCCGGCCCGGGCTGCTGCTGCTCGACGAGCCGACCGCCCAGCTCGACCCCGACGGTGCGGCGCAGGTGCGCACCGCGGTGCTCCGGGCCGTCGACGCCCGCGACGCCACGCTGGTCGTGGTCGACCACGACGTGGAGTCCTGGCTGCCGCTGGTCGACCGGGTGGTGGAGCTGCTGCCCGGCGGCGGCACCGTCGAGCACGGCCGGGACTGGCGGCCCGCGCCCCCGCGGCTGCCCGTGCGGCAGCAGCACTCCCCCGGCGAGCAGCTGCTGGCCGCCGAGGCCGCCGGGTACACCCACCGCGGCAGCGACTCCCCCGGGCTGCTGCCCACCGACGTCGTCCTGCGCGCGGGCCGGACGCTGGCCGTCACCGGCCCGAACGGCACCGGCAAGTCGACGCTGGCGCTGCTGCTGGCCGGGCTGCGGGCCCCCACCACCGGCCGGGTCACCGCGGGCGCGGCGCTCACCGCCGGGTTGCGCCGTCCGGAGCGGCCCCCGCACCGGTGGCGGGCCGGGGAGCTGGTGCAGCGGATCGGCACGGTGTTCCAGCAGCCCGAGCACCAGTTCCTCACCGGCCGGGTGCGCGACGAGCTCGCCCTGGGCGCGGGCGACACCGCCCGGGCCGGGGAGCTGATGGAGCGGCTGGGCCTGGCCGCGCTCGCCGAGGCCAACCCGTTCACCCTCTCCGGCGGCCAGCAGCGGCGGCTGTCGGTGGCCACCGCGCTGGCCACCGACCCGCGGGTGCTGGTCCTCGACGAGCCCACCTTCGGCCAGGACCGGGAGACCTGGGCCGAGCTGGTGGCGCTGCTGGCCGAGCAGCAGGACGGCGACCGGGCGCTGTGCCTGGTCACCCACGACGCCGGCGTGGTCACCGCGCTCGCCGACGACGTGCTGGCGCTGGGCTCGACGGTGCCGGCATGAGCCTCCCCCTCGCGCTCGGACCGGCCCGCCCGGTACCGCTGTCGGCGGTGAACCCGGTCGCCCAGCTGACCGCGATCGTCGTCGTCACCGCCGTGCTGCTGGTCAGCGGTGACCTGGTCACCTCGGCGGTGCTGGTGGCCGCGGAGCTCGCGCTGCTGCCGGCCGCCGGGCTGACCCGCCCTGGCGACGTCTTGCGCCGCACCTGGCCGCTGCTGGTCAGCGCGCTGGGGGTGGCGTGGGTCAACGTGGCGTTCGGGTCGCTGTCCGGCGCGGAGGCGTGGGCGAGCGGCGCGACCTGGGCGCTGCGGGTGGTCGCGCTGTCGCTGCCGGGCATCCTGCTGGTCGCCTCCACCGACCCGGTGCGGCTGGCCGACGCGCTGACCCTGCACTGGCGGGTGTCGACCCGTTTCGCCTACGGCGCGCTGGCCGCGATGCGGCTGGTCCCGCTGCTGGCCGCGGAGTTCGAGACGATCCGGCTGGCCCGCCGTGCCCGCGGGGTGGACGCCGGCGCCGACCCGGTCGCCCACGCCCGGCTGCTGGTCAGCACCTCGTTCGCGCTGCTGGTCGGGGCGATCCGGCGGGGCACCCGGCTGGCCACGGCGATGGACGCCCGCGGCTTCGACTCCGGCACCGCCCGCACCAACGCCCGCGGCTCGCAGCTGCGCCCGCTGGACGCGGCGTTCGTCGTCGGCGCGGTGCTCGTCTGCGTCGCGGCGGTCACCACGAGCGTGCTCACCGGCCAGTGGGACCCAGCCCTCGGCTGAGCCCCACCGACCGGTCACGACCGCAGCTCGAGCCGGGCCTTGCAGGGTCCAGCCGCGTGCGCACGCGGCTCCACCCTGCCTGCACCGGGTCGAGCCGGGCAGGACGGCGAGGGCCGCCGACCGTCAGTCCTGGTGCGCGGTCGCGACGGCGAACGCCGCGAGCGCCAGTGACCAGGCGAGGCCACCAGCCACCAGCCACCACGGCACCGCGCCCAGCAGCAGGGCCAGCACGACCGGGACGATGCCCAGCACCCCGACGTCCGGGCCGCGCACCAGGGTGGCGCCGACCCCGGTCGGGACCGCGCCCATCGGCGAGGAGACCACCGGGCCCGCCCAGTCCAGGTCGGGCCGGTAGCCGGCGCGCACCGCCGCGCCCGCCCAGGCCGGAGCGGCCGCGACCCCGAGGGCCAGCCAGGCCACCGGCGAGCCCGCGCCCTGCCCGACCAGCAGCGCCGAGACCCCGAGGACGACGGCGAGGACGGCGACGGGCACCACCGCCCGGCAGCGGACGACGACCGCGGCGGCCAGCGGCAGCGACCGGTCGGCCCCCGGGGCGGACGACGCCCGGCGGCTCGGCTCCCCCACCGCCGTCGCCGCGGTCCACCAGCCCAGGACGACGGCGACCGCCACCAGCGCCGGCAGCTCGCCCAGCCCCTGCGTGCGGGCGGCCAGGACGGGCAGCGCCGCGCCTCCCGCCAGCTGTCCCCAGCGCCACGGCGACCGCGCCAGCACCGCGAGGTCGCCGGCGACGACGGCGTGCTCGGCCCGGCGCACCCACCGCCAGCGCAGCGCCCGGCGCGGACGGCGGACCGGGCTGCGCAGCGCGCGGCCGATCTCCCGGGTGTCCAGGGAGAACACCGAGGCGGTCGCGTACTGCACGGTCTCCCCCGACGCCCGCAGCGCGGCGGCCGACAGCTCCCCCAGCCGGCGGTCGGCGAGCACCACGGCCCACGCGGCACCGGCACCCAGCACCAGCAGCAGTGCCGCGGCCGCTCCCCAGGGCAGCGCGGGCACGGCCGGCCAGGCCACCCGGGCACCGGCCGTCACGGCGAGGCAGCCGAGCACGGGCGGGGCGACCAGCGCGGCCGCCACCACGCCCCCGGCGGCGGCGGGCACCCACCGGGTGCCGCTCCCGGCCTGCCGGACGACGAGTGCCCCGACCGCGGCCACCGCGAGCAGCCCGCCGGCGACCAGCCCGGTGAGCACCCCGCCGAGCGTCCTGGTCCCGGTGAGCACCACCGGCAGCGCCACCCCCACCGCCGCGGCGGCGGCCAGCCCCAGTCCCCGGCGCAGCTCGCCGCGCAGCAGCTCCCGGCGTCCGGCCGGCAGCGGCAGCCACCAGGCGGCCACGCCCGGGGTCGCGCTGACCGGCCCGAGCCGGGCGAACAGGGCGACGAGCCCGGCCGCCACCGCCACGGCGACCGCGGTCGCGGTCAGCCCGCCCGGCAGCACCGCCGCGGAGACCGGCGGCCGGGCGGCGATCTGCTCGCGGAGACCGGAGACCAGCCCACCGCACACCGCCACCGCGATCGCGGCCGAGGTGAGCCCGGAGGCCAGGTCACCGAGCCGGGTCCACCAGCGGGTGTCGGCGCGGGCCGCGGTGGCCCGCCGGGTGAACCGGCGGACGGCGGCGCCGTCCCACTCCTCCGCCGTCCGCGCCAGGAGCGCCATCAGCCCTCGCGCAGGTCGGCGACCGCGTCCGCGGGCTCGACCAGCCGGCACTCGTCGTCGGCGACCACCAGCACCGCGTCGGCCAGCGTGCCCAGGAAGGCCGGGTCGTGCGAGGCGAACAGCACGGTGGCGCCCGCGGCCACCAGGGCGGCCAGCCGGTCGGCCAGCGTGCGGCGCATGGCGGTGTCCAGCCGCCGTTCCGGCTCGTCCAGCACCAGCAGCCGGGCCGGACGCACGAGCGCCCCGGCCAGCGCCAGTCGCCGCCGCTGTCCCGAGGACAGCGCCGAGGGCAGCGCACCGGCCCGCTCGGTGAGCCCGAAGGCGGCCAGCTCGTCGGCCACGACCTGCTCGGCGTCGGTGACGCCGTGCGCCCGGGCGGTGAGCAGCAGGTGCTCGGCACCCGTGAGCGAGGGGAAGAAGGCGTCGTCGTCCAGCACCCCGGCGACCGCGCGGCGGAAGTCCGCGGAGCGCTCGTCGACCGGCTGTCCGGCGAAGGTGACCGTGCCGGCCAACGGGGGCAGCAGACCGACCATCGTCTGCAGGACGGTGGACTTGCCCGCGCCGTTGGGACCGACCAGCCCCACCGCGGTGCCCGGGAGCATGGCCAGGGACACCGGCGCACAGACCGGATCGCCGCCGTAGCCGACCGACAGGTCCGTGACGTCCAGCAGTGGCTCGTCGGTCACCGGGCGCACCCGACGGACCCGTACTGGAGCACGGCGGGCACTCTACGGAGCCGGTCTATGGTGGCCGGGCACGGCTCGCGGCCGTGTGCGGGAGCTCGGCGGGACCGGGCTGAGAGGGTGGCTGCCTGGCCACCGACCGCTCGGACCAGCCGGGTAATGCCGGTGATGGGAGCAGCCGTGGACCGCACCGACGTCGTCGTCGCCGGGGGTGGGCTGATCGGGTTGTCGGTCGCCTGGCGCGCGGCGCAGCGCGGCCTTTCGGTCACCGTCGTCGACGAGTCCCCGGGCGCCGGCGCCTCGCAGGCGGCGGCCGGGATGCTGGCCCCGGTCACCGAGGCGGCCTACGGCGAGACCGACCTGCTCCGGCTCTGCCTGACCTCGCTGCAGCGCTACCCCGACTTCGCCGCCGAGGTCGAGGCCGCCGGCGGCCGCCCGGTGGGGCTGCGCACCGTGGGCACCCTGGTCGTCGGGTTCGACGAGGACGACATGCGCGAGCTCGACGCGCTGCACGGCTACCAGCGCGAGCTGGGCCTGGCCGCCGAGCGGCTCACCCCGCGGGAGACGCGCCGCCGGGAGCCCTCGCTGACCCCGCGGGTGCGCGGCGGGCTGGCCGTCGACGGCGACCACTCGGTCGACGGCCGCGCGCTGCACGCCGGCCTGCTGGCCGCGGCCGAGGCCACCGGCGTCGAGGTGCTGCGCGCCCGCGTGCGCGAGCTGCAGGTGACCGACGGCCGGGCCACCGGGGTGGTGCTGGACGGCGGCCGGGAGCTGCCGGCCGGCCAGGTCGTGCTGGCCCTCGGCGCGCACAGCGGCGGGCTGCCCGGCGTCCCGCCGCTGCCGGTGCGGCCGGTCAAGGGGCAGATCCTGCGGCTGGCCGGTGCCGAGGGGCTGCTCGAGGGCACGGTGCGGGCGCTGGTGCGCGGCCGGCACGTCTACCTGGTGCCCTACGCCGGCGACGGGCTGATCATCGGCGCGACCACCGAGGACCGCGGCTTCGACGCCACCGTCACCGCCGGTGGCGTGCACGACCTGCTGCACGACGCGATCGAGGTCGTGCCCGGGGTGACCGAGCTGGAGCTGGTCGAGACGCTGGCCCGCTGGCGGCCCGGCACCGCCGACAACGCCCCGCTGCTGGGCTCCTCGGGCCTGCCCGGGCTGGTGCTCGCCACCGGGCACCACCGCAACGGCGTCCTGCTCACCCCGGTGACCGGGGACGTCGTCGCCGAGCACCTGGCCACCGGCGAGGTCCCGGAGCTGGCCGCCCCCTTCACCGTCGACCGCTTCGTGCGGGCCGACCGACTCGAGAGGACCTCCCCGTGAACGTCACCGTCAACGGCTCCCCCGTCGACCTGGCTGACGGCGCCACGGTGGCCGACCTCGTCGCCCAGCGCAGCTCCGGCCACGACCGGGTCGCGGTGGCCTGCAACGGCGACGTCGTCCCGCGCAGCACCTGGGCCGCCACCCGACTGTCCCCCGGCGACGCCGTCGAGGTGCTCGCCCCCACCGCAGGAGGCTGACCCCGTGCAGAAGGACCCCCTTGCCCCCCACCACTCGCAGGCTCGCAGCGGGCCCCTGCAAGGGGGCCAACTCACCGACGAGCTCGTCCCGGCGCTGGCCGCCGAGGAGGCCGGCGACCCGTTCACCCTCGCCGGGGAGACCTTCACCTCCCGGCTGGTGCTGGGCACCGGCGGGCTGCCCAGCATGGAGTCCCTGGAGCGGGTGGTCCGCGCCTCCGGCACCCAGCTGGTGACCGTGGCACTGCGCCGGGTCGAGGCCGTCGCCGGCAACTCGATGATGCAGGTGCTCGACCGGTGCGGCGTCCGGCTGCTGCCCAACACCGCCGGCTGCAGAACCGCCCGCGAGGCGGTGCGCACCGCCGAGCTCGCCCGGGAGGCGTTCGAGACCGACTGGGTGAAGCTGGAGGTCATCGGCGACGAGCAGACCCTGCTGCCCGACGCCGTCGAGCTGCTGGACGCCGCCGAGCAGCTGGTGCTCAAGGGCTTCCAGGTCTTCGCCTACACCACCGACGACCCGGTCCTGGGCCGCCGGCTGGCCGATGCCGGCTGCGCGGCGGTGATGCCGCTGGGCTCCCCGATCGGCAGCGGCCTGGGCATCCGCAACCCGCACTCGATCGCGCTGCTGCGCGACGCGGTGTCGGTGCCGGTGGTGCTCGACGCCGGGATCGGCACGGCGTCGGACGCCGCCCTGGCCATGGAGCTGGGCTGCGACGCGGTGCTGCTGGCCTCGGCCGTCACCCGGGCCCGGGACCCGGAGCGCATGGCGCTGGCCATGCGCCAGGCCGTCGAGGGCGGCCGGCTCGCCCGCGGCGCCGGCCGGATCCCCCGGCGCTTCCACGCCCAGGAGTCCACGGCCATGGCCGGGCGCCCGGAGCTGTGAGGCTGCCGCGGCTGCTGGTGCTCACCGACCGCACCCAGTGCACCGGGAGCCTCGTCGACACCGTGGCCGCGGCCGTCGACGCCGGCGCCCGGGCGGTGGTGCTGCGGGACAAGGACCTGCCGCTGCCCGAGCGCGCCGCCCTCGCCGAGCAGATCGCCGGGCTGCTCGCCCCGGTGGACGGCGTCCTGGTGTGGGCCGGCGCAGCAGGCGGCGCGGGGCGGACGGCGGTCCACCTGTCCGCGGCCGACCCGCTGCCCGAGGCCCGACCGACGCTGCTGGGCCGGTCCTGCCACTCGGCGGCGGAGCTGACCCGGGCCCGGGCCGAGGGCTGCGACTGGGCCTTCCTCTCCCCGCTGGCGGCCACGGCGTCCAAGCCCGGGTACGGACCGGCGCTCGGGACCGCCGGGCTGGCGGCGCTGGTGCCGCTCGGCCCCCCGGTGTTCGCCCTCGGTGGGGTGGCACCCGGGGACGTCGCCGACTGCCGCGCCGCCGGCGCCCACGGCGTGGCGGTGATGGGCCCGGTCATGCGAGACCCGTCGGTGGTGGGGCGCTACCTCGCCGCCGGCGCCTGAGCTCCTGCTGCGGACCGCGGTGCTCTACGGTGCCCGGAGGACGTCCGTCGGCCCCGACCCCGCCGCACCAGGACAGTCGGACGATGAGTCGTGGATCACAGGCGTGTCGTGGTTTGGGCTGCCGCCACGGAGACAAGACAGGAGTTCGCCGTTGAGCACACAGCGGCCAGAGCGCAAGGAGACCGAGTGACGGGCGAGTCGGCCGGCCTCGCATGGCCGTCGTCCCCCCCGCCACCGGGCCAGGACGGATGGACGTGGGAGCTCGCGCACGTCGCCGAGCTGCCCCGGGTCCGCTCGGAACTGCGGCGCGGTCTGGCCGCCGAGTCCGCCGGTGACCAGGAGGCCGCCGACCTCGACGAGGCCGTCGTCCTGGCCTTCGACGAGATGGCTTCCAACGCCCTGCGGCACGGCGGTGGGGGCGTGCAGGCCCGGGTCCGCCGCACCCCCGACGCCTGGCTCATCGAGGTGCGCGACGCCAACGCGCAGCAGCCGCCGCAGCCCGCCGTCGGGCGCGACCCCAGCCAGGGCGGCCTCGGCCTCTACCTGATCGCCGAGATGGCCGACGCGCACGGCTGGCACAGCGCCGACGGGCACAAGAGCGTCTGGGCGCTGCTCCCCCGCCGCTGAACTCCCTCGTTCACGGGGTGGGCGGCACGACCTCCGGGCCGGCGGACTGCGGGCGGGGGCGGTCCTCCCGGTGCAGCCGCACCGCGACCAGGGCGACGTCGTCCTCCGAGCCGCCCGGCCGCATCCGCTGCAGCAGCTGGTCGCACAGCTCGCCCAGTGGCAGGTTGCCGAGCTCCCCGAGCAGCTGCCGCAGCCGGAGCACCCCGTCGTCCAGGGGCAGGTCCGGGCCCTCGACGAGCCCGTCCGTGTAGAGCACCACCGTCGCGCCGCGCTGCAGCACCTCCACCTGCTCCCGGCGGGGGCGTTCCGGCGCCACGCCCAGCAGGAGGTCGGCCCGCTCGGTCGCCAGCTCCTCCACCCGGCCGTCGGGGTGCAGCACCAGCAGCGGGGGGTGGCCGGCGCTGGACCAGCGCAGCCGGGTCAGGCCCTGCGCACGCTCCTCGTCCGTCTGCTCCAGCCGGGCGACCGCCGCGGTGGCCAGGGTGTGCACCTGCAGGCCCGCCATCGCCCGGTCGAGGTCGGACAGGACGGCCGCCGGGCCGCCGCCGCTGCTGTAGGCGATGCCCCGCAGCAGGCTGCGCAGCTGGCCCATCGCGGCCGCCGCGACCGTGTCGTGCCCGACGACGTCACCGATCGCCAGCACGGTGGCGCCGCCGGGCTGCAGGAACGCGTCGTACCAGTCGCCGCCGACCTGGGCGGCCTGGACGGCGGGGACGTAGCGCACCTCGATCTCGGAGTGGTCCGGCTCCGGCGGGGCGGTGAGCAGGCTGCGCTGCAGCTCCTCGGCCATCCGGCGCTGCTGCTCGTGCAGCGCGGCACTGTCCAGTGCCAGCGCGACCCGGTCGGCCACCTCCTTCAGCAGCGCCTGCTCGGCGGCGTTCATCGGCGCGCGGTCCCGCGACCGGTAGACGCTCATGGCCCCGAGCACGCGGCCGCGGGCGATCAGCGCGACCGCGACGGCCGTCCCGGGGTCCAGCGTCCAGTAGGCGTCGGCCACGGCACCTGCAGGCAGCCCGTTCCCGACGGCGGCCGCCACGTCCGGTACGACCGTCAGCTCGCCGGTCGCCAGGGCGGTCACGATCGGGGCGGTCGACCGCAGGGCGCCCAGCCGCAGCTCCGCGTACCGGTCCACCACCGGACGCAGGTCGGGGTCCCGGTGCCAGCCGCCGACGTCCCGCAGTCGGCCGCTGTCCTCCACCAGGCTGCCGATCACCCAGTCGCCCAGCCCGGGGACCACGGCCTGCATCAGCTGCGTCAGCGCGCCCCGGCCACCACGACGGGAGATCAGTGCGTCGGAGAGCGAGTCGGTGACCCGGGCCAGCAGCGCCAGCCGCTCGACCTCCTGGCGCGCGGTCTCGTCGGCGCGGTGCCGCTGCGTCACGTTCAGGAAGTAGACCGACAGCCCGTCGGTGCTGGGCCAGGCCCGGACCTCGTACCAGGCGTCGAGCGGCGCGGGGTAGTACGCCTCGAAGACCGCCAGTTCGCCGGTGTCCATCGCCCCGCGGTAGTGCACCTCGAAGTCGCTGTCGACCGCAGCCGGGAAGAGCTCCCAGATGTCCCCGCCGATCAGCTCCTCGCGGGTGCGACCCAGCAGGCGCTCGGCCTCCGCGTTGACGTAGCTGAACCGCCAGTCCCGGCCCAGGGAGAAGAACGCCGCCGGCATCGACTCCAGGACCCGGGCCACCGCCGCCTCGCCGTGCCGCTGGCGGGTCACGTCCTGGACGGCGCCCAGCAGCCGCGTCACCGCCCCGGTGCCGTCGCGCAGCGCCCGCCCGCGGCTCGCCATCCAGCGGACCTCGCCGGAGGGCAGGAGCGCGCGGTACTCCAGCTCGAACGGGCCACCGGCGGCGACGGCGGCGTCGATCACCGTCCTGACCCGGTCGACCTCGTCGGGGTCGAGCCGGTCGAGGAGGGCGCGGATGGTGCCCGGGAACGCACTGCGGTCGTAGTCCAGCAGCCGCAGCATCCGGTCGTCCCAGTCCAGCCGGCCGGTCGCCAGGTCCCAGTCGAAGATGCCGATGCCGGCCGCCTCGATGGCCAGGTCGCCGCGCAGCCGGCTGTGCTCCAGCTCCGCGGTCATCGCGGCCAGCTCGAGCTCGGAGACGACGGGCCCGGCGAGCTGGACCAGCGTCGCCACGTCGGTGTCGGTCCAGGTCCGCGGCTCCGGCCCGAAGACCGCCAGGACGCCGACCACGTGCTCGCCGGTCGCCTCGAACAGCGGGACGCCGAGGTAGGCGACCACGTCGCCGGCCCGCACGGTGGGGAGGTCGGCGACACGGGGGTCGGCGCGCGCGTCGGCGTAGGCCCTGGGCGCCCGCGCGGTCACGACGGTCCTGCCGACGGTGTCGCTCAGCCGGTGCTGCGCGCCGACCCGCCAGACCGGCCGGCCCGACGTGCCGACGATGGTCTGCACCTCACCGGCGAGCGCCACCCCGACCGAGGGCGCGGCCAGCAGGGCGGCGGCGAGGTCCAGCAGGCGCTGGAGCCCCGGCCCGCTGGTCGACGCGAGCGCCATCCGCGCGCCGGCCGCGATCCGGTCGCGGTCCTGCAGCGACATCGCCCGACCTCCGCCCCAGCCCTGGCCCGTGGCACCGGCGGCGTCCTGCACGCCCGCGCCCCGGCCGATCATGCCCGAGTGCCCCGGCGCTCCCCAGTGCGGCCCGCCGGGGAGCTGAGGACGCTGCTCAGCGGCCGACCGCGTACCCCTGCATGCCGCGGGGGTTGGCGCCGGCCCGCAGGACCCCGGTCTCCGGGTCGATCGAGACCGCCGACATCCGGCCCAGCGACCAGGCGTCGGAGACGCTGACCTGGTGGCCGCGGCGGCGCAGCTCGGCGATCACGTCCTCGCCCAGCCGGGACTCCACGACCAGCTCCCCTGGGGTCATCTCCCGCGGGTAGAACGACGACGGGAAGCTGGTGGTGTGCCAGGCCGGCGCGTCGATCGCGGCCTGCAGGTCCAGCCCGCCGAGGGTGTGGGCCAGCCAGAAGCACAGCTGCCACTGCTCCTGCTGGTCGCCGCCCGGCGTGCCGAAGGCCATCGTCGGGACGCCGCCACGCAGCGCCAGCGAGGGCGTGAGCGTGGTGCGCGGGCGCTTGCCCGGGGCCAGGGAGTTGGGCAGGCCGGGCTCCAGCCAGAACATCTGCGCCCGCGTGCCCAGGGCGAAGCCCAGCGAGGGGATGGTCGGTGAGCTCTGCAGCCAGCCGCCGGAGGGGGTGGCCGAGACGATGTTGCCCCAGCGGTCGACGACGTCGACGTGCACGGTGTCGCCGCGGGTGGTGCCCCGGGTGTCCACGGTGGGCTCACCGACCCCGGCGAGCGCCCGCCCCGACGGCCGCTCGCGGCCCGAGGTCTCCGTGACGAACCGGGGCAGCCGCGGCGGGCGCCCCCCGGGCGAGCCGGGCCGCAGCTCGGTGCTGGCCCGGTCGCCGATCAGCGCCCGCCGCTGTGCGGTGTAGTCGGGGAGGAGCAGGTCGTCCACCGGTGCCTCTGCCGTGTCGCCGTACCAGGCCTCGCGGTCGGCCATCGCCAGCTTGACCGCCTCCGCGCTGACGTGGACCAGGTTGGCGTCGGCGGTGCCCGAGGCGTACCCGGCCCCCGGTCCCGCCGCCGGGACGCCGTCCAGCATCGCGAGCGCCTGGAGCAGCGCCGGGCCCTGGGACCACGGCCCGGCCTTCGCGAGCGTCCACCCACGCCAGTCCAGGGTGACCGGCGGCTCGTACGTCGGGCGCCAGCCGGCGAGGTCTGCTCCGGTGAGGAAGCCGCTGTGGGCACGACCGGAGTCGTCCATCACAGCGGACCGGGAGAACTCGTCGATCGCCTCGGCGACGAACCCCTGGTACCAGGCCGTCAGTGCCGCGTCGATCTGCGCCTCTCGGGAGGGTCCGCGCGCTGCGTCGAGCAGTCGGCGGTAGGTCGAGGCGAGGACCGGGTTGCGGAACAGACGGCCGGCGGTGGGGACAGCTCCGTCGGCGGCGAGCCAGGTGGCGGCCGAGGTCGGCCAGTGGGAACGGAAGTGCGCGGAGACCGAGGCGACGGTCGCGGCGACCCGCGGCAGGAGCGGGTGGCCGTGCTCGGCGTACTCGATGGCGAAGCGGAGGACGGCGTCCAGCGGCAGGGTGCCGTGGTCGCGCAGGAGGGTCAGCCAGGCGCCCATGGCGCCGGGCACGGTCGCGGCGAGGAGGCCGGTGCCGGGGACCAGGTCGAGACCCAGGTGGTTGTAGGCCTCGATCGTGGCGCCGGCGGGGGCGGTCCCCTGTCCGGACAGGACGACGGGCTCCCCCGCGCCGGAGGCTGCCCGCGGGCTCCGGGCGAAGAGGATCGGGACCTCGCCCCCCGGACCGTTGAGGTGCGGCTCGACCACCTGCAGGGTGAGTCCCGCAGCGACCGCGGCATCGAACGCGTTGCCACCGGCCTCGAGGGTCGCCATGCCCGCGGCGCTGGCGAGCCAGTGCGTGGAGGCGACCATGCCGAAGGTGCCGGCGAGCTCCGGCCGAGTCGTGAACATGCCGCCACCCTAGAGAGCGGCGACCGGACGCCGCCGGTCCACGCGGGGCCCTGCGGCAGGGCCGGGCGGGCAGGGGTGCCGGGCCGGGGCGCGGGCTCGTCGCCGTCCGGTGCGCGGTGGCGCAGGTCGGCCGGGAACGGGCGGGGTGTGGCCGGGCCGGACGGGTCGGCCGGGGACTGCTCCGGGGCGAGGGTCAGCCGGTGCACCGGAGGCGGCGTGGGCCGGTCCCAGGCCAGGTGGTCGCCACCGGGTCCGGCGCCCCAGCCGGCGGCGGCACGGGTCAGCCGGCGCAGCCCGGCGAGGACCCCGCGGACCGGGGCGGTGAGCCGGGACGGGCGGGGTGCGAGCCGGGCGCGGGTGGTGAGCAGGTCGGTGCCGAGGTCGGTGGCGAAGGCGATCGCCTCCTCCAACTCGGCGTCGAGGGCGACCGTCCGGGGGGCGGCGGGCCCGACCGGGACGGCGGGACGGGGCGGGACGGCTGCGGTCACCGGCCGCACAGGGGCGGCCGCGGTGGGCAGGAGCCGGTCGGCGCCGTCGGTGAGCCGGTGGACCCGGGGGGCGGGGCCCCACGCCAGGTGGGCGCCTCCGGGGCCGGCGCCCCAGCGGGAGGCGCGGGTGGTGATCGTCCTGCGCCGGGTCGCGGTGACCTCGGACGCGGGGAACCCGGCAGCTGCGGCCGGAACGGTCGACGGCGCGCACGCCGTCGGGGTGGTGGCGGTGGCGCCGGAGGCCGTGGCCGCGGTGGTCGCCGTGGCGGTGCTGCTCGCCCGAGCGGTGCTGGTCGCCGTGGCGGCGGCGGCCAGCTCGGCGGCCAGCCACGCGGCCGCGAGGTGCCCGGCGGCCAGGAGCTCGTACGGGTCGACCGCGGGGCCGGCGGGCGCTGCGTCGCCGTCGACGCGGCGGCGGACCGTCCCGCTCGGGTCCGGGACGGCGCGGACCGGTGCGGTCCGGGCGTCCGCCTCCCGCTGGGCGAGCGTGCGGCGCGGGGCCGGGCGGGCAGCCAGCTCCCGGCGCCGCGCCGCCTCGCGCTGGGCGGCGCTGCCGCGGACCGCGTGGTCCCGCACCAGGGTGCGGACGGCGACGGGCGAGTCGCCGGGCTGTCGAACGTCGTCCATCGCGTGCCTCCTCCTCGTCGTCGCCGCGGTCGGGGAAGGGACCGCGGCTGAGGGAGAAGTTACGGACGCGAGCCCTCCGCAGAGCCCGTCGCGGACACCCCCGCCGGGGCGCGTGACCGAACCGTTGTGCTACCCCCGCGCAGCGGTCGACGACCCCTCTCAGGCCCGGCCACTTGTCGACAGCACGGGTGCGAAAGCCCAGGTCGAGCGCGGTTTCCGGGGTCGGTGACCTCGGCGGCCCGGGCGACGTACCGGCGTGTCGGCGGCGTCTGGTGGGATGACCGGGTGCCCGACACCCCTGCTCCCACGCCCCTGGTCGTCGACACCGACCCCGGGATCGACGACGCCCTGGCGCTGCTGCTCGCCCTCGCCAGCCCGGAGGTCGACCTGCAGCTGGTGACCACCGTGCACGGCAACGTCGACCTGGCGCAGACCACGGAGAACGCGCTGCGGGTGCTGCACCTGGCCGGCCGCTCCGACGTGCCGGTGGCCGCGGGTGCGCGCAGCTCCCTGGTGGTGCCGCTGGCCCGGCGGGCCGGGCACGTGCACGGCGAGGCCGGGCTGGGCGGCGTCGTGCTGCCGCCGTCGGTCGCCGCGGTGGACCCGCGGCCGGCCGTCGTGGCGCTGGCCGAGCTGCTCATGCGCAGCGACCGCCCGGTCACGGTGGCCGCGATCGGCCCGCTGACCAACATCGCGCTGCTGGTGTCGGTGTACCCCGACGCGGCCGCCCGGATCGGCCGGCTGGTGGTGATGGGCGGCTCGGCGTCCCGCGGCGGCAACGTCACCGCGGCCGCGGAGTTCAACGTGTGGGCCGACCCCGAGGCCGCCGCGGTGGTGTTCGCCGCCGGGCTGCCCACCGTGCTGGTGGGGCTGGACGTCACCCTGCCCACGGTGCTCACCGAGGCCGGCATCGCCCGCTTCGCCGCCGCCGGCCCGATCGGTGCCCAGGCCGCCGCAGTCCTCCGTCAGTACCTGGACCACGCGCGCACCAGCTACGGCATCGACGGGGTGGTCGTGCACGACGCGCTGGCGCTCACCGAGGCGATCGTGCCCGGCACCCTGCACACCGTGCCGCGGGACGTCGTCGTGGACACCGGCCCCGGCGCCGGGCGGGGGCAGACCCTGGTGGACCGCCGGTCGCCGTCCACCTCGGACACGGCGGTCGCCGTCGCGGAGGGCGTGGACAGCGACGCGGCGGTCGAGTTCCTGGTCAGCCGGCTGGCCTCGCTGGGCTGAGCACCTGGTCGCCCGGGATCAGGTGACCTGATCGTGCGTGCTCCTGGCTCAGGGCAGGAGGTGAGCCAGGAGCACGCACGGTGAGCCCGGACGGCGCCGGGTGGTCCGCCTAGGAGACCAGGCCGACGCTGCGCATCCACTCGTAGGCGACGTCCGCCGGGTCCTCGCCGCCGACGTCGACCCGGCCGTTGAGCCCGATCATCACCTCGTCGGTCAGCAGCGGGGTGATCTCGGCGAACACGTCCGCGATCTCCGGGTGCTCGTCCAGCGTCTCGGTCCGCACCACCGGCGCCATGTTGTACGCCGGGAAGTACCCCTGGTCGTCCTCGAGCACGGTCAGGTCCAGGGACTCCAGTCGCCCGTCGGTGGTGAAGACCTCGCCGAAGTTGCAGTCACCGCGGTCGGTGGCGGTGTAGACCGCACCGGTGTCCAGCACGCGCACGTTCCCCCGCGGCACCCCCTGCGGGTCACCGAGCGGGATGCCGTAGGTCTCCAGCATCGGCTCGAAGCCGTCGCTGCGGGTGGCGAACTCCGACTCAACGCAGAACGTCCGCTGCTCCACCGGCAGCGCGGCCACGTCGGACAGCGAGGCGACCCCACCGAGCTCGGCGATCGACTCGCTGCGGACGCCGAAGGCGTAGGTGTTGTTCGCCTCCGCCGGCGGCAGCCAACTGATGCCGTTGGCCGCGTCGGCGTCCCGCACCGCCGCGTACTGCTCCTGCTGGTCCGGGATGCCCTCGGGCATGGCCAGGTAGTTCAGCCACCCGGTGCCGGTGTACTCCCACTGCATGTCGATCTTGCCGCTGAGCTGACCTGCCCGGGACGGCGCGGCGCCCGGGATGCTGGTGCTGTCGGCGACGTCGAAGCCGGCGACCTGCAGCGCGATCACCGCGATCTTGCCCAGGACCAGCTGCTCGGTGAAGTTCTTGGACCCGACGGTGATCGGTGCGCCGTCGACCCCGGCGATCGGCGCGATGGCGCCGGCCGAGGCCTGCGGGGTGAAGGTGCTGGCGCTCTGCAGACCGCAGCCGGTGAGCAGGGCGCCGACCAGCGGCAGGACGACGGCGCACGTGCGGGGGGTGCCCATCACAGCCCCTTCGGTCGGGCGACGTGCTCGACCACGCGGCCGAGCCAGTCGACGGCCAGCGCCAGCAGCGCGACCAGCACGGCACCGGAGACCAGCAGCGAGTTCAGGTTCAGCGTGATGCCGGTGTTGATCAGCACGCCCAGGCCACCGCCGTCGATGAAGGTGGCCAGCGTGGCGGTGCCGACCAGCAGCACCAGCGCGGTGCGCACCCCGGCGAGCATGACCGGGACGGCGAGCGGCAGCTCCACCCGGAACAGCACCGCCGCGGCGCTCATCCCCATGCCCCGGCCGGCCTCGACCAGCCGGGCGTCGACCTGCTGGATGCCGACCATTGTGTTGCGCAGCACCGGCAGCGCGGCGTAGAGGACCAGGCCGATCACCGTCGTCCGGAACCCGAAGCCGAGCCACATGGCCAGCAGCACGAACAGGCCGATGGCCGGTGCGGCCTGGCCGGTGTTGGCCACGGCGAGCACCAGCGGGCTGAGCCGGCGGAGCGGGCCGCGGGTCAGCGCGATCCCCAGCGGGATCGCGATGACCAGCACCAGCACCGCGGCCACCACGGTGAGCGAGAGGTGCTCGCGGATGCTGGTCCACAGCGCGGTGGCGTTGAGCTGGCGGGCCTCGGTCTCGGTCAGCGTCGCGGTGGTCCGCCAGACGAGGAAGGCGACGACGCCGAGGAGGACCAGCAGCGGCTGGACCGCCAGGGCCCGCCAGCCGCCGCGGGCCTGCTCCGGCGCGGCGGTGTCCCGGGCGTCGGCGGCCGCGCCGGCTCCTGCGGTGTCGACGCCGGGCCGGCCGGTGGTCGCCGCGGTCATCCGGCGACCGCCGCGCGGGCCTGCTGGATGGCGGCCATCACGCTCTCGATGGTCAGCACGCCGGCCAGGTCGTCCCGGCCGCCCATGACGACGACCCCGGCCTGGCTGGCGGCCAACATGGTGTCCAGGGCGTCGTTGAGGGTCGAGCGCAGGCCGACGACCGGCAGCCGGGTGTCGACGGTCCCGGGCACGGTCGTCGTCCGGACGAGCTCGGCGAGCGTGGGCCAGCTGACCGGGCGGCCGCGGGAGTCCAGCACGACGACGTAGTCGTCCCCGACCGCACGGGCGGCGGCCACCGCAGCGGCGGACTCGGTGCCGACGACGGCGGTGGTGACCCGCCGCAGCTCGACGTCCTCGACCCGGGCCAGGGTGAGCTGCTTGAGGGTGGCCCCGGCGCCCACGAAGTCGGCCACGTACTGCTCGGCCGGGTTGCTGAGGATCTCCTCGGGCGTGCCGTGCTGCACCACCCGCGCGCCGACGTCGAAGACCACGATCTTGTCGCCGAGCTTCACGGCCTCGTCGAAGTCGTGGGTGACGCAGACGATGGTCTTGCCCAGCTCGTCCTGGATCCGCAGCATCTCGTCCTGCAGGCGCTGGCGGGTGATCGGGTCCACGGCGCCGAAGGGCTCGTCCATCAGCAGCACCGGCGGGTCGGCGGCCAGCCCGCGGGCGACGCCGACGCGCTGCTGCTGCCCGCCGGAGAGCTCCCGGGGGTAGCGGTCGCGGTAGACCGCCGGGTCCAGCCCGACCAGGTCCAGCAGCTCCTCGACGCGGCCGGCGACCTTCTTCTTGTCCCAGCCGAGCATCTTCGGCACCAGGGCCACGTTGGCGCCCACGGTCATGTGCGGGAAGAGCCCGCCGGCCTGGATGACGTAGCCGATCCGGCGACGGAGCTTGTCCGGGTCCTGACCGGTGACGTCCTCGTCGCCGAGGAAGATCTTGCCGCTCGTGGGCTCGATGAGCCGGTTGATCATCTTCAGCAGCGTGGTCTTCCCGCAGCCCGACGGGCCGACGAACGCCGTCGTCTGCCCGGCGGGGAGCTCCAGGGTGACCGCGTCGACGGCAGGCTTGCCCTGCCCCGGGTAGCGCTTGGTGACCCCCTCGAGCCGGATCGGCAGGCCGCTGGCCCGCCGTCCGGTGTCGACGGCGGTGGCGCCGGTCGGCGCCGTGGTCTCAGACACGGATCCCCCTGGGGGTGGTGAGGCGACCGGCCAGCACGAGCAGCAGGTCGAGGACGAGCGCCAGCAGGACGACGGCGATGGTGCCGGTGAGCGCGGAGTTGACGGCGTTAGCGCCGCCCAGCCGGGACAGCCCGGTGAATATGAAGCCGCCCAGCCCGGGGCCGAGCACGTAGGCGGCGATGGCGGCGATGCCCATCACCATCTGGGTGGAGGTGCGGACGCCGGCCAGGATGACCGGCCAGGCCAGCGGGACCTCCACGCGCAGCAGCGTGGCCAGCCGGCTCATGCCCATGCCCCGCGCGGACTCGATCAGCGCCGGGTCGACCCCGGCCAGGCCGACGACGGCGTTGCGGAGCACCGGCAGCGCGGCGTAGAAGGTGACGGCGATGACCGCCGGGGTGATGCCGAAGCCGAAGGGCGCCAGCAGGATCCCCAGCAGCGCGAAGGCGGGGATGGTCAGCCCGATGGCGGACACCCCGTTGGCCAGGGCGGTGGCCCGGGGGCTCCGGTAGACCGCCATGGCGATCAGCAGCGCGAGCACCGTGCCCAGCAGCACGCACTGCACGACCAGGCTGAGGTGCTGCAGCGCCTGCTGGGCGATCTGGCCCCGCCGGTCCAGCACGTAGTCCCACATCCGAGGTGGCTCCTCCTCCGCCCGGCTCCAGGGGGCCGGGACGTCCATCGCCACGGGGGGCGTCCGGCAGCCGTCCGGCGGCACGGATGGGCGCACGGGGCGCCGTCCGCGGGAGTCCGTCCCCCGCGCGGGACGACGGGCCTGGGCTCGGCGCTCGTCGTCCGGGTGTGCCACGGTGTCACAGCCTGCGGGGGACCGCGAACGTGAGGACGGAACGCCACCGGGACGGAACTCCTGGTGATCGGCGGCCGGCAGGCGTGGCGCACCCCCAGCGGGGTAGCGCAGGCAGGGACGCCCTCCCGCTCCACCGGCACCGGAGCAGAGGATCAGCCGGGGCACCACGTCCCGGACGGACGAGGAGACACCATCGACATCGTGAGGCCGGCAGCTGAGTCGGCGTCGTTCGACGTGGCGCTGACCGAGGGGACCGAGCCGGGCCAGCTCGTCGCGCAGGTGCGCGGTGAGCTCGACGCGGCCGGCAACCCGCTGCTGCAGGCGACCCTCCTCAAGGCCCTGCGCCGGGCCGCGCGGGTGCTGACCATCGACCTGTCCGGGGTCACCTTCTTCGGCTCGGCCGGTGTGACCGCGCTCGTCTGGGTCAGCCAGCACCCCGAGGCCGCCGGCAAGCACGTGCGGGTCGTGGCCACCAGCCGCATCGTCACCGGCCCGCTGGAGCTCACCGGGCTGCTGGAGCGGCTGGACGTGCAGGGCATGCCCGAGACCCCCGACGGGCCCGACGGGGAGATCCCGGACGACGCGGACGGGAGCCCGGCCCCGCCGTCCCGCTGAGCGACACGACTCCCGTCGGGACCCCCTGTGCTGCAGGAGACGTCCGCGTCGGCCACGATGGGTGCCGGAGACACCGACCCCGCGGGAGGACCGAAGAGTGACTGCACTGGTCTGGCCCTCCACACCCGTCCCCGCCGAGGAGGGCGACGTCTGGCGGTGGGAGCTCCCCACGGTGCACGACGCCTCCCGCGTGCGGATGGACCTGCGTGCCCGGCTCGCGCACCCCTCACTGGCCTCGCGGTCGACCGAGGACGCCCGTGAGGGCCTGCTGCTGACGTTCGAGGAGCTGAGCTCCAACGCGCTGCGCCACGGCGGCGGCTCGGTGGAGGCGGTGATCCACGCGCTGCCCACGGGCTGGCTGATCGTGCTCACCGACGGCAACCCCGACTCCCCGCCGCAGCCCGCGGTCGACCGCGACCCCGCCTACGGCGGCATGGGGCTGCCGATGGTCGCCCAGCTGTCGGTCGACTACGGCTGGGCTGCCGAGGCCGACCGCAAGCACGTCTGGGCGATGCTGCCCTCGGGGATGGCCACGGCCGCGGTCCCCCGCCCCCGCTCCTCCTCCGGCCCGGCAGCCTGAAGAAGGCCCCCACCACTCGCACGCTCGCGGCAGGACCCTACGAGGGGGCCTGACCCTCGTCCCCCACCACTGACCCGCTCGCGGCGGGAGCCTGCGAGGGGGTCGACTCCGGGCGGACGACCGTCACCTCGGTGAAGCCCTCGGCGGTCGTCGGGGCGACCAGCCGACCCGCGGCGCTGTGCAGCCCGACCAGGGGCACGCGGGCCGGGCCGGTACGGGCGTCGTTGCGCTCGCGGCAGGTCGCCAGGGGGACGTCGAGGAACACCGCCCGCGCCGGGACGCCGGCCGCTTCTGCGAGCGCGATCAGCGGGGCGCGCTCGGCGACCGAGGGCGAGGTGTTGTCCACGACGACGCTGCGCCCCACGGCCAGGAGCGCTGCGACCACCCGCTGCTGCCGCGCCTCACGGTGCCGGGCCCGCGGCCAGTGGTCCTTGCTTACCACGGCGTGGGTGCCGGCCAGGTGACCGGCCACCCACGTCGACTTCCCGGATGCCTGCAGCCCGACCATCACCACCAGCTCCGGCCGCCGACCCCCGGGCCGCGGCCCAGCCGGGTCCCCGTCCAGCGGGCCCGATCGGCCCTCGCCCAGGAGCCCGCCACGAGCGGAGCGGGTGATGGGGGGCACGAGGGCCGTTCAGGCCGTCGCGCGGAGCCGCGTCACCGGTGCGTCGTCGTCCTCGGCGCCGGGGCGGGGCGCGGGGTGCTCGACCAGGGCCAGCACCCGGCCGGACATGAACCGGGCGGTGCGCACCGTGGTGCCGCCCCGGGTCACCTCGGCGACCTCCACCACCCCGCGACCGTGGGTGGTCTCCACCCGGCGGCCGGCCCGGGTCGCCTCGATGTCGTACGTGCGCACGCTGCCGCCTGCATCGACGACGACCTCCACGCGGTCACCCTTCACGGCGTCCTCCTCGTTGTCCTGTCCTCACCAGGTGGAACACCCCCTGGGGGTACCGGATTCCCAGGTCAGCGGCCTGGGGGGGTTGATCGCTGCCGGGGATGGGCAGACCGGAGGAGTTGCCCGCGATCGAAGGAGACCCTGTGTTCCCGGCCGAGAACATCCGTGACTGGCGCACCCTCAACGTCGTCGACCCCACCGGCGCCAAGATCGGCACCCTGGAGTCGGTCTACGTGGACACGACCACCGACCAGCCGTTCTTCGCCGCCGTGGTCACCGGCTTCATCGGCCGGCACAAGCTGACCTTCGTGCCGCTGACCGACGCCACGGTCGCCCCCGACCACATCACGGTCCAGGTGAGCAAGGACCTGGCGAAGAACGCCCCGTCGATCGACACCGACGGGGAGCTGCCCGCCGAGTCCGAGCCCGACGTCTTCAGCTACTACGGCTTCGCCTACACCCCCGGCGTCCGCCGCCTCGCCCGCCGCTAGTCGAAGGACCCCCTTGCCCCCGGCCCCCTTGCAGGGCCCCGCCGCGAGCTTGCTCGTGGTGGGGGGCAAGGGGGTCCTTCGTCAGCTCCGGCGGGCGGTGAAGGCGCTGGCGGCGTCGCGCAGGCTCTTGGTGGGCTTGAGCCAGGCACCGTCGACGGGCAGGGCGTCGAGCCGGACGCGGTCCAGCGGCGCGGCGAACGCGCCGGGCACGTCCTCGATGTCGATGAAGCGCAGCAGCTCCGAGCTGATCGCGTAGCCGGCCACCTCGCTGAAGGCGACGACGACGACCTCGGTTCCCGAGCGGGCGAGGTCCTCGAGCGGCTCGGCGAAGTTGCGGCCGTCGCCGGAGAACACGACGAGGCGGCGCAGCAGGTGGCTGTGCGCGCGGACGCTGATGTGGTCGAGCATCGACTGGTCGATGTCGTCGTCGGGCTGCAGCTTCGGGCGCGCGAAGACCCCGTACCCGAAGCTGCGCAGCGCCTCCACCCAGCGCTGCAGCGACGCGGCGTGCTGCGGCGGCACGTTGGCGAAGACCGCGGCCTCGACCTCCGTCTGCGGCTCGGAGGCGCCGTCGACGAACCAGGCGGCGATCGCGTCGAAGCGCGGACGGGACGCTGCGGTCGGCCGGGCACCGATGACGTTGGACAGCGTCATGTCGATGTTGGGCGCGTCCCAGACCAGCAGGTCCAGCGGCGGCCGGGCGCCGTCCAGGGCGGGCTGGTCGTACCCGTCGGCCGATCCGGTCTCTTCGACGAGGCTCTCGGTCACCCGCCCAGTGTGCCGGTCCTCGCCCCCGGTACGGACCGGCGGGCGGGTCGGCGGGCGGGTCGGCGGGCGGGTCGGTGCCACCGGGGTGCCCGCCGGGGCGGTGGCCCGGCGGCGGACGCGCGGGGTCACGAGGGCCCACCGGACGAGGACTGTCCACTCACAGGGCGCACGGTACGAGGCCGCTCCGACGGGGCCGCGCTCAGGCGCGCACCAGCCCGTTCAGGGCCGCCAGCGCCGCCGGTGCGTAGCCGACCACCAGCGGCAGCGGCCCGCGCACCCGCAGGCCCGTCGTGGTCCCGCCGTCCGGGCCGGAGGCGACCCAGTGCAGCAGGGTGAGCCGGGCCGGGCCCACCTGCACCGTCCACCGCCAGCTGCGGGTGGCGGCGTCGACCTCGTCGACCAGGAAGGGCACCGAGACGCCGACCGGGCCGCGCACGCGGCCGGTGACGCCCTGCGAGATCGTCAGCGCGTCGGTGTCCGCGCCGGTGATGTAGGGCGACCAGCTCGACCAGCGGGCGGGGTGCAGGTACCGGCTCCAGGCCTCCGCGGGGTCGACGGGGCCGGTGGCGTGCAGGGTCAGCGTGGTCACCTCCGGCCAGTGCCCCGGTCGTTCCACGTGGAACCCCGGGCGGTCACGCCGGCGGCCCGCCCAGCAGCAGCTCGCGCAGCAGGTGCAGCACCAGGGTCGTCGTCCGCTGCCGGACGGCGTCCCGCCCACCCCGGAGGACGACGGACCGGGTGAGCACCTGCTCCGGCGCGACGACGGCCAGGTGCACGGTGCCCACGGGCTTGTCCGGCGTGCCGCCGCCCGGCCCGGCGATGCCGGTGACGCCGATCCCCACGTCGGCGCCGAACCGGTGCCGCGCCCCCTCGGCCATCGCCCGCGCGACCTCGGGGCTGACCGCGCCGTGCGCGGCGATCAGCTCCGCGGGGACGTCGAGCAGCTGCTCCTTGGCGCTGTTCGCGTAGGCCGCCACCCCGCCCAGCAGCCAGGCCGAGGCGCCAGCCGGCTCGGTGAGCCGGGCGGTGACCAGGCCGGCGGTGCACGAGTCGCCCACCGCCACGCGCCAGCCGGCGTCGGCCAGCGCGGCGGTCACCAGCTCGTCGAGGGTCGGGCCGTCGCTGTAGAGGGTCGCGCCGAAGTCCTCGTCGACGGCCCGGCGGAGCCGCGCGTACGCGAGGGCGGCGTCCGGGTCGTAACGGGTGACGATCTCCAGCTCGCCGTCCCGCAGGCAGGTGGTGACCTCCAGGCCGGCGAGCTCGTCGTCGACCCGGCGGAGGGTGGCGGCCAGCTCGGACTCCGGGGTGCCCCACAGCCGCAGCGTCGACTGGCGCAGCTCGGCGGCCCCGGCGAGGGCGCGGCGGACCAGGTCGGTGGCCAGCGCGGCCGGCCACATCCCCTGCAGCTCCGACGGCGGGCCGGGCAGCACGAGCACCGGCGGCCCGCTGCGCCCGTCGGCGACCGGGACGACGAGCCCGGGCGCGGTGCCCACCGGTTCCACGACGGTGGCCCCCGCGGGCACCATCGCCTGCTTCGCCGTGCCGGCAGCGGTGGCGGCCGGGTCGGTGTGCCAGCCGCGGCGGGCGCTGAGCCGGGCCACCACGTCGGCGATCCGCTGCTCGAGCTCCGGGTCCAGCACCGAGGGGCGGCCCTGGAAGTCCCCGACCACCGCGGCGGTGAGGTCGTCGGCGGTGGGCCCCAGGCCACCGGTGGTGAGCACCAGGTCGACCCCGCTGCCGGCCAGGAAGCCCAGCGCGGCCGTGAGGTCGTCGGGCCGGTCACCGACCACCACCACCGAGCCGACGTCGACCCCGATGCCCCGGAGCGCCTCGGCCAGCCACGGCCCGTTGCGGTCGGCCACCCGGCCGGTGAGCACCTCGGTGCCGGTCACCACGATGCCTGCGCGCGCTGCCACGCACCGACCCTAGGCGCGCGGCGGCGGCCGGGCAGGGTGGCCCCGGTCGGCGCGGGAGGCCGCCCGGCCGCGGTGCCCGCGGTTACGGTGACTCCCGCCCCGTCCAGCTCTCCGCACCGGTGGGGACCGGGGCCGCCGGCGCGCCCGGCGCCTCCCGAGGAGGTCCGATGAGCCAGCCGCACCCGCCGATCCCGGAGCCCCAGCCGCACACCGCCGGGAGCACGGCGGCGTCCGCCGGCGACCTGCCGGGCGCCCCGCCGCCGGCGCCGGGCCCGCGCACGCAGTCGATCCTCGTGCCACCGGGCCACCAGCAGCACGCCGCGCCCGAGCCGCCGGCGGAGCCCTTTCGCACCGCCCAGTTCCCCGCCGTCCGCGACGAGCCGGCCGCCGACCCCGCGGGCCTGCACTCCCCGCCGCCGGTGCCCGGGCCGCTGACCGCACCGGTCGCCACCTCCGAGCCGCACCCGCAGACCAACCCGGTCACCGCGCCGGCCGGGAACGAGCCCGCCGCCGGACCGGGCGCCGCGCACCGGGCCGGCGAGCGGCTGGCCGGCGTGCGGCGCGCGGCCGGTGGCCGGGGCCGCCGGGTCCTGGTCGCCCTGGGCCTGGGCGCGCTGGCGCTGGCGCTGCTGCAGGCCGGGCTGGTGCTCGAGGACGGGACCCGCTCGCTGTGGGCCGCGGTGCCCACCTGGTCGACGTTCGCCACGCTCGCCGTCCTCGTGACCCTGGTGCCGCTGGTGGTCGGGCTGCTGGGCCGCGGCCTGCCCGCGCGCACGGCCTGGCAGGTGGGTGCCGGGGGCGTCGCGGCGCTGGGCGCCTTCTGGGTGCTCGTCGGGCTCCCGCTCGTGGTCAGCGACCGCGGGTTCTGGCTGACCGCCGCCCTCGCCGCCGCGGCCTGCGCGGTGTGGCTGGCGCCCGGACGTACGGAGTGACCGCGGGCCGCGGCTGGCTGGCCACGGGGGCGGTGCTGGCCGCCGCGTCGCTGGGCCTGCGCTGGGACGGCCCGCTGACCGGCGCCGACGTCCCCGCGCGGGTGGCGGTCGTCGCTGCCGTGACCCTGGTCGTGGTCGGACTGCGGAGCGGACGGGACCAGCTGCTCACCGCGGCACTGGGCGCGGTGGTCCTCGGTGTGCTGCTGGGCGGGCTCACGGCGCAGCCGGGCCGCGTGGCGCTCGCCGCGGCCGGGGTCTGCCTGGTGCTGGGCGGCCGGGCCGCCGGGCGCCGGGTGCTCCCGGCGCGGAGGGCCCGCGGCTGACCGTCAGCCCTGGGCGGTGACCTGCCCGTCGTCCTTGGGCGCCTTGCCCTTGCCGTTGCCGCTGCCTTCGTCCTGGACGCCGGTGGTCGGCGCCGGGGTCGTGCTGCCGGGAGCCGGCTCGGTCGTGCCGGGGTCGGTCGGGGTCACGGTGCTGCCGGTGGGCGCGGGCGTCTCGACCGGCGTGGTCTCCGCCGGCGTCGTCTCCTCGGCGGGCTCGGTGGTCTCGTCGGCCGGAGCGCTCGTCGTCGGGGTCGGCGACGGGGTGGCAGGCTGCGGGGCCGTCGACGACGGGGCGGGGGTGGGCGCGGCGGTGGTCGGCGCGGCCGCCGGGGTCTCGACCGGGCGCTGGACCACCGCGGCGGACCGGCGCGGGGTGGCCGACGTCGGGGCGGCGACGGTCTCCGGGGCGACGGCGTAGCTCACGACCACGGTCGTGCCGTCGGCCAGTGCGGCGACGTCGACGACGGTGCCGGGCTCGGCGTCGCCGGTCACGACCTCCTCGAGCTGGACCAGCAGGCCGAGGCCCTCCAGCTGGGCCTGCACGGCGGCGAGGGGACGGCCGAGGTAGTCGGCGGCCACGACGTCGACCGACGCGGAGGTGGGGGCGGCCGGCCCGGGCGCGCCGGCGCCGATCGCAGCGGCCGTGGCGGTCGTCCCGCCGCCCGGGCTGACGGTCTGCAGGACGGCCGTGGCCATCCCGGCGCCGACCAGCAGCGCCAGCACCGGGACCAGCAGCCGGCCCAGGCGGCTGCCGCCGGACCGCGTGGCCGCGGCGCGCGCGGTGGAGGCGCCGGTGTAGGCGGCGGCGTCGGGCAGCAGCCAGAAGCTCTGGGTGTCGGTGCGCTGCACCGGCGGGAGCTGACGGCCGGCGAGGACCTCGTCGACGGCCGCGACCACGGCCGCGCCGTCGGGGTAGCGCTGCGCCGGGTCCTTGACGATGGCCCGCTCGACCAGGGTGCGGATGCCGGCCGGGACGTCCTCGGGCAGCGGCTCGGGCTGGTCGCGCAGGTGCCGCAGCGCGATGGTGACCGAGTTGTCGCCGTCGAAGGCCCGCCGGCCGGTCAGGCACTCGTAGCCGACCATGCCCAGGGAGTAGACGTCGCTGGCGGCGGTGGCGTGCGCCCCGGCGGCCTGCTCCGGGGAGAGGTAGGAGGCGGTGCCGACGACCTGACCGGTCTTGGTCAGCGGCACGCTGCCCGCCGACCAGGCGATGCCGAAGTCGGTGATCTTGACGACGCCGTCCGGGCGGACCAGCACGTTGCCCGGCTTGACGTCGCGGTGCACCACGCCGGCCTCGTGGGCGGCCGCGAGGGCGGCAGCGGTCTGGCGCAGGACGTCGACGGTGCGGTCGGGGCTCAGCTTGCCGACGCGGGCCAGCTGGACCGACAGCGACTCACCCTCGACCAGCTCCATGACCAGGTAGGCCAGGTGCTCGTCGGAGCCGTCGACCGCGGGTTCCTCGCCGTAGTCGTACACGGCGGCGATGTTGGGGTGGCTGAGGGCGGCGGCGTGCTGGGCCTCGGAGCGGAACCGGGCGAGGAAGACCTCGTCGCCGGTGTACTCGCTGCGCAGGACCTTCACCGCGACGGGCCGGCCGAGCAGCTGGTCCTGGGCGCTCCAGACCTGACCCATGCCCCCGGCCGCGAGCAGCGTGTGCAGCTCGTAGCGGTTCCCGAGGACCTTCCTCATGGGCTCCGTCACGTGCGCCGTCCCCTCGTCACTGCCTGCTCCTCCGGTGCTGCCCCAGCCGTCCGGCGCTGGCGGACTGGACACACTGAGCGGGGGGATGCCCCCGGACGGGCCGTCGTACACATGCGGACGCGCTGATGGTCGCAGGAGTCCCCAACGTCACATGGGGACGGACTGTTCCCGGGCCAGCCGGTCGCCTGCGGCGGTGAGCCAGCGGGCCGGGTCGGCCATCGCCGCGGCCCCGGACCCGGCCAGGTCGGTGAGCGACAGCGCCCGGGCGACCGGCAGCGTGCCGTCGGCCGCCACCCGGCCGGCGACGACGGTCACCGGTACCCCGGCGGCCCCTGCCCGCTCGACCAGGTGCCCGACGACCTTGCCGCGCAGCGACTGGGCGTCGAACTGGCCCTCCCCGGTCACCACCAGGGCGGCACCCCGCAGCGCCGCGTCCAGGCCGGCGGCCCCGGCGACCGCCCGGGCGCCGCTGACCGAGCCCGCTCCCCAGCAGGTCGCGAAGCCGTAGGCGGTCCCGCCGGCCGCGCCGGCCCCCGGCGCCTCCCGGTCCCCGCCCAGGACGTCGGCCAGCCGGGTGAGCGCGGCGTCCAGCTGGACGACCTGCGCCGGCGACGCGCCCTTCTGCGGCCCGAACTGGCCGGCCGCACCGAGCGGGCCGAGCAGCGGGGCGGTGACGTCGACCAGGCACTGCACCCCGCCGGGCGGCGGGGGCACCAGGCCGGTCAGGTCCACGCGCTCCAGCCGGGCCAGCGCGGCGCCGCCGGGCGGCAGGTCGGCGCCGGCGTCGTCCAGGAAGCGGGCGCCCAGCGCCGCGAGGGCGCCGGTGCCCCCGTCGGTGGTGCACGAGCCGCCCAGGGTGAGCAGCACCCGGTGCACGGCCGGGTCGGCGACGACCGCGGCGAGCAGCTCCCCCAGCCCCCGGGTGGTGGCGCCCAGCGGGTCGAGCTCGGCCAGCAGCGGGAGGCCCGCGGCCCGGGCCATCTCCACCACCGCCGTCCCGTCGGGCAACAGCAGCCAGGCGGCGTCCACCGGGCGGCCGTCGGGGCCGGTCACCGGCTGGGTGCGCCAGGCGCTGCGGGGGACGTCGTGGCCCAGCGCCTCCAGGGTGCCCTCGCCGCCGTCGGCCAGCGGGAGGGTGAGCAGCTCGTCGTCCGGGCGGACCCGGCGCCAGCCGGCGGCCAGGGCGTCGGCGGCCTCGGCGGCGCCCAGGGTGCCCTTGAAGGAGTCCGGCGCGAACACCACGCGGGTCATGCCGGCAGCCTGGCCGGTCGGGCACCGCCGGGGCAAGCCGGTGCGGTTCCCCACCGCGCCGTCCGGGTAGTCGGGCCCGTGCTCCTCGCCGACTCCCCCACCCCCGAGCTGCAGACCCTGAGCCGGGCCCAGTACGACCTGGTCGAGTACGCCCTCGCCGGCGCGGGCTTCGCGCTGCTGGCCTACACCCTCTATAGCTGGACCAGCCGGGGTGAGGTGGGCGTCCGGTACCGCCCCGCCGTGCTGGCCGGCCTGTGCATCGGTGCGGTGGCGACCGTGTCCTACCTGCTGCTGTTCCTGCGCTGGAGCAGCGGATACGACCTGACCGACGTCGGCTACGTGCCCGACGACCAGGCGCGGCTGGCGCTGTCGCCGCGCTACGTCGACTGGTCGGTGACGGTGCCGCTGCTGACCGCCGAGCTGCTGGCCGTGTGCGCGCTGGCCGGCGCCCGGGTCCGCGCGCTGCGGGCCTCCGCGATGACGGCGGCGTTCCTGATGATCCTCACCGGCCACCTGGGCGCGCAGATCGTCGACGGGGGCCGGGACACCACCGCGCTCGTCGGGTGGGGCCTGGTCAGCTGCGTCTTCTACGCCTACCTGTACGTGGCGCTGATCGGCGCGGTGCGGTCCTCGATGCCGGCGATGGGCCGCGAGGCCGCGGTGAGCCTCCGCAACGCTACGATCGTGCTGCTGGCCGGCTTCGGCGTCTACCCGCTGGTCTACGCGATCCCGGTGTTCGTCGACGTCACCGCGTCCTGGCTGACGACGATCCAGCTGGCCTACTCCGCCGCCGACGTCGTGGCCAAGGTCGGCTTCGGCGTCCTGGTGCACAAGGTGGCCAAGCTGCGCACCGCCGAGGACGTCGTGGAGGGTGTCGACACCCACCCGGAGGCCGTGTGGGTGGGCAACGTCGAGCACAGCCGCGCCGTGCTGCCCCCGGTGCGGTCAGGAGAAGAGCGTGCGACCCCACCAGTCGTCGGGGCCGGTGACCCCCGGCGGACAGGCGAACACCGCTGAGGAGGTGTGCTGCACGTACTCGTTCATCGCGTCGGTGCGCAGGTTCCGCTGCACCTGCACGAACCCGGTCTCCGGATCGCGCTGGTAGGCGATGAAGAACAGCCCGGCGTCCAGCCGCCCCAGCCCGTCGGAGCCGTCGACGAAGCTGTACCCGCGGCGCAGGATCGCCGTCCCGGAGTTGGTCGGGTGGGCCAGGGCGACGTGCGACCGCACCGGGATCGCGGGCTGACCGTCGACCTGGACGGCGAAGTCGACCGGGTCGAACTCCGCGGCCTGGCCCAGCGGTGCGCCGGCCTTCTTGGTGCGGCCGATGGTCTGCTCCTGGTCGGCGAGGGTGGCGGTGTCCCACTGCTCGATCCGCATCCGGATCTTGCGGGTGACCACGTAGGAGCCACCGGCCAGCCAGTCCGCACCCGGGTCGTCGTCGGCGACCCAGACGAACTGGTCCAGGGCCTTGGGCGCCTCGGCCTTGAGGTTGTCGGTGCCGTCCTTGAAGCCGAAGAGGTTGCGCGGCGTGGCCTGCGCACTCGACGTCGACGACGTCCGGCCGAAGCCCAGCTGCGACCAGCGGACGCTGACGACGCCGGCGCCCAGGCGCACCAGGTTGCGGACGGCGTGCACGGCGACCTGCGGGTCGTTGGCACACGCCTGCACGCACAGGTCGCCGCCGCTGATCGCCGGGTCGATCGCCTCGCCCGGGAAGGCCGGCAGCTCGGCGAGCGGCCCGGGACGGCGGTCGGCCAGCCCGAAGCGGTCGACGCCGTCGGCGGTGGTGAACAGGGTCGGCCCGAACCCGATGGTCAGGGTCAGCCCGGAGGCGGGGAGGTCCAGGGCCTCACCGGTGTCGTCGGGGACGGCGTACTGGCCGCCCTCGACCGCACCGACCTCGCCGGCGTCCTGCCCGGCGGTCATCCGCCGTGCCGCCGCCGTCCACGCCTGCAGCATCTCGACCAGCTCGGCCCGGTCGTCGGTGATGACGTCGAGGGCGACGAAGTGCAGCCGGTCCTGCGCCGGGGTCACGATGCCGGCCTGGTGCTCCCCGGTGAAGGGGACGGCGTCGGTGGCCGTGGAGGCAGGCGGCGCGAGCGGCTCACCGGCGGTGGCCCGACCGATCGCCCCACCGGCGGCGCCGGCCGCGATGACCCCCGCCGTACCGGCACCGGCCAGCCCGAAGAACCGGCGGCGTGACAGACCCTCAGCGCTCATGGCAGACGTGGACTCACTTCTCCGCGACGACGGCGGCGACCTGGCTGACCGGCTCGGTCAGGGCGGTGATGGAGTCGCTGAGCCCGCGCAGCTGGTCCTGCGTGAGCTGCTCGTAGGACGTCCACCCGTCACCGGAACGGTACTGGGCCAGCTCCTCTTCCGTGGCGGCGAAGCGTTCGTCGATCTCGGCGACCAGCTCGGCGTCGTGGGTCTCCAGGTACGGGCGCAGCGCCTGGACGGCGGCCTCGGAGCCCTCGAGGTTGGCCGAGAAGTCCCACAGGTCGGTGTGGCTGTAACGGTCCTCCTCGCCGGTGATCTTGCCCGTGGCGATCTCGTCGAGCAGCGCCTTGGCGCCGTTGGCCAGCTGCAGCGGGTCGAGGGTGACCTCGTTCGCGCGGGCGACGATCTCCTCGACGTTGCTCTTCAGCTGGTCGGCGTAGGGGCCCATGTCGGAGACGTCGCCGGTCTCCCACAGCGCCTTCTCGATCCGGTGGAAGCCGGTGAAGTCCTCACCCTCGGCCTGGTCGCCCTCGCGGCCGTCGATGATCGGGTCGAGGTCGCCGAAGCTCTCCGCGACCGGCTCGATCCGCTCCCAGTAGGTGCGGGCGACGGGGAACAGCGCCTTCGCGCCCTCGATGTCACCGGCCTTGACGGCATCGGTGAAGGCGGTGGTCTGCTCCAGCAGCGCGCCGGTCTGGGACTGCACGTAGCGCTGGTAGTCGACCCCGGCCTGGGCCAGCGACTCGTCCTGGGAGAGGGCAGTCGCCTCGCCGGAGACGACGAGTGCGGAGCGGATGCCGTCGCCGATCATGCCGGGCTTGCAGGCGGTCTCGTACTCACCGGCCGGCAGCTCCACTCGCAGCTCGCGGGCCACGCCGGGAGCGATGTTCTCGACCTCGGCCATCACCCGGTCACCGTCCGCGTAGACGTAGAACTCGGTCACCTTGCTGCCGGAGTTGGTGACGGTGAACTGGTGGACACCGGCGGGCAGCTCGGAGGACGCCACGTCGCAGGCGTCGTCGCTGGCGGCGACCGCGATGTCGTCGGCGGCGGCCTCACCACCGGCAGCGGCGGCGGGGTCCTCGTTGCCGCACGCGGCGAGGGAGAGGGCGGTCATCCCGGCCAGCACGGCCAGGGTGGTGCGCCTACGCGCGGGCTTCGACATGCTCAGTGGTCTCCGAGACGACGTTGGGGGCAGGCGTGGTGACGCCGGCCGGCTTGCGGGACGGGAGGAGGAAGAGCACCAGCACCGGCACCAGGTAGGCGATCCAGGCGATGGTCTCCAGCACGGTGGGCTGGGGGGTGATGTTGAACAGACCGGCGGCCAGGGCGCCGTACCAGCTGCCCGGGTCGAGCCAGCCGGAGGCGTCGAAAGCGAGCGTCGACAGGCCCGGCAGGACGCCGGCCTCCTGGAAGTCGTGCACGGCGTACTTGAGGATCCCCGCCGCCACGACCACCAGCAGGGCTCCGCTGACCATGAAGAAGCGGGACAGGTTGATCCGGATCGCCCCGGCGTAGAGGCCGAACCCGACGACGACGGCGGTCAGGAGCCCGGCGCCCAGCCCGAGCAGCGGGGCTGCGGTGGTCGCGCCCTGCGCCGAGGCGAAGAACAACAGCGTCGTCTCCAGACCCTCGCGGGCCACGGAGAGGAAGGCGATCCCGACGACGGCACCGACACCCAGGCCGATCGCGCCGTCGAGCTTCCCGCGCAGCTCACCGGACAGCCGGCGGGCGGTGCGCCGCATCCAGAACACCATCCAGGTGACCAGGACGACGGCGATCGTGGAGGTGACCGCGTCGAACAGCTCCTGCCCCGGGCCACCGAGCACGGTGGTGGAGACGTAGCTCAGCGCCCAGCCGAAGCCGATGGACAGCGCGGCCGCGGCGCCCACACCCGCCCAGACCGGCAGTAGGTGCCGGCGGCGTCCGGTCTTGACCAGGTAGGCGACCAGCACGCTGACGATGAGGACCATCTCCAGGCCCTCACGCAGACCGATGAGGTAGCTGGCGGCGAACACCTGCCCCATGGGGACCTCCGGATCAGATCCCCCGCCGTCTGGCGTAGGGCAGGCTCACCTTAGGTGGCCCTCGCCGTCCGGTACAGCCCGGGTCTGCCAGGGTGGCGAGGACCACGACCGAGAGGACGACGATGTCCGAGCCCACCGTCACCCGCACCGATGCCGACGGCGTCGCGACGCTCACCCTGCAGCGACCCGCGCTGACCTCCCGGCTGCGCACTGAGCTGCTGGCCACCGTCCGGGAGGTCGCGGCCGATGCATCGGTGCGCGCGGTGGTGCTCACCGGCAGCGGCCGGGCGTTCTGCCTGGGCCAGGACCTCACCGAGCACGCCGAGGTGCTGCGCGGTGGTGCCGCGGACTCCCTCGGGGTCGTGGCCGCCGAGTACAACCCGCTGCTGCTGGCGCTGGCCGCGGTGCCGGTACCAGTCGTCGTCGGCGTCAACGGCGCCTGCGCCGGCGCGGGGCTGGGGCTGGCGCTGGCCGGTGACCTGCGGGTCGCCGCCGCCGGGGCGAAGCTCAGCACCGCCTTCGCCGGCATCGGCCTGTCCAGCGACTCGGCGGTCGCCGCCCGGCTGGTGCACTGCGTCGGGGGGTCCCGGGCCGCCGAGCTGCTGCTGCTGGCCGAGCCCTTCACGGCCGAGACCGCCGCCGGCTGGGGACTGGTGCACCGCGTCGTCCCGGCCGGGGAGGTTCACGCCGAGGCGCAGGCGCTGGCCGCCCGGCTGGCCGCCGGCCCGACGGCGGCCCACCGGGCGTTGAAGACGGTGCTGGCCACCGCCGGCACCGACACGCTGGCGGAGACGCTGGCGCTGGAGGCGCGGCTGCAGGCCGAGCTGGGCGCGACCGCCGACCACCGCGAGGCCGTCGAGGCGTTCCTGGGCAAGCGGCCGGCCCGGTTCACCGGCCGCTGAGGCCTCGCCGGTCGGCGGGGCCGCCCGGCTGGACGGGGACTACTGCTGTCGCCGCAGGGCCAGTGCGGTCATGCCCCCGTCGAACAGGACGAAGTAGAGCGGGAAGACCAGGGACTGCGCCGGCTCCCCCAGGGTCGCCAGCAGGCTGAAGACGCTGGCGAGGAGGAACAGCGACCAGAAGCCGGCGCTCTCGCTGGCCGGTCGCCGCCACGCGCGGCGGTAGGTCGGCACGCCGCCGACGAGGTGCGCCAGCAGGCTGATCACCAGGCTGACCAGTGGGGCGTCGAACACCAGCCACACCACGACGCTCACCACGAGGATCGCCAGGCAGACGTGCTCGAGCCGGCCGATCCCGCGGGTGCCCTTCCACAGGCTCAGCAGGCAGATGACGGCGTTGCCGGCCAGGAAGACGCCGGCGAGCAGGACCGCGCCGGAGCCGCTCCCGCTGCCGACCACCCCGGCGAGACTGACACCGGCCAGCAGCAGCCAGACGACCCGGCTGAAGACGCTCGGTGCGTACCCGCGGACCAGGATGTCGCGGGCACCGACGACGTAGGAGGCGCTGCCGAACGCGAGGACGAGCAGCTCGAGCGCCAGGTGCACCCCGGGACGGTAGCGAGGCGCCCGCGCGCCGGCGGCGAGGGTCGGGCGACCGTCCCGCGCGGAGGGGTCAGGCGGTGGCGCAGGCCGGGCAGACGTCGGGCGCGGCCGGCGGCCACGGCTGGTCGACGTCCACGCGCGCCAGCGCACCGCACAGGGCCAGCTCGCACGCGGCGTCGACCTCGGCCGCGGGCCGGTGCACCTCCACCGCGTGCCACAGGGCCGCGGCCGGTCCGTGCGCTCGACTGCGCGCTGCCACCAGGGTCGGGGTCGAGGTGCTCATGACCTCTTGTCGGCAGCCGACCGCCCGTGGTTGAGCGTGCAACCCGGACGTCACACGACCGGATGCCTGCCCGACACATGCCCGCCCCGCCGTGGGACGGTGCAGACCCACCCCTCACCCGTTGGAGGCCCCGGTGCAGCTCACCAAGCACGGACACGCCTGCGTCGTCCTCTCCGCCGACGACCGCCGGCTGGTCGTCGACCCCGGCGCGTTCACCGCGGACGACGCCTGGGCCGGCGCCTCGGCGCTGCTGGTCACCCACGAGCACGCCGACCACGTCGTCCCGGCGAAGGTGCGGGCCGCGCTGGAGGCCGACCCGGCCCTGGAGGTGTGGACCAACGCCTCGGTCGCCGAGCAGCTGGGCGGCGCCGGCTCCCGCGTGCACGTCGTGGGCCCCGGCGACACCTTCACCGCCGCCGGGTTCGAGGTCTCCGTGCACGGCGAGTGGCACGCGGTCATCCACCCGGACCTCCCGCGGGTGCGCAACGTCGGCTTCCTGGTGGAGGGCCAGGTGTTCCACCCCGGCGACGCGCTCACCGTGCCGGAGGTCGCCGTCCCCACGCTGCTGCTGCCGGCGCACGCGCCCTGGTCCAAGACCGGGGAGCTGATCGACTACCTGCGCGAGGTGCGCGCCGAGCGTGCCTACGCGGTGCACGACGGGCTGCTCAACGACACCGGCCTCGGTCTGCTCACCGGCCTCTTCGGCGAGCGCGGCCCGGGCCAGCCCACGCCCTACGCGCGCCTGGCCCCCGGCGACTCCGTCGACGTCTGAGCCGGCAGGGCCACCAGGGTGCCGCCGAGCTGGGCGCCCAGCCGGGCGAGCTGGGCCTCATAGCGCCGGCTGCGCTCCTGCTCGGTGACCAGCGCGCGCTCGGCCTCCACCTGGGCGGTGACGTCGGTCTGGACGCCGATGTACTGCGTGACCCGCCCGTCGGCGTCGGTGACGGGGGTCAGGTGGCAGTCGTTCCACCAGGTGCTGCCGTCGGCCCGGCGGTTGAGCAGCACCTCGCGGACCTCCTCACCGGCGTCGATCGCGGCGCGGAGCCGGGCGATGGCCGCCGGGTCGGTGTCCGGCACCTGCAGGAAGCGGCAGTTGCGGCCCATGACCGCGTCGGCGGCGTGGCCGGACAGCCGCTCGAACGCGGGGTTCACGTAGACCAGGGGCTGGTCGGGCTGCTGGAGGTCGGCGATGGTGATCCCGGTGCTCACCGCGGCCAGCGCCCGGTGCAGCAGCCCCTCGCCGGGGTCACCGGCGCCGGCCGGGGCCGCCGGCCGGTCGACGGCGACCGGGGCGGGGGCCGCCGGCTCCTCCGGCCGCGGCGCGACGCGGGACAGCAGCGCCCGCGCGGCGCGCACGACGGTGTCCCGCTCGTAGGTCAGCGCGAAGTCGAACCGCCGCTCGCTCTCCACCCCGGTGTCGCCCAGGTCGCGGGCCAGCAGGGCCGCGCTGAAGTGCGGGCTCAGCACCACGATGTCCCACTCGCGGCGCACCGGGTCGTCGGCCCGCAGGTCGGCGTTCCGCAGGCCGGGGATCGGCTCGCCGGTCATCCCCTCGGCCAGCGCGGCGACGAACCCGACCCGCTCGACGACGTCCCGGTAGCGCAGCCGGGTGGCCGGGGTGACGTGCCCGGCGGCCTGGAAGGCGGTCACCAGCACCGAGGTCTCCCCCAGCCGCATGGCCTGCCGCTCCAACTGCTTGCTCACCTCGACCAGCAGCGCCTTGGGCGCCTCCCGCACCGGCGCACCGGCCGGCAGGCAGTCGAACGGCGACACGGCGTCGCACGGCGGGTCGGAGGGACGCGGCGGGGGCAGCCGCAGCGCCCCGGCCCGCCGGCCGGTGGCGAGCCCGGTGCCGGGACGGCCGAACAGCCAGCCCTGCCCGAGCGTCGCGCCCAGCGCCCGGGCCGTGGCCAGGTGCTGCTCGTTCTCGATCCCCTCGGCCAGCAGCACCGCACCGCTGGACTCGGCGTAGGCGTTGACCGCGTTCATGATCTCCGCGATCGCCGGGCCGGGGCGCTCCTGCACCAGCCGCAGGTCCAGCTTCACCACGTCCGGGCGCAGCAGCGGCATGAACGCCAGCGACAGCGACTCCGACCCGACGTCGTCCAGCGCGACCGCCCAGCCGTGCTCCCGGACCCGGGACACCGTGCGCAGCAGCTCCGCCGGGCGTGCGGCCAGTGCCCGCTCGGTGATCTCCAGGACCACCCGCAGGCCCCCGGCGAAGCGGTCGGCCCGGTCGAACAGCGCGGCCAGCGGCTCGTCGTCCAGCGCGTCGGGCTCGACGTTGACGAAGACGGTCAGCGGCGCGAGCAGGCCCGCCCGGGCCGCACCCCGCAGCGCCGCGGCCCGGCACGCCTGGTCCAGCTCGGTCAGGCAGCCCTCGGCCCGGGCGGCGGCGAAGAGGTCGTCGGGTGCGTGCAGCGGGCCCTCCGGACCCCGGGCGAGCGCCTCGTAGGCGACCACCGTGCCGCTGTCGAGCTCCACGATCGGCTGGAAGACGCTGGTCACGGACCGGTCGTCGAGCACGGCGCGCACGCCGGACGCCGGACCACCCCCGAAGTGCTGCACGTCGCCCCCTCCCGGTGCCCGGCACAGGCCCCTGGAGTCTGACAGCATCTGCCTGCTCCCAACGGATGAGCGCTCTCAGCTCAGCCGGCAGCGACGACACGAGGGAGGGGGACGGCGATGGGCACCGACTACGAGCTGCCCACCTGGGCCCCGCTCCCGGCCCTGGCCGACGAGGGGTTCGACCGGCTCGCCGCGACCGTCGCCCGCCGGCTGGGCGTCGACCGGTCGCTGGTCGTGCTGGTCTCCAAGGCCGGGCAGGTGATCCCCGGGGCGTTCGGGCTGCCCGAGCCGTGGGCGACCCGCCGGTCGATGCCGCTGACCCACTCGCTGAGCCAGCGGGTCACCACCACCGGGGAACCGCTGGTCCTGCGCGACGCACGGGAGGACCCCGCCACCGCGGAGAGCCCGTCGGTGCGCGAGCTGGGCGTGGTCGCCTACGCCGGCATGCCGCTGTGGGGGGCGCAGGGCCGGCCCATCGGGGTCCTGGTCGCCTGCGACCTCCAGCCCCGGGACTGGACGGCGGCCGAGCTGGAGGCGCTGCGCCGGCTCGCCGCCGAGGGCTCCCGTCAGCTGCAGGTGCAGGCCGTCGAGCTGGCCGAGCGCGAGGCCCTGGCTGCCGCCGTCCGGGACGACGGTACGGCCCGGGCAGCGGCCGAACGTGCTCGCAGCATGCTGGTCGAGGCGGAGGCCGAGGCCGACCGCACCCGGCTGGTCGCCCGGCTCAGCGGCGCACTGCTGACCGCCGGCTCGCTGCCGGAGGTCCTCCGCGCCGTCGACCGGTTCGTCCGCTCGCCCCTGGGCAGCCGCACGGTCCTCCTGGGCGTGGCCGAGTCCGGCTGCGCCGACGTGCGGGTCTGGTCGGCCACCGCCGGTGCACCGCCCTCGCCCGAGCCGGTGGTGACCCTGACGCTGACCGACCCGCACCCGCTCACCGCCGCGATGACCGAGCGCCGACTGGTCACCGTGGCGACCCTGGCCGAAGCCGGCGACGAGTTCCCGCAGCTGGCGCCGCTGGCCCCCGGCACCGAGACGGTGCTGGCCACACCGCTGGTGCTGGGGCAGCACAGCGCGATCGGGGCGCTGGCGCTGGGCTGGACCCAGCGGCGCGAGCTGGACGGCGCGGTGCGCGCGGTCGCCGCCGACCTGGCCCTGCACGTGGGTCACGCGCTGGACCGGGAGCTGCTGCAGGAGCACCGGCGGTGGCTGGCCACCGACCCGGCGGACCCGGCGCCGCTGAGCCCCTGAGCCGCCCGGCTCAGCTGGGGGTCGCGGCCCCGGCACCGTGCGGCTGGGCCGCGAACATGGCCACCGAGTCCGCCCCGCCCGGCACCTCGTCCCACGCCGAGGCCCACTCGGACGAGGCCAGGGCGGCGTCCAGCGCGTCCTGGGAGTCGAAGACGAACTCGGCGACCAGGTGCCAGGCGGGCTTGCCGACGACCTGGCGGGTGACCGAGTGGACCCGGTTCTCGACCAGGCCGGCGGTCTGCTGCACGAGCCCGGTGTGGACGGCGGCGTACCGCTCCTCGAAGCCGGCCGGGTCGTCAGGGGTCTGGTACAGGGCGAAGTAGCTGACGGTCATGGGGAGCCCCCTACCCCGGCGACCGGCTCACCGACCGCCCACGGAGACCTCGAACTCGACCTGGCTGACGTCGGGCCGCAGCCGGGAGAAGGAGTGCACCAGCGGGTGGCCGCTGCGGTCCCGCACGGTGGTGCGCACGACCAGCAGCGGGGAGCCGGTGGTCACGTCCAGGACGCCGGCCTCGTCGGCTGCCGCCGTCCCGACGTCGACCATGATCCGGGCGTGCGCCAGGTCGGCGGCGTACTCCCGACGCAGGAACTCGTACAGCGAGCCGTGCCCGAAGTCCTCGGTCGCCGCCTTCGGGTAGCGCGCGGCCGGCAGGAAGCTGCGGACGACGTGGTTGGGCAGCCCGTCGACGCTGCGCAGCCGGACCAGCTCCACGACGTCCTCGGCCGGGCCCATCGACAGCTCGGCGGCGATGGCGGGCGCGGCCGGCACCACCCGCTGGGTCAGCACGGTGGTGCCCACCTGCGCGCCCTGCTCGGTCATCACCGAGTGGAACCCGGCGATCCGGTGCACGAAGCTCTCGCGGTACTCGTGCCGGATGCCCGGCCGGCTGACGAACGTCCCCCGCCCCTGCTCGCGCACCAGGTGCCCGTCGGCGACCAGACCGTCGACCGCCCGGCGCAGCGTGATCCGGCTGACGCCGTACTCGGCGCACAGCACCGGCTCGGGAGGGAGGAGGGTGTGCTCGGGCAACGCGGAGGCCCGTCGCCGCAGCGCCTCGCGCACGGCGAGGTACTTGGGTCCCCCCTCGGAGCTCGACACGGGACAGGACGTTACGGCACACGTCTGGTCATCAAGACGTCATGACGTACGGTGTGTCCTGGACCACTGGCACGCCCGGAGGAGAGAGCTCATGCGCATCGGAGTGCTGACCGGCGGTGGCGACTGCCCCGGCCTCAACGCCGTCCTGCGGGCGGTGGTCCGGACGTCGGTCATCGAGTACGGCAGCGAGGTCATCGGCTTCCGCAACGGCTGGCGCGGACTGCTCGACGACGAGGCCACCCCGCTCGACATCGGCAAGGTCGACAAGCTGCTCACCCGCGGCGGGACGACGCTGGGCACCATGCGCGCGGCTCCCCAGGCCCTGCACGACGGGCTGGGACGCACCCGCCAGGTGCTCGACGACCACGGCATCGACGTGCTGATCCCCATCGGCGGCGAGGGCACGCTGACCGCCGCGGCCTGGCTGTCCGACGAGGGCGTCCCGGTGGTCGGCGTCCCGAAGACGATCGACAACGACATCGACTGCACCGACCTGACGTTCGGGTTCGACACCGCCGTCAGCATCGCCACCGACATGATCGACCGGCTGCACACCACCGCCGAGTCCCACCAGCGCGTGCTCCTGGTCGAGGTCATGGGCCGGCACGCCGGCTGGATCGCCATGCACGCCGGGATGGCCGCCGGCGCGCACCTGATCCTCATGCCCGAGCAGCCCTTCGACGTCGAGGAGATCTGCCAGCTGATCAGCGCCCGCTTCGACCGCGGGGACACCCACGTCATCGCCGTCATCAGCGAGGGCGCCACCCCCAAGCCCGGCACCATGGAGCTGCGCGACGGCGGCATCGACGAGTTCGGGCACCGGCGGTTCACCGGCGTGGCCCAGCAGCTGGGCTGGGAGCTGGAGGCGCGCAGCGGCAAGGAGGTGCGCACCACGGTGCTCGGCCACGTGCAGCGCGGTGGCACGCCGACGTCCTTCGACCGGGTGCTGGCCACCCGCTTCGGCATGCACGCCGCCCACGCCGCGCACCGCGGCGACTTCGGCAACATGGTCGCCCTGCACGGCACGGAGATCGCCCTGGTGCCGCTCAAGGAGGCCGTCGCGCGGCTGAAGACGGTCCCGCCGGACCGCATCGCCGAGCTCTCCGCCTTCACCGGCTGACGGCGGGCCCCGCCCGCTCGGCACAGCCCAGGCGTTGGTACCAACACCTGCGTGTCAGGGCGTGGAACGCAGGTGTTGGTACCAATGCCGACGTTCAGCGGCGCGGGCGGACCGGGTCGCCGGGCTGGAGCTCGATGACGGTGACCTCCGGGTGGCCGCCGACACGCATCGGCGGACCCCAATAGCCGGCGCCGGTGGTCACGTACAGCTGGGTCGGGCCCTGCTGCGACCAGCCCTCGGTGACCGGCTGGTCGAGCCGCACGGCGTAGTCGAAGGGCCACAGCTGGCCGCCGTGGGTGTGCCCGGACAGCTGCAGGTCGACCCCGGCCAGCCGGGCCTGCTCGACCTGCACCGGCTGGTGGGCCAGCAGCACGACCGGGACGGCGTCGTCCCGGCCCTGCTAGCTGACCAGGTCGCCCAGCGGCGCGACGTCCTCGCGCAGCTCCTCGACGGAGTCGTCGACCAGGTCCCCGACGATCGCGACGACGTCCGGGCGCTGGGCGTTGACCGTCTCCACCACCCGCTCGAACCGCCGCCCGCCGTAGGTCGCGGGGAGGTGCCCGTCGGAGAAGGTGACGATCCGGAACCCGGCCAGCGCCGGGTCCAGCCGCGGGAGGTGGATCGGGATCCGCCGGACGACGGGCGCGGAGTTGGCGGACACCGCGCCGGCGCCCGCCGTCCCCACCGCGACCGCGCCGGCCCCGACGGCGAGCGTGCGGGCCAGGAACAGCCGCCGTCCCGGATCGGGGACGGCGGAGCTCCCGGCCGGGGCCACGGCGGCGGGCTCGGCAGCGACCGGCGCGACAGCGGGGGACGTGACGGCGACGGGCGCAGCCACCGCCGGGCCACGCCGGCGCCGGACGGCCTGCACCACGCGGGCCACCAGGCGCACCGGCTCGGTCACCAGGACGGCGAGGAACAGGTAGAACGCCAGCCCGAGCCAGCTGTAGCCCACCCAGTTCAACGGTGTGGCCACCGCCAGCGGCACCTGGCCGCTCAGCACCACGGTCAGCACGACCAGCAGCCCGAGGCCGGCCAGCAGCAGGGTCAGCCGCCGCCGGGTGCGCCCCGGGGTGGTCGTGCCGCGGACCAGCCGCCACCAGAGGTAGGCGTGCAGCAGGGCCATGGCCAGCAGCACGACCGTGCCGAACCCCAGCAGTCGGATCAGGGACAGCGGGGGCTCCTCGAGCGGTGGCGGACGGTCCGCCCGACGCTACGTCGTCGCGGTCCGCAGCGCGGGGCGCAGCTGGGGCCAGCGGACCCAGAACTCCCGCTCGGACTCCTCGGACCGGGCCTGCTCCAGCGCGTGCAGCCGGCCCCAGGTCCAGGCGTTCTCCCCGGCGGCGAAGGCCTGCAGCCCGAGCTGGACGCACAGCGGGCGGGTGACGAAGGTGTCCTGCCGGTCGCCGAGGACCTCCTGCACGTCCTTGATCGCGGTCACCAGCTCCGCGACCGGCCGCCCCAGCACCGGCACCGCGGCCTCGGCGGTGTAGCGCAGCCGCTTGGCGGCCTTGCGGACGTCGTGCAGGGCCTCGTCGGTGTCGCTGTCGCGGGCGAGGTCGACCGTCCGTTCGAGCCGGCGGCCGGTGCGTGCCACGACCTCGCGCAGCACCTCGTCGGCCGGGCGAACGGCGGCCGCGGTCAGCGGCGGCTCGGCGACCAGTGCGTCGAGGTCCTCCCGCAGCCGCAGGTAGTCCGCTCCGGAGAGCACCTTGCGGGCCGCGGCGTCGCCGGCGGCCTCGTCCTTGACCGCGAGCTGCTGCAGCCGAGCCGCGACCGGGCCGAGCACCAGCTCGGGAGGCTGCCCGGCGACCAGCTCGCGCAGGTGGGCCACGGCGACCTCGGCGTCCCGGGTGGGCGACAGGGCCGAGCCGACCACGGCCAGCTCCGCGCGCACCGGGTCGGTCTGCGTGCGGTCGAGCACCGGCCGGAAGGCGGCCAGCGTGCTGCGCAGCCGGCGGCAGGCCACCCGCACCTGGTGCACGCCGTCGGCCTGGCCGGTGCGGACCATCAGGTCGGCGTCGGACAGCGCCTGGACCTGGCTCCGCAGCGCTGCGGCGACCACGTCGCCCGCGGCAGCGGCCGGCGCGTGCTTCTTCCCCTTCTTGCCCTTCTTCTTCGGCGACGCCGCGGGGGTGACCGGCTCGGGGGCCAGCGTGGCCAGCCGGTCGCCCAGCACGCGGGAGAGCTTGGACGGGGAGTCCGCCGGGCGGGCGCCGGCGTCCAGCAGCGCCTCGGCGACGGCCACGAGCACCGCGTCGTCCCCGTCGACCAGCTCGACCTCGACCTCGCGCCACGTGGTGACGACGGCGGCCTCGCCGGGGCCGGCGGGGTAGGCGGTGCCGGTCACGTGGTCGTCGGCGACCTCGGCCAGGACCCGGCCCTCGGCGTCGACCAGCTCGGTGACCACCCGGCGGGTGCGCAGCAGGGCGACCTGGGCGGCCGGCGCCTGCCGGACGATGCCCAGCACCGGCTCGAGCACGGCCTTCGGCGGGGTCCTGGCGGCGCGGCCGACCGGGGAGTGCAGCTCCCGGCGGGCGCCGGCCACCGCCGGCAGCTTCACGTGCCAGCCGGCGTCCGTGCCACCGGTGCGCCGACGCAGGGTGACCCGGGCGCGGGCCAGCCGCAGGTCGGCGGTGTCGTAGTAGGCGGCGTCGAGGTGGTGCTCGACCGGCTCGCGCACCTCGGCCACACCAGCCACCCCGGACAGGTCGGGCAGGACGAACGTTTCCTCGACGTCGAACTTCTGCTCGATCTCCAGTTGTACGTCCGCCATGGCGTTCACTCCTCGTTCAACTCTGCGTCACCGTCGTGTTGCCTTGGTCCGGCGTCCGTCCTACAGGACGAAGATGAACACGGGACCGCTGCGCGACGGTTCCGCCCCGGCCCGGCACGATGGCACCGTGAGCCCCTCCCCGCGTGTCCCTGCCCGCGTCGCGCTCGCGCTCACCGCCCCGTGGGCCGGGTTCGCCGCCCTCCGCGCGCTCGGTGCCGAGCGGGGCTTCCCGCTGGTGCCGGCGCTGTCCTTCACCCCGCAGGCGGCCCTGAGCTCGGTGCTGCCGCTGACCGCGGCCCTGCTCAGCCGGTCGCGGGGCGTCACCGCGCTGGCCGCCGGGTCGGCCCTCGTGCTCGGCGCCACCGTGCTGCCGCGGGCACGGCCGACCCCGCCGGTCTCGGACGCCGACGGGCCGCGGCTGCGGGTCGTCTCGCTGAACACGCTGCACGGCCGCGCCGACGCCGCCACGGTGGTCGCCCTCGTCCGCGAGCACGACGCCGACGTCGTGGCGCTGATGGAGGTCACGCCCGAGGGGGTGACCGCGCTCGTCGACGCCGGGATCGCCGACCTGCTGCCGCACGGCCACGTGATGCCGGCCGGGCCCGAGCAGCCGCCGGGCTCCGGGGGCGCGATCTGGACGCGGCTGGAGGTGCAGCAGCGAACCATGGTGCCGGGTCGCTTCGGCCAGCCCGCGGTCCGGCTGACGGTGCCCGGCGCCCTCGACGTCGAGCTCACCGCGGTGCACACGCACCCGCCGCTGCAGGGTCCGGCCCGGGTGGCCGACTGGGAGGAGGACCTCCGCGAGCTCCCCGACCCCGAGGACGGCGTCCTGCGGGTGCTGGCCGGCGACTTCAACGCCACACCCGACCACGCCTCGTTCCGCCGGCTGCTGCGGTCCGGCTGGGTCGACGTCGCCCGCGCGACCGGTGCGGGGCTGCGGTCGACCTGGTCACCGGTCCACGGTGGCCGGCCACGGCTGACGCTGGACCACGTGCTGGTCGACGAGCGGATCACCCCGCAGTGGCTGCACGTCGTGCACGTGCCCGGGAGCGACCACCGGGCGCTCGTCGCCGAGCTGCGCCTGCCGGCCCTCGCGTGACCGGTCAGGAGAGCTGAGCGGGAGAAGAGTGTCCCGGGCGGCGGGTTCCGCAGCACCGCCGCCCGGGCTCCCTCCAGCTTGCCTGCTCCCCGCTGGGCCGCTCGCCGGTTGTGTGACATCTGTGTGAACTCACCCGCGCACCGCCGCGTCGGTCACCCAGCGCGTCCGGGTCGTTCCGGTCAGCTGACCTGCACGTCCTCCTGATCGACCACGGAGACGACGTCGCCGCGGCGGACCTGCCGGCCGCGGCGGTCCTCGACCTCACCGTTGACCCGGATGTCGCCTGCGGCCAGCACGTCCTTGACCTGGGCGCCGGAGGGCACGGCGTCGACCAGCTTCAACAGCTGACCCAGCCGGATGGACTCCTCGCCGGAGCGGAGCTCGATGGTGCGCACCCGCTCATCCTCCCCCGGCTCAGCCCGCGTCGACCCCATCGCCCACCGCGACCGTGCCCGGCCGGGTGATCAGGGCGCCCACCGCGAGCGCCCCGCCACGCTCCCGGTGGATCGTCTTGAGCACCCCGGTGTCCCGGGCGATCCCGCCGCCCTGCGGCCGGGTGGTCATCACGCAGCGCGGCACCCGCCGGACGACGTCGAGCTCCGCGGTGCCCACCTGCACCCGCCGGCCCACCAGCTCGTCCTCCCCGGCACCGGCCAGGACGAGGTTGGCCCGGAAGCGGCGCCGGTCCCAGCCGCCCAGGGTGCCGGTGGACACACACGTCACCCGGGCGTCGGCGTTGTCGTGGAAGGCGCCGTCGGCCCCGGAGAAGGGGTTCCACCGCCCGCCCTCGTCGTCGACGTCGGCCGGGTTCTCGTAGCGGCGGTCCCCGTGCACCTCGGCGGCCGGCCGCAGGGTCACCCGGCGACCGGCCCAGTCCGACAGGACGTCGTCCTCGGCGGTGGCCGTGCCGTCGGGGAGCACCACCTCGGCGGTGCCGTCGGGGAGCAGCCGGCCGGCGGCGAACAGCAGCTCGGGGACCCGGCGCGCGGTGAGCCCGAACCCGGTGGCCACGTCGAACAGCGCCCAGCCGCGGTCGCCGGCCACGCCCTCGGGGCCCAGCTCGGCCCGCTCCAGGCGCTCGCCCAGCAGCGACTTGACCGGGAACCGCCAGACCTCCAGGACCTCCAACGGGCTGGTCACGCCGGCGTCCACGCACACGTCCAGCTGCCCGACCAGGTCTCCCCCGGCGCCACGACCAGCACGTCCACACCGTCGGCCAGCGCGTTGGGCGGGCAGGTCATCGGCTCGACGGCCACGCTCCGCCGCCGCTGGTCGGCCGGCAGTGTGTCGCCGGTGTAGACCTGCAGCCAGCGCCAGGCCGCGTCGACCGCCACGGTCAGCGCACCGGCCGGGCCGCTGAGCCGGGTGCGCGCCCAGCCGTCGTCGTCACGCACCAGGTCGGTCACCGCCGTGTCGATCGGGAGGTCGCCGATGCGGCCGATCGCGCCGTCGAAGGGCCGGCTCCCGCCGGTGGGCAGGCCGCCCTCGAGCACCAGCGCGGTGCGGGCCGGCACCGAGAGCTCGGCGGCCGACACGTCCCCCGGGGCGTCGGCGCCGACGGAGAAGTAGGGGTGCATGCCCGCTCCGAAGGGGACGTCCTGGTCGCCGGGGTTGCGCACCCGCACCGTGACGGTCAACTGCCCCGGCGCCAGCTCGTAGTCGACCGCCGCGGCCAGCCGGAAGGGCCAGCCGGTGCGCTGCTCGATCGTCGTCCCGACGGTGACGGCGTCCGCCCGCTGCGCCAGCACCTCCCACCGCTGGGCGGTGACCAGCCCGTGGACGGCGTTGGGCGAGGCCTCGCTGACCACGTCCAGCTGCAGGTCCCGGCCGCGCCACGACCACCGGCCGCCGCGCAGCCGGTTGGGCCAGGGCAGCAGCACGCCGCCGCGCCGTCCGGCGGGCACCGTGCCGGCGGGGTAGCCGTCGACGACGGGCCAGTCCCCCACGACGAGCTCCCGCAGCCCCCCGCCGCGCAGGTCCACGACCAGCCGGGCGTCACCGGCGGCCACCTCGACCTCCAGCGGCTCGGTGCGGGGCCAGGGCTGCTCGGGCGACGACGGGTCCAGCGACATGGGGTCCTCCAGGGAGACGGCCGGAGCGCACAGCTCACCACAGCCGACCCGCGTCCGTTCCACGTGGAACGTCGCCTCAGCTGGTGACAGACGTCAGTGGTCCTGGGCCCGTGTCCGGCACCACACTGGGGACGTCGATCCGAGGAGGACCCCGTGCCCGAGCCCCACCTGCGTGCCGCCGACGTCGACCGGGCCGCGGTCGCGGACCGGCTGGGCGCCGCGATGACCACCGGCCGCCTGACCGTCGCCGAGTACGACGAGCGACTGGCCCGCGCCTACGACGCCCGCACCTACGGCGAGCTGGCCGCGCTGACCACCGACCTGCCACCGACCACCGCGCCGGTGTCGCTGACGAAGCAGTCGGCACCGCCGTCCTCCGCCTCCGCCTGCGCCGGCCCGGGCGGGGCCCAGCTGGCCGACGCGTGGCGGAACTGGCTGGTCACCGCGGTGATCGTGCTCGGCGTCTGGACCCTCACGTCGGTCTCCGCCGGTCAGGTCCTCTACCCGTGGCCGGTCTGGGTGATCGGGCCCTGGGGGGTCGTCCTGCTCAGCCAGACGCTCACGCGCCGCGGCAGGGACCAGCTGCCCGGTTGACCGCGGGAACGGAAGAGCGCCGGTGCCTGGCGGCATCCGGCGCTCTGTTCCCCCTCCCGGAGGAGGGGTCCTGGTGGGCAAGGGGGGACTTGAACCCCCACGTCCTCTCGGACACACGGACCTGAACCGTGCGCGTCTGCCATTCCGCCACTTGCCCTGGCGAGGAAGAACGATAGCAGCCACCGCGCGCGCCCCTGTCGACCACCCCGCAGCCAGGTCGTGTCGGCTCCTCCCGGCGCGGCCCGGGGCGCAGGGCCCGACACCCTGGTACAACGGTCCCGCGAGCTCCGGGGGACACCCCCCGTCCACCGGACTCCGCGCCTCGGCGAACGGTCCGGCGACCCTCCCCCGGTTACGATCGACGCTCAGGTGCACCGGGGAGGTCAGCCGAACGCGAGGGAGCGACTGTGGGTGTGCTGCAGCGCTTCGAGCGACGGCTCGAGGGCATGGTCGGGCTGGCGTTCGCCCGCGTCTTCAAGGGCAAGGTCCACCCCGCCGAGATCGCCCACGCCCTGCAGCGCGAGGCCGACGAGCAGCGCTCGGTCCTCGGCGGTGGCCGCGTCCTAGCCCCCAACGTCTTCGTCGTGACCCTGGGCCCCACCGACCACGACAACCTGGCCGAGTGGTCCGAGCAGCTGGCCGCCGAGCTCGCCGACATGGTCCGCGAGCACATCGAGGGCGAGGGCTACCAGACCTTCGGTGACGTCGAGGTCCGCCTCGAGCGCGACGAGGAGCTGCGCACCGGCGTCTTCGAGGTCGCCTCGCACGTCGGCGACGACGGCCACCGCGGCGCCCCGGCCGCCGTGCCGCCCCCGCCGCCCGGCGTGCCCCCGCTCCCCCCGCTGCGCGGCGGAGCCCCGGTCGCGGCCCCGCCACCGGTGGTCCGCCACCCCGCGGCGCAGGTCACCCACCTGCTCGTCGTCGACGGCCCGGGCACCAAGCACGTGCTCGAGCAGGGCAGCAACGTGCTGGGCCGCGGCACCGAGGCCGACATCCGGCTGCCCGACACCGGGGTCAGCCGCAAGCACGCCGACGTCCAGCTCGACGGTGACCAGATCGCCGTCCAGGACCTGGGCTCGACGAACGGCACCCTGGTCAACGGCCGCCGCGTCGGGTTCCAGGAGCTCTTCGACGGCGACGTGATCCGGGTCGGCCACTCGGTGCTGGTCTACCGGCAGGACGGCGCGTGAGAGGCCCGACTGCGGACCGCGGGGCCGGGATGGCATCGTGACCTCCGAGATCGTGCTCCAGGCCTTCCGCTTCGGCTTCCTGCTGTTGCTCTGGCTGTTCGTCTTCGCCGCCTTCCGGGTGGTGCGCGCCGACCTGTTCGGTGGCCGCACCGGCCGGGTGGCGTCGGTGCCGCCCCGTGCGGCACCGGCCCGCAAGCGGGGTTCCCGGGGCCCCCGGCACCTCGTCGTCACCGCCGGCCCGCTCACCGGGACCCGGATCACCCTCGGGGAGCAGGCCATCCTGATCGGCCGCGCGGACGACTCGACCCTCGTGCTCACCGACGACTTCGCCTCCTCCCGGCACGCGCGGCTGACCAACCGCAGCGGGCAGTGGTACGTCGAGGACCTCGGGTCCACCAACGGCACCTACCTCGACCAGCAGCGTGTGCAGGGTCCGCTGCTCGTCTCCCCCGGGCAGCCGATCAAGATCGGGCAGACCGTCCTGGAGCTCCGGACGTGACCGCGCTCGCGAGGTCCCGCAGCAGCACAGCACCCCGGGTCGACGGATCGACGAGCACCAGCGAGGAGGAACGATGACCCTGGTCCTCCGCTACGCGGCCCGTTCCGACCGCGGGCTCATCCGCGGCACCAACCAGGACTCGGTCTACGCCGGTCCCCGGCTGCTCGCCGTCGCCGACGGCATGGGCGGTCACGCGGCCGGTGACGTGGCCAGCAAGGTCGTCATCGCCGCGCTCGAGCACCTCGACGACGACACCCCCTCCGGCGACCTGCTCCAGGCACTGCGTCAGGCGGTCTTCGACGGCAGCGAGCACCTGCGCGAGGTGATCCGCGAGTCCCCGCAGCTGGAGGGCATGGGCACCACGCTCACCGCCGTCCTGTTCGCCGGCGGCCGGCTGGGCCTGTGCCACGTCGGCGACTCCCGCGCCTACCTGATGCGCGACGGCGAGCTCTTCCAGATCACCCACGACGACACCTTCGTGCAGTCGCTGATCGACGAGGGCCGGATCACCGAGGAGGAGGCGAACAGCCACCCGCAGCGCTCGCTGCTGCTGCGCGCCCTCAACGGCCAGGACGTCGAGCCCGACCTGTCGATGCGCGACGCCCGCGCCGGCGACCGCTACCTGCTCTGCTCCGACGGCCTCTCGGGCGTGGTCAGCCACGAGACGATCGCCGGGGCGATGCGCGACCCCGACGCCCAGGCCACCGCCGACCGGCTGATCGAGCTGGCGCTGCGCAGCGGCGGCCCGGACAACATCACCTGCATCGTCGCCGACGTCGTGGAGGACGACGGCCGCGGTGCCCGCATCGACCCGGTCATCGACGGCGCCGCGGGGGACAACGTCGGCCAGCGCGAGGTCGACCCCCGCTCGGCCGCCGGGCGCGCCGCGCTGTCCAAACCGCCGGCCGGCAGCCCCACCGCCGTCCAGGCCACCGTCTCCCCGCCGGTCCGCCGCCGCCGTCCGCTGCGCACGGCCCTGATCGCGCTGACGGCGGTGGTGGTGCTCGGCGCGGCCGCGATCGGCGGCTACCTGTTCGTGATGGGGCACTGGTTCATCGGGGTCGCCGAGACCGCGGACGGCGACCGGGTCGGTGTCTTCCGCGGGCTGGACACCTCCGTCGTCGGGGTGGACCTCTACCGGCTCGAGACGGCGACCACCCTGGCCACCGGCGACCTCACCCAGGCCGCCCGCAACCGGGTCGCCGGCGGGATCGACGCGGCCGACCGGGCCGACGCCGACCGCATCCTGTCCAACCTGCAGGGCCAGCAGCTGCCCTCCTGCCCCGCGGCCAGCACGACCCCGACCTCCACCGCGGCCGCCCCGAGCCCGGTCCCGAGCCCCGCACCCAGCAGCACCCCGCCGACCGAGGGCCTCCCCGGCGCCCCGTCGGCCACCGCCCTCCCCACCACGTCCGGCGGCGCGCCCACCAGCAGCGACCCGGCCCCCTCCTCCTCCGTGACCACCAGCTCGGCTCCGGTCACGGGACAGTCCCGCTCCGGTGAGCCGGGGGTGGACTGCCGGGAGTCCGACTAGTGGCCGGGCTGGCGAGTGCCTCCGGCACCGACCCGAACGCCGCCCCGGTGGGCACCGGTCCCACCCCGAAGCGGCGCAACACCGAACTGCTGCTGCTCGGCTTCGCCGTGCTGCTCACGATCGCCGCGCAGTGCATCGTCGACCTGACGCTGACCGATGCGCTCCGCCCGGAGCTGGCCACCTTCGGCATCTGGTTCAGCGCGCTGTGGCTGGTCGCCCACCTCGTGGTGCGCCGCTTCGCCCCCTACGCCGACCCGCTGCTGCTGCCCTGCATCGCGATGCTCTCCGGCCTGGGCCTGGTGATGATCCACCGGCTCGACATCGCCGGGAACACGCTGGGCCGCAACAACTCCGGTGAGGACGCCCCCGTCCAGCTGCTGTGGGCCACCGTCGGGCTGGTGCTCTTCATCGCGGTGCTGGTGGTCGTCCGCGACCACCGGGTGCTGGCCCGCTTCGCCTACACGCTGGCACTGGTCGGCCTGGTGCTGCTAGCCATCCCCGCGGTGCTGCCCAACTCCGAGATCAACGGCGCCAAGCTGTGGATCCGGGTGGCCGGGTTCTCCATCCAGCCCGGCGAGTTCGCCAAGATCTGCCTGATCGTCTTCTTCGCCGCCTACCTGGTCGACAAGCGCGACGTGCTGGCGCTGGCCAGCCGGCGGGTGGCCGGGCTGGAGCTGCCCCGTGGCCGCGACCTCGGCCCGGTGCTGCTGGCCTGGGTGGCCTCGATCCTGGTGCTGGTCTTCGAGCGCGACCTGGGGAGCTCGCTGCTGCTCTTCGGCATCTTCGTGGTGATGCTCTACGTCGCCACCGAGCGGGCCAGCTGGCTGGTCATCGGCCTGCTGCTGTTCTCCGGCGGTGCCTACGTGGCCTACCAGGCGTTCTCCCACGTCCGCGTGCGCGTCGACACCTGGCTGGACCCGTTCGGCTACGCCGACACCGGCGGCTACCAGATCGTCCAGTCGCTGTTCAGCCTCGGCACCGGCGGCCTCTTCGGCGCGGGCCTCGGCGGTGGGCGCCCGGACCAGGTGCCGGTGGCCAAGAGCGACTTCATCGCCGCGGCGATCGGTGAGGAGCTGGGCCTGTTCGGCCTGGTCGCGCTGATCGTCCTCTACCTGGTGCTGGTCGAGCGCGGGCTGCGCACCTCGCTGGTCTGCCGGGACGGCTTCGGCAAGCTGCTGGCCGCCGGGCTGGCCTTCGCCGTCGCCTGGCAGGTGTTCGTCGTCCTGGGCGGGGTCACCGGGCTGCTCCCGCTGACCGGCCTGACCACGCCGTTCGTCGCCTACGGCGGCTCCTCGCTGGTCGCGAACTTCGGGCTGGTCGCGCTGCTGGTCCGGATCAGCGACGCCGCCCGCCGCCCGGCCGCCCCGCCGGCCGCCCCGGTCGCGAAACTGACCGACGCACCCACGGAGGTGGTCCGGCCGTGAACGCACCCCTGCGCAAGGTGGCCGTCGCCGTCCTGGTGCTGTTCACCCTGCTGATCGTCAACGTCAACGTCATCCAGGTCGTGCGGGCCGACGGCCTGCGGGAGAACCCACAGAACACCCGCAGGCTCTCCGACCAGTACAACCGCGAGCGCGGGGCCATCGTGGTCGCCGGCAACGAGATCGCCTCCTCGGTGCCCAGCGCCCCCGACGACCCGCTGCGCTACACCCGCACCTACGCCCAGGGTCCGCTGTACGCCCCGGTCACCGGCTACCAGTCGATCCTGGCCACCGCCGACGGGCTGGAGGAGGCGGAGGACGCGGTGCTCAACGGCGACGACGACCGCCTCTTCGGACGCCAGCTGGCCGACCTGTTCACCGGCCGCGACCCCTCCGGCGGCAACGTCGAGCTGACCCTGGAGCCCGCCGTCCAGGAGGCCGCGATGGCCGGACTGGACGGCGTCACCGGCGCGGTGGTGGCGCTCGACCCGTCGACCGGCGCGGTCCTGGCCCTGGCCAGCACCCCGACCTACGACCCGAACCGGCTGTCGGTGCACGACCCGGACGCCGTGCGCGCGTACGACTCGGAGATCACCCCCGACGAGGGCTCCGACGCCGTCGACCCGCGGGTCAACCAGGCCACCGACGAGCGCAACCACCCGGGTTCGATCTTCAAGGTGATCGTCTCGGCCGCGGCGCTGGCCAGCGGCGACTACACCCCGGACAGCGTCATCGCCGCGCCCCGGGACTACGTCCTGCCGGGCACCAACCAGCCGCTGCGCAACTTCGGCAACGAGGCCTGCGACCCCTCGGGGCAGCAGCGGCTCATCGACGCGCTGACCATCTCCTGCAACACCGCCTTCGCGCAGCTGGGCATCGACCTCGGCGCGGACCGGGTGCGGGAGATGGCGGAGGCGTTCGGCATCGACGACCAGAAGTTCGACCTGCCCCTGCGGGTGGCCGGCAGCACCCTCGGCGAGATCGGCGACGACGCCGCCCTCGGGCAGAGCTCGATCGGCCAGTCGAGCGTGTCGCTCACGACCGTGCAGGCGGCGATGATCGCCTCGGCCGTGGCCAACGACGGCAGCCTCATGAAGCCCTTCCTGGTCGACTCGATCCAGGCGCCGGACCTGTCGGTCATCGACCAGACCGACCCGGAGGAGATGTCCCGCCCGGTGTCGGCGGAGGTCGCCGAGCAGCTGACCACGATGATGCGCAGCGTCGTCGACAACGGCACCGGCCGGCGGGCCCGGATCGACGGCGTGCAGGTGGCCGGCAAGACCGGGACGGCGGAGACCGGGACCGACGCGCCGGACCACAACTGGTTCATCGGCTTCGCGCCGGCGGACGACCCGACGATCGCGGTCGCGGTCTTCGTCAAGAACGGTGGCGGCACCGGCGGCGACACCTCGGCGCCGATCGCGCGCGCCGTCATGGAAGCCCACCTCGGGCAGGGGAACTGATGGCCGTCCGCGTGGGCACCGTGCTGGCCGGCCGGTACCAGATCACCGAGCCGATCGCGACGGGCGGCATGGGCGAGGTGTGGCAGGCCCGCGACCGCACACTTGGTCGGGTCATCGCCGTCAAGGTGCTCAAGAGCGAGTACACCGGTGACTCCAGCTTCCTCATCCGGTTCCGCAACGAGGCCCGGCACACCGCGGCGCTGTCGCACCCGAACATCGCCTCGGTCTACGACTACGGCGAGACGACCGAGGACGGCCAGCGGCTGGCCTACCTGATCATGGAGTTCGTCGAGGGCAAGCCGCTGGTGCAGATCCTGGCCGAGCGCGGCCGGCTGACCGCCGAGCAGACGCTGGACGTGCTGGGCCAGGCCGGCGACGGCCTGTCCGCTGCGCACGCGGCCGGGATGGTGCACCGCGACATCAAGCCGGGCAACCTGCTGGTGCGCCCCGACGGCGTGGTGAAGCTGACCGACTTCGGCATCGCCTACGCCCGCGACGCCGCCCCACTGACCCGTACCGGCATGGTCGTGGGCACCGCCCAGTACCTGTCCCCCGAGCAGGCGCAGGGGCACGTGGTCACCGCCGCCTCCGACGTCTACTCCCTCGGCGTGCTGGGCTACGAGTGCGTGGCGGGCGTGCGCCCCTTCGACGGCGAGTCGCAGGTGGCCATCGCGCTGGCCCAGATCAACCGGCCGCCGCCCCCGCTGCCCGCAGACGTGCCCATGGCGGTGCGCCAGCTCATCGACCGGGCCCTGTCCAAGGACGCCGCCGCCCGCTTCCCCGACGGCGGTGCGTTCGCCGCGGCCGTCCGCGAGGTCGCCGCCGGTCGCGCGGTGCCCCCGCCCACCGGCGTCACCCAGGTGATCGCGGCCGACGGGGCAGCGACCACGGTGATCCCGGTGGCCGAGGCCGCGACGGGCGTCATCCACTCCACGGCCCCGCGCACCATGCCGCCGCTGCACGGTCCCCCGACCGGCGGCGGGGCCACCCCGGTCCGGGACTGGGACGGCGCGGACGGCGGGGACGACGACCCCGCCGGCCGCCGCCGCACCCGCCTGCTGTGGGCCGCGGCAGCCGCCGTGCTGCTCGCGCTGGCGGTCGCCGGCTTCATCGTCCTGCAGTCCGGCGGGGACGAGCGGGACGCCGACGGCGCCCCGGCCCTCACCGGCGCGACGCCGTCCGGGTCGAGCTCGGCACCGGCCAGCCCCACGGGCACCGACCTGGTCACCATCGACCCGGACTCCTACATCGGCGAGAGCCTGGACGACGTGACCGACCTGCTCGAGGCCGAGGACCTGATGGTCGACGCCCGGGAGGCGGACGCCGACCAGCTCGCGGCCGCCGGGGTCGACCTGGCCGAGGACGACGTCGCCGCGGTCAGCCCCGACACCACCCAGGTCGACCGCGGCTCCACCGTCACGCTCTACTACGCGACCGAGGACTACACGGCGCCGTCCGAGGAGACCAGCCCGGCACCGACGGACGGTGGCGGGCAGCAGTCGACCAGCGCGCCCACCTCGGCCGGAGGTGGGGCTCCCGGCGGCGGCGCCCCGGCGCCCGGCACCAGCGCCGCGCCGACCAGCCGCACGCCCGTCGTGCCTGCCCCGACCGGCGGCAGCAGTGCCCCCGCCTCCAGCGCCCCGGCGACGACGGCGACGACGGCACCCCCGGCCACGACCTCCACCAGCGCACCAGCCACGACCGGGGCTCCGACCACGACGACCGAGTCGACGGCCGTGCAGGGTGATGCCGTGGCCCCGCAGCCAGCCCCGTGAGCCACCCATGACACATGCGTTGCGCGCCGTCCGCGTCCTCCCGGTGACGGTCCGACCAGCGATTAGGCTCGCCGACGGCCCGCCGCTCCGCGGTCGGGTGGTCCCGGCGTCGCGACCACCGCTCCGCACTCCCCGAGAGGACCCCCGATCCCGATGACCACCCCCCAGGTGCTCGGCGAGCGCTACGAGATCGGTGGGGTGCTCGGCCGGGGTGGCATGGCCGAGGTGCACCGCGGTCGTGACCTGCGCCTGGGCCGCGAGGTCGCGGTGAAGGTGCTGCGCCAGGACCTCGCCCGCGACCCGTCGTCCCAGGTGCGCTTCCGCCGCGAGGCCCAGGCCGCGGCGTCGCTGAACCACCCGGCCATCGTGGCCGTCTACGACACCGGCGAGGACCGCACCGCCACCGGCGCCACCCCCTACATCGTGATGGAGTACGTCGAGGGCGAGACGCTGCGCGACCTGCTGCGCACCGAGGGCCGGCTCCCGCCCGAGCGCGCCATGTCGCTCACCGCCGACATCTGCGCGGCGCTGGACTTCAGCCACCGGAACGGCATCGTGCACCGCGACGTCAAGCCCGGGAACGTCATGATCACGCCGCAGGGCACGGTCAAGGTGATGGACTTCGGCATCGCCCGCGCGGTCTCCGACTCCGCCGCGACGATGACCTCGACGGCCGCGGTGATAGGGACCGCCCAGTACCTCTCCCCCGAGCAGGCCCGTGGCGAGGGCGTCGACGCCCGCTCCGACGTCTACTCCGCCGGCTGCCTGCTCTACGAGCTCGCCACAGGCACCCCGCCGTTCACCGGCGACTCCCCCGTGGCGGTCGCCTACCAGCACGTGCGCGAGGACCCGCGGACGCCGTCGTCGATCAACCCGGAGATCCCGCCGGCCCTCGACGCGATCCTGCTCAAGGCGATGAGCAAGAACCCGGCCAACCGCTACCAGTCGGCCGCCGACATGCGCGCCGACCTGCTGCGCGCCATCGCCGGCCAGCGGGTCGAGGCCACGCCGGTGATGAGCGACGCCGACCGCACCACGATCATCGGCGCCACCTCCGCCGGCCGGTACGACGACCAGTGGGACGAGCAGGACGACGGCCGCCGCAAGCGGCGCACCCTCATCGCCGCGGTGATCGGCGGCCTGCTGCTGCTCGGGCTGGTCATCGCCGGGATCGTGGTGCTCAACAGCGGCGGCGACCGCGAGCCCACCACCCCGGCCGTCGTCCAGGTGGCGGTGCCGAACGTGGTCGGGCAGACGGAGGAGGCGGCCACGACGGCGCTGACGTCGGCCGGTCTGACGGTCGGCGAGGTCACCGAGGAGGCCAGCCCGACGGTCGTCGAGGGCCAGGTCGTGCGCACCGACCCGGCATCGGGCACCCAGCTGGCCGAGCGGTCACCGGTCGCCCTCGTGGTGAGCGCCGGCCCCGACAGCCTGGCCGTGCCGGACCTGGCCGGCCGGGAGACCGCCGACGCCCGGGACCGGCTGGAGGCCGCCGGGTTCACCGGCAGCATCAGCACCGACCAGGTCGACAGCCTCCAGCCGGAGGGCACCGTCGTGGAGAGCGACCCGCCCGCCGGCACCCAGGCCGACCCGGACGCCGACATCACGCTGAAGGTCTCCACCGGCACGATCGACCTGCCCGACGTCCGCGGGCTCACCGCCGCCGCCGCCCGGGAACGGCTGATCAGCGCCGGCATCGACAACGGCCTCATCACCGAGTTCAACCGGGAGGACGACACCGTCGCAGCCGGGAGCGTCATCGACACCGACCCGGGGCCGCGCTCCCCGGTCTCGGCCGAGGACCCGGTCGAGCTGCAGATCGCCGTCCCGGTCCCGGTCGAGGAGCCGGCGCCGAGCAGCACCCCGGCGAGCACCAGCCCCGCGGCACCCACCACCACCCCGCCGGCGAGCTCGGCACCGGCGACCAGCGCCCCGCCGGGCGGCTGATCCGCGACAGGTGACACAGCGGGCCCCTCTCCCGACCGGGAGAGGGGCCCGCTGTCGTCGTCGGCTCAGACGGTCGCGGTGCTGAGCCTCCGCGTCGCGGCCGAGGCCGCCTCGACGAGGGCCGGGTCCGGGGCGAGTCCGCACCCGACCAGCCAGTTCGCCAGCAGCTGGTGGCCGCCCTCGGTGAGCACCGACTCGGGGTGGAACTGCACGCCCTCGATGGGCAGCTCACGGTGCCGCAGCGCCATGACGATCCCCGACGGGGTGTGCCCGGTGACCTCGAGCTCGTCGGGGACGGTGTCGGCCTCGACGGCCAGCGAGTGGTAGCGGGTCGCGGTGAACGGCGAGGGGAGCCCGGCGAGCACGCCGACGCCGTCGTGCAGGACCTGGCTGGTCTTGCCGTGCAGCAGCTCCGGGGCACGGCCCACGACGCCACCGAAGGCCTCGGCGATGGCCTGGTGGCCCAGGCACACGCCCAGCACCGGCAGGCCCGCCTCGGCGGCCGCCCGCACCATCGGCACGGTCACCCCGGCGTCCACGGGGGTGCCGGGGCCGGGGGAGAGCAGCACCCCGGCGACGTCGAGGTCCTCGAGCTCGGCGACGGTCACCGCGTCGTTGCGCCGGACGAGGCTGGGCACGCCCAGCTGGCCCAGGTACTGGACGAGGTTGTAGACGAAGCTGTCGAAGTTGTCGACGACCAGCACCGGACGGACCGGTGCGGGCTCCGTGCCGGCTGCAGGGGCGTCAGGGAGGCTCACGGCTGGTTCAGGGCTCCAGGGGGACGACGACGGCGGGACCGGCGGGCGCCAGGGTGCGCGCTGCCGGGTCCAGGTGTACACGCCCGGCCCGCGGACGTCACCCGCCCCCGGCTCAGTCGGTGCGGGCGTACTGCATGTCCAGGGTGCCGTCGTAGGGCGCCAGCGTCACGCCGCGCTCCTCCTGGACGTCGTAGGTGAGCCCGTAGCGGTCGGCGGCGTCGCGGAGGATCCGGACCTGCTCCGAGGCGTCGAGCTGGTCACGCATCTGCCCGGCACTGCCCACCGCGGTCACCACGAAGGGCGGTGAGTAGGTGCGGCCCTGCAGCAGCAACGTGTTGCCGACGCAGATGACCGCGCTGGTGGCGGTCAGCCGCCGGCCCATGATCGACACCCCGTCGGCGCCGGCGGCCCACAGTGCGTTCACCACGCCCTGGACGTCGGACTGGTGGATGACGACGTCGTCGGGCCGGGCGCCGGTGGGCAGCGCGCCGTTGGGGCCGAGCTGGGCGTCGTCCAGGGTGACCGTGAGCCCTGGCCCGGCGAGGGCGGTGAGGCCGGCGGAGGGCAGCCCAGCTCGGCCCAGCGCCTGCGCCTCGGCGACGGCGCCGTTGCGTCCGGCGGCCTGGTCGGTGAGCGCCTGCACGTCGGCCTGCAGGCCGGCCAGCGTCGCCTGCTGGTCGGCGACCGAGGCCTCGCGCTGGGCGATGAGGTCGGTCAGCTGCGAGCTCTGGCCGGCGCGCAGGTCGGTGCCCTGCGCCGTGGTGCCGGAGGTGGCGAAGATGAGGCCGGCCACGAGGGCGACGACGGGCACCAGCGCCGTCCACGGGTCGACCCGCAGCGAGCCGACCGACCGGCGCACGTCGACCTCCCCTGCTGGCTCCGCGGGGCGCCGGATCGGGTGACCCGGTCCGCATGGTGGAGCCGCTCTCCTGGCCCCGCAGCTTAGGCTGGGTGCAGTTCACGCCGGGGCGACAGGCCACGGCCCGGGAGGGAGTCCGCAGGTGCCGAAGTCGAAGGTGCGCAAGAAGTCGGTGTACACGCCGCCGGAGGGGGTCCTCCCCTCCACGGCCGCCCGGGCGCGCGCAGTCCAACCGAGCCCCCGCTGGTACGCCGTCCTGATGGTCGCGCTGATGCTCGTCGGTCTGCTGTGGATCGTCGTCTACTACGTGGCCGGCGCCCGTATCGGCCTCATGAGCTCCCTGGGTGCGTGGAACTTCGGCATCGGCTTCGGCCTCATGGTCGCCGGTCTCGTGATGTCGATGCGCTGGCGCTGACCGCGCCCTGCCCCACGGCTCCGACAGGCCCCCGTCCCCTCCGGACGGGGGCCTTCGTCGTCCTCGGCGCACGTCCTGGGTCGTGTCCCGCGCCCCTCGTGCGGCGGTCCCGTCGGGCCCTGATGTGGGGACGACGATCGTGACCGTCCGGAGCGCTGCGATCACCAGGCGACAGAGTCGACAAAGTGGTCAACGTGCAGGTCAGGCGCTCGTCGGCGGTCCGCGCGGACACCGTCTGTGCACAGCCGCGACGTCTGTCCACAGGCCGCCGCGTGGTCCGTCCACGGGCCTGTCCACGGCGTGTGGAGTCTCCAGGGCCGTCCACACGGGCTTGACCTGCGCGGATGTCCCTGGTGTGACCACTGGGACGGGAAGCACAGCGAGGTGACTACACGCGTGGAAGTCCGTCCCCAGCTGTGTACACAACTGTGGGAAACGGCGGCGTGCTCGTGGCTGGCGGCGCTCTACTACCCGTCCCCGGCGATCGCAAACCAACAGCGTGACGGCTTGTTCGTCGGCGTGTCCGGGCTCCTTGTCGACAACTCGGGCAGTGAGCGGACGACCGTGGTCGGTGAGGAGCGGGCTCCCGGCAGCAGCGTGGTCTGTGGACGGACGGGCCTCCCGGACCCGTCCACGCCCGGGGGACGCAGCCGGGCGCGCGAAGGTGAGAAGCTGGCCGGGTGCAGTGGTCGCCCCGGGTCGGCGAGACGGTCGCCGTCGCGGCCGCCGGGCTCGCCCTGGCGCTGACCGCCCTGCTGGCCGACCCGGTCGGCCGGGTGCTGGTCGGGGGCGCCGCGCTGCTGCTGCTCGGGCTGGCGGGGCGCGACGCGCTGGTCCGGCCGCGGCTGCGGGCCGACGCCGTCGGCGTCACCGCCCGGGCGCTGACCGGCAGCACGGCGATCGCCTGGCCGGCGCTGCGGGCGCGGGTGCGCAGCCAGCGGCGGTGGGGCGTGCGGTCGACCACGCTGGAGCTGGAGGACCGCACGGACGACGCCGTCCTGGTCGTGCTGGGGCGCCGTGAGCTGGGGGCCGACCCCGGCGTGGTCGCCGGTGCGCTGCACGCCGCCGGGGCCGGCTCTTGACCGCTGGTCCCTGCGGCGGGAGGGGCTAGCGCAGCCCGCCGAACACCAGGACCAGCAGGACGACGACCAGCAGGGCCGTCCCGCCGACCACGACCGGGCGGTTGCGCCGGCCGAGCACCATCACCGCGGCCACGAGCGCGCCGGCCACGAGTCCGCCGAGATGGCCCTGCCAGGAGATGCCGGGCAGGAAGCTGACCACCAGGTTGATGGCCAGCAGGGTGAGCAGGCCCCGCAGGTCCTCCCGCCGGGACAGCAGCAGCACGCCCAGACCGCCCAGCAGGCCGTAGATGGCCGCCGAGGCGCCCACCACCCCCTGGTAGGGCGGGGCGAAGAGCTGGATGGCCGCGGCGCCGCCGAGGGCGGACACCAGGTACAGGGTGAGGTACCGGCCGCGGCCGAGCTGGCGCTCGAGCTCGGAGCCGAACACCAGCAGCGCGAGCATGTTGAACACCAGGTGGACCAGGCTCACGTGCGTGAAGGCGCTGGTGACCACCCGCCACCACTCGCCCTGGTCGATGACGACAGGGGCGGTCGCGAAGGCGTTCTGCAGCGGGGAGGCGAAGCTCCGGAGCGGGTTGACCCCCTGGGTCGCCGCGGAGACGGCGGTGGCCAGCGCCACCAGCACGTTGACCCCGATCAGGGTGAGCGTGACCGGGCCGAAGCGCCGTCCGGCCACGCGGAGGCCGGTGGTGCGCCGGGGCTGCCGTATGCCGGCGTTGCCCGCCCGCACGTCGTCCGGGCACTGGAAGCCGACCGACGCCGGGTTCATGCACTCGGGGCAGATCGGCCGCCCGCAGCGCACGCAGGAGACGCCGGTGGGCCGGTCGGGGTGCCGGTAGCAGGTCGGGGCGGGGGGCGCCGGCTGCGGGTCTCCCGCGCCGGCGCCCCCGTTGCCCTCAGCTGTGCTCAGCTGCGCTGCACCTCGACGGACTCGATGACGACCTCGTCCACCGGCTTGTCGCCGCGGGAGGTGGGCGTCGTGGCGATGGCGTCGACGACCTTCTTGCTGGCCTCGTCGACGACCTCACCGAAGATCGTGTGCTTGTTGTTCAGGTGCGGGGTGTTGGTGACGGTGATGAAGAACTGCGACCCGTTGGTGCCCGGACCGGCGTTGGCCATGGCCAGCAGGTAGGGCCGGTTGAAGGCCAGGTCGGGGTGGAACTCGTCGCCGAAGCGGTAGCCCGGGCCGCCGGTGCCCTGACCGAGCGGGTCGCCACCCTGGATCATGAACCCGTCGATGACGCGGTGGAAGACGGTGCCGTCGTACAGCTTGGCGGTGGTCTTCTCGCGGGTGCGCGGGTCGGTCCACTCGCGGGTGCCCTCCGCCAGCTCGGCGAAGTTGGCGACCGTCTTGGGCGCGTGGTCGGGGAACAGGTCGACGACGATGTCGCCACGGTTGGTGTGCAGGACGGCGCGCCGTGCTGCGGGAGTCTGCTCAGTCACGCGACCACTCTCCCACTCCTCGCCACCGTCCCGCTGGGTGCCCGCTCGTGCAGCCACCCACGGGGCGGGACCGCGCACGCACGGTCGGGGCACCGCAGCCGCGTCCGGAGGGCCCTCCCGACCGCGACGGACCGGCGACCGCGGAGCCGGACCGTGCTCGCCTCCGGAGGGCAACGGCCTGGTGCAGCGTGCACGGAGGTCGCCGTCCGACTGCGCGGGCCACTACCGGCGCGCGCCCGCCGCGCGACGGGCGTCACGGCGCGGGGCCTGGTGGGGCCGGGGAGTGGAGACGAGGGGAATCGAACCCCTAACCCCCGCCTTGCAAAGGCGGTGCTCTGCCAATTGAGCTACGTCCCCGGGCGGCGCGGCGGGCGCACCGGGTGGTTCAGTGCCGGTGGATCAGGACGAGCGGGGGGTGCTGACCGCGTCCGGGCCGCTGGTGGCCTGGGCCCAGAGGTCGGCCTCGCCCTTGGCGGCCGTGCGCTTGCGTACTGCCACGACGGTACCGGCAGCGAGTGCTGCCACCACCAGCTTCTTCAGCACGCGTGACCTCCTCGGACTGTGGTCGTCACCGCGGTGCTGGTGACCGCTCGGGGGGACCTCGGGCGGGGTGGACCGGACCAGCAGGTCCGGGTCTCTCTCCGCCGTCGGTGCACGGGTGGGCGTGGGAGGACTTGAACCTCCGACCTCATCCTTATCAGGGATGCGCTCTAACCGCCTGAGCTACACGCCCGTGAACCGATGAACAGCTTACCTGGCCCCCTGGAGCCCCCGGACGGGGGGCTCCAGGGCCCTCGGCCCCCTCGGTGAGGGGCGAGGGGGTCCGTCGTCAGTCGCGCTCGGCGAGGGTGAGCTCGAGGCCGCCCACCAGGTCGGAGCACACGTTGTAGACGAACGTCCCGACGGTGCACAGCGCGGTCAGCAGCAGGATGTTCACCGCGCCGATCACGGCGGCGCCGGTGAACACCAGGCCGGCGGTGATCGTGAAGGACTCGGTGGCCGCACCACCGCTGGAGGTGCTGACCTGGCCGATGAGGTCGTTGACGCTGTCGAAGACGCCGAGCCCGCTCAGCACCCCGTAGAGGACACCGACGGCGACCATCCACACGAAGAACAGCGCGATGGACACGACCAGCGAGATCTTCAGCGCCGACCAGGTGTCGATGTGCCGCAGCTGCAGCCGGGCCCGGCGCGGGCCGCGTCGGCCCTTGGTGGCCTGGCGGGTCCCGTCACCGGCGGTCCGGGGGCCGGCCGCGGCCCGCGGCGCCTCCACCGGACGCGCGGTGTCAGCCGGGCGGACCGGCTCGGCGGGGCGGGTCGGCTCGGCCGGACGGACGCCGGCCGGGGGCAGGGTGACCGACTGCGTGGCGTCGACCGGAGCAGCGCTGCGGGCGGCCGACCGCACGCCGGCGGAGATCCGGTTGCCCTGCCCGGTCACGGGCGGGACCGCCGGGGGCACCGGCGGCGTGGCGGCGGCGGCCGCGCGGGCGTCGTCCGCCGGCGTGGGCTGCCCGGCGAGCGGACGGGCCGTCGCGGCGGTGGACCCGCCCGCCACCGGGGACGCCGGGGTCTCCGCCGCGGCGCCGTCCGGTCCGCCGGAGGTGGCGGGTGCCTGCTCGGGCACGTCGCTGACCTGGGAGGCGCCGGCCGGCTCCGCGTCGGCCGTTCCCGACCCCTCACGGGAGTCGGTACGCACCGAACTACGCGCCCGGTCGCTCATCCCAGTCTCCTGTCCGCCTGCGGCCCTCGCCGCGTTGCTTCACCGACCGGCGCCGTCCGGGAGGGGACGGCGACGCGGTCGGTGCGGTGGTCGTCGCGCAGGGCGGGGCCAGGACGTCGTCGTCCCGGGACCCGACCTGGCATCCGCCCCACCCTAGGCTTCGGGCTCGTCGTTGTCCGTCGTACGCGCGATCGCCACGATGGAGACGTCCTCCGGCAAGTTCATGAGCTTGACGCCCATGGTGGCCCGGTCGCGGGTGTGCCGCACGCCGTTGACCGGCGTCCGGATCACGCCGCCGCCGGAGGTGATGGCGTAGAGCTCGTCGCCGAGCACCACGGCCAGCGCGCCGACGAGCGCGCCCTTGCGGGCCTTGGGGTCGGCGGTCAGCACGCCCTTGCCGCCGCGGTTCTGCTCCGGGTAGTGCTCGATGCCGGTGCGCTTGGCGTAGCCGCCCTCGGTGGCGACCAGGACGTCGACGCCCTCCTGGACGACGATCATCGACAGCAGCGTGTCGTCGTCGGCCAGCGAGATGCCGCGCACGCCCTCGGTGGCCCGGCCCATCGGCCGCAACTGCTCGTCGGTGGCCTTGAAGCAGATCGACATCGCCTTGCGGGTCACCAGGAGGAGGTTCTCCTCCTGGCTGATCAGCGCCGCGCCCACCAGCTCGTCGTTCTCGCGCAGGTTGATGGCGATGACGCCACCGGTGCGCGGGGAGTCGAAGTCGGCCAGCCGGGTCTTCTTCACCTGACCGCGGGCGGTGGCCAGCACCAGGTACGGGGCGACCGAGTAGTCCTTGATCTGGATGACCTGGGCGATCTTCTCGTCCGGCTGGAACGCCAGGATGTTGGCCACGTGCGCGCCGCGGGCGGTGCGCGCCGCCTCGGGCAGCTCGTAGGCCTTGGCCCGGTAGACCCGGCCCTTGTTGGTGAAGAACAGGATCCAGTCGTGGGTCGACCCCACGAAGAACTGCTGCACCAGGTCGTCCTGCTTGAGCGCGGCGCCCATGACGCCCTTGCCGCCGCGTCGCTGCGAGCGGTACAGGTCGGCCTTGGTGCGCTTGGCGTAGCCGGTGCGGGTGATCGTGATGACCACCTGCTCCTCGGCGATGAGGTCCTCCATCGACACGTCACCGTCGTTGGCCACGAACTGGGTGCGCCGGTCGTCGCCGTACTTCTCGACGAGCTCGGCCAGCTCGTCGCGGATGATCTGCCGCTGCAGCTCCGGGGAGTCCAGGATCGCCTGCAGCTCGGCGATGCGTGCCTCGATCTCGGCCAGCTCGTCGAGGATCCGCTGCCGCTCCAGGGCGGCCAGCCGGCGCAGCTGCAGGTCCAGGATCGAGACGGCCTGGATCTCGTCGACGTCCAGCAGCTCCATCAGGCCGGTGCGGGCGGCCTCGGCCGACTCGCTGGCCCGGATGAGGGCGATGACGGCGTCGAGCTGGTCGAGGGCCTTGGCGTAACCGCGCAGGATGTGCGCGCGCTCCTCGGCCTTGCGCAGCCGGTAGCGGGTGCGCCGGACGATGACCTCGACCTGGTGCATGACCCACATGCGCACCAGCTCGTCCAGCCGCAGCGTGCGGGGCACGCCGTCGACGATGGAGAGCATGTTGCAGCCGAAGGTGGTCTGCAGCTGGGTGTGCTTGTAGAGGTTGTTCAGCACGACCTTCGCGACGGCGTCGCGGCGCAGCGTGATGACCAGCCGGCGGCCGACGCGGTCGGAGGACTCGTCGGCGATCTCGCTGATGCCCTGCAGGCGGCCGTCGCGGACGCCGTCGGCGATCGCCTCGGCCAGGTTGTCCGGGTTGACCTGGTAGGGCAGCTCGGTGACGACCAGCTGCACCCGGCCCCGGGAGTCCTCCTCGACGGTGACGACGGCGCGCATGCGCACCGAGCCGCGACCGGTGCGGTAGGCGTCCTCGATGCCCTCGCGGCCGACGATCAGCCCGTGGGTCGGGAAGTCCGGGCCCTTGATGTGGGTCATGCAGGCGGTGAGGGCCTCCTCGGCCTCCGCCTCGGGGTGGTCGAGCATCCAGAAGACGGCGGCCGCGACCTCCCGCAGGTTGTGCGGGGGCATGTTGGTCGCCATACCGACGGCGATGCCGGCCGATCCGTTGACCAGCAGGTTCGGGAACCGGCCGGGCAGGACGAGCGGCTCGGACTTGGTGCCGTCGTAGTTGGGCTGGAAGTCGACGGTCTCCTCGTCGATGTCCCGCAGCATCTCCATGGCCAGCGGCGTCAGCCGGGCCTCGGTGTACCGCATGGCGGCGGCCGGGTCGTTGCCCGGGGAGCCGAAGTTGCCCTGGCCGTCGATCAGCGGGTACCGCAGCGCCCAGGGCTGGGCCAGCCGCACGAGGGCGTCGTAGATCGCCGAGTCACCGTGCGGGTGGTAGTTGCCCATGACCTCACCGACGACGCGGGCGCACTTGACGGTGGCCCGGTCGGGGCGGAAGCCCTGGTCGTACATGGCGTAGAGCACGCGGCGGTGCACGGGCTTGAGGCCGTCGCGCACCTCGGGCAGCGCACGGCCCACGATCACCGACATCGCGTAGTCGATGTAGCTGCGCTGCATCTCCTGCTGGAGGTCGACCGGTTCGACGCGGTCGCGGCTGGGGGTCTCGGTCACGTCTGGTTCTCCACAAGTCGATGCACAGCGGTGGACAAATGCCCAGGTCAACCAGCGAGTCAGAAGTCATCGCCGGGGCGGTCGCCACGCCGGGCAGCTGGTCACTGCCCCGGCGTGGCGTCCAAGACGGTCACCCGTCTGGTCGTTCCGGCCCCCTCCGGGGCCGTTCGGCCCCCTCGCAGGGTCCCGCCACGAGGTACGAGTGGCGGGGGGGTCCTCACACGTCCAGGAAGCGGACGTCCTTGGCGTTGCGGGTGATGAAGCTGCGACGGGCCTCGACGTCCTCGCCCATCAGGACGCTGAAGATCTCGTCGGCGGCCGCGGCGTCGTCCAGGGTGACCTGGCGCAAGATGCGGGTGTCGGGGTCCATCGTGGTCTCCCACAGTTCCTTGGCGTCCATCTCGCCCAGGCCCTTGAACCGCTGGATGCCGTCGTCCTTGGGGATCTTGCGACCCGCCTCGGCGCCGGCCTTGAGCAGCGCGTCGCGCTCGCGGTCGGAGTAGGCGTACTCCAGCCCGACCTTGCCGCCCCACTTGATCTTGTACAGCGGCGGTGCGGCCAGGTAGACGTGGCCGGCCTCGACCAGCGGGCGCATGAACCGGAACAGCAGGGTCAGCAGCAGCGTGGTGATGTGCTGGCCGTCGACGTCGGCGTCCGCCATCAGGATGATCTTGTGATAGCGGAGCTTGGTCAGGTCGAACTCGTCGTGGATGCCGGTGCCGAACGCGGTGATCATCGACTGGACCTCGGTGTTCTTCAGCACCCGGTCGATGCGCGCCTTCTCGACGTTGATGATCTTGCCGCGGATGGGCAGGATCGCCTGGTACATCGAGTCGCGGCCGGACTTGGCCGAGCCGCCGGCCGAGTCGCCCTCGACGATGTAGACCTCGGAGTTGCGCGGGTCGGTGGACCGGCAGTCCGAGAGCTTGCCCGGCAGGCCGCTGACGCTCAGCAGGCTCTTGCGGGCCAGCTTGCGGGCGTCCTGCGCCGCGCGGCGGGCGCGGGCGGCGGAGGCGGCCTTGGTGATGATGAACTTGGCCTCGGCCGGGTTGGACTCGAACCAGTGCCCGATCTGGTCGTTGCAGACCTTCTGCACGAAGCCCTTGACCTCGGTGTTGCCGAGCTTGGTCTTCGTCTGGCCCTCGAACTGCGGGTCGCCGAGCTTCACCGAGACGATGGCGGCCAGGCCCTCGCGGATGTCGTCGCCGGTCAGGGCGTCGTCCTTGGCCTTGAGGATGCCCTTGTCCTTGGCGTACCGGTTGACGATCGAGGTGAGCGCCGCCCGGAAGCCCTCCTCGTGCGTGCCGCCCTCGTGGGTGTTGATGATGTTGGCGAAGGTGTGCACCGACTCGGAGTAGGCGTCCGACCACTGCATCGCGACCTCGACCGACATCGCGGTGTCGTTCTTGCCGACGCCCTCGGCGGAGAAGCCGATGACCGACTTGTGGATCGGGGACTTGCGGCGGTTGAGGTAGGCGACGTAGTCGACCAGGCCCTGGTCGTAGCGCCAGGTGACCTCGGTGGGCTCGAAGGCCTCCTCGACGGTCTCGACCGGGGCGGCGTGCTCGGCCAGCGACTCCTCGCCGATGCCGGACTCGACCTTGCTGTGCCCGGGGCGCTCGTCGCGCAGGACGATGGTCAGGCCCTTGTTCAGGAAGGCCATCTCCTGCAGGCGACGGGCGATCGTGTCATAGGAGAACGTGGTCGTCTCGAAGATCGACCCGTCGGCCCAGAAGGTGATCGCCGTCCCGCGCTTGTCGGTCGGTCCGACCTCCTCGAGCTTGCCGGGCTTGGCCAGCTCGTAGCGCTGGTGCCACTCGGACCCCTTGGTCCAGATGGTCACGTCGAGCTCGGTGGACAGCGCGTTGACCACGGTGACGCCGACGCCGTGCAGACCACCGGAGACGCCGTAGCTCTTGCCGTCGAACTTGCCGCCGGCGTGCAGGATCGTCAGCACGACCTCGACGGTGGGGCGCTTCTCGACCGGGTGCATGTCGACCGGGATGCCACGGCCGTTGTCCTCGACCCGGACGCCGCCGTCGGCCAGCAGGGTGACCCGGACGGTGTCGCACCAGCCGGCGAGGTGCTCGTCGACGGCGTTGTCCACGACCTCCCACACCATGTGGTGCAGGCCGCGCTCGCCGGTCGAGCCGATGTACATGCCGGGGCGCTTGCGGACCGCCTCCAGCCCTTCCAGGACGGTGATGGAGCTGCCGGAGTAGGCGGTCTCGTTCTGGGGCGCTGCGACCACGTGGGGCCCTTCTCTTGCGCAGCCGCTCGGCCGGGGGCGACCACGTCGACGCCTGCGTCGACCGGCGCAGGGCGGCTCTGAGAGGGCTGCTGGCGGTGTGTCCCCTCCAGCGTACCGGGTGCCGACCGCCAGGAGCTGTCGTCCACGCCCTGACGTGGCGCGAGAGGCCCTGGCGGCCCGGTCACCACAACCGGGTGTCGACCCCCGGGGGGACACGCCGTCCTGCGGCGGCTGGCCCGCCCCCCGCCGGACCGCCCTGAGACGGAGCGCGAGGGTCGAGCCCTTCGTGGGGGCCCGCCACGAGGGACGAGTGGGGGCGAGGGTCAGGCCCCTCGTAGGGGCCCGCCACGAGGGACGAGTGGTGGGGGGCGAGGGGGTCCTTCCTCAGTTGACCGGGCCCTCGCCGGTGAGCTGGGCGGGGTCCAGCCGCCCGGCGGGTCGGCCGGTGCGCCGGTTGACCAGCACCGTCACGGCCCAGAGCAGGACGCCGATGACCAGCAGGACGCCGGCGATGCGGTACTGCTCGGTCGGCCGTCCGGCCCAGGGCGTGGCGAGGAACGCGCAGGCCAGCGCCCCCACCACGGGCAGCACGGTGGGCGTGTGGAAGTGGTCGGCGTCCACGTGGTCCTTGCGCAGGACCAGCACCGCGATGTTGACGACGGTGAAGACGACCAGCAGCAGCAGCGCCGTCGTCCCGCCCAGCGCCGGCACGGCGCCGACGAAGGTGATCAGGCCGAAGGCGAGCGCGGTGGTGAACAGGATCGCCGTGGTGGGCGTACGGCGGGCGTGGTGCACCCGGCCCAACAGCGGCGGCAGCACGCCCTGGACGCTCATGCCGTAGACCAGCCGGCTGGCCATGAGCATGTTGATCAGCGCGGAGTTGGCGACGGCGAACATGGTGATGACGCCGAAGACGCCGATCGGGAAGCCCGGGGCACCGGCCTGGACGACCTGCAGCAGCGGGGTGTCGCCCTCGCTGAGCCGCTCGGCCGGCACCAGCGCGATCGCCGAGATCGACACGAGCACGTAGATGACGCCCGTGGCCAGCAGGCCGATCAACAGCACCTTGGGGAAGATCTTCCGCGGCTCCTTGCACTCCTCGGCCATGTTGACCGAGTCCTCGAAGCCGACCATCGCGAAGAACGCCAGTCCGGTGGCGGCGATGACCCCGACGACGAGCGAGCGCTCGCCGGTGTCGAACTCGGTCACCCGGCTGAAGTCGCCGTTGCCGCCGCCCAGCGCCCACACGCCGACGCCGATGACGATCAGCAGGCCGGTGAGCTCGACACAGGTGAGCAGCACGTTGGCCTTGACGCTCTCGCCGACGCCGCGGTGGTTGATCAGCGCGACGAGGGTCATGAAGCCCAGGCCGATGAGCGTGATCCCGATGCCCTCGTCGAAGCCGAGCCCGAACACGTCCGCGGCGTTGGCGCTGAACGCCCGGGCCGCGGTCGAGGCCGAGGTGATGCCCGAGCTCATCACCGCGAAGGCGACCAGGAAGGTGATGAAGTGGACGCCGAACGCCTTGTGCGTGTACAGCGCGGCGCCGGCGGCCTGCGGGTACTTGGTGACCAGCTCCAGGTAGCTGAAGGCGGTGACGAGCGCGACCAGGAAGGCGACCAGGAACGGCAGCCACACCACCCCGCCGACCTGGGCGGCGACCTGGCCGGTGAGCGCGTAGATCCCGGTGCCCAGGATGTCGCCGATGATGAACAGCAGGAGCAGCCCCGGGCCCATCACCCGCTTCAGGCTCGGCTGGCCGTTCGCGGACTCCTGCTCGCTGCGCACGCTCTCGGCCATCGCGGTGCCTCCCTGTGTGGTGACAGGGATCGTGCTGTGCGCGCGGCCGTCTGTCGACCGGTGAGCGCGCGGTGTTCCACGTGGAACGGCGCCGCAACGCGACCGGAACGCCCACCCCCTCCAGCCACGGGGGACGCCCTGCGCAGATCACCGCTGTGGCCCCCTCTCAGGGGCCCGCCGCGAGGGACGAGTGGTGGGGGGAGAGGGGGTCCTTCGACTTCTTCAGACGAGCAGCTGGGCGGTAGCGAGCTCCCGGTAGAGCGGGCTGGTGTCGACCAGCTCGTGGTGGGTGCCGGAGGCGACCACCCGGCCGGCGTCCAGGACGACGATCCGGTCGCTGTCGAGCACGGTCGACAGCCGGTGGGCGACCACCAGCAGCGCCCGGTCCGCGGCTGCGGCCGCCAGGGTGTCCCGCAGCAGGCCCTCGTTGCGGGCGTCGAGGCTGGCGGTGGGCTCGTCGAGCAGCAACAGCGCCGGCCGGGACAGCAGGGACCGGGCGATGGCCAGCCGCTGGCGCTCCCCGCCGGAGAGCAGCACGCCGTCGTCCCCCACCGGCACGTCGAGCCCGAGCGGTGACCGCTCGACGACACCGGTGAGCCCGACGTCGGCCAGCGCCGCCCACAGCTGCTCGTCGGTCGCGTCGGGGGTGGCCAGTTGCAGGTTCTGCCGCACGGTGCCGGCGAGCACCGGCGCCTCCTGCTCGACGTAGCCCATCCGGGCGCGCAGCGCGGCCCGCGGCAGCTCACGGGTGTCGGTGCCGGCCCACCGGACGGCGCCGGCCGACAGCGGGTAGAAGCCCTCGACCAGCGCGAGCACCGTCGACTTCCCCGCACCCGACGGGCCCACCAGCGCCACCCGGCTCCCCGCGGGGACGGCAAAGGACACGCCACTGAGCACCGGGGTGCCGTCGGGGTAGCCGAAGCCGACGCCGTCGAGCTCGAGCAGCGGCACCGGGTCGGCGGCCGACGGCACGCGCAGCACCACGGGCGAGCGGCCCGGGCGCTCGGGCACGTCGTCGTGCTCGGGGTCGAGGGCGAGCACCTCCTGCACGCGGGCCAGGGCACCGAGCCCGGTCTGCAGCTGGGTGTAGCTGCTGATCACCTCGCCCAGCGGCCTGATCAGCAGGAACAGGTAGAGGATGAAGGCGACCAGGTCGGCCACGGCGATCGAGCCGGTGGCCACCCGGTACCCACCCAGCCCCAGGACGGCGAGGAACGCGCCCTGCACGGCGATGCCGGCGGCCGGCGAGACGAGCGCCTGCAGCCGGGCGACCTGCACCCCGGCGCCGTAGGCCCGCTCCGCGCTGGTGCCGACGGCGGCCACCTCCCGCTCGGTGGCCCCGCTGGCGCGGATGGTGCGCACCGCCGACAGCGCGCGCTCCACCGCCGAGCTCATCTCCCCGACCTGCTCCTGCGCCTGCCGGGACAGCTCACGGACCCGCCGGGAGGCGAGCACCGCCACCGTCACCCCCACGCTCACCGCGAGCACGGTGACCAGCAGCAGCCAGACGTCGACCACGGCCATCGCGATCAGCGCACCGACCCCGACGACCACCGACCCGGCCAGCTCCACCACGCCGCTGGTGACCGTGGCCCGCAGCAGGGTGGTGTCCGAGCCGACCCTCGACATCAGGTCACCGGTGCGCCGCCGGTCGTACTCGGCGACGGGCAGCCGGAGCAGCCGGTCGGTCAGCAGCCGCCGGGTGCTCAGGACGACGCCCTCGGCGGTCCGCTGCAGCAGGAACTGCTGGCCGGCGCCCAGCACCGAGGCCAGCACCAGGACGACGACCAGGGCCAGGACCCCGGGCAGCACCGCCTCGCCAGAGCCGACCGCCCGGATGACCCGGGCGACCAGCGCGGGCTGGGCCAGCGCGGCGGCGGCGGAGACCAGCGACAGCACGGCCGCCGCGGCCAGCGCGCGGCGGTGCGGGCGCAGCAGCGGCAGCAGCTCGCGCAGCCCCGCGGTCGGCGGCTCCTCCCCCGCTGCCGTCGGCCGTGCGGTCTCCCCGGTCGTCACCCGGCGGCGGCCAGGGCGCCGGCGATGGCGGCGAGCAGGCGGGCGTGGTGCTCGATGAGCTGCGGCCGGTTCGGGTCCGGGCGGACGGCGGCCACGAACCCGGCGGCCGACCACAGCTCGTCGCCGTCGTCGGTGCCCAGCAGCGACTGGCGGACTAGCGGGTCGGCGACCAGCCGGCGCACCTGCGGTGAGTCCTCCACGGCCATGAGCAGCCAGCGGCGGTCGAACTCCGGGTCCGGGCTGGGGATCTGCAGCATCCCGGCGGTGCCGTGCCGCCACAGCCGGGCCGGGGAGAGCCTGAAGGTGGGCACCGCGCCCAGCACCGGGGCCGCGGTGACCGCGTGGGTGCTGACCCACGAGCGCCCGACCGGGGAGGCGATGTCGAAGGCGACCAGGTCCAGGCCGTCGCCGCGGCCGCGCAGCACCCGGCTGGGCCGGTCCTCGCGTCCGGGGCGCACCGGTGAGCTCTGCAGCAGCGGCACCAGTTCGGCGTCCTGCGGGCTGGTGCCGTCGGAGGGGACCCAGCCCCACTGCCGGGCCCACTGCAGGGTGCCGAAGGGGTCGGTCGGGTCCAGCGCCGGTCCCTGGTCGGGCTGCTGGAGCTCGTCGTCGGGGCGGTCGTCGTCGGCCGGCCCCTTCGGTACGTCGTCGGCACGCGACCGGCCACCGAACAGGCCGCCGAGGCCGCGGCGCGGGCGGCCGGCGTCCGGGTCGTCCTTCGTCACCGGCTCGTCCGCCGGCCAAGGCGCCGGGGCCGGGGCCGGGGCCGGGGCGGACTGGAGACCGGGGCGGTCGGGCTCGACCGCCGGCAGGTCCCACCCGGCGGGCTGCCAGCCGGCGCCGTCGGCGGCGGTGCTGCCGGTGGACCCGGTCCCGCCGGGCGGGACCGGGCCGGTCGCGTCACGCGGTGCGGGGTCACTGGAGGTCGGCTCTCCGGGAACCGGCTCGCCGGGGGCGGGGTCACCGCCCAGGTGGGACGGCTCCTGCCAGCCGGCCGGACGGCCGTCCTCGAAGCCGTCGCCGTCACCGTCGCGCGGGCTGCTCATCGCCGGGTGCTCCTCCGTCACTGTCCGTCTGGCTCGCCGGGTCCCCGTTGCGGGCACCTCAGCCGTACGTGTCGCGCGGCCCCCGGCCGCGGACGGTGCGCGGGCCCTTCTTCCAGCTCGGCGCCGTCGGACCCACAACGCGCAGCCTGGTCACGACGTCCCCGCCCACCCCGGCGCGCAGCCGGCCCAGGATGCTCGGGGCCAGCAGCCGCAGCTGGGTGGCCCACGCGGTGGACTCGGCGATGACCAGCAGCTCGCCCTCGCTGAGCGACTCGGGCCGGCAGTGGGCGGCGATGTCGGCCCCCACCAGGGCGTCCCACCGGCCGAAGACGCTGCCGACCTTGGTGCGGGCGGTCCAGTCCTGCTGGCTGATCAGGGAGTCGACCAGCGAGCCCAGGGTCTGGGGGTCGTCGGCGCCGGGACCCGGGCCGGTCCACCGGCGGCGGGGCCCGGCGATCCGCCGCCGGGTGGGCTGCGGCCGGGACGCCGACGCCGCGCGGGCGGCCTCGAGCGCGGCCCGGGCGATGTCGGAGGGGCGTGCCGGTCGTTCCTCAGCCACCGTGGACCTCTCCCGTCTCCTCGTCGTCGGGCGCCGACGCGGCCCCCGGCTCGTCATCGGCAGGCAGCACCGTCGCCCGGCCGTCGGCGACCTGCACCCGGGTGCCGCGCAGCGCTGCCGGGACGTCCTCCGCGACGGCGGCGGTGATCAGGGTCTGCTCGGCGCTGCCGGCGACCTCGGCCAGCGCGGACCGCCGGCCGGCGTCCAGCTCGGCGAAGACGTCGTCGAGGACGAGGATCGGGTCGTCGCCCTCGGCGCGCAGCAGGGCGAAGCAGGCCAGCTTCACCGCGAGGGCGAAGGACCAGGACTCCCCGTGGCTGGCGTAGCCCTTGGCCGGCGCCGGCCCCAGGTGCAGCACCAGGTCGTCGCGGTGCGGTCCGACCAGGGTGATCCCCCGGTCGACCTCCTCCTTGCGGCGCTCGGCGATGCGGTCGCGCAGGGCGGCGGCGAGCTCCTCGGCCCGGGGCAGCGCGCGGTCGGGGTCGGCCGGAGTGCCGTCGCCGGCCAGCGGGACGCTGCTGGTGTAGCCCAGCGCGGCCCGGTCCGCGCCCGGACCGGCGACACCGGCGTAGGCGTCGGTGACGTAGGGGGCGAGGTCGGCGACCAGCTGCAGCCGGGCCTCCAGCAGCTGCCCGCCGAGCCCGGTGAGGTGACCGTCCCAGACCTCGAGGGTGGCCAGGGCGTCGCCACGGGCGAGCTTCGCCGTCTTCAGCAGGGCGTTGCGCTGCTTGAGCACCCGGTCGTAGTCGCTGCGCACGCCGGCCAGCCGGGGCGTGCGGCTGACCAGCAGGTCGTCGAGGAACCGGCGGCGCTCGGCCGGGTCGCCGCGCACCAGCGCGAGGTCCTCGGGGGCGAACAGCACGGTCCGGACCAGGCCGAGCACGTCGCGGGGGCGGGTCAGCGGGGCGCGGTTGACCCGCACCCGGTTGGCCCGGCCGGGGTTGATCTCGACCTCGACGAGCAGCTCGCGGTCGTCCTTGCGCAGCGCCGCCCGGACGACGGCCTGCGTGGCACCGTGCCGCACGAGGGGGGCGTCGGCGGAGACCCGGTGGCTGCCCAGCGTGGCCAGGTAGCCGACCGCCTCGACCAGGTTCGTCTTGCCCTGCCCGTTGCGGCCGACGAGCACCGTGGGCCCGGGGGTCAGCGCCAGGTCGGCCAGTTCCCAGCTGCGGAACTGGCCGACCTGCAGGTGCCGGAGGTACACGGTTCAGACCTCCGACGACATGGTGCAACGGCCCCCGTGCGGAGCACGGGTCAGGCCCCCTCGCAGGGTCCCGCCACGAGCGTGCGAGTGGTGGGGGGCGAGGGGGTCCTTCATCAGGCGGGCTTCTCGGCCGCCCCGGTGTCGATGGAGCGCACCGCGTGGCCACCGAACTGGTTGCGCAGCGCGGCGACGGCCTTCATCGTCGGGGAGTCGTCCTGGCGCGAGGAGAACCGGGCGAACAGCGAGGCGGAGATCGCCGGCATGGGGACGGCGTTGTCGATCGCGGCCTCGACGGTCCAGCGGCCCTCGCCGGAGTCCTCGGCGTAGCCGGTGATCCGCTCGAGCTCGGGGTCCTCCTGCAGCGCGCGGACCAGCAGGTCCAGCAGCCACGAGCGGATGACGGTGCCCTGCGTCCAGGAGCCGATGACACCCGGCACGTCCTCGATCAGGTCGACCTTCTCCAGCAGCTCGTAGCCCTCGCCGTAGGCCTGCATCATCGCGTACTCGATGCCGTTGTGGACCATCTTGGCGAAGTGACCGGCACCCACGGGGCCGGCGTGCACGAAGCCCGCGCCCGCGTCCACCGGCGCACCCTCGGCGGCCTCGGCCGGCGGCTTGAGGGCGTCGAAGACCGGCTGGACCTTCGCGACGTCCTCGGCGCTGCCGCCGACCATCAGCGCGTAGCCGTTCTGCAGGCCCCAGACACCACCGGAGACGCCGGCGTCGACGTAGCCGATGCCCTTCTCCGCCAGCTCGTCGGCGTGGATCTTGTCGTCGGTGTACTTCGAGTTGCCACCGTCGACGACGACGTCGCCCGGGGACAGCAGCTCGCCGAGCTCACGCACGGTGGCCCGGGTCGGGTCACCGGCGGGGACCATCACCCAGACCACGCGCGGTGCCTGCAGCGCGTCGACGAGCCCCTGCAGGCTGTCGACGTCGCGCGCACCCGGCGCCCGGTCGTACCCGACGACCTCGTGGCCGGCGCGACGCACGCGCTCGGCCATGTTGCCGCCCATCTTGCCCAGCCCGATCATGCCCAGCTGCACGCCGGTCCTCCTCGTACTCGATGTCTGTCTCGGCCCGCGGGATGCCGCGGTCGGTCCCTCGGTCGTCGTCCTGCGTGTCCAGGAGCCCTCGCCACGCTGCGGGGTCCGGTGCCGCCGGCCCGCAGGGCCGGGGCTCACCGGCGCCCATCGTGCTCGCCCGGTGCCCCGGACGCGCGCCGGGGTCCCCGGACGCGCGGGGGGACCCCGTCCTCCTCATCCCTCGCGAGCTCGGGACGAGCCTCGGTCACCGGCCTCGCTGCAGGGTCCCGCGCCGCGCGGAGCGTGGCGTGGGGGGCAGCGAGGTCCTTCATCAGCCGGGCAGGCGCACCGGCATGATCAGGTAGCGGTAGCTGCCGGGCCGCTCCGCCGGACGGTCGTCGTCACCCGTCGACTCGTCGACGCCGGAGAGGACCGCGGGCTTGAGTGCGGTGGTGAAGTCCATCCGGGCGCGGGGGGTGTGCACGGCGGCGAGCCCGTCGAGCAGGAACGTCGGGTTGAAGCCGATGGTCAGCGGGTCGCCGTCGAACACGACGTCGCAGCGCTCCTCGGCCTGGCCCTCGTCGTCGGTGCCGCCGGCCTTCAGCGTCACCTGGCCGGGCGTGAACTCGCAGCGCAGCGGGGTGCCGCGCTCGGCGACCAGGGCGACGCGCTTGGCGGCGTCGGTGAACAGCCCGACCGGCAGCTCGGCGAACGAGGACGACTCGTTGGGCATGATCGCGCGGTACTTGACGAACTCGGCGTCGAGCAGCCGGGTGGTCGTCTGCCGGTCCTTGCCCGACATGCCCAGGATGCCCTCGCCCGAGCCGCCGGAGGACAGCGAGAGCACGACCTCCGGCCCACTGGTCAGCGTCTTGGCGGCGTCGGCCAGCGTGCGGGCGGGCACCAGGACGGCGGCGGACAGACCCGGGGTCTCCGGGCGCCAGGCAAACTCGCGGACCGCGAGCCGGTAGCGGTCGGTGGCGGCGAGGGTCACCACGTCGCCCTCGATCTCCAGCCGGACGCCGGTGAGCATCGGCAGGGTGTCGTCGCGCCCGGCGGCCACCGCGACCTGGCTGACGGCCTCGGCGAAGGCGTCGCTGTCGACCACGCCGGCGGCCGAGGGCATCGACGGCAGCGAGGGGTAGTCCTCGACCGGCAGCGTCGGCAGGCTGAAGCGCGCGTTGCCACAGATGATCGACAGCCGGGCGCCCTCGGCGACGACGTCGACCGGGTGCGGCGGCAGGGCCCGGGTGATCTCGGCGAGCAGCCGGCCGGGCACCAGGGTGCGGCCGTCCTCGGTGGACTGGACGTCGATCTCGGCGCGGGCGGAGACCTCGTAGTCGAAGCCGGAGACCGAGAGCTGGCTGCCCTGGACCTCCAGCATGATCCCGGCCAGCACCGGCACCGACGGCCGCGGCGGCAGGCTGCGTGCCGTCCATGCCACGGCCTCGGCGAGCACCTCGCGTGCCACCCGGAACTTCATCTCGTGATCCACCCCTTGCTGGTGTGCCGTGCCGGTCTGCGCTGGGTCCTGCGGCGCGGTGTGCGGCGCCATCCTCTCCCGAGCGACCCCCTGCTTGACCAGTCCCCCGGTCCCGGAGTCCCTGGGCACTGCCTCTCGGCCCTGGTGGAGCGTGCTCTTGCCCTGCTGCCGGGCAGCGGGCGGAGCCCTGCCCGGCACTCCCCAGCCTGAATGTGGTTCGAGAACTCCTCGGCAGATATAGCTCATCTTCGTCATCACACGTGTGGATGTTGGGGAACGAGGCCCTTTGCGCAGGTCAACCGTGGTTTCGCCCTGTTGGCCCGCTGTGGGCTCAGGGGCCCTTGCCTGTGTCGACACGTGGACAACTCGACAGTTCTGCACCGTCGTCGGCGCCTCTCCACCGCGTCTCCCCTGGTCACCCGCAGGTCCGTCCCCATCCCCAGGGGAAGCACGGGTTGTCCACCGACCGCAGGAGTCGACATGTGGACTCCCGGGGGACATCACGGGGACGACGGGTGACGGCCTGACCTGCGCGGACGGGGTGGGGGCCTGATCGCTCCACATCGGCGACCGCTCTCCCCAACCTGTGTACAGATCTGGGGACAAGGCGACACGGGACGTCGGTGAGCGCCCGTCCGCGGGTCCGGAGGACCCCCTCGTGCACCACGCAGACCGGTGAACGTGCAGGTCGAGCGCGGGATCGGGGGTGTGGACGAGCCGCGCGGCCCCGCCGGCGCGGTCTGCCCCCAGCCTGTGTCGACAGCTGGGGAGGGCGGTCCGGAGGGCCGGATGTCGACAGCCGGTGACCGTTCGACGTCATGGGGAGAGCGTCGACGGCCCCTGTGGGCGGTCGTCCGGGCCGGTCGCCTGTGGGCAACCGGGGTCGGGGGCGGGGGGACGTCGGACGTCGTCCCCCCGCCGGCCGGGGCGGGCTCCGGCCGTCCCGCTACTGGCGGGCGCGGCTCTTGATGCGCGCGGTGAGCTCGGTGACCTGGGTGTAGGTCGCCCGGCGCTCGCTCATCAGGCCGGTGATCTTCTTGACCGCGTGCATGACCGTGGTGTGGTCCTTGCCGCCGAACGAGGCACCGATGCGGGGCAGCGACAGCTCGGTCAGCTCGCGGCACAGGTACATGGCGATCTGCCGGGCGTTGACCAGGGTGCGGCTGCGGTTGGCGCCCTGCAGCTCCTCCATGGTCACCGAGAAGTACTCGGCGGTCGCGGCCATGATGATCGCCGCGGTGATCTGCGGGCCCTGCTCGTCGCTGATGAGGTCCTTGAGCACCAGCTCGGCCAGCGCGAGGTCGACCGGCTGCTTGTTCAGGCTGGCGAACGCGGTGACCCGGATCAGCGCGCCCTCGAGCTCGCGGATGTTGGTCTGCACCTTGCTGGCGATGAACTCCAGCACCGCGTCGGGGGCCTGCAGCCGCTCGCCCCACGCCTTCTTGCGCAGGATCGCGATCCGCGTCTCCAGGTCCGGCGCCTGGACGTCGGTGATCAGGCCCCACTCGAAGCGGGTGCGGAGCCGGTCCTCCAGCGTCGTCAGCTTCTTCGGCGCCCGGTCGGAGGTGATCACGATCTGCTTGCTGGCGTTGTGCAGCGTGTTGAAGGTGTGGAAGAACTCCTCCTGCGTCCGCTCGGCCCGCTCCAGGAACTGGATGTCGTCGATCAGCAGGAAGTCGATGTCGCGGTAGCGGCGGCGGAAGTCCTCGGCCCGGCCGGAGTGCACCAGGTTGATGAACTCGTTGGTGAACTCCTCGGTGCTGACGTAGCGCACCCGCACGTTGGGGAACATCCGGGCGGCGTAGTGCCCGATGGCGTGCAGCAGGTGCGTCTTGCCCAGCCCGGAGTCGCCGTAGATGAACAGCGGGTTGTAGGCCCGCGCCGGCGCCTCGGCCACGGCGACCGCCGCGGCGTGGGCGAACCGGTTGCTGTTGCCGATGACGAAGCTGTCGAACACGTACTTGGCGTTGAGGCCCGGGTCCAGACCGCCCGGACGCCGGTCGGCGAACAGCGGGACGGCGCCACCGCCCCGGGCCGAGCGGTCGGCGGGCCGGCGGTCGTCGGTGCCGGACTGGCGGTCCCCGCGGTCGTCGGACTCCCGGTCCCAGGGGGCCAGCCGGGCCTGGACGCCGACGCCGGCACCGCTGTCGTCACCCGCGGCCTCCCGGGGGGTCTCCTCGGCCACCGATCCCCGGGACCAGTCGCGGCCGTCCCCGGACTCCGGCAGCCAGGCCTCGGCCCGGACGGCGTCGGTGCGCACCCCGAAGGCGCTGCGCCCGTCGTCGACCCGGTCGCGGTCGGCCCGGTCCTCCGCGGCCCGGTCGGAGGCAGCCCGCTCCCGGGCGGCGAGCTCGGCGGAGGCACGGTCGTGGGCGATGCGGTCCTGGGCGAGCTGGTCCTGGGCCATCCGCTCGTCGGCCGACCAGTCCGAGGACTGGCCGAGCGGGGCGAGGCGCTCGCGGTCGGCCGGGGCCCAGCGCCGGTCCTCCTGGCCGCGGGCGGGCGCAGCCGCCTCGGGAGCCTGGGTGGCCGGCACGTCCTCCAGCTGCACCGCGACGCGGATGGCGCGGCCGAACTCGGCCGAGAGCGCCTCGGCGAGCTGGATCCGCATCCGGGACTCCAGCACGGTCTGGGTGAACTCGTTGGGTGCGGCGAGCACGGCGGTGTCCTCGACCAGGCCCAGCGGCCGGGTGAGGTTGAGCAGCGCGTTCTGCTGCGGGGACAGGCTGGTCGCCAGACGCTCGCGGATCTGGTCCCAGACCGTCGCCAGGTCGACCGTGGAGTCGGCCATCGACTGTGTCCCTCCTCGTGCTCCGGGTGCTGCGCCCCGGTCCCGCCGGGTGCATCCGTCCACAGGGGACGGACGACGCTCGGTGGACGGCTGGGTCCCCCGTCCACTCCCCAGGTGTGGACACCCGGGAGGGCGTCGTCCACATGAGTGTCCACAGTCTGTGCACGCCCGGCGACACAGGTGCCGGTGTCGGTGGTGCCGACGGCCGGATCCTGTGTCATCGCTGGTCAGCGCAGTGGACGAGTGGTCAGGGAGTGAGCTGGGGACCGGTCGGGCGACGGCGTGGGCATACGGACCGACGACCATTCGTCCAACACGGGGCGACGGCGACGCTAACAGCCTCATCCACAGCCCGGCAACGAGCCGCGCACGGCTCCCGGCGCCCGGGCACCCGCGCGGACGCGTCCGTCGTCCCCAGGTGGAGGGACGACCGTGCGCCACCGCCCCGACGGCGGCGCAGCACCGGGCGGGACGGCGGTGCACCGCGGGGAGCCGGGGCGACCGCCCAGGCGCTGCCGGTTCTCGGCTATGCTGGTCGGAGTCTGTGCGCAGGACCCGCCGTACCCGCTCGACCGGGGTGCGGCCCGGGGCCCGCGTGCAGCAGACCAGCCCCGGGGTGCCGGGCGCCGGTCGCGGGCCCACGGGCCGGCGGCCTGCCCGTCCCCCGCGCGTGCGCTGCCCGTCCGGGTCCGCGCCGCACCGACGTCGTCAGCAGTAGGAGTCCCTCGTGAGCAAGCGCACCTTCCAGCCGAACACCCGCCGCCGGGCCAAGACCCACGGCTTCCGGCTGCGCATGCGCACCCGGGCCGGCCGTGCCATCCTCGCCGCCCGCCGTGGCAAGGGTCGCGACAAGCTCTCCGCCTGAGGTGCTGCCCGCGCAGGCACGCCTGCGCCGGCGGCCGGACTTCACCGCGGTCGTGCGGTCCGGCCGTCGTGCCGGGCGCCCGACCCTGGTGCTGCACTACCTCTCCGAACGGCCCGTCGCCACGGCCGGGCGTCCCCTGGACGTCCCGGTCGGGCCGCGGGCCGGTTTCGTCGTCGGCAAGACGGTGGGCAACTCCGTCTGCCGGCACCGGGTGACCCGGCAGCTGCGCCACCTCGTCGCGGCAGAGCTCGACCGGCTCCCGGCCACCGCCGACCTCGTCGTCCGCGCCCGTCCCGAAGCGGCCGACGCCGGCTCGGCAGTCCTCGCGCGCGACCTGGACGCCGGTCTCGACCGGCTGCTGGGCAGCCGGCCGCGGGCCGCACGGCCGTGACCGCCGCCCACGCCCTGCTGGCCGCAGTGCGCTTCTACCAGCGTGCGATCAGCCCGGCGTTCCCGCCGCGCTGCCGCTTCGAGCCCAGCTGCAGTGCTTACGCCGCCGAGGCCCTCGAGGTGCACGGTGCGGCCCGGGGCAGCTGGCTCGCCGTGAAGCGGCTGGCCAAGTGCGCTCCCTGGCACCCCGGCGGTCTCGACCTGGTGCCCCCACGACCTGCCCGGTCCGAGGCCGATGGAACCGACGGGGAGGGCCACTCGTCGTCCACCTCGGCGCAGTCGTCGGCACCTCCCGCGGCACCTGCTCCACCGGCTCGGGGCGCACGCCGCTCCGGCCGAGCCACCCCGCCGGCTCCCCGCCGGTCCGCGCAGCAGGAGGCTGGCGTTGCTTGACTGGATGTACACCGCGATCGCCTGGGTGATGAAGACGTGGCACTCCGCGTTCTCCACCTTCCTGGACCCGGCGAGCGGGTGGACCTGGGCGCTGTCCATCGTCTTCCTGGTCATCACCATCCGCGTGCTGCTGTTCCGCCTGTTCGTCAAGCAGGTCAAGTCCCAGCGTGCGATGCAGGAGATCCAGCCGGAGATGGCCAAGCTGCGCAAGCAGTACGGCAGTGACCGGCAGGGCTTGAGCCAGGCGATGATGGCGCTGCAGAAGGAGCGCGGGGTCAACCCGCTGGCCGGCTGCCTGCCGCTGCTCCCGCAGATCCCGGTCTTCATCGCGCTGTTCCACGTGCTGCGCCGGCTCGCCCCGGGCAAGGACGGGCTCTACAGCTGGGACGACCAGCTCACCGACCAGGCCGCCAGCGCCAAGCTGCTCGGTGCGCCGATCTCGGCCTCGTTCAACATGGACGGCGCCAAGGAACAGGCCATCCTGGGCCTGACCGGTGGCAGCTACAGCAACATCCGCATCGTCGCGATGGTGTTGATCGTGGTCATGTGCTTCACGACCTTCTTCACGCAGAAGCAGATCCAGAAGCGCTCCGGCCCGGTCGAGGGCCAGGCGGCGATGGTGCAGAAGCTGCTGCTCTACGGCATGCCGATCAGCCTCTTCGTCTCCGGCTTCTTCTTCCCCATCGGCGTGCTCCTCTACTGGTTCACCAACAACCTGTGGACGTTGGGCCAGCAGTTCTACATCCTCAAGGCGCTGCCGATGCCGGGTTCCCCGGACGCGCTCGCCAAGGCCGCCGCCGACAAGCCGGCCATCGACCCGAAGACGCTGGCCCCCAAGCCCGGCGCCAAGCCGGTCCGCCCCAAGGCCGTCAAGCCGACCACCGTGGCCCCCACCTCGACCGTGGACGCGGACGGCTCGGTCGTCGACCCCGCGCCGGTCGAGGGTGACGTCGTCATCCCGGCACCGGACGCCGTCGGCACCGGCTCGTCCGCGACCGGCGCGACCGCCGCCGGCGCCACCGCGGCCGGCTCGGCCGCCGGACGCCCGTCCGCGAGCGCCAACCGACCGCGGACCGGCGCCTCGGGCAGCCGTTCCGCGGCCGGCCCGGCCAACCGCGGAAAGCGCAGCAAGCGCCGCTGACCGGCCGGGGCACCCGGGCCACCACCCGTCGCGTGCCCGGCTCTCGACCACCGGGTCCGCCCGGCCGCCTGCACCACACGGAGGACCAGACATGAGTGCACCCCAGAGCGACACCGCGACCACCGCCGAGGCGACCTCGGACGCGGTGCTGACCCCGGTCGGCGGGTCCGGTGACCCGGCGCTGCCCGACGCCGACGCCGCGTCGGTCGACGCCCTGGTCGAGCCCGTCGACATCGACGAGGACGACGAGGACGACGACACCGGCGAGGGCCTGCTCGTCCGTGAGGGCGACGTGGCCGGCGACTACCTCGAGCGGTTGCTGGACATCCTGGACGTCGACGGCGACATCGACCTGGACGTCGAGGGCGACCGGGCCTCGGTGGCGGTCGTGGGCGGCGAGCTCAAGACGCTGATCGGGCCCGACGGCGCGACGCTGGAGGCGCTGCAGGAGCTGACCCGGCTCGCGGTCGCCCAGTCCACCGGTGTCCGCAGCCGGCTGATGCTCGACATCGGCGGCTTCCGGGCCAAGCGGCGGGCCGACCTGACCTCGCTGGCCTCGGCCGCGGCGGAGCGGGTCGGGCAGAGCGGTGCGCCCGAGCGCCTGGCGCCGATGAACCCCTTCGAGCGCAAGGTCGTCCACGACGTCATCGCCGGTGCGGCCGGGGTGCGCAGCGAGTCGGAGGGCGAGGAGCCCAACCGCCGCGTCGTGGTCCTGCCCGACCGGTGAGCGGCCAGGCGAGCGGGCCGGCGCCGCGGCGAGCCGGTGTGCACGCCGGGGGTGACCGCGTGATCGGTGCGGACACCGCTGCTGACCTGCAGGAAGATCCGGCCGATCAGGTTCCGGAGATGCCCGCGGTGGCTGCGACGGTGTTCGGTGCGGCCACCGACGCGGCGGTCCGGTACGTGGCCATGCTGGCCGGGGACGGCGTCACCCGCGGGCTCATCGGGCCACGGGAGGTCCCGCGCCTGTGGGACCGGCACCTGCTCAACAGCGCCGCGCTGGCCGAGGCCGTGCCGGCAGGTGCCCGGGTGGTCGACGTCGGCAGCGGTGCCGGGCTGCCCGGCATCCCGCTGGGGCTGGCCCGGCCGGACCTGACGCTGACCCTGGTGGAGCCGATGGCACGCCGGGTCGAGTTCCTCACCGACGTGGTGACCGCCCTCGGCGCCCCCTGGCGGATCGTCCGCGGCCGCGCCGAGGAGCGCTCCGTCGTCCGCGCCGTCGGGCCGGTCGACGTCGTCACCGCGCGGGCGGTCGCGCCGCTGCCCCGGCTCGTGGGCTGGTGCAAGGGACTGCTGGTGCCCGGCGCGCAGCTGATCGCCCTGGTGGGCGAGCGGGCCGCCGCCGAGGTGCCCGGGCTGGTCCCCGAGCTCGAGGCCGCCGGGATGCGAGACGTCCACACCCGCGCGGTCGGTGGAGAGCTGGGCTCGGCAGCCACTACCGTGGTGGTCATGACCCGTGGTGGTCCCGCCCGGACTGCACGCAGGCCTGGGTGAGCTCGTTTCACGTGGAACGCGCACCATCGACACATCGACGTTCCACGTGGAACACGGTGGTGAGGAGGACGCACCGATGACTGACCCCGGTGAGCGGCTGCGCTCCAGTCTCGCCGCCGACCAGGCCGTCGGTCCGGACTTCGACAGCCCGATCGCCATGGAGGCCATGCGGGCCACCCGGGTGCTGCACGCGGCCGACCAGGACCCGTTCCCGGCGCCCGGCCGCATCCGCGTCGTCACGATCGCCAACCAGAAGGGCGGCGTCGGCAAGACGACGTCCACGGTGAACCTCGGGGTCGCGCTCGCGTTCTACGGGCTGCGCACGCTGGTCATCGACCTGGACCCGCAGGGGAACACCAGCACCGCCCTCGGGGTCGCGCACACCATCGGCACGCCCTCGATCTACGACGCGCTCGTCGGGGACAACACCCTGGCCGAGGTCACCCACCCGACCACGGCCAGCCCGAACCTGTTCTGCGTGCCGGCGACGATCGACCTGGCCGGCGCGGAGATCGAGCTGGTCTCCGTCGTCGCCCGTGAGCACCGGCTCCGCCGGGCCATCGAGACGTACCTGCACGAGCTGCCCGCCACCGAGCGTCCGCACTACGTGCTCATCGACTGCCCGCCGTCGCTGGGTCTGCTCACCCTCAACGCGCTGGTGGCCGGCGACGAGGTGCTCATCCCCATCCAGTGCGAGTACTACGCGCTGGAGGGCCTGGGTCAGCTGCTCTCCAACATCGACCTGGTGCGCCAGCACCTCAACCCGGGCATCGCGGTGAGCACCATCCTGCTCACCATGTACGACGGGCGCACCAAGCTCGCCGACCAGGTGGCCGACGAGGTGCGCAACCACTTCGGCGACCTGGTCCTGAAGTCCGCGATCCCCCGCAACGTCCGGGTCAGCGAGGCGCCGGGCTACGGCCAGTCGGTGCTGACCTACGACCCGGGCTCCCGGGGCTCCACCAGCTACGTGGAGGCGGCCCGCGAGTTCGCCGAGCGTGGCGCGCTGCTGCCTGCGGCCACCGCCCAGCCCACGACGCCTCCTCCCCCGCCGCCGGTCGCCGGCCCGCCCTCGGTGGCGGCCATGGTGCTCGGCGAGCCGGCCACGGCGCCGACGCCCCGCGGGCGGCACGCGACATGAGCCGCCCTGCCGGCACCCCGGGCCCGGTGGGCCCCAGCACCACCCCCGGACCGCGTCAGCGGACCACGGGCCCCAGCGAGGAGGACCAGTGACGAAGCGCGGCGGTCTCGGCCGGGGCCTGGCGGCCCTCATCCCCACCAGCGCACCCGCTCCGACGGCCACCCCGGCTGCCCGCGCCGCGGAGGCGGCGGAGGCCGCGGTCAGCGGTCCGGTGGAGGGTCGTGCGGCGTCGGTGCACGAGCTGCCCGCCCGCGTGCTCGAGGAGGTGGTGGGCGTCCCCGGGGCGCAGCTGCGCGAGCTCCCGGTCGGCGACGTCGTCCCCAACCCCAAGCAGCCGCGTCAGGTCTTCGACGACGAGGCGCTGGAAGAGCTCACCCACTCGGTGCGTGAGTTCGGCCTGCTGCAGCCGATCGTCGTCCGGGAGGGCGTAGGAGGCCAGTACGAGCTGATCATGGGCGAGCGCCGGCTGCGCGCGGCCCGGGCTGCGGGCCTGGAGACGGTCCCGGCCATCGTGCGGGACACCACCGACGACGCGATGCTGCGCGACGCCCTGCTGGAGAACATCCACCGCGTCCAGCTCAACCCGCTGGAGGAGGCGGCCGCCTACCAGCAGCTGCTGGAGGAGTTCGGCGCCACCCACGAGGAGCTGGCCAGCAAGATCGGCCGGAGTCGCTCCCAGGTCACCAACACCATCCGGCTGATGAAGCTGCCGGTGAAGGTCCAGACGCGGGTCGCGGCCGGGATCATCTCCGCCGGTCACGCCCGGGCGCTGCTGGGTCTCCCCCAGGCCGAGGCGCAGGACGCGCTGGCGACCCGGATCGTCGCCGAGGGCATGTCGGTGCGCGCCACCGAGGAGGCCGTCGCGATGGCGGTCGCCGACTCCCCCGCCGCCGCCCGCCGGCAGACGCGCAAGATCAGCGCCCCGGGGGTCGAGGACCTCTCCGGCCGGCTGTCGGACATGTTCGAGACCAAGGTCAAGATCCAGATCGGCCGGGCCAAGGGCCGCATCGTCGTGGAGTTCGGCTCGGTCGACGACCTGCAGCGCATCATCGGGATGATGGCCCCCGACATCACCGGGCGCTCCGACCAGGGCTGACCCCGCCCCACCGACAGTTCCGTCATTGACGCAACTGTCGGTGGGGCGGTCGTCAGATGGCGGGCTCGCCGCCCTCGGCGCCGTTCGCCGGGCCGATCACCGGCGGCGGGTAGACCGACCGGGACGACGGCCGCGGCGTGGAGGTCACGGCCCGGAACGTGCCCGTGTCGACCGAGCCGAACGTCGAGTGCAGGTCCAGCTCCGCCTCGATGACCCGGGCCAGCCGGCGCACGCCCTCCCGGATCTGGTCGGGCTCGGGGTAGCAGTAGGACAGCCGCATGTGCTCCCGGCCCGAGCCGTCGGCGTAGAAGCCGATCCCGGGGACGTAGGCCACGTGTGCGGCGACCGCGCGGGGCTGCATCAGCTTGGCGTCCAGGCCCTCCGGCAGCTTCAGCCACACGTAGAAACCGCCGTCGGGCTTGCTCCAGGTGGTGCCGCGGGGCATCAGCGCCGCCAGCGACTCCAGGGTGGCGTCACGGCGCTCCCGGTACAGCTCGGTGAACACCTTGATCTGCTGCTGCCAGGGCTGGGTGTCCAGGTACCGGGCGACGGCGTACTGGGTCAGCGACGGGGGGCAGAGCACCTGGGCCTCGGTGGCCAGCACCAGCTTCTCCCGGACCGCCAGCGGCGCCAGCACCCAGCCGACCCGCAGGCCCGGGGAGAAGGTCTTGGAGAACGAGCCGAGGTAGATGACCCGCTCGTCGTTGCGGGCTCGGAGCGCGCGCATCGGCTCGTGCTCGAAGCCCAGCAGGCCGTACGGGTTGTCCTCGATGACGAGCAGGTCGTACTGCTCGGCGATCGCCATGACCGCCTCGCGCCGCTCCTCGGAGAGGGTCACGCCGGCGGGGTTGTGGTAGTTGGGCACCGTGTAGAGGAACTTGACCCGGTCGCCGCGGGCCCGGCACTCCAGCAGGGCCTGCTCCAGCGCCTCGGGGATCAGCCCGTCGTCGTCCATCTCGACGTGCCGGACGTGCGCCTGGGCGGCCTGGAACACCCCGAGGGCGCCCACGTAGGACGGTCCCTCGGCCAGGATGGTGTCACCGGGGTCGACGAAGACACGGGTCACCAGGTCCAGCCCCTGCTGGGACCCCACGGTGACCACCACCTCGCTGGGCGAGGCGTCGAGGATGCCCTCGAGTGCCATGACGTCGCAGATCCGCTCGCGCAGCCGCGGGTCGCCCTGCCCGGAGCCGTACTGCAGCGTCTGGGCGCCCATCCCGGAGACGAGCTCACCGATCATGGAGCCGACGACGTCCAGCGGCAGCGCGGTGACGGCGGGCATGCCACCGGCCAACGACACCACCTCCGGCCGGCTCACCACGGAGAACAGGGCCCGGATCTCCGAGCTCTTCATGCCGTGGGTGCGTGCTGCGTACCGGTCTGCCAGCGGGTCCAGCCGCGGATGCCGCGGAGAGACGTGCGAGGGCGCACCCTGTGAGCGCGCCCCGGCCTGACCGGGACCGACCGAGGGGTCGGGCACAGGAGGGGTCACCTGTCGGAGTGTAAGCGGCCCGGCGCGCAGCCGGACCGGTCCGTCCCCCCGGCGTGGCGTCCGGCCCCCTCACAGGGCCCCACCGCGAGCTTGCGAGCGGTGGGGGGCGAGGGGGCCCTTCGTCAGCGCCGGGCGGGCAGGAGGAAGGTGCCGGTCGGGGGGTCGGCGTCGGCGGGGAGGAAGAGCCGCTGCACGGCGGCGACCACCGCCTGGGCGATGGTGCTGCGGGTGCGGGCGTCCAGGAGCAGCAGCCGGTCGACGGGGTGCGAGAGGTAGCCGCAGTCGACGCGGACGGCCGGCATCCGGGTCATCCGCAGGATGTCCCAGGTCTTGGGGTGCGAGCCGCAGTCGAGCAGGCCGGTACGGGCGATGACCTCACGCCGCACCAGGTTCGCGAACTCCTCGCCCACCGTGGAGCTGGCCCCGGACCCGGTGCCGTAGTAGTAGCTGGCCACGCCGCGGGCGTGCGCCGAGCCGTGTGCCTCCATGTGGAGGGACAGGAACAGGTCGGCGCGCGTGTCGTTGGCGAAGGCGGTCCGGTCGCCGGCCGCGGGGTCGCCGTCCCGCCCGCGGGTCAGGTAGACCGTCGCACCGGCAGCGGCCAGTCGGCCCTCGATCCGGGAGGCGAGGTCGAAGACCAGGTCGGCCTCGGTGGTCTCCCCCGCGGTGAACCCGGTGTCCGCGCCACCGTGACCGGGGTCGATGACGATGACCCGGCCGATGAGGTGCGAGCCGGACTCGACCATCGACGCGCTCTGCCGCAGCAGCTGGGGCCGTCCGCCGGTGACCCGGCGCCCCAGCTGCTTGAGGGCGCGCAGCGTGGCCGGCCCACAGGTGCCGTCGGCGGTCAGGCCGTAGTCGCGCTGGAAGGTGCGCAGCCCCGACTCGGTCTCGGCGCCCAGGATGCCGTCGGCGCGGCCGGCGTCGTAGCCCAGCTCGAGCAGCAGCTCCTGCAGCCGGCGGACGTCGTCGCCGCGTACGGGCCGCTCCGGGTCGTACCGCAGGAGGCGGTCACCGAGGGACCAGCGGGCCTCGTGCAGGGCGCGGTAGGTCTCGTCGCCCACCCGCCCGTCGACGGAGAGCCCGCGGACCTGCTGGAAGTGCCGGACGGCGAGCTCGGTCGCCGGGTCGTACTCGGCGGTGGGGCCGGCGGGCTGGGTGGGGTCGCCGTCGAGCAGCTCGAGGGACCGGAGGACCGCCTGCACCTCGGCCACCGCGGGGCCGGTGCTGCCGGGTCGCAGGACGTCCATGCGGCGCTCGTCGCTCCTCTACGGTCGGGGGCCGGTCGGGACGGCCGGCAGTACGGACGTCGATTGTGGCCGGTGGTGACGGAGGGGTGCGCACCGGGTGACCTGATGCCGACGGGTGCCCGGTGGCGGACGGCCGGGTCACCGCCCCCCGGAACCGACGAGGCCCGCCCGTCCAGAGGACAGGCGGGCCGTGGTCGGCCCTCCTGCAGGGCCCCGTCGCGAGCGTGCGAGCGGTGGGGGGCAGGAGGGTCCTTCCTCAGATGTAGTCGGACAGGTCCGAGAGGATGGCGCCCTTGGGCTTCGCGCCGATGATGCTCTTGACCGGCTTGCCGTTCTGGAAGACCGTCATGGTCGGGATCGACATGACCTGGTAGTCCCGGGCGATCTGCGGGTTCTCGTCGATGTTGAGCTTGGCGATGGTGAGCTTGTCGGCGTGCTCCGCCGCGATCTCCTCCAGCACCGGGGCGACCATCTTGCACGGGCCGCACCACTCGGCCCAGAAGTCGACCAGCACGGGCTTGTCGCTGCCCAGCACGTCGGTCGCGAAGCTGGCGTCGGTCACGGTCACGGTGTTCTTGCCTGCCATGGTGGTGCTCCCTCGGGTCGCGGGTGAGTCGTTCGGTCCAACAGGTGCGGGGCAGGGTCTATGCCCCCGGCCCCCCTGGCCCTCCGCACGGGGGCTGAGGGGCCCTTCCTCAGCGCTCGTTGAAGGTGTCGGCCAGCCAGCGCTCGGCGTCGATCGCGGCGGCCGCACCGGTCGCGGCGGACGTGATCGCCTGCCGGTAGATGTGGTCGACGACGTCGCCGGCGGCGAAGACGCCGTCGATGTTCGTGCGGGTGGTCGGGTGGTCGACCACCACGTACCCCTCGTCGTCCAGCTTCAGCTGGCCGGCGAACATCTCGCTGCGCGGGTCGTGTCCGATCGCGACGAACAGGCCGGTGACCGGGAGCTGCTCGGTGGCGCCGGTGGCCACGTCGGTGAGCTCGACGGCCGAGACCGCACCCTCGCCGTGGACGTCGGTGACCTGCTTGCCCAGGGCCCAGCGGATCTTCTCGTTGTCCTGCGCGCGCTTGACCATGATCTTCGACGCGCGCAGCTCCTCGCGGCGGTGGACCACGGTGACCGACTTGGCGAAGCGGGTCAGGAAGGTGGCCTCCTCCATCGCGGAGTCACCGCCACCGACCACGACGATGTCCTGGTCCCGGAAGAAGAACCCGTCGCAGGTGGCACAGGCGGAGACGCCGTGGCCGAGCAGCCGCTGCTCGTTGTCCAGACCCAGGTACCGGTACTTGGACCCGGTCGCGATGATGACCGCGTGCGCACGGTGCTCCACCCCGCCGACCTTGACGATCTTGGGGTTGACGGTGAGGTCGACCTCGGTGACGTCGGAGGGCACCAGCTCGGCGCCGAAGCGCTCGGCCTGGGTGCGCATGTCGTCCATCAGCTGGGGGCCCTGGACGCCCTCGGGGAAGCCCGGGAAGTTCTCCACCTCGGTGGTGGTCATCAGGGCGCCACCGAACTGCGAGCCCTCGAACACCAGGGGGTGGAGGTTCGCGCGGGCGGCGTAGGTGGCAGCGGTGTACCCCGCGGGGCCGGACCCGATGATGATCAGGTCACGGACGCCGTCGTGCTCCGCCGGGGGGATCGCCGGGTGCGCCGGGTCGGTGGAGACCGCGGGGCCGGGAGCGGGCTGGTCGTTCGTCACGGTCGGCACAACGGACAGCCTAGGTGGGGCATTCCCCCCGGTCACGCCCCCGAGGGAGTGGTCAGCCGGCGGAGCGGAAGGTGACCTCGGCGAGGTCGGCGCTGAAGGTGCTGCCCTCGGGGACCAGTCCGGTGACCCACACCAGCACGTAGCGGGTGGTGATCGGGGCCTGGAAGGCCAGGTCGTCGGTGCCGGCCAGGTCGCCACTGGCCGCGACCGTGAAGTCGGTCAGGTCGCTGTCGGGGGTGCCGCCGGTGCGGATCTCGACGGTGGAGCCGGGCTTGGAGGTCTGCAGCTCGACGCTGGTCACCGGCTGCTCGCTGCCCAGGTCGTAGAGGACCCCGACGCCGTCCTTGAGGTTGCCGAAGTCGGCGGAGTTCCGGTAGTTCAGCGTGGACCAGGCGGTGGCGGGGTCGCCGTCGGTGGTCAGCGGGACGTCGCCGTCGTTCTCCGGCTCGCCGTCGCCGAAGGGGTCGAAGACGGTGGCGCCGGTGACCGACAGCGGGGTGCCCGGGCTGGACGACGGCGCCGCGGGGTCGCCGGCGGCGGAGGAACTGGCGGTGGCACCCGCGCCGGGCACCGTCCGGCCACCGTTGGAGTCCACGCTGCTGGCGACGGTCAGCACGTTGCTGCCGACCCACCAGCCGATCGCGACGATCACGGCGAGGGCGAGCAGAGGCAGCCCGACCACCGCGAGCCGGCGACGGGCGGTGGGGGCCGGCTCCTCGTCGACCTCCTCCTCGTCCTCGGCGAAGGTCGTCCCCCAGTCGAGATCGTCCTCGTCGTCGACCTCGACCGCGTGCCGGGCGGCCAGCGGGCGGGCCATGGCGCGGCCGGGCACCGGCGGGAAGGTGTGCGGGTCGAGCCGGACGGGACCGTCGGGGTCCTCGGCGTCGGCGAGGTCGCGGCGGTCGCGCAGCCGGCGCATCCAGCCGCTGTCGGTCAGCCCGTCGGGACGGGCCGCCTCCTGCGGGGCGGTGCGCGGGCGCTCGGCCAGCAGGGCGACCATCGCGCCGGCGCTGGACAGCCCGTTCGCGGGGTCGGTCGAGCGGGCCCGGCGCACCAGGGCGGCCAGGTCGGGAGAGGAGATCGGCGTGGGTCGGCCGGCGGTCAGGCACAGCTCCAGGAGCGCGCCGAGGGCGGCGATGTCGCCCTCCTCGGTGCTCGTGGCGGCCGGCACCGACAGCAGGCCGACGAGGCCGCCGGGGCGCAGCACGACGTGCTCGGCGGTCAGCCCGCCGACGGCCAGCCCGACTCGGTGCGCCTCGGCGACGCCCTCGGCCAGCCGGCGCACGACGGCGCTGGCCTCGCGCTCGCCCAGCGGGCCCTCGGCCAGCCGGTCGGACAGCCGGGTGCCCTCGATCCACTCGTTGACCACGTAGGCGGCGCCACCGGGCTCGGTGCCACCGGTGCCCTCGGCCGCGTCGTAGACCATCGCCAGCGCCGGCGTGGCCAGCCCGCCGGCGGTCAGGGCGCGGGTGATCCACTCCCGGGCGGCGGGGCCGCCGGGGGTGTGGACGCGCAGCGCGACGTCACGGTTCAGCACGCGGTCCCGGGCGCGCCAGGAGCGGATGACGCCGGTGGGCGTCTCCTCGTCGGGGGCGACCTGGTCGAGCGGGCGGTACCGGTCGGGCAGGCCTGTGGTCGTCGACGTCACGGACGCTGCCGACCCCCTGCTCTGTCCTGCCGGGGACGGCGCCCCCGTGCCCGGCACCGGTGGTCTGGTCACCGTGATCGCCCGAGCTTCGCCCGGACACCGGCCAGGCCGTCCCGGACCTCGGGGACGCCGACCACCACGGCACCCGCGACCACCGCGCTGCCGATGACCACGGTACCGAGGAGGACCGTTCCGAGCGAGCCCGGGACCGACTCCCCCAGGGAACGGCCGGCCAGGGAGACCGCGACCCAGCCCAGGACGCCGGCGACGAGGGAGACCAGGGCCATCCGGGCGACCGTCCGGCCGGCGTCCGGGCCGGCGCGGACGCCGAGCTTGCGGTGCAGGGCGACGCTGCCGGCCAGCCAGCCCATCAGGTAGGTGGTGCTGGTGGCGATCATCAGGCCGGCGACGACGTGCTCGGGGCTGACCAGCACGGGCACCAGCAGCAGCAGCGGCACCCGGACGGCGACCATGGCCAGCTGGATGAACGTCGGCGTCCGGGCGTCCTTCATGGCGTAGAAGACCCGCAGCTGGAGCAGGGTGACCGCCATCGGCAGCAGCCCGAAGGCCCCCCAGGCCAGCGCGACGCCGATCGAGTGGGCCTGCTCGACGCTGGTGTTGCCCCAGCCGAAGGCGACGGTGGCCACGGCCGGGCCGAGCACCACCAGGACGGCGGTGACCGGCAGCAGCCCGGTGGCCGACAGGCGGGTGCCCAGGGTGAGGTCGGCGACGACGCCGTCCAGGTCCTGGCGGGCGGCGGCGCGGCTCATCCGGGGCAGCAGCGCGGTCAGCAGGGCGACGCCGATGATCCCGTAGGGCATCTGGAACAGCAGGCTGGCGATGGCGAAGGCGCTGGACCCCAGCCCGCCCTCCCGGCCGGCGGCGTTGGCCACGCGCATCGCGATGATCACGCCGACCTGGCTGATCGCCGCGTAGGCCACCACCCAGATGCCCAGGGAGCCGGCCTCGCGCAGCCCGGTGCCGCGCAGGCCCCAGCGCGGGCGCAGCGGCACGCCGACCTTGCGCAGCAGCGGCAGCAGGATCAACGACTGCACGGCGATGCCGGCGGTGGTGCCGATGCCGAGCAGCCAGACCTGGTAGTCGCTGATGGTGACCGGGGTGAGCTCACCGGGGCCGCTGGCGGCGATGAACAGCGCACCGGTGGCGATGACCACCAGGTTGTTGAGCACCGGCGCCCAGGCCGGGGCTCCGAAGACCCCGCGGGAGTTGAGCACCGCGGCGGCCAGCGCCCCCAGCCCGTAGAAGACGATCTCGACCAGCAGCAGCCTCGCCAGCCAGTTGGCCAGCGACACCTGGTCGGCGTCCCCGCTGATGTCGGCCAGCCGGGTGAGCAGCGGTGCGCCCAGCACCCCCAGGGCGGTGATCACCAGCAACCCGACGGTGGCGATGGTCATCAGCCGCTGGGTGTAGCCGACGCCGCCGTCCCGGTCCTTGACCTGGGCCTGGACCAGCAGCGGGACGACGACCGAGGACAGCACGCCGCCCAGCAGCAGCTCGTAGACCAGGTTGGGCAGGGTGTTCGCGGTGTTGTAGGCGTCGTTGACCAGGGTCACGCCCAGCGCGGCGGCGATGACGACGGTGCGCAGCAGCCCGGTGAGCCGGCTGACCAGGGTGGCGACCGCCATCGTGCCGGCGGCCCGCAGGATCCCCTTGCTGCCGCCGGGGGCGCCCTCGCGGTCGGCGACCTCCTCGTCGTCCTCGTCGACCTGCTGCACCGGCGGGAAGGCGGGGATGAGCTGGGTGTCGTCGGGGCCGGGGACGAACCGCCGCACGCGGGTCGGCGGCGGGACGGGGGGCAGGTCGGTGCGCCGGCGCGGCACGACCGGCGGCAGGCCGGCCACCGGGGCCGGGTCCAGCGGCGTCACCGGCGGGAGCGGACGGCGGACCTGGCTGGGTGCCTGGGGCAGCTCCGCGCCGGTGCGGGGTCCGGCACCCGAGGGGCGGGCCGAGGGGTAGTTCGGTGGCAGGGGCAGCGCTCGCGGCGGCACCCGGTCGCGCGCGGGTGCCGGGGCAGCGGGCCGGGCCGGGGCGGGGGCGGACCCGGCGTCGCCGGAGGGACCCGCGCCCCGTGCCGGTGGCACGTCGCGGGCCGGTGCCACGTCGCGGGACTGCGTGGCGTCGCGTGCCGGTGGGACGTCGCGTGCCGGCGGGACGGCGCGGGACGGCGGTGGCACCGGGACCGCCGGGGCGGCGGCCTGGGCCGGGGACGGGGCGGGGACGCCGCGGGCGCCGTTGTACGGCGGCGGCGGCAGCGGCACGGGCGGGACCGGGCGGTCCGGCCGCGCGAGCGGGCGGGCGGCGGCGTCGGGGCGGTCGGCGGGCCGCTGCTCGTCGGCGGACCGCCATGACCCGGCGTCGGCGCGCTGGTCCTCCGGGGAGCCGGCGCGGGAACTGCTGCTCACACCGGGCTCCGGGTGGGCGGCACGCCGGCGCCACCGGCGGGCGAGGAGTTTCCGGTGGTCTCGCCGCGGCGGCGGGCCAGCACGAAGAGCACGCCCCGGCGCAGGAACAGCAGGCCGAGCAGGCCCGCGGCGCCGATGGTGAGGCCGAGGGTGATCGGGCCGTAGGCGGTGCTCTTGACCTGCATCTGCACCTCCTCGCCCAGCAGCTCACCGCCGGGCGTGGTCAGCCGGGCGGTCACCGCGAAGCCGCCGGACTGCTCCACGCGGGCCGGCACCTCCAGCAGGCGGCGGGACTCGGGCTCCAGGGTGGTGACGCCGATGTCCTCGGTGGTCAGCTGCACGTTCTCGCGGGTGATGAGCTCGAGCTCCACGTCGATGGGGAAGGGCAGGTCGTTGCGCACGGTGAGCACCAGCGGGGCGTCCCGGGAGGCGAGGCTGTAGGTGCCGTCGACCGGGGCGACCAGGGTGACCTGCCGGCGCAGGGCGTCGATCGAGTCCCGCAGCCGCGCGGCCCCGGCGGCGAACTCGACCGGATCGCCCCGCCAGCCGGCCGAGGCGGCCCGGGCGATGGCGGCGTCGTAGCCGGCGAGCACGCTGGCCGGCTCGCTCACGGCGGCGCTGAAGTCGTCGCGCACCCGAGCCGTCGCGGCGATCACGGCCAGGTCGTCGGCGGACAGCGGTGCACCGCTCCCGGCCTCGGGCGCCAGGTCGCCGGCGGGGCCGGGGGTGGTCGCGTCGGCGTCCGTCCCCGCGCCGGCCAGGTCGGCCACCGGGACGGCGGTCAGCCACGGCTGCTCGACGGTGTCGGTCATCATCGCCGCGACCGTCACCGGGTCGGGGTCGACCCGGCGCGGGGGGACGACGAGCAGGGTCGACGGTGCGTCCGCGGTCTGGGTGGCCAGCGTGCCCAGCTCGGCCAGGAAGCTCTGCTCGGTCAGCCGTCCGCGGTCGGACTCGGCGGTCGCGCCGGTGACGAGGTCGGTGAGCCGCTGGTCGGCGACCAGGGCGGTCATCGGCCCCACCGCGGTGGGCAGGCTGCTCGCCGGCACCGCGGAGCCGCCCGCGGCGCCGACGGCGCGGTCGCCCGCGGTCAGCTGCTCCTGGGCCAGCACCACGGTGCGCGCCCCGCCGGTGCGCAGGGCGGCGAGGGTGTCGGGACGGACCGCGCCCTCGGCCGGCCAGGCCACGTCGGTGCGCGGTTCGACCCCCAGCACGTCGCGGACGATCGCGGCCCCCGCGCTGCCGGTCGTGGCCTCGGTGGCCCCGGGCACGCCGGGCTGGCGGGCGGTGCCCTCGGGCGTGCCGGGGAGGGAGCGGGTCAGCACCTCGGTCTGTCCGGCGGCGACCAGCGCGTCGGCGTCCACGTCGGCGTAGGGCAGCGCGATCACCGAGGTGACCGCCGCGGCACGCAGCCGCTCGAGCAGGTCGGCGGCGTCGGCGGTCCCGGTGCCGTCGGCGTCGCCGACGCGGTAGGGGCCGGCCGCCATGACCGCCAGCTCCTCCAGCAGCGCGGGGTCGACGGCGAGGGTCACCGGCACCGTCGGCCGGGTCTCACCGGGCACCCGGGGCAGCCGGTCCAGGACGTCGAGGGCGCGGTCGAGCCGGCCGCCCTCGGCCACCGCGGCGGCGAGCTGGTCGTCGAGGAAGGCGCCGGTGGGGTCGCGGTGCGGCCGGTCGGCGATCGGCCAGAGCCAGGCGACCGCAGTCCGCCGGGGCGGGTCGGCCGGCGGGGTGACCCGGGAGACCAGCTGGGTGGCCAGCTCCCCCACCCGCTCCTCGGCGCCGTCGGTGGGCACGCCGTTGACGTTGACCAGCACCGGGTAGACGCCGTCCTCGGTGAGCTGCAGGACCTCCGCGGTGGTCGTGTACTCGACGCTGCGGGACTCACCGGGGGCCAGCTCGCCGTCGACGTCCTGCCAGGGCGCCGCGGCCGCGGCCCCACCGCTGTCGGCGGAGTCGAGCTCGGCGTCCAGGCCGGCCCGGGTGCGCAGCACGTCGCCGCGCTGCAGCCGCACCGACAGGTCGCGGTAGGTGGTGGTGCCGTCGTTGACCAGGGTGAGGCCCAGCTGGACCGGTGCGCCCGGGACCACCGTGCGCGGTTCGAGGCGTTGGACCACCACCCGCACCGGGCGGGTGGCCTCGGTGGCGGCGGTGCTGTGGTCCGGCTCGCCCGGCGCCGCCTGCGCGGCCGGCGGGCCGACCACGCCGGTCAGCACGGTCAGGACCGCCCCGAGGACGGCGGTGCGCCCGGCGGCCCGGGACGACGTGCAGGAGGCGACGCCGAGGCCAGTGCGGCCGTCGGCGCGGCCGGCGGCCCGCCGCCTCACGCGCTGTCGGCCAGCAGGCCCGGCGCGCGCTCCACCAGGGCGCGCTCGTCGGCGTAGGCCAGTCGGCCGCCCAGTTCGTCCAGCGGCACCCAGGCCACCTCGGTGACCTCCACGTCCTCGTCGGACAGCGCGCCACCGGTGGCCCGGAGCAGGAAGTGGTGGACGGTCTTGTGCACCCGCCGCCCGTCGGCGACGAACCAGAAGTCGATGATCCCCAGCGGGGCGACGACCTCGCCGATGATGCCGGTCTCCTCGGCGACCTCGCGGACGGCGGTGTCCTCGGGCGTCTCGCCCGCCTCGATGTGGCCCTTCGGCAGGGACCACAGCAGGCGGCCGCGCCGGTCGGTGCGCCCGATGAGGGCAGCGCGCGGCCCGGTCAGCGCGTCGTCGGCGACCACCAGGCCGCCGGCAGAGGTCTCGTCGACCCGGCGCAGTCGGCGGCCGGGGCGCTGTCGCCCGCCCGTCCCAGCCATGCGGAGAGGGTAGCGCGCGCGACCGCACTACCCTCGCTCGTCGTGTCAGTCGAGCATCCGCGTCGTCCTCCCGCCCAGCCCGTCCCCGCGGCGGTGCAGGCGACGGTCCGCGAGCTCGTGGACCTCTCGCCGGTGCTCGCCGAGGTGGGCCGCCGGTTCACCGCGGCCGGGTTCGAGGTGCACCTGGTCGGCGGATCGGTGCGCGACGCGCTGCTGGCAGCCGCGGACGACGCCGCCCTGCCGACGGGCGACCTCGACCTGACGACCGACGCCCGGCCGGAGCAGACCCTGGAGGTGCTGCGCGGCTGGGCCAGTTCCACGTGGAACACCGGCATCGCCTTCGGCACGGTCGGCGCCGAGGTCCGCGGGGAACGGCTGGAGATCACCACCTTCCGGGCCGACCGGTACGACCGGGAGTCCCGCAACCCCGAGGTCGCCTGGGGCGACTCCCTGGTCGAGGACCTGGCCCGCCGGGACTTCACCGTCAATGCGATGGCGGTGTCCCTCGGTGAGGACCGCACCGTCACCGACCCGTTCGGCGGTCTCGGGGACCTGCTCGCCCGCCGGCTGCGCACCCCCGGCCGGGCCGAGGACTCCTTCGCCGACGACCCGCTGCGGATGCTGCGCGCGGTGCGCTTCGTCGCCCAGCTGCAGCTGGTCCCCGACCCCGAGGTCGTCGAGGCGATGACCTCCCTGGCCGGCGAGCTGGGCCGGATCACCCCGGAGCGGGTGCAGCACGAGTTCTCCCGCACCCTGCTCAACGACTCCCCCAGCGAGGCGCTGGACCTGTTCGTGTCCACCGGGCTGGCCGACGTCGTCCTGCCCGAGCTGTCCGCGCTGCGGATGGAGATCGACGAGCACCACCAGCACAAGGACGTGTACGCCCACTCGCTGATCGTGCTGGACCAGGCGATCGCGCTGGAACAGGCCGACCCGCAGGCGGAGTCGCCGGACCTGGTGCTCCGGCTGGCCGCGCTGCTGCACGACATCGGCAAGCCGGCCACCCGCCGGCACGAGGCCGGTGGCCGGGTGTCCTTCCACCACCACGAGGTGGTCGGCGCCAAGCTGGTGCGCCGCCGGCTGACCGCGCTGAAGTACCCCAAGGACGTCGTGGAGGCCGTCGGTCGGCTGACCTTCCTGCACCTGCGGTTCCACGGGTACGGCAACGGCGAGTGGACCGACTCCGCCGTCCGCCGCTACGTCACCGACGCCGGCGACCTGCTCCCCCGGCTGCACAAGCTGGTGCGCTCGGACTCCACGACCCGCAACAAGAAGCGGGCGGCGATGCTGTCGGCGACCTACGACTCCCTCGAGGAGCGGATCAAGGAGCTGTCGAAGGCGGAGGACCTGGGCCGGATCCGGCCCGACCTCGACGGCAACCGGATCATGGAGCTGCTGGACATCCCGCCGGGCCGCGAGGTCGGCGAGGCGTGGCGCTTCCTCAAGGACCTGCGCCTCGAGCGCGGCCCCCTCGACCCCGACGTGGCCGAGGCCGAGCTCCTCACCTGGTGGCGCAACCGCAGCTCGTGAGCGGAGTGGATCCGTCGCGCTGACGCCGACGGATCCACTCCACCTGTGGACGGCGCCCGCGAGGGTGACCGGTCTGCCGCCACCCTGCTGCGGTGCCCAGCGCCTCCCTCTTCCCCACCGACCGCCGCGTCGCCCACCGGCGGGACCTGAGGGCGGCGGGCATCAGCAACCAGCGGGTCCGCACGGCGGTGCGGACCGGACGCTGGCAGGAGCCGGTCCGCGGGGTGGTCGTGGCGCACGGGGGCGGGCTGACCCGCCGTGAGCGGTGGCAGGTCGGCCTGGAGTTCGCCGGCCCTGACGCCTGCCTGTCCCACCACAGCGCGCTGGTGGCCTGGGGGGCCCGCGTGGACGAGCTGTCGCCCCGCCGCCGCACGGCGGGGGTGACGGGCGCCTTCGCCGCACCCCCCGAGACGGGGATGGTCGAGGTGTCCCGCCCGCACGGTCAGCACATGGCCTCGCACGGCTTCGTCGTCGTCCACCAGAGCCGGCGTCCCTTGGAACCGGTGGTCGTCGCTGGTCTGCCGGTGACGACTGCCGCCCGGGCGGTGGTCGACGTCAGCCTGGGCGCACACCGCCGGGCCGACGTCGAGCACGTGGTCTCCGACGCTCTGCAGCGCGAGCTCGTCTCGATCGACGACCTCTTCTCCGAGGCGCGTGCGCTGGGCCGGCGACTGGGCCCGTGGTTGCGGTCCGCGCTGGAGGACGCCCGCCGGGGCATGCGCTCGGTCGGCGAGAGCGACCTCCGCCGGGTCGTCGTCGCGGCCGGACTCCCGGAACCGGAGTGGAACGCGCCCGTCGACACACCGGCCGGCCGGTTCTTCGTCGACGCACTGTGGCGCGAGCACGGCGTGGGCGCGGAGGCCGACGGGCGTGCGTGGCACCTCAGCGCCGAGGACTGGGCCGCCGACCTGCGCCGGCAGAACGCCCTGCACGGCGCTGGTCTGGTGCTACTCCGCTTCCCCGTGCCGCGGCTGCGAGCCGACCGGGTGTCCTGCGGCCGGGAGATCGCGGCCCTCGTGCACTGAGTGGAGTGGATGAGCCGGCGTCAGCTCGACGAATCCACTCCGCTTCGCCCAGCGGGAGAAGGCGAGGGCGGTGAGGACGTAGCCGGCGCCGACGGCGATGAGCACCGGCCAGCTGACCCCCGAGGCCGGCAGCAGCAGCGCGCCGACCAGCAGCGCGACCACGTAGGTGACGTTGAACAGGGTGTCGTAGGCGGAGAAGACGCGGCCGCGGAAGTCGTCGTCCACCGACTCCTGCAGGGTCGTGTCGACGCAGATCTTGACGCCCTGCGCGACGAAACCCAGGGTGAGGACGGCGGCCACGATCGCCGGCGGGGTGAACAGCCCGCCGAGCACGAGCTGGCCGACGCCGGCGAGCAGCAGCAGCCCGATCACCCAGGGCGCCTTGCCCCAGCGGCGCACCGCAGCCGGGGTCACGGCGGCGGCCAGCAGGGTGCCGGCCGCACCGGCGGCCAGGACCTCGCCCAGTCCGGCCAGCCCACCCGGGAAGAGACCGGACTCGCCCTCGAAGCTGTTGCGGTACAGCAGCAGGGTCATCAGCGTGAGCAGCCCGTAGAACACCCGGTGCACCGCCATCACCGACAGGACGGCGGTGGCCGGGGGGTGGGCGAGCATGTGCCGGGCGCCGCCCACCATCCCGTGCAGGACGTCGCGGGCGCTCACGGTGGCCGCCAGCGTCAGGTGGTCCGGCCCCAGGTAGGGGCGGGGGAACCCGGAGACGACCGCGGACGCCACCAGGTAGGGCACCGCGGAGACCAGCGCCAGCAGGGCGTAGCCGGCCGCACCCGACCCGCCCAGCTCGGTCGCCCCGATCGCCAGGCCGCCGCCCAGCACCGCGGCGATGGCCCCCGAGGTCGTCGACAGCGCGTTCGCCGAGACCAGCGACGGCTCGTCGGTGACGTGAGGCAGCCCCGCCGACAGCGCCGAGAGCACGAACCGGTTGACCGAGAAGACCAGCAGCCCGGCGATGTAGAAGCCGGCCCCGGTCACCTCGGCCAGGACCAGCGCGGCCACGCCCAGCACCAGCACCGCGCGCACCAGGTTGGCGACCATCAGGACCTGCCGGCGGCTCCAGCGGTCCAGCCACACCCCGGCGAACGGTCCGACCAGCGAGTACGGCAACAGCAGGACGGCGAACCCGGCGGCGATGTCGAACGGGTCGGTGGCCTGCGAGGGGTTGAACAGCACCGTCCCGGCCAGCGCGGCCTGGAAGACGCCGTCGCCGAACTGGGAGGCCAGGCGGGTGGCCAGCAGCCGGCGGAAGTCACCGCGCAGGAGGAGGTGACGCACGGTGGTGGGCGCCTGCTGCACTCGGACAACACTACGTCGCTGCCGGTGACCCGCCAGCCCGGAGCGGAGGACCGGTGGACGGCGCGCACGGCTCCACGGGGCGGGGCGGTGTGCCGCCCCTCACGGCCGTGGCTGATGCACACTGGAGGGGATGAACCCGGTGCCCTCGTCACCCGACCCCGAGCGTCGTCCCGCGGCCGAGCAGGCCGCCGGTCGACGCCGGTCCGGTGGCGTCCCCGACCTCTCGGTGGGGAGCCTGGACGACGTCCGTCCGGGCTCGCTGCTGGTCGCGCTGCCCGGTCTGGTCGACCCGACCTTCGCCGGCGCGGTGGTCTACGTGCTCGACCACTCCGGCACCGGCACGATCGGCGTGGTGCTGGGGCGGCCGAGCGAGGTGCGCATCGGCGACGTCCTCCCGGGCTGGTCCGAGCTGGCCGTGGCGCCGGAGGTCTTCCACATCGGTGGCCCGGTCGAGGCCGACACCGCCCTGTGCCTGGCCACCCGCCGGGGCAGCGCCCCGCTGCCCGAGGACAGCGGCCTGCGCCAGGTCGCCGGCGCGGTGCACCTGGTCGACCTGGACAGCGACCCCGACGAGCTGATCGGCGAGATCGGCGGCCTGCGGGTGTTCGCCGGGTACGCGGGCTGGTCCCACGGGCAGCTGGCCGACGAGCTCGCCGAGGGCGCCTGGGCCTGCGTGACCGGGCTGCCCGGTGACCTGCTGACCGGCGCGGCCGGTCCCGAGCTGTGGCGGTCGGTGCTGCGCCGTCAGTCCGGCCGGCTCGGCGTGCTGTCGACGGCCCCCGCGGACCCCTCCGCCAACTGAACCCGGGGTGCCGGGTCGACAGCTGCGCGTGTCGACTCCCGCAGCGGGCCGCGGCCTGGTAGGAAGGGACCCGCAGGAGGGGGCGGCCTGGGGAAGAGGCCGCCCCCTCCTGTGCTGTCTGCTACAGGCCCAGCGTGCTGGCGATCTCCGGGTGGGCGGTCAGGTCGACCGTGTCGGCGTCGGCGGGCAGCGGGATCTCCCGCTCGCCGTGGTCGGACAGGTCGATCGTGACGTCGAAGTCCTGCAACCGCGTCACGTACTGCAGCAGCAGCCGGCTCTCCGCGCCCACGGCGATCGTGGCGCCGGTGCCGCTCTGGAAGAGCGAGGCCAGCTCGCCGTCGACCTGCTGCGCACCGCGCCAGGTGTACTGCCCGAAGGACCCCGGGTCGTCAGCGCTGCGGGCCGACAGCCGGGTGACCATCTGCACCAGCACGTCCAGCAGTGAGGCGGTGCCGTTGGCGTTGGTGGCGGTGACCGGCCGGCGGACGTAGGTCGCAGCCGGGAGCCCGGCACCGCTGAGCGCCTCGGCCAGCCCCGGGACGTCGCCCTGGTAGAGCTCCTGCTCGCTGAAGAACAGCGTGCGGGTCTCCTCCGGCCGGCCGTCCCCGTAGGTGGTCACGGCCTGGGCGCGGCCGATGCTGCGGGCGAAGTCGATCTCGCCGGTGAGGGTCAGCTCGGCGCCCTGGGCGTAGGGCGCGCGGACCTCGAAGTCGGCGCCACCGGCCTCACGGTCGGCGTAGAGGACCTGGCTGAGGACCTCGGCCTCCTGGGTGCTGACCGGGTCACCGGGCGTCCGCTGCGCGGCCTCGTCCTCGCCGCAGCCGGCCAGCAGTGCGGCGACCACGCCGAGGACCGCGACCCGGGAGGACAGGCGCGCGAGCGGACGGGGACGGCGGAGGGAGCGCATGCTCCTAGGTTAGGAGCCCGGCCTGAGCGGGCCGGCCGCGCGACGAGGAACGGCCCGCGCCCCCGTGGTGCGGGGGGCGCGGGCCGTCACGGCACCGTCCTCAGCGGGACGGCGTTCCTCAGCGCTCGACGTCGCCGCGGATGAAGGCCTCGACGGCGTCACGGGCGGTGCTGTCGTCGTACTGCTCTGGCGGGCTCTTCATGAAGTACGAGGACGCCGACAGGACGGGGCCACCGATGCCGAGGTCCTTGGCGATCTTCGCGGCGCGGACGGCGTCGATGATGATGCCGGCCGAGTTCGGGGAGTCCCAGACCTCGAGCTTGTACTCCAGGCTCAGCGGGACGTCGCCGAACGCGCGGCCCTCGAGGCGGACGTAGGCCCACTTGCGGTCCGAGAGCCACGGCACGTGGTCCGAGGGGCCGATGTGCACGTTGTCCTTGCCCATGTCCCGGTCGACCTGGCTGGTGACGGCCTGGGTCTTGGAGATCTTCTTGGACTCCAGGCGCTCGCGCTCGAGCATGTTCTTGAAGTCCATGTTGCCGCCGACGTTGAGCTGCATGGTGCGGTCGAGCTGCACGCCGCGGTCCTCGAACAGCTTGGCCAGCACGCGGTGGGTGATGGTGGCGCCCACCTGGCTCTTGATGTCGTCGCCGATGATCGGCACACCGGCGTCGGTGAACTTCTGCGCCCACGCGGGGGTGCCGGCGATGAAGACCGGGAGGGCGTTGACGAACGCGACCTTCGCGTCGATGGCGGCCTGCGCGTAGAACTCCGCAGCCTGCTGCGAACCGACGGGCAGGTAGCAGACGAGCACGTCGGCGCCGGACTCGCGCAGCGCGGCGACCATGTCGACCGGCTCGTCGTCGGACTCCTCGACGATCTCGCGGTAGTACTTGCCCAGCCCGTCGAGGGTGGTGCCGCGCTGGACGGTCACGCCGAGCGGCGGGACGTCGGCGATCTTGATCGTGTTGTTCTGGCTGGCCGAGATCGCCTCGGAGAGGTCACGGCCGACCTTCTTGCCGTCGACGTCGAACGCGGCGACGAACTCGATGTCGGAGACGTGGTAGTCGCCGAACCGGACGTGCATGAGGCCGGGGACCGTGGCGGTCTCATCGGCGTCCTTGTAGTACTCCACGCCCTGGACGAGCGAGGCGGCGCAGTTGCCGACGCCGACGATGGCGACCTTGACCGATGCCATGGACTGTCTCCCTCCGGCGGGCCCCGTGTGGGCCCGGACGATGTGCGGTGCAGAACTGGTGGTGCCGTGCCGTGCCGATGGTGCTGCCGTGCGGGTCAGGTGGAGCTGGTCGAGCCGTGTGGTGCGGGTGGTGCTGTCCGGGGGGCCGGCGGCTCGGCCGCCGGCGGTGCGGCACCGGGGTCGGTGCGCTCGCTGTCGATCAGCTCGGTGAGCCAGCGGACCTCGCGGTCGACGGAGTCCAGGCCGTGCCGCTGCAGCTCGAGCGTGTAGCGGTCCAGCCGCTCCTGGGTGCGGCGCAGCGAGTCCAGGAGGCGGTCGCGCTGGCGCTCGAGCGTGCGGCGGCGGCCTTCGAGGATCCTCAGCCGCACGTCGGAGGCGGTGTGGGCGAAGTTGGCGAGGTGGACGCCGAAGCGGCCCTCGTCGTCGTAGGCCTCCGGCCCGGCCTCGCTGACCAGGTCGGCGAAGCGCTCCCGGCCCGCGGGCGTGATCGTGTAGACGACCTTGCCGCGCCGGCCCGTGAGCGTCGGGGCGTCGGCGGGCAGCAGGGCCCGCGGGGTCGGCTCGTCGCTGGAGATGAGCCCGGCGGCGTGCATGCGCTTGAGCGCGGGGTAGAGCGAGCCGTAGGAGATGCTGCGCCGCCCGCCCAGGACGGCGGCCAGCTCCTTGCGCAGCTCGTAGCCGTGCACGGGCGACTGGTGCAGCAACCCCAGGATGGCGAACTCGAGCACCGTGTCACCTCACTCTCGGCCGGTCGATGTATCGAGACGATACATCTGGACGTACTACGGACCGCAAGTCGGGACGCCGTCGGGCGCCTGGCTGCGCGGTCGGGGCGACGTCGCGGGAGCGTCCCGGCAGGCCCTCCGGGTGTGTACATCGCCCGTTGTGCCCGGACGTCGGTCGGTGGTGGACTACGCAGGGGCACGTCCCGACCCGCGCCGGGCCGCTCCCGGGACGAGCAGCACGCAGCCTCCGGCGCCCCGTCGCGGCGGAGTGGTCGCCGCACGGCTGGGACCGGTGTGCCGTGTGGTGCACGAGAGCCGGATCCCGGTCCGCTCGCTGCCGCCGCACAGCCGGAGACGGCATCCTGGGTGAGCCGGGCGGAGCGACACCTCGCCACCCGACATCCCACGAGCAGCAGGAAAGGGGCCACCGCGTGCCTCCCTTCGACGAGACCGCCCGCGTCGGCCCCAGTGCCGGCGCGGTGCGTCGCCCCCCGGCGGCCCGGTCGGCGAACGGTGGCGGCGCCGCAGCGCCGCGCCGTCCCGCGCCGAGCCGCACCCGGACGACGGCCTCCCGCAGCGGTGAGGCCCGTCCGCCGGCGGCCCGGTCCGGTGGCGGTGGCGGGCGGCCCCCGGCGAAGCCGCCGACCGGCGGACGTCGTCCCGGGAGCTCCGGCAGCGGTGGCTCGGGCCGCCCGCCGGGTGGGGCGAAGCGCAAGCGCACCGGCAAGCAGCGGCGGCGGCGCTTCCTGAAGTTCCTCGTCGGCGCGTTCGTCAGCATGCTGGTGCTGCTGGGCGTGTTCGTCGGCGTCGTCTACGCCTCGACCGAGGTCCCCTCGCCGGAGTCGATCACCAACAAGCAGACGACGGTCCTCTACTACGCCGACGGCGTCACCGAGATGGCCCGGCTGTCCGACGGGGAGAACCGCACCAGCGTCCCGCTCGCGCAGATCTCCGAGCCGGCCCGCAACGCCGTGCTGGCCGCGGAGAACAAGAGCTTCTACTCCGACCCCGGCATCTCCTTCACCGGCATCGCCCGGGCGGCCTACAACAACCTCAGCGGTGGCTCCACGCAGGGCGGGTCGACGATCACCCAGCAGTACGTGAAGAACGCGATCCTGAACTCCGACCAGACGTTCAGCCGCAAGTTCAAGGAGCTCTTCCTCGCGGTCAAGCTGGACAACGAGTACTCCAAGGACGAGATCCTGGAGAACTACCTCAACACCATCTACTTCGGTCGCGGCGCCTACGGCATCGAGACCGCGGCCAACACCTACTTCGGCGTCCCGGCCTCGCAGCTGACCGCCGAGCAGGGTGCGGTGCTCGCGGTGCTGATCCGCAACCCCAGCGCCAACGACCCCGAGACCAACCCCGAGGGCGCGCAGAAGCGCTGGGGCCTGGTGCTCGACGCCATGGTCGAGTCCGGCTGGGTCGACCCGGCCGCGCGGACGCCGATGGTCTACCCGCCGGTGCAGCCCAGGACGGGCGCCAACCTGGGCATCCCGTCCGGGCCCGAGGGCCTCATCGTCGAGCAGGTGCTCGACGAGCTGGCCGGCCCGGAGATGGCCTTCGAGAACGTCGAGGGCGCCGGGCTGCGGGTCACCACCACGATCAACAAGGGCTACCAGGACGCTGCGGTGGCCACGGTCAACGAGGTCATGGACGGCGAGGACCCGGCGCTGCGGCAGGCGCTCGTCGCGATCGACCCCCGCACCGGCGGCGTGCTCGCCTACTACGGGAACAAGCGGCACGGCAGCGACAACCCCGACGACGACACCACCGACTACGCGCAGGCCTACAAGCAGCCGGGCTCGTCGTTCAAGCCGTACACGGTCGCCACGGCCCTGCAGAACGGCTTCAGCGTCGACACCAAGCGCGACGGCACGTCCCCGCAGGAGTTCCCGGACCGCGAGCGGGAGGTGGTCAACTCCGGCAACGCGCAGTGCGCCGCCTGTTCGATCAAGGAGGCGGTCACCAAGTCGCTGAACACCACCTTCTACGGCCTGGCCTACGACGTGGGCCCGGCGAAGGTCGCCGAGCAGGCACGCGCGGCCATGGGCGTCGACCCCACCTGGCCGGACGACGCCACCGTGCCGGACACGCTGCGGGGCAAGACGTCGCTGGCCAGCCCGGAGAACGGCCAGACCGGTGGCGCGATCGGCATCGGTGAGTACGAGGTCCGCCCGATCGACCAGGCCGTCGGGTTCGCCACCCTGGCCGCCGGCGGGATGTACCACGAGCGCCACTTCGTGGCCCAGGTCGCCGACAGCAGCGGTGCGGTGCTGCGCACGGTGACCGGTGCCGAGGACGCCCGGTCCGTCATCCCGGCCGACGTCGCCAGCGACACCACCTTCGCGATGGAGGACGTCGCCAAGGCGTCCAAGCGCTCGCTGGAGGGAAACCGCCCGGTGGCGTCGAAGACCGGCACCCAGGGGCTCGGTGCGGAGAACTCCGACGCCTGGATGGTGGGCTTCACCCCGTCGATCTCGACTGCGGTGTGGATGGGGACGCAGGGCATCGCGCCCATCCGGAACTCCCAGGACAAGATCATCTACGGCTCCGGCCTGCCCGGTCAGATCTGGCAGCAGTTCATGGACACCGTCCTGGCCGGCACGCCGGAGGAGCCGCTGCCCACGAAGTCGGTGATCAAGGCCGACCCCTCGCTGACCGACGCCGCCGAGGAGACGACCGAGGCGCCGGCCACCAGCAGCGAGGCCCAGGCCACCCAGGTGCAGCAGGAGACGCAGGCGCCGGCGTCCTCCGCCGCCGCCCAGACCACCGCGGCCGCCGAGCAGCGGGCACGGGACCGGGCCAAGGCGGAGGCCGACCGGGCACGTCAGGCAGCGAACAGTGCCGCGGCAGCCAGCAGTGCCGCCGCGGCGAGCAGTGCCGCTGCGGCCGAGGCGAGCAGGTCGGCGAACGAGAGTCCGGCGCCGGACCCGTGCACCGTCGACCCGACCGCTGCCGGCTGCTCGGCGGCACCGTCGGTCGACCCCCCGGACAACTGACGCCGCCAGGCACACTGACCGCGTGACCGCACCGTCGACGGGCCCGTCCCCTGCACTCCCGGGGGGCGGGCCCGTCGCGTCGGGCGCCTCCGTGACGACCCGCCGGCGGGCCGACCTCGCCGTCCCGGGTGAGCCCGACCGCGTCGTGCCCAGCTGGGTGGACCCGGTGGTGGCGCAGGCCAGCGAGGCCGTCGGCGGCCCGTGGGGCCGGCACGCCGTGACCGGACGGGCGCTGTTCTGGACGCCGCTGCGGGTGTGCCTGCTGTTCACCGTGGCCGTCCTGGCCCTCGCCTGGGCCAAGCAGGCGCCGTGCGCGTCCGGCGACTGGTCGGGCTCCAAGCAGTACACCCACCTCTGCTACAACGACGCGGTCCCGCTGTTCGGCATCCACGGCCAGGACCAGGGCCTGGTGCCCTACCTGGACTCCGCGGTCGAGTACCCGGTGCTCACCGGCGGCCTGATGCAGCTGGCCGCGGTGGTCGGCCGGGCCTACGACTCGCTGGCGGCGGGCCCGGGCCTGCTGCCGGACACCGTGCCGGTGGAGACCTACTACGTCGTCACCTGCCTGCTGCTGTCCGCGCTGGCGCTGCTGGTCACCCGCGGCGTCCTGGGCCTGACCGGCCGCCGTCCCTGGGACGCGGCGATGGTCGGTCTCTCACCGCTGCTGCTGGTGCACGCCTTCACCAACTGGGACCTGCTGGCCGTCGCGCTGACCACCTTCGGGATGCTCGCCTGGGCGCGCCGCCGTCCGGTGCTGGCCGGCGTGCTGATCGGTCTGGGGATCGCCGCCAAGCTCTACCCGGTGCTGCTGCTGGGGGCCCTGCTGGTGCTGTGCCTGCGCGCCGGCCGGCTGCGGGCCTGGCTGGCGACCACGGTGGCGGCCGCCCTCGCCTGGCTGGTGGTCAACGTGCCGGTCGCCCTGGCTGCGCCAGAGAACTGGGCCCGCTTCTTCAGCCTCAGCGACACCCGTCCGGCCAACCCGGAGAGCATCTGGGCGATGTTGCTGGACCTCACCGACGGGCAGGCCCTCGACGGGCCGCTGGCCGCGGGGCAGGCGCCGTCGGTGCTCAACGCGACCGTCGCGGTGCTGATGATCGCCACGTCGGCCGGGGTGGCGTTCCTGGCGCTGGCCGCACCCGTGCGCCCGCGGGTGCCCCAGCTGGCGTTCCTGCTGGTCGCGGCGTTCCTGCTGTTCAACAAGGTCTGGAGCCCGCAGTACTCGCTGTGGCTGCTGCCGCTGGCGGTGCTGGCCCGGCCGCGCTGGCGCGAGCTGCTCGTCTGGCAGGTCACCGAGGCGCTGGTCTGGCTCACGACGATGCTGTACTACCTCGGCACCGACAACCGGGGCATCGGCGTCGAGTGGTTCTACCTCTCCGTCGGGGTGCGGGACGTCGCCGTCCTCGTCCTCGCGGGCCTCGTGGTGCGCGACGTCTGGCGCCCGGACGCCGACCTGGTGCGGCGCAGCTGGTCGGGCACCGACGACCCCGCCGGCGGTGTCCTCGACGGCGCCCCCGATGTGCGCACACTGCGACGCTGGCGCGCCGCACCGCGGCCAGCAGCCGTGCCCGAGCCGCGTTGAGCCGCTGAGCCGCTCGATCGCGGGACCCTCCGGGCCCCACTCCTCGCGGTCCCCAGTGGTCGGGTCCCGCTCGTCCGCGGAGTCCCGCAGGTGCGTGCGGCCGTGCGTGGCCGGTCAGCCCAGCGTTTCCCGGAGGAGGGCGATCTCCTCGGCGTGACCGGCGGCGTCGCCGGGGGTCTCCAGCACCACCGGGGCACCGGCCGCGCGGGCGACGCCGACCAGCAGCTCGAGCGGGATCTCCCCCGAGCCCAGCGGGGCGTGCCGGTCGCGGCCGGAGGCAGCGGGGTCGCGGCTGTTGTTCAGGTGCACCAGGTCGATGCGCCCGGTGACCGCCCGGACGTCGTCCACCACGCGGGTGAGGTCCCAGCCGGCGGCCCAGGCGTGGCAGGTGTCCAGCACGAAGCCGGCGCCGAACTCGCCGACGGCGTCCCACAACCGGGCCACGGCGGCCAGCTCGCGGGCCATCGCGTTGTCCCCGCCCGCGGTGTTCTCGATCAGCACCGGGACGCCGAACCCGCCGTCGTCGGCCTGCCGGGAGAAGGTCTTGCGCCAGTTGTCGACGCCGGCGGCGGGGTCGTCCTTCGCGAGCACGTGCCCGCCGTGCACCACCATGCCCGCCGCCCCGATCGCCGCCGAGGCCGCCGCGTGCTGGGCCAGCAGCTTGCGGCTGGGGATCCGGATCCGGTTGTTCGTCGAGGCGACGTTGGCGATGTAGGGCGCGTGCACGAAGACGGCGACGTCGGAGGCCAGCAGCGCGTCGGCGTCCGGGCGCGGCAGCGGCTTCTTCCAGCCCTGCGGGTCGGCGAGGAACACCTGGACGGCGTCGGCGTCCATCTCCGCGGCGCGGGCCAGCGGGCCGCCGTCGTCCAGCTCGTTGTCCTCGGTCAGGCCCGGTCCGACGTGCACGCCGATCAGCTGCTCAGCCACCCGGCGACCCTAGTGCGCGCACCGGTGTGGAGGCCCGGTGAGCCGCCCCGTCCACAGCGCGAGGAGGCAGGGGCGGCCGCGCTGGTAGCCTGTGCGGTGCTCGTCCCGTCTGCTGCCCGCTCCCGTGGGCCTGGACGGGGTGGGCGACGCGTGTACGACCCTCCTGCTGCAGATCCCCTGCGGCCGCTGAGACCAGAGGAGGTGGGGTTCTCCGTGCGTCACTACGAACTGATGATCATCCTCGACCCCGAGCTCGAGGAGCGCACCATCGCTCCCAGCCTGGACCGTTTCCTGACCGTCGTCACCAACTCCGGTGGCACCGTCAAGACCGAGATCTGGGGCCGCCGTCGGCTGGCTTACGAGATCCAGAAGAAGGTCGAGGGCATCTACGCCATCGTCGACATCCAGGCCGAGCCTGCCGCTGTCGCCGAGCTGGACCGCCAGCTGAACCTCAACGAGTCCATCCTGCGCACCAAGCTGATGCGGCCCGAGGTCCACTGACCATGGCCGGCGAGACCGTCATCACCGTCATCGGGAACCTGACGGCCGACCCGGAGCTGCGGTTCACCCCGTCCGGCGCCGCCGTCGCCAACTTCACCGTCGCCTCGACCCCCCGCACCTTCGACCGTCAGTCGCAGGAGTGGAAGGACGGCGAGGCGCTGTTCCTGAGGTGCAACGTCTGGCGCCAGGCGGCGGAGAACGTCGCCGAGTCCCTCACCCGCGGCTCGCGGGTCATCGTGTCGGGGCGGCTCAAGCAGCGCTCCTTCGACACGAAGGAGGGCGAGAAGCGCACCGTCATCGAGCTCGAGGTCGACGAGATCGGCCCCTCGCTCCGCTACGCCACGGCCAAGGTCACCCGCGCTGCACGCAGCGAGGGTGGCGGCGGCGGTGGTGGTTTCGGTGGCGGTGGCGGCAACGGTGGCGGTGGCGGCGGCGGCTTCTCCGGCGGCGGTGCGAGCGACCCCTGGTCGACTCCGCCGGCGTCCTCCGACGAACCGCCCTTCTGACGAAGGACCCCGTCGCCCCCCGAGCCACGCTCCGCGCGGCGCGGGCCCCTGCGACGGGGCCTGACCACACAACATCTCTGAACTGATCTCTCCCAGGAGAACCCCAAGTGCCGAAGCCTCCCCCCCGCAAGATCAAGAAGAAGGTCTGCCAGTTCTGCAAGGACAAGGCGACCTACGTGGACTACAAGGACACGACCCTGCTGCGGAAGTTCATCTCCGACCGCGGCAAGATCCGTGCCCGCCGCGTCAGCGGCAACTGCAGCCAGCACCAGCGTGACGTCGCCGTGGCCGTGAAGAACAGCCGCGAGATGGCACTGCTGCCCTACACCTCCACGGCGCGCTGACCATGAGCACCATGAAGCTGATCCTGACCGCCGAGGTGACCGGTCTCGGTTCCTCCGGCGACACCGTCGAGGTCAAGGGCGGCTACGGCCGCAACTACCTCCTGCCGCGTGGGCTGGCGATGCTCGCCACCCGCGGGGCCGAGAAGCAGGTCGCCAGCCTGCGTCGGGCGCGTGACGCGCGCGACGTGCGCACGCTCGAGGAGGCCCAGGCCGTCGCCGCCCGCCTCTCCGGGCTGACCGTGACCCTGCCCGCCCGCTCCGGTGACGGTGGCCGTCTCTTCGGCCGCATCACCACCGCCGACGTGGCCGCTGCGGTCACCGCCGCGGGTGGCCCGGAGCTGGACCGTCGTCGCATCGAGCTGCCCAGCAGCATCAAGAGCGTCGGCACCCACACCGTCACGGTGCGGGTCCACCCCGAGGTCAACGTCCCGGTCACCCTGGACGTCGTCGCCGGCTGACGAGCGGCCCCTCCCCGGAGGGGTCGCACACAGCACCGCCCCGAGGGGCGTCGGACTCCGGTCCGGCGCCCCTCGTGGCGTTCCCGGGCCCGGGGTCACCTGTCCACCGTGTCGACACGGCGCCTCCAGCGGCCCGTGGACGGAGCGTGGACCCCAGGGTGGTCCGGGAGGTGGCCGGCGCACTCCCCCGCCGGTGGACGAGCAGCCGGACCACCTGGCGCGGTGCCCGTGTGACCAGCGGGAACGACCCGACACGCCGGTGGTGGAGAACACCCCGTCGGTCGGCAGATTTCTTCCGTCCACACCCCGGGACACAGCGGAGTGCAGGTGACGGGCGGGTTGACGGGACACGACGGGCCCCGGTCCCCCGCGCTCTCCACACGGTGACCACCGCAATCCACCGACTTGTCCACAAGTTGTGCAGAGAGGCGTGCACAGCGGTGTTGGACGGACCCCCTCCCTGGTTCCTACCGTCGTCCCCAGCTCCCGCCGGACCGAGGACTGTCGGTACCCGGTGGTAGACGTGTGTCGAACAGCTGTTCGAGCAGGATGCGTCGTGTCGAGGGCCCCTGGGCTCTCGGGCACGGCTGAGAAGGGTGGACCACGTGGCGGTACTCGACGACATCAGCAGGCCGCGGGCTGCGGCTCCTGAGTACGACCGGCAGCCCCCTCAGGACGTCGCCGCCGAGCAGTCCGTGCTCGGCGGCATGCTGATGAGCAAGGACGCCATCGCCGACGTGGTGGAGGTCCTGCACGGCGCCGACTTCTACCGCCCGGCGCACCAGATCGTCTTCGACGTCGTCCTGGACCTCTACGGCCGCGGCGAGCCCGCCGACGCGATCACCGTCGCCGCCGAGCTCAACCGCACCGACCAGCTGTCCAAGATGGGCGGCGCGGTCTACCTGCACACCCTCATCGCCTCCACGCCCACCGCCGCGAACGCCGGCTACTACGCCGCGATCGTCGCCGAGCAGGCCGTCCTGCGGCGGCTGGTCGAGGCCGGCACCCGCGTCGTGCAGCTCGGCTACGGCGCGGCCGGCGGCAAGGGCGACGTCGACGACATCGTCGACCGGGCCCAGCAGGAGATCTACGACGTCACCGAGAAGCGGATGAGCGAGGACTACTCCCGCCTCGCCGACGTCCTGCAGCCCACCATGGACGAGCTGGACGCCATCGCCTCCCGCGGTGGCACGGCCCGCGGCGTCCCGACCGGCATCCGCGACCTCGACGAGCTGACCAACGGCCTGCAGTCCGGGCAGATGGTCGTCATCGCCGCCCGCCCCGGTGTGGGCAAGTCGACCCTGGGCCTGGACATCGCCCGGTCGGCGTCGGTGCACCACCACATGCCGGCGGCGATCTTCTCGCTCGAGATGAGCAAGCACGAGATCACCATGCGTCTGCTGTCGGCGGAGGCGAAGGTGCCGCTGCACCACATGCGCGCCGGCACCCTCTCCGACGAGGACTGGTCGAAGCTGGCCCGCCGGATGGGCGAGATCGCCGACGCCCCGCTCTACATCGACGACTCACCGAACATGACGATGATGGAGATCCGGGCCAAGGCGCGGCGGCTCAAGCAGCGCAACGACCTCAAGCTGATCGTCATCGACTACCTCCAGCTGATGACCTCGGGCAAGAAGGTCGAGAGCCGCCAGCAGGAGGTCTCGGAGTTCTCCCGTGCGCTGAAGCTGCTGGCCAAGGAGCTCGAGCTGCCGGTGATCGCGATGAGCCAGCTGAACCGCGGGTCGGAGCAACGTCAGGACAAGAAGCCGATGCTGTCCGACCTCCGTGAGTCCGGCTCGATCGAGCAGGACGCCGACATGGTCATGATGATCCACCGCGAGGACATGTACGAGAAGGAGTCCCCGCGGGCCGGGGAGGCCGACATCATGCTGGTCAAGCACCGCAACGGCCCGACCGCCAACGTCACCGTCGCCTTCCAGGGCCACTACAGCCGCTTCGTCGACATGGCGAACTAGCAGGCAGGTCACCGTCCCGAGTCGACTCGACACGCCGCTCTCACCAGCAGGTTCCCTCGACGGCGGTCCTCCCGCTACCTTGCCGCGGCACACCTCGCCCGCCCGGGCGCCGGTCGTCGCGCGAGGGCAGGAGAGTGCACGTGTCGGTGTCCGCGGGGTCTCGTCGTCGGTGGGCGTTCGCCTCGGCGGTGATCGCATCGTTCGGTCTGCTGGCCGTGCCGGGAGTCGCTTCGGCGGCCGACCCGACCCCGGTCGCTGCGAAGTACGCGGCCCTGGGCGGTGCGGCCGGGGTGCTGGGCCCGGCTCTGGCTGCTGAGGACTGCTCGCTGACCGGCGGCGGTTGCGTCCAGGACTTCGCGAACGGCGCGATCGTCTGGTCGTCGGCGACCGGCGCACACGCGCTCACCAATGACGAGGTCCTCACCGAGTGGGTGGAGTGGGGCGCGGTCGAGGGCGACCTCGGCTACCCCACCCGGGACACCTTCTGCGGCCTGGCCGGCGGCGGCTGCGGCCAGCACTTCACCGGTGGCTCGGTCTACTGGTCACCGGCGAGCGGCGCGGTCGCGGTGTACGACGTGGTGCGGGACGTGTGGTCGGCGCAGGGCTGGGAGACCGGCCCGCTGGGCTACCCCACGTCCGATGTCGAGTGCGGACTGGACTGGGACGCCTGTCTTCAGCACTTCCAGCGCGGCACCGTCTACGACTCCCCCGCCGGCACCTTCGCCGTCAGCGGCTCGATCAAGGACCGGTGGGGCGCGCAGGGCTGGGAGCGCGGCGACCTCGGCTACCCGACCAGTGCCCAGTTCTGCGGACTGAAGAGCGGCGGGTGCGGCCAGCACTTCGAGGGCGGCTCGATCTACCGCGGTCCGTCGGGCACGTTCATCGTCACGGGAGCTGTCGAGGAGCGCTGGGCGGCGCAGGGCTGGGAGAACGGTCAGCTCGGCTACCCGGCGTCCGAGCAGTTCAACGCCCTGGCCAGCGTCGGGCAGCACTTCCAGGGCGGCTCGATCTACGACACCTGGTACGACGGCGTCGTCCTCGTCCCGGTGCCCCTCCGTGACGTCTGGGCCGCCGAAGGCTGGGAGCGGGGCATGGGGTACCCCACGTCCGACGCCTTCTGTGGTCTCCGGAACGGTGGCTGCGGGCAGGAGTTCCACAACGGGTCCATCTACTCCTCACCGGCTGGCACGTTCGCCGTCAAGGCAGCCGAGGCGGCGTGGGCGGCCCAGGGCTGGGAGACCGGCGCACTCGGCTACCCGGTGTCGAGGCCCTTCCAGACGGTGGACCAGGGTCTCGGACAGCACTTCCAGGGCGGCTCGGTCTACACGTCGTACAAGGGCACGTTCGCGGTCACCGGTGCGATCAGGGACAAGTGGGCCGCTCTGGGCTGGGAACGCGGCCACCTGGGCTCGCCGATCTCGACGGCCTTCTGCGGTCTGCGGGGCGGCGGCTGCGGTCAGCACTTCCAGTACGGCTCGATCTACAGCTCGCCGACGGGCACCTTCGCCGTCCCGACCATCAGGAACGGGGTCTCTGACCTCCGCTCGGCATGGGCCGCGCAGGGCTGGGAGAGCGGTGCGCTCGGCTACCCGACGAGCGACTTCTTCTGCGGTCTCAGCAACCTGGGGTGCGGCCAGCACTTCCAGGGCGGCTCGGTCTACTCGGTCCCCGGGCCGCTGGAGTCCGTCGCCGTCCCGACCGCCATCCGGGACGTCTGGGCCGCCCGTGGATGGGAGAACGGCCGGTACGGCTATCCGTCCGGGCCGGCCTACTCGGTTGCCGGCGGCATCGCGCAGCCCTTCGCGGGCGGCACCATCACCGTCCGCTGACCGCTGAGACCAGCGCCGCAGCGGGCCGGCGAGCACGAACGGGTGAATCGCCTTCAGGCGAGACCGGGTGGTGTCGATACAGATCAGGACGCCCCCCGTCCACCGATCCAGGGAGTTCCTCCGTGCACGCACTTCTCACCGGTCTGCTGGGCAAGGTCGGCTCCGCCGGACTCGCCGCCAAGATCGCCGCCGGCGCCACCGCTCTCGTCGTCGTCGGTGGTGGCGCTGCGGCCACGGCCCAGGCCGTCGAGTCGACGCCCGTCGCCAGCACCGAGGTCGCCGAGGTCGCCGCGGACCCCACGGACGCCCCGGTGACCGACCCGGTCGTCACCGAGCCGGAGGAGACCGAGCCCGTGGTCACGGAGCCTGCACCCACCGACCCGGTCGTGACCGAGCCGGAGCCGACCGACCCGGTCGTCACGGAGCCCGAGCCGACCGACCCGGTCGTCACCGAGCCGGAGCCGACGGAGCCCGAGGTCACCGACCCGGAGACCCCCGAGGTCCCCGAGGCCGAGACGCCGGAGGCCCCCGAGGACGACGCCGACGAGGGGCACCCGGACAACCACGGGGCCGCCGTCTCCGCGGTCGCCCACGACAAGACCCTGACCGGCCGCGACCACGGCAAGGCCGTCTCGGCTGCCGCCCGTGCGCACGAGGACGCGGATGACGAGGACGAGGTCGAGGTCGAGGAGCCCGAGGCCCCCGAGGTCGAGGACGGGCAGGACACGTCCGACGGCGGCCACGGCAAGGGTGGCGGCAAGGGCGGCAAGGGCTGAGTCCCACCGCAGCGCAGTGAGCCGACAGGGGTCGGGCGATCTCCTCGCCCGGCCCCTGTCGGCGTCCTCACGGGCGTGACCGCGCGTCGCTGCGGAAGATCGGCCTGGTCCGCTCGTAGCGTCGGGAGCTGATCGACTCCCGGGGGATCCACGTGAAACACCGCATCGCCGTCCTGCTGGCCGCCACGGCGTTGGGCACCGCCGGCTGCCAGACCATCGCCCCCGTCACGACCCCGGACGCCGTCTCCGAGGCCGCCCGGCAGGCGCAGCCCGGCGCACCCACCGCGGGTGAGCGCGCGACCGACGTCCTGGCCCGGCTCGCGGTCAAGGGGCGCGCCCCCGAGACCGGCTACGACCGTGACCAGTTCGGTCAGCAGTGGGCCGACGTCGACCGCAACGGCTGCGACACCCGCAACGACGTCCTGGCCCGCGACCTCGTCGACGAGGCGTTCAAGGCCGGCAGCGACTGCGTCGTGGTCACCGGCACCCTCGCCGACCCCTACACCGGGCAGACGATCCGGTTCGAGAAGGGCGACGGCAGCAGCGTCGACATCGACCACGTGGTCGCGCTGAGCAACGGCTGGCAGACCGGCGCCTTCGCCTGGGACGAGGCCCGCCGCACGTCGTTCGCCAACGACCCGCTCAACCTGCTGGCCGTCGACTACTCCGCCAACCGCCAGAAGGGCGCCGCCGACGCCGCCACCTGGCTGCCCGACGTCACCGGGTACCGCTGCACCTACGTCGCCCGGCAGGTCGCGGTGAAGGCCACCTACGGGCTGTGGGTGACCCAGGCCGAGCACGACGCGATCACCCGGGTGCTGGAGACCTGCCCCGACCAGCCGGTCCCCGGCCCGGACACCGCACCCGCGGCCGGCACCCCCGCGGCCCCGTCCAGCGCCCCACGGACCGAGCCCTACGTGAACTGTGCCGCAGTCCGGGCCGCAGGCGCGGCGCCGCTGCACCGGGGCGACCCGGGCTGGTCCGACAGCATGGACGGCGACGGGGACGGCGTCGCCTGCGAGTGACCCCGGCGCCGCGGCGCCGGGGTCACTCCCCCGCTCAGCCGCGCACCACCCGGCCGTCGGCCAGCCGCACCAGCGTGCCGCCCTGGAAGGACTGGGCGAGCATGCCGCGGTAGTCGAAGGTCTCCCCGGTCGGGTAGCCCAGCGGGCCGTTCTCCCAGCCCTGAGCGGCCCAGGCGTCCCGGAACACGACCGGGACGACGACGGTCGGGGTGGAGGCCGACCGGTAGACCGACCCGCCCTGGAAGTGCTGGCCGCAGCCGTTGCCGCGCAGCCCGCAGAAGGTGTCGCGGGTCGGGTAGCCGAGTGGGCCGTTCTCCCAGCCCTGCGCGGCCCAGCGGTCGCGGACGGCGGTGGTGACGACGACGGGCCCGCCGGCCGGCGTCCAGTAGATCGACCCGCCCTGGAAGTGCTGGCCGCACCCGCCGTCGCGCAGGCCGCAGAACAGCTCGCTGGTCGGGTAGCCCAGCTGCCCGGACTCCCAGCCGGTGGCCGACCACCGGTCACGGACGACGCCGGCGACCTGGCGGGCACCCGTGGCCGGCGACCAGTAGACGGACCCGCCCTCGAAGTGCTCGCCACAACCGCCGTCGCGCAGCCCGCAGAAGGTGCCCGAGATCGGGTAGCCCAGCGCGCCCCGCTCCCAGCCCTGGGCGGCCCAGCGGTCGCGCACCTGGTTCAGGACGATGACCGCGCCGGTGGTGGGCGACCAGTAGATGGAGCCGCCGGTGTAGTGCTGGTAGCACCCCGAGCGGACCAGCCCGCAGATCTCACCGCTCACCTGCGCGCCGAGTGGCCCGGAGGAGGCGCCGGATCGGTGGTACGCGAGCCGGATCGGGCTGAGGTCCGCGATCGTGGGCGTGACGAGCGAGGCAGTCGGCGCACCGGGCGGCGCGGCCTGGGCCGGTGCCGTGGAGAGCAACAGCACGGCCAGCAGGCCGAGGACGAGCGTGGCGGCGGCCCGCGCGCGCCGCAGCAGGTGGGGTCCTCCAGGAGCGGAGCTGGTCATCGGAGGTCTCCCGTTCGTCGTCGGCGCCGTGCGCGCCCGTACCGGACGACGCCGGACCGTAGCGCTGGTGACACCCACCGCACACCCCCTTTCTGCACGGCTGACGGCCCGGGTCCGGCCGGCGCTGCGCTCAGCCCTCGGTGCGCCGCAGCGGCGGGTGCAGCGCCGCCGCCGGGCCGCGGCGGTACAGCTGCGCGGATCGGCCGCCGTCCCGGGTGGCGACGGTGGACTCCGGCCCGCACCTCTCCTACGGCCAGACGGTCACCCTCCGCCGGTCCGCCACCCGCCTCTCCCTGGGATGAGCCCCGGGACGGCGGTCAGTCGCGGAGGTTGAGCTGGTCGTGCTCCAGCGCGAAGGCGTCGATCTCCTCCGTGGACGGCGTCCGGCCGCCGGCGTGCAGCTCGACCAGACCGGTGAAGTACGCCTCCCGTGGGATGCCGGGGGTGAACAGGACCAGGAAGCGGGCGCCGACGTCCGGCCCGGCCGAGCGGAAGCCGTGCACGGCGGAGCGGGGCACGTACACCAGGTCCCCGGCGTGCGCCGTCGTCCACCCGCCGTTCGCGAGCACCGCCAGCGACCCCTCCAGCACGTGGAAGGACTCGCTGAACGTGCGGTGCAGGTGCGGCCCGGGGCCGCTGCCGCCCGGCGCCATGGTCACCTCGAACAGGCCGAAGTCGCCGCGGGTCTGGTCGCCGGTGGCGAGGAACCGGGTGCGGCCGGCGGAGCGCTGGTCCTCCTGGCGGGAGAACGTGGCCGGGTCGGGCAGGTGGGTCATGCCCCGAGCCTGCTCCTCAGCGCAGGACGGCGACCAGGAAGTCGGCGTCCGGGGTGGAGGGCCGCAGGTCCCAGGTGGACAGCAGCAGGTCCGCCTCCCAGCCGGTGGCGCGGGCGTCGGTGAGGAACTCGTCGAACTCGTAGCCGCGGCCCGCGCCGAAGCCGAATGCCGCCCTGCCGCCGTCGGCCAGGTGCGCCCGCAGCCGCCGCAGCACCTCGCGCCGGGTGCTGGGCGCCAGGAACGCCATCACGTTGCCGGCGCAGACGATGCCGTCGAACTGCTCGCCCAGGTCGAGCTCGGCGAGGTCGCCGACCACCCACCGCGGACCGGGGTGGTCGGCCTCGGCGGCGGCGATGAGCACCGGGTCGCCGTCCACGCCGACCACCGTGTGCCCGGCGGCGTGCAGCACCGCGCCCACCCGGCCCGGGCCGCAGCCGGCGTCGAGCACCCGGGCGCCGCGCGGCAGCAGCGCGTCGACCAGCCGCGCCTCCCCGGCGAGGTCGGCGCCGCGGGCGGCCATCGCGCGGAACCGCTCGACGTAGCGGTGCGAGTGCTCGGGGTCGGACTGGGTGATCTGCGTCCATGCGCTCGGCTCGACCATGGGGGCATCATCGAGGGTCGGTCGGAGCGGCGGTGGAGGGGGGACGGGCGTGCGGCGTGAGCCGAGCATCCTGCACCTGGACCTCGACGCCTTCTTCGCCGCGGTCGAGCAGCGCGACAAGCCCTCCCTGCGCGGCCGGCCGGTGGTCGTCGGCGGCACCGGTGGGCGCGGTGTGGTGGCCACCGCCTCCTACGAGGCGCGGGCGTTCGGCGCCCGCAGCGCCATGCCCACCGCCGAGGCGCGGCGGCTCTGCCCACCCGGGACGGCGTTCCTCGGCGGCCGGTTCGCCGCCTACCGGCGCACCTCGGAGGTGGTGATGGCGCTGCTGCGCGACCTGTCCCCGCTGGTCGAGCCGGTCTCCATCGACGAGGCCTACGTCGACCTGGCCGCCGGCGGGCACGACCTGGGCATCGCCGGGCTCACCGCGATGGCGACCGACCTCAAGGCGCGCCTCGCCGCGGCCACCGGCGGGGTCACCGGGTCGGTGGGCATCGGCACGTCCAAGTCGCTGGCCAAGATCGGCTCGGAGCTGGACAAGCCCGACGGGCTCACCGTCGTCCCGGCCGGCTCGGAGCTCGAGGTGCTGCACCCGCTGCCGGTGCGGGCGCTGGGCGGCGTCGGCCCGGTCACCGCCGAGCGGCTGGCGCAGATCAAGGTGAAGACCGTCGGCGACCTGCACCGGCTCTCGCTCGTGGACCTGACGAGCCTGGTCGGCCAGGCCAACGGCGCCGGGCTGTACCGGCTGGCCCGTGCCGACGACGACCGGCCGGTGGTCGCCGACCGGGAGGCCAAGTCGGTCAGCGCGGAGGAGACCTTCGCCCGCGACGTCACCGACCCCGCGCGGCTGGCCGCCGAGGTCGACGCGCTCGCCACCCGGGTCGGGGTGCGGCTGCAGCGCTCGGGCACCTCCGGGCGCACGGTGACCCTCAAGGTCCGCCGCTACGACTTCAGCACCCTCACCCGCTCGCAGACCCTCGCGCACGCCGTCGACGACCCGCGGCACATCGCCGAGGTCGCGCACCGGCTGCTGACCGCCGTCGACCGCTCGGGCGGGCTGCGGCTGCTCGGCGTCGGCGTCTCCGGGCTCTCGCCCTACGCCCAGGGCGACCTGTTCGCCACCGAGGCCGCACCGGTCGTGGAGCCCGCCGCCGAGGAGCCGGACGTCGAGCCGGTGCCCGACGACCCGCGGCCGGGCGCCGCGGTGCACGCCTGGTACCCGGGGCAGGACGTCGTCCACCCCGACCACGGCGCGGGCTGGGTGTGGGGCAGCGGGCTCAACCGGGTGACCGTGCGCTTCGAGGGCCCGCTGACCACCCCCGGCCCGGTGCGCACGCTGCCCGCCGACGACCCGGCGCTGCAGCCGGCCGACCCTCCGGACTGGACCCCCTGAACGGGTGGACCAGCCCCCTGGGGTGAGGCGCGCGGACGCCCGGGCACGACAGACTCCGAGCGTGCCCCTGGACCCCCAGTTCCCCTCGGACGACGACCACCTCGTCGCCCGGTCCCCGGGCGACCCTGCCGAGCCGGCGCAGGACCCCACCCCCGACGGACCCGACACCGTCGAGACCCTCCGCGAGCGGTCGCTGCGCGAGGCCGCCGAGCGGGGCGACGCCCCCGCCGCGCTCGAGCTGGCGCACCTGCTGCGCGAGGCCGGCCGGCACCTGGAGTCCTGGCACTGGGCCCAGCTGGCCGCCGACGCCGGCAACCTGACCGCCGCCGGGACCCTCGCCTGCTGGCGCTGGGTCGAGAGCCGGGACACCGCGCTGGAGCCGCAGCTGCGCGCCGGCGCCGACCACTCGCACTCCGCCCGCGCCGGCCTGGCCGACCTGCTCCGCGTCACCGGGCGGGTCGAGGAGGCCCGCAGCGTCCTGGAGCGCGGCGCCGTCCGCGGTGAGGTCGCCAGCTGGCTGCCGCTGGGCAACATCTACCGCGAGGAGCTGGACGACGTCGTCGCCGCCGAGGCCGCCTACCGGGCCGGCATCGAGGGCGGTGACATCCACTCCCACCACAACCTCGGGGTGCTGCTGCTGGGCGCCGGTGACGTCGACGGCGCGATCGAGCACTTCTCCATCGCCGCGGCCGGTGGCGACGAGCTGGCCGCCCGGGTGCTGCGCCAGGTCATCTCCGAGGGCTGAGCCGGACGGGCGGGGTCAGCCCAGCGGGTGCGCCCAGGTCTCCTGCGCGTGTGCCGAGCGCCAGAACTCCAGCTCGTAGCGGGTGGCCAGGGCGAACGCCCGGTGCATCGCCGGCACCGCCGACGGCGTGGCCGCCGCGGCCTCGTCCACCAGCTGCCGCGCCCGGCGGGTCGACTCCTGGAACGCCGGGTCGTCGTAGGTGGCGACCCAGCGGGCGTAGGGGTGCCCGGGCGTGCTGCGGGCGGTCGCCGCCAGCCGGACGCCGGTGTCGGCGTAGACCCAGTAGCAGGGCAGCACCGCCGCCGCGGCCACCTCGTAGGACGCCGTCGCGGCCGTGGCCACCAGGTAGGAGACGTAGCCCAGGCAGGTCGGTGAGTGCAGCAGTTCGGCGGACGCGGGGCCCAGCAGCTCGGAGCCGAGCAGGTCGGCGTGCAGCGCGGTCTCGACGGTGCGGGTGACCGACGCGGAGCCCGCCCAGACGGCGGCCGCGTCCGGGTCGTCTGCGCGGGCGGCCAGCAGGGCCAGCGCCTTCGCGTACCCGGCCAGGTAGAGGGCGTCCTGCTCCAGGTAGTGCCGGAACGCCGCCGGGGCGAGCGTGCCCTCGCCCAGCTCGGTGAGGAAGGCCAACTCCTCGATCGCGGTGCGCAGCGCCGCCGTGGCGGCCCAGGCGTCGGCGGTGAAGCTCACGCCTCCCACCACCCGGCGAAGTGGTGCACCGGGCCGTGGCCGGAGCCCACGCCGAGCGCGGCACCGGCCTCCAGCGCCGTCTGCAGGTAGTCGCGCGCCCGGTCGACCAGCGGTGCCCAGTCGGGTTCGCGGCCGGCCAGGCGGTCCTGCGCGGCCAGCGCGGTCAGCGCGGAGGACAGCGTGCAGCCGGTGCCGTGGGTGGAGGTGGTGGCCACCCGGGGGCGCCGGGTCTCCAGCACCCCGCCCGCGGTGACCAGCACGTCGACGCTCTGCTCCCCGCCCAGGTGCCCGCCCTTGAGCAGCACCGCCGCCGGGCCCAGCGCCAGCAGCGCCGTGGCCTGGGGCGCCAGCTCCTCGACCGTGGTGGCCGGTGCGACGTCGAGCAGCGCGGCGGCCTCGGGCACGTTCGGGGTGAGCAGGTCGGTGACCGGCAGCAGGTCGGCCCGCACGGCGTCCACCGCCTCGGCCGAGATCAGCCGGTCGCCGCTGGTGGCGACCATGACCGGGTCGCAGACCACCGGGCCGCCGGGACGGTCGGCCAGCACCCGGGCCACCTCCCGCACGACGTCGGCGGTGCCGAGCATGCCCAGCTTGGTGGCGTGCACGGTGACGTCGGCGAACAGCGTCTGCAGCTGCAGCGCCACGAAGTCCGCCGGGACGCCGTGCACCCCGGTGACCCCGCGGGTGTTCTGCGCGGTCAGCGCGGTGAGCACCGCGGTGCCGTAGGTGCCCAGTGCGCTGAAGGTCTTCAGGTCCGCCTGCACGCCGGCGCCCCCGCTGGGGTCGCTGCCGGCGACGGTCAGCGCCACGGCCGCCGTCACCGCCCCATCTCCTCGCGCAGCAGCCGGGCCGCCTCCGCCGGGTCGGCGGCGGCGCAGACGTCGGAGACGACGCAGATGCCGTCGACGCCGGTCACCAGCGAGGCGTTGGAGGAGTGGATGCCCCCGATCGCCACCGCGACCAGGCCCGCGGCCCGGGCGCGTGCGGCCAGCGCGCGGACCCCGGCGGGCTCCAGCGACTCCCCCGCGTCGGGCTTGGTGGGCGTGGACCACACCGGGCCGATGCCGACCAGGTCCACGGTGCCGCCGGGGAGGGCCAGGACGGCGTCGAGCTCGGCGTCGCTGCCGGTGGACACCCCGACCAGCGCGTCGGGCCCGAGCAGCGCCCGCACCTCCTCGGCGGGCAGGTCGTCCTGGCCGACGTGCACGCCGTCGGCGCCGGCGACCAGCGCGACGTCCACCGCGTCGTTGACGAACAGCGGGACGTGCGGTGTCGGCGCGAGCACCGCCTGGACGGCGCGGGTCAACGCCAGCAGGTCGCGCCGGCTCGCGGTCTTGTCCCGCACCTGGACGGCGGTGACGCCACCGGCGACGGCCGCGGCCACCACCGCGGGCACCGACCGGGGCGCGCAGAGCAGGGTGTCGGTGACCAGGTAGAGCGTGGCGTCCAACCGGCGGGTCACCAGCTCACCTGCGCGCGGGTGAGCGCGTCGCCGTCCACGGCGTCCAGCGCGTCCAGCCACAGCGCGGCGAAGGTGCCCGGGCCGGCCGCCGTCGCGGCGGCGGCCTCGGCGGCCAGCGCCACGTGGGCGTGCGCGGCGACGGTGCCGGTGAGCGCGTCCCCGGCGGCGGCGACGTAGGCGGCGACCAGGCCGCCGAGCGCGCAGCCGGCGCCGGTGGTGCGGGTCAGCAGCACCGACCCGCCGCCGACCCGGACCACCCGGTGCCCGTCGGTGACCACGTCGACCGGGCCGCTGACCGCGACGACCGCACCGGTGCGCCGGGCCAGCTCGCCGGCGGCCTCGAGGGCCTCCTCGGGACCGTCGACGCTCTCCACGCCGCGGCCGCCCTTCCCCGCGCCGGCCAGCGCCAGCACCTCCGAGGCGTTGCCGCGCACGACGGTGGGCGACATGCCGACGAGGTCCACGGCCAGCCCGGTGCGGAACGTCAGCCCACCGACGGCGACCGGGTCGAGCACCCAGGGCGTGCCGGCCTGCCCGGCGGCCCGGGCGGCGACCCGCATCGCCTCGGCGGTGCGCTGGTGCACCGTGCCCACGTTGACCAGCACCGCGGAGGCGACTGCGGCGAACTCGCCGGCCTCGGCCGGCTCGTCGACCATCGCCGGCGCCGCACCCACCGCCAGCAGCGCGTTCGCGGTGATCGTCTGGACGACGGTGTTGGTGAGGCAGTGCACCAGGGGGGAGGTGCTGCGCAGCGCCGCGTTGGCGGCGCGCAGTGAGGTGGCGTCCACGCCGTGACATCCCTTCGCCAGCGAGAGCTGGAGCAGGTTCGACGGGTGTGATCTCAGTCCCGGTCGGGACACCCCGTGTCAGCAGGCGACGCTAACACCACTGCCGCGACGGGCTGCAGCGGTCGGGGACCGGCGACACCGGCTGCGTCACAGCCGCAACTGCCCGGTTCCGCATCCCCGCCGTCCTATGCTCCGGCGGCCGGGAGGACCCGTCCGCCGGCCGGCACGACGGGAGGACCCCCGTCGCCCGGCGCCGGCGACGTCCGCACCGCCGGGACGACCGCGTCCCCCGGGCCGGCACCCCTGAGCGCACCGACCCCTCGGCGCGACCCCCGTCCGGAGAGCACCGACCACGTGACCACTGCCGCTCCCCCCGCGCCCGACCCGGCGCGCGCCGGCGTGCGCGGCTCCGGGGCGGCCCAGGTCGTGAGCGCGCTGGCCCGCACGGTGCTGGCGGCGCTCGCGCTGGCCGTCCTGGTCGCCCTCGTGCCCGCGGTGGCGGGCTGGCAGGCCACCGTGGTCACGTCCGGGTCGATGGCGCCCCGGGTGCAGCCCGGCGACGTCACGGTGGCCCGGCCGGTGGACACCGCGGACCTCGCGGCCGGCCAGGTGCTGCTCGTCGACGACCCGGACGGCGCCGGCGGACTCCTGCTGCACCGCCTGGTGACGGTGGAGGACGGCGGTCTCCGGTTGCGGGGCGACGCCAACCCCACCGCCGACGGCGCGCTCGTCGACCCGGCGGCGGTGCACGGGGTCGCCACCCTGCGGTTGCCCGGCCTGGGCCTGCCCGTCGTGTGGGCGGCGCAGCAGCGCTGGGCGCCGCTCGGTGCCGCCACGCTGGCACTGGCCGGCCTCCTGGGCCTGGCGGTGCTGCACCGGCCCCCGGCCGACCAGCGGCCCGGCCGGGGTCCCCGGCGGGGGCGGCGCCGGTCGGCGGCGGTCCTCGCCGTCGCCGTCCTGCTGCCGGGCGCCGCCGTGGCGGCGTACGGCACCGCGGCGGCGGCCTACACCGCCAGCACGGCCAACGGTCCTGACGCCTTCGGCTCCGCGTTGTACTACACCTGCGCCTCGGGGTCAGCCGGTGCGGCGCAGTACCTGGACCTGCAGGAGAGCAGCGGGACGGTGGCGACCAACCGCGGCTCCTACGCCGGGAACGGCACCTACGCCGGCGGGGTGACGTACGGGGTGGCCGGTCCACCCTGCACCGGCGCGACGCGGGCGGTCCGGCTGGACGGCAGCTCGGGCTTCGTCCACAGCGGCGTCAACGTCTCGCTCCCCCCGGGTCAGGCCTTCAGCACCCAGCTGTGGTTCTCGACCACGACCACGCGTGGCGGGTACCTCATCGGCTTCGGCAACGGGACCAACGGCGCCACCTCCAGCGCCAAGGACCGGATGGTCTACATGACCACCACGGGCAGGATCCGGTTCGGCGTCTACGACACCACGCCACGCACGGTGGTCTCACCGGCGAGCTACAACGACGGGAAGTGGCACCTGGTGACCGCCACCTTCTCCACGGACACCGGCATCAGGCTCTTCGTCGACGGCGCGCTCGTCCAGTCCGACGCCACGGTCACGGCTGCGGAGAACAACACCGGGTACTTCCGGGCCGGCTACGACAGCCTCCAGGGCTGGCCGGACGAGCCCACCAGCCACTGGTTCGCCGGTTCCATCGCCCACATGAGCGTCTTCGCCGGCAGGCTGACCCGGGCCGAGGTGGCCGCCCAGTTCGCCGCCGCCGGCTGAGGACCCGGACGGCACCGTCCGTTTCTCGCCCCCGGAGGGGTGAGACTGCTTGATCACGATGCGCTGACCTGTGACTCTGGCCGCCAGAGACCCAGGAGGAGGCCCGCGTGGACCCCGTCGCCATGGCCTTCCTCGCCGTCGGCGGGGTGGGTCTGCTCGTGCTCGTCGTGTCCCTGCTGGCCGGGGAGCTCGGCGACCTCGGGCACGGTGACGCCGACGGCCCGTTCTCCGTCCCGGCGATCGCGGCGTTCCTCGGCGGCATCGGCTTCGGCGGGGCCGCGGCGACCGCGCTGCTGCCCGAGCTGCCGGGGGTGGCCACCGTGCTGCTGGCCCTGGTCGCCGGCCTCGTGGTCGCCCTGCCGCTGGCCGCCGGCGCCGTCCGGCTCTCCGCCTCGCTGCGCGACATGGCGACCGAGCCGACCCTCACCCCCGCCCGGCTGCTCGGCGCCCAGGGCGTCGTCATCAGCCGGGTCCCGGCCGGCGGGTTCGGTGAGGTGCGGCTCGCGGTCGCCGGTCAGCAGCTCAAGTACCACGCCCGCAGCGACGTCCCGCTCGCCGCGGGGACGCCGGTCTACGTCGTCGACACCCCCACGGAGACCTCCGTGCACGTCGTCTCGACCGCCCCGGAGACGACCCCCTTCCCAGATCCCGGAGGAACCGCGTGACCCTGCTCATCGCCATCGGCGGCATCGCACTGCTGGTGCTGCTGCTCGTCCTGCTGGTGCTCTCCCGGATCAAGGTCGCCGGCCCCAACCAGGCGTTCCTGGTCACCGGCCGGCAGGGCCGCTCGGTCACCAGCACCGACGGGGCGGTCAGCCGCGACATGAGCGGGCAGAAGGTCGTCATGGGCGCCAGCGTCTTCGTGCTCCCGGTCGTGCAGAAGCTCCACTCGATCGACCTGTCCAGCCGGCGCATCCCGGTCGCCATCCGCGGGGCGGTGAGCCTGCAGGGCGTCAAGTGCGACCTCGAGGGCGTCGCGATCGTCAAGGTCGGCGGCAACGAGGGCGCCATCCGGGCCGCCGCCCAGCGCTTCCTCAACCAGCAGGAGGGCATCGACACGTTCACCTCTGAGGTGCTCGCCGGTGCGCTGCGTTCCATCGTCGGTCGGCTGACGATCGAGGAGATCATCCGCGACCGGGCGGCCTTCGCCTCCGCCGTCGCCGAGGAGGCCGAGTCCTCGCTCACCGGCCAGGGGCTGGTGCTGGACACCTTCCAGCTGCAGGACATCCAGGCCGAGGGCACCTACCTCGCCGACCTGGGCCGGCCCGAGGCCGCCCGGGTGCTGAAGGAGGCGAGCATCGCCGAGGCCCGCGCCCGGCAGGCCGCGCAGCAGGAGCAGCTGCTGGCCGACGAGGCCATCGCGATCTCCCAGCGGCAGCTGGCGCTCAAGCAGGCCGAGATCGACGCGGAGATCGACGCCGCGAAGGCCCGGGCCGCCGCGGCCGGGCCGCTGAGCCAGGCCGCCCAGGACCAGGAGGTGCTGGCCGCGCAGGAGAAGGTCGCCGAGCGCACCGCCACCCTCACCCAGGCGCAGCTGGACACCAAGGTGCGCCGTCCGGCCGACGCCGAGCGCTACCGGGTGGAGCAGGAGGCCGAGGGTCGGAAGAACTCCGCGATCCTCTCCGCCGAGGCCCAGCGCCAGGCCACCATCGCCGCCGCCCAGGCCGCTGCAGAGCAGGCGCGGCTGTCCGGTGAGGGTGAGCGGGCCCGCCGCAGCGCGCTGGCCGAGGCGGAGGCGATCGAGGGCGCCAAGCGCGGTGAGGCCGAGAAGCTGCGCCGCGAGGCCATCGCCGACGCCGTGGAGCGGGAGGGTGCTGCCGAGGCCGCCGCCATCCTGGCCCGCGGCAAGGCCGAGGCCGCGTCGATGGACGCCCGGTCCGATGCGTTCGCCACCTACGGCGAGGCCGCGATCCTGGACCTGCTGGTCAAGGTGCTCCCCGACATCGTGTCGGCGGCGTCGGCCCCGCTGGCCGCGGTGGACAAGATGACGGTGATCTCCGCCGACGGCGCCGGCGCGCTGGGCCGGTCGGTCGCGGCGAACGTGGCGCAGGGGATGCAGATCACCGGCGACCTGACCGGCCTGGACGTCGCCGCGATGCTGCGCCGGCTGGGCGTGGGCGCGACCGACGGGAACCCCGCGGCGACGGTGACCCACGTGCCGCTGGACGGCGTCAGCGGCAACGGCGCCTCGGCCGACGGGCACCGCTGACCGCTCCGTCCCTGAGCCCCACCGGGTGGCCCTGCGTCCCGGGTCCACCCGGTGGGGCGGCACCATGCTCCTGGGTCGTCACCCTGCGGAGTGAGCGAGTCACTCAACGTCTGCCCGGATCCAGCCGTTGCTCCTAGCGTCACCCTTGCGGACCACCGCAGGAGCCCATGACCCCACCGACGACGGGAGACCGAGGATGCGCAGCGCCACCGCTCGTCGCCCCCGGTCCCGGCGCGCGCGGGCCCGGCTGGTCGCGGTGGCGTCGGCCACCGGCGCCCTGCTGCTGGCCGTGACCGTGGTCTGGCAGTCGGCCTCGGCCGGCTTCACCGACTCCACGGCTCCCCTGCGGGCCACCGCGGGCACGGCCACCATCACGCTCACCGACGACGACGCGGAGGGCAAGCTCTTCACCGTGACCGGTCTCCGGCCCGGCGACAGCACGGGGCCGCGGTGCATCACGGTGCGCTCCACCAACTCGACCGTGGGCCCGACCGCCCGGCCCTCCGACGTCCGGATGTACGCCACCGGGCTGAGCAGCCAGCGCTCGCTGGCCGGCTGGCTCACCGTCGGCGTCCGGATCGGCACCGGTGGCGGCTACGCCGGCTGCACCGGGTTCCAGTCCAAGGCGCAGGTCTTCTCCGGGCACCTGACCGACTTCCCCGCCGACAGCTGGTCGAACGGGCGGAACTCGTGGACGGCACCCGCTGCCGGTGAGACCCGCACCTACGAGATCACCGTGACCCTCGACGCCGCCACGCCCACCAGTGCCCAGGGCGGGTCGGCCGGCGCCACCTTCGTGTGGGAGTCGAGGTTCTCGTGACCGCCTCCCCCACCGGGCTGCGCAGCTCCCGGGCGGCCCTCGTCGTCAGCGCCCTGGCCCGCACCGTGCTGGGCGCGCTGGTCCTGCTCGTCATGGTCTCCGTCGTCCCGGCCGTGGCGGGCTGGGAGTCCACCGTGGTCATGTCCGGCTCCATGGCGCCGAGCGTCCAGCCCGGCGACGTCACGCTGGTCCGCCCGGTCGAGGCCGCCGCCCTGGAACCGGGCCAGGTCCTCCTCGTCGACGACCCGGACGTCCCCGGCGGCCTGCGGCTGCACCGTCTGGCGGCCGTGACCGACGCCGGTCTCCTCCAGCTCAAGGGCGACGCCAACGCCACGGCCGACGGCTCGCTGGTCGCCCCCTCGGCCGTGCACGGGGTGGGCGCGCTGCGGCTCCCCGACCTCGGCCTGCCCGTCCTGTGGGCGTCGGAGGGCCGCTGGCTCCCGCTGTCCGGTGCCACGCTCGTGCTCACCGCCCTGCTCGGGCTCGCCCTGCTGCACCGCTCCCCCGACGACGAGCCCGGCGAGGAGCCGCCGGCCCTCGTCGGACCGCCGTCCGGGCCCCGACGCAGCCGGCGCCTGCGGACGGCGGTGCGGGGGAGCACGGCAGCCCTGGCCGTCGCCGTCCTCGTGCCGACCACGGCGGCCGCGTTCAGCGGGAGCACGGCCAACCACACCAACACCTTCGCCGCGGCACCGAACTTCACCTGCACCGGTCCGGCCGCGCCGGTCGCCGCCCAGTACCTGGCGATGCAGGAGACCCGCGGCCCGACGGCGGTCAACGACGGCACGTTCACCGCGGACGGCACGTACAGCGGCACCGGGGTGACCTACCGGGTCTCCGGACCGCCCTGCGACCGGGCGGACCGCGCCGTGACCCTCGACGGCAGCTCCGGCTTCGTCTACACGTCCATCCGGGTCAGCAACCCCTCGCCGTTCAGCACCCAGCTGTGGTTCCGGACCACCACCGCCCGCGGCGGGTACCTCGTCGGCTTCGGCAACGGCACCAACGGCGACACCTCCAGCAGCAGGGACCGGCTGGTCTACATGACCAACGACGGGCGGGTGACCTTCGGCGTCTACGACGGCAGCGCCCGGACCATCAGCTCGTCCAGGGCCTACAACGACGGTGCCTGGCACATGGTGACCGCCACCTTCTCCGGCTCGACCGGTGCGACCCTCTACGTGGACGGCGTCCAGGTCGCCGTCAACAGCGCGATGACCACCGCCGAGCCGGTGTCCGGCCTCTTCCGGGCCGGGTACGACAACCTGGCCGGCTGGCCGAACGCCCCCACGAGCAACTTCTTCGCCGGGTCGATCGCCCACATGGGCGTCTTCGTGACCGCACTCCCCGCCGGCGAGGTGGCCAGGCAGTACGCCGCCTTCAGGTGACCTGGCCGATCGCGGGCACGTCAGCGTCGCCGACACCCGGGTGCTGCCCGCTGACCAGGTCGCGCACCGGTCCCGCACCGGCAGCTGACCCCGGGCCCGCGCCGACCACCTGCCCCGCTCGGGGGAGCATGTCCCGGTGACCGACCAGCCCGTGCTGCGCACCGCCCACTTCTCCGAGCTGACCCCGGCCGAGCTGTACGGCATCCTCCGGCTGCGGGTCGACGTGTTCGTGGTCGAGCAGGCCTGCCCCTACCCCGAGCTCGACGGCCGCGACACCGAGCCGACCACGCAGCACCTGTGGTTCGCCGACGACGACGGCACCGTGTTGTCGACCATCCGACTGCTGCACAACGGCGAGGACCGGGCCATCGGCCGGGTCGCCACCGCGGTGTCCGCGCGCGGGCGCGGGCTGTCCGCCCGGCTGGTCGAGCGCGGCATCGAGCTCAGCGAGGGCCGCACGATCGACATCGGCGCCCAGGCGTACCTGGAGAGCTGGTACACCCGCTTCGGCTTCCGCCGCTCCGGCCCGGACTACGACGAGGACGGCATCCAGCACCTCCCCATGCGCCTGCAGCGAGCCTGAGTTCCGATCGTTCCCGGCCCCGTCCGGAGGTTCGCCGCGAGCTGGCGAGTGGTGAGTGGGACGGGGTCCTCGTCTAGTCGGAGCCGGTGAGGGAGGCGGCGGGGAGCCAGTCGGCCTCCAGCAGCTCGGCGATCTGCTGCAGCCCCGCGGTGTCGCCGCCGGCGGTCGAGCCGGTGACCGCCAGCCGCTCGACCATCACCCGGGCGACGTCCTCCTCGACGGTGTCGGCGGCAAACGCCACCCGCCACGGGGAGACCTGGTGGTCGCGGTGGGTGCGGCCGGTGACCTGACGGGCGGCGATCCCGGAGAACCGCGGCTGGTGGAACAGTCCCACCCGCGGCGTGGTCGACGCGGTGAGCCCGCCGGGCAGCTGCTCGCGGGCGTGCAGGCTGATCGAGGCGGTCACGGTGAACACGCACACCGGCGCCGCACCGGTCTGGAAGCGCAGCCGCTCGGCCTCGACGTCGAAGCGGTCCCGGCCGTAGATGCCGGCCACCTCGATGCCGCCGTCCAGCAGCGCCTCCCGGATCGGGTCGGCGGCGGTCTCGACGAACTCCACCGAGACGGCGACCTGCCGGTCGGCCTCGACCTGTGCCTTCACCCAGTCGACGGTGGCCGCGGCCCGGATGAGCCCGGCCTTCTGCCGGAAGCGCAGCAGCGCTGCCCGGCCGCGGGCGCTCTGCCGGGCCCGGCGTGCCAGCTGCATCTCGGCCCGGAACTCCGACCACTCCGCCTCGTACTGCGCGCGCTCGGCCGGGGTCAGCTCGACCGGCGTGCCGGTCACCGACACCGGCCCCCAGGGGGCAGGGCGGTACAGCGTGGCCGGCGGGTCGGTGTCGGTCAGCCAGCTGCGCAGCTGCGTGAGGTCGGCCCAGCGCTCGTCGGCGTCCTCGGTCCAGCTCCACCCGTAGCGGGCACGTTCCACGTGGAACCCGTGCGCGGCCAGCCGGGCCGGGAGGTCGGACCACTCCTTGAGCGGCTCGCCGTGGACGGCGGCGAAGTGCGGCGCCAGGTAGGGCAGCTCCAGCGGCGAGTGCGCCGGGGTCGCGGTCGCCAGCAGGACGTAGGGGGCGTCCTTGACCCGGCCGGCGCCGGAGACGGCCTTCCAGTGCTTCCACCGCTGGGTCGTGGTGTGCCGCACCATGTGCGCCTCGTCGGCGATGACGACGTCGAACCGGCTCCCGGTCGCCTTCAGCGCGCCGTTGACCTTGCCCAGCCGGTCCCACGTCGTCACGCACCACCGCAGCCCGGCATCGCCGAAGGCGGCGATCGACCGCGCCCAGTGCGGCACGGTGATCGCCGCGGGCCGGTCGGCGACCACCAGCACCGTGCGCACCGGGCGGGGCGTCTCGGCGCGCTGGGCGGCGATCTGCTGCACGGCCAGGACGGCGGTGCCGGTCTTGCCCACGCCCGGGTCGTCGCCGAGCAGGAACATCCGCCCGCCGGCGGCGGCGTGCGCGGCGATGACGGCGGCCCCGGTGGTCTGCTCGGCTCGCGGGGTCATCGGCCGGCCCGGCGGCACCGGTCGCGGGTCGGCGTTCAGCTCGTCCTCGACGAACCGCTCGAAGCTGTACGGCGCCGGGTCGTAGGGCGCCAGCGCGGCGGGCAGGGACGCCCCGACGTACACGTGTGTCGACAGCCCGGCGTGCCACGTGGCACCGGGCGCGGGGGCGCGGAACGGCACGGCCAGCGCCCAGACCCGCTGCCCGGCCGGCGCGGTCGGCAGCCCGGCGGCGGCCGCGGTCCTCCGGGGGGCGGCCGTGCGGGGCGCGGCCTTCGCCGCTGCAGCCCGCTTCGTCGGCGCGGCCCGGGCAGTGGCCTTCTTCGTGGGCGTCGCCTTCTTGGCGGGGGCGGCCTTCTTCGCTGGCGTGGCCTTCTTCGCGGCCGCTGCGTTCTTCGCCGGGGTCGCCGCGCGGGCGGTGGTGGTGCGGGAGGAGCTGGTGGAGCGCCGTCGGCGTCCGGGCACGGGGTCTCCTGGGGTCGAGCGGCCGGTCGCTGCGACCGTAGGCGGGGCCACCGACGATCCGCGGCAGCGACATCGGGTCTGCGGCGTCTGATGGGATGGGGGCATGACCGATCCCGTCCGGCTGGCCGCCCGCACCCTCGGCGACACCGGGCCGCGGGTGGTGTTCGTGCACGGGCTGTTCGGCCAGGGCCGCAACTGGACGACGATCGCCCGGCAGCTGGCCGAGGACGGCCACCGCGTCACCCTGCTCGACCTCCCCCACCACGGGCACTCGCCGTGGACCGAACGGGTCGACTACCTGGACATGGCCGACCTGGTCGCCGCCGAGCTCGCGGCGCTCGGCGAGCCGGTCACGCTGGTCGGGCACTCGATGGGCGGCAAGGTGGCCATGCAGCTCGCGCTGCGCACCCCGGACCTGCTGCGCGCCCTGGTGGTCGTCGACATCGCCCCGGTCGAGTACCCCGAGACCGGCGGGCGCACCGAGGACCCGTCCGAGGAGGCCTCCCCCTTCGCCGCCTTCATCGCCGCGATGAAGGCGATCGACCTCGGCGCGCTGGCCACCCGCGAGGACGCCGACGCCGCGTTGCGGCCCGCCGTCCCGAGCACGATGGTCCGGTCCTTCCTGCTGCAGTCACTCGTCCGGGAGGGCGGGGGCTGGCGCTGGCGGCTGGACCTCGACGTCCTGGGCCGTGACCTGGCCACGTTGCGGGGTTTTCCTGAGCCCCCGGCCGGCGCTCACTTCGACGGGCCGGTGCTGTGGATCGCCGGGGCGAACTCGCACTACGTGCTCGACACCGACCGCCCGCGGATGGCCGGGCTCTTCCCGCTCGTGCGGCTGGTGCGGGTGAAGCACGCCGGGCACTGGGTGCACTCGGAGCAGCCCGAGGTGTTCGTCGAGACGCTCCGGCGGTTCCTGCAGCAGGTCGAGACGTGAGCGTGCACCCGCGGCCGGTACCGCTGATCGGTGACCCGACGGCGGCCTCGGAGCGGGCGGCGGACCCGACCGGCTGGGCGTTCGACCCGGCCGACCGGGACGCCCTGCACCGGGTGCTCGCCGCCCGCCGCGACGTCCGCCGCTACCGCCCCGACCCGGTGCCGGCCGACGTCCTGGAGCGGGTGCTCACCGCCGCGCACACCGCCCCCAGCGTCGGGCACAGCCAGCCGTGGCGCTTCGTCGTGGTCACCGACCCCAATGTGCGTGACCGCGCCGCCGTCCTCACCGACCGCGAGCGGCTGCGCCAGGCCGCCCAGCTGGAGCCCGACGCCGCCCGCCGGCTGCTCGACCTGAAGCTGGAGGGCGTCCGCGACGCCCCGCTCGGCGTCGTCGTCTGCTGCGACCGCCGCGCCCCGGCCGCGGGGGTGCTCGGCCGGGCCACCTACCCCGACGCCGACCTGTGGAGCTGCGCCGCCGCCATCCAGAACCTGTGGCTGGCCGCCCGCGCCGAGGGCCTCGGCCTGGGCTGGGTGACGCTGTTCCGCCCCGCCGACCTGGCGGAGCTGCTCGGCCTGCCCGACGGCGTGGAGACGCTGGGCTGGTTGTGCCTGGGCTGGCCCGACGAGCGCCCGCCCGCACCCGGCCTCGAGCGGGCCGGCTGGTCGCAGCGCCTGCCGCTGGCCGACGTCCTCATGACCGACCGCTGGGCCGGTGCGGCTCCCCCGCCGTCGGCACTGCGCGGCCCCGACCAGCCCGACGTCGTCGCCGCCCGGGACGGCGGGGACCGGCTGCTCACCCCGCCGGGCTCGCTCGGCGTTCTCGACGCCGCCGTCGACCGGGCCGTCGCCCTGGGCCGGGGCGGGGTCACCGGCGGCGTGCTGGTGCTGGCCGCCGCCGACCACCCGGTCACCGTCCACGGTGTCTCCGCCTTCGACCCCCGGGTCACCCGGGACGTCACCGAGGCCGCCGTCGCCGGGACGGCGGTCGGGGTCACCACTGCCCGCGGCGCCGGGCTGACGGCGGTCGTGGTGGACGCCGGGGTGGCCGGCGGACCGGTGCCCGGCGCGGTCGGCGCGCGCCCGGCCGGCCCGCGCGGGGACCTGGTCGGCTCCCCCGCGATGACCGCCGAGGACACCACGGCCCTGGTCGAGGCCGGCCGCGCCCTGGGGAGGGAGGCCGGTGCCAGCGGACTGGTGGCCCTCGGTGAGGTCGGCGTCGCCAACACGACCGTGGCCGCCGCACTCGCCTGTGCGTTGTTGCACGTGGAACCAGCGGCCGTGGTGGGCCTCGGTTCGGGCGCGGACTCGGCGATGCTGGCCCGCAAGGCCGCGGTGGTCACCGCCGCCGTCGCCCGGGCCGGCGTGGTTCCCGACCCGCTGACCGCGCTTGCCCAGCTCGGCGGTCCGGAGCTGGCCGTGCTCGCCGGGGTGGCCCTGGGGGCGGCGGAGGTGCGGGCGGTGGTCGTCGTCGACGGGTTCGCCGCGTCGCTGGCCGCACTGGCCGCCGTCCAGCTGGAGCCCGCGGTGCAGGCGAGCCTGGTCGCCGGGCAGCGCAGCCGGGAGCGCGGGCACGACCTGGTGCTGCAGGCGTTGGGCTGCGAGCCGCTGCTGGACCTGCGGCTGCGTGCCGGGGAGGGCGTCGGGGCCGTGCTGGCCGCGAGCCTGCTGCTGCAGGGCCTCGCCGTCCGCCGGACCGCGGCCCGCGTCGACCGCTGAGCCCGTCCCCCGCGGGTGGACCCGCGCGAGGCAGGGGAGAGCCGCGTGCGTACGCGGCTCTCCCCTGCCCGGCGCGGGTCGACCCGGCTGGGCGGCGCTCACCCTTCGGAGCGTGGCGGGTGGTCGGTGGTCCCGCGGGCTCCTACAGTCCGGACCACAGTGGTCCGACCCGCCGGGGCGGCACCCGAGCGCGGGGGACGAGCAGATGAGCCAGGACGACGACGCGGCGAGGCGGCACCCGACGGAGCCGTTCGACAAGCCGCTCCACGGTCAGGAACCGCAGCCGTACGGGCAGCAGCCCCAGCCCTACGGGCAGACCGCCCAGCCGTACGGGGAGGCCGCCGCGCCGTACGGGCAGGCATCCCCGTCCCACGGCGCGACCGCCCAGCCGTACGGGCAGGCCACGCCGTACGGACAGCCGCCGCAGCTCCCCGGCCAGCAGCCCCACGTCCAGCCCTACGGCCCGCCGCCGTACGGGTACGGCTACCCGCCGCCGCAGCGCACCAACGGGATGGCCATCGCCTCGATGGTGCTCGGGATCCTCTGGATCTACTGGATCGGCAGCGTCCTGGCGCTGGTCTTCGGCTACGTCGCCAAGCGGCAGATCCGCGAGCGTGGCGAGGCCGGCGGGGGCATGGCGACCGCGGGCATCGTGCTCGGCTGGGTCGGCATCGGCATCCTGGCCGTGATCCTCCTCTTCGGTGTCGTGCTCAGCTCCACCTCCGGCTTCAGCTGACCCCCGGGCGGGCCTGGGACCGCTGAGCCGGTCCACCCGACGTCCGGCCGTGCCACGGCACGGCTCGACGTCAGGCCAGCCGGCTCCTCGTGCGGACGACGGCCTGCCCTCCAGCCCGTGGCCGCAGGGCCACCGTTGCGGAGCCGGCGCAGGAAGGGGTCCCGCAGCGCGGGCGCCGAGGCCAGGCTGCGGACATGACGACCTCTGCAGCCGCTCCCCCGCCCACCGTCTGGCCGACGCTGCGCGCCCGGGACGCTCGTGCCCTGATCCGCTTCCTCGTCGACGCCTTCAGGTTCGAGGAGGTGGTCGTCTGGGGCGACCAGCCCGACGGCGGCGGCGACGTCGTGCACGCCGAGCTGGCCTGGCCGGCGGGCGGTGGCGTGATGCTCGGCTCCGTCCGCGAGGGCAGCATCTGGACGGTGGCGCCGGGCAGCACCGGCTGCTACGTCGTCACCGACGACCCGGACGGGGTCCACGACCGAGCCGTGGCCGGCGGGGCCGAGGTGGTCCAGCCGCTGAACGACACCGACTACGGCTCCCGGGAGTTCACCGCCCGTGACCCGGAGGGCAACCTGTGGAGCTTCGGCACCTACCGGGGCCAGCCGCGGGTGGGGTGAGGCAGCTCAGCTGAACAGGCCGCGGACGTCGTCGGCGGTGAGCGCACCGGAGGCCAGCGCGCCGTCGTCCACGACCCGGGAGAACAGCGCCTGCTTGCGGGCCTTGAGCTCCATGACCTTCTCCTCGATCGTGCCGACGGCCACCAGCCGGTAGACGATCACCGTCTTGTCCTGGCCGATCCGGTGCGCCCGGTCGACGGCCTGGGCCTCGGCCGCCGGGTTCCACCACGGGTCGAGCACGAACACGTAGTCGGCCTCGGTGAGCGTCAGCCCGAACCCGCCGGCCTTGAGGCTGATCAGGAACACCGGCGCCGTCCCGGTGCGGAAGTCCTGGACGGCGGCGTCCCGGTCGCGGGTGGTGCCGTCGAGGTAGACCCAGTCGATGCCCTCGGCGGTCAGCCGGTCGCGGATGCTGCGCAGGAAGCGGGTGAACTGGCTGAACACCAGCACCCGGTGGCCCTCGGCGACGACCTCGCGCAGGTGGTCGAGGAAGGCGTCGGCCTTGCTGGACCGCACGTCGGAGTAGGCCGGGTCGATGAGCACCGGGTCCAGGCTCAGCTGCCGCAGCAGGGTCAGCGACCGGAAGATGGTCATCCGGTTCCGCGACATGTCCTCGACCAGGCCGAGGACCTTGCTCCGCTCCCGCTGCAGGTGGGTCTGGTAGAGCTTCTCGTGCTCGGGGTTGAGCACCACCTCCAGCACCTGCTCCTGCTTGGGCGGCAGGTCGGCGGCGACCATCTCCTTCGTGCGCCGGCGCACCAGCGGCCGGATCCGCCTGCGCAGCAGAGCCAGCTTCTCCGCGTCGCCGTCCCGCTCGATCGGCAGCCGGTAGAACTCGGTGAACCGGGACGGGTCGGGGAACAGCCCGGGCGCGACGATCGAGGTCAGCGCCCACAGGTCCATCACGCTGTTCTCCAGCGGCGTGCCGGTGAGCGCGAACTTCACCGGCGCGGTGAGCTGCCGCGCGCACTGGTAGGTGCGCGACTGGTGGTTCTTCACGAACTGGGCCTCGTCGAGCACCAGCGCCCGCCACGGCAGCCCGGTCCAGGACTCCGCGTCGATCCGGAACAGCGCGTACGAGGTGATCACCACGTGCGCCCCGGCCACCTCCTGGGCCAGCGTCCGGCCGGTGCGGCGCTCGGTCTCCGCGATGGTCACCACCCGCAGCCCGGGGGCGAACCGGGCCGCCTCCCGCGACCAGGTGGACATCACGCTGGTCGGGGCCACCACCAGCACCGGGGCGTCGTCCAGCTCGCCGGCCTCGTGCGCCCGCACGAGCAGCGCCAGGGTCTGCAGGGTCTTGCCCAGCCCCATGTCGTCGGCGAGCACCCCGCCGAGGCGGTGGTCCCAGAGGAAGGACAGCCAGCCGTAACCCTCGTGCTGGTAGGGCCGCAGCTCCGCAGCCAGCCCGGCCGGGACCGGCGGCGGGGTGGCGTCCTCGGCGTCGAGGAGCCCGCGCACGTCCTGCGTCCAGCGCTCGCTCTGCGCCTCCACCACCCCCAGGCCCATCAGCTGCTCCCACAGCCCCACGGCGTAGCGGCTGACCTGGACGCCGTCGCCGGGGACGTCGCGCAGCTCGCGGGCCTCCTCGATCAGCAGCCGCAGCTGCTCGAACTCCGGGCGCATCAGGGAGAAGTGCGTGCCGCTGATCAGCACCAGCCGGGTGCGGCCGGCGGCGAGGGCCTTGTAGAGCGTCTCGAACGGCACGCTCTGGCCGTCGACGGAGACGCTGACCCCCAGGTCGAACCAGTCGGACTCCCGGGTGTCGCGCGCGGTGAAGCTGATCTGCGGGGCGGAGGTGTTCTGCCGGTAGTCCGGCGGCGTGCCCTCCACCGTCACGTCGACGCCGGGGTCGGCGCGCAGCGCGGGCAGCACCTCGGTGGTGAACTCCAGCGCCTCCACGCCGGCCAGCTCGACTCGCGCGGCCAGCTCGCGCTCCGTCGTCCAGAGCTCGGGCAGGCCGCCCACCGGACCGGGCAGCGCCTCGACCAGGGCCAGCTCGGCGGCCGGGTCGCGCCCGTCGCCGGGGGTGGACGGGGAACCCGGCGGGTGCGACCGGTCGGGGCCGTACCGCACCTCCCAGGAGACGCAGACGGTGCCGTCGCCGGGGTGACGGGCGTCGACGGCCAGCCGGGGCGGGACGACGTCGGGCAGGTCGACCGAGCCGTCGACGGAGACCACCGGCACGGTCTGGGCCAGGCCCGGGTACCAGTCGCGGAGGAAGCGGTCGACGTCGGCGGCGGGGATGCCGATCGACCCGCCGCGGGCCACCAGCCCGGCCAGCGCCGGCGGCACCGGGGAGTCCAGCCGGGCCAGCACCAGCCCCGGGGCGCCCTCGGCCGCCTGGTCGCGGCGGGGGCCGTCGACGGTGACCCCGTGCGGCGGGACGCCGAGGAAGGACAGCTGCTGCGGGTCGACCGGCCGGCCGTCGACGCGCAGCAGCGCGGACAGCTCGGTGCGGTCCTCGCCCTGGCGCAGGTCGACGGCGACGTCGGCGTCCGCGGCGGCGAGCACCACCGGCCGGGGTGGGCGGTCGGCGGTGACCAGCGTGACGCCGTCGGCCACCGCCTCGGCCAGCAGCCGCCACAGGCCCGGGCCGAACTCGTGCAGGTACACGTCGACCGGTGCGTAGGAGTAGTACTGCCCGCGCGCGGCCTGGTGGGTGGCGTAGAGCGCCCGGAGGGCCGCCAGGTGGCCGGAGTCCCAGCCGGCCTGGACGCTGTCGTACTGCAGCTGCTTCCAGGACACCCCGCTGCGCACCCACTGGCCGCGCTGGCCGGGGGTGACCGGGCGCAGGCGCACCAGCCGCTGCCGCGTGCCCGGGGCGCCCACCGAGGCCCGCCCCCGCCCGGGCTCCTGCTCGACCGCCTCGAACTGCAGCCCGAGCGGGACGGCGGTGCGCGGGACCCGCTCGGCGGCGGCCGTCACCAGCTCCTCGAGCTCCTGCTCCCAGGTGCGCCCGGGCCGGGTCAGCGCGCCGCCCGGCGCGCGCTGGACCTGCGGGCGCAGGTAGAGCAACACCGCCACGGCGTGCTTGCAGTCGTCGCCCACGGGGCACGTGCACGCACCGGCCCAGCCCACCCGGCCGCCGTCGGTGCGCACCACCGTCGTCCGGTACGGGGCGTCGGCGCCGCCCTGCACCAGACCGGTGACCCGCCGCGCGTCCTCGGCGACCCGGACGTCCAGCACCGCGCGGGCCACGTACCGCTGGGCACGGTCGAGCACGTCGGGGCCGACCGCGTCGGCGAGAGCCGAATCGGTGACCATGTCCCGCCAGTCCCCGAGCACCCCGACAGGTTACGGCGGTCGGCCGACAGGACGGCGCGGGCGCGGGGCGCGTGCGGGATGATGTGCGCTCACGGTCGGCTACCAGGCGTCACGCCTGGCGGTGGGCCCGGGCCAGGGGGACGTGTGACGGACGAGACGGGCGCGAGGCACCGGCCGGTCGAGGTGGACTTCGCGGCGGTCTTCACCGCCCAGCCGACCGCCTACCTGGTGATGTCGCCGGACCTGGTCATCGTCGAGGCGAACCCGGCCTATCTCGAGCTGCTGGGCCGCACGCGCGAGGAGCTGGTCGGCCGCTACGTCTTCGACGCCTTCCCGCCGGCGCCGGAGAGCCTGGACGCCGACGGCCACAACCCGCTGCAGCTGTCCTTCGAGCGGGCCCGGGACACCGGCGTGCCCGACCAGCTGCCGCTGTTCCGCTACGAGGTGACCGACCTCGAGACGGGACGCTCGGTCCCCCGTGCCTGGTCGCTGATCAGCGCGCCGGTGCCCGACGAGGGAGGCCGGACCCAGCTGGTGCTGCAGCGGGTCGAGGACGTGTCGGACTTCCTCGCCGAGCGCGAGCGGGTCGCCGAGCACCGGGCCGAGGGGACCTGGGCGCGCCTGGACGTCCTGGAGGCCGACCTGTTCGCCCGGAGCCAGGAGCTGCGGGCCGTCCTCGCGGCGCAGGAGGCGACGGCTCGCCGGCTCGCCGCGACGGCGCAGGTCGTGCTGCAGCTGGCGGACGCGGAGACCGTCGAGGACGTCACCGACATCCTGGCCGGGGCGGGGCTGAGCGCGATCGGTGCGGACGGCGGCGCGATCGCGCTGCGGGACGACGACCGCGGGGTGGTGCACGTGACCATGACCCCGTCGCTGGGGACCGGGGCGCAGCGGCGGTTCGGCACCATCGACCTGGACAGCCGGCTGCCGGCGGCGTGGACCGCGCGCACCGGCGAGACCCTGGTCCACGAGACCCAGGCCGAGGCGGAGGCCTGGTCCCCGGAGATGCGCGAGGCCTCCGAGCAGTCCGGGCAGCGGTCCTGGATCACCGTCCCGCTGACCACCGGTGGCCGCCTGATCGGCTCGCTGTTGGCCGGCTGGCGGGTCGACCGGGCCATCCCCGCCGCCGAGGTGGAGCTGGTGCAGGCCTTCGCCGCGCAGTGCGCCCAGGCGCTGGACCGCCTGCAGGCCCTGACCCTCGAGCGCCGGTCCGCCGAGCGCAGCCGCCAGCTGGCCGAGGAGCTGCAGCGCAGCCTGCTCACCGAGCCCGTGCAGCCCGATCACGGGCAGATCGCGGTGCGCTACCTGCCGGCCACCGGCACCGCCCAGGTCGGTGGCGACTGGTACGACGCCTTCCACCAGGCGGACGGGTCGGTCGACCTGGTCATCGGCGACGTGGTCGGCCACGACACCGGTGCGGCCGCCACCATGGGCCAGCTGCGCAGCCTCCTGCGGGGCATCGCCGTGTCCGGCGGTCCCGGCCCGGCGGCGGTGCTCGACACGATGGACACCGCGATCACCCAGCTCGGGCTGGCCACCTACGCCACCGTGGGCATGGGCCGGCTGGAGTGGACGTCGTCCGGCGGCACCCGGCTGCGGTGGGCCAGCGCCGGGCACCCGCCCCCGGTGGTCCTCGACGCGGCCGGCCGGCTCGTCGTCGTCCCCCAGGCCCCCGGGCACCTGATGCTCGGCGTCACCCCCACCAGCACCCGCGGGGAGACCGTGCTGGACCTCGAGGACGGCGCCACCCTGCTGCTCTACACGGACGGGCTGGTCGAGCGGCCCGGCAGCGACCTGGACGCCGGCGTGGCGGCGCTGTGCGAGGTCGTCACGGCTGCCGCCGCGCTGCCGCTGGAGGAGCTGTGCGACCGCGTGATCGACCAGCTGGTGGACGGCCGGGCGGCCGACGACGTCGCGCTCGTCGCGGTCCGGTTGGACCGGTCGTCGGCCGGTGCCCCCGGTCGGACGCCGGAGCGGTACACCGAGGCCCGTGCCACGTGGCGGGGCGGTGACCCGGTCCCGGCACCCGCGGAGGCCGGGCTCGAGGTCGAGCTGACCTCGCTGCGCGGGCTCAGCGGCGTCCGCCGGCAGGTGCGGGAGTTCCTGACGTCCTCGCTGGGTCCCGGGTCCGACGAGGACGTCGTCGACCAGGCGGTCCTGGTGATCGACGAGCTGGCGTCCAACGCCCTGCGTCACGGCTCGCGCCCGGCCGGGCTGCACCTCGGTGACGAGGGCACCCGGTGGGTCGTCCGGGTCACCGACAGCGCCCCCGGACGTCGGCCCGCCCCCGCCGGTGGCCGGCCCGCCGGGCAGGGCGGCTACGGCCTCTACGTCGTCGCCGACCTGACCTCGGCCCGCGGGGTGCACTACGGCACGGACTCGAAGGTGGTCTGGGCCGCCTTCGACAAGCGACCCAGGAGCTCCTGACCGCCCGGCCTGCTCGCCTGGGAGGGTGACCCGGGTCGCGCGGACCGGCCCTGCGGCGCGAAGATCGGGGCATGAGCTCCGACCGCGCCGGACAGACCGCGCAGCCCTCCGACCTGGTCGACGTCCCGCACCTGGTGACCGCGTACTACGCGGTGCAGCCGGACCCGGCCGACGTCGCCCAGCAGGTCGTCTTCGGCACCTCCGGCCACCGGGGGTCCTCGCTGGACGGCGCGTTCAACGAGCCGCACATCCTCGCCACCACCCAGGCCATCTGCGAGTACCGCGCCCAGCAGGGGTACGACGGCCCGCTGTTCATCGGCCGCGACACCCACGGGCTGTCCGAGCCGGCCTGGGTCAGCGCCCTGGAGGTGCTCGCCGCCAACGACGTCACCGTGCTGGTCGACTCCGCCGACCGGTACACCCCCACGCCGGCGGTCAGCCACGCGATCCTCACCGCCAACCGCGGCAAGACCACCGGGCTGGCCGACGGCATCGTCGTCACCCCCTCGCACAACCCGCCCCGCGACGGCGGCTTCAAGTACAACCCGCCCTCGGGCGGCCCCGCCGACACCGACGCCACCGGCTGGATCGCCCGCCGGGCCAACGAGCTGCTGGCCACCGGGCTCGAGGGCGTCAAGCGCGTCCCGTTCGCCCGGGCCCGCGCCGCCGCGCAGGCCTACGACTTCATGGGCACCTACGTCGACGACCTGCCCAACGTCCTGGACCTGGCCGCGATCAAGAGCGCCGGCGTCCGGATCGGCGCCGACCCGCTCGGTGGCGCGAGCGTCGACTACTGGGGCGCCATCGCCGAGCGGCACGGCCTCGACCTCACCGTGGTCAACCCGCTGGTCGACCCGACCTGGCGCTTCATGACGCTGGACTGGGACGGCAAGATCCGGATGGACTGTTCCTCGCCGTCCGCGATGGCCTCGCTGATCAGCGCCAAGGACGACTACCAGATCGCCACGGGCAACGACGCCGACGCCGACCGGCACGGCATCGTCACCCCCGACGGCGGGCTGATGAACCCCAACCACTTCCTCGCCGTCGCGATCTCCTACCTGTTCGCCCACCGGCCGGAGTGGGGCGCGGGCACCGCCGTCGGCAAGACGCTGGTCTCCTCCTCGCTCATCGACCGGGTCGTGGCGGACATGGGCCGGACGCTGGTCGAGGTGCCCGTCGGGTTCAAGTGGTTCGTGCCCGGCCTGCTCGACGGGTCGGTCGGCTTCGGCGGCGAGGAGTCGGCCGGTGCCTCCTTCCTGCGCCGGGACGGCGGGGTGTGGACGACGGACAAGGACGGCATCCTGCTCGCCCTGCTGGCCTCGGAGATCCAGGCGGTCACCGGGAGCTCGCCCTCGCAGCTGCACTCGTCACTGACGGAACGGTTCGGCGAGTCGGCCTACGCGCGGATCGACGCAGCGGCCACCCGGGAGCAGAAGGCCGCACTCGGCAAGCTCTCCCCCGACGCCGTCACCGCCACCGAGCTGGCCGGCGAGCCGATCACCGCGAAGCTCACCCGGGCCCCGGGCAACGACGCCTCGATCGGTGGGCTCAAGGTCACCACCGAGAACGCCTGGTTCGCCGCCCGCCCGTCGGGCACCGAGGACGTCTACAAGGTCTACGCCGAGTCGTTCAAGGGTCCTGAGCACCTGGCCCAGGTGCAGGTCGAGGCCCGCGAGGTGGTCAGCGCCGCCCTGAAGGGGTGAGACGTGCTGTGCGGCACGGCCGGGCGTTGGCAGACTCCCGGCCGTGACCGCATGGGAGCAGGGCCGACCGCAGGACGGGCAGCAGCCGCCGGGCCAGCAGCCGTACGGGCAGCCCCCGTACGGCCCGCCCGCTCCGTACGGGCAGCCGTACGGGCGGGCTCCCCACGGGCAGGGGCCCTACGGTCAGCCGCCGGCCTGGGGGCCCACCGGGTACGGCCCGGGGTGGCAGCAGCCGGGTGTGTGGCCGCACGGTCCGGGTCGCCCCGGGCTGGCCACCGCCTCGGCTGTACTGGCCATCGTGACCGGTACCCTGACCGCGCTCGGTGGCCTGGGCATGCTGGTCGCCGGGTCGACCGGCGACGGCGACCTGCCCACCTGGCTGCTGGCGCTCGGCCTGCCGGTCGGTGGCGTCCTGCTCGCCGGCGGCATCTCCCTGCTCAACCGGCGCCGGGCCACCTGGGTGCTGTGGGGATCCGTGGCCGCGGTCGCCGTCCTGCTGCTGGCTCTGCTCGCCGCCACGGTCACCCTGGACGGCGACGAGACGATCGGCCTGCTGTTCTTCGTGATCGCCGCCCTCGTCCTGCCGGTCGTCACCGCGTCGCTGAGCGGGCAGCGCGTCGTCCAGCAGTGGGCCGCCGCCGGCCAGCAGGGCTGAGCTGCCGGACCCGGGTCAGCAGGCCGCACAGAACGGCGAGGAGCAGGTCCCGCCAGGACAGTCCTGCGCGCACCTGCGCCCACCGGCCCACCGGGGTGACCCCCGGCGCGGCGGCGACCTGGGCGGCGTGCTCCTCCGGCGTCCCGACGGCCTCCCGCCGGCGGGCCACCTTCCACCGCCCACCGCCCCGCCGGCGTGGCTCGCCGGCGGGGCGGTGGGAGGGCGGTCGTCCAGCGGGGCCTACTCGCCGGCCACGTCCTCCGCCTCAGCGAAGAGCCGCCGGGCGTCGGAGGAGGTCAGGAACCCGGCCTCCTCCAGGTCGTGCACGCTGTCCCAGACCGGCGCCAGGTAGTCCTCCGCCGTGGGGTAGAGGCGGTCGAGGGTGGCCTGGTCGAAGGGCACCTCGTAGCCGGCGATGTAACAGAACGACGCGCCGGTGGCGGAGCCGAACCAGGTGCTCCGCGGCACGTCGAGGTACGGCGAGCGCAGGCCGCCCTGCACGTTGCCGAACTCGTCGAGGACCGGCTCGCCGTTGCGCACGACGATCGGGTCGGCCCGCGGCGGCGCGACGTCGTCCCGGACCCAGCGGTCGAGGTTGCGCAGCGCGGCGTCGAAGAAGATCGAGCTGGGGAAGCGGCTGCGCGGACCCTGGTCACAGGCCGCCGGGGGCACGGCCCGGCCGGCCGCGACGATGTCCGCCGACGACGCCGAGAAGTACAGCTCGTCGGGGGTGGCGTGGCCGGCGCCGGCCATCTCGTAGTGCCGGAACCGGTCCGGGGCGGTGTCGCTGTCCGGACGACGGGAGCCGATGCCGCGCAGGTAGTCCGACTGGGACATCAGCTGGATCACCGGGACGCCGATCCCGTAGAGGTCCCGGCGCGGGTCGTCCACCGGCGGGGCGGCCTCGCACTGGTTCATCGGGTAGGCGCCGGCGAACCCGCCGCCGGCCACCCCGAGGAGGTAGCCGTCGTAGGTGGGGCCGCCCTGGGCCGCCACGACGAGGGGGTGCACCGCCTTCATGTAGTTGATCAGGTACCCGCCGGTCTGGGAGTAGCCGAAGCCGTAGGCGTGCTCCACCTGGGTCTCCGGCGCCCCGTAGGTGAGCGGGTTGCTCGCGTCGTCCGTCCGCAGCCAGTTGCCGACCTGGGTGAAGACGTCCCAGATCAGGCCGTTCTCGGTGGCCCGCGTGGTGTCCGCCGGCAGCGGCACCTCCGGCGTGGCCGGGTCGGCATCGGCGTCCACCGTCGAGCAGTTGGCCGGATCGGACTCCGGGAGCGGGTTGGCGAAGGAGAGGGCGCCGTAGCGCTCGGCGTCGAAGTTCTTCAGCGCCTCCACCGCGACGGGCTTGGCGGTGATGCCGACCCACGCGTCGCCGTTCTCGACCAGCTGGCGGTTGGCCACCGCCCAGCCGATGTTGAGGTCGAACAGGTTGGAGGGGTTGAGCATCTCCACCACGACGTTGCCGCTGAACTGCGCGCCCTCGGCGGGGCGGCGCACCAGGACGCGGGTGGTGTACGGGGCGTCGGCGGTGCGCACGACCGCCGGTGCGTCGGCCGGCCAGCTGTAGACGTTCGACGTGCCGCTGGCCAGGAACTCCTCCTCGACGTAACCGGACGCGGCCAGGTCCTCGGGGACCTCCGTCCGGTCCGCGGCGCCGAACGGGTGGGAGTCGGCCGTGACCGGCAGCGGGCCGGTGACGTCGGCGGCCGTGCCGAACACGGTGCCCGGAGCGGTGGTCGGCTCCGGGTCGGTGGCCGAGGCGAGTGGCAGTGCCGCGACGGACAGGCCCGCGGCCACCGCCATCGTGAACAGGGTCTTCGGGAGAGCAGCCTTCATGATCGATCCTCTTCGTCGAGGTCGTGCATGGTCCGTCCAGTGCCCACGGTGGTCGTGGGGTCGATCGGGGAGCCCTCCCTCCGGCGTACGCCGTCGTCCGGGGACGAGGAGGTGCCGGCCCGCCGGAGTCACCTCCAGCGGGCCGGCACCCGGCCTCTCGTCAGGGCTCGACGTCAGCTGACGTCGTCGTCGACCCAGTCCAGGGACTTGGTGACGGCCTTCTGCCAGTTGCGGTAGAGCCGCTCGCGCTCCTCGGTCGGCATCGCCGGCGACCAGCGCTTGTCCTCGGCCCACTTCGCGGTCAGCTCGTCCAGGGAGGACCAGAAGCCGACGGCCAGACCGGCCGCGTAGGCCGCGCCCAGCGCCGTCGTCTCGGCGATCTCCGGCCGGATGACCGGGACGTCGAGGATGTCGGCCTGGAACTGCATGAGCAGCTCGTTGCCGACCATCCCGCCGTCCACCCGCAGCTCGGTCAGGTCGACCCCGGAGTCGGCGTTCATCGCGTCGAGCACCTCGCGGGTCTGGTAGGCGGTGGCCTCCAGGACGGCGCGGGCCAGGTGGCCGCGGTTGACGAAGCGGGTCAGGCCCACGACGGCGCCGCGGGCGTCGGCCCGCCAGTGCGGGGCGAACAGACCGGAGAACGCCGGCACGAAGTAGGAGCCGCCGTTGTCCTCGACCTCACGGGCCAGGGTCTCGATCTCCGGGGCGCTGGAGATCATCTTGAGGTTGTCCCGCACCCACTGCACCAGTGAGCCGGTGACGGCGATCGAGCCCTCGAGGGCGTACACCGGCTTGGCGTCGCCGAGCTGGTAGCACAGCGTGGTGAGCAGCCCGTTCTTCGACGGGACGGCCTCCTCGCCGGTGTTGAGCAGCATGAAGTTGCCGGTGCCGTAGGTGTTCTTGGCCATGCCCTTGGTGAAGCAGACCTGGCCGAAGGTGGCCGCCTGCTGGTCACCGAGGGAGCCCGCGATGGGCACCCCGGCGAGGAAGCCGGACTTGCGGCCGACCCCGTACTCCTCGGAGTTGGACCGGATCTCCGGCAGCATCGAGACCGGGATCTTCATCTCCGCGGCGATCTCGGTGTCCCAGGCGAGCGTGCGGTAGTCCATCAGCATCGTGCGGGAGGCGTTGGAGACGTCGGTGAGGTGCTTGCCGCCGTCGACCCCGCCGGTCATGTTCCAGATCAGCCAGGAGTCGATGGTGCCCATGAGCAGGTCACCGGCCTCGGCCTTGGCCCGGGCGCCCTCGACGTTGTCGAGGATCCAGCGCACCTTCGGGCCGGCGAAGTAGGTGGCCAGCGGCAGGCCGACCTTGTCCTTGTAGCGGTCGGCACCGCCACCCAGGGCGCCCAGCTCCTCGCAGATCTTGCCGGTGCGGGTGTCCTGCCAGACGATCGCGTTGTACACGGGCTCGCCGGTGGTGCGGTCCCAGACCACGGTGGTCTCGCGCTGGTTGGTGATGCCGACGGCGACGATGTCGGAGTTGCTGGCGTTGCCCCGGGCGAGGGCCTGGCCGACCACCTCGCGGGTGTTGGCCCAGATCTCCTTCGCGTCGTGCTCGACCCAGCCGGCCCGCGGGAAGATCTGCTCGTGCTCCTTCTGCCCGACCGCGACGACCTTGCCGTCGTGGTCGAAGAGCATGCACCGCGTGCTCGTGGTGCCCTGGTCGATCGCTGCTACGTACTGCGGCATGACAGTTCCTCCTGGTCGAGGAGGGCGAAAGTGGCCACTTTCGCCCGTGAGGGAGCGGGTGGGGGAGGTCAGATGGAGACGTGGGAGAACAGGCCGGCGAGCGTGCCGCCGATGAGCGGGCCGACGATCGGCACCCACGAGTAGCCCCAGTTGCTGCCGCCCTTGCCCTTGATGGGCAGCAGGGCGTGCGCGATGCGCGGGCCGAGGTCGCGGGCCGGGTTGATGGCGTAGCCGGTGGGCCCGCCGAGGCTCGCGCCGATGCCGACGACGAGCAGCGCCACGGCCAGCGGGCCGAGCGCGACCGGGGTGTCACCGAACCGCAGGATGATGTAGATCAGCACGAAGGTGCCGATGATCTCGGTGACCAGGTTGTCCACGGTGCTCTTGATCGCCGGGCCCGTGGAGAAGGTGCCGAGGATGGTGCCCTGGTCGGGCTCGGCGTCGTAGTGCTTGCGGTAGGCGGCCCAGGCGAGCACGGCGCCCAGGATCGCGCCGACCAGCTCGCCGGCGAAGTAGACCAGGGTGGCGGTGAACGTCACCGGTACACCCGGTGCGTACTCGTCGGCCCCGCTGGCCCACAGCCCGACGGTCACCGCCGGGTTCAGATGGGCTCCCGAGGTGGCCGCGGCGTAGACGCCGGCGAAGACGGCGAGCCCCCAGCCGAAGATGATGACGATGTAGCCGCCGCCGAGGCCGCCGGACTTGGCCAGCAGGACGTTGGCGACCACGCCCACGCCGAGCAGGATCAAGATGGCGGTACCGGTGACTTCACTGGCGAAGACGGTCAGCAGACCGACGCTGTCCACGTGTAGGCGCTCCTCACAACGGGCCCGCTCCGATGCGGGCCGTGGATGTCCCACCCGGTGTGGTGATCACCGTCACCGGGTGTGGTGCGGACCGTATGAGTGCCGATGTGACCCGGACAACACGCCTGGTGCGACATGGTCGTACCAGGTCAGGGAGCGCCCCAGGCGATGCTGAGCTGGACCGCGCGCTCCCACGTCGGGTACTCGGCGGTGAGGGCGCGCGCCCGCTCCGGGGACGGCGACCACTGGGCCGCTCGGTGCCAGTTGCGCCGCAGCGCCTCGACGTCCGACCACAGCCCCACGGCGAGCCCCGCGGCGTAGGCGGCGCCCAGGGAGACCGTCTCCCCCACCATCGGCCGCACCACCGGGGTGTCCAGGGCGTCGGCGACGAACTGCATGAGCAGGTTGTTGGTGGTCATCCCGCCGTCGACCCGCAGCGCCGGCAGCGACAGCCCGGAGTCCGCCGCCATCGCCCGGACGACGTCCCGGGTCTGCCAGCCGGTCGCCTCCAGTGCCGCCCGGGCCAGGTGCCCCTTGGTGACGTAGGAGGTGAGCCCGGCGACCAGCCCACGGGCCTCGCCCCGCCAGTGCGGGGCCAGCAGCCCGGAGAACGCCGGGACGACGTAGCAGCCGCCGTTGTCGCTGACGGTGCGGGCCAGCGTCTCGACCTCCGCGGCCGAGGAGATGAGCCCCAGCCCGTCGCGCAGCCACTGCACCAGGGCGCCGGCCACCGCCACCGAGCCCTCCAGCGCGTAGTGCACCGGCTCGCCGGCCAGCTGGTAGGCCACCGTGCTGATCGACCCCGAGCGGGTGCGCACCAGCTCGGTGCCGGTGTTCTGCAGCAGGAAGCTCCCCGTCCCGTAGGTGCACTTGGCCTCGCCCGGCGCGAAGCAGGTCTGGCCGAACAGGGCCGCCTGCTGGTCGCCCAGCGCACCGGTGATCGGCAGCGCCGGGGACAGCGCCGTGGCCGTCCCGAGGACGCCGACCGACGGGCGGATCTCGGGCAGCATCGCGGCCGGGACGTCGAAGAAGGCGAGCAGGTCGGGGTCCCAGCGGCAGGTGCGCACGTCCATCAGCAGCGTGCGGCTGGCGTTGGTCACGTCGGTGACGTGCACCCCGCCGTCCGGGCCGCCGGTGAGGTTCCAGATCAGCCAGGTCTCCATCGTGCCGAACAGCAGCTGGCCGCGTTCGGCCCGCTCCCGGGCGCGGGGGACGTGGTCGAGGATCCAGCGCAACCGGGGCCCGGAGAAGTAGCCGGCGATCGCCATGCCGCTGCGCTCGGCCACCAGCGCGGCCCCCTGCCGCGCAGCCAGCTCGGTGACCAGGTCGTCGGTGCGGGTGTCCTGCCAGACCAGCGCGCGGGTCACCGGCCGGCCGGTGTCCCGGTCCCACACCACGGTCGTCTCGCGCTGGTTGGCGATGCCCAGCGCCATCACCTCACCGGTGCCCGGGACGTCGGCGAGCACCTGGGCGGCGGTGCGCTGGGTGTTCGCCCAGATCTCCATCGGGTCGTGCTCGACCCAGCCCGGGCGCGGGAAGTACTGCCGGTGCTCCCGCTGCCGGACGGCGACCATCCGCCCGCCCCGGTCGAAGACCAGGGACCGCGTCGACGTCGTCCCCTGGTCGACGGCGAGCACGTACCGCTCAGGCACCGGGGGCGCCCAGCTCGCGGGAGACGGCGTGCGCCGCATCGATGACCATCGACAGCACCAGCGGGCGCGGGACGCCGGCGGCGTCGAACAGCGCGCTGCGCGTCCCGCTGACGCCCAGGGCCGCCACGACCAGCCCGCCGGCGCCGCGCACCGGTGCGGCGATCCCGCCGAACCCGGGGTTGGCCTCGGCGCGGTCGGCCGCCCAGCCGCGGGCGCGCACCTCGCCAAGCTCCGCCGCGACCGCAGGGGGCCGGGGGCCCGACCGGGAGCCGGTGTGCGGGTGGCTGTGCGCGAGCAGCACCTTGCCCAGCGCGCTGCTGGGCGGCAGCGCGGTGCCGACCTCGAGCAGTTGGGCGGAGTCGTCGGGCCGGAAGACGTGGTGGACGACGACGACCTCGTCGCCGGAGAGGGTGGCCAGCCGGACGGCGTGCCCGCTGCGGGCGGCCAGCGCGTCGGCCCAGTTCGACGCCCGGGCGCGCAGCTCGTTGGTGTCGAGGGAGGAGCCCAGCCGCAGCAGTGCGGTGCCCAGGGAGTAGCGGCCGGTCGCCGGGTCCTGCTCCACGAAGCCGACCAGCAGCAGCGTGCGCAGCAGGCTGTGCGCGGTGGTCTTGGCCAGCCCGACGGCCTCGGCGATGTCGGTGACCCCGAGCGTCCCGCCGGACCCGGCCACCACCTGCAGGATGGCCGCCGCCCGCTCGATGGACTGCACGCTCCCGGGCACGGCGCGACCGTAGGCCATTCCCGGGCGCAGCGGAGCCCGCCGGGCTGTGCGACATCGTCGGACGCCGGCCCTCGGCGCGGGTGCCGCGACCGACCTACCGTGGGGTGCCAGAGGCCACAGCGAGGTGCGCCGGCCCGGCACGAGGAGCTCTCACATGACCGCTGTCCCCCCGCTCGGTCCGCAGCAGCGCGCCGAGGCCTGGGCCGAACTGGCCCGGGGCGAGTTCGAGGTCCTCGTCGTCGGTGGCGGGGTGACCGGTGCCGGAGTCGCGCTGGACGCCGCCACCCGCGGCCTGCGCACGGCGATGGTGGAGGCGCGTGACTTCGCCAGCGGCACGTCGTCCCGCTCCTCCAAGCTCTTCCACGGTGGCCTGCGCTACCTGGAGCAGTTCGACTTCGGCCTGGTCCGCGAGGCGCTGCACGAGCGCGACCTCTCGGTGAACCGGATCGCACCGCACCTGGTCAAGCCGGTGCCCTTCCTCTACCCGCTGACCCACCGCGGCTGGGAGCGGCCCTACGTCACCGCCGGCCTGGCGCTCTACGACGGCCTGGCCCGCTTCGGCGCGCTGTCGGAGCCCATGCCCGGGCAGAAGCACCTGACCCGCACCGGCGCCCGCCGGATGTTCCCCGCGCTCAAGGAGCACGCGTTCGTCGGCGCGGTGCGCTACTACGACGCCCAGGCCGACGACGCCCGGCACACCCTCACCGTGGCCCGCACCGCCGCCGCCTACGGCGCGACCGTGCTGAACTCCGCCGAGGTCGTCTCCTTCGCCCACGCCGGCGGCCGCGTCGTCGGCGCCCGGGTGCGTGACGTGGAGACCGGCCAGGAGGTCGACGTCCGCAGCGAGGTCGTGGTCAACGCGACCGGGGTGTGGACCGACGACCTGCAGACCCTGGTCGGCGGCCGCGGCCGGTTCCACGTGCGGGCCAGCAAGGGCGTGCACATCGTCGTCCCGCGCGACCGGATCAACGGCGAGGCCGGCCTGATCCTGCGCACCGAGAAGTCCGTGCTGTTCGTGATCCCGTGGGGCAGCCACTGGATCATCGGCACCACCGACACCGACTGGTCGCTGGACAAGGCGCACCCGGCGGCGTCCCGGGCCGACATCGACTACATCCTCGAGCACGTCAACGAGGTGCTCTCGGTGCCGATCACGCACGACGACATCACCGGCGTCTACGCCGGGCTGCGCCCGCTGCTGTCGGGCGAGGAGGAGTCGACCAGCCAGCTCTCCCGCGAGCACGCCGTCGCCCGGCCGATGCCCGGCGTGATCGCCGTCGCCGGCGGCAAGTACACGACCTACCGCCCGATGGCCGCCGACGCGGTCGACGCCGTGGCCGAGGACGTCACCCGCCGGGTGCCGCCGAGCGTCACCGAGGACATCCCGCTGGTCGGCGCCGAGGGCTACAAGGCGATGGTCAACTCCCTCGACTCGCTCAGCGAGCGCTGGGGCATCCCGCGCTTCGCCGCCGAGCACCTGCTCAACCGGTTCGGCTCGCTGACCCCGGAGGTGCTCGCCCTGGCCGCCGACGACCCGTCGCTGCTCCAGCCGGTGCCCGGTGGCGAGGAGTACCTGATGGTCGAGATGGTCTACGCGGCCGCACACGAGGGCGCCCTGCACCTGGACGACCTGCTCGCCCGGCGCACCCGGATCTCCATCGAGACCCCGCACCGCGGCGTGGAGTCGGCCGAGCCGGTGGCCCGTGCCGTGGCCGGGGTGCTCGGCTGGGACGCCGCGCGCATCGCCAGCGAGGTCGACAGCTACCGCGCCCGGGTCGACGCCGAGCGGCGCTCGCAGGAGGCCGGCGACGACCTGGCGGCCGACGCCGTCCGGCTCGCCGCGCCCGACACCCGCGCCGTCGCCGTGGGCCGCGCCCTCGCCTGAGGGACACCCCCGCCCGGACGCAGCAGTGATCAGGTGACCTGATCAGAGACTGTCCCCCCGCATCAACGCTGGTGCAGGGGGACAGTCTCCGCTGCAGGGGGACGGCGTCCCGGCCAGGACGGTGAGAGCGGTGCCGACGGGGGTCGGGAACGCCCCCGATGCACCGCTGTATCCAATACAGTGGTGCATCGTGACGGAGGCGGACGGCGAGCGGCCCCGGCGGCGCCGTGAGGCGACCGTGGAGCGACTGCTCGACGCCGCGCTGGAGACCTTCGCCGAGCAGGGCTTCGCGGCCTCCAGCGTCGAGGACGTCTGCGGCCGCGGTGGGTTCACCCGCGGCGCGTTCTACTCCAGCTTCCGCAGCAAGGACGAGCTCTTCGCCGCCCTGATGCACCGCGAGGTCGAGCGCGACCTCGCCCGGGCCGCCGACATGCTGACCGGCCTGGTCGACGAGCCCGACCCGGTCACCGCCGCCGTCGACCGCGGCCTGGCGCTGTTCCGGGTCGGCCGGGTCTGGACGCTGGTCACCACCGAGTACGTGCTGCACGCCGCCCGGCACCCCGAGGCCGCCGAGGTGCTCCGCCGCTACCGCCGGCAGATGCAGGACAGCCTCGTCGAGCTGATCACGCCCGCGCTGGCCGAGGCCGGGCTGCACCTGCGGGTGCCCGCCGCCGAGCTGATGCAGGCGGTCTTCGCCCTGCACGCCGGCATGACCGTGCTGTCCCTGACCGACCCGGCCGAGGCCGACGGGCTGCGGCGTGACGCGCTGCTGCTGCTCGTCCGGGGCGCCGTGAGCACCACCCCCGACCACCCCCTGACCGGCTGATCCAGGAGAACCGATGTCGACGCTGCTCTACCGCCTGGGCCGTGCCGCCTACCGCCGGCGCGTGCTCTTCTCCGCGGCGTGGGTGGTGGTGCTCGGCGCCGTCATCGCCCTGTTCCTGACGATCGGTGGGGAGTTCGACGACGAGTTCACCATCCCGGGCTCGGAGTCCCAGGCCGCACTGGACCAGCTCGGCCAGGCCTCCCCCGGTGCCGCCGGTGCCGGCGCACAGCTGGTGTTCATCGCCCCCGAGGGCGCGACGGTCGTCGACCCGCAGTACGCCGCGGCGATCGGTGAGGTCGTGGCCACGGCCGGTGCGGTCGACCAGGTCGCGGCGGTGCAGGACCCCTTCACCAGCCAGGCGGTCAGCCCCGACGGCCGGGCGGCGCTGGCGTCGGTGCAGTACGGCGTGAGCGCCGACCAGCTCTCCGGCGACGCCCTCGAGCAGCTCCAGCAGGCCACCGGTGCGGCCACCGCGGCCGGCATGGAGGTCGAGGTCGGCGGGAACGCGTTCAACACCGGCGCGGTCACCGTCGGGCCCACCGAGCTGGTCGGCGTCGTCGTCGCCGTCCTGGTGCTCGTGGTGACCTTCGGCTCGCTGCTGGCGGCCGGGATGAACCTGCTGACCGCGCTGGTCGGGGTGGGGATCGGGCTGACCGGGCTGCTGGCGACGTCCGGGGTGATCACGCTGTCGTCCACCGCCCCGACGCTGGCGCTGATGGTCGGCCTGGCGGTCGGCATCGACTACACGCTGTTCATCCTGTCCCGGCACCGCTCCCAGCTGGCCGCCGGCATGGCACCCGAGGAGTCCGCAGCCCGGGCCACCGGCACCGCGGGCTCCGCCGTCGTCTTCGCCGGCCTGACGGTGATCATCGCGCTGGCCGGGCTGTCCGTCGTCGGCATCCCCTTCCTCACCGTGATGGGTCTGGGCGCGGCCGGCACCGTGCTGGTCGCCGTCCTCGTCGCGCTCACCCTGCTGCCGGCGCTGCTGGGCTTCGCCGGTGCGCGGCTGGTGCCGGGGCCCGGGTCGCGGGCCGCCCGCCGGGAGCAGGCGCTGGCCGAGCACGCCGGTGCCCCGGCGCGCACCGGCGGCGCCCGCTGGGCCGCCCTGGTCACCCGGCGCCCGGCGCTCACCGTGGCCGTCTGCGTGGTCGGCCTGCTGGTCATGGCGATCCCGGCGCTGCAGCTGCGCCTCTCGCTGCCCGACGCCGGCACCGCCCCTGCGGACACCACCGAGCGGCAGGCCTACGACGCCGTCAGCCGGTACTTCGGCCCCGGCGTCAACGGGCCGATCCTGGTCCTCCTCAGCGAGCTGGACCCGGCGACCGCCGAGCAGACCGCGAACGAGGCGGCGGTGACCATCGGCGGCACGCCCACGGGGACGCCGGGGCAGTTCGACGGCGGCCTGGACGACGTCGTCTACGCCGCCCCGCAGCTGCTGCCCGGCGGCACCGACGCCATCGTGCAGGTGGTGCCGGAGAGCGGCCCGCAGGACGAGGCCACCACCGACCTGGTCACCGCGCTGCGGGACACCGGCGCCGAGCTGGAGGCCCGCACGGGCGCCCAGGTGGCGGTCACCGGGCAGACCGCGGTGGCCATCGACGTCTCCACCCGGCTCGCGCAGGCGCTGCTCCCCTTCACGCTCGTCGTCGTCGGCCTGGCGCTGGTCCTGCTGCTGCTGGTGTTCCGCTCGGTCCTGGTGCCGGTGAAGGCCGCACTCGGCTTCCTGCTGTCGGTGGGCGCCTCCTTCGGCGCCGTCGTGGCGGTCTTCCAGTGGGGCTGGCTGATGGACGTCTTCGGCGTCCCGGCCACCGGGCCGGTGATCAGCTTCATGCCGATCCTGCTCATGGCCGTGCTCTTCGGCCTGGCCATGGACTACGAGGTCTTCCTGGTCTCCCGGATGCGCGAGGAGTTCGTGCACGGCGGGGCGCCGCGGGAGTCGGTCGTCGCCGGGATGCGGCACGCCGCGCGGGTGGTCGTCGCGGCCGCGCTGATCATGTTCGCGGTGTTCGCCAGCTTCGTGCACATCGACGACGTGACGGTGAAGGCGATCGCCTTCGGTCTGGCCGTCGGCGTGCTGGTCGACGCCTTCGTCGTCCGGATGACCCTGGTGCCGGCGGTGCTGGCGCTGGTCGGGCGCTCGGCCTGGTGGCTGCCGCGCTGGCTGGACCGCCTGCTCCCCGACCTGGACGTCGAGGGCGCCCGGCTGGACGCCGTGCGCGCGCCCGAGCCCGAGCCCGAGCCCGCCGGACGGCGCTGATGCTCCGTCGGTTCCACGTGGAACGCGACGGCCCCTCCCGGGGCGGTCGGGCGGCCGCGTGATGGGATCGGGGGCGTGACTGGCGAACCGGACGTCCCCGCCCAGGTGATCGACCCGAGGGCGATGCGCGACGTGCTCGGGCACTTCGCCTCCGGCGTCACCGTCGTGACCGCGATGGGGACCGACGGCCCGGTGGGCTTCACCTGCCAGTCGTTCAGCTCGCTGTCGCTGGACCCACCGCTGGTCACCTTCGCCCCGTCGCGCACCTCCACCACCTGGCCGCGACTGCGCGAGGCCGGGCGCTTCTGCGTCAACGTGCTCTCGGAGGACCAGCGGGCGCTGTCGGGGCAGTTCGCCCGCACCGGCACCGACAAGTTCGCCGGTGTCGACTGGGCGCCCAGCGCGCACGGCTCGCCGGTGCTCGACGGGGTCGTGGCCTGGATCGACGGGGAGCTGTGGGCCGAGTACGAGGGCGGTGACCACACGATCGTCGTGGCCCGGGTCCTGGACCTGGGCGCGGACGCATCCCGGACGCCGCTGCTGTTCCACCGCGGCGGCTACGGCGTGCGGGCGGCCCTGCCCGACCCGGGGGCCTGAGGAAGGACCCCGCTGCCCCCCACCACTCGCGAGCTCGCGGCGGGCCCCTGCAGCGGGGCCGTCAGGAGAACCGGACGGCGATGACCGCGACGTCGTCCCGGCGGTCGGGGTGCGGCCCCACCGCGTGCACGCACAGCTCGACCGGGGAGGCGTCGACCGGCGCCGCGGACAGCCGGGTCATCAGGGAGGCGATCCCCTGGTCGAGGTCCTCACCGGGACGCTCGATGAGACCGTCGGTGTAGGCGACCAGCGTCGACCCCGGCGGGATGGCCACCTCGCGGGAGGCCCGCACGTGGGTGGCGTCGACACCGATCAGCAGCCCGGTGATGCCGTCGAGCACCTCCACGCTGCCGTCGACGTGCCGCAGCAGCAGCGGCGGGTGGCCGGCGTTGGCCAGCTGCATCCGCCACGGCTCCCCCGGCCCGGTCGGGCGCACGACCCGGCCGTAGACCATGGTCGCCATCGGCGCGACGTGCAGGCCCTGCACCAGCCGGTCGACCCGGCCGAGGATATCCCCGGTGTCGCCGTCCCCGGCGTCCCAGGCGCAGGCCCGCAGCAGACCGCGGAGATGGCCCATCGCCGCGGCGGCGGCGACGTCGTGGCCGACCACGTCGCCGATCGCGATCCCCACGCTGCCGTCGGGCAGGTGGAGCATGTCGTAGAAGTCGCCGCCCACGTCGGCGCTGCTGGACGCGCTGAGGTACTGGGCGGCGGCGGTGATGCCGGGGATCGTGGGGAGCTCGGGGAGCAGTGACCGCTGCAGCGTCTCGGCGACCGTGTGCTCCTGCTGGTAGAGCCGCACGTTGTCCATCGACAGCGCCGCGCGCCGGGACAGGTCGCGGGCCAGCTCGACGTCCTCGGTGGTGAACGGCTGCCGCTGGTCGGTCTTGACCATGGCCATCGCGCCGAGCATCCGGCGGCGGGCGACCAGCGGCACGGTCAGCACCGAGGCCCCGCCCAGGGAGCGGAACAGCTCGGCCGTGCGCGCCGTCGGGAAGACCCGGTCGGTCCACTCCTCGGTGACCCGGGCCTGCAGCACCGGCTCGCTGCTGGTCAGCGACCGGCGCGTCGGCGAGTTCTCCGGGAGGTTGCTGACGTGCAGCTCGGCCAGCTCCTGGAGCTCGGCGGCGCGGCCGTCGCGGTGCCGGGAGTCGGTGCCGCGGACCACCCCGTGCTCGTCGACCAGGGTCACGAACACCCAGTCGGCCAGCAGCGGCACGCACAGCGCAGCCAGCCGGCCCAGCAGGTCGTCCATGTCCAGGGTGGCGCTCAGCGTGCTCGTCGCCTCGGCCATCAGCGCCAGCCGGCTCTGGGCCCGCTCGGCCTGCACCCGGGCGGCGTCGGCGGCGGCGTGCGCCTCCTCGGCGTCCCGGCGGGCGGCGCGCTCGGCGGCGAAGGCGGCCCGGCGGTCATCCTCGACCCGGACGCGCTCGGTGACGTCGCTCTGCACGCCGACGAAGCTGACCAGCTCGCCCTCGCCGTCGAAGACCGGCGTGATGGACAGCTGGTTCCAGAAGGCGGTGCCGTCCTTGCGGTAGTTCAGCAGCGTGGTGCTGACCGGCTGGTGCTCCTGCAGCGCCTTGCGCAGCTGGGCGATGGTCTCGCGGTCGGTCGCCGGGCCCTGCAGGAAGCGACAGTTGCGCCCGACGCTCTCCTCGTAGGTGTACCCGCTGATCCGGCTGAACGAGGGGTTCACCCAGACCAGCGGGTCGTCCTCCTGGCGCGGGTCGGTGATGGTGAAGGCGATGTCGGTGGCGATGACCGCGCGCTCGCGCAGGTCCTGCAGCTGGGCCTCGGGGTCGTCGGAGAGGGCGGGTTCGTCGATCTTGAGGAAGACCACCAGGGACAGGCGCTGCGCGCTGCCGTCCTGCGACAGCGGGAAGCCGGTCACCCACAGCACCTGGTCCGACGCGTCCGTCGACGCGTCCGCCCGCTCCTGGTCGGAGCTGCGCCGCGGGGACAACCGCACCGCCTCCCCCACCACCGGGCGTCCGGCGGCCACCAGGGACAGCGGGCTGCTCGTGTCGGCCAGCGGGGCCGAGCCCAGGTCGGTGAGCCCGGCGGCGGCGCCCCAGGCGTCCACCGGGACCGGGAGGCGGACGTTGCCGGCGAGCTCGATCGCGGCGGTGTTGGCGTAGGTGACGGTGCCGGCCACCTGGTCGATCACCAGGACGGCGACCGGGACGTCGGAGAGCACGCCCGGCAGGGCCGCCTGCGCACCGCGCTCGGAGTCACTGCCGGTGACCACCGCCTCGGCAGCGCCGACGAGCGAGGCCTGCTGGTCGCGCTCGGTCGGGTCGGAGCCCACGTTCAGGGTGTGGGCCAGCGCGGCAGCGGCCTCGGGGGGGACCTGGGCAGGGACGCGGTCCCCCGGTCGTCTGTCGGACGGCACGGCACGAGACTACCGAGGGGGTCCGTTGCGCACCACGGACCGGCCGTCTGAGCACGCCTTTCGGGTGGTGCGTCACCCGGCGGCGGGCGGGGTAGGGACGACGGACGTCCGGCGCCGAGCGCCGGACGAGGACCACGAGAGAGGACGCGGCATGGGACTCCTGGACCGGCTCTTCGGGCGCAGCCAGCGCACCAGCTCGCCGTACGGCCCCGACCAGCAGTACGCCGGGGAGGAGCGGGGCTACGGGTACGCCCGCCAGCCGGCCCCCGCGGCGCCCACCGGCGGGCAGCGGCCTGCCCGCTCGGCCGACGAACAGGCGGTCGAGCGCTACCGGTACCTGCTGCGCACCGCCCCGCCGGACCAGGTGGAGGCCGCGCACGCCGAGGCGTTCGCCAAGCTGACCCCCGAGCAGCGCGCACAGGTGCTGGAGCAGCTGGCGGCGGCCGGTCCGGCCTCCGAGCGACCCCGTGGGGACGACGCGCAGAGCCTGGCCCGCGCCGCCACCCGCGCCGAGATCCGCCAGCCCGGCACCCTCGAGCGCGTCTTCGGCGGCGGGGGTGGCGGGTACGGCCCCGGCTACGGCGGGGGCGGCTACGGCCCGGGCTACGGCGGCGGCGGCTACGGCGGCAGTGGCTACGGCCGGGGCGGCGGCTTCGGCATGGGCGGCGGCATGGGCATGGGCAGCATGATCGGCGGCAGCATGCTGGGCACGATCGGCGGGCTCGTCGTCGGCACGGCGGTGGCCGACGCGCTGTTCGACACCGGCCTCGGCGACGGCGGCCTGTTCGGTGGCGGCGACGAGGAGGCCTACGCCGAGGGCTACCAGGACGGCGATCAGTCCGACGACGGTGGCGGCGACGGCGGCGACGGTGGCGGCGACGGCGGTGACGGCGGCGGCGCCGACTACGACGCCGGCGGCTACCAGGACGGCGGCGGCTTCGACGGTGGTGGCGGCGACTTCGACGGCGGCGGAGACTTCGGCGGCGAGTTCTGACGCCGGCGGCCCGGCCCGGTCAACCCGGGCCGGGCCGCCCGTGCGCGTCGCCGTCCGGGGCGTCGAGCTCGGACAGGTGGCGCAGCCACAGCAGCCCGAGCACCGGCAGCACCAGCGGGACGTAGCCGTAGCCCTGGCCGAACCCCGACCAGACCGTGGCGTCGGGGAAGGCCGCCGGGTCGACCAGCGAGAGCGTGCCGACCACGAGCACCCCGGCCAGCTCCACGCCGCAGGCGGCCATCGCGGTGCGCCGTCCGTTCCGGCCGCCCCGGGCCAGGCCCACGGTGGCCACGACGTAGACGACCGCGGCCAGCGCGGACAGCAGGTAGGCGACCGGCGCCTCGTCGAACTGCACCGCGAGCTGGACGACGGCGCGGGCGCCGGCGGCCAGGGCGAACACGCCGTAGACCGCGACGAGCACCCGACCCGGACCGCGGGCGGTGTCGGCGCCGGTCGGCTCCGGTGCGGGCCCGCCCAGCGGGGAGTCAGCCACCGGTGACCGCCCACAGGTCGACCAGCCGCCACAGCATCACCGCGACGGTGAGCGCGGCGACGCCGAGCACGGTGCCGGCCCAGCGGGTGGGCTCGGTGCGCGCCCACAGCACGCCGGCGACCGGCAGCAGCACCACGCTGCCCAGGTAGGCGGCGAAGGTGGTCAGCTCGGCCGGGCGGTGCCCGCCGACGAGCCGCACGACGGCGAGCACCCCCTGCACGACCAGCAGCAGCTCCAGCACGCCGGCGACGGCCAGGTGCGCGGTGCCGATCCGCCGGCGCAGCACCGTGCTCAGCGCCCCCACCCCGGCCAGGACGACGGCGACGACGGTGAGGACGACGACGAGGGGCGTGCTCATCGGCACCGGCCGGGAGGTGAGGGCTGCACGCCCCCATCCTCCCGCGTCCTCCTTCAGCGGTGGACGGAGGACATGTCCGGGTAGCGGTCGCCGGCGGTGGACCCCGCCGGGGCGGCCGCGTCGAGCGCACGCAGGTCGTCGGCGGTCAGCTCGACGTCGGCGGCCGCTGCGTTCTCCTCCAGGTAGGACACCCGCTTGGTGCCCGGGATCGGCACGATCGTCGGGTTCCCGTCGCGCCCGGACTGCGCCATGACCCAGGCCAGGGCGAGCTGGGTGGCGGTGACGCCCTTGGCGTCGGCGATCTTCCGGACCCGGTCGACCAGCTCGAGGTTCGCCGCGAACGCCTCGCCCTGGAAGCGGGGGTTGTGCCGGCGGAAGTCGTCGGGCGCCAGGTCCTCGATGCTGCGGATCTGCCCGGACAGGAAGCCGCGGCCGATCGGGGAGTAGGCGACGAAGCCGATGCCCAGCTCGGCGCAGACGGCCAGCACGCCGTCGTCCTCGGGGTCGCGGGACCACAGCGAGTACTCGGTCTGCAGCGCCGTCACCGGCTGGACGGCGTGCGCCCGGCGGATGGTGTCCGGGGCGGCCTCGGAGATGCCGGCGTGCCGGATCTTCCCGGCCTCGACCAGCTCCCTCATCGCGCCCCAGGTGTCCTCGATCGGCACGGTCGTGTCGACGCGGTGCTGGTAGTAGAGGTCGATGACGTCGACGCCGAGGCGCTGCAGCGAGGCGTCGCAGGCGGCGTGCACGTACTCGGGCCGGCCGTTGATGCCGAGGAAGGAGCCGTCCTCGCTGCGCTCGTTGCCGAACTTGGTGGCCAGGGTGACCTCCTCGCGGCGGCCGGCGATCGCCTGCCCGACGAGGCGCTCGTTGGTGAAGGGGCCGTACATGTCGGCGGTGTCGAGGAACGTGACGCCGAGGTCGAGGGCGCGGCCGATCGTCCGCTCGGCCTCTGCCTGGTCGCCGGTCCCGTAGAACTCGCTCATGCCCATGCAGCCCAGGCCCTGGGCGGAGACGGTCAGGTCGCGGAGCTGTCGGATCTGCATGAAGGGTGCGTGCCCCGGATGTGCACGGGTCAACCAGTCGCGGCGACGCGGCGCACCGGGCACACCACCGGCGTCCCGGACGTCGGGTCGCGCAGGACGGCGGCCTCGACGCCGTACAGCTCGCGCACCAGCCCGGCGGTGACGACGTCGGCGGGCGGTCCCTCGGCGACCACCCGCCCGTCGCGCATGGCGACCAGGTGGTCGGCGTGCCGGCAGGCGGTGGACAGGTCGTGCAGCACCAGGACCACGGTGCGGCCCTGCGCGGCCAGGTCGGCCACCAGCTCCAGCACCTCGAGCTGGTGGCCGAGGTCGAGCGCGGAGGTGGGCTCGTCGAGCAGCACGACCGCGGTCTGCTGGGCGACCACCATGGCGATCCAGGCCCGCTGCCGCTGCCCGCCGGAGAGCTGGTCCAGCGGGCGGTCGGCGAGGTCGAGCAGGTCGGCGGCGGCCAGCGCCCCGTGCACGGCGGCGGCGTCCTCCGGCGACCACTGGCGCAGCAGCCCCTGGTGCGGGTGCCGGCCGTAGCGCACCAGGTCGCGGACGGTCAGCCCGTCGGGTGCTGCGGCCTGCTGGGGCAGCAGCCCGATCCGCCGGGCGGCGTCCCGGGGCCGCAGCGTGGCCAGGTCGCGGCCGTCGAGCAGGACGGCGCCGCCCTGCGCCTCGTGCACCCGGGCCAGCGCGCCGAGCAGGGTGGACTTGCCGCAGCCGTTGGGCCCGACGATCGCCGTCACCTGCCCGGGCGGCAGCCGCAGGTCCAGGGCGTGGACGACGCGGGTGCCGTCGTAGCCGAGGTCCAGGGCCTCGGTGACGAGGTCGGCGGGGTCGGCCACGGTGTCCCCCCGGGTGGGGCGGGGTGCCTCCAGCGTGCTCACGCGAGCCTCCTCGATCGGGTGGCCAGCAGCAGCCACAACAGGTAGGGGCCGCCGATGACGGCGGTGACCAGGCCGGCGGGCAGTTCCAGCGGCGCGGCGACCGTGCGGCCGGCCAGGTCGGCGAGCAGCACGACCAGCGCACCGGCCAGCGCCGCGCCGAACACCGGCACGACTCGCGGGCCGGCGGCCTTGCGGGCGATCTCGGGGGCCAGCAGGGCGACCAGCCCCAGCGGCCCGGCGGTGGCCACCGCCAGCCCGGCGGTGACGACGGCGGTGGCGATGACGGCCAGCCGGACCCGCTTCACGCGGGTGCCCAGCCCGACCACGACGGCGTCGGCGAGCCGGAGCAGCCGCAGCTGCCGGCCCAGCACGACCGCCACCGGGAGCGCCACGGCCAGCCCTCCGGCGAGCACCGCCACGGACGTGGCGGAACGGCTGTTGAGGCTGCCGACGCTCCAGGGGAAGGCGGCGTTGGCGTCGTCGATGGCGGCCCGGGCGAGCATCAGCTGGGTGACCGCGCCCAGCGCGGCGCCGACCCCCAGCCCGACGACCAGGAACCGGTACCCGTGGGTGCCGGCGCCGCCAGCGAGGCCCAGCGCCAGCGCTGCGGCGGTCGCCGCGCCCACGAGCGCGAAGGCCGACGGGGAGATGCTCGTGGAGACGGCGACGACGCTGGCCACCGCGAAGGCGGTGGCGCCGTCGTTGAGGCCGACCGTGTCCGGGGTGGCCAGCCGGTTGCGGGCCAGGGTCTGCAGCAGGACCCCGGCGGTGCCCAGCGCCGCGCCGACGGCGAGCGCGGCCGCCACCCGGGGCAGTCGCAGCCGCTGCACCAGCAGGACCTCCCGGTCGCTGCCGGAGCCGAACACCGCCGGCAGCGTGTGCGTCAGCGGCAGCCGGGCGGTGCCCACGGCCAGGCTCACCGCGACCGCGACGACCACCAGCGCGGCGAGCGCGGTGGCGGCCAGGGCGGCCCGGCGGTCGAGGAGCACCGAGCGGCCGCCCAGCGCCAGCCGCCAGGTGCCCGGGGGCGCGGGGGCTGCGGCGCGGGCAGCGGGCCGGGGCAGGGTGGCGGTCACAGCGCCGGCATCCGGGTCGACCGGACGACGGCCACCAGCACGGGGGCGCCGATCATCGCGGTGACCACGCCGAGTGGCATCTCGTAGGGCCGCACCAGCAGCCGGGACGCGACGTCGGCGAGCAGCACCACCGCGGGACCCAGCAGCACGGTCACCGCCAGCACCCGGCGCAGGTCGGGGCCGACGAGCGCCCGGGCCAGGAACGGCACGACCAGCCCGATGAACACGACCGGGCCGGCAGCGGCCACCGCGCCCCCGACGAGCAGCGCGACCGCGACCATCGCCAGGGCGCGGGCCCGGGCGGGGCGGTGGCCCAGCCCGCGGGCGACGGTGTCGCCGAGGGCCAGTGCCGACAGGGGCCGGGCGGCGAGCAGGGCGATCAGCAGGCCGACGGCCAGCACCGGGCCGACCTGGGTGAGGGTGCCGAGGTCGCGGCCGGCCACCGAGCCGACCGTCCAGAACCGGACCTCGTCGGCGGTGCGCTGGTCCAGCAGCAGCACCACCGAGGTCGCCGCGGACAGCAGCCCGGACAGCGCCGCGCCGGCCAGCACCAACCGGACCGGGTCGTCGCCGGCACCCCGCAGCCGGGCCGCGCCCACCGCGAGCAGGCACCCGGCCCCCGCGCCCAGGACGGCGACCCACGGGCCGAGCGAGGCGGCGCTGGCCCCGGATGCGATGACCAGCACGACGGCGAAGGAGGCGCCGGCGCTGACCCCGAGCAGACCGGGCTCGGCCAGCGGGTTGCGCGCGGCGGTCTGCAGGACGGCGCCGGCCACCCCGAGCGCGATGCCCACGGCGACGGCCACCACGGTGCGCGGCACCCGCAGCTGGAGGACGGCGAACCGGGCGTCGGCGTCCCCTCCGCCGCCCAGGACGGCCAGCGCGCGCGCCGGCCCGACCTCCCCGGCGCCGACCGCGAGGCTGGCCAGCACGGCCACCACGAGGACGGCCAGCGCAGGCACCAGGCCGCGCAGCAGCACCGAGCGCACCCTGCTCCCCCGTTCCACCACGGCCTTGCCAGCCTGTTGTTAGGCGAGGCTAACCTACGGCCGCGGCGCCGATGGACGGTGCCGTACCCGAACGCTGGAGGACCCCTGTGACCCACCTGCCCGGAGCGCGCCGCCGCCCGGTCCGCGCCGCCGCGACCCTGGCCGCCGCCGCCCTGGCCCTGTCCGCCTGCGGGAGCAGCGAGACGGCGTCCCCCGCGGCCGACGCGGCCAGCGAGGCAGCCGCCTCGGAGACCACGGTCGGCACCGCCTTCGGCGAGGTCGCCGTGCCGGCCGACCCCCAGCGCGTGGTCACGCTGGCCGAGAACGCGCTCGACGTCGCCCTGTCGGTCGGCGTCACCCCGGTCGGCACCACGGCCAGCCGCGGCGGGAACGCCGCCCCGGCCTACCTCGGCGAGGCTGCCGCGGCCATCCCGGTCGTCGCGACGGTGGCCGAGCCGAACCTCGAGGCGGTCCTGGAGGCCGAGCCCGACCTGATCCTCGCCTCGGCCGGACTGGCGCAGGAGCAGTACGACGCGCTGACGGCCATCGCGCCGACCGTCGTCCCGGACACGGCCACCGGCGGGGACTGGCAGGAGCCGCTGCACGTCTACGCCCAGGCGCTCGGCGCCGACGACGAGCTGACCGCGGACCTGGACGCGATCACCGCCCGGGCCGAGGCGGTGGCCGCCGCCGGTTCCCTCGACGGCACCGCCGCCGTGCTCCGCTGGATGGCCAACGGCGCGCTGGTGATGAACTCCGCGCTCATGCCCGGCTCCCTGCTGCAGGCCGCCGGCGCCGACCCGCTGCCGATCGCCGACCTCGGTGCCGAGCCGCACAGCGACCCGCTGTCCCTGGAGAACCTCGGCCAGGTCGACGCCGACCGGCTGTTCGTCGCCGCCTTCGGCGCCGACGGCAAGGGGGCGCTGGAGGCCGCCAAGGCCCAGCCCGCCTTCACCCAGCTCGGCGCCGTCCAGGCCGGGACGACGTCGGAGGTCGACGGCTCGGTGTGGAGCAGCGCCTCGGGTCCGACCGCCGCGCAGCTGGTCATGGACGACATCGAGGCCGCAGCCTCCTGACCCACCCGGACGCCGCCTCTGCCCGGGGCGGCGTCCGTTCCACGTGGAACAGCGCATCCGGCGGGACCCGGGCGCAGCCTCCGGTACGACGCCGGACCCCGGTGGCATGCTGCCCCCCAGCCGCCGCCGGGTGGCCGGGGCCCGGGGAGGACCGCTGATCGGCTACGTCGCCGCCGCGCTCGGCGGCGCGCTGGGCTCGCTGGCCCGCTGGGGGCTGGGTCTGGCTCTCCCCCACGACCCCGGCGCCTGGCCGACGGCGACGCTGGTGGTCAACCTGACCGGCTGCCTGCTGCTCGGGCTGCTCGCCTTCGCGCTGTTCACCCGGCACCCCCGTTCGCCCTGGCTGCGCCCGTTCCTCGGCACCGGTGTCCTGGGCGGCTGGACCACGTTCTCCACCTTCGCCGTGGACGCGGTGCAGCTGGCCGACGCCGGCCGCGGGGCCGCGGCAGCCGGCTACGTGCTCGCCTCGGTGGCCGGCGGGGTGCTGGCCGCGGCGGCCGGTGTCCGGCTGGGCCGGGCGGTCCCCGCCGCACGGGAGGCGCGCCGGTGACCGCGCTGCTGGTGGTGCTCGGCGCGGTCGTCGGGGCGCCGCTGCGGCTGTTCGCCGACCGGGTGGCCGGTGCGCGGCGCGGTGGGGCCAGCGTCCTGGGCACGCTGACCGTCAACGTCGTCGGCAGCGCGGTGCTCGGCGTCCTGCTCGGCCTGCGCGACGTCCCGCCCGCCGTCGTGGCGCTCGTGGGCACCGGCTTCTGCGGCTCGCTGACCACCTTCTCCACCTTCGGCACCGACGTCGTCCGGCTGGTCGAGCAGCGGGCGGTGCTCCGCGCGGCCGGCTACGTGGCCGGGTCGCTGGTGCTCGGTCTGGGCGTCGCGGCACTCGGGTACGTGTTGGTCCGGTGAACGGTCCCTCCGCCGCGCCACGGGCCACGCCCGTCCCCTAGGGTCGGCGGTGATGAGCGAGACAGCGGGAACGCAGGTCCGGGCCGACAGTCCGGTGGTCGTGGTCGCCAACCGACTCCCGGTCGACCAGGTCACCGACGCCGACGGGACGACGCGCTACCAGCGCAGCCCCGGGGGCCTGGTGACGGCCCTGGAGCCCTTCGTCGCCGGCCGCGGCGGTGCGTGGGTGGGCTGGTCGGGTGCGGCCGGGGACGCCCCGGAGCCCTTCGAGTCCGGCGGCATGCAGCTGGTCCCGGTGCCGCTCTCGGCCGAGGAGGTCGACCGCTACTACGAGGGCTTCTCCAACGCCTCGCTGTGGCCGCTCTACCACGACGTGGTGGAGAAGCCGGAGTACCAGCGCAGCTGGTGGAACAGCTACGTCGAGGTCAACAAGCGCTTCGCCGACCGGGCCGCCGAGGTGGCCGGCGAGGGCGCGGTCGTGTGGGTGCACGACTACCAGCTGCAGCTGGTGCCGGCGCTGCTCCGCCAGCGCCGGCCCGATCTGACCATCGGGTTCTTCCTGCACATCCCGTTCCCGCCCTTCGAGCTGTTCACCCAGCTCCCCTGGCGTTCGGCGATCATCGAGGGCCTGCTGGGCGCGGACCTGATCGGCTTCCAGCAGCCCGCCGGGGCGACCAACTTCGTGAACCTGGCCCACCGGCTGCACGACCTGCCCACCGAGGGCAGCACGGTCCGCTACGAGGGCCGCACGGTGACCGCGAAGTCGTTCCCGATCTCCATCGACGTCTCCTCCTTCGACGAGCTGGCCCGCACCCCCGAGGTGCTGGCCCGCGCCGCGGAGATCCGCGAGGAGCTGGGCCGGCCGGACAAGATCGTGCTGGGTGTCGACCGGCTCGATTACACCAAGGGCATCGGCGTCCGCCTGGAGGCCTTCGGGGAGCTGCTGGACGACGGCGCCATCGAGGCGCCGGGCACGGTGCTGGTCCAGGTGGCCACGCCCAGCCGCGAGCGGGTCGAGCACTACGTGACCATGCGCGAGACGATCGAGCAGCAGGTCGGGCACATCAACGGCCTGCACGGCTCGACCGCGGGGCCGGCGGTGCAGTACTTCAACCAGTCGATGCCGCGCGAGGAGCTCGCCGCCCTCTACCGGGCCGCCGACGTCATGCTGGTGACCCCGTACCGCGACGGCATGAACCTGGTCGCCAAGGAGTACGTGGCCGCCCGCGGCGACGACCAGGGCGTGCTGGTGCTCAGCGAGTTCGCCGGTGCCGCCGCCGAGCTCACCCAGGCCCTGCTGGTGAACCCGCACGACATCGACGGGGTCAAGACCCAGCTGCTGCGGGCGCTGCGGATGGAGCCGGCCGAGGCCGCCGAGCGGATGCGGTCGATGCGCGCGCACATCACCGAGCACGACCTCGACCACTGGGCCAACTCCTTCATCGAGTCGCTCCAGGCCCAGGTGTGACGGCTGCAGGTGTGACGGGTGCGGGTGTGACGCCGCTGGAGGCCGCGCTCGACGAGCTGGCCACGCGGCGGCCGCTGCTGCTGGCCAGCGACTACGACGGGGTGCTCGCCCGGCTGCGCGACGACCCGGACACCGCCGTCCCCGAGCCCGGGGTCGCCGACCTGCTCACCCGGCTGGCCGCCGTCGAGGGGGTCACCGTCGCCCTGGTCAGCGGTCGCGGGGTCGCCGACCTGCAGGCGACCAGCGGGCTCACCGGGCCGTTCCGCTGGGTGGGCAGCCACGGCGCGGAGTTCGACGGTCCGCTGGCCGGCGATCTCGCCGCCCGCCGCGACGCGCTGGCGGACGCGCTGGCCCCGTTGGTGGCCGCCGTGCCCGGTGCCCGACTGGAGGTCAAGCCGGCGAGCGCCGCGGTGCACGTGCGCACGGTCCCCGACCGGTACGCCGCCGCCCGACTGCTCGCCGACGCCGCGGCCGGCCCCGGGTCCCACCCGTCGCTGACCGCCAAGCCCGGCAAGGACGTGCTGGAGCTGGCCGTCACCGACGCCGACAAGGGGTCCGCGCTCGTCCGGCTGCGCGACGAGCTGGGTGCGGCGGGCGTGCTGTACCTCGGCGACGACGTCACCGACGAGGACGGTTTCACCGCGATCGCCCCCGACGGGCTCAGCGTCAAGGTCGGCGAGGGCGCGACGGTCGCCCGGTACCGGGTGCCCGACCTGGACGGCGTCCGTGCCCTGCTCACCCGGCTGGCCGGAGCCCTCGGCGCCTGATCGGCCCCGGACGCCGTCGAGCCGGGTGCGGTAGACCGCACCCGGCTCGACGAGGAGAGGGCGGCGGGGCCGCCCTCAGGTCACCGCGGCTCCCCGCCGCGCTGCGGGGAGTCGCCGGAGGTCTCCACCGACACCGCGTCGGTGGTGCCGTGCTGGTGGTGGACGACCTCGACGTCGTGCACCGCCTCGCTGAGCACCGCGGGGACCGCCTTCTTCGGCAGGAACCGCTTGACCACCGGGAACAGCAGGACGAACGCGACGATGACGTAGACGACCACCGACATCGGCTCGATGAGGCCGCCGAGGTCGCCGTTGCTGATCTGCAGCGCCTGCCGCAGCTCCTCCTCGGCGAAGGGGCCGAGGATCACCCCGATGATGGCCGGCAGCAGCGGGATGCCGTACCGCCGCATCATGAAGCCCAGCCCGCCGATGACCAGCAGCAGGAACAGGTCGAAGGTGTTGGCGTTCGACGCGTAGGCCCCGAGGCTGGCGAAGAAGAGGATCCCGGCGTACAGGTACGGGCGGGGGATCCGCAGCAGCTTGGCCCAGAGCGGGGCCAGGGGCAGGTTGAGCAGCAGCAGCACCGCGTTGCCGATGAAGAGGCTGGCGATCAGGCCCCACACCAGCTCCGGCTCGGTGGCGAACAGCCGCGGCCCGGGCTGGATGCCGTAGCTCTGGATGGCGTAGAGCATCACGGCGGCGGTCGCCGTGGTCGGGATGCCGAGGGTCAGCAGCGGCACCAGGCCACCGGCGGCGGAGGCGTTGTTGGTGGCCTCGGGCCCGGCCACCCCTTCGATCGCGCCCTTGCCGAACTCCTCGGGGTGCTTGGACAGGCGCTTCTCGGTGACGTAGGAGAGGAACGTCGGGATCTCCGCGCCACCGGCGGGGATGGCCCCGAACGGGAAGCCGATGAACGTGCCGCGCAGCCACGGCTTCCAGGAGCGCCGCCAGTCCTCCCGGCTCATCCGCGGGTTGCCGACCGGGATGACCTGGAGCGGGCGCCGGCGCAGGTGCGCCGCCGTCCACAGGGCCTCGCCGACGGCGAACAGCCCCACCGCGACGACGACGACGTCGATGCCCGAGGCCAGCTCGTCGACTCCGAAGGTGAGCCGCTGCTGGCCGGAGGTGGCGTCGATGCCGATGAGCCCGATGGCCAGGCCGATCCCGAGGGCGGCCAGACCGCGCACCCGCGAGCTGCCCAGCACCGAGGTGACGGCGATGAAGGCCAGCACCATCACCGCGAAGGTGTCGGCCGGGGAGATCTGCACGGCCAGGTCGGCCACGACGGGTGCCAGCAGCGCCAGCAGCAGGGTGGCGATCGTGCCGGCGACGAACGAGCCGATCGCGGCGGTGGCCAGGGCCTGGGACGCCCGGCCGGCGCGGGCCATCTTGTTGCCCTCGATGGCGGTCACCACCGAGGCGCTCTCCCCTGGGGTGTTCAGCAGGATCGACGTCGTCGAGCCGCCGTACATGCCGCCGTAGTAGATGCCGGCGAACATGATCAGCGCCGTCGTGACGTCCAGGCCGCGGGTGAGCGGCAGCAGCAGTGCCAGGGTCATGGCCGGGCCGATGCCCGGGAGCACGCCGATGGCGGTGCCCAGCAGCACGCCGAGGAAGGCGAACAGCAGGTTGGTCGGGGTGAGCGCGGTGCCGAACCCGTCGATCAGGGAGGAGAACGAGTCCATCAGAGGATCCCCTTCAGGACGCCCACCGGCAGGCTGATGCCCAGGCCGAGCACGAACAGGTACCAGGAGCCGACGCCCAGGACGAGGGCGATGACGACGTTGCGCACGTGGTGGCGGCTGCCGAGGGCGAAGGCCGATCCCCAGAACAGGATGGCCCCCGACAGCGGCCAGCCCAGCGGCTCGATGAGCAGGGCGTTGGACAGGAAGGCCACCGCGAGCAGGCCGACGGTGCGCCAGTCGGTGCCCCCGCCCAGCTCGACGTCCTCCCCGCCCTCGGGCTCGCCGCGGCCGCCGCGCACGACGTCGACGGCCAGGAAGACGCCGGTGAGGACCAGCAGGCCGCCCACGACCATGGGCACCGCGCCCGGGCCGACGGGCCCGCGGGCGATCCGGCTCTCCGGGAGCATGATCGCCGAGACCAGCACGACGAGGCCGATCACCCCGAGGAACAGGGCCACCCCGAGCTCGGAGCGGCCCTGCTCCACGGTGCTGCCCCGGGGGGCAGAGGTCACGCCAGCCCCAGCTCGGTCAGCACGCCCTCGACGCGCTCGCTCTCCGACTCCAGGAAGGCGCTGAACTCCTCGCCGGTGGTGAAGGCGTCGGTCCAGCCCTGGTCGGTGAGGACCTGCTTCCACGCCTCGCTGTCGTGCATCTCCGTGACCGCGTCGACGTAGGCCTGCGTCTGCTCCGCCGACAGCTCCGGCGGGGCCACGATGCCGCGCCAGTTGGTGAAGGTGAGGTCGATGCCCTCGTCCTGCAGCGTCGGTGCGTCGACGCCCGCGACCGCCTCCTCGCTGGTGACGGCGAGGATCCGCACCTGGCCCGCGGCGGCGGGCTCGGTGACCTCGCCGATGCCGGTCGCGGCGAAGGCGATGTCCTTGCCCAGGATGCCGGCCAGCAGTTCGCCGCCGCCGTCGTAGCTGACGTAGTTGACGTCGGTCGGGGTGACCCCGACCTCCTGCGCCAGCAGCATCGGGGTCAGGTGGTCCGGACCGCCGGGGTTGGAGGCGCCGCCGACCGGCGTGGCGCCGGGGTCGGCCTTCCACGCGGTGACCAGGTCGTCCATGCTCTGGAACGGGGAGTCGGCGGGCACGACGATCGCCTCGGCCTCCTCGATCAGCTGTGCGATCGGCGTCGTCTGGTCCAGGGTCGCCTCGGACTGGTTGCTGAACTGCGCGCCGACCACGCCGAGCCCCATCTGCATGAGGAGCTTGTCGTTGCCCTTCTCGTTGACCAGCCGCTGCAGGCCGACCGTGCCGCCGGCGCCCTCGAGGTTGAAGACCTCCAGACCCGTGGCCAGCTCCTCGTCCTCGAGGACCTTGCTCCACTCGCGGGCGGTGGTGTCGTAGCCGCTGCCGGGGGAGTTGGGCACCATGACCCGCAGTCCGGTGATCGGACCGGACTCCCCGCCCGCGGCCGCCGAGCCGCCGTCCGCGGTGGTGCCGCAGCCGGTGAGCACGAGGCCGGCGGCGACGATGCCGACGGTGAGCTTCCGAGCGGGAGCAGTGCGCATTGTTCCTCCTGGATGTCGGGCGGGATGCCGCCGCGTGACAAGGAAGGTGGCAACGATGGTGGCCCATGTCACTCTTGCGTGCGCAGTGCGCTTTGTGGTCGTTGTGTCCACGCCGCGCCGTGCCCCAGCGGCCGTCGCGCGGCCGCGCGGCGCTCCCCTCAGCAACCGGTCAGGAGGTCAGGTGTGAAGCGGCGACTGTCGCTGGCCGGTCAGCTGCTGGCCCTGCAGGTGGTCATCGTCTGCGCCGTCCTGCTGGGGGTCGCCGCGGTCACCGTGGCCCAGACCGCGCAGCGCGCCCAGGAGACCGAGGGCCGCCGCGCGCTCGCCGTGGCCGAGACCGTGGCCAACACCCGGCTCATCCGCGAGGCGCTCGAGCGCGGGGAGGAGACCTACGTCCGGGTGGCGGCGGAGAGCAGCCGCAGCGTCTCCGGCTCCGGGTCGGTGGTGGTGGCCGCGCCGGACGGCCGGATCATCGCCACCGCGGAGCCCGACGAGCTCGGGGACCCGCTGGTGGTGGGGGAGAGCACGGTGCTGCAGGGCCGCGCCTGGGTCGGGGAGGGCGTCCTGCACGGCGACTCGGCCGCGGTCGCCATGGTGCCGGTGCTCGGCGGCACCGGCGGCGGCCTGCTGGGCCTGGTCGCGGTCGAGCGCGAGTACCCCACGCTGGCCGACGGGCTCGCCGCCGCCGCCCCCAACCTGCTCACCTACCTGGGCCTGGCCAGCGTCCTGGGCATCGTCGGGTCGCTGCTGGTCGCCCGGCGGGTGAAGCGGCAGACCCTCGGCATGGAGCCCACCGAGATCGCCGGCCTGGTCGAGCACCGCGACGCGATGCTGCACGGCATCCGCGAGGGCGTCGTCGGACTGGACCTGCAGGGCCGGGTGACGCTGGTCAACGACGAGGCGATCCGACTGCTGGGCATCCCCGGGGACGCGCTGGGCCGCACGCTGGCCGACCTCGGGGTCGGTGCGGAGATGCGCGAGGTGCTGCTGGACCGCGAGGTGACCCGGGACCGGCCGGTGGGCAGCGCCGGCCGGGTGCTCGTGGTGAACCGGCTGCCGATCTCCAGCCGAGGACGGGCGCTGGGCTCGGTGACCACGCTGCGCGACCGCACCGAGCTGCTGGAGCTGCGGCGCGAGCTGGAGCTGACCCGGCACGTCACCGACACCCTCCGGGCGCAGGCGCACGAGTTCAGCAACCGGCTGCACACCATCGCCGGGCTCATCGAGCTGGGCGAGGCCGACGAGGCGGTGCGGCTGGTGCACCGGATCAGCTCCAGCCGCTCGGAGTTCAGCGCGGTGGTCGCCGGCGCCGTGCGCGACCCCTCGGTCGCGGCCCTGCTCATCGCCAAGGCCAGCCAGGCCGACGAGCTCGGCGTCGACCTGCGCATCGCCCCGGACTCCGCGCTGCCGGTGCTGGACGACGAGCTGAGCACCGACGTGGCCACCGTCGTGGGCAACCTGGTGGACAACGCGATGGACGCCGCCGCGCTCGCGCCGCACCGCTGGGTCGAGGTGGGGCTGGGCCTCGTCGACGGTGAGGTCGACGTCGTGGTGCGCGACTCCGGCGCCGGGGTGCCGCCGGGGATGGAGCGGGAGGTCTTCCGCCGGGGTGTGACGAGCAAGGACGTCGCCCGTTCCTCGCCCGGCGGGCCGGGAGAGCGGGGCATCGGGCTGTCGCTGGTGCACCTGGTCTGCACCCGGCGTGGCGGGGAGGTGACGGCGACGTCGATCGGCGGGTCCACGTTCAGCGCCCGGCTGCCCGCGGAACCGGCGTTGGTGGACTCGTGATCGGCGTCCTGATCGTCGACGACGACTTCATGGTGGCGCGGGTGCACGCCGGGTTCGTCGCGGCGCTGGAGGGCTTCGAGGTGGTCGGGACGGCCTCGACCGGGGCGCAGGCGCTGGCCGAGGTCGACCGGCTGGCCCCGGACCTGGTGCTGCTGGACGTCTACCTGCCGGACATGACCGGGCTGGAGGTGCTGCGCCGGCTGCGGGCCGCCGGTGCGCCCACCGACGCCATCGTGATCAGCGCCGCCCGGGACGTCGACAGCATCCGCAGCGCGCTGCACGGCGGCGTCCTGCACTACCTGGTCAAGCCCTTCGACCGGCGCACCTTCAGCGCCCGGCTCACCGACTACGCGGCGCTGCGCGGGGAGCTCGCCGAGCTCCGGGAGGTGGGGCAGGGCGACGTCGACCGGGTGTTCGGCCGCGCCCGCGGGGCCGCGCCGGCGCCGGCGGCGACCCCGAAGGGCATCGCGCCGGAGACGCTGGAGCTGGTGCGCCGGGTGCTCCTCGACGCCGGCGCCGACGGCCTGTCGGCCACCGAGTGCAGCGAGCGCACCGGGCTGGCCCGGGTGAGCGCCCGCCGTTACCTGGAGCAGTTGGTGACCCTGCAGGACGCCGACGTCCGGCAGCGCTACGGCACCGCGGGCCGTCCGGAGCGGCGCTTCACCCTGCGCGCGGCCCGGCGCCCGGACTGAGCCGGCCGGACGAGCCGGCCGCCAGGTGCCGCCCGGGTGCACGGAAGGAACGAAAGATCCGTTAACGCCGCAAGGCTGCCGACCCGGCAGGCGTCGGCGATCATCCGTGCATGACGATCGTCGTGGGGTACGTCCCCACCCCCGAGGGGGAAGCCGCGCTGACCGCCGCCATCGCCGAGGCCCGGCTGCGCGAGCAGCCGCTGCACCTGGTCAACAGCTCCCGCGGGGACGCCCTCGCCGACCCGCGCTTCGCCTCCGACGACGCACTGGCGACGGTCCGGGCGCGGCTGGAGGAGGCCGGCGTGGTCTTCGAGATCGCCCAGGAGGTGCGGGGGCACGAGGCCGCCGAGGAGGTCGTCGAGGCCGCGGCCCGGGTGCAGGCCAGCCTGATCGTCATCGGCATGCGGCGTCGCAGCCCCACCGGGAAGCTGCTCACCGGCAGCCAGGCCCAGCGGATCCTGCTCGACGCGCCCTGCCCCGTGCTGGCGGTCAAGGCCACGTACTAGCCCTCAGCGCGCGCCGAGGGGCAGGTCGAGGTCGTCGAGCACCCCGCCGGTGTCCTGGCGCAGGGTGGCCACGATGGTGGCCAGCCCCTGCGCCAGGTGCGCGGCGCAGGCGGCGGCGGCCTCCTCGGCGTCCCCGGCCGCCAGCGCGTCGACCATCCGCAGGTGCTCGACCAGGGAGGTCTCGATCCGCGCCGGGTCGAGGTGGGAGAGGTTGCGCAGCCGGGCGCTGTGCGGGCGCAGGTCGGCCAGCACCCGCTGCAGGTGCGCGTTGGGGCAGGCGTCGGCCACTGCCTGGTCGAAGCGGTCGGCCAGCGCGTAGAAGGCCGCCGACCGGGCCGCGGACGGCGAGCGGCGCTGCAGCCGCACCAGCTCGGCCCGCACGCGCGGGAGCTGCGCGTGCAGCGGGGAGCCGGGCGCCCGGGCGGCCTGGCGCATCGCCTCGGGCTCCAGCAGCGCCCGCAGGTCGTAGAGGTCGCGCACGCTGCGCAGCGACACCCGCGACACCCGGGCGCCCTGCCGGGGGGCCAGCTCGACCAGCCCGTCGGCGGCCAGCCGGCGCAGCGCCTCGCGGACCGGGGTGCGCGAGGCACCGGTGCGCGCGACGAGGGCCAGCTCGCCCAGCGGCGCACCGGGGGGCAGCGTGCCGGCCTCGATGTCGGCCCGCAGCTGCTGGTAGACCAGCTCGCCCTTGCCCGGGCCCGGGGCAGCGGCGGCGGTCACCGGCCGGCCCCGGCCGGGGGGAAGGCGACGCCGGTCTCGGTGCCCAGCGCACGCAGGGCGGTCAGCGACCCCTCGGACAGGCCGACCCCGCCGGCGGTCAGCGCGGCGGCCTCGGCCCGGTCCTCGACCTCGCCGGGGTAGAAGACCTCGTCGAACCCCTGCGCCAGCGGCACGCCCTTGACCTCGGCGATCAGCTGCTCGACCCGGGCGCCGTAGCCGGCCTCGTCGCCGAAGGCCGCCGGGTCCAGGGCGAGGAACAGGTGGCCGGCGCCGCTGCGCGCGGTGGGCTCGTAGGGGCCGTGCACGTCGCTGCCCACGCTGCTGCCGGTGAGCGCGCCGGAGAGCACGTCCATCAGGAAGGTGATCGCGTAGCCCTTGTGCCCGGCCATCGGCAGGATCACCCCGCGCACGCCCTCGGCGGCGTCGGTGGTGGGCGCGCCGTCCGCGGTGAGCGCCCAGGTCGCCGGGATCGGCTCGCCCCGGCTCTCCGCCAGGTACACCTTGCCCCGCGCCACGGCGGTGTTGGCGATGTCGACGGCGACCACCCGGCCACCGGGTGCCGGTGCGGCGATGGACCACGGGTTGGTGCCCAGCACCTTCTCCCGGCCGCCCCAGGGCGCCATCGCCGGGCTGGCGTTGGTGGTCAGCACCGCGACGCAGCCCTCCCGCGCGGCCCGGCGGGTGAAGTACATGGCGGTGCCGAAGTGGTTGGAGTCGCGCACCCCGACCGCGCCGACGCCGTGCCGGCGGGCGCGTCCGACGGCGAGCTCCCGGGCCCGGTCGGCCAGCACCTGGCCGATGCCGGCCCGCCCGTCGAGGACCACCAGCGGGCCGGTGTCGGTGACCACCTCGGGCCGGGTCACCGCGGTCATGGCGCCGCTGCGCAGCCGGGCGACGTACCAGGGCAGCCGCAGCAGACCGTGCGACTGGTGCCCCCACAGGTCGGCCTGCACCAGGCTGTCGGAGACCAGGGCGGCGTCGTCCGCCGGGACGCCGACGGAGGTGAGCACGGCGGTGCCGAAGTCGCGCAGTGCGTCCGGCGCGAGCAGGTCCTGGGTCATCGGGGTCCCTCCTGAGCGGTGCATCCTGTATACATCTTTGCACACAAGACGAGCTGGAGGACGCCCGATGTTCAGCATGCTGGTGACGCTGCAGGTCCGACCCGGGAGCCAGGCGGAGTTCCGCGCCGGGATCGCGGCCAACGCGGAGGCCTCGGTCCGCGACGAGCCGGGTTGCCTGCGCTTTGACGTCTGTGAAATGGAGGGCGACGAGGACCGCTTCGTGTTCTACGAGCTCTACACCGACGCCGCGGCGTTCCAGGCCCACCGGGACTCGCCGCACTTCCGGCGCTGGCGCGCCGTCGCCGAGCAGACCGTGGTGCCCGGCAGCCAGGTCAACACCGCCGGCAACCTGGTGACCAGCCACGCGGCGGAGCAGTCGGCGTGAGCGCGCCCCGCGGCCCGCAGCCCGCCCACGTCCTGCGACCGGCGGAGATCGAGCGCTTCGACCGGGGCAACGGCGTGGTCACCGTGCCCTTCGTCGGGAGCTGGAACACCGAGGGCAACACGGTCACGACCGGGATGACGGTGTTCGGACCGGGCACGGGCATCCCGCTGCACTCGCACAACGTCGAGGAGACCGTCCTGGTCTTCGCCGGGGAGGCGACCGCGGTGATCGGCGACGAGCGCTTCGACCTGGTGGCCGGTGAGGCCACGTGGGTGCCGGCCGGGGTGCCGCACTGCTTCCTCAACCGCGGCAGCGGCGACCTGACCATCTACTGGGTCTACGGCGGGCGCGAGGTCACCCGGACGATCACCGCGACCGGGGAGACCTTCGTCCACCTGTCCGACGCCGACCGCGGCGCCACCGGTCCGGGGGGCCCGCGGTGACCGGGGTGGTCACCACCGTGGACCCGGCGACCGGGGAGACGCTCGCGGAGCACCCGGCGTGGTCCGACGCCCAGGTCGACGCCGCCCTGGACCGGGCCGCGGCCGTGCAACCGGCGTGGGCCGCCCGGGCGTCGGCCGACCGGTCCGCAGTGCTGCACCGCGCGGCCGCGCTGCTGCGGGCAGGTGCCGAGGAGCTGGCCCTGCTGGTCACCCGCGAGATGGGCAAGCCGCTCGCCGAGGCGCGGGCGGAGGTGGACAAGTGCGCCACCGGCTGCGACTGGTACGCCGCGCACGCCCCCGCGCTGCTGGCCGATGAGCCGGTGGACACCCCGGCCGACCGCAGCTGGGTCGGCTACGAGCCGGTCGGGGTCGTGCTGGCGGTCATGCCGTGGAACTTCCCGCTGTGGCAGGTGTTCCGGTTCGCCGCGCCCGCCCTGATGGCCGGCAACGCCGCGCTGCTCAAGCACGCGCCGAACACCACCGGCTGCGCGCTGGCGGTGGCCCGGGTGCTGGCCGAGGCTGGGGCACCCGAGGGGCTGTTCACCGCCCTCGTCGTGGCCGAGCCGCAGGTGCCCACGGTCACCGCCCGGCTGGTCGCCGACCCCCGGGTGGGTGCGGTGACCCTGACCGGCAGCGAGCGGGCCGGGCGGGCCGTGGGCGCCGCCGCCGGGGGTGCGATCAAGAAGTCGGTGCTGGAGCTCGGCGGCTCCGACCCCTTCGTGGTGCTCGCCGACGCGGACCTGCCCCGGGTCGCGGCCCTGGCCACCCGGGCCCGGTACCTCAACGCCGGGCAGAGCTGCATCTCGCCCAAGCGGTTCGTCGTCGACACCTCGGTGGTCGAGGAGTTCACCGGGCTGCTGCTGGCCGAGGTGGCCGCGTTGGTCGTCGGCGACCCGACGGCGCCCGGGACCGACGTCGGGCCGATGGCCCGGCCGGACCTGCGGGCGGCGGTGCACCGGCAGGTCGAGGCCTCCGTCGCCGCCGGCGCACGCCTGCTGGCCGGCGGCCGGGTGCTGCCGGGGCCGGGGTGGTTCTACGCCCCCACCGTGCTGGCCGGCGTGCGCCCGGGCATGCCCGCCTACGACGAGGAGACCTTCGGTCCGGTGGCGGCGGTGATCGAGGCCGACGGGGACGACGACGCCGTCCGGATCGCCAACGACACCCGCTTCGGGCTCGGGGCGAGCGTGTGGACGGCGGACGCCGCGCGCGGCGTGGCCGTCGCCCGGCGGATCCGGTCCGGCGCGGTCTTCGTCAACGCGGTGGTCGCCTCCGACGTGCGGATGCCCTTCGGCGGCACCGGGGCCAGCGGGTACGGGCGGGAGCTCGCCGCCGCCGGCATCCGGGAGTTCGTCAACGTCCGGAGCTGGTGGGTGCAGGACGCGCCCGCCGGACGGGCACCGACCTCGGAGTAGCTCAGCCCTGCGGACCGGGGTGGCCGTCCACCGCCAGCCGGCGGGCGGCCACCCCCACGGCGGCCAGCGCCCCCGCGCTGGCCCACAGCACCCCGGCGGCCCCGAAGCCCGCGGCCAGCAGCCCGACGGCGCTGGGCAGCAGCACCTGGCCCAGCCGGTTGCCGGTGAGCCGCAGCGACATCGCCCGCCCCCGGGACCCCGGCGGGGCGACCTCGGCCAGCCAGGACATCGTCAGCGGCTGCCCGACGCCGAGCCCGAGCCCCAGCAGCAGCACCAGGACCGAGGTCGCCGGCAGGGGCATCGGCACCGCGACGGCCCCCATCGCGACGGCCGACAGGGCGACGCTGCCGATCATCAGCCGGCGGCGCCCGGCCAGCCGGACGAGCCGGCCCAGCAGCAGGCGGGAGGTCATCGAGGCCAGCGCTCGCAGCGTGAGCAGCAGCCCGACCGCGCCCGCGGCCAGCCCACGCTCGGCGCCCAGGGCGGGCAGGTAGACGAGGGTGATGTCGACCGCGGCGAGCACGACGCAGCTGACCGTCAGCGCCCGCAGCAGCCCGGGGAGCCGCAGCAGGGCGCCCATGCCGCCGGCCTCGGCGGCAGCGCCGGCGGACACCCGGGCCGGGGTGCGCAGCACGGCGGTCACGCCCAGCAGGACGACGGCGAGCACCGTGGCGGCCAGGAACACCGGCCGGCTGTCCGGGAGCGCGCCCGAGCCGCCGAGCACGGTGATCAGCGCGGGGCCGGCGGCCTGCCCGAGGGAGGCGGCGAACGTGTAGTGCCCGAACGCGGTGTCGAACCGGCCCGGGCCGGCGGAGTTCGCCACGGCCGCCTGCTGGGCCACCACCGACAGCAGGTGGCCGGTGCCCAGCACCACGCTGCCCACCACGAGCCCCGCCGCGCCCCCGCGCCCGGTGGCGAAGACGACGGCGGCCAGCACGAACAGGACGGCGCCGGCCAGCATCACCCGCCGCTCGCCGAACCGGTCGGTGGCCTGCCCCGACGGCACGGCCAGCAGCAGCGGGACGACGGCGAAGGAGGCGGTGAGCGCCCCGAGCCAGGCGGCGGGGACGTCGAGCTCCACGGCCCGGTAGGCGGTCATCGGGCGGAGCACGAAGGTGACCACCTGGGTGAGCACCGAGTGCACCAGCAGCAGCCGGAACGCCCTCCCCCCGGCCGTCGCGCTCACCGACGCGCGGCGGGGTCGGCGAGCCGTGCGGCGGCCCGGGCGCCCAGGCTGGTCTCCACGTGCCGGTGCATCAGCGCCGTCGCCGCGTCTCCGTCCCGGTCCACCACGGCCTCCAGCAGCAGCCGGTGCTCCTCGGCACGCCGGGCGAGCTCGGCGGGGGTGCGCTCCTCCTGCAGCGCGTGCCGCCGGTAGCGGTCGGTCTTGTCCCACAGCCCGTCCAGGCTCTGCACCAGCAGCCGGTTGTGCGAGGCGGTGTAGACCGCGGCGTGGAAGCGCCGGTGTCCGGCCAGCTGGCCCGGGGAGGGGTCGGCGGGCAGCGACTCCAGGGCGTCCAGCGCGGCGCGCATCTCCGTGAGGTCCTCGGCCGTGCGGCGGGCTGCGGCGAGTCCGGCGGCCAGCGGGTCGAGGCTCTGCCGCAGTTCGACCAGGTCGCGGGCCTCGGCGGCGTCCAGCGGTGCGACCCGGGCGTCCCGGTGCGCGTCCAGCTCGACCAGGCCCTGCTGGGCCAGCCGCCGCAGGGCCTCCCGCAGAGGGGTGGTGCTGACGCCGAGCTGCCGGGCCAGCGCCGCCTGGGCCAGCACCGTCCCCGGGGGCAGCGACCCGTCCATGACCAGGTCGCGGACCCGCGCGTAGGCGAGGTCGCTCTTGGTCGCGAAGGTCTCCGACACGGCCCCTCCTCATAACGGTGGTGAGCATGAAACCGCAGCCAGGACTTGTGCACCGCCACCTGGTCACCGCTAGGTTATAACCATGACGGAGCACGGGGACCTGCCCGGGCCGGGCCTGCAGCTGGGTGTCCTGCTCGGCGACGGGATCGGGCCGGAGGTCGTGCCGGCCGCGGTCCGGGTCGTCGACGCCGCGCTGCAGGCCGCGGGTGCGGCACCGGTGCGGTGGCGGGAGCTGCCGATGGGTGCCGCGGCCATCGCCAGCCACGGCACGCCGCTGCCGGCCGAGACCCTCGACGTCCTCGCCGGTACCGACGGGTGGCTGCTCGGGCCGGTGGACGGGGTGGCCTACCCCGAGCCGTTCCGGTCCCGGCTCAACCCCAGCGGCGCCCTGCGCAAGCACTTCGACCTCTACGCCAACGTCCGCCCCGCGCGGGCGTTCGGTGCCGGGCGGGCGCTGTGCCCCGAGCTGGACGTGGTCGTCGTCCGGGAGAACACCGAGGGCTTCTACGCCGACCGCAACACCCACGCCGGCACCGGTGAGTTCATGCCCACGCCGGACGTCGCGCTCAGCATCGGCGTCTTCACCCGCTCCCGCATCGAGCGGATCGCCGTCACCGCCTTCGAGCTGGCCCGCCGGCGGCGCCGGCACGTCACGATCGTGCACAAGGCCAACGTGCTGCCGCTGGCCATGGGCCTGTTCCGCGACGTGTGCCGGGAGGTGGCGGCGCGCCACCCCGACGTCGTGGTCGACGACCTGCACATGGACGCCATCACCGTCCACCTGCTCCGCCGGGGCGGTGACTTCGACGTCGTCGTCACCGAGAACATGTTCGGCGACATCCTCTCCGACCTGACCGGCGAGCTCGCCGGCTCCCTGGGCACCGCCCCGTCGCTGAACAGCTCCGACACCCGGGCCGCGGCGCAGGCCGCGCACGGGTCGGCCCCGGACATCGCCGGGCAGGACGTCGCCGACCCGATCGCGATGGTGCTGTCGGCCGGGATGCTGCTGGAGTGGCTGGGCACCCGCCGCGGCGACCCGGCCCTGCTCGACGCCGCGCACCGGGTGTCGGCGGCGGTCCGGAGCACGGTCGCCGCGGGCGTCTGCACCCGTGACCTCGGCGGGACGGCGTCCACGACCTCCTACACCGCCGCCGTGCTCGCCGCGCTGGCCGACCCGTCCCACCACTCCCGACCCCTGGAGGCACTCCCGTGACCGCACCCACCCCCTGGTCCACGACCGACCTGTGCGACGAGCACTCCGAGGCGCAGGTCTGCGCGCCGGTGTTCCTCGTGCTCGGCGGCACGCCCGCCTTCAGCGGCCCGATCACCACGCTCAAGGTCTTCGAGGACAACACCTCCGTCCGCGAGGCGGTCAGCACCCCCGGCGAGGGCCGGGTCCTCGTCGTCGACGGCGGCGGCTCGCTGCGCTGCTCGCTGTTCGGCGGCAACCTCGCGGTCGCGGCGGCGCAGAACGGCTGGGCGGGCGTGGTCGTCTCCGGCGCCGTCCGGGACCTCGCCGAGCTCGAGGCCCAGCCGATCGGCGTCCGGGCGCTGGCGGCCGTGCCGCGCAAGAGCGAGCGGGGCCTGCACTCCAGCGTCGCCGACCGCCCCGTCGAGTTCGCCGGCGTGGTCTTCCGGCCCGGCGAGTGGCTCTGCGCCGACCGCGACGGGGTCGTCGTGCTCCCGGCCGAGCCGCCGCGCGGCTAGACCGCCGCGAGCCGGACACCCGCCCGGCTGTCCCAGTCGCCTCACCGGTGCGTTCCCGCCCCTGCTCCCCCACCGTGACCGCCGTTCCCCCCGGGACGGCGGTCACGGTCGTCCCGGGCCCTGCCGATGCCTCCCAGTACGCCGCAGTACCGCCGCTGACCAGGGCGGACGGTCACTGCAGGGAATTGTCGACAAGGGCACGAAGAACCATTCCGAGTGCCTCACACGACCATTCCCGACAAGCGTGCGCATTCCGCTCGATTCACCTTCAGGTGGATCGGAGGGCGCCGAAACAGCCATCACCGGACGGGGCAGGCCCGCACGGCGCACCAAGGGAAGAGGCAGGCGTGGAAGGTCTGGACGACATCGTCGAGGAGTTCCTCGTGGAGAGCCACGAGAACCTGGACCAGCTGGACCAGGACCTCGTCGCCCTGGAGCAGGACCCACGGTCGCGGGACCGGCTCTCGAGCATCTTCCGCACGATCCACACCATCAAGGGCACCAGCGGCTTCCTCGCCTTCAACCGGCTGGAGGAGGTCGCGCACGTCGGGGAGAACCTGCTGTCCCGGCTCCGCGACGGCGCGCTGGACCTGACGCCGTCCCGCACCAGCGCGCTGCTGATGATGACCGACATCATCCGGGCGCTGCTGGCCGCCATCGAGGCCACCGGCGGTGAGGGGACCGTCGAGGTCGCCGACACCGTCGCGGTGCTCGCCGCCGCCCTGGAGGACGTCCCCACCCCCGCCGCCGAGACGGCCGTGGTCGAGGCCGCCGAGGCCGTCGTCGCCGCCGAGTCCGTGGTGGAGGCCGCCGAGGCCCCCGCCGCTGCGTCCGTGAAGGCCGAGAAGCCCGCCGCCAAGCGGGCTCCCGCCAAGCGCGCCTCCCGTGCCAAGGCCGCCGTCCCGGCGCCGGCACCGGTGCCGGCGATGGAGACCGTTGCCGCCCCGGCCCCCGTCGCCGCGATGCCGTCGGCCCCGCCCGTCACCCCGCCGCCCGCCGCCGCCCCGGCGCCGGCCGCCCCGCTCGCCCCCGAGCCGGGCACCGCCGAGGCCGGCCCCAAGGCCCGCGGCGTCGCCGACAGCACCATCCGCGTCGACGTCGACCTGCTGGACAACCTGATGCTGCTCGTCGGTGAGCTGGTGCTCACCCGCAACCAGATCGTGCAGTACGCCGGCCGGCAGGACGACCAGGACCTCGTCCGCGCCTCGCAGCGGCTGAACCTGATCGCCAGCGAGCTGCAGGAGAGCGCGATGAAGACGCGCATGCAGCCCATCGACCACATCTGGTCCAAGCTCCCCCGCGTCGTCCGCGACCTCGGCCTCCAGCTGCAGAAGAACATCCGGCTGGAGATGGAGGGCAAGGACACCGAGCTGGACAAGACCCTGCTCGAGGCGGTCAAGGACCCGCTGACCCACCTGGTCCGCAACTCCGTGGACCACGGCATCGAGGCCACCGCCGACCGCATCGCCGCCGGCAAGCCGGCCGAGGGCGTGCTCACCCTGCGCTCGCGGCACGAGAGCGGCCAGGTCGTGGTCGAGGTCGCCGACGACGGCGCCGGCATCGACCCGGCCAAGATCGGCCGCAGCGCCGTGGCCAAGGGCCTCGTCACCCCCGACCAGCTGACCCGGATGGGCCCGCAGGACCTGCTGCAGCTGATCTTCGCGCCCGGCTTCTCCACCGCCGCCGCGGTCACCAACGTCTCCGGTCGCGGGGTCGGCATGGACGTGGTCAAGACCAACATCGAGGGCATCGGCGGCACCATCGAGGTCGAGTCGACCGTCGGCCGCGGCACCTGCATGCGGCTGCGCATCCCGCTGACCCTGGCGATCGTCCCGGCGCTGACCATCGAGTGCGCCGGCGACCGCTACGCCATCCCGCAGATCAGCCTTCAGGAGCTCGTCTCGCTGGACGCGGAGAAGGCCTCGGCCGCGGTCGAGGAGGTCGGCGGCGCATCGGTCTACCGGCTGCGCGGCGAGCTGCTCCCCCTCGTGCGCCTGGCCGACGTCCTGGGCCTGCCCTCGGACCGGCACGACGGCCACGTCGTCATCGCCGTCCTCCGCTCGGAGGGGCGCCGGTTCGGCCTGGTGGTCGACCGCGTCATCAACACCGAGGAGATCGTCGTCAAGGCGGTCAGTAGTGTGCTCAAGGCGATCGGGCTGTACTCCGGCGCCACCGTGCTCGGCGACGGCGCCGTCGCGCTGATCCTCGACGTCCAGGCGCTGGCCCGCCGCGCGCTGCGCGCCGAGTCCGCGGACCGGCAGGAGACCCGCGCGGCGATCACCGCCGCGGTCGCCACCCAGGAGCGCCAGCGGATGCTGTTGGCCGCCATCGGCGGCGGCCGCCGGGTCGCCATCCCGCTGGACACCGTCACCCGCCTCGAGCAGGTGCGCAGCGACACCGTCGAGCGGGTCGGGTCGCGGGAGGTCGTGCAGTACCGCGGCGCGATCCTCCCGATCGTCCGGCTCGACCGGCACCTGGGCGCCTTCGGTAACGACGACCGGGAGACCCTCGAGGTCATCGTCTACGCCGACCACGGCCGCAGCGTGGCCATCGTGGTCGAGGAGATCCTCGACATCGTCGACGGCGAGGCCTCGGTGCACAGCGACATCGACGACCTGGGCCTGCTCGGCTCGGCCGTCATCGGCGACCGGGTCACCGAGCTGCTCGACGTGCGGGCCGCGATCCTCGCCGCCGACCCCGCCTTCTACAACCCCCCGCCCGGCATGCCCGACGCCTTCGCCGCCCTCGAGGCCGCCGGCGTCCACCTGATGGAGGTCTGACGTGAGCACCGCCACCGACGCCCGCACCGTGCCCGTCACCAGCCAGCTGGCGACCTTCTGGCTGGACGGCGACCTCTACGGCGTGGAGGTCGAGCACGTCCAGGAGGTGCTGCGCAGCCAGAGCATCACCCGGGTGCCGCTGGCCCCGCCGGCCGTCGCCGGGCTGATCAACCTGCGCGGCCAGGTCGTGACTGCGATCGAGCTGCGCGAGCGGCTCGGCCGCCCGGCCCGCCCGGCCGGCGAGCAGCCGGTCGTCATCGTCGTCCGGCTGCACGGCGAGGCCGTCAGCCTGCTGGTCGACAGCATCGCCGACGTCGTCGACGTCAACGTGCGCGACTTCGAGGCCCCGCCGGACACCCTCGACGGCAGCGCCCGCGACCTCATCCGCGGCGCCTACAAGCTCGCCGGCCAGCTGCTGCTGTCCCTGGACGTCAACCGGGCCGTCGGCACCTGAAGGCCCACCCCCGGTCCGCCGGGGGTGGGTGTCCCACCGCTGCACCACTCCCCCGCCGTCGAAGGCAGGCACCCGGGGGCGCTCTCCCACCCCGCCCACCGGCGGGGCCCGTACGACCCATCCAGCCAGCCAGGAGCCAGACCATGAGCAACGCCGCCTCGCCCGCCCGGTGGACCCGGTGGTTCACCGACCGGCCCCTGGGCTTGAAGATCGGTGCGGTCCTGGCTCTGCTCGTCGTGGTCGTCGCCGGCACCAACGTGCTGTCGATCTCCCGCATGCGTGACATGAACGCGGTGCAGGAGGAGATCTACACCGAGAACCTCCGGCCGCTGAACGACCTGGCCGCCATGCAGCGCGCGGTCGCCGCCTACCGCTCCCGGGTGCTGCAGTACCCGGTCTACACGCCCGCCGACCGGCCGGCCATCACCGAGCAGGCGGCGGAGAAGCTGGCGGACCTGAAGGCCGCCGTCGACTCCTACACGCCCTACATCATCGACCAGGCCGCCGCGGCGACCTTCGAGACCGAGTTCCAGAAGCTCGTCGAGATCAACGAGACCCAGATGATCCCGGCCGCCGACGCCGGTGACCTCGAGGGCTTCGGCCGCCTCTACAAGGACGTCGCCGCGCCGGTGGTGAGCGACTTCTCCCAGGCGCTGGAGGACGAGGGCATCGCCCAGTCCACCCAGGCCCAGGCCCGCAACGCCGAGGCGGCCGCCGCCGCCGACCAGGCCGTGGTCCTCGTGGTGACGACCGCCCTGATCGGGGTGCTCCTGGCCGCCGGGCTCGGCGTGTTCATGATCCGCCGGCTGCTGTCCACCGTCCGCTCGGTGCAGGCCACCGTCGAGGCGATGGCGACCGGCGACCTGACCGTGGTGCCCGAGGTCCGCGACGCCGACGAGATCGGCCAGATGGCCGCCTCGCTCGCCGCCGCCCAGGTGGCCCTGCGCTCGGTGATGGCCTCGGTCGTCGCCTCCTCCGACGCCGTCGCCGCCGCCTCCGAGGAGCTGTCCGCCACCTCCGCCCAGATCTCGTCCTCGGCGCAGGAGACCTCGGCCCAGTCCGGTGTCGTCTCCGCCGCCGCCGAGGAGGTCTCCCGCAACGTGGCCACCGTCGCCGCCGGAGCCGAGCAGATGGGCGCCTCCATCCGGGAGATCAGCCAGAACGCCAACGAGGCCGCCCGGGTCGCCGCGCAGGCCGTCGCCGAGGCCGAGACCACCAACGCCACCGTCGTGAAGCTCGGTGACTCCTCCCGCGAGATCGGCAACGTCGTCAAGGTCATCACCTCCATCGCCGAGCAGACCAACCTGCTGGCGCTCAACGCCACCATCGAGGCCGCCCGCGCCGGGGAGGCCGGCAAGGGCTTCGCCGTGGTCGCCAACGAGGTCAAGGAGCTGGCCCAGGCCACCGCCCGGGCCACCGAGGACATCACCCGCCGCGTCGAGACCATCCAGGGCGACACCTCCGGCGCCGTCACCGCGATCGGCCGCATCTCGGAGATCATCGGCTCGATCAACGACTTCCAGCTGACCATCGCCAGCGCGGTCGAGGAGCAGACGGCCACCACCAACGAGATGTCGCGCTCGGTCCAGGAGGCCGCCGGCGGCTCCACGGAGATCGCCATGAACATCACCGGGGTCTCCACCGCCGCCAGCTCGACCACCCAGGCGCTCGGCCAGACCCAGCAGGCCGTCGACGAGCTCTCCCGCATGGCGAGCGACCTGCGCACCACGGTGGCCCGCTTCACCTACTAGAAGGACCCTGGTGCCCCCCACCGCTCGCACGCTCGCGGCGGGCCCCTGCACCAGGGCCTGACCCCGTCCACACCGACCCCCGCGGCCGCTGTTCCGTCCCCTTCCCCGGGCGGAGCGGCGGCCGCGGTCGTGTGTGCGGACCGTGCCCGGGGAATGGTCGTCGAATTGTCGACAAAGTGCCCGTCCGGGCGGGTCACCGACCATTCTCCCGACACCTCGCGCGACACGTGCGAAAACCGGTAACAGCGGTTACCGCTTGCTCCACTCTGGTGCCCGGGAGAACACGCTCGACCGCGCGGTGACGGCGGACGACGGTGCTCCTCCTCCCCCCCGCCGTCCACCTCGGACACCGGGATCCGTCATCGTCCTGGAGAACCGTCATGAGCTCCTCTGCACCGTCCGGCCCGCTCGCCTGGTTCGCCGGCCGCCGGCTCGCCGTCAAGTTCGGTGTCCTGCTCGGCGTCGTGGTGGTGGCCTTCGGCGCCCTGCTCGCCAACCTCCTCAGCTCCAACGCCGTCGTCCGTGACGCCAGCGCCACCCGGTCCGCCGTGGCCGACGCGGAGACCCTGGTCCTGCAGCTGGACACGCGGGCCAGCGAGCTGAAGGTCGACGGGCTCAAGGCGCTGGTCAGCCCGGACCCGCGGGACCAGCTGGCCGACCTGGCGGACGACACGGAGACCGCCGACGGCCTGCTGGCCGAGCTCGGCGAGGTGCCGCTCACCGGGGAGTCCGCCACCGCCGTCGCCGGGCTGCAGGACACCTTCGCGACCTACACCGCCGCGATCCGCACCTTCACCGACGGCGCGGTCGCCGACCAGGTCGGCGCCCGGGGCCGGTACGAGGAGATCCAGGACGCCAACGACGTCTCCGACACCGCGGTGAGCGAGGCCAAGGACGTCCTGGACGTCGCCTCGGACGTCGCCGACGCCGAGGTCGAGGCCGCGATCGCCCGCTCCGCCCGGCTGGGTGTGCTGACCGCCGTCGCCGGCCTGCTGGTCATCGCCGGCATCTGCCTGCTCACCCAGCGCTCGCTGGCCCGCCCCCTCGGCCGGGTCCAGGCCTCGCTGGCGGCGATGGCCACCGGTGACCTCACCGTCGACTCCGGCGTGACGGCCGGCGACGAGGTGGGCCGGATGGCCGCCGAGCTGCGCACCGCCCAGCAGCACCTGCGGGCCGTCGTGGCCGCGGTCGCGGCGTCCTCGGACGCGGTGGCAGCGGCGTCGGAGGAGCTGTCGGCGTCGGCGGCGGAGATCTCCGCCTCGGCCGACGAGACCTCGGTGCAGTCCGCGGTGGTCTCCTCGGCCGCCGAGGAGGTCTCCCGGAACGTCGCGACGGTCGCCGCCGGCGCGGACGAGATGGGCTCGGCGATCCGCGAGATCAGCCAGAGCGTCAACGAGGCCACCCGGGTCGCCTCGCAGGCCGTGGTCGAGGCGCAGACGACCACCGAGACGATCCAGGCGCTGGGCGCCTCCAGCCAGGAGATCGGGGCGGTGGTCAAGGCCATCACCTCGATCGCGGAGCAGACCAACCTGCTGGCCCTCAACGCCACCATCGAGGCGGCGCGGGCCGGGGAGGCCGGCAAGGGCTTCGCGGTGGTGGCCAACGAGGTCAAGGAGCTGGCCCAGGAGACGGCCCGGGCGACGGAGGACATCGCCCGCCGGGTGGAGGCCATCCAGGCCGACTCGACGCGCGCGGTCGCGGCCATCGGCGGCATCTCCGGTGTCATCGGGCAGATCAACGACTTCCAGCAGACCATCGCCAGCGCCGTCGAGGAGCAGACCGCCACGACCAGCGAGATGTCCCGGTCGGTCCAGGAGGCCGCCGGTGGCTCCACCGAGATCGCCACCAACATCACCGGCGTCTCCGCTGCGGCCGCCGCGACCACCCAGGCCCTCGGGCAGACCCGGCTGGCCGTCGACGAGCTCTCCCGGATGGCCAGCGACCTGCGCGGCAGCGTCGCGACGTTCACCTACTGATCCACCGCGCAGCTGCTGCGTCGACCGTTCCCCGGGATTGTCGACAAAGCAGCTGTCCGGGACGGTCGCCGTCCTTTCTCCGCCATTCCTCACGACACGCAGACGGACGTCGGGTACGCCATTCCCGACCGGTCCACCATGGCCACGGAACTCCTCGGTTCCACTTGCTCCCGCCGGTTCCCCGCGGGCCCACCACCCCCAGTCCGACCCCTTCCCCACCCCACTCCAGGAGAGACCCATGTCCGGTAACCCGCTCGCTCGATCTGGCTCCGTCTGGGGCGACCGCAGTGTCCGGACCAAGGTGCTCGCCGCGGTCGGTGCCGCCGCCGTGGCGGGCACCTGCATCGGTGTCGTGGGCATCCAGTCGGTCAGCCAGGGTGCCGCCGACACGGCGGACCTGGTCGAGAACAACGTCACCGCGGTCGCCGTCGTCGGGGACATGGCCGACGACATCCAGCAGCTGCGGGTCACCTCCCGCAACGCGGCGCTGTCCCTGACCCCCGAGGACACGGAGAAGGCGCTCAGCCGGATCCCGGAGATCCTGACCGCCTACCAGGAGGACGAGGACACCTACACGGGCCTGGACGTGGACGCCGACCGTCTGGCCCTCGCCGCGGAGGCCGGCGGACTGGTCGACGACTGGCAGGCCTACTCCCAGAGCACCCTCGCCCCGCTGGCCCTCTCCGGCGACGTGCGGGGGTGGATCGAGGCCAACAATGCCAATCTGCTGCTGACCCAGGCCACCGACGTGCTCGGTGAGCTCCGTTCGGCCGAGACCCAGCTGGCCACCGAGGCGGCCCAGGACGCCGCCGCCGACGCCTCCTCGGCGCGCACGCTCGTCCTCGTCGTCCTGGTCGTCGGCATGGCCCTGGCCCTGCTGCTCGGCTGGTTCGTCGCGACCGGGGTCGCCCGGGCCACCCAGCGGGTGCGCGACGTCATCGAGGGCCTGGCCGCCGGCGACCTGACCCGCAGCAGCGGGCTGACCACCACGGACGAGCTCGGCACCATGGGCCGCGCGCTGGACGACGCCATCGGCAACCTGCGTCAGGTCATGAGCGCGGTCGCCGCCTCCTCCGACGCCGTCGCCGCCGCCTCCGAGGAGCTGTCCGCCTCCTCTGCGCAGATCTCGGCCTCGGCCGAGGAGACCTCCGCGCAGTCCGGTGTCGTCTCCGCCGCCGCGGAGGAGGTCTCCCGCAGCGTGGCCACGGTCGCCGCCGGCGCGGAGGAGATGGGCGCCTCGATCCGGGAGATCAGCCAGAACGCCAACGAGGCGGCCCGGGTCGCCGCCCAGGCAGTCGCCGAGGCCGAGACCACCAACGCCACCGTCGTCAAGCTGGGCGACTCGTCCCGCGAGATCGGCAACGTCGTCAAGGTCATCACCTCGATCGCGGAGCAGACCAACCTGCTGGCCCTCAACGCCACCATCGAGGCGGCGCGGGCCGGGGAGGCCGGCAAGGGCTTCGCGGTGGTGGCCAACGAGGTCAAGGAGCTGGCCCAGGAGACCGCCCGGGCGACGGAGGACATCGCCCGCCGGGTGGAGGCCATCCAGGGCGACACGAGCGGGGCCGTGGCCGCGATCGGCCGGATCTCGGAGATCATCGGGTCGATCAACGACTTCCAGCTGACCATCGCCAGCGCCGTCGAGGAGCAGACCGCGACGACGAACGAGATGTCGCGCTCGGTCCAGGAGGCCGCCGGCGGCTCGACCGAGATCGCCACCAACATCACCGGGGTCTCGACCGCGGCCAGCTCGACCACCCAGGCGCTGGGCCAGACCCGGCAGGCCGTCGACGAGCTGTCTCGGATGGCCAGCGACCTGCGGGGGAGCGTGGCCCGCTTCACCTACTAGAAGGACCCCCTTCCTCCCCACCCTTCGCAGGCTCGGGGCGGGCCCCTGCACCAGGGCCTGACCGACCACGACGGCCGTCGCACCTCTCCGGAGGGGCGGCGGCCGTCGTCGTCGTGGGCGGGCCGCGGTGCGGTCACCGGCCCGTGTCGACTCATCGCCAGCGAGCGTCGGTCAGTTCCTTTCCTGCAGGTCAGCGCACCGACACGCCGACGAGGAACAGGTCCGTGCCGGCCGGACTGCCCGACGATCGACCACGTCGCTGCCGACTCGCACCGGCACCACCCGCCCCAGGAGGCACACCCGTGAGCGCACCATCCCTCTTCGCCCGGTTCCGCGTACGCGGGATTCTGGCCAAGATCCTCTCGGCGGTGGCCGTCGCCGTCCTGGTGGCCGTCGGCGTGGGCCTGGTCGGGCTGACCAGCCTGCGCGGGTCCGCCGACGCGACGGAGCGCATGTACCGCGACGAACTGGTGGGCACCGCCGACGTCGAGGCCGTGCGGGCCGAGCTGTACGCCCTGCGGCTGTCCGCGGTGAACTACGCCGTCGCCACCGACGCCGCCGCCCGGCAGCAGTACATGGGCGACCGGCAGGAGGCGTTCTCCCTGCTCGCCCGGGCCGCCTCGCACTACCTCGCCACCCACCCGACGGCGGAGAGCCGCGAGCTGATCGACAGCGCGCTGGGCAGCCTCAACGAGTACAAGGCGGCCCTGCCGGCGCTGGACGCCCTCGCCGACAGCGGGGACCTCACCGCCTGGGCCGCGCAGCGGGACGCCGAGGTGGCCCCGATCGCCGCCGACATCGTCACCGACCTGGACCGGCTGGCCGCGCTGCGCCAGGAGAACGCCGCCGCCAGCGCCGCCGCGGCGACCGCCTCCTACGAGCACACCCGCTGGGTCCTGCTGGGCACCGTGGTGGCCGGCGCCGCGCTCGCCCTGGCCATCGGCGTCCTCATCGCCCGGCGGATCACCGCTGGCCTGCAGCGCGTGCAGCACGCCGCCGAGGGCCTGGCCGTCGGCGACCTCACCCGCACCGCCGACGTCCGCTCCCGCGATGAGGTGGGCCGGACGGCGACCGCGCTGGACGACGCGATGACCGGGCTGCGCTCGGTGATGACCTCGGTCGTGGCCTCCGCCGACGCCGTCGCCGCATCGGCCGAGGAGCTGTCGGCGTCCGCGGCGCAGATCTCCGGATCGGCGCAGGAGACCTCGGCCCAGTCCGGCGTCGTCTCCGCGGCGGCCGAGGAGGTCTCCCGCAACGTCGCGACGGTCGCCGCCGGTGCCGAGGAGATGGGCGCCTCGATCCGCGAGATCAGCCAGAACGCCAACGAGGCGGCCCGGGTCGCCGCCCAGGCGGTGGGGGAGGCCGAGTCGACGACCGAGACCATCACCGCCCTCGGCGCCAGCTCCAAGGAGATCGGCGCCGTGGTCAAGACGATCACCTCGATCGCCGAGCAGACCAACCTGCTGGCCCTCAACGCCACCATCGAGGCCGCCCGCGCCGGGGAGGCCGGCAAGGGCTTCGCCGTGGTGGCCAACGAGGTCAAGGAGCTGGCCCAGGAGACCGCCCGGGCGACGGAGGACATCGCCCGCCGGGTGGAGGCCATCCAGGCCGACACGAGCCGGGCCATCACGGCCATCGGCGGCATCTCCGGTGTCATCGGGCAGATCAACGACTTCCAGCTGACCATCGCCAGCGCGGTCGAGGAGCAGACCGCGACCACCAGCGAGATGTCCCGCTCGGTCCAGGAGGCCGCCGGCGGGTCCACCGAGATCGCCACCACCATCACGGGGGTCTCCACCGCGGCCTCGGCGACCACCTCGGCGCTGGGCCAGACTCGCCTGGCCGTGGACGAGCTGTCCCGGATGGCCAGCGACCTCCGGGGGAGCGTCGCCCGGTTCACCTTCTGAGGGCGACCCACCCGGCAACGCAGTCGGTTTACGTTGTAAACAGAAACGGTCTACCCTCGTCGCCCGTGGACCTGGACGAGCTCGTGCAGCTGACCTCCGACCTCGGGGACGCCACGGACGAGCTGGCCGCCGCCGCCCGGCGCGCCGGGCAGGACGTCCCCGGGGTGCCGCTGCAGCTTCGGCCCGGCCCGGACCCGCTCCGGGCCCGGCTCGAGCGGGTGCTCGTGCTCCAGGGCGAGCTCGTCGCCCTGCTGGGCAGCCAGGAGGACGCCCCGACGGCCCTGGAGTCGGTCACCGTCGGCCTGGTGGTGCCGCCGAGCGCCTGGCAGGTGTCCGCTGGTGAGCGGGGGATGGTCCGCGACCGGGCCCGGGCCGCGCTGGACCGGGCTGCCGCCCGGCTCGGGCTGGTGGTCGTCACCGAACCCGAGGAGACCGTGGCCGAGGACGAGCGCGGCGGCGTCGTGGTCACCCTGACGGCCGGCGGCCGTCGGGTCCGCCCCCGGGGCGCACCGACCGGGTGACAAGGGTTGGAACAGGCTGTGACCGGGCACTGACCCTCGGACAGGAACGCGCGGCGCTCCTCCCTCGCTGTCCCGCGAGCGGGTGATCGAGGCGTGGCAGCAGGTGGCGGTCCCCCCGCACGCTTGCCGCACCACTTCCCTGGAGGCGACGTGCCCTACTCCCTGGTCAGCGCAGCGACGCTCGGCTTCGACCTGGTCCGACTGCCCGGCGGCGCGCAGGTCGCCGACGTCCTGCTGACCGGCCTCGGCGCCGACGCCGACACCCTGCACCGGCTCGCCGGCGCCCACGCCGCCGCCGGCCGCTCCGACGCCGAGCGCGCCACGCTGGCCGTCCGGGCCCGCCGCGCGCACGAGCTCGCCGCCGCCGGCGTCCCCCAGCTGCGCGACATGACCGAGCCGGCCGGGGACCCCGACGACCGCTCGGCGCAGCTGGTCACGCTCCTCGAGCGCAGCACGATCGGCAACACCCCGGCCCTCGAGCGGCTCGTCCGCGACGACGTGCTGGGCCCGGAGCACCCCGTCGTCGCCGACTGCGACCCCGCCGTCGCCGCGCTCGCCGCCGACGTGCTGGCCGACGCCGCCACCGGCTGGTGGGCCTCCGAGGCCCTGGACGCCCCGACCCGCCGGGAGCTGACCGGCTCCTACGCCACCGGCACCGCCTGGGAGCCCGGCCCGCGGCCGGACCTCGGGCCGATGGCCACCGGCCTGGCCGAGCTGCTGGACGCCGTCCGCGGTGCCGGCGACACGGACCGCCGCCGCTGGCGGGCCGCCGTGGACGCCGGTCGCGCGCAGCGGCGCCCCTGGGCCGCGGCCATGCACGGCGCCGCCTGGGCCGCCCACGTCTCCGGGCGCACCCGCACGCTGGCCGCCGCCCAGCTGATGACCGTCTCGGCCTTCGTCGAGGGCGGGTTCTCCCCGCGGGACGGCGCCGAGGGGGTCTGGAACGCCCTCTCCGGCTGCGTGCAGGGGCTGGCGATGGCCGACCTGCTCGACGACGAGTCGCTGACCGTGCTCGGCTCGCCCTGGGCGATGGTCACCGGGCGCGCGCTGCCGCAGGGGAGCTGACCCGTGCGGGGGTGACCTGCCCCCGGATCTGACACGAGACCCGCGAGTCCGCTCAAGCCCCGGCACCCCGTGCCGATACAGGGAGGGAGCGGCCCACCGGCCGGTACCTACGGCTGCGGGGGAACGCGTGGAACAGATCAAGGTGATGGTCGTCGACGACTCCGTCGTCGTCCGCAAGATCGTGACCGATGTGCTGTCCGCAGACCCGATGATCAACGTCGTCGGCACCGCGGTGAACGGCCGCGTGGCCGTGGCGAAGCTGGAGCAGCTGAAGCCCGACCTGATCACGATGGACATCGAGATGCCGGAGATGAACGGCATCGAGGCGGTCCGTGCGATCCGTGGCCTCCGCAACCGCGTGCCGATCATCATGTTCAGCACGCTCACCGAGCGCGGCGCCTCCGCGACCCTGGACGCGCTGTCCGCCGGCGCCAACGACTACGTCACCAAGCCGGCCAACGTCGGCAGCGTCGCGCAGTCGATGGAGAGCGTCCGCCAGCAGCTCATCCCCAAGATCAAGGCCCTCACCGGCCGCCCGCAGACCGCCACCGCGGCGCCCGCCTCCGCCGCGCCGGTCGCGGTGCGCCCGCCGGTCGCCCGCACCCGCGCCCCCAAGCCCCCCGCCGTGCTGGTCATCGGGTCCTCCACCGGTGGGCCCGAGGCGCTGACCAAGGTGCTGCCGCTGCTGCCGGCCAACCTGCCCGTCCCGGTCCTGCTGGTGCAGCACATGCCGCCGGTCTTCACCCGCCAGTTCGCCCAGCGGCTGGACCGCCTCTGCGCGCTGGACGTGGTCGAGGCCGTCGACGGCACCCTGCTGGCCCCGGGCACCGTGCACATCGCCCCCGGCGACTTCCACCTGACCGTGGGCACCAGCGGGGCCAACCGGCGCACCGCGCTGAACCAGGCCCCCCCGGAGAACTTCTGCCGCCCGGCCGTCGACGTGCTGTTCCGCTCCGCCGTGGCCGCCTACGACGGCGCCGTGCTGGGGGTCGTGCTGACCGGCATGGGCTCCGACGGCCGCATCGGCGCCGGCCTCATCCGTGACGCCGGCGGCAGCGTCGTAGCCCAGGACCAGGCCACCTCGGTCGTGTGGGGCATGCCCGGCGCCGTCACCCAGGCCGGTTTCGCCGACGAGGTCCTGCCGCTCGGCCGGGTCGCCGAGGCGATCATCCGGCTCCTGCCCACCCCGCGACCGGGCGGCCTCTCCGCCGCCGGCCGCGCCGCCGTTCCGATGGGAGGCATCCGATGACCCTGACCGCCACGAGCTTCGACTGGGTGCGCCAGCTGGTGCACCGCGAGAGCGCGATCGTCCTGCAGCCGGGCAAGGAGTACCTCGTCGAGGCGCGGCTGCTGCCGATGGCCCAGCAGCGCGGCCTGTCCGGGGTCAGCGAGCTCGTCGAGAGCGTCCGCAAGACCCCCGACCCGGCGGTCACCCGCCGGATCGTGGAGGCGCTGACCACCAACGAGACGTCGTGGTTCCGCGACGGCGACCCGTTCACCTCCTTCACCAGCACGGTCCTGCCGCAGCTGCTGGCCGCCCGCCGTCCCGACGAGCGGCTGCAGATCTGGTCCGCGGCCTGCTCGAGCGGGCAGGAGGCCTACACGCTGGCCATGCTGCTGTCCGACGCGCTGCCCAACGCCGCCACCCGGGTGTCGATCACCGCCACCGACCTGTCCCAGAAGATGGTGGAGCGCACCCGCGCCGGCCGGTTCAGCCAGCTGGAGGTCAACCGCGGCCTCCCGGCCTCGATGCTGGTGCGGCACTTCACCCGGGCCGGCAACGAGTGGGAGATCGCCCCGGCGCTGCGCCGGATGGTCACCGCCAGCGAGTGCAACCTCGCCGCGCCGCTGCCGCGTCTCGGCCCGTTCGACGTCGTCTACCTGCGCAACGTCCTCATCTACTTCGACCTGGCCACCAAGCAGCAGATCCTCGGTCGGGTGCGGCAGATCATGCGGCCCGACGGCTGGCTCTTCCTCGGCGCCGCCGAGACGACCCTCGGGGTCGACGACAACTGGGAGCGGGTCGTCCTCGGCCGCGGCTCCGCCTACCGACCCCGGAAGGGAGCATGACCATGCGCGCTCTGGTGATCGACGACTCGCGCGCCATGCGGCGCATCGTCGGCACGATCCTGAAGGACTTCGGCTACGAGGTCCGGGAGGCCGGCGACGGCCGCCAGGCCCTCGACGTGCTGCAGGAGGGGTTCACCCCCGACCTGTGCTGCATCGACTGGAACATGCCGGTGATGGACGGCCTGCAGTTCGTCATGGCCGTCCGCGCCAACCCCGCGTACCGGCAGGTGACGCTGATGATGGTCACCACCGAGAGCGAGACCGGCCAGATCGTCAAGGCGCTGGCCGCCGGGGCCCACGAGTACCTGATCAAGCCGTTCACCGCCGACGCGATGCGGGACAAGCTCGCGCTGCTCGGCCTGCTCCCCGAGGGGGTGTCCGCATGACCACGTCCCACGCCCAGCCGATCACCGAGCTGCTGGACGCCGAGACGGTGCAGAGCATCGCCGACGAGGTCTGGCCCTCGCTGGTGGGCGACGGGGAGGCCTTCGTGCCCCTGCCCGTCGCGCCGCCGGCCGAGGTCGTCAGCGCCTGGGTCACGATCTCCGGCCCGTGGAACGGCGCCGTCGTCCTCACCTGCGCCCCGGCCACGGCCGAGGCGCTCACCGAGAGCGTGCTGATGACCCGGCCGCCCACGGTCGTGGACGCCGAGGACGTCGCCGACGCCCTCGGCGAGCTGGCCAACGTGCTCGGCGGCAACATCAAGTCCGTGCTGCCCGGGCCCTCGGCCCTCGGGCTGCCCCGGATCGGGACCGCGCCGCCGACCGGGCGGCTGGACGACGTCCGCCGCATCGACGGTCAGTGGCGCGGACAGTCCCTGACCATCTCCGTGCAGGGCGCCACCGGGGCGCCGCACACCGAGCGGAACGAGGTGCCGCAGCAGTGAAGATCCTGGTGACCGACGACAGCCGAGTCATGCGGCAGATCGTCATCCGAACCCTGCGTCAGGCCGGGTACGACGACCACGACATCATCCAGGCCGCCGACGGCAGGGAGGCCTTCGACCTGGTCGCCTCCGAGAAGCCGGACCTGGTGCTCTCGGACTGGAACATGCCCGAGATGACCGGCATCGAGTGCCTCGAGGCGCTGCGGGCGTCGGGCTCCCAGGTGCCCTTCGGCTTCGTGACCTCGGAGGGCTCCCCGGAGATGCGGGACAAGGCGGCCAACGCCGGCGCGCTGTTCCTCATCGCCAAGCCCTTCACCGAGGACACCTTCCGCGACGCCCTGGACGGGGTGATCTCGTGACCGCCCCCGCGCCGGCCCTGCTGCCCAACCCCAAGGACGTCCGCGACCTGATCGAGGGGCTGATCGGCAAGGACGTCACCGTGGGGGCGGGTGACCCGCTCTCGCTCAACGACAAGCCGGCCGTGGCCGTCTACGTCGACCCGACGATGGCCACCACCGCCCTGGTGCTGGTGGACGTCCCCCTCGCCGCCTGGTGCGCCGGCGCGTTCGCGCTGCTCCCCAAGGGCGGCCTCGAGGACGCCATCGACGAGGGCGAGCTCTCGGACATGCACCTGGAGGTGCTGTACGAGGTGGTCAACGTGATGGCGGCGCTGTTCAACGGCGGCGGCATCACCCACTCGAAGCTGTACAAGCTGTACGCGCCCGGCGAGGCCCTCCCCGGCGACATCGCCGGCCTGGCGGCCGCGTTCAACCGCATCGACCTCGACGCCGAGGTGGCCGGGTACGGCAAGGGCGCGCTGTCGATCGTGCTGGCGCACTGACCCCAGCTCCACGGCTCCACCGCACGACCCCGGGACCGGGGGACCAGGGCGCCCGCCCCGGTCCCCCGGTCCTCGTCGTGGTGTCCCCTGTCACACCCCGGCCTCGACGGGTCGGGCCGGGCGGGCGATGATCTCCCCATGGCCACCACCAGGACACCCGGCGACGGCGGGACGGACACCGGCACGCCGAGCCGCCGCCGCGACCGCACCCACTGGCTCTACCTCTCGGTGATCGCCGCGGTGGCCCTGGGCATCGTCGTCGGGCTGGTCTTCCCCGACTTCGCCGTGGAGCTCAAGTGGCTCGGTGACGCCTTCGTCAACCTGATCAAGATGCTGATCGCGCCGGTCATCTTCTGCACGATCGTGCTGGGCATCGGCTCGATCCGGAAGGCCGCCCAGGTCGGCAGGGTCGGCGGCCTGGCGCTGGGCTACTTCATCCTGATGTCCACCTTCGCCCTGACCATCGGCCTGGTCGTGGGCAACCTGCTGCACCCCGGCGACGGCCTCCAGCTCTCCGACGAGCTGCGCGCCCGCGGCCAGACCCTGGCCGAGACCGCCGAGGGCGCCGGCGGCACCACCGACTTCATCCTCGGCCTCATCCCCGAGACGCTGGTCTCCGCGCTCACCGACGGCTCGGTGCTGCAGGCGCTGCTCGTGGCGCTGCTGGTCGGGTTCGCCATCCAGTCGATGGGGACGGCGGGGGAGCCGGTGCTGCGCGGGATCGGCCACTTCCAGCGGCTGGTCTTCAAGGTGCTGTCGATGATCATGTGGGTGGCGCCGATCGGTGCCTTCGGCGCGATCGCGGCCGTGGTCGGGGCCACCGGCGTCGACGCGCTCAAGAGCCTCGCCGTCCTGATGCTGGGCTTCTACGCGACCTGCCTGATCTTCGTCTTCGGCGTGCTGGGCGCGGTGCTGTGGGTCTTCACCCGGATCAACGTGTGGAAGCTGCTGAAGTACCTGGGCCGGGAGTTCCTGCTCATCGTCTCCACGTCCTCGTCGGAGACCGCCCTGCCCCGGCTGATCGCGAAGATGGAGCACGTCGGGGTCTCCAAGCCGGTGGCCGGCATCGTGGTGCCGACCGGGTACTCGTTCAACCTCGACGGCACGGCCATCTACCTGACGATGGCCTCGCTGTTCATCGCCGAGGCGCTGGGCGACCCGCTGTCCCTGAGCGAGCAGATCGGCCTGCTGGTCTTCATGATCATCGCGTCGAAGGGCGCGGCGGGCGTCACGGGCGCCGGCCTGGCGACGCTGGCCGGTGGCCTGTCCTCGCACCGTCCGGAGCTGCTCGACGGCGTCGGCCTGATCGTGGGCATCGACCGGTTCATGTCCGAGGCGCGCGCGGTCACCAACTTCTCCGGCAACGCGATCGCCACCGTGCTGGTCGCCCACTGGACCAAGGAGCTCGACCGCGAGCAGCTGGACGCCGTCCTGGCCGGGAAGCGGCCCTTCGACGAGGCCACCATGGTCGACGACGGGCACGGTGCCGACCAGCGCGACGGCCAGCCCGACGGGCACGCCGCCGACCGCGGGCTCGGTGCCGCCAGCGGCGCCCCGGGGACCGGCGAGACCCCGTCCCCGCGCTGATCCGGCAGCAGGAGCCCGGGGCGGCGGTCGCCGTCCCGGGCCCGGGGATGGTGCAGAGTGGTCGGATGACCGTCACCGGGGCCCCGGCGCCCTCCGACCTGCTGATGCGGGCGGTCGAGGGGATGGCGCGTCCGCTCTTCGTGCTGGACGACGCCTGGCGGTTCAGCTACATGAACCCCTCCGGGGCCGCGTTGCTGGGGGAGACCGTCGGAGGTCTGGTCGGCCGGGTCATCTGGGAGGCCTATCCCGAGACCGTCGGCAGCCTCTTCGAGCAGACCTACCGGCGGGTCGCCGCCACCGGCGTGGCCGAGGGCTTCGAGGCGTGGTTCGCCCCGCTCGGCATCTGGTTCCAGGTCGACGCCTTCCGCACCGACGGCGGCCTGGTCGTCACCTACGACGACGTCACGGCGCGGCGGCAGGAGCAGCTGGCCCGCGCCGAGGCCGCCGCCGCCCGCGAGGAGGAGGCCGTCCGCGCCGCAGCGGCCGCCGAGGAGGCGGCGCTCGCCGGCCGCCACCTCATGCTGCTCGGAGACATCAGCCAGGCCATGACCTCCACGCTGGACGTCGAGGAGGCGGTGCACCGCTTCGCCGACCGGGTGGTGCCCATCCTGGCCGACTGGTGCCTGGTCTCCGTGGTCGAGGACGGCGTCCGCCGCGACATCGGCCGGGCCCACCGTGACCCGGCGCAGCTGGCCGCCGTCGACCGGTACGCCGACCTGCGGGTGCGCACCAACCGCCCCAACGCCCCGGTGCCCACCTCGCTGCGCGAGGGCACGCCGGTGGTCATCCAGCAGCTCACCGACGAGGCCATGGCCTCGATGGTCGGTGACGCGCGGGCGCTGGAGGCGCTCCGGGTGCTGCAGCCGAGCGCGGTGGCGGTCTACCCGCTCATCGCCCGCGAGGAGCTGTTCGGCGCGCTGACCCTGGTCAACGGGCCCGAGCGCGGCCCGTTCACCGACCTGGAGCTGCGCACCGCCGCGGTCGCCTCCTTCCGGGCGGCGCTGGCGCTGGACAACGCCCGGCTGGCCAGCGCGCAGGTGCGGGTCGCCGAGCGGCTGCAGCGCAGCCTGCTGTCGGACCCGGTGCAGCCCGACGACCTGGAGGTCGCCGTCCGCTACCGGCCGGCGACCAAGGGCATCGCGATCGGCGGCGACTGGTACGACGCCTTCCAGCAGCCCGACGGGGACACCGTGCTGGTGATCGGCGACGTCGTCGGCCACGACCTGGAGGCCGCCGCCACGATGGGCCAGCTGAAGACGACCGTCCGGGCGATCGCCTACGACCGGCAGGAGCCGCCCGCGCAGGTCCTCGGCCGGGCCGACCGGGCCGTCGCCGGGCTGGGCGTGGCCACGCTGGCCACCGCGCTGGTCGGCCGGATCGAGTCCGGCGACGAGGACCGGGCGGCCGGGCGGCGCCGGCTGCGCTGGGCCTCGGCCGGCCACCCGATGCCGATGCTGGTGCAGCCCGACGGCGCGGTGGTCGACCTGGACGCGCCGGTCGGCCCGCCGCTGGGCACCGACTGGCGGGGGCCGCGCGTCGACGGGGTGGCCGAGCTGCTGCCCGGCAGCACGCTGCTGCTGTTCACCGACGGGCTGTTCGAGCGCCGCACCGGTGACCTGGACACCGGGCGGGACCGGCTGCGGGCCGCCGTCGCGGCGCTGGCGGGGGAGCCGCTGGCGGACCTGTGCGACGGACTGTTGACCGAGTTGCTCATCGACGGCGCGGAGGACGACGTCGCCCTGCTGGCCGTCCGCGCGCACCCCGCGGGGCGCTGACCGGCGCTCAGTCGGCGCGAACCACGGCCTCCCGGACGGCGGCGGCGACCGCCGCGACGCCCTGGGGGCTCCACAGCAGGGAGTCGTGGTCGGTGTCGGGAACCTCGCGGGCGGTGACGTGCGCGCCGGCCAGGCCCATGCCCGCCAGCCGCGCCTCGTCGTAGAGCCCGGGGGTCTCGCCGTCCATGCCGCGGGTCGCCCACAGCAACGTGGCCGGCACCGGCAGGTCGGTCGTGGTCTCCAGCACCGCCTCGTTGCGCAGCATGTCCGCGCCGTCGACCCGCACCGCCTCCCGGGAGACCGCGCTGCGCAGCTCCGGCGGGGCCCCGGTCAGGTCGCGGGCCAGGAAGGCGGCCACGGCCGGGTCGTCGACCCACGGGCCGACGGTGGGGTGCTCGGCCCAGAAGGCCAGGACCGCGGCCTCGTCGGGGAACGTGGTGTCGAGCCGGTCCAGGGTGGGGCCGAGGAAGGCGGCCAGCATCGCGTCGGTGTCCGCGGCCGGGGGGACGGGGAAGGGCAGCCCGCCGTCGACGAGCACCAGCCCGTGCACCAGGCCGCGGGCGGTGCCGGCGGTGGCCAGGGTGGCGACGAAGCCGCCCATCGAGTGGCCGACCAGCACGGTGACGTCGGCACCGGCGCCGTCGTCGGCCCCGAAGGCATCCAGCAGCGCGGTGACGTCGGCGGCGTGCGTCCCCAGACCGTAGGGGGAGGGGAGTCCGGCGCTGCGGCCCCGGCCGCGCAGGTCGGGGGCCACGACCTGGCAGCCGCCGGCCAGCGCGGACGCCACCGGCGCCCAGACCATCGCGTTGCTGGTGATCCCGTGCACCAGCACGACCAGCGGGGCGGCGGGTGCGTCGGCCGCCCAGTACAGCGCCGCCAGGTCACCGCCGTCCACCGGGACGGTGATCTCCTCGGGCAGGCGCACGTCGGCGGGGGTGCTCACCCCGTCACCCTGCCCTCGGCACCCGGTTGTCGCACGTGGAACCTGCGTCAGTCGGTGGCGTGGCTGAGCAGGTAGCGGCCGAAGTGCGGCACGGTGAAGGCGATCTGGCCGCGCTCGGCGGAGTAGACCAGGCCCTTCTTGATCAGCGAGTCGCGGGCGGGGGAGAGCGAGGCGGGCTTGCGGCCCAGGGTGACCGCGACGTCCGACGTCCCGACTGCGGCGCCTGCGGGGCCGCCCAGCTCGGCCATGGCGTGCATGTACTCGCGCTCGGCGGGGGTGGCGCGGTCGTAGCGGGAACCGAAGAAGCCCACCGCGAGCTCGGCCTCGGCGGCCGGGGCGCCCATCGCGACGTCGGCGGCGGTGATGGGGGAGGAGGCGGCGACGTCCCAGGTGACCTTGCCGTAGGCCTGCACGAAGTAGGGGTAGCCGTCGGCGGCGTCGTACAGGGCGTCCAGGGCGGCGGGTTCGAAGGTGACGTCCTCCCGCTCGGCGGGGGCCAGCAGCGCGCGGTCGGCGGCGTCCCGGTCGAGCCGGTCGATCCGCAGGTAGCGGAAGAGCCGTTCCGAGTAGCTCTTCGAGGCCGACAGGACGGCGGGCAGGTGGGGGAGCCCGGCGCCGACGACGATCAGCGGGGCGCCCTGCTGGGACAGCTCGTGACAGGCGGCGCAGATAGCCGACACGTCGTCGGCCTGCACGTCCTGCATCTCGTCGATGAACAGCGCCACGCCCTTGCCCACGTCGGCGGCGATCCCGGCCACGTCGCTGAGCAGCTCGACGAGGTCGATCTCCATGTCGCCGGAGTCGGCCCGCCCGGTGGTCGCCGGCACGTCGATGCCCGGCTGCCAGCGGTCGCGCACCTTGGCGTCCGCTGTCGCCTGGCGCTGTGCGAAGGCCTTGAGGGTGCCCAGGACGGCGTCGGTGGACTCCTGGTCGGGGTGCCGCAGCTCGCGCAGCGCCATGTGCAGCGCGGCCGACAGCGGACGGCGCAGCGACTGGTCGGGCCGGGCCTCGATCTTTCCGGTGCCCCAGCCACGGCTGATCGCGGCCGAGCGCAGCTGGTTGAGCAGCACGGTCTTGCCGACCCCGCGCAGGCCGGTGAGCACGAGCGAGCGCTCCGGCCGGCCGCGGGCGATGCGCTCCAGGACGACGTCGAAGGCCGACAGCTCGACGTCCCGGCCGGCCAGCTCGGGGGGGCGCTGCCCGGCGCCGGGGGCGTACGGGTTCCGGACGGGGTCCATGTCGAGGAGGCTATGCGGTCTTCTTGGTCTGGAGCTAGACAGGCGTAGACCACGACATCGACCGCCGTCTCGATCGGCATCTCAGGCTGTCTAGCCACAGCGCTAGAGAGCCGCAGACACCGTCAGAGGTGGTTCGTCCGTCGTCCTGCTCGCGTCTCGACCTTAGCACCGATCTCGAACACGTGTTCGAACGGAGATCAGGTCGTGGCCCGCCGCCGCACGTGCCACCAGCGGGCGAGGGCCAGCCCGACCAGCGCGACCGAGAGCGGCACCAGAGCCAGCAGCAGCCCGCCACCCTCCCCTGCGGACCCGACGGTCGCACCAAGGGTCACGTAGGCGATGCTGCCCGGTGCCATCCCGACCGTCGACCCGAGCAGGTAGGCACCCAGTGGGATGCCGGACAGACCGCTGGCGTAGCTGACCAGCGTGAACGGCGTGACCGGCAGCAACCGCCCGACCAGGACGGCGACGGCACCCCGGCGGGTGAGCAGGGCGTCGGCCCGGGCCAGTCGCGGGCCGGCCAGTCGCGTCACCGTCTCCCGGCCCAGCCAGCGGGCGAGACCGAAGCCGGCCAGGGCGGCCAGCACGCCGCTGCCCAGCGACAGGGCCAGACCGCCCCAGAAGCCGGCGAGCACCCCGGCCAGCACCGAGAGCGCGGTGCGGGGCACCGGGGCCAGCGGGGCGAGGGAGAAGGCGGCGAGCAGCAGCACCCAGCCGACCGGACCGCGCCGGTTCAGCCAGCCCCGGACCGTGGCCACGTCCGGGACGTCGACGAGGACGGCCACCACGACGCCGGCGGCCAGCAGGCCGAGCAGTGCCACCGACCGCAGCACCGCCCCCCGGGGGAGACGCCCGGCCGGGGTTGCGGGGACGGGGGCCACCCCGTCAGTGTCGCAAGCGCCGCGGCCCGGGACGGGCGCAGCGCCCCGCCTGGAGGTGGTCCCGACGGGGCGCGCGATGGCCGGTCCGTCAGCCGCCTCTCGGCGAGTGGTCGCTCGCGGCGACGCTGAGGTGAGGCCCGGGGGTCTGTCCGGACCGGCACCTCGTACAAGCGAGTGGGACCGGGAGTTGTTCCCGACAACGGCACGGTCGGGCGGCCGCCTGCGACGCGCGACGGGTCGGTGCGCGGCTGCCCGCCCCGACGGCCGCCGGGCGCTAGCGTGCGCGCCGTGAACACGATCGGGAAGTTCGCCCTCCGGGTCGTCGTGCTGGCCGTGATCATGTACGTGGTCACCCGGCTGGTCGACGGCATCGACGTCATCGGCAACGACCAGGCCACCCTCGGCAGCACCGGCACCTACCTGTGGGTCGCGCTGCTGTTCGCCGTCGTCAACTCGGTCGTCGGCCCGGTCGTCCGGCTGCTCGCGCTGCCGTTCGTCATGGCGACCCTCGGCCTGTTCCTGCTGGTCATCAACGCGGCGCTGCTGGGTCTCACCGCGGCCCTGTCCGACCGGTTCAGCGTCGACGGGTTCGTGGCCGCGCTGCTGGGCGGCTTCCTCATCGCCGTCTTCAGCTGGATCGCCGAGCTGCTGCTGCCGCTCAAGGTCCGCGGCTGACGTCCCGGGCCCGACGCGGGGCTCGGCGCGGCACGCCGATGTGCGTGCGGCGTGGCGGGGTGGCCACTAGCGTCGGTGAGCATGGCTGGCCTGGGTACGGAGTCCGATCGGTCCGCTGCTCCTGACCTGCTGCACTCGCCGTCGGTCACCGCCGACGGACCGGTCGACATGGCCTCCCTCGAGGCCGCCCAGCACGCCAAGCGCCGGCTGCTGGACCTGGCTGCGGCCGCGGCGGGCGGGCTGCTCGCCGAGGAGCCCGACGACGTCCTCGTGATCGGTCCCGCGGACGCCGCCGCCCTGGTGCACCGCTTCTACGCCGGCGAGCCCGCCGCCGAGGTCGTCGGCCACGACCCGGCCGACCTCGCCGTGCTGGCCGTCGGTCACCTCCGGCTGGCCGCCGCCCGCCCGGTGGGCACCCCGCTGCTCGACGTCCACCGCACCGCCGAGGGGCCCTCGGTGCTGCGGGTCGTCGTCGACGACATGCCGTTCCTGGTCGACTCCGTCACCGCCGAGGTGGTGCGCCAGGGCATCGCTCTGGAGCACGTCGTCCACCCCGTCGTGGTCGTGCGGCGGAGCCCCGCCGGGCAGCTGCTCGCCTTCTGCGACAGCGCGGACGCCGGGGCCTGCGGCGCCGACGCGCTCGCCGAGTCCTGGATGGCCGTGGTGCTGGCCGGGCACGTCGACGAGGAGTCGGCCACCGACCTGCTCGCCGGGCTGGCCACCGTGCTGGCCGACGTCCGGCGCAGCCACCTCGACGAGAGCGCCCTGATCGCGCGGACCCTCGAGGCCGCCGACGTCCTCGAACGGCTGCCGGTCGCCGGGGAGCTCGCCGGGCGGGCCGCCCACCGCGCCGCACACCCCGCCGACGACCCGGTCGAGGCCGCGGCGCTGCTGCGCTGGCTGACCGAGGGCAACTTCCTCTTCCTCGGCGCCCGCACCGTCGAACTCGTCGCGGGGCCCGACGGGCCCACCGCCACCGTCGTCCCCGGCTCGGAACTCGGGGTGCTGCGCAGCTCGCCGGAGCGGGCCACCTCGGTCGCGCCGGCGGCGCTCGCCTCCCCCGAGGCCATGACCCGCCGGGTGCTGGTGACCAAGGGCGACGCCCGCTCGACCGTCCAGCGCCCGGCCTGGCTGGACCTGGTCGTGGTCGACCTGCCCGGGGAGACCGGCAGCCCCGCCCGCCTGCTGCTCGTCGGGCTCTTCCCGACCGAGGCCCACACGAGCAGCGTGCGCGACGTCCCGCTGGTGCGGCGGACCGCGGAGGCGGTGCTGGAGCGCTCCGGCGTCCCCGCGGACAGCCACTCGGGCAAGGAGCTGCTCGACGTCCTGGAGACCTACCCCCGCGACGAGCTGCTGCAGGTCGACACCGAGGAGCTGCTGCCGGTCGCGCTGGCCGTGCTGCACCTGCGCGAGCGCCGGCAGACCCGGCTGTTCCTGCGCCGGGACCCCTTCGGCCGGTTCTTCTCCGCCCTCGTCTACCTGCCCCGCGACCGGTACACGACCCAGGTGCGGCTGACCATGCAGCGGCTGCTGCTGGAGACGTTGGGCGGCACCAACGTCGAGTTCACGGTGCGGTCCAGCGAGTCGGTGCTGTCCCGGCTGCACTTCGTCGTCCGGGTGCCGGTCCGCCGGCACAGCTCCCCGACCCTGCCCGAGGTCGACGTCCCGGCCCTGGAGGCGGCGCTGTCGGCGGCCGCCCGCAGCTGGACCGACGACCTCGCCGACGCCCTCGCCGCGCGGCACGGTGACGACGCCGCCCGGCTGCTCGCCCGGGTCGCCGACGCCTTCCCCGCGGCCTACCAGGAGGACTTCCCCGCCCGGGTCGCCGTCGAGGACCTCGCCCGGCTGGACCGGCTCGCCGGCGGCGGGACCGACCTGCGGCTCTGGGCACCCGCGGACGCCGCCGACGGCGACCGCCGGCTGACCGTCTACCGGGTGGGCGAGCGGCTGCTGCTGTCCGACGTGCTGCCGGTGCTGCAGCACATGGGCGTCGACGTGGTCGACGAGCGGCCCTACGAGATCGACCGCATCGGTGCGCCGATGGCGTGGGTCTACGACTTCGGCCTGGCCGCACCGACCGCGACCGTGCCCCTGGCCGGCACGCTGCCCGAGCGGTTCACCGACGCCATCGCCGCGGTCTGGTCGGCCCGGGCCGAGGACGACGGCCTCAACGCCCTGGTGCTGCTGGCCGGGCTGACCTGGCGGCAGGTGGCGGTGCTGCGCGCCTACGTGCAGTGGCTGCGTCAGGGCGGGCTGCCCTTCGGCGCGGCCTACGTCGAGCAGGTGCTCGCCGCCCACCCCGGCGTCGTCGCCCGGCTGGTGGCGCTGTTCGAGACCCGCTTCCACCCCGACCTCGCCGCCGGCCGCGAGGTGCGCACCGCCGCCCTGGTCGACTCCCTCACCGAGGCGATCGGCTCGGTCGAGAGCCTGGACGCCGACCGGGTGCTCACCGCCCTGCTGTCGGCGGTGCAGGCGACCCTGCGGACGACGGCCTTCACCGCCGGCGTGCTCGCCGGGACCGCCCCGCTGGCCCTCAAGCTCGACCCGCACGCCCTCGCCGACCTGCCCGAGCCGCGGCCCGCCCGTGAGGTGTGGGTCAGCTCGCCGCGGGTGGTGGGCGTGCACCTGCGCTTCGGTGCCGTCGCCCGCGGTGGGCTGCGCTGGAGCGACCGGCGCGAGGACCTGCGCACCGAGGTGCTGGGCCTGGTCAAGGCGCAGACGGTGAAGAACACCGTGATCGTGCCGACCGGGGCCAAGGGCGGCTTCGTCGTCCTGCGCGGTCCCGGCGAGGGCGCCGACCGGGACGCGGTGCTGGCCGAGGGCCGGGCCTGCTACCGGTTGTTCATCGGCGCGCTGCTGTCGCTGACCGACAACCTGGTCGAGGGCCGGGTCGTCCCGCCCGAGCGGGTGGTCCGGCACGACGGCGACGACACCTACCTGGTGGTCGCCGCCGACAAGGGGACGGCGACCTTCTCCGACCTGGCCAACGCCGTGGCGCTGGAGCGCGGCTTCTGGCTGGGCGACGCCTTCGCCTCCGGCGGCTCGGTCGGCTACGACCACAAGGCGATGGGCATCACCGCCCGCGGCGCGTGGGAGTCGGTCACCCGGCACTTCCGCGAGCTCGGTGTCGACGTGCAGAGCCAGGAGGTCACCGTCGTCGGCATCGGCGACATGTCCGGCGACGTCTTCGGCAACGGGATGCTGCTGAGCGAGTACCTGCAGCTGGTGGCCGCCTTCGACCACCGGCACGTGTTCGTCGACCCCACTCCGGACCCGGCGGCGTCCTGGGCCGAGCGGCAACGGCTGTTCACCCTGCCCCGCTCCTCGTGGGCCGACTACGACAGCTCGCTGATCAGCGCCGGCGGCGGCGTGTGGCCCCGGACGGCGAAGTCGGTGCCGGTCTCCGAGCCGATGCGCGCCGCGCTGGGCCTCGAGGACGACGTGACGGCGCTCAGCCCCGCGGAGCTGGTGCGCGCGGTGCTGCTGGCCCCGGTCGACCTGCTGTTCAACGGCGGGATCGGCACCTACGTCAAGGCCGGCACGGAGAGCGCTCTGGACGTGGGCGACAAGGCCAACGACGCCGTCCGGGTCGACGGTGCGCAGCTGCGGGTCCGAGTGGTCGGGGAGGGCGGCAACCTGGGGCTGACCCAGCGCGGCCGGATCGAGTACGCGCTGGCCGGGGGGCGGGTGAACAACGACGCCATCGACAACTCGGCGGGCGTCGACACCTCCGACCACGAGGTCAACATCAAGATCGCCCTGAACCGGGTGACCGACGAGGGCCGGCTGGACCCGGTCGGGCGGGCCCGGCTGCTGGGCGAGATGACCGACGAGGTCGCCGTCGGCGTGCTCGGCGACAACTACGCGCAGAACGCCACCCTCGCCGGGGAGTCGACCGCGGCCCGCGGGCTGCTCGACGCCCACCAGCGGTACCTGCGCGCGCTGGAGCGCTCGGGGCGGCTGGACCGGGCGGTGGAGGCGCTGCCGGACGACCGGGCGCTGGTCGAGCGCCGCCGGGACGGGCAGGGGCTGACCAACCCCGAGCTCGCGGTGCTGCTCGCCTACGCCAAGATCGAGGTCAACGACGCGGTGCTGCACTCCGGGCTGCCCGACGACCCGGCGCTGGAGCAGCTGCTGGTCGACTACTTCCCCGAGCCGCTGCGCCGCCGCTTCCCCACCGCGCTGACCAGCCACCCGCTGCGCCGGGAGATCATCACCACCGCGCTGACCAACCGGACGGTGAACACCGCCGGGGTGACCGGCCTGTTCCGGCTGGCCGAGGAGACCGGCGCCCCGCTGTCGGCGGTGGTGCGGGCGCACGCGGTGGCCCGGGCGGTGTTCGACGTCGACCGGCTGTGGGACTCCCCCCGCGACCTCGACAACCGGGTGCCGGCCGCCGTCCAGGTGCAGCTGCGCAACGAGGCGACCCGGCTGGCCGAGCGGGCCACCCGCTGGCTGCTGCGGGTGCCCGAGCTGACCGCGGAGCCCGCGGCCAGCCTCGCCGCAGTGACCGAGCGGTTCGCCGCCCCGGTGGCCGAGGTGTGCGCGGGGCTGTCCGGCTGGCTGCTGGGCGCCGACGCGGAGGCCTACGCCGACCGGGCCGCCGGGCTGCGCGCGGCCGGGGTGCCGCCGGAGCTGGCCGCCGAGGTCGCCGTCGCCCCGCTGCTGCCCACGGCGCTGGACCTGGCCGTGGTCGTCGAGGACACCGGCGCCCCGATCGCGCTGGCCGCGCAGGTGTCGCAGTGCCTGGCCGAGCTGCTGGGCCTGGTGCCGCTGCGCGAGCTGGTCATCGCGCTCCCCCGCGACCGCCGCTGGCCGTCGATGGCCCGGGCGAGCCTGCGCGACGACCTGGCCGCGGAGCAGGCAGCGCTGACCGCCGACGTCCTGGCGCTGCGCGAGTCCCACCCCGGTGACGACGTGGAGGCCGTCGGGGCCGAGCTGGTGCAGCGCTGGGCGGACGCCTGGGACGTCACCCAGCAGCGCTCGGCCGCCCAGCTGGCCGAGGTGGCCGGCGGGGACCGGCACGAGCTGGCCGAGCTGGTCGTCGCCGTCCGCACCCTGCGCGGTCTCCGCCGCCGCCGCTAGGAGCCCGGGGAGGTCGTGCGGTCTCGTGACGGCGAGGTAGGACACGCACGACGCGAGGCATGCCTGGGAGAGAGGCAGGGCACAACAGGTTGATGAAGACCGTCGTCATCGCCGTCCTCGGTGGCCTGCTGACCCTCGCCGGCATCGGGCTGCTCATCCTCCCCGGGCCCGGGTTCATCGTCATCTTCGCCGGGCTGGCGGTGCTGGCCACCCGCTTCGACTGGGCCAAGAAGCCGCTCGACTACGCCCAGGACAAGGCGGAGCAGGGCATCGAAGAGGTCGGCAAGAGCCCGCTGCGGGCCGCCGGTGCCGTGCTGGCCGCGGTCGTCCTCATCGTGATCGGCGTGCTCACCATCGCCGGAGTCGACATCCCGTTCCTCAACGCCTTCACCGCCGTCATCCTGGTCCTGTCCGGCCTGTTCCTGGTGGTCACGGTCTTCCTGGCCCGCAAGCAGGAGAAGCTCGAGGAGGCCCGGGCGCACCTGCCGGCCGCCACGCCCGGCAGCGGCGGGGCCTACCGCGCCGCCGGCACCGAGCAGGACTGACCCCGGCTCAGCGGGTCACGGCAGCTGCCGGGACCACCAGGGTCAGCTCGGTCCCGCGGTGGTGTTCCACGTGCAACCCCGCCCGGCGAAGCAGCGCCCGCAGCCGGACGACGGAGTCCGGCTCGCCGGTCGTGGTGGCCAGGAGCCGGGCCAGCCGGCCCTTGTGGGTCTTGTTGAAGTGGCTGACCACGGCCCGGGTGCCGTCGGGCCGCTCGCTGAGCACCTGCACCGTCACCGCACCCGGCACCGGCGCCAGGTCGGCGTAGGCACCCGAGCGCAGGTCCACGACCAGCTCGTCCGCGCCGGCCAGCACGTCGCTGAGCACCGGCTTCCAGAGCGCGCGCAGCGTGGGCAGTCCCGGCAGTGCGCTGCCGGCCGAGAGCCGGTAGGCCGGGACGGCGTCCTCGGCGCCCACCAGGCCGAACAGTGCCGAACCCACCGCCAGCCGGCCGGCGGCCCGGGCCCGCTGCGCCCGGGTGAGCGAGCGGACGTCCAGGGCGTCGTAGAGGACGCCGGTGTACCGCTCGATCGCCGGCATCGTCGGGCTGGTGCGCAGCACGGCGTTGCGCGCGACCTCGCCGTCCTGCGCCGGGGACAGGCCCAGCGCCGCGCGGGCGGCCGGGACGTCGGCGGCCAGGTCCACGACCGCCCCGACCAGCTGCTCGCGCACCGGGGTCAGCTCCGGTGCGGTGAGCGTGGCGAGGTCCAGCGGGGCGCCGTCCCCGCCGGGGTGCTTGGTCTCCGACGGGGGCAGCAGCACGAGCACGGGGACCGACGGTACGGGTCCGCTCCGGGTGGTGTGCGAGGGTCCGGTGGGAGCTGCGCGGAGGCTGCGGGCCCTCCTGCGGCGCTGCTCGTGGGCGTCGTCGGGGTCGGTGAACTACCGTTCGTCGATCCCTGCGTGCACCGTGCGCGCAGGTCGGGGCGTGGACGAGGGGGTGGGGCGGTGCTCGTGCTGGACAGCTCAGCCGTCTCCACCCGGGGTCCGCGGCCGGACAACCAGGACTCGGCGATCGCCGGGCCGCTGCTGATCGCCATCGCCGACGGGGTCGGCGGGAACGTCGGTGGCGCCGTCGCGTCGTCCCTGGTGGCCAACTGGTTGGCCCCGCTGGCCACCGGCAGCACCGGTGACGGCGCCGACGACCCGCTGCGCATCGTGGCCAGCGCCAACGAGCGGATCCGGGCGGCCTACACCGAGCGCCCGCGGCTGCGCACGATGGCCACCACCATGACGGCGGTGCTCGTCGACGCGCAGGGGCTGGCGCTGCTCCACATTGGTGACTCGCGCGGCTACCTGCTGTCCGAGGGCAGGCTGCAGCAGGTCAGCACCGACCACACGCTGGTGCAGGCGCTGATCGACGCCGGCTCGCTGACCCCGGCCGAGGCGAAGGTCCACCCGCAGCGCTCCGCGGTCTACGCCGCCCTGCACGGCGCCTATGACGACGTCGCGGCCGTCGACGTCATCCGGCTCGAGGCCCGCCCCGGCGACCGGCTGATGGTCTGCTCCGACGGGCTCTCCGACGTCGTCCCGCTCGAGGTGCTGTGCGACCTGCTCGGCGCCGGCGGCACCCCGGCCGAGACCGCCGCCCGGCTGCGGGACGCCGCGCTGGCCGGCCCGCCGACGGACAACATCACCGTGGTCGTCGCCGACGTCCGCGAGGCGCCCGCCGCAGGCGGCCCGACCCGGATCAGCACCGTCGGGGCGGCCACCGAGCTGCGTGAGGAGACCGCGGAGGCACTGGAGGCCGTCTGGCCGGGCCCGATGCCGGTCGGCCTCGTGCAGCACCGGCCCCGGTGACCGCAGCCGCTGATCCCCAGCGTCTGGCGGCGGTCCGCGCGACCGACCTGCTGGACGCCGAGTCCACGGTGTCCTTCGACCGGCTGACCGCACTCGCGCGCCGGCTGACCGGTGCACCGATCGTCCTGCTGACCATCGTCGACGACGCCCGGTCCTACTGGCTCAGCCGCCAGGGCCTGCCCGTGGGCGCCCCGGTGCAGGGCACGCTGGAGGACTCGTTCTGCCAGCACGTGCTGGGCGGCGACGCGCTCCTGCTCCCCGACGTGCGGCTGGACGACCGGACCCGGCTCAACCCCGCCATCGACGACATGCACGTGCGGGCCTGGGCCGGGCACCCCATCCGCACCCCCGACGGGCACGTACTGGGCAGCTTCTGCCTCCTCGACACCGAGGTGCACGCCTGGACGGCGGCCGACGCCGAGCTGTTGGCGGAGCTCGCCGCCATCGCCTCGCGGGAGGTCGAGCTGCGGGTGGCGACCCTGCGGGCCGAGCAGGCCGTGACCCTGGCCCGGGCCGAGGCCGACCGGGCCGCCGTGCTGGCCCGCATCGGTGAACTGCTCAGCGCCGGCCTGGACCCCGACGAGGTGTGGCAGGCGATCACCGCCCTGGCCGTGCCCGACCTCGGCGACTTCGCCTACGTCTGCACGGTGGAGCGGGACGGCGGGCTGGCACCGGTCGCGGCCCGGCACACCGACCCGGCGCAGCTGGCCTTCCTGCAGCAGTGGGTCGGCTCGGTCGGCCGCCGGGTCGGCGAGGCGGTCGGGCCCGGCCACGTGGCGGCCACCGGCCGCGCGGAGCTCGTCGACGCCCTGCACGCCCCCGGCCTGACCGCGGCTCAGCGGGAGGCGGTGGACCAGCTCGGGATCGCCAGCTCGCTGGTGGTGCCGCTGCGCAGCCTGGGCCGGGTCGCCGCGGTGCTGACCCTCGCCCGCACCCGCGGCTCACGGCCCTACAGCCACACCGACCGCGACCTGGTCACCGCGCTGGCCGACCGCGCCGCCCTGGTGGTCGAGAACGCGCGGGTGCACGCCCGGGAGCGCACCGTGTCGGAGACGATGCAGCGGGCCCTGCTCCCCACGCTGCTCCCCCAGCCCGCCGACCTGCGCCTGGCCTCCCGCTACCGGCCGGCCGGCCTCGCCCAGCTGGTGGGCGGCGACTGGTACGACGCCTTCGTGGACGCCGCGGGCGCGACCAGCCTGGTGATCGGCGACGTCGCCGGCCACGACGTCGACGCGGCGGCCACCATGGGCCAGCTGCGCACCATGCTCCGGATGGCCGGCCATGACGGCACCCGGTCCTCCGCCGACGTGCTCACGGCCGTGGACGCCGCCTGCCGCACCCTCGACCAGCGGGTCTTCGCCACCGCGCTGGTGGCCCGGATCGCGGGCGGCACGGACCGGGAGGACGGCGGTCGCGTGGTCCGCTGGTCCTCCGCCGGCCACCCGCCCCCGCTGCTGCTGCACCCCGACGGGACGGTGGAGGTGCTCACCAAGCCGGTCGGGCTGCCGCTGGGCGTGCTGCCCGACCGCCCCCGCCCGGAGCACGAGACGGCGCTGCCGCCCGGCGCCACCCTGCTGCTCTACACCGACGGGCTCATCGAGCAGGACGGCGACGGCCTGGGTGAACGCGACCTCGACCGGGGGCTGACCGACCTGGTCCAGACGCTGGCGGAGTCCGCGGCGCTGGAGCTGGACCTCGAGGCCCTGTGCGACCGGGTGGTCGACGTCCTGCTGCCCGCGGCCGGCGCGGCCGACGACGTCGCGCTCATCGCCATCCGCGCACAGTCCGCCTGACTCAGGTCCAGTACAGCAGGCGCGCCTCCGGCAGCCGCTCGGCGATCGCGCCGGTGAACCAGCCGCGCAGCTCGGTCATCACGTCCTTGGGGTAGACGTGCTTGACCGCGCCGAACTTGCCGCGCTTGGTGGTCCGCAGGTCCTCGTCCATCTCCAGCTTGGTGCGCGGGTACCACTCGGTGAGCGTCGCCTTGCTGTTGGGCGTGAACCGGTGGGTGATGCACTCGACGGTGAGGTCGGCGCCGGCGGGCAGGGCGGCGGCGACGTCGTCGAGCAGCTGGCCGTACTCCTCGCGCCAGCCCTCGACCGGCATGATCGGCGCGATGGTCAGGCCCACCGGGTAGCCGGCGGCCGCCACGGCCGACAGGGCAGCGATCCGGGCAGGGACCTTGGCGGTCGCGCCCTCGAAGCGGCGGTCCACCGAGGCGGCGTTGAGCGAGAAGCGCAGCCGGGTGCGGCCGTTGTGCGGGAGGTCGAGCAGCCCGGCGACGTCGTCGAACTTGGTGGTCGCCCGCAGCTGCACCGGGCCTGGCCAGTCGTGGGTGCCGAACCAGGTGACCGCGGTGGCCAGCCCGCCGGTGAGGTGCTCCAGCGCCAGCGGGTCGGTGTAGCAGGACGCCTCGAAGGTCGTCCCCTCCATGCCGCGCTCCGCGGTGCCGGAGGTGATCGCACCGTGGCCGACGTAGCCGTCCAGGTCGGCCAGCGCCTCGTCCAGGTCGGCCCAGACGCGGGTGATCGGCGGGCCGGTCAGCGAGCCGGCGAGGTAGCAGTACTGGCAGTGCGCCGGGCACCCCTCGGCCAGGTCGAACCGCCAGTCCGCCGAGGGCGGGATCGGCTGGAGCTTGCGCCTGGACGCCGGCGGGACGACCACGGCCAGGGTCTGCTTGGCCGCCATGAACGCCGCGCGGTCGCCGTCGCCGCGCAGGTTGGGCAGCCGGTCACCGGTGAGCAGCTCGATGTCCGACACCCCGGCGGCCTCGAGGCGGGCGATGATGCGCCGGCCGTGCGGACGCTCGGCGGCGGAACGGGTCACCAGGACGCGGGAGGGCGTCCACAGGCGGGTGGGGGAAGGTGCGAGCGGGGCGGCGGTGAGCGGGGCGGCGAGCGCGGTGGTCATCGCTCGTTCCAACGGCCGGACCGGTCGAGTCCTTCCAGGTCACGCGGCGCGTCGTCGCACGCCGTCCCGGTACGCGACCAGGGCCCAGACGGCGTGCTGCAGGTCCATCCGCTCGCCGTCGGAGGGCAGTGCCGCAGGCAGCCGGGCGGCGGTGGGGACGAGGTCGTGCAGCGGGTCGTCGGCGGTCCCGCGGGACCGCAGCTGGTGCACCTCGGCGTCCGGAGCGGCGCCGGCCGGGTCGGGGAACGGGCCCCAGGGGCGGTGTCCGTCGGGAGCCACGGCCACCAGCCGGCCGCCGCGGCGGGTCAACGACAGGTCGTGCTCGTGGACCAGCCCGTGGTCGACGTCGCACAGCAGCACCAGGTTCGACACGTCGGTGCGGCCGCCGTGCAGCCAGTGCCGCAGGTGGTGGGCGTGCAGCCGCTCGATGCGGGTCTCCTCGCACCCGGGCCGAGCACACCCGCCGTCCCGTACCAGCAGCGCCCGGCGCTGGGCGGCGGTGGCGAACCGGCGGGCCCTCCCCTGGGCCAGCACCTCGCCGCCGTCGGTGACGACCGCCGTGACCGCCGCGTCGCAGGCCAGCCGGCGGGCCTGGGCCGGGCTCAGCGCCGGACCGCCCTCCAGGTGTGCCCGTCCGGCTGCCTCGTCGTCGGCCAGGACGGCGGCGTCCACCACGACGACCACCTCGCGGCGCGGCGGGTCACCGGCCCGCCGGTCGGCGTCCGCCGCCGCCGCGGCCAGCCGGGTCAGGGCCCGGCAGCGCCGCTCCGTCAGGACCGGGAGCGGGACGACGTCCGGACCGCCGTCCGTGCGCTCCCCGCCCGACGGCTCGGGCGTCGCGGCATCGGGCGTCGTGCCTTCGGGCGTCGTGGCGTCGGGGGTCGTGGCGTCGGGGGTCGTGGCGTCGGGGGTCGTGGCGTCGGGGGTCGTGGCGTCGGGGGTTGTGGCGTCGGGGGTCGACCGGCGGCGGGCGGCGCGGTCCCGGCGGGCGTCCCGCTCGGCCAGGGACTCGATCGCGGCCAGCAGTTCGGCGCCGTGCTCGGCCTCCATGCGCACCTGGATGCAGATCATGCCGTCGTCGTCGGTCCACCAGGAGAAGCGGCGCCGGTCGACGACCCGGCCGGCGGTGACGTCGTCGGCCCGGCGCCAGGCACGCACCGTCCGTTCCACCTGCGAGGCGGTGGCGTGGCGGGCGAACTCGACCAGCTCGACCTCGGTGCCGGGTTCGGCGACGCGGGTGAGGGCCCGCACCTTCGAGTAGGACAGCTCGCCTCCGGCGAAGGCGGCTGCGGTCACCGGCAGTCGGCGCATCGCCCGGGCCACCCGGACGTGCTGCCGCGCGGTGCCCGGCGTCAGCCCGCACCGCCAGGCCAGCCAGTGCGCGCACGAGGTCACGCCGATGCCCTGCCAGCCCTCCCGCTCGTCGAACTCCGCGACCAGGGCCAGCCACGCAGCCGTCGCCGCGGCCAGCCGCACGGCGCCGGCCAGGATCCGGTCGGCCAGCTGGTCCAGCGGCTCAGGCGGAGCTGTCGCAGGTGGAGCGGCGTGCAGGACGCCGGCAGCGAGGGCAGGGGGCGGGGCGGGTGGCGAGTCGAACACGTGTTCGAGGCTAGCGAGACCTGGTGACAGTCCTGGCAGGTCAGCCGGCGGTCTGTGGACAGGGACGGTTCCGCGGAACCGTCCCTTGTGCGTCGTCCCGGCCGTCGGGTGGCCGGGACGGTGGGCTCAGTCGGCCAGTTCGATGACGACCGGGGCGTGGTCGCTGGCGCCCTTGCCCTTGCGTTCCTCGCGGTCGATTCGGGCGTCGGAGACCCGCCGGGCCAGCGCGGGGGAGCCGAGCACGAAGTCGATCCGCATGCCCTCGCGCCGCGGGAAGCGCAGCTGCGTGTAGTCCCAGTAGGTGTAGACGCCGGGCCCGGGCGTGTGCGGCCGGACGACGTCGGCGAACCCGGCCTCGACCATGGCGGCGAACGCGGCCCGCTCGGGCGGGGACACGTGCGTGGAGTTCGCGAAGACCGCCATGTCCCACACGTCGTCGTCCTGCGGTGCGATGTTCCAGTCGCCGACCAGCGCGACCTGGGCCTCGGCGTCCTCGGTCAGCCAGCCGGCCGCGCTGACCCGCAGCGCCTCCAGCCACGCGAGCTTGTAGTCCAGGTGCGGGTCGGTGAGCGAGCGGCCGTTGGGCACGTAGAGGCTCCACACCCGCACCCCGCCGCAGGTCGCGCCGATCGCGCGGGCCTCGGCCACCGGCTCCGCGTCGTCCTTGGCCCACCAGGGCATGCCGGGGAACCCGACCTCGACGTCGGTCAGCCCGACGCGGGAGAGCAGGGCGACGCCGTTCCACTGCGAGTGACCGACGTGCGCCACCTCGTAGCCGAGGGCCTCGAAGCGCTCGGTGGGGAACTGCTCGGCCTTGCACTTGGTCTCCTGCAGCGCCAGGACGTCGACGTCGCTGCGCTGCAACCACGCCTCCACCCGGTCGGCCCGGCTGCGGATGGAGTTGACGTTCCAGGTGGCCAGTCGCACGGGCACGAGCCTAGGCGGAGTGGATCCGTCCGGCTCACGCCGACGGACCCACTCCGCTCACGCCTGGGCGAGGGGGGTGATCTCCTTGTCGGACCGGGCCTGCATGCGGGCCCGCATGCGGTCGCGGCTCTCGACGAACTTCGTCGCCTGGGCGTCCAGGCCGGTCATGAACTGGGCGAGCTCCTCGCGCGCCTGCTCGCCGGCCGGGCCGAGGTTGGTGCGCTCGAAGACCTTCCAGGCGCGCAGGACCGGGGAGATGACCTCGTCGTGGTGCAGTCGCAGGTCGTAGATGCCGGCTTTGGCGATCAGGACGGAGTTCTTGCGGAACCCGGCCATCGAGGCGCCGGGCATCTCGAATCGCATGACCTCGTCGGTGACCGCGCGCATCGTCTCGTCCGGGGCGATGTCGAACGCCGCGGAGACGATGTTGCGGTAGAAGACCATGTGCAGGTTCTCGTCCTTGGCGATCCGGGCGAGCAGCCGGTCGGCGATCGGGTCGCCCGTCGCCTTGCCGGTGTTGCGGTGGCTGACCCGGGTCGCCAGCTCCTGGAAGGACACGTAGGCCACGGCCTCGAGCGCCGTCTTGTCCCCGGAGTCGTAGCCGGAGGTCATGTAGTCCATGCGGGCCCGCTCGAGCTCGACGGGGTCGACGCCGCGGGTGACCACCAGGTAGTCGCGCAGGGCGATGCCGTGCCGGTTCTCCTCCGCCGTCCAGCGGCCGACCCAGGTGCCCCAGGCGCCGTCCCGGCCGAAGCGGGTGGCGATCTCCCGGTGGTAGCTGGGGAGGTTGTCCTCGGTGAGCAGGTTGGTGAACATGGCCGCCTTGGCGGTCTCGTCCAGCTTCGACTGCTCCGGCGCCCAGTCCTCCCCGCCGAGGAAGGCGAAGTCGCGACCCTGCGACCACGGGACGTAGTCGTGCGGGTGCCACTCCTGGGCGAGGCCGATGTGCCGGTCGAGGTTCTCCTCGACCACCGACTCCAGCTCGATCAGCAGTGCTGCCTCGGTCGGCGTCTTCGACACGGTGGCCTCCTCGGGAACGCCTGGGACCTCGTAACGTACGTGACCCGGGCAACGCCGGCTCGGTACGGGACGTTCCGGTGCCCGCGACGCGCCGTGGCCGATAGCACCTCCTGTGGGTGGGGTGTGGGACGTCAGGCTGGTGGCGCGCGGCGGGATCGGTGCGATCATGGCCAGATGACCGACTCCCCGGCGCGCGTGATCGTCGCGTGAGCGACGACGCCTCCTCGCCCCGGCGGTCCCGGCACGGCACCGACCCCTCCGACGTCCCGGCCCGCACCGGCAGCTCGGCGTACGTCGACCCCGATCGGGCTCCGCACGCGCACCACCGGTCCGGCCGCCGCAGCTTCGGCTCGGCGCTGCTGCTGACCGTCGCCGGCACCGTCGTCCCCGGGACGACGTTCCTGGCCACCGGCCGGCGCAAGGTCGGCGCCGTGCTGCTCGCCCTGTTCGTGTTGCTCGTGGCCGGCGGGGTCCTGCTCGCCACCTACGCCCAGCGGGACGTCGTGCGGCTGGCCGTCGACTCGACCGCGCTGCGCTGGATCATCGCCGGCATCGTGGTCCTGGCGCTGGGCTGGCTGCTCGTCGTCGTCACCGGCTACCGGGCGGTGCGGCCGCGGCAGCTGCGTCCCTGGCAGCGCGGCGTCGGCGTCGGCGTCGTCGCGGTGTTGTGCGCGGCGGTCATCGCCCCGGCCGCGTGGGCCGTGCAGCTGGCCGTCGCCCAGCGCGACCTGGTCGACACCGTCTTCGACGACGGCGACAGCGCCACGGTCACCCAGTCCGACGACCGGTCCGACGCCTTCGGGGGTCAGGACGAGGTCAACATCCTGCTGCTGGGCGGCGACGGCGGCGCGGGGCGCGAGGGCGTGCGCACCGACACGGTGATCGTGGCCAACGTGCAGGTCGACACCGGCGCGACGACGCTGTTCAGCCTGCCGCGCAACCTCGAGGACCTCCCCTTCCCCGCCTCCAGCCCACTGGCCGCGCTCTACCCCGACGGCTTCGACGCCGGCAGTGAGTCCGAGAGCCTGCTCAACGCCGTCTACCGCAACGGCCCGGCCCAGCACCCCGATGTCCTGGGCCCCACCGACGACGCCGGTGCCGACTTCCTCAAGCTCGGGGTCGGTGAGGCCCTGGGCCTGCAGATCGACTACTACGTGCTGGTCAACCTCGACGGCTTCAGCCGGCTGGTCGACGCCCTGGGTGGGCTGCGGCTGAACGTGAACTACTACGTCCCGGTCAACGGCGACACGGCCACCGGCGCGCTGCCCGACCGCTACATCGCCCCGGGCCCCGACCAGCTGATGGGCGGGGTCGAGGCGCTGGACTTCGCCCGCGGCCGGTACGGGCTGTCGGACTACCTGCGGATGGACCGCCAGCGCTGCGTGCTGCAGGCCATCGTCGACGCCGCCGACCCGGTGACGCTGTTGTCCCGGTACCAGGAGCTGGCCCGCACCACCTCCGACATCGTCAGCTCCGACGTCCCCTCCGGCGTGCTCGGCGACGTCGTGGACCTGGCGTTCCAGGTCAAGGAGGCCGGGATCCGCAGCGTCGTCTTCGACGACACGGTGATCAACCCGGCGTACCCGGACTACGACCGGATCCGTGCGCTGGTCCAGGAGGCGTTGCGCCCGGTGCCGACCAGCGGCGGCGATACGACCGCCCCGGCCCCGTCGACCTCGGCGGCTCCCGCACCGGCCTCCACGCCGGCTCCCGCGCCGGCGACGTCCAGTGCACCGCTGTCGGCCGCGCCGGCGCCCGGGGGCAACGGCGGTGTCGCCGCCGAGGTCACCGACGCCTGCGCCTACGACCCGGCGCAGGCCGCCGCGGCCCTGGCCGCCGGCGAGCCGCCGAACCGGGGGCGCTGACGCCCGGCCGCTGACGCCGGGGCGGTCAGGCCCCGGCGAGCTGGATCAGGTTGCCGCAGGTGTCGTCCAGGACGGCGACGGTCATCGGCCCCATGGACAGCGGCGGCTGGGTGAACACCACGCCCGCCGCGGCCAGCCGCTCGTGCTCGGCGCGGACGTCGTCCACGGCGAAGGCGGTGAACGGGATGCCGTCGGCGACCAGCGCCTGCTTGAACGCCCGGGCCGCGGGGTGCTGGTCGGGCTCGAGGACCAGCTCCACGCCGTCCGGGTCCTGCGCGGAGACGACGGTGAGCCAGCGGTGCTCCCCCACCGGGACGTCGTTCTTGACCACGAAGCCGAGCTTCTCGGTGTAGAACCGCAGCGCTCTCTCCTGGTCGTCGACGAAGACGCTGGTCATGGCGATCCTCATGAGGCTCCTGTCCGGTTCGGTCGGCGCACCGGGGCGGCAGCGCGGTCGGTCCATCCTGGCCGATCGGCGTCTCGCTAGGGTCGCTGCATGACCTCACCGGACCCCCGCAGCCGGCGCGAGCGGTTGGTCGCCCTCTTCGTGCTGGGCGTCGCCGTCGTCCTGGTGCTCTCCACGCCCACCTGGTTCGGCAGCGACCGCGCCGGCGTCGGGACGGCCCAGCTGGTCGCGGGCGTCGTCCTGGCCGGGGTGGGTGCGTTCCTGCTCCGCCGGGCCCGCCCGCGCTGATCCGGCCCCGGACACGCCACCGCCCGGACACCGTGAGGTGTCCGGGCGGTGGCGTGCCTGATCCGGGACCGTGGCCCCGGGGCGGGGTCAGCGCAGCGAGGCGTTCCGCCCGCGCTCGGTGGTGATGGTCTTCACCGGGCCGAAGGCGATGATCGCGCCCACGATCGCCGTGGCGATGTGCAGGACGTTGTCGGCCCAGTTCAGGTTCAGGAAGTCCCAGTCCTTGCCGACGGCGAACAGGCCGTAGACGAAGGCGAGGCCGTAGCCGACCAGGAGCAGGAGGCCGTAGGTGCGCGCGCCCTTGAGGGTGCGGGACAGCGCGATGCCGGCGACGCCGATGAGGATGTGCACGACGTTGTGCGCGGGGTTGATCATGAACCCGAGCAGCGTGTGGTCGTGGTCCATCGACGAGCCGTTCATGTTGCCGAAGAAGTCGCCGAAGCCGGTGATGAAGAAGCCGATGACGCCGATCAGCGTGTAGATCACGCCGAAGGCGAGGGACAGCTGCTGCGGCCAGGTCATCCCGCGCGAGCCGGCGCCGGGCAGGTCTGCTGTGGACATGGGTCCTCCAAGGTGTAGGGCTCACTGGGTCTGGGTGGGCCGGACTCCTGAGTTCCCCGTACCGACCAGCGGAAACGCCCCCTCACCCGAAGGGGTGACAGGGCGTTCCGCTACGACCGTGCCTCAGGCGGGACGGGGCGTCGCCCTCGGACGGCGGACGACGAACGGGCCGATGGCCAACAGGTCGACCGGGGCCGAGCCGAAGCACTCCAGGGCGTCCCGCGGGTCGTCGACCATCGGGCGCCCGGCGGTGTTCAGGCTGGTGTTGACCACGATCGGCAGCCCGGTGCGCCGCTCGAACGCCGAGATCATCCGGTGCACCAGCGGGTCGACCTCGGGGTCGATGGTCTGGATCCGCGCCGTCCCGTCCACGTGGGTGACGGTGGGGATCTTGTCCCGCCACTCCGGGGCCACGTCGTGCACGAAGAGCATGTACGGCGAGGGGATGGGCCCGCGGCTGAAGATGTCCGGCGCCCGCTCCAGCAGCACCATCGGCGCGACCGGGCGGAACTGCTCCCGGCCCTTCACGTCGTTCATCCGCTCGAGGTTGCCCTCGAAGCCCGGGTGCGCCATCAGCGAGCGGCGGCCCAGCGCGCGGGGGCCGAACTCGCTGCGGCCCTGGAACCAGGCCACGATTCCGTTGTCTGCCAGCACCTCGGCCACGGCCTCGGCGACGTCGTCCGGGCGCTCGTAGTCGATCGAGGCGGTGATCAGCACCTGCTCGATCTCCTCGTCGGTCCAGCCGCGGCCGAGCGCGGCACCCGGCATCGGCTGGGTCTCCTCGCCGAGCTCGCGGGCCACGTGCAGCGCGGCGCCCAGGGCGGTGCCGGCGTCACCGGCGGCCGGCTGGACCCAGACCTCCTCGAACGGGCTCTCGGCCAGGATCCGGGTGTTGGCCACGCAGTTGAGCGCGGTGCCGCCGGCCAGGGTGAGGACCTTGTCGCCGGTCTGGGCGTGCACCCAGCTGGCGAGGTCGATGAGGACCTCCTCCAGCCGCTGCTGGACGCTGGCGGCCAGGTCGGCGTGCGCCTCGGTCCACTGCTCGCCCTTGCCCAGGCGCGGCGCGAACTCGGTGTAGTCGATCTTGTCGGTGCGGAACCCGCCGTCGTCGGTGGCCCGGATGAACTCCGACAGCGCGCCGACGAACCGCGGCTTGCCGTAGGAGGCCATCGCCATGACCTTGAACTCGTCGGAGCTGCGCAGGAAGCCCAGGTGGTCGGTGAGGTCCTCGTACATCAGGCCCAGCGAGTGCGGCAGCGCCTGACCGGCGAGCACCTCGAGCTGACCGTCGCGGTACCGGCCGGCGAGGTGGCTGTGCGCCTCGCCGCGGCCGTCGAGCACCAGCACCGAGTTGTCCCGCAGGCCGGCGCGCGCCGGCGCGGCCAGGCCGGCGGAGGCGGCGTGGGCGACGTGGTGCTTGACGAAGCGGACCTTCGCCGGGTCCAGCCCGGGGAGGGCGTGCGCGAGGAAGTCCGGCGCCATCTCGGCGTACTTCTTGCGCATGACGTCGCCGTCGTCGAACAGCCCGGACTCCTCCGGGGTGCCCATCAGGGCCGGGTCGAAGGAGTAGGCGACCGCGTCCAGCTCCTCGGGGCGGATCCCGGCCTCCTCCAGGCACCAGGCCGCGGACAGCTCGGGCAGCTCCCAGGCGCTCCACGGCAGCGGGCGCTTGCCGTGCTTGCGACGGCTGAAGCGCTCCTCCTCTGCCGCGGCCACGACCACTCCGTCGACGACGAGCGCCGCCGACGGGTCGTGGTAGATCGCGTTGATGCCCAGCACCTTCACGTGCGCACTCCTCCCGGCCGGACACGTACTGCCCGGTCCTTCCACCCATGATCGCAGTGTCGCCGCAGGTCACGCACCGTCAGGACCCGTCGATGTGGGCAGGTCCACCCCGCCGGGGGACGTCAGCCCGCGCGGCGGCGGAGCAGTTCGTGGTCGATCACGGCCTGCAGGGCGAGGGTCTTGTAGCCGACCTCCTCGAACAGGACGACGATCCGGTCGTCCTCGTGGCGCATGACGATGCCCGGCCCCCACTCGGTGTGCTCGACCGGGCTGTCGACCGGGAAGACCTGGTCCCCGTCGTCGGCGGCCTGCTCGTGGGCGGTGCCGGCGCTGCAGTTGTCGCAGTTGCCACAGGGCTGCTCCAGCTGCTCGCCGAAGTAGCTGAGCAGGTGCTGGCGGCGGCAGCCGGTGGTGTCGGCGTACCCGCGCATCATCTCGATGCGGCTCTCGTCGACCTTGATGTGCTGCAGGGCGAGCTCGCGGGCTGCCGCCGCGGCCTGACCCGGAGCGGGGGCGTCGGGGGCGGGGACGGCCGCACCCTCGTCGTCGAGGACGACGGCGCCGGCCTGCTCCAGCAGGTTGAGGTCGCGCACCAGCGGCGTCGCCGGCCGGCCGGTCTCGGCACGCAGCTCGGTGATGTCCACGCCGTCGAGCCCAGCAGCGACGCCGGCCCGCACGAGGCCGGCCACCTGCTGCAGCTCCTCCTCCGCGGGCGCCCCGGCGGCGAAGAACTTCCGGATGCCGAGGTCCTCCTGGCGGTAGACCAGCACGGCGACCGCAGGCTGGCCGTCGCGGCCGGCGCGGCCGATCTCCTGGTAGTAGCTGTCGATGGAGTCGGCCGGCTCGGCGTGCACCACGAACCGGGTCTCGGGCTTGTCGATGCCCATCCCGAACGCGGTGGTGGCGACCACGACGTCCAGCTCGTCGTCCATGTACCGCCGCTGCACCTCCTCGCGGTCGCTCTTCCGCAAGCCTGCGTGGTAGGCGGCGGCGCGCAGGCCGCGGCCGGTCAGGGCCTCGGCGAACTCCTCGGTGCCCTTGCGGGTGGCGCTGTAGAGGATGCCGATGCCCTGCTGGGTCAGCTCGCAGACCTTGTCCACAACGGCGCGGTGCTTGCCCTCGGCGTCGGGGTGGTGGGTGACCTCCAGCCGGATCTCCGGGCGGTCGAACCCGGCGACGACGACCGCCGGGTCGGCCATCTCCAGCCGCTCGACGATCTCGGCCCGCACCGGCGGAGCGGCGGTCGCGGTGAGCGCGAGCACCGTCGGGTGGCCCAGCTGCTCGACCACGCCGCCCAGGCGCAGGTAGTCGGGGCGGAAGTCGTGGCCCCAGGCGGAGACGCAGTGCGCCTCGTCGACGACGAACAGCGCCGGGGCCGACGTGCGGATCGCCTCGACCACCTCGGGCTTGGCCAGCTGCTCGGGGGCGAGGAAGCAGTAGCGCACGGTGCCGTCACGCATGCCGTCCAGCACGGCCTGGTGCTCCAGCGCCGACAGGCCGGAGTTGAGCACCGCGGCCCGGCCGACGGCGTCCTCGCCCAGCTCCTGCAGGCGCTGCACCTGGTCGCGCTGCAGGGCGATGAGGGGGGAGACGACGAGGACGGGGCCGTCGAGCAGCAGGCCGGCGACGGTGTAGACGGCGGACTTGCCGGCGCCGGAGGGCAGCACGGCGAGGGTGTCGCGCCCGGCGGCGACCGCCTTCATGGCGTCCTCCTGGCCGGGGCGGAAGCCGGTGAAGCCGAGCACGTCGCGGGCGACCTGCCGGATCCGGCGGGTGCGCACCGACGCCGAGCCTCCGGCCTTGGTGGTCGGGGCGGCGGGGCGCTGGACGGTCGCAGTCACCGACCCCGACTTCCCGGGTCCTGAGATCGACAAACGATCCGCAGGTCAGGCCGCACATTCTGGGAGGATGACAAAGTTGCCTACAACAGTGTGATTTCGCGGCCCGCAGCTGCGGGTCCGACTTCCTTGTGGAACCGCACCTGCGGACCTAGCCTCGCCGCGTGCCCACCTCCTACCGGATCGCCGAGGCCGCGGCGCTGCTGGGCGTCAGCGACGACACGGTCCGCCGCTGGATCGACGGCGACCGGATCACCGCGACCCGGGACGGCGGGCCGATCCAGGTCGACGGCGCCGACCTCGCCCGGCTGGCCGCGGAGCTGCACGAGGCGCCGCAGCCGGGCGCGACCCGCTCCTCCTCGGCCCGCAACCGGCTCGCCGGCATCGTGACCCGGGTCGTGCGGGACACCGTGATGGCGCAGGTGGAGCTCCAGGCCGGGCCCTTCCGGGTGGTCTCGCTGATGTCCCGCGAGGCCGCCGACGAGCTGGGCCTGGAGCCCGGCGTCCGTGCCGTCGCCACGGTCAAGGCCACGCAGGTCAGCGTCGACGTGCCCTGAGGTCAGTGCACGTCCCGCCCCCTGGGCGCCGGGCAGCTGTCCAGCCACTGCCGCTCGGCGTCGTCGAACACCCGGCTGCGGGTGAGGAACCGGACCCCCTCCGGCGCCTCCAGGCTGAACCCGGCACCGCGCCCGGGGACGACGTCCAGCAGCAGCTGGGTGTGCGCCCAGGCTGCGTACTGAGGCCCGGAGATCCACACCGGGCTCACGTCGTCGGAGATCGGCTCGCCGGGTCGGTGCACCGGGGACGGCTCGCCGGGGTGGGCGTCGTCGAGCAGGCCGAGCAGCACGTCGTCGTCGCCCACGATGAAGTCGCCGCGCGGGAAGCACATCGGCGCCGAGCCGTCGCAGCAGCCGCCGGACTGGTGGAACATCAGCGGGCCGTGCGCGGCCCGGAGGCGGCGGACGAGGTCCGCCGCCTCCGGGGTGAGCGCGACCCGGTCCACCGACTCGGACGCGGGCCCGGTCAGAAGAACCCCTGCGCCTTCGTGCTGTAGCTGACCAGCAGGTTCTTCGTCTGCTGGTAGTGGTCCAGCATCATCTTGTGGTTCTCCCGGCCGATCCCGGAGGCCTTGTAGCCGCCGAAGGCCGCGTGCGCGGGGTAGGTGTGGTAGCTGTTCGTCCACACCCGCCCGGCCTGGATGTCCCGTCCGGCCCGGTAGGCGGTGTTGCCGTTGCGGCTCCACACCCCGGCCCCCAGGCCGTAGAGGGTGTCGTTGGCCATCGAGATGGCGTCGTCGTAGCCGTCGAAGCTGGTCACCGAGAGGACCGGGCCGAAGATCTCCTCCTGGAAGACCCGCATGTCGTTGCGCCCCTCGAAGATCGTCGGCTGGACGTAGTAGCCGCCGTTGAGGTCCCCGCCCAGCATCGCCCGCTCGCCACCGGTGATCACCCGGGCGCCCTCGGCGCGGCCGATGTCGAAGTAGGACAGGATCTTCTCCAGCTGGTCGTTGCTGGCCTGCGCGCCGATCATCGTGTCGGTGTCCAGCGGGTTGCCCTGCCGCACGGCCTTGGTCCGGATCGCGCCCAGGGCCAGGAAGTCGTCGTAGATCGACCGCTCGATGAGCGCCCGCGAGGGACAGGTGCAGACCTCGCCCTGGTTGAGGGCGAACATCGTGAAGCCCTCCAGCGCCTTGTCCTGGTAGTCGTCGGCATGGTCCATCACGTCGGCGAAGAAGACGTTCGGGCTCTTTCCGCCCAGCTCCAGGGTGGCCGGGATCAGGTTCTGCGAGGCGTACTGCAGGATCAGCCGCCCGGTCGTGGTCTCCCCGGTGAAGGCGATCTTCCGGATCCGGCTGCTCGAGGCCAGCGGCTTGCCCGCCTCCACCCCGAAGCCGTTGACCACGTTGAGCACGCCGGCCGGGAGCAGGTCGGCGATCAGCTCCATCAGGTGCAGGATCGACACCGGGGTCTGCTCGGCCGGCTTCAGGACGATGCAGTTGCCCGCCGCCAGCGCCGGCGCCAGCTTCCAGGTGGCCATGAGCAGCGGGAAGTTCCACGGGATGATCTGACCGACGACGCCCAGCGGCTCGTGGAAGTGGTAGGCGACGGTGTCCTCGTCGAGCTGGGAGATGCCGCCCTCCTGGCCGCGGATGGCCCCGGCGAAGTAGCGGAAGTGGTCGACCACCAGCGGCAGGTCCGCGGCGAGGCACTCCCGGACCGGCTTGCCGTTGTCCCAGGTCTCGATGACGGCGAGCTGCTCGAGGTTCTGCTCGATCCGGTCGGCGATCCTCAGCAGCACACCCGACCGCTCGGCCGCCGAGGTCTTCCCCCAGGTCTCGAAGGCGCCCCAGGCGGCGTCCAGCGCAGCCTCGATGTCGGCCGCGGTGCCGCGGGCCACCTCGCAGTAGACCTGGCCGGTGACCGGCGTCGGGTTCTCGAAGTACTGCCCGCTGGCCGGCGGGGCCCACGTGCCACCGATCCAGTTGTCGTAGCGCGCCTTGACGGCGACCGTGCTGTCGGGTGTGCCGGGTGCGGGGTAGGTGGTCATGCTGCTCCTCCTGAGCGACCGGCACGTCGGTGTGACCGGCAGCACATCCACGCTAGGCCCGACCGGCGCACCGGGGCAATGTCCCTCGCAGAGCTTCTCAGGTGCGGTTGATCGGACGTAGGATCTCCGCACCTGCGGATGCGCCGCTCCCCGGGTCGCGTGTCCTCAGGAGAATGCCTTGACCCACCGGTCCCTGCTCGCCGTCGCTGCGGCGCTGGCCCTGACGGCGTGCAGTGGTCCCCCGGTGGACGGTGCGGCGGCCGGCCCCACCCCGGACGGCAGCGACCTCAGCGGCACGCTGACCGTGTTCGCCGCCGCCTCGCTCACCGACGTCTTCACCACCCTCGGCGAGGAGTTCGAGCGGCAGCACCCGCAGGTCGACGTCCAGTTCAGCTTCGCCGGCAGCTCGGCGCTGGCCGCCCAGCTCACCCAGGGCGCCCCGGCCGACCTCTTCGCCGCCGCCGACGAGGCGCAGATGGCGCGGGTGCAGGACGCCGGCCTCGTCGAGGACCCGGCGGAGTTCGCCGCGAACCGGCTGGTGCTCGCCGTGCCACCTGCCAACCCCGCCGGCCTGCGCCCGCCCGAGGGCGGGGCCGGCGTCCCGTCGCTGGCCGACATCCTCACCTCCGACGTCACGCTCGCCGTCTGCGCGGAGGAGGTGCCGTGCGGCGCCGCGGCCGCGGAGGTGCTGGCCGCGGCCGGCTCGCCCGCCACGCCGGACACCTACGAGGAGGACGTCCGCGCCGTCCTGACCAAGGTCGAGCTGGGTGAGGTGGACGCCGGGCTGGTCTACGTCTCCGACGTCGTCGCGGCCGGTGACGGGGTCGTGGCGTTCGCCTTCCGGGAGGGCGAGCAGGCGGTCAACCGGTACGAGGCCGCCGTCCTGACCGATGCGCCGAACCCGGCCGCGGCCCGCGCGTTCAGCGAGCTGGTGCGCTCCGACGCCGGGCAGGCCGCGCTGGGCGCCGCCGGCTTCCCGCCCTCGTGAGCCGCCGGCGGCGCGACGGCGGGGTCCCGGCGCCGCTGCTGGTCCCGGCGCTGCTGGCGGTCGCCTTCCTGGTGCTGCCGCTTGCCGGCCTCGTCGTCCGGGCGCCGTGGTCGCAGATCGGCCCGCAGCTGGCCAGCCCGGGCGTGGGGCAGGCGCTGCGGCTGTCGCTGGTGTCGGCGACGCTGGCCACCGCCGTCTCGCTGCTGCTCGGCGTCCCGCTGGCCTGGGTGCTGGCGCGGTCGACGCTGCGCGGCCGCTCGGTGCTGCGGGCGCTGGTCACCGTGCCGCTGGTGCTGCCGCCCGTGGTGGGCGGCGTCGCGCTGTTCCTGGTGCTCGGCCGGCAGGGCATCGTGGGCCGCTGGCTGTACGAGGCGACCGGGTTCTCCCTGCCCTTCACCACCGCTGCGGTCGTGGTCGCGGAGACCTTCGTGGCCATGCCGTTCCTGGTGATCAGCGTCGAGGGCGCGCTGCGCGCCGCCGACGCCCGCTTCGAGGACGCCGCGGCCACCCTGGGCGCCGACCGATGGACGACGTTTCGCCGGGTCACGCTGCCGCTGGTGGCCCCGGGGATCGCCGCCGGCGCGGTGCTGTGCTGGGCGCGGGCGCTGGGGGAGTTCGGCGCCACGATCACCTTCGCCGGCAACTTCCCCGGGACGACGCAGACGATGCCGCTGGCGGTCTACCTGGCCCTGCAGCGCGACCCGGAGGCGGCGATCGTGCTCAGCCTGGTGCTGCTGGCGGTCTCGCTGGCCACCCTGCTGCTGCTCCGTGGCCGCTGGCTGGGCCGCACGGTGAGCGCATGAGCCTCGAGGCGCACGTCGTCGTCTGGCGGGGGGCGCTGGAGGTCGACGTCGAGCTGTCGGTGGCCGACGGTGAGGTGCTGGCGGTGCTCGGGCCGAATGGAGCGGGCAAGTCCACTGTCTTGCGGGTACTGGCGGGGCTGCTCCCGCCCGACGGCGGCCGGGTGGTCGTCGACGGCGACCAGGTGTGGAACGACGCCGACGTCGCGCTGCCCCCGCACCGGCGGGCGATCGGGATGGTGTTCCAGGACCACCTGCTGTTCCCGCACCTGTCGGTGACCGAGAACGTCGCGTTCGGGCCGCGGTCCCGCGGGGTGTCCCGGGCGGCCGCCCGCGCGGCGGCGACGGCCTGGCTGGACCGGGTCGGGCTGGCCGGGCTGGGTGACCGCCGTCCCGGCCAGCTGTCCGGCGGGCAGGCGCAGCGGGCCGCGCTGGCGCGGGCGCTGGTGGGGGAGCCGCGGGTGCTGCTGCTGGACGAGCCGCTGTCGGCGCTGGACGCCCGCACCCGGCTGTCGGTGCGGGCCGAGCTGCACCGGCACCTCACCGACTACGCCGGCAGCGCCGTGCTGGTCACCCACGACCCGGTCGACGCGATGGCGCTGGCCACCCGGGTGGTGGTGGTCGAGGACGGCCGGGTCGTGCAGGCCGGCACCCCGGCCGAGGTCGCCCGCCGCCCGCGCACCGACTACGTGGCCCGCCTCGTCGGCCTGGTGCTGCTGGCCGGCACCGGCGCGGGGACGACGGTCGCCCTCGACGGCGGCGGCGCGGTCGCGGTGGCCGACGAGGCGCGCGGGCCGGTGTTCGTCGCCGTCCGGCCGGAGTCGGTGTCGCTCTACCTGTCCCGGCCCGACGGCAGCCCGCGCAACGTGTGGCCGCTGCGGCTGGTCACCGCCACCCCGCACGGCTCGGTGGTGCGCTGCGACCTGGCCGGGGAGGTCGCGCTGACCGCCGACGTCACCGCCACCTCCTTCGCCGAGCTCGGGCTCGCGCCGGGTGCCGCGGTCTGGGCCTCGGTCAAGGCCTCCGAGGTCGCCGTCTACCCGCGCTGAGACAGTGGGGCATGACGTCGGACGTCCCGGTCGCGGGGCTGGTGCTGGCCGCCGGGGGTGGCCGGCGGTACGGCATGCCGAAGGCGCTGGTCGAGCACGGGGGCAGCCTGCTGGTCGAGCGGGCGGTCCGGACGGCGGCGGCGGTCTGCGATCCGGTCCTCGTCGTCCTCGGCGCTCGGGCGGTCGACGTCTGGCGCACCGCCGACCTCACCGGCGCGACCGTGCTGGCCAACGCCGACTGGGAGTCCGGCATGGCCTCCAGCCTGCGCACCGGGCTGGACGGGCTGCGCGGCTGGCCCGGCCGGGTCGACGCCGTGCTGGTGCAGCTGGTCGACATGCCCGGGATGACCCCGGCCGCGCTGGCCCGGGTGGCCGCGCACGCCGCTCCCGGCATTCTGGCGGTGGCCACCTACGACGGCGTCCGCGGCCACCCGGTGCTGCTGGGCCGGGAGCACTGGGCCGGGGTGAGCGCGACGGCGACCGGTGACGAGGGCGCGCGGGCGTACCTGACTGCGCACGACGTCACCGAGGTCGACTGCACCGGTCTGGCCGACCCCACCGACCTCGACGTCCCGCCCGCCTGACCGCGTACCTTCGCCGCCGTGGACACGCTGCTCGCCCGGGTCACCGAGGAACCGCTGTCGGTCGCCGAGCACGAGGCGGCCGTGGAGCGGGCGGCGGCCGGCGCCGTCGTCTCCTTCTCCGGCGTCGTGCGCGACCACGACGGCGGCCGGTCGGTCACCGAGCTGGAGTACACCGGGCACCCGACGGCGCCGGCGCTGATCGCCGAGATCGCGGCCGAGTTCGCCGCCCGCCCTGACGTGCACGCCGTCGCGGTGTCCCACCGCATCGGGTTGCTGGCCATCGGCGACGTGGCGCTGGCCTGCGCGGTGAGCGCCTCGCACCGGGGCCAGGCCTTCACCGCGTGCGCCGAGCTCGTCGACGAGGTCAAGGCGCGGCTGCCCATCTGGAAGCGGCAGGTCTTCTCCGACGGCCAGGAGGAGTGGGTCGCCTGCCCGTGAGGTGGCTCTCCACCGGACCGCTTGCCCTGGTCGGTTGGGCGTGACATAACTGTCCAGGCCGTCGTGCCCCGCACGGGGAGCCGATGGTCTCCGCGCAGCCGCGGCCAGGACGCAGCCAGACGGAGGACCGGTGGACGAGCAGGACGGCGCCGTGCGCCTGGTCGAGTCCCTGCCGGTCGGCTACCTGGCCATCGACGCCGACTGGCAGATCACCTACGCCAACGCAGCCGCCGAGCGGTTCCTCGGCCGGGCGCGGGACCAGATGGTCGGCGTCTCCCTGTGGGCGGCCTTCCCCGACAACGAGCACAACGAGTTCGGTCGGGTGTACCGGGAGGTGGCGCGCACCGGGCAGTCGCAGTCGGTGGAGGCCTACTACCCGCACCCGCTGGACCAGTGGTTCCAGTCCCAGGCCATCGCGGACGGTGCGGGCATCGCCCTCTTCTTCACCGACGTCACCGACCGCCGGGCCGCCCAGGAACGGCTGGCGCTGCTGGCCCGGGTCGCCGCCGCGCTGGCCGGCAGCATGGACGACGGCGGCGCCGTGGCCGCGCTCCCCCAGCTGCTGGTGCCCGCCCTCGGCGACTGGTGCGTCCTCACCGTCGTCGACGACGACGACCGCCCGGCCGACGTCGGCTCGTGGCACGCCGACCCCGCCCAGCGCGACCTCCTCGCGCGGTACGCCGCGCTCCGGCTGGCGGCGATGCCGGCCGACTCCCCGGTCGCACGGGCGCTGCTCGGCGAGACCGTCGTCCGCTCCGCTGCAGACGTGGCCGGACTGCTGCCGCCCGGTGAGGCGAGCGAGCTGCTCGCCCAGCTGGCGCCCACCTCCGGCATGACCGTCCCGCTGCGCGGCCGGGACCGGGTCCTCGGCGTGCTCACCTTCTGCTTCGGCGGCGGCCGGGTGCCCGTGGACCCCGACCTGCTCGTCGCCCGCCAGGTCGCCGACCGGGTCGGGCTGGCACTGGACAACGCCCGGTTGTTCCGGCAGCAGCGCAAGCTCGCCGAGACGCTGCAGCGCAGCCTGCTGACCCGCCCGGTGCAGCACGAGAGCGCAGAGATCGCCGTCCGGTACGCCCCGGCCGCCGAGGCCGCACGGATCGGCGGGGACTGGTACGACGCGTTCGTGCAGCCCTCCGGCGCGCTCATGCTCGTCATCGGGGACGTCGTCGGGCACGACACGGCCGCCGCGGCGGCGATGGGCCAGCTGCGGGCCCTGCTGCGGGGGATCGCCACGTACAGCGACGCGGGTCCGGTGGAGGTGCTGCGCGGGCTGGACGCCTCGATGGCACAGCTCTCGCTCGGCACGTACGCCACGGCGGGGGTCGCCCGGTTCGAGCAGACCCCGGAGGACGCCGAGCGCGGGGTGACCCGGATGAGGTGGACCAACGCCGGTCACCTCCCACCGCTGGTCATCCACCCCGACGGCTCCCTGGACCCCCCGGTCCACTGGCACGGCGAGCTCCTGCTCGGCGTCGACCCGGGCGCCCCGCGCACCGAGTCGGTGGTGACGCTGCAGCCCGGCTCGACGGTGCTGCTCTACACCGACGGGCTCATCGAGCGCCGGGACGGCGACCTGGACGAGGGCATGGACCGGCTGCGCGAGGCGGCCACCGAGCTCGCGGGCACCGCGCTGGACGAGCTGTGCGACCAGCTCATCGCCCGGTTGGTCGACGGCCAGCCGGAGGACGACGTCGCGCTGGTCGCCATCCGGCTGCTGGCCTGACGGGGGTCAGGCAGCGCTCAGCGCGCGCCGGCCAGCCCGTCGTCGCCGTCGTGACGCGCCCGCGCCTCGGCCCGCTCCTCGTCGGCCTCGGCCTCGAGCCGGCGCGCCTCGCCGTCCATGGTGGCCGCGGCGTCGCCGTGGGACTCCCCGTAGACCTGCTCGGCCCGGCCGAGCAGCTCCTCGGCCTTGGCCTTCGCCCTGTCGAACACGCTCATCGTGGACTCCTCATCCGCCGGCAAAGGGGGGCAGGACGTCCACCACCGCGCCGGGTGCGAGCACCAACGTGCGGTCGCGGGTGCTGGTTCCGTCCACCAGGAACGAGCAGGCGGTGAGGACCCGCTCCAGCCGCTCGCCGTGGGCGTCGACGAGCTGGCCGACCAGCTCCTGGAGCGAGCCGGCCTCGCGGGTCTCGGTGTCCACGCCGACCGCCGCGCGGGCGCCGGCGAAGTACCGGACCGTGACCACGGCTCAGCCCCCGATCGCGGACATCGGCCGCGACGGCTGCAGGAAGCTCGGGTCGTCGATGCCGTGGCCGGGCAGCTTGTTCAGCGTGGCGATCCGCCAGCGGTCGGCGATCTCCTGGTCGTCGGCGCCCGAGCGCAGCGCGAAGCGCAGGTCGGACTCCTCCCGGGCGAACAGGCAGTTGCGGATCTGGCCGTCGGCGGTGAGCCGGGTGCGGTCGCAGGCCCCGCAGAACGAGCGGGTCACCGAGGCGATGACGCCGACGGTGAGGCCGGTGCCGTCGACCAGCCAGCGCTCGGCCGGGGCCGCGCCGCGCTCCTCGACGTCGGGCACCAGGGTGTGGGACGCGGTCAGCTTCGCCAGGATGTCCTCGGCGGTGACCATCTCGCCGCGGGTCCACGCGTGGTGGGCGTCCAGCGGCATCTGCTCGATGAAGCGCAGCTCGTAGCCGTGCTCGAGGCAGTACTCCAGCAGCGGGACGGCGTCGTCCTCGTTGATCCCGCGCAGCAGCACCGTGTTGATCTTCACCGGGGTGAGGCCGGCGTCCTTGGCCGCCTTGAGCCCGGCGAGCACGTCGGGCAACCGGTCGCGGTACGTCAGCTGCGTGAAGCGCTCGCGGTCCAGGGTGTCCAGGCTGACGTTGATCCGGTCCAGCCCCGCGGCGGCCAGGGCCGGCGCCATCCGGGACAGGCCGACGGCGTTGGTGGTGAGGCTGACCTCGGGGCGGGGGAGCAGCGCCGTGGTGGCGGCGACGATGCCGGGGAGGCCGGGGCGGAGCAGGGGCTCCCCGCCGGTGAACCGGACCTCGCGGATGCCCAGGTGCTCGACGCCGATCCGGACCAGCCGGACGACCTCGTCGTCGGTGAGCTGCTCGACCTTGGGCAGCCACTGCAGACCCTCGGGCGGCATGCAGTACGTGCAGCGCAGGTTGCAGCGGTCGGTGAGGGAGACGCGCAGGTCGGTCGCCGTCCGGCCGTGCCGGTCGACCAGTCCGCCGGTGCCCGCGCTGCCCGGGACGAGCTGCGGCCGCAGCTGCGGGTCCGGGAGCGGGCTGGAGGTCGTCACAGCCCGAATGTAGTGCGCGATGCCGACAGCGGTGGGACCGACGGCGTGCCGTCCGTCCCACCGCCGGGGATCAGCCGATCGGGGTGGGGTCGGTCGGGTCCGGCGGCACCGGCAGCGAGCCCTGGACGCGGTTGCGGGCCTGGCAGTCGCTGGTGCAGTTGGTCGCGCCGGCGGACAGCTCGATCGCGTCCTCGCCGAGGACGCCGCCCATCCGGCCACCGGAGGTCACCGACCACCGGGTGCTGGTCGCGGTCTGGGCGAGCTTGGTGGCCACCTGCGGGCTGTCCTTGCCCAGCAGCATCTGGTGGGTGGCGTCGGCGTCCACCCCGTTGCCGAAGTTGACCTTCCCGGTGAACTCGTTGACGAAGTAGAAGAGGCCCGTGCCCAGGGTGTGCACGAACTCGACGGGCGCGCCGAACTCCTGCTCCATCTGGAAGATGCCGCCCTGCGGGGCGTCCTTGGACTGGACCTTCAGTTTCCCGGCGGCCGTGGAGAAGGTGACGACCAGGGTGTCGTCGCGCAGCCGCAGCTCCTCGATCCGGACGCCGGTCCGCTGGGCCGGGGTGAGCACGGGCACCTTCGAGGCGAAGACGACGGTGGGTGCGGTCACCATCCGCTCCGGGCTGGCCGCGCCGGTGAGGGTGTAGTCGTAGACGCCGAGCGTCGTGGGGTCGATCCGGAAGGTCACGTTGCGGCCGGTGACGACGACCGGGCTGGTCGGGGCGACGCCGCTGACCCGGAAGTCCCTGCCGGCGGCCGGGTTGGAGGTGCGGCCGTTCACCGTGACGGCGAAGTCGCCGCTGACGGCGCCACCGCCACCGCCGTCCTCGGTTACGGCGCCGTCGTCCCCGCCCTTGGCCTGGGCGACACCGGGGAGGAGCAGGACGAACGTCGACAGGGCCAGCACGGCCAGCAGGCGGCGAGGGGTGCGTCGGGACACGGGCGGGGCCTCCAGGAGGGGTGATCACCGTGCGTGTGCAGCGGCTCACAGATTGATCCATGAAGCTTCAAGGATGTCCAGTACCCGCCGCGACTCGGTGTGGCGTCCCAGGGCTGTTACCGTCGCGGAGCCACCCGAGGGTCCGGCGGGCACCCCCGCACTCGCCTGTGGCCAGGAAGCGCGAGAAGCAGACTTGCCAGCCCGCACCCTCTTCGCCCCGTACGCCCGGTTGTTCGCCGTCCCGGGCACCCGCGCCTTCTCCTCCGCCGGGCTGCTGGCCCGCGTGCCGATGGCCACGGCCGGGCTGGGCACCGTCCTGCTCGTCGAGGGCCAGAGCGGCAGCTACGCCCTCGCCGGCGCGGTCGCCGGCACCAACACGCTGGCCTTCGCCGTGGGCAGCCCGCAGTGGGCCCGGCTGATGGACCGCCGGGGCCAGGGGCCGGTGGTGCGCGCCACGGCGCTGCTGTCGCTGGCCGGTGGGCTGGCCTTCGTCGCCGCGGTGGTCACCGACGCGCCGCGCTGGAGCTGGTTCGCCCTCGCCGTCCTCGCCGGCGTCTGCTCGGCCAACGTCGGGTCCGTCGTGCGCAGCCGCTGGGCGAACGCCCTGCCCGAGCCCGCCCAGCGGCAGACCGCGTTCGCCTTCGAGTCGGTGGCCGACGAGGTCGTCTTCGTCGTCGGGCCGCCGCTGGTCACGTTCCTCGCCGCGCTGGTCGCCCCGCCCCTGGGCTACCTGACCGGCCTGCTCGTGGGGGTCGCGGGCGCACTCGTGCTCTCCCGCCTGGAGTCGACCGCCCCCGCCGTCGTCCCCCGGGTCGCCGGTCAGGCGCGCGCCGCGGTGCTCAGCCCCGGGCTGGTCGTCATCGCGGTCACCTACCTGGCCGTGGGCGTCGTGTTCGGTGCGGTCGACGTCGTCGTCGTCGGCTTCGCCGAGGAGCAGGGCAGTCCGGCCACCGCCGGCGTCGCGCTCTCGGCCTACGCCGGCGGCAGCCTGGTCGCCGGGCTGGTCTACGGCATCGCGACGCTCCCCGGGTCGCTGGTCACCCGGTTCCTCGGGACGGCGCTGCTCTTCGCCGTCGCCGCCCAGGCGCTGCACCTGGTCGACTCGCTGCCGGTGCTGATCGGCATCGCGTTCCTGGCCGGGCTGACCATCGCCCCCGTGCTGGTCTCCGGGCTGTCGGTGGTCGAGTCCCGGGTGGCCCGCGCCTCGCTCACCGAGGGGCTGACCTGGACGACGACCGGCCTGACCGTGGGGGTCACCGCGGGCTCGTCGCTCGCCGGCGCGGCGGTCGACCACTGGGGTGCCGAGGCCGCCTTCGCCGTCCCCGCGCTGGGCGCCGCCCTCACCGGGCTGCTCGCCGTGGTCGCCTGGGCCGTGCTGCGCCGTCCGGTCGGTGCGGGCGTGCCCGCATGACCCCGGTGGTGCGCGAGCTGACCCGCGACGAGCTCGTGCCGGCCTGGGAGATGGGCCGGCTGGCCTTCGGCGGTGCCGCCGAGCCGCCGCCGCAGGCCGTGCGGGCGGTGCCCGGGGTCTCCCGGCTGGGCGCCTTCGACGAGCGCGGGCGGCTGGTCGGCAAGATCGTCGAGCTGCCGCACGAGCACTGGTGGGGTGGGCGCCGGGTGCCCGCGGCCGGGGTGAGCGGCGTCGCCGTGGCCCCGGAGAGTCGCGGCGGTGGCCTCACCCGGGTGCTGCTGGGCGCGGTGCTGGCCCAGGCCCGGGACCGCGGCGCCGCGGTCAGCACGCTCTACCCGACCGTCTCGGCGGTCTACCGGTCCGCGGGCTGGGAGGTCGGCGGGATGCTGCGCTCGGCCGACCTGGACACCGCCTCCCTGCCCCGCCCGCGGGACGACGACGGCGTGACGCTGCGCCCCGGCGACGCCGACGACTCCCCCGCCGTCACCGACCTCTACGAGCGGCTGGCCCGCGAGCGCGACGGGCTGCTCACCCGGCGCGGCGGGTTCTTCGACGAGCCGCCGCTGCAGGCCCCGGACGCGGTCAGCCTGGCGTACGAGGACGGCGTCCTGACCGGTGCGCTGGTGCTCGACCGCGGCCGCGGCTACGGGCCCGACGCCCGGCTCGACGTCCGGCAGCTGCTCGCGGTCACCCCGGCGGCGGCCCGGTCGCTGGTCGGCGTGCTGGCCGGTTGGCGCACGGTCGCCCGCACCGTCCGGGTGCCGCTGCTGGCCGGTGACGCCGTCTCCGCCGTCCTCCCGCTGGAGCGGGTCACCGACCCCGGGACGACGGCCTGGATGCTCCGCCCGGTCGACGTCGTCCGCGCGGTCGAGGCGCGCGGCTGGCCGGCGCACGTGCGCGGGCGGGTCACCTTCCGGCTCACCGACGCCCTCGCGCCGTGGAACGCCGGCAGCTGGGAACTGGAGATCTCCGGGGGTGAGGGCACACTGGTGCCCACGCGCGGCGAGCCGGACCTGGTGCTGGACGTGCGGGGCTTCGCCGTCCTGTACTGCGGCGGCACCACCGGGCGGGCCGTGGCCCAGGCCGGGCTGGCCGGTGGGCCGGGCGACCCGGCCGCGCTGGACCTGCTGGCCGCCGGGCCGGCGGCCCAGCTGCTCGACTACTTCTGAGCGCGGGCATCCGCCGGGGCCCGGCGGCGTTGCACGATCGACGAGGAACACCCCCGGCCGCAGCCGGGACGAGGGAGAGAGCATGACCACGACCCACGCGCCGAGCGCCCCGCTGCCCGAGGTGCTGTCCCAGGCCGCCCGCCGGCGCACCTTCGCCGTCATCAGCCACCCCGATGCGGGCAAGTCCACGCTGACCGAGGCTCTCGCGCTGCACGCCCGGGTCATCGGCTCGGCCGGTGCGGTGCACGGCAAGGCCGGCCGCCGCGGCACGGTGTCGGACTGGATGGACATGGAGAAGGCCCGCGGCATCTCGATCACCTCCGCGGCGCTGCAGTTCGAGTACCGCGACGCCGTGGTGAACCTGCTCGACACCCCCGGCCACGCCGACTTCTCCGAGGACACCTACCGGGTGCTGACCGCGGTCGACGCCGCCGTGATGCTCATCGACGCCGCCAAGGGCCTCGAGGCGCAGACCATGAAGCTGTTCGCGGTCTGCAAGCACCGGGGCATCCCGGTCATCACCGTGGTCAACAAGTGGGACCGCCCGGGCAAGGACGCGCTCGAGCTGATGGACGAGGTCAGCGAGCGCACCGGCCTGACCCCCACCCCGCTGACCTGGCCGGTCGGCATCTCCGGTGACTTCCGCGGCGTGCTGGACCGCCGCGACGGCAGCTACCACCGCTTCACCCGCACCGCCGGTGGCGCCACGATCGCCCCCGAGGAGGTGCTGCCCGCCGCGGCGGCGCTGGCCCGGGAGGGCGACGCGTGGACCACCGCGGTCGAGGAGTCCGAGCTGCTGGACGCCACCGAGGCCGACCACGACCAGGAGCGCTTCCTGGCCGGGGAGACGACGCCGGTCATCTTCGCCTCGGCGGTGTCGAACTTCGGCGTCGGCGCGCTGCTGGACATCCTGGTCGACCTGGCCCCCGCGCCCACCCCGCGGCCGGACGCCGAGGGTGCCGCCCGCCCGGTCGAGGCGCCGTTCAGCGCGTTCGTGTTCAAGGTGCAGTCGGGCATGGACGCCGCGCACCGCGACCGGCTGGCCTACATCCGGATCGCCTCCGGGGTCTTCGAGCGCGGGATGGTCGTCACCCACTCGACCACCGGCCGGCCGTTCGCAACGAAGTACGCCCAGCACGTGTTCGGCCGCGACCGGGAGAGCGTCGACGTCGCCTACCCCGGCGACGTCGTGGGCCTGGTCAACGCCAACGCGCTGCACGTCGGCGACACCCTCTACGCCGACGCCAAGGTGACCTACCCGCCGCTGACCACCTTCGCCCCCGAGCACTTCGCGGTCGTCCGCGGCAAGGACACCGCCAAGTTCAAGCAGTTCCGCCGCGGCATCGGCCAGCTGAACTCCGAGGGCGTGGCCCAGGTGCTGCGCTCGGACCGCCGCGGGGACGCAGCACCGGTGCTCGCCGTCGTCGGGCCGATGCAGTTCGAGGTCGCCGTCCACCGGATGGAGAACGAGTTCGGGGCGCCGGTCTCCATCGACCACCTGCCGTACACGATCGCGGTGCGCACGGACGCCGCCTCCGCGCCGGCCGTCGCCGCCGCGCGCGGCGTCGAGGTGCTCCAGCGCGAGGACGGCGAGCTGCTGGCGCTGTTCATGGACAAGTGGGACCTGCGCACGCTGCAGCAGCGCAACCCCGAGCTCACCCTCGAGCCGATGGTCGCCGCCCAGCTCTGAGTGCGGTCCACGGAGTCCCAGCGCTCGGTTCCTGTGGCGCTGGGACTCCACGGGGCTGCGTGAGATGCCTCGCGGGTAGCAACCGTCTCCCCCGGGTAGGCCAGGTGACAGGTCGGCGCCGCACCCGCCAGGTGTCGCGCGCCGCCGCACCGCACGCAGTCGACAGGAAGAAGAGCTCCATGGCCTCCGTGCCCACGATCACCCTGAACAACGGCGTCGAGATCCCCCAGCTGGGCTTCGGCGTCTACCAGGTCGCGCCCGAGGAGACCGCGCAGGCGGTGCAGACCGCCCTCGAGGTCGGCTACCGGCACATCGACACCGCCGAGATGTACGGCAACGAGAAGGGCGTCGGCGAGGGCATCCGCAACTCCGGCGTCCCGCGCGAGGAGGTCTTCATCACCTCCAAGCTCAACAACGGCTTCCACGCCCACGACGACGCGCTGCGCGCCTTCGACGGCACGCTGGAGGCCCTCGGTTTCGACAACGTCGACCTGTTCCTCATCCACTGGCCGCTGCCGGGCATCGACGTCGACTACGTCGAGACCTGGAAGGCCATGGAGGAGATCTACCGCTCCGGCCGGGCGAAGGCGATCGGCGTCTCGAACTTCAACGCCCACCACCTCCGCAAGCTGCACGGCGAGACCGAGATCGTCCCGGCCGTGAACCAGATCGAGGTGCACCCCTACCTCGCCCAGGACGAGCTGCGCGGGTTCAACGCCCAGCACCAGATCGCCACCGAGGCCTGGTCGCCCATCGCCCAGGGCAAGGTGCTCGACGACCCGGCGATTCTGCGGGTGGCCGAGCGCTACGGCAAGACCGCCTCGCAGGTCACGCTGCGCTGGCACGTCCAGCGGGGCGACATCGTCTTCCCGAAGTCGGTGACCCGCAGCCGCGTCGAGGAGAACTTCGCCATCTTCGACTTCGAGCTCAGCGAGGACGACCTGCGCGAGATCACGGCGCTGGACCGCAACGAGCGCACCGGTCCCGACCCGGACACGTTCAACTACATCCCCAGCTGACCGACGACGATCAGGTGACCTGATCGTCGCTGCTCCTGGCTCACCGCACACCATGAGTCAGGAGCAAGCCAGGTGAGCCAGGACGACGGCCGCCGCTCCCCCGGAGCGGCGGCCGTCCGCGTTCAGTCCTCGGTGACGAAGTCGATGAGCTCCTCGACCCGGCCGATGAGCACCGGCTCCAGGTCGGTCCAGACGGTGACCCGCGCGAGGATCCGCTGGGCCCACACGTAACCGGTGTCGTCCTCCCAGCCCAGGCGCCGGCAGACGCCGGTCTTCCAGTCCTCGCCCCTGGGCACCGTCGGCCACGCCCTGATGCCGACGACGGAGGGCTTCACGGCCTGCCAGATGTCGATGAACGGGTGGCCGACGACGAGCGCGTGCGCGCCGGTGACCTGCTGGGCGATCCGGGTCTCCTTGGAGCCGGTCACCAGGTGGTCGACGAGCACGCCCAGCCGCCGTCCCGACGACGGCCGGAAGTCGCGGACGATCCCGGGCAGGTCGTCGACGCCGTGCAGCGGCTCCACCACGACGCCCTCGATCCGCAGGTCGTGGCCCCAGACCTTCTCCACCAGTTCGGCGTCGTGCTTGCCCTCGACGTAGATGCGGCCCTCGCGGGCGACCCGGGCCCGAGCGCCGACGACGTAGGTCGAGCCCGAGGTGCTGCGCTGCGGTCCGGAGATCGTGTTCACCTTCGGGCGCACCAGCACGACCGGCCGGCCCTCGACCCAGAAACCGGGGCCCAGCGGGTAGGCCCGCACCTTGCCGAACCGGTCCTCGAGGTGGACGACGTCCTTCTCGCACCGGACCACCGCGCCGACGAACCCGCTGCTGGGGTCCTCGACGACGAGGTCCTTCTCCGCCTCGACCTGCGGCGAGGGCTTCTTCTGGGTGCGCGGGTGGACCAGGTCGTCGTACTGCGAACGGGGAGGCACGTGCCCATGGTCTTCGTCGTCCGGGCCGGTTCCTGGACGACACGCCCGGGAGCCGTCCGGACGACGGACATCGCGGCGTGTCCGCGCGGGACGGCACCCCGGCGAGTCAGGCGGTGGACGGCCGGGTTGACCAGCGCAGACGTGCCACGGTGGACGGCGGTGGGGGCGACACGCCCTAGCACGGCCCCGATTTGTTCATCCACCGGCTGTTTCCAGGCCCGGATGAGGGGCACAGAGCGTGAGGAGCAAGAACGTCCCCGAGCTGAGGAGCAGCCCCCATGATCGGCACTGACATGCTCGACCGCGTCATCGGCGCGAACGTGTACGACAACGACGGCGACAAGATCGGCACCACGACGTCGAACACCTCCGGCTTCGCCGGTACCGCTGGCACGGCCGGCACCGTGGGCATGGCCGGCGCGCAGGACCTCAACCAGCACGGCACCGTCGGCCACGACACCTCGGGCCCGACCACGGACGACGCGATGACGCTGTCCGAGGAGCGCCTGAACGTGGGCACCCAGCGCGTCGAGGCCGGGCGTGCACGCCTGCGCAAGTACGTCGTGACCGAGAACGTCACCCAGACGGTCCCCGTGTCGCACGAGGAGGTCCGCGTCCAGCGCGAGCCGATCACCGACGCCAACATGGGCGACGCGATGAGCGGCCCGGCCATCTCGGAGGAGGAGCACGAGGTCGTGCTCCACGCCGAGCAGCCCGTCGTCGCCAAGGAGGCCGTGCCGGTCGAGCGCGTGCGCCTCGACGTCGACACGGTCACCGAGCAGCAGCAGGTCACCGACACCGTGCGCAAGGAGCAGGTCGACACCGACGGCATCGTCGGCAACGACACCACCGGTGGCAACCGCCGCTGATCCACCCCGCACCACGACAGCGCCCGCCCCGGTCCGCCGGGGCGGGCGCTGTGATGTCCGGGGTCAGCTCCCGCTGAGCGGGAGCTCGTCGCCCGGCCGCGGCATGACGGGGGCGACGACCTCCTCCTCGATCACGTCGGCGGCAGCACCCACGATCAGCGGGTCGGGGACGCCGACCGCGTCGTGGTCCTTGTCGGTGTAGTCGAAGCGGGCCAGCACGTGCCGCAGCGCGGCCAGCCGGGCGCGCTTCTTGTCGTTGCTCTTGATCACCGTCCAGGGGGCGTGCTCGGTGTCGGTGTGCACGAACATCGCCTCCTTGGCCTCGGTGTAGGCGTCCCACTTGTCCAGGCTGGCCAGGTCGGTGGGGGAGAGCTTCCACTGCCGCACCGGGTCGATCTGCCGCACGATGAACCGGCTGCGCTGCTCGCCCTTGGTCACCGAGAACCAGAACTTGACCAGCTGGATGCCGCTGTCGACCAGCATCCGCTCGAACTCCGGGGCCTGGCGCATGAAGAGCAGGTACTCCTCCGCGGTGCAGTAGCCCATCACCCGCTCCACGCCGGCGCGGTTGTACCAGGAGCGGTCGAACATGACGATCTCGCCGGCGGCCGGCAGGTGCTGCACGTAGCGCTGGAAGTACCACTGGGTCTTCTCGCGCTCGCTCGGCTTGTCCAGGGCGATCGTCCGGGACCCGCGCGGGTTGAGGTGCTCGGTGAAGCGCTTGATCGTGCCGCCCTTGCCGGCGGCGTCGCGGCCCTCGAACACCAGCACCAGCTTCTGGCCGGTCTCCTTCACCCAGCCCTGCAGCTTCAGCAGCTCGATCTGCAGCTCGCGCTTCTCGATCTCGTAGTCGCGGCGCAGCATCCGCTCGCTGTACGGGTAGTTCTCGCGCCAGGTGTCGACCCGGTTGCCCTGGGGGTCGAACAGCTCGCGGTCGTCGTCCCAGTCCTCGTCGGAGTTCGTGTCCGGCAGGGCGTTGAGCCGCCACTGGGACAGGTCGATGACGGGGGACGGCGTGCCCTCGGGGGCACTGTGGCGCACGTGCTGGCTCACTGGGACTCCGCGCGGTCAGAGGGCTGTCGACAGCGATCCTGCCTGGCGGCGACCGCTCCCGCCGGGCTCAGCGCGGAACGCCGGCCGGGACGGCGGAGCGCAGCCGCTGCAGGTGCCCGATGAGCTCGTCGCCGATCCGCCCCCAGGTGCGCCCGGCCACCGACGGGCGGGCCGCCGCGGCGGCGGCCTGCAGGGTCGCGGGGTCGTCGCGGAGCCCGGCGACCATGGCGGCCAGCACCTGCGGGTCGTCGCCGGCCCACAGCCAGCCGTTCTCCCGGTGCCGCACCAGGTCCAGCGGGCCGCCGGAGGCCGCGACCACGGCGGGCACGCCCGCGGCGAGCGCCTCCTGCACCGCCTGGCAGAACGTCTCGTCGGCGCCGGGGTGGACGAACAGGTCGAGGGAGGCGACCACGGCGCCCAGTTCCGCCCCGCCGAGCTGGCCGAGGAACCGTGCCCGCGGCATCGCCCGGGCCAGCGCCCGGCGCTGCGGTCCGTCGCCGACGACCACCAGGCGCACCCCGGGCAGCTCGCTGAGCGGGGCCAGCAGCTCCAGCCGCTTCTCCACCGCCAGCCGGGCGACCACGCCCACCAGCAGCTCGCCGCCGGGGGCGAGCTCGGCACGCAGCGCCTCGTCGCGGTGGCAGGGGGCGAACTGGTCGAGGTCGACGCCGCGGGCCCACAGCGCGACCGGTCCGATGCCCTGCCGGGCCAGCAGGACGGCGGCCGCCGAGGACGGGGCGAGCGTGAGGTCCGCCGTTCCGTGCACGGTGCGCAGGTAGCGCCAGGCGGCCGCGGGGCCGCCGGGCAGCCGGTAGCGCTGGGCGAAGGCGGCCAGGTCGGTCTGGAACACCGCGACCGACGGGACGCCGAGCGTGCGGGCGGCCCGGGCGGCGGCGAGCCCGAGCACGGCCGGGGAGGCCAGGTGGACCACGTCGGGGGCCAGCCCGCGCAGCACCGCGGTCAGGTCGGCGGCCGGGCGGGCGAGGGGGAGCTGGCGGTACCGCGGCAGCCGCATCGACGGCACGGTGACGACCTCGACCCGGGCGCCGCAGCGGGACTCGTAGCTGCTGCCCGAGGGGGCCAGCACGACCGGGTCGTGCCCGCGGACGGCGAGGTGGTCGACCAGCCGCAGGACCGAGGTGACCACGCCGTTGACCGCCGGCAGGAAGGTCTCGGCCACCACGACCACCCGCAGGCCGGTGGTCAGCCGGACCGGGACGGTCTGCTCATGCAGCACTCGCGGCTCCCCGGCGTCGGGCCGGCAACGGCGCCGGCACCCGCGGACGGCGGGGGTGGGCGGCGACGAGCAGCGGCCGGGCCTCGGTGACGGCGGCGACGGCGTACTCGGCCAGTGCGGCGAGCGCGCGGCGGTCGGCGCCGGCCGGGTCGAGGGCGGGCAGCAGGTGCACCTCGACGACCAGCCCGCGGGCGGCGAGCACCCGGGACACGCTCCGCCGGAACGGCTCACCGGCCAGGCGCCCGGCGACGGCGGTGCCCGCCCCGCCGTCGACCCGGTACCGGACGGCGACCGGGCAGACCGGCGCGCCGACGTCCACTGCAGCCTGGAGAAACGCCGGGCGGAACCGGCCCAGCTCCACGCCGCAGGACGTCGTCCCCTCCGGGCGGACGCTCACCGTCGACCCCCCGCGCAGCGCGTCGGCGACCTGGCCGACCGCCGCCGGGAGGGCGTGCAGCCGTGCGGGGTCGATCGGCACCGCGCCGGCCCGGCGCAGCAGCCCGCCGAGCACGGGCCGGCGGCCCGGCCCCGTCGTGATCACGGGCAGCCCGGGGACGACGGTGAGCAGCGCCAGGTCGTCGACCCAGGAGACGGAGTTGGCGACCACGAGCAGGCCCGGCCCGCGGCCGGCGCCGGTGCGCGGCCAGGCCACCGGGGACGGGACGACCTCGACCCGGACGCCGACGGCGGTGAGCAGGCGGGCCGCGCCGCAGGTGAGCAGCCGGCGGCGGCCCCGGCCGGTCGCCAGCGGGGCACGCAGCGCGGCGGCCGCCACGCCGGCCAGGGCGCCGGCCACGCGCAGCAGCCGCAGGCGGCGGGTGGCGGCGCCCACCGTGGGGCCGGGGTCGGCGGCGCAGGCGGGCATGCAGGGCGGCGCCCCCGGCCGGGTCCTGGTCCGTGCCTGGGTCGGGGCAGTGGTCACGGCGACACCTCGGGCGTCGAGGAGCCCCTGGACGAGGCCCGGACGCCCCCAGGGTCGGTGGAGGAGGTGTCCGCACGGTGGCCCCTGCCTGGCGTGCCCCCGTCGGGCGGGCGAACCCCCACCCGGGCGGGCGCCGGCTCAGACGATGCGCTCGGCGAGCTCCTCGGCGAAGCTGCGGGCGGCGTCGGCCTCGGCGGCGGCGCGGCCGCGCAGGTCGGCCATCGCCGGCACGCGGTCGGCGAGGGTGAGCTGCAGGGTGATCACCGAGACGGTCATCCCGAACGACCGGCCCAGCACCAGCTCCAGCGGCGGCACCGTGTGGTCCCAGCTGGCCTGCTCGCCCTCGGCGTCGTAGCTGGCGCCCCGGCTGGAGACCACCACCGCGGCCCGGCCGGCCAGCGGGCGGGCCTCGTAGTCGCCGAACGGCACGGTGGTGCCCAGCACGTGCACGTGGTCGATCCACGCCTTGAGGGTCGAGGGCAGCGACCAGTTGTACATCGGCGCCCCGACGAGCAGGACGTCGGCGGCCAGCAGCTCGTCGAGGTAGGTGCGCTGCCGGGCCTCGGCGGCCGGGTCGACGACCTCGGCGGGCGTGCGCAGCCGGGGCGACCAGTGCAGCGCCGCGTCGGGCAGGTGCGGCGGCGGGTCGGCCTGCAGGTCGCGGGAGGTGACGGTGAAGTCCGGGCCGCGGTCGCGCCAGCCGCGCAGGAAGGCGGCGGTCACCGTGCGGGACGACGACGTGCGCGGGTCGGCGGAGGAGTCGAGGTGCAGCAGGTGGGGCATCGGGGCCTCCTGGTCTCGGCGGTCGGCGCGGCGTCGCCGCGGCCGCCCCACCCAAGCAGCCTCTGCCCGGGCGGCTCCGCCGGGGTTCCACGTGGAACCCCGGCCACGACGTCAGGACCGGGCGTCGCCGTCCAGGTAGACCCACCGGCCGCCCTCGCGGACGAACCGGCTGTCCTCCTCCTGCGCGCCCCGGGCCCCGCCGGCGACCCAGTGCGCCCGGAACGACACGGTGCCCTCGGTGGCCGGCAGCGACCCGCCGATCCTGCCCAGCACCTCCAGCCCGGTCCAGCGCACGTCGGGGTCCAGCTCCAGCCGGCCCGGCCGGGTCGAGTGGTGCCAGGTGGCGAGCAGGTACGCCGGGTCGCCCACCGCGAAGGCGCTGTAGCGGGAGCGCATGAGCTGCTCGGCCGTCGCGGCGGTCGCCGTCCCGTCGTGCAGCCGGCCGCAGCACTCCGCGTGGGTCAGGCCGGTCCCGCAGGGACAGCGTCGGGGAGCCACGGCGCCAGTCTCCCGGGGCGGCGTGGGCACGCAGCGACCCGGGGCGGTGTGAGCGCGTTAACATCCCGCCGCCGCAGCGTGCGGTCGCCCCCGTTCCAGCCGGGGCCGGACGGAGGCGGCGTGAGCCAGGGCACCCTGCCGGGGCTGGGCGCTGCTGCCCCCCGGGCCGCGGAGTTCGGCCGGGACGCCCTCGTCGTCTGCGACAACCTGGTGCGCATCTACCAGACCGGGTCGATCGAGGTCCAGGCGCTGCAGGGCCTGGACCTGCTGGTCGACGCCGGGGAGATGGTCGCCGTCGTCGGTGCCTCGGGGTCGGGCAAGTCGACGCTGCTCGCCGTCCTGTCCGGGCTGGACGCACCCACCGCCGGCCGCGTGCGGGTGGGCAGCTGGGACCTGATGGCGATGTCCCGGCGTGACCAGCTCGCCTACCGGCGCAGCACGGTCGGGTTCGTCTGGCAGCAGACCGCCCGCAACCTGGTGCCCTACCTGACCGCGGCCCAGAACGTCGCCCTGCCGCTGGTCCTGGCCGGTTCGCCCCGCCGGGCCCGCCCGGCCCGGGTCGCCGAGCTGCTGGAGCTGGTCGGCGTCGGGCACTGCGCCGGCCGGCGCCCGCAGGAGATGTCCGGTGGCGAGCAGCAGCGGGTGGCCATCGCCGTGGCGCTGGCCAACGCCCCGCAGCTGGTGCTCGCCGACGAGCCCACCGGCGAGCTGGACACCGCCACCTCCCAGCAGGTCTTCGAGGCGCTGCGGGCCGCCAACCGCGAGCTCGGCGCGACCGTCGTCGTCGTCACCCACGACCCCACGGTGTCCGGCCAGGTCGAGCGCACGGTCGCCATCCGGGACGGGCGCACCTCCAGCGAGGTGCTGCGCCGCACCGAGGTCGGCGCCGACGGCGCCCACGCGGTCGTCGCCGAGGAGTACGCGGTGATGGACCGGGCCGGCCGCGTGCAGATCCCCGCCGACCACCGGGCCGCCCTCGACCTCACCCGACGCGTGCGGCTGACGCTGGAGGCCGACGCCGTCTCCGTCCGCCGGGACGACGGGGCGCGGCGGTGACCGCGCCGCCGATGGTGGACGTGCGGGACGTGCACCGCACCTACGGCAGCGGACCGGCCGCCGTCCACGCGCTGAGCGCGGTCTCCCTCACCGTCGCCCCCGGCGAGCTGGTGGCGTTGGTCGGGCGGTCGGGGTCGGGCAAGACGACGCTGCTCAACGTCGTCGGCGGCCTGGACCGGCCCGACGCCGGCACCGTGCACGTCGCCGGCACCGAGGTCACCGCCCTGGACGACGACGGGCTGGTGCGGCTGCGCCGGGACGTCGTGGCCTACGTGTTCCAGACGTTCGGGCTGATCCCGGTGCTGTCGGCCGCGGAGAACGTCGGCGTCCCGCTGCGGCTGCGCGGGCTGCCGGTGGCCGACCGTGAGCACCGGGTGCAGCTGCTGCTGGAGCTGGTCGGGCTGGGCGCGCAGGCGGCCCAGCGCCCGGGCGAGATGTCCGGCGGGCAGCAGCAGCGGGTGGCGATCGCCCGCGCGCTCGCCGGGTCGCCCCGCCTGCTCATCGCCGACGAGCCCACCGGACAGCTGGACAGCGAGACGGGGCTCGCGGTGATGGCGCTGATCCGCGCGGTCGTGGAGTCCGAGGGCATGACCGCGATCGTCTCCACCCACGACCCGGTGATGGTCGCGCTGGCCGACCGGGTGGTGCACGTCGCCGACGGCCGGCTGGTCGACGCGTGAGCGGCCGGTGAGGCAGCAGCTCGTCCTCCTCGCCCGGCGCGGACTCGCCCAGGCCCGGCTGCTGGCCGCGGTGCTGGCCGTGGTCGTCGCCGGCACCGTCGTGCTGGGCACGTGCGTCCTGCTGCTCACGACGGGCGCCGACCGCGCCCGCGAGGCACACCTGCGGCAGACGCCGGCCGGCGACCTCGCCGCCGAGGTCGCCATCGGGGAGGTCCCGGTCGACGCCCGCGGTGCGGTGGACGCGGCCACCGGCGTGCTCACCGACGCGCTCGGACCGCTGCCGGCCACCGTCAGCACCTGGGCCAGCTCGACCGTCCGCGGGTTCGGGACGGGGGCGAACGGCCGGCCCCAGCTGGCCTACCTGGCCGGCATCAGCGACCTGCCGGCCCGCGCCGAGCTGCTGACCGGCCGGTGGCCGGCCGCCTCCGGGGGCCCCGGGCCGCTGGAGGGGGTGCTGCCGGCCCGCGCGGCGGAGCTGCTGGGCGTCGGCCCCGGCGCCGAGCTGACGCTCGCGGCCGGGGAGAGCGCGCCGGGCACCGCGGTCACCGTCCTGGTGGTCGGCACCTACGCCCCGCACCTGGCCGACCCGGCCTGGCAGCGGGACCTGCTCGGCGGGGCCGGCTACACCGCCGCACTGGACTTCGGGGTCTGGCGCACCTCGACCCGGCCGGCCTACGGGCCGCTCCTCGTCGACTCCGCTGCCCTGCTGGCCCAGCCCGGCGGGCTGGACCAGGTCCGGGTCGTCGCGCACCCGGACCTCACCGGGGCCTCCGCCGCCGACCTGGACGCCGCCGCCGCCGGGCTGGACGCGGCCCGGACGGCCCTGCCCGAGGCGCTCACCGGCCAGGACGCCACGTCCCGGGTCGACGCGCCGTTGGCCCGCACCCTGGCCGCGGTGCGGACCCAGCAGGGGGTCACCGGCTCCGCCGTCCTGGTCGTGGCCCTGGTCGGCCTGGCGCTGGCCGGGACCGCCCTGGGGTTGTCCGCCCGGCTGCTCACCGGCCGGCGGACGGCGGAGGCCGCGCTGCTCACCGCCCGCGGTGCCGGCCGCCGCCAGCTGGCCGGCCGGGCCGCGGCCGAGGCCGGTGCGCTGGCGGTCCTGGCCACCGCCCTCGCCGTCCCGCTGTCGGCACTGCTGTTCCGCGGGCTCACCTCGCTCCCCCGGCCGGCCGCGGCGGGCGTGACCGGTCCGCTGGCGGTCACCTGGCCGCTGGTGGCGGCGGTGGCCGGTGGCGCGGTCGCGCTCACCGCGGTGCTCGTGGCCCCGGCGCTGGGTCCGGTCGCCGGTGGTGCCGCCGTCCGGCGGAGCCGCCGCGGCGTGGTGGCCCGCTCCGGGGTGGACCTGCTGCTCGCCGGGGTCGCCGCCCTCGTCCTGCTCCAGCTGCGGGCGCACCCCGGGGCCTCCGCCGACGCCGTCGACCCGCTGCTGGTCGCCGCGCCGGTGCTGGGCCTGCTGGCCGCCGCGGTCCTCGCACTGCGGGTCCTGCCGCTGCTGCAGGCCGGCGCCGAGCGCTGGGCCCGCCGCTCGCGCGGGCTGGTCGGGTCGCTCGCCGCCTGGGAGGTCGCCCGGCGGCCGCACGCCACCGGCGCGGCGCTGCTGCTCGTGCTGGCCACCGCGGCCGCCACCTTCGCCACCGGCTACGCCGACACCTGGAGCACCTCCCAGGTGTCGCAGGCAGCCGCCCGGGTCGGCGCGGACGTGACCGTACCGGCGACCGTGCCCGCCCCGCTGACGCAGGGGGACGCCGTGGCCGCCGTGCTCGGGGGGACGGTGTCCCCGGCGACCGAGCGGCCGGTCTCGCTGGGCAGCCTGTCGGCCACCGGCACCCTCCCCCCGACCACCCGGCTGGTCGCGGTGGACACCTCCGTGGCCGACGACCTGCTCGTCGGCGACCTGCCCGACGGGGGCCGGTGGAGTGCCCTGACCGCGGGCCTGGGCGCTCCCGGACGTGCGCCGGGGGTTCCGCTGGTCGTGCCGGACACCGGGCCCGCGGTCACCGTCACCGGCACGGGTGCCGACGGCGTGCTCGGGGTGCGGCCGGTGCTCGTGGTGCAGGACGCCCAGGGCGCCCGGTCCACGCTGACCGGCGCGGAGCTGCCGTTGGACGGGACCACCCACCCGGTGGTGCTGCGCGACGCCGCGGACGCCACCCCCGGTCCCGGGACACGCCTCACCGTCGTGGGGGTCGACCTGCAGCTGTCCCTGCGCGACCCGTCCGCCGTCGACCCGGCGGCGGCGCGCGGGGTCGCCGTCAGCGTGCAGCTGCAGCTGGCCGGCGGACCGCCAGACGGCACTGCCGCGACCTGGACCGCCCGGCCGCCGCTGGGCTCCTCGCCGGGCCTGCTCGACCGCGCCGGGGTGGACCTGACCGCCGGCGCGCAGGACACGACGTTCGCGGTCCGTGGTCAGGTGTCGCCGGCGGGACTGCTCGTCGAGCAGGCGCAGCTGCTGCTCACCGCCTACCCGCCACCGCCGGCCGTCCCGGTGCTGCTCACGGCCGACCTCGCCGCCGCGATCGACGCCCGGCCCGGCGACGGGATCACCCTGGGGGTCGGTGCCCGGACGGTGCCCGGTCGGGTCGCCGGCGTGACGCCCTGGCTGCCGGGGGCGCCCGGTGAGCCCGGGGTGCTGGCCGACGTCGAGGTGCTGGCCCGCGCCCTGGAAACGACCGGGGACCTGGACCCGCTGGTGGACAGCTGGTGGGCCACCGGCGTGGCCGACCCGGCCACCGCGGCCGGCCGGCTGGCCGACGCCGGGCTGCCCGGCGCGGTCACCCGCGCCGGCGTGGCCGCCCAGCTGCGGGACGGCCCGCTGCGGGTGGGCCTGCCGGTGGTGCTCTGGCTGCTGACCGCCGCGGCCGTGGGCCTGGCGCTGACCGGCACCGCGGTGCACGTCGCCGCGGTGCTGGAGTCGCGGTCGGTCGAGGTGGCCCGGTTGCAGGGCATGGGTGTGCCGCGGCGGTCGGTCGCTGCGGCGGTGGTGCTGGAGCACGCGTCCGTCACCTCCGTCGCCGTGCTGCTCGGCGCGGTGGTGGGCGCCGTCGCCGGGCGCGTCCTCGCGCCGCTGATGACCGTGTCGGAGACCGGCGGGGTGCCCGTCCCCGCACCGGTCGCCCAGTGGCCCTGGCCCACGGAGTCGGTGCTGGTGGCCGGGCTGCTGCTCGGCTGTGCGGCCGTCGTCGTCCCGGTCGCCGGCACGCTGGTGCGCCGGGCCGCCACCGTCCACCTGCGGCTGGGGGACGCCGCGTGACCCGCGCCGTCCGGTCCCGCGTCCGGCGGGGGTGGCCCGGCGTGCAGCTGTCCGGGGTGCTGCGCCGCAGGCGCGCCGACCGCTGGCTGCTGCTGCTCGTCGCGGCGGTCGTGGCGCTGACGTGTGGCCTGGCGGTCGCCACCCCGCGGCTGGTCGAGCGGAACGCCGACGCGGCGGTCCGGGCCGCCGTCCGGGACGCCGGCTCCCTGGCCGACACCACCATGACGCTGCCGGTCGTCGACCTCGGCTACGGGCCGCCGGTGCTGCCGACGGACTCCGCGCCGGAGATGCTGGACACCGCACGCCGGCTGGACGCCGCGCTCCCGGCCGAGCTGGCCCGGGTGCTGGCCCCGCCGGTCGCGGCCGTGGTCAGCCGGCCGCTGCCGTTGCTGGACCGGCCGGTGTCGGCCGAGCTGGGGCCGGTCAGCGTCCGGATGGCCTGGGTGGCCGGGGCCGCCGGACCGGCGGTCACCTGGGAGGCCGGCACCGCTCCGGGCCCGCCCGCCCCGTCCGCGGACGGACTGGCGGGCTGGACGCCGGGCGGCCCGCCGCCGTTCCCGGTGCAGGTCGCGCTGACCGGCGAGGCGGCCGCGGCGCTGGGCGCCGGCGTGGGCGACCACCTGTCCGGCGGGACGTCCGGCGGCTTCGCCGTCGACCTGGTCGTGACCGGGGTGTTCCGCGCCGAGGACCCCGACGACCCGGCGTGGCAGCAAGTGCCTGCGCTGCTCCGGCCGCAGACCGGCGGCTCGGGCCCGACGGTGCAGACCGTCGTCGGTGGGCTGCTGTCCGCCGAGTCCCTGCCCGCGGCGCGGCTGGCGGTGGACCCCGGCGACCTCGCCCGCACCGTCGGCTTCGCCACCCTCCCCGAGGCCGTCGACGCCGCGGCGGCCGAGGCGCTGCCCCCGCTGGTCGGGGCCCTGCAGGCGGAACCGGCGAGCATGCAGGTGTACCCGGCACCGGCGGTGACCAGCCGGCTGGGGCTGGTGCTCACCCAGGCCCGGGACGGCGTGCGGACGGCGCAGGCGCAGGCCGCGGTCCTGGTGGCCGGGGTCGTGGCCGGTGCGGCCCTGGTCCTGCTGCTCACCGCCGCGTTGCTGGCCTCCCGCCGCCGCACGGTGCTCGCCACCCAGCGGGCCCGGGGCGCCTCGCTGGCCGCGATCGGGGGAGACCTGGCGGTGGAATCCGTCGTCCTGGCCGTCGTCGGGGGCGCGGTCGGGGTCCTGGCCGGGGCGCTGGTCTCCCAGGGGGCCGGCGCCGCCGGCTGGGTGGTCCCGGTGCTCGTCGTCGCCGCACTGGCCACGCCGGTGGCCGGCGTGCTGGTGGCCGCGCGCGCCACCGGAGGACGGCGCAGCCCGGCGAACAGGCAGGAGCGCCGGCGCGCCGAGCGGGACCGGCAGCTGCGCCGGGTGGCCGCCGAGGTCGTCGTCGTGGTCCTGGCCGCCGCGGCGATCGCCACCCTGCGGCTGCGCGGCGTGCGCGCCTCGGCCGCCGACCCGGTCGCCGACCTGCTGGTCGTCGGCGCGCCCGCGCTGGGGGTGGCGGCCGGCGCGCTGGTCCTGCTGCGGGTGGTGCCGCTCCTGCTGCGGGCTGCGCTGGCGGCGTCGCGCCGCACCCGCGGTGTGGTGCCGGTGATGTCGGCGGTGCAGGCCCGGGCCACGGCGGGCGCCGGCCTGCCGCTGCTCGCGCTGACCACGACCACCGGTCTGCTCGCCGTGGTGGCCGTCCCGGGTCTCACCGTCCGGGCCGGCCAGGAGGCCGCGTCGTGGGCGGCGGTGGGCAGCGAGGTCACCGTCACCACCGCCGGGCCGGACGCCGGGCTGGCGGACCTCGCGACGGCGCTGGCCACCCGGCCCGGGGTGGAGCAGGCGGTCCCGGCGCGGGTGCTGCGGGACACCCAGCTGCGGGTGGGCACCAGCAGCGGGACCGTGACCGTGCTGGCCGTCGACCCGGCGGCGTTCGGCCGGCTGGCGCGCACCACCCCGCTGCCCGACGTGCCCGACGTGGACCGGCTGGCGGGCGGGTCGACTCCCGAGGTGCCGGTGCTGGTCGGTGCCGGCGTGGAACTGCGCGCCCGGGCCGCGGTGTCGCTGCTGGTGGGCGAGGAGCAGGTGCCGGTCGACGCGGTCGGGCGGGCGCCGACCCTGGGCGCGGCCGGCGAGGACACGGTGGTCGTCGACGCGGCCGCCCTGGGTGCCGCGGTCGGCGGTGTGCTCCCGCCGGACACGCTGTGGGTGGTCGGCCCGGGCGCGGCAGCGGCGGTGGCGTCGGCGCCGGAGCTGGCCGGCGCGGACGTCCGGCACCGGCAGGACGAGCTCGACCGGCAACGGGCGGACCCGCTGACCGGTGGCCTCACCCTGGCCGCGGCCGGGGCGGCCGGGGCACTGGCCCTGCTCGCCGGCGCCGTCGTCCTGCTGGGCGCGGCCGGGGGTGCGCCGGCGCGCGGGCGGGCACTGGCCACGCTGCGCACCCTCGGTCTGACCAGCCGCCAGGCCCGCCGGATCAGCCTCGGTGAGCTGCTCCCGCCGGTGCTGCTGGCGGCCCTCGCTGGCACCGGGCTGGGCACCGGGGTGGCCGCGCTGGTCCGCGCCCCGCTGGAGCTGCAGCTGCTCACCGGGGGAGCCGCCGCCCCGGCGCTCGCCGTCCCCGGGGCGGCTCTGCTGGGCCTGGCGCTGCTCGTCACCGTGCCGTTGGCGGCGCTGGTGGGCGCGGTCGCCGGGGTGGAGTCCTCGGCACGCCGGCGGGAGCGGCTCGGCGAGGTGCTGCGGGTCACCTGAACGACCCGCGGGGACGGGGGAGTACCTGCCGTGCCGCCGGGCACTGCCGCAGAGCACGGCCGAGATGAGGAGATGCACGTGACCGAGGGACAGCCCACCCGGATCGTGGTCGTCGGTGGCGGGTTCGCCGCCTTCTACGCCCTGCGGCACCTGCAGAAGCACCTGCCGGCGGGCCGGGCCGAGCTGGTGCTGGTCAGCCCGAACGACTACCTCCTCTACAGCCCGCTGCTGCCCGAGGTCGCCACCGGCGTCATCGAGGCCCGGCACATCGCCGTCTCGTTGCGGCGGGCGCTGCCGAGCGTGCGGCTGGTGCTCGGCCGGGTCACCTCCGTCGACCTCGGCGGGCGCACGGTGACCGTGCGCCCGTCCCTCGAGGGCGCCGACGACGAGCCCCGCACCGAGCGCTTCGACCAGCTGGTCCTGGTGCCCGGCTCGGTCACCCGCCGGTTCGACATCCTCGGCGTGGCCGAGCAGGCCCGCGGGCTCAAGACGCTGGTCGAGGCCGTCTACCTGCGCGACCACCTGCTGCACCAGCTGGACGTCGCCGACGCCGAGCCCGACACCCCCGAGGGCCGCGCCCGGCGCGCGGAGCTGCTGTCGGTGGTCGCCGTGGGCGCCGGCTACACCGGCACCGAGTTCGTCGCCCAGACCCAGCGCTGGCTGCGCACCATCGAGGGCCGCTGGGACCGGACCCGCGCCGAGGACGTGCGCTGGGTGCTGGTCGACGTGGCCGAGGCCGTGCTCCCCGAGCTCGGGCCCAAGCTCGGGAAGCTGGCCCTGGACCTGCTGCACCAGCGCGGCATCGACGTCCGGCTCGGGGTGTCGGTCGCCTCGGCCACGGACCGGTCCGTCACGCTCACCGACGGGACGACGGTGCCCACCCGCACCCTGGTCTGGGGCGCCGGCATCGCGGCCAGCCCGCTGGTCGCCGGGCTCGGGCTGCCGCTGCGGAAGGGCCGGCTCGTGGTCGACCCCGAGCTGTCGGTGCCCGGGGTCCGCGGCGTCTGGGCCGCCGGTGACGCCGCCGCCGTCCCCGACCTCGCCGCCGGCCCGGGCGAGGACGGCCTGCCCGACACCCCGCCGACGGCGCAGCACGCCCAGCGGCAGGGGGTGGCGCTGGGCCGCAACATCGCCGCCTCGCTGGGGGTGGGCACCGCCCGGCCCTACCGGCACCGCGACCTCGGGCTGGTCGCCGACCTGGGCGGGTGGGACGCGGTGGCCAAGCCCCTCGGGATCCCGCTGAGCGGTCCGCTGGCCAAGATCGTCACCCGCGGGTACCACCTGTACGCCCTGCCGGCGATGGCCAACCGGGTGCGGGTGGCCGCGGACTGGCTGTGGCAGACCGTGCTGCCGCCGGAGAGCACCCAGCTGTCGGTGGTGCGCACCGAGGACGCCCGGCTCGACGCCGCCCAGGCCACCGGCATCTACGAGGCGCGGGAGCGCGGCTAGTCGCCCTTCTCGGTGACCTTGTAGGGGGTGCCGGCGCGGTCGTACGTCGTCCAGGTGCCGACGGTGCGGCCGTGGTCGAAGGTGCCCGACCGCATCAGGCTGCCGTCGAGCCGGAACCACTCCCACCACCCGTGCGGCTGGCCGCCGACGACCAGCCCGCGGGCCCGCAGCGACCCGGTGGTGTGCCGCTCGACGTGCAGGCCGTCGGGCGGGAGGCCGGTGGGGTGCGGGGCGTCGGACACGGCTCCTCCTGCGGACGGGTGCCCGGATCGTAGGGCCGGGCAGACGCCCTCGTGGTCGCGCCCGCCCGGCGGCGGGCTAGCGTTCCCCCATGCCGCTGATCTTCCACTGGGGCGGGCCGCGCCACGGCCAGGTCGACGACGTCCCCGACGAGGCGGTCCTCTCCTCGGTCCTGGTCTACGACGGGCCGCAGTACCTGGGCGTCTACGAGCGGTCCACGCCGCCGCAGATGCACGACACCCCGCAGGGCCCGGCCGAGGTCTGGGTCGTGCGCGAGTAGCTCATCTCCCGCCGGTCACCGCCAGGTGGCCGGTCGAGGTCAGCTCGTCGGCGATGTCGTGCAGCTTGCGGTTGGTCAGCGACGACGCCCGGACGAGCAGGTCGAAGGCCTGGACGGCGGTCAGCTTGTACCGCTCCATCAGGATGCCCTTGGCCTGGCCGATCAGGTCGCGGCGGTCCATCCCGGCCCGCAGGTTCGACTCGTGCTCGGCCCCGGCGAGCGCGACGGCTGCGTGGGCGGCGAACAGCTGGCCGACGTCCTCGGACTCCGCGTCGAAGGCACCCGCGCGGCGCGCGTAGAGGTTCAGCGCACCGAGGTTGCCGCCGTCGACGAAGAGCTGGAAGCACAGCAGGCTCCCCACGCCGCGGGCCGCCGCCTCGCGGGCGAACTCCGGCCAGCGCTCCTCGCCGGCCACGTCGGGCACCGACACGACGCGGTTGTCCCAGATCGCGTCCAGGCACGGGCCCTGGTGGAGCGTGCCCTGGAGTGCGTCGAGGTCCCGGGGCAGGTCGCTGGTCCAGGCGCGGGGCTGGACGTCCCGCCGGTGGACCACGTAGCTGATGCCGCACTCGTCGGCGCCGGGGACGGTGTCGACGGCGGCGCGGGTGATGCCCTGCAGGGTGCCCTCGACGTCCCCGTGCTCGTGCTGGAGCTCGCGGGCGACGCGGCTCATGACGTCCCCGAGGCTCCCCGCGGCGTGGTGCCGACTCGTGTCGTCCTGCGGATCAGCCGTCACAGGACGAACCTACGCGCCCACGGCCTGGTTCGGCTGCCGCTCAGTCGGGGACCGGGCCCGCCGAACCGGCCGGGTACTCGCGCAGCGGCACCTCCCCGCGCGACCACGCCGCGAGGATCGGCTCGACGATCCGCCAGCTCTCCTCGGCCTCGACGTCGCTGATCGACAGGGTCCGCTCACCGCTCAGCATCTCCCCGAGCAGCAGCCCGTAGGCCGACAGCGGCGCCGGCGGCAGCTCGATGTCCAGTGCGCGGCGGTCGAGTTCGAAGGGGTCGTCGGCGTCGTTGAGGTTGATCTCCAGGGAGATGTGGTCGGGGTCGAAGCTCATCCGCAGGACGTCCGGTTCCGGGGTCCCGCGGCCGAAGGCCAGGTGCGGCACCGGCTTGAACCAGATCGCGATCTCCTGCCGGCTCGACCCGAGGGCCTTGCCGGTGCGGAGCCGGAACGGCACCCCGGCCCAGCGCCAGTTGTCGATGGTCACCGTGTACTCGGCGTACGTCTCGGTCTCCCGCGCCGGGTCGACGCCGTCCTCGGTGACGTAGTCGGGCAGTTCGCGGCCGTCGATGGTGCCGGCGGTGTAGCGGGCCCGCACGGTGTCGCGGGCCATGTCGGCCGGGGGACGCACGGCGCGCAGCACGTCGGCCTTGCGGGCGGACAGGCTCGCCCCGTCGATGGCGTGCGGTGGCTCCATGGCGATGATCGCCAACTGCTGGAGCAGGTGGTTCTGCAGCATGTCCCGCAGGGCGCCGGCGGTGTCGTAGTACTGGGCGCGGCCCTCCAGCGCCAGCGGCTCGTCGAAGACGATCTCGACCCGGTCGACGTGCTGGGCGTTCCAGATCGGCTCGAACAGCCGGTTGCCGAAGCGGAGCCCCAGCAGGCTGAGCACGGTCTGCATGGCCAGGAAGTGGTCGACCCGGAAGGTGCGGTCCTCGGGCACCAGGCGGTGCAGGACGGCGTTGAGCGCGCGGGCGTCGGCCTCGTCGCGCCCGAAGGGCTTCTCCACCGCGATCGTCGTCCCCTCGGGGAGATCCACCTCGGTGAGCGCCTCGAGAGTGGCCAGGAAGACGGTGTTGGGCAGCGCCAGGTAGACGACCGGTCGGCCACCGGCCCGGCCCAGCGCCTTCGTCAGGTCGTCCGGGGTGGTCACGTCGCCCTGCTGGTGGGCGAGCCGGGCGACCAGCCGCTCCCGCGCCTCCTCCGGCACGTGCGCAGCGTGCTCGGCCAGCCGGGCCCGCGCCCAGTCGCGGTAGTCGTCGTCGGACCAGTCCTGCTGGCTGACCGCGAGGACGTCGACGTCCTCGCCGCCGCCGTTCCCGAAGAGCTCGGCCAGGCCCGGCAGGAGCAGCCGCCCGGTCAGGTCACCGCTGCCGCCCAGCACCACGAACGTCACCTGCATCGTCGTCCCACCTCGTCCTCGACCGGGGGCCCGTGGCTGAGGCGCGATCCGCGTACCGACCTGCCCAGCGCGCGGCCCGCCCAACCCCCGTGCGCTCCGGGCGGGCTGACGGCTCAGTCGGCCAGGCAGGCCGTCAGGGCGCCCACCATCAGGGGGACGTCGAGGGCGGAGGCCAGCTCCCGGCAGGAGTGCATCGCCAGCATCGGGGCGCCGATGTCGACGGTCGGGATGCCCAGGCGGGTCGCGGTCAGCGGACCGATCGTGCTGCCCGAGGGCAGGTCGGCCCGGGTGACGAACCACTGCACCGGCACCCCGGCGTCCGCGGCGCGCTCGGCGAACCAGCCGCTGGAGGCCGCGTCGGTGGCGTAGGCCTGGTTGGCGTTGACCTTGAGCACCGGTCCGCCGCCCAGCTGCGGCCGGTGGTCGGGCTCGTGCCGGTCGGAGCGGGTCGGGTGCACCGCGTGCGCCATGTCGGCCGACACCAGCCGGGACCGGGCGATCGTGCGGGGCAGCGCCTGGACGTCGCCGGCGTCGGTGACCGCGACCAGCCGGGTGACGACGTCGGCGAGGAAGCTCCCCCGGGCCCCGGACATCGAGCCGCTGCCCACCTCCTCGTGGTCGTTGCACACCAGCAACTGCGTGCGCACGCCCGCCGGGGCGGCCAGCAGCGCGGTCAGCCCGGAGTGGCAGCAGGCCAGGTCGTCGAGGCGGGGCGCGGCGACCCAGGTGTCGTCGGCGCCGGCCCGCGCGGCGGGCTGGGTGTCGGCGAGCACCAGGTCGTGCCCGACGACGTCCCCGGGTGCCACGCCGGCGGCGGTGGCCACGGCGTCCCGCAGGCCCGGCTCGGTGCCCAGGTCACGGGACCAGACCGGCACCAGCTCGCGCTGCGGGTCCAGGGTCAGCCCGTCGCGCACGCTGCGGTCCAGGTGGATCGCCAGCGACGGCAGCCGCAGCGGTGCGCCGGGCAGCCGGACCAGCGCCGTCGTCCCGCCGCGCAGCGCGACCCGGCCGGCGACGGTGAGCTCGCGGTCCAGCCAGGTGTGCCACAGGCCGCCGCCGTACGGCTCGACGCCGACCAGCCGGTAGCCGGCCTGCCGGACGTCGGAGTTCGGGCGCACCTTGAACGTGGGGGAGTCGGTGTGCGCGCCGACCAGCCGCAGCCCTGCCTCCGCCGACGGCGCGCTGCCCACCCGGAAGGCGATCAGGCTGCCGTGCCGGACGACGAAGTGCTCCCCACCCGGAGCCAGCTCCCACCGGTCGGCCTCGGCCAGCTCGGTGAACCCGGCGGCGCGCAGCCGGCGGGCGAGCTCGGCGACCGCGTGGAACGGCGACGGCGAGGCGTCGACGAAGGCCCGCAGGTCGTCACCGAGGGCGAGGGCGTCAGTGGTCTCCGGCATGGGGCCATCCTGCCCAACCGGCGGACGCCGGGTGCGCTGGGTTGCCGACGGGCCGGGGCGGGAACGATGCTCGTGCACCGGGCCGCCCCCGGTCCTTTCCCCGCGCCACACCTCAGGAGATCCACCACGTGCTGACCGTCAACGCCCGCTCCACCGTCTCCGCCGGTGCGCCCTTCACGGCGACCACCATCGAGCGCCGCGACCTGGGCCCGCACGACGTGCTCATCGACATCGCGTTCGCCGGCATCTGCCACTCCGACATCCACACCGCCCGCGGTGAGTGGGGCGAGACCCTCTTCCCGCTCACCCCCGGGCACGAGATCGCCGGCACCGTCTCCGCCGTCGGGTCCGAGGTCACGAAGTTCGCCGTCGGCGACCGCGCCGGGGTGGGCTGCATGGTCGACTCCTGCCGCGAGTGCGAGCACTGCCTGGCCGGCGAGGAGCAGTACTGCCTGAAGGGCTTCACCGACACCTACGGCGCGATCGGCGAGGACGGCCGGCCGACCGAGGGCGGCTACGCCGAGAAGATCGTCGTGGACGAGGAGTACACGCTGCGCATCCCCGAGGGCATCGCCCTCGACGCCGCGGCCCCGCTGCTCTGCGCCGGGATCACGCTGTACTCCCCGCTGCGGCACTGGAACGCGGGCCCCGGCAAGCGGGTCGGCATCGTCGGCCTCGGCGGGCTCGGCCACGTCGGCGTCAAGCTGGCCGCGGCCATGGGCGCAGAGGTCGTCGTGCTCAGCCAGTCGCTGAAGAAGCAGGAGGACGGGCTGCGCCTGGGTGCGGGCGCCTACTTCGCCACCAGCGACCCCGACACGTTCACGTCACAGGCCAACACCTTCGACCTGATCATCTCCACGATCTCCGCGAACGTGGACATGGGCGCCTACCTCGGCCTGCTCAAGCTGGACGGCGCCCTGGTCAACGTCGGCCTGCCCGAGGCGCCGCTGCAGGTGCCGGCGTTCCCGCTGCTCGGCGGGCGCCGCAGCCTGGCCGGCTCGATGATCGGCGGCATCCGCGAGACCCAGGAGATGCTGGACTTCTGCGCCGAGCACGGCGTGGGCAGCGAGATCGAGGTCATCTCCGCCGACCAGATCGACGAGGCCTACGAGCGGGTCGTGGCCAGCGACGTGCGCTACCGCTTCGTCATCGACATCGCCACGATGGCCTGATGAGCACAGCCACGATGGCCTGATGAGCACAGCCACGGCCGGCTGACCCGACCGGCACGCGAGGGGGACGTCACCGGCCGGTGACGTCCCCCTCGTCCCTCCGGACGGGCGTTTGTGCTGGCCGGTGCGGGTAGGGCGGGGACATGGCCGACGACGAGATCGAGATCGACGCACAGGGCGAGAACTCCTACCTGGTGGTCCAGCCCAGCGAGCTGGAGGACGTCCGCACCTTCGTGACCGTCTCCCCCGAGGTGATGGACCGGCTGGGCAGCGACGACGAGGAGGACGTCGTGCGGCGCACCGTCCTGTTCCTGCGCAAGCACCAGGAGGTGGCCGACTTCCCCGAGGTCATCGACCTGGAGGACGTCATCGCCGGCTACGACGACTACCTCGAGTCGATGGCCACCGCCGACTGACGACGGGTGCGCCCCGACCCGGGGGATGATCCACACCGTGGTCGAGCTGCCGTTCCGGTACGACGTCGAGGTCGTCGGGCTGCTCGCCGCGCCGGGCCACCGGTACGACGGGCGGCCCGACCCCACGACCGCCGCGCTGCCGGTGGAGTCGCGGACGAGCATCGAGGTCCGGGCCGACCTCGGCGTCGTGGGTGACCGCTACTCCGCCCGGCCCGCCCACCGGGACGCCTCGGTGACCGTGCTGGCCGTCGAGTCGCTGGAGGAGCTGGCCGCCGAGCTGGGCACCGGTACCTGGGACCCGCTGGCTGCCCGGCGCAACGTCGTCCTGCGCGGCGCCGAGGTCGAGGCGCTGCGCGGGCAGCCGTTCAGCCTGGACTGCGGCGCCGGAGAGGTGCGCCTGGACGGCGGCCGCCCGGCCAACCCGTGCGCGTGGATGGACCTGGTGCTGGCCCCCGGCGCGCACCGCGGGATGCGTGGCCGCGGCGGCGTGCGTTGCCGGCCCCGCAGCGACGGCGTCCTGCGGCTCGGGCCGGCCGTGCTGCGCTCCGCCGTCCCGTTGGACGCCGCCCGGGCCGGTACCGCCCGCCGTCCGGAGCCCCGGAGACCGGTCGCCTAGGGTCTGCGCGTGCCCGACGTGACCGAGGTCGACCGCCGGGTCGTGCGCAAGGCCGCCCGCCGGCTGCTGCCGCTGCTGGTCCTGCTGTACCTGGTCAACTACCTGGACCGGGTCAACGTCGGCTTCGCCGCGCTCACCATGAACGCCGACCTCGGGCTGAGCTCGGCGGCCTACGGGCTGGGCGCGGGGCTGTTCTTCATCGGCTACTTCGTGTTCGAGGTGCCCAGCAACATCGTCCTGCACCGGGTCGGGGCCCGGCTCTGGATCGCCCGGATCATGATCACCTGGGGCCTGGTCGCCTCGGCCACGGCGTTCGTGCAGGGCGAGGTGAGCTTCTACGCCGTCCGGGTGCTGCTGGGCGTCGCCGAGGCCGGCTTCTTCCCCGGGGTGCTGCTGTACCTGACCTACTGGTTCCCGCGTCCCGAGCGCGCCCGCATCGTCGCGCTGACCTTCCTGGCCGTGCCGCTGTCGTCGGTGATCGGCAGCCCGCTGTCCACGCTGCTCATCCAGCACGGCGAGGGGCTGCTCGGCTTCGACGCGGGCTGGCGGTTCATGTTCTTCGTCGAGGGGCTGCCCGCCGTCGTCCTCGGCGTCGTCGTCCTCCTCCTGCTCCCCGACCGGCCCACGAGGGCGCGCTGGCTCACCCCCGCCGAGGCGACCGCGCTCGAGGCGCACCTGGCCGCCGAGGACGCCGAGACGGTGGGCCGCGAGGTGCCCACCCGGCAGGCGCTGACCGACCCGCGGGTGCTGGCGCTCAGCGGCGTCTACTTCGGGATCGTCTTCGGCCTCTACGTGCTGGCCTTCTTCCTGCCGCAGGTGGTCCGCGGTTTCCAGGAGCAGTTCGGGACGACGTTCTCGCTCCTGCAGGTCGGTCTGGTCACCGCCGTCCCCTACGTGTTCGCCGCCGTCGCGATGGTGCTGTGGGCCCGGCACTCCGACCGGACCGGCGAGCGGGAGGGGCACGTCGCGGTCGCGGTGTTCGTGGGCGCCGCCGGGATCGCCGCCGCGCTGTACATGGACTCCCCGCTCGCGGTGATGGCCTGCATCACCGTCTGCGCGGTCGGCATCTTCGCCGCGATCCCGGTGTTCTGGACGCTGCCCACCCGGCTGCTGACCGGGGTCGGCGCCGCCGCCGGCATCGCCCTGGTCAACTCCTTCGGCAACCTGGCCGGGTTCGCCGCCCCGTACGTGACCGGCTGGCTGGAGGACCTCACCGGCAGCTTCCGCACCGGCATGTGGGTGGTCGCCGTGCTGATGGTGGCCGCCGGGCTGGTCGCGCTGCGCTCCCGCCCCGCCCAGCGCTGACCCTGCTTCGATGGGGGCCCGCCCTCACGACCTGGAGCTCCCGTGCCCTCGCTGACCGCCCTCGCCGGCACCGCCACCGCCGCCTTCTCCGCCGCCGTGCTGGTGGCCCCCGCCGCGCTGCTGACGCCCTGCGGGCTCGACGTCACCGCCTCCAGCCGTGCACTGGTGCGGATGGTCTGCGCGCGCGACGTCGTCCTCGGGGTGGCGCTGGCGACGGCGCCGGCCGGGCGGCTGCGCCGGCGAGCGGTCGCCGGGCGGGTCGCCGCCGACCTCACCGACGCCGCGGCCCTCGCCGTCGCCCTGGCGGGGGAGCGGCGGCGCGGGCTGGTCAGCGCGTCGGCGGCCGTCTGGGGACTGGTCTGCCTGACCGCGGGCGTGCTGGACGAGCGCGCCGGCCGCTGACCCGTGCGGCGTCAGGCGGCGGGGGAGGAGGTCACGGCCTGGACCCCGATCGACTCCGGGAGGAGAGCAGCAGGCCGACGAGCGCGGCGACCGCGGCGATCCCCTCGGCCACCGCGCTCGCCGTCTTCTGGCCGAACCACACCGGCTCGTACATGGACGGGATCGGCCCGAGCGCAGGGACCTCCACGTACCGGGTGACCACGACGGCCGCCAGCGCGCTCGCCGCGACGCCCATCGCAAGGGCGTAGGCCAGCCGACTGCCGGTTACGAGGACCAGCAGCGCGACGAGGGCAGCCACCACGGCCTCCACGCGGAACAGGTTGCCCTGACCGATCCCGGTGGGATCCGCCAGTTGGTAGCCGGGGGCCAGCCGGAGGTGCACGACGGCGTCGACCGCCAGGCCGGCGGCGACGACCAGTCGGAGCGCGGCGTCCGCCACCCGGGTGGCGGCGATCGGCCGGGTGACGACCGGCTCGGTGCCCGGCCGGGACGTCCTCACCGCACGACCAGGACGCCGCGCATGTTGCTGTGGTAGGCGCAGAAGAAGGGGTAGCTGCCCGGTGTGGTGGGGGCGGTGAAGGTGCCGGTCGCGGACCCGGTGACCACCGCATCGAAGGCGTCGCCCTCGTCGGCCGTGACCGTGTGGGCCTCGCTGTCCATGTTCATGACGGTGACCGTCGCCCCCGGGCTGACGGACTCGGGGACCCCGTACGCGAAGTCCTCGATGGTGATGACCGTCTCGGCCGACGACGGGCTGGCCGCCGCGGACGACGAACCGGAGGGTTGCTCAGACGTCGAACCGGACGTCGGAGAGCCGGCCGCGCTGGAGGCCGCGGCCGCGGGACCGTTCCCGGACTCCGCCGACGAACCGCAGCCGGTCAGGAGGACCAGGGCGAGGCCGCACACCGCGGGGAGGACGGCGCGCTTCCGGCCGGACCACCCGCTCTCGGCGGACTGCTGAGGACCACCTGGCACCGCCGTGTCCTGTCCACCGACCGCGTGGGACGGTGCTGCGAGGAGCAGGAAGTTCGTCATGATGTCCTCCCGGACGGTGCTGCCGGACGACCCGGCTCGGAGAGCGGTGGGAAGTGGTGCACCGAGCGTTCGGTGTGGAACGTCACACCGGATGGCTCCTGGCTGCAGAACCGCGTGGGGTGTGCCCGCGAGGTGGTCGTCAGCTGTGCGTCGGGCACGACTCGCCCGGGTGACCAGGGTGGACGTCGGGTGCGCGGCTGTGCGCATGCTGTGCGCGCCGGGACGCGAGGAGCGCGTCGTCGGTCCCACGGACGGAGAACCATGCGCATCGAACACCGGCTCGGCACCCGACTCGCCGGCGGGCTGACCGCCGGCCTCGCGGCCCTGCTGCTCGCCGGCTGCAGCGGCTCGGACGAGGCACCGCCGGCCGCCGCGTCGTCCTCGGCCGCCAGCTCGGCCCCCAGCTCGTCCGCCGCCCCCAGCAGCGAGTCGCGCACCGGCAGCGAGGTCGCCGCCGCGGCGGCCGACGCGCTGGAGCAGGCCGGTTCGGCCCACGCGACGGGCACCGTCGGCACCGGCGCCGAGGCCCAGAGCCTGGACCTGCAGCTGCAGGGCGAGGACGTGTCCGGGAGCATCACCATCGGCGACCAGACGGTCCAGCTGCTCTCCGTGGGCGGGGTCAGCTACCTGCAGGCCGGCGCCGGCTTCTGGACCTCGTCCGGCGCGCCCGCCGAGGCCGTCGCGCAGCTGGACGGCCGGTGGGTCGTCGTGCCCGCCGAGCAGGCCGCGGACTTCGCCGAGGTGACCCTGGCCGGTCTCGCCGAGGAGCTCCGCAACCCCAGCGACGGGGCCTACCAGGACGAGATGCGGACCGAGCAGCTCGACGGTCAGGACGTGCTGGTCGTGACGCAGGAGAGCGGCAGCGAGGTCTACGTGGCCGCCGCGGACCCGCAGTACCCGCTGAAGACCACGACCACGGGCACCGACGCGGAGTCGGTGACCATCGACGGGTTCGGCGAGCAGGTCGAGATCACCGCACCGACGGACGCACTCGACCTCAGCGACCTCGGCGCCTGACCCGGCCTCCCGTACGCGCCCCGGCACCGGGGCGCGTGCGGGACGAACAGGGAAGTGGAGTGAGCTCTCCGGTTGGTGCTACGGTCCCTCGGTGAACCGGAGCAGCTCGTCCACTTCTGCCGTGACCCGCTCGAGCAGCCGGGCTGACCGCTGATGCCCACCGTCCTGCTGGCCGGCGCCAGCGGTGACCTCGGCGAGCGCATCGCCACGGCGCTGGTCGCCCGCGGGGCCACCGTGCGCGCCCTGACCCGGTCCGGGGCGTCGGTGGCCAAGACCGCGCACCTGGAGTCGCTGGGCCTGCAGGTGGTGGCCGCCGACTACGCCGACGCGCCCGCGCTGCGGGCCGCCGCGACCGGCGCCGACGTCGTCGTCTCCGCCCTCGCCGGGCTGCGGCCGGTCGTCCTCGACGCGCAGACCCAGCTGCTCACCGCCGCGGTCTCCGCCGGTGTCCCGCGGTTCATCCCGTCCGACTACTCCGCCGACTACCGGCGGCTGCCCGCCGGCACCAACCGCAACCTCGAGCTGCGCCGGGAGTTCATGACCCGCCTGGACACCGCGCCCCTGCAGGCGACCTCGGTCCTGGTGGGCGCCTTCGCCGACATGCTCACCGGCCAGGCCCCGCTCGTGCTGTTCGGCCGCGGCCGGGTCCTCTACTGGCACGACGCCGACCAGCCGCTGGACTTCACCACCAAGGACGACGCCGCCGCGTTCACCGCCGAGGCCGCACTGGACCCGACCACGCCCCGCTTCCTGGAGGTGGCCGGCAGCACGGTGTCCTCCCGTGACCTCGCCCGCACGATGACCGAGCTGACCGGCGAGCCGTACAAGCCGCAGTACGCCGGCGGCATCGGCTTCCTGCGCACGATAGCCCGCGTCGGCAAGCTGGCCTCCCGCGACCGCACGGCCCTCTACCCGGCCTGGCAGGGCATGCAGTACTTCGACACCATGTTCAGCGGCGACGGCACGCTCCAGGCCGTCGACAACGACCGGTACGGCGTCCGGCACTGGACGTCGGCGGCCGAGGTCCTCGCGGCCCGCTGACCCTCCAGGAGCCGACGTGGACGACGAGGGCCCGACCCGGTTGCGGCGGGACGCCGAGGCCAACCGGCAGCGGATCCTCACCGCTGCCCGGCGGCTGTTCTCCGAGACCGGCCTGGCGGTGAGCCACAACGACGTGGCCCGGGCTGCCGAGGTCGGCGTGGGCACCGTCTACCGGCGGTTCCCGCGCAAGGAGGACCTGCTGCTCGCCCTCTTCGAGGACCAGGTCGAGCAGGTCGTCCGGCTGGCCGAGACCGCGGGGGCGCGCGCCGACCCGTGGCGCGGGCTCTACGTGTTCCTCGAGGCGATGCTGCAGATGCAGGCCGACGACCGCGGGCTGCACGAGTACCTGCTCGGCTCGCAGGCCCCCTCGCTGGCCGGGCGGGCCACCGAGCGGATCAGCCCGGTGGTCGCCGAGCTGCTGGCCCGGGCGAAGGAGCTCGGCCAGGTGCGCGCCGACGTCGAGGTGGCCGACGTCGCCCTGGTGCCCGTCCTGGTCGGCGCGGTGCTGGACCGCACCCGCGGCGTCGCCCCCGACCAGTGGCGCCGGGTGCTGGCCCTGGTCATGGACGGCTTCCGGCCTCCGGCCGAGGGGTCGCTGCCCGGGCAGCCACTGGACCCGGCCCAGCTGGAGCAGGTCTTCACCAGCTGGAAGGGCCGGTCGGCGTGACGGTGGTCGTGGTCGGCGCCGGGCCGGTGGGGGTCACCGCGGCGCTGCTGCTGGCCCGCCGGGGTGTCGACGTCCTGGTGCTCGACCGGCACGAGGAACCCTGGCCCGAGCCGCGCGCCGTCCACCTGGACGACGAGTCGCTGCGGGTGCTGCAGGCCGCCGGGGTCGCCGACGCGTTCACCGCGGTCAGCCGGCCGATGGCCGGGCTGCGGCTGCTGGACGGCGCGCACCGCACGCTCGCGGAGTTCGGCCGCGGCGCCGGGGAGCACGGCTGGCCGCAGGCGTCGATGTTCAGCCAGCCCGACCTGGAGGCGGTGCTGCGCAGGGCCCTGGCCGCCGAGCCCCGCGCCCGGCTGCGCGGCGGGGTCGAGCTGGTGCACCTGGCACAGCATGGCGGACCGGTCCGTCTCACCGTGCTCGACCGGGCCACCGGTGCCGAGGAGGTGCTGGTCGCCGACGCCGTGCTCGGCTGCGACGGGGCCAACAGCACGGTGCGGCGGCTGATCGGGTCGTGGATGCGCGACCTCGGCCCGTCCGAGCGCTGGCTGGTGGTCGACCTGGTCGCCGACACGGCGCTGGACGTCTGGCCGGGCGTGCACCAGGTCTGCGACCCGGCCCGGCCGGCCACCTTCATGCCCGTCGCCGGCGACCGCCACCGGGCGGAGTTCCGGCTGGCCGCGGGGGAGACCCCGGCCGACCTGGACCTGCACGCGCTGCTGGCCCGGTTCGGGGCGGGCGGGTGCACCGTGGTGCGCGCCGCCGAGTACACCTTCGCCGCCCGGGTGGCCGACCGCTGGCGCAGTGGCCGGGTGCTGCTCTGCGGGGACGCCGCTCATCTGACTCCGCCGTTCATCGGGCAGGGGCTGGGCCTGGGGCTGCGCGACGTCCACCAGCTGTCCTGGAAGCTCGCCGAGGTGCTGGGCGGCGCCGACGACGCCCTGCTGGACACCCACCAGGCCGAGCGCGCCCCGCACGCCACCGCGATGGTCCGGCTCGCCGTGCTGCTGGGCCGGCTGATGACCGGCGGCGGCGCGCGGGCGGTCTGGCTGCGCCGGGTGGTGCTGGCCGGGGTCCGCCGGGTGCCGCGGCTGGCCGCGTTCGCCTCGTCCAGCCGCACCCCGCCACTGCGGCCCGGGCCGCTGGTGCGCCGTCGTCGGGTGGCGCCCGGGTCGCCGGTCGGCGGGCTGCTGCCCCAGCCGCCGGTCGCCGGCGGACGGCGGCTGGACGACGTGCTGGGCCCAGGCTGGGCGGTGCTCACCGCCGGCGGGCCGGTGCCCGCGGGCTGGCCCGGGCGGGTGCTCCCGGTGGGCGAGCTCGGGTCGCCGGAGCTGGTGCGCTGGCTGGGGGCGCGGTCGGTGCTGGTGCGCCCGGACCGGATCGTGGCCGCGGTCAGCCGGGCGTGAGCGCCGTCCTCAGGTCCGCGAGGGTCTCCCGGACGGCGGTGGGCAGGTCGCCCACGCCGTTCCCGTCGGCCCAGCGGTCGTAGCCGACGGTGAACGCGGTGACGGCGGCGTGCGCGGTCAGCGTCGCCTGCCCGGGTGCGACGCCGCGCTCACGGAGTGCGGCCGCGACCGCCGCCGCCAGGTCGGCGGACTTGATCAGCGCGCGTTCCCGCAGGTCGGCCGAGGACTCGACCAGGTCGCGGCGGGCACGGGCCCACTCGCCGTACTGCGCGAGCTGGGCGCCGCCGGTCTCGGCGAGGGCGGCGATGACGGTGTCGACGGGGGCCTGGTCCACCGGGGCGGCGGCGACCGCGGCCACGACGCCGGCCTGGAAGGCGGGGGCGCCGGCGAAGAGGACCTCGCGCTTGTCGGCGTAGTGACGGAAGAAGGTGCGCTTGGTCAGCCCGGCCCGCTCGGCGATCTCCGCCACCGTGACCGCGTCGTAGCCGCGCTCGAAGTACAGCGACATCGCCGCGTACTGGAGTCGCCCGCCGGCGTCCGCTTCCCACCTGCCCATGCCGACACCCTAGTCGGCATGACACCCGGTGACATCAGCTGCTACGGTGCCCATGTCACCGGGTGACATCACGTCGACCCGGAGCGCCGAGCAGAGGACGACCGACGTGCCCAGCAACACCGCAGCGTGGATCACCGGGAAGTACGCCCAGCTCGAGGTCGGCCCCGCCCCCTACCCGACCCCCGGGGCCGACCAGGTCGTCGTCCGCGGCCACGCGGTCGCGATCAACCCGCTCGACTGGGTCATCCAGGTGGCCGGGCCGGTCGCGTACCGCTGGCTGCGCTACCCCACGGTGCTCGGCTCCGACGTCGCCGGTGAGGTCGTCGAGATCGGGTCGGCGGTGACCCGCTTCGCCGTCGGTGACCGGGTGCTCGGCCACGCCGTCGGGACCGACCAGGACAGCACCAGCCCGGCCGAGGGCACGTTCCAGCAGTACACGGTGCTGCTGGAGCGGATGGCCTCGCCGATCCCGGACACGCTGACCTACGAGCGGGCCGCCGTCCTGCCGTTGGCGCTGTCGACGGCGTCCGCGGCGCTGTTCCAGACCGACCTGCTGGGCCTGCGCCACCCCACCGCGTCCCCGGAGCGCACCGGTGAGGTGCTGCTGGTCTGGGGCGGGTCGACCAGCGTGGGCAGCAACGCCGTCCAGCTCGCCGTGGCCGCCGGCTACGACGTCGTCTCCACGGCCTCGCCGCGGAACCACGAGCACGTGCGGTCGCTGGGGGCCGGTCAGGTGCTCGACCACAGCTCCCCGACCGTCGTCGCCGACCTGATCGCCGCCCTGGCGGGCCGGACCGTGGTCGGCGCAGTGGCCCTCGGCGCCACCTCGCTGCCGGCCTGCGTGCAGGTCGTCGCCGCCTCCACCGGCCGGAAGGTCGTCGTCGCGGCCAGCACGCCGGTCTCCTTCGAGGGTCTCGGGGACGCCGACCGCCCTCGCCTCGCGCTGCCCCGCACGATGCTCCGGCTCGTCGGGAAGACCGTCGCCCAGCAGGTGCGGGCCCGCCGGGCCGGCGTCCGCACCCCGTTCGTGTTCGGCACCAGCCTCAAGCACAACGAGGTCAGCACCGCGGTCTACCGCGACTTCCTGCCCGCCGCGCTCGCCGAGGGCCGCTACGTCGCCGCGCCCGAGCCGCTGGTCGTCGGCTCCGGCCTCGAGTGCCTGCAGGAGGCCATGGACGTGCAGCGCCGCGGCGTCTCGGCCCGGAAGGTCGTCGTCACCCTCGCCTGACCAGGGGTCACCGCGACTCGATGTGCCCGGCAGGGGCGGCGTCCTCGGCGCGGACGGCGGGCCAGGCGGCGGGGTCGACGCCGAGTGCGGTGCGCAGGTAGGCGGTGGTGGCGCGCTGGACGAGGGCGACGCGCTCGGGGCTCTCGTCGGTGGTCTCGGTGACGCCGTGGCCGCTGATCCCGCCGAGGGAGTGCTCGCCGCCGGCCAGGGTGAGCAGGTCGGTCGCGCCCGGGCTGAGCCGGAACACGTCGGTGAACCAGTCCGGCCCGCGGGTCGACAGCGCCGACTGGTCGGCATCGCCGGCCACCACGAGGGACGGCGTGGTCAGGCTGCTGAAGTCCGGGCGCATGAACGCGAAGTGCTCCGCCGCGAACGGGGTGAGCTCCTCCCCGGTCCCGGTGGTGGCGAGCAGGACGCCGGCACGGATCCGCGGGTCGGTCAGGCTCTCGCCGGGGACGCCCGCGGCGTCGAGCACCCGCGCGCCGAGCAGCATGCCGACGCTCTGGCCGCCCCAGGAGTGTCCGACGGCGGCGATGCGGTCGTGGTCGACGCGGCCGGGCAGGCCCGGGACGGCTGCCTCCAGGAGGGCCAGCGAGTCGAGCACCCGGGTGAGGTCGGCGACCCGGATCCGCCAGATGTCGGCGTACCGCGGGTCCTCGGGCGTCACGTGCAGCGTGCGCGAGTCCAGGAAGGTGGGCTGCAGCACGACGAGGCCGGCCGCGGCCCAGTGCTCCACCAGCGGGGCGTAGTCGTCCATCGACTTGCCGAAGCCGTGCGCGAACAGGACGACGGGCAGGTCGGTCCCGGTGGTCGGCGCGGTGACGCGGACCCGCAGGTCCGCGCCGCGGCCGGCCGCGGGGACGACGACCGGTCGGACCGAGACGATCGGGGTGGCGCTGGTCATGGGGTGTCCTCTGGTTGTGGTGGGGCGTCGCCGCCCGGCATGATGACCGAAACGGAACGCGGTTCCACCACCATACGGAACAACGTTCCGCTTTGTCGAGGAGAAGTCATGGCCGACGTCGAGGCAGCGCGCCCCACCCCCCGGCAGCGGGCCGACGCACAGCGCAACAACAGCGCGCTGCTGGACGCGGCGGCGGCGGTGTTCGTCCGGGCGGGCGTCGAGGCGCCGGTGCGGGACATCGCCGCGGAGGCCGGCGTCGGCGTGGGCACGATCTACCGGCACTTCCCCACCCGGGCCGACCTGGTCGTCGCCGTCTACCGGCACCAGGTCGAGGCCTGCGCCGCGGCCGGCGCGACGCTGCTCACCGAGGAGGCCACCCCGTACGCCGCCCTGGTGCGGTGGGTCGACCTGTTCGTCGACTTCCTGGTGACCAAGCACGGTCTCGCGGCGGCGATGCACTCCGACGCGGCCGGCTTCGAGACGCTGCACGCGTGGTTCCTCGACCGGCTCGTGCCCGCCTGCGCGGCGTTGCTGGGCGCAGCCGTCTCGTCCGGTGAGGTCCGCACCGAGGTCGACGCCCTCCAGCTGATGTACGGCGTGGGCAACCTCTGCATCGGCGACGACGACCCGCGCTACGACGCCCGCCGCCTGGTCGCCCACCTGCTCGCCGGACTGCGGGCCTGACCTCCCGGGCCTGGTGGCCGGGGCGTGCGGACATGCCGCAGGATCAGGGCATGACCGCCACCGCGCCTGATGCTGTCGTGCCCACCGACGTCGGGGCGTTCGACGTCGCCGCGCTCCGCGCGCACTTCCCCGCCCTCACCGACGGGGCCGCCCACTTCGACGGCCCGGGCGGCTCGCAGACGCCCGACGTCGTGGCCGCCGCGATCGCCGCGACGATGACCCAGCCGATGTCCAACCGCGGCACGGTCACCCAGGCCGAGCGCAACGCCGACGCCGTCGTCCGCGAGGCCCGGCAGGCGGTCGCCGACCTCACCGGCGGGGTGCCCGGCGGCGTCGTCTTCGGGCGGAGCGCCACCGTGCTCACCTACGACCTGGCCCGGGTGCTCAGCGCCGGCTGGGGTGTCGGGGACGAGGTGGTGGTGACCCGGCTCGACCACGACGCCAACGTCCGCCCGTGGGTGCAGGCCGCCGAGGCCGCCGGGGCGACCGTGCGGTGGGCCGACTTCGACCCCGCCACCGGTGAGCTGGCGCCGGAGGTGGTGGGCGCGCTGCTGTCCGAGCGCACCCGGCTGGTCGCGGTCACCGGCGCGTCCAACCTGATCGGCACCCGCCCCGACGTCGCCGCGATCACCGCCCTGGCACACGGGGTCGGCGCGCTGACCTGGGTCGACGGCGTCCACCTGACCGCGCACGCCCCGGTCGACGTCACCGCGTTGGGAGCGGACTTCTTCGTCTGCTCGCCCTACAAGTTCCTCGGCCCGCACTGCGGGTGCCTGGTCGCCGCCCCCGAGCTGCTGGAGACCCTGCACCCGGACAAGCTGCTGCCCTCCAGCAACGCCGTCCCGGAGCGGTTCGAGCTGGGCACGCTGCCCTACGAGCTGCTGGCCGGCACCACCGCCGCCGTCGACCTGCTCGCCGGCCTGGCCGGCCCCGAGGGCGACCGGCGCACCCGGCTGGTCGCGGCGATGGCGGCGCTGGAGGAGCACGAGGACCGGCTGCGCACCCGCATCGAGGACGGCGTCCGCGACCTCCCCGGCGTCACGGTCTGGTCGCGCGCGCACCACCGGACGCCGACCCTGCTGCTCACCTTCGCCGGCCGCAGCGCCGCCGACGCCTACCGGTTCCTCGCCGAGCGCGGGGTCAACGCCCCGGCCGGCTCGTTCTACGCGATCGAGGCCTCCCGGCACCTCGGTCTCGGGGACACCGGCGGCCTGCGGGTCGGGCTGGCGCCGTACAACGACGACGCCGACGTCGACCGCCTGCTCACCGGCCTGCGCGCCTTCACCGCCTGAGTGGAGTGGATCCGCCGGCGTCACGCCGGCGGATCCACTCCACCTCAGCCCTCGGCGATGCGCTTGATGGCCGCGAGCGTGGCCGGGATGCCGTCGAGGGCCGAGCGGGTGCGGTCCTCGATCTGCGCCTGGGCGTCCGCGCCGTAGCGCTCGGCGAACACCTCCAGGCCGGCGGGGAGGAACTCCCAGGACTCGGTGAGCTGCGTGCCGCCCTCCACCGGGGCGAGGGTGAACGCCCAGCGCACCAGCCGGCCGCTGACCAGCCAGGCGAACTCACGGCCACGGTCGGCCACGACGACCTGGCTGCGGGTCTCCCAGGTGCGACCGGGCACCTCGTTGCGGCCGGTGAACCAGGCACCCGGCGTCGCCGACGCACCCTCGTCCCACCAGCACGCCCGGCAGACCGGGCTCCACTCCCCGGTGCGCGTCACGTCCGAGACCAGGTCGTAGAGCTCCTCGGGCGAGGTGGCGACGACGACGGACGCGGAGTGGGTCAGCGCGGGCACCTCGGCATCCTGCCAGTCAGATCGCGGTGAGTTCGTGGCAGATCGGAGGGGTGCAACGGAGACCGGCGGGTACCGGGGGCTCATGAACATCGACAAGAGCCAGATCCTCGAGCTCCTCAAGTCCCAGGGCAACAACGACCAGGCCGCGCAGGCCGACTCGGAGCTGCCCGACCAGGTCGACACCGACCAGCACGCGGGCCTGCTGCAGAAGTTCGGGCTCAACCCGATGGACCTCGTCGCCAAGTTCGCCGGCGGTGGCGGTGGAGGCCTCGGCGGCCTCCTCGGCCGCTGACCTCGCTCCCCCTCCCTCCCCCTCTCCCTAGGAGTCCCCACATGGCCAACACCATCTCCCGTTCGCTCCACGACGTCGGCCTCGCCGCCTGGTTCGGTGGCACGCTCGCCAACGCCGTCGCCCTCAACGCCGCTGCGGCCGAGGCCGGCAGCGACAAGGCCACCGGCGCCGTCGCCAACGCCGGTTGGGACCGCTGGACCCCGATCAACGCCGCCGCCATCGGTGCGCACCTGATCGGCAGCGTCGGCCAGCTGGCCGGCAACAAGGACCGCCTCGCCCAGCAGCAGGGTGTGGCCGGCATGTCCGCGGTCAAGACGCTGCTCACCGCCGCTGCCCTGGGCGTCACCGCCTACAGTCGCGTCCTGGGCAAGATCGTCTCCCAGAACGGCGCCACGCCCTCCAAGCGCGGCACCAAGGCCTCGAAGACGGCCAAGGGCGAGGTCGCGGCCGCGCAGGCCAAGCTCGACCAGCTCCAGTGGGCCATCCCGGCCATCACCGGTGCGCTCGTGGTCGTCACCTCCTACGCCGGCGAGCAGCAGCGCCCGGCCGAGGTGCGCCGCGGCATCGTGGAGAAGAACTCGTCGCTCTGAGCGGCATCCCGGGAGCGGGGCCGGTCCGCCGGTCCCGCTCCCGGGCTCCCTCCTCAGCGGTCAGCTGAGCCGGACGTCGACGTCCACCGGGCCGGCCTGGTCCAGGGCGACCTCAGCGGTCCCGCCCGGGCCGGACACCGCGTAGTCGCCCAGCAGGCCGGTGACGGACACCCGACCTGCGTCGTCGGTGCGCAGCGTCGTCGGCGCCAGCCACCACTCGCCCTTCACCAGGTCGTGGAGCGCGGTGTAGGACGGCTTGGGTGTGCCGTCGGCCCGGACGAGCCCCACGGGTGCGCCCAGCCAGGCCCCGGCGTCGGTGACCCCCCAGTACGTCGCGCCCTGGACAGCGGGGTGTGACAGCAGCGTGCGGTGGTGCTGCACGACCTCCTCGGCATGGCGGGCCTCGCCCTCGGGGGTGGAGGGCCACTCGTCGACCTGCCAGTCGTTGAGGTCCTCGATCTCCGGGGGCATCAGGTCCCCGGACAGCAGGGTGGTCTCGGTGAGGTGGAGGGGGAGCCCGAAGCGGGCGAACCGGTCCAGCACCTCCAGCGTCCGGTCCTCGCCCCACGCCCCCTGGTGCATGTGGCTCTGCAGGCCGAGGGCGTCGATCCGGACGTCGGCCGCCAGGCAGTCCTCGATCAGCTGCTCGGAGGCCGGCGACATGTTGAAGTCGTTGAGCAGCAGCGTCGCCGACGGGTTGGCCGCGCGGGCCTCCTCGAACGCCAGCCGGACCGTGTCGACCCGGCCGAGGCTGCGGCAGAGCCGGGTGAGCGCGTCGTCGTACCTGTCGAACACCGGCATGATCACGGCCTCGTTGATCGCGTCCCAGGTGTCGACGACGCCGGCCATGTCGGTCACCTCGCGCCGGATGCGGGCCCGCAGCGCCGCCTCGATCCCGGCGTCGGTCTCCCCGAGCGGCCACTCCGGGGCCAGCGTGTGCCAGGCCAGCGGGTGCCCCTTGACCGCCACCCCGCGTGCGGCGAACCACTCCGCGGCCCGGCGCAGCCGCGCGGTGTCCGGCCGGCCGCGCTCGGGCTCGAGGTCGGCCCAGTAGAAGGGCAGCGTCGCGGCGTTGAAGACGTCGAGCCACAGCAGCCGCGGTCCGACGGCGGCCGAGCGGCTGCCGGGGGACCGGGGCTCGGGGAGCATGCGGGCAGCGTCGTCGCGGCCGGCGGCGGCCGCACGTCGGGGCTCAGCGCCGCGGTGCGACCAGCCCGGGCGCGGCCGCCTGGCCGGGCAGCAGGTCCGCGGTGGTGAGCAGCAGCAGGAAGACGATCAGGACGGCGACGGTGAGCACGGGGACCTCCAGGTGGGGACGTGCCCCCACCGTCGTCGCGTTCCCTGGACGCCTGCCCAGCCGCGGCTGTGAGCCTGCTGCCGGTGTTGCACGTGGAACAGCTCCGGGCCGACCCCGGTGACGGGAGTCGGCCCGGCGCGGTGCCTCAGAGTGCGTCGGCGAAGAGCGGGACGGCGTTCTCCAGGGCGTACTGGATGCTCTGCGGGGTCGCGAGGGAGAAGGCGTTGGCCAGCGTCAGGTCGTCGAGGACGACGCTGTGACCGGCCTGCACCGAGGGGATCGCCTGCCACAGCGGGTTGCCGGTGATCTGCGCGGCGTCGACGAAGATCGGGAACGCCACGGTCAGGCCGGCGTCCAGCAGCGGCAGCTGCTCGTCGCTGACCGGCACGAAGAAGCTCTCGGTGGCGAGCGCCTGCACCTCCGGCGAGTTGGTGAAGCCGAGCTGCTCCATGAAGTCCACCCGGCCGTCGCCGCGCACGTAGGCGCCGAAACCGGTCGAGCCGTAGGCGGCCACGGCCACCTCGACGCCGTCGAACTCCGGGTGGGCCGCCGCTGCGTCGGTGAAGGCCTGGTCGACCTCGGCGGCGACCGCGTCGGCCTCGGCGGTCTTCCCCAGCGCCTGGCCGACCAGGTCCAGCTGCTGGGAGTAGGTGGTGAGGTAGGGGTCGACGCCCTCGGGCTGGCCGATGGTCGGGGCGATCTGCGACAGCGCCTCGTACCGCTCCGGCGTGGCCGGGGACTTGGTGTCCAGGATCAGGTCGGGCTGCAGCGCGGCGATCGCCTCGTAGCTGGGCTCGAGGGTCTCGATGATCTCCGGGGCCTGGTCGTACTCACCTGCTGCCCACGGGCCCACGCCCTCGCCGCCGAAGGCCAGCCAGTCGCTGGCGCCGACCGGCTGCACGCCCAGGGCCAGCGCGGTCTCCGCGTCGCCCCAGCCCAGCGCGACGACCCGGACCGGCTCCTCGGGCACCTCGACGTCGCCGAAGGCGGTGGTCACGGTGACCGGGAAGGCCGAGGAGCTGCTGGGGCTCGCGCTGCCCTCGGCGCTGGGGGCCTCGCCGGCGTCGGAGCCGCCGCAGCTGGTGACGACGAGAGCGGCAGCCAGCAGGGCTGAGCCGCGGAGGGCGGTGCGGGACGACATCGTGCTCCTTGCTGAGGTGGTCAGGTGAGGCTCACCTAAGCACATGCAGATCACGATCGGGTCACCGGGAAGTCGGTGGCCCCCGACGCCCGGAGCGGCCAGACTGCCGCGGTGCTGCTGACGCTGTCGACCACCCACCGGCCGGCGACCGATCTGGGCTTCCTGCTGCACAAGAACCCGGCTCGGGCCCAGCAGGTGGAGGTCTCGACCGGCACGGCCCACGTCTTCTACCCCGAGGCCACCGACGAGCGCTGCACCGTCGCGCTGCTGCTGGAGGTCGACCCGATCGCCCTGGTGCGTGGCAAGGGCGACGGCGAGGGCTTCGCGCTCGGCCAGTACGTCAACGACCGGCCCTACGCCGCCTCCAGTCTGCTGGCCGTCGCGCTCGGCAAGGTGTTCGCCAGCGCCCGCCGCGGGGTGAGCAAGGAGCGGCCGGAGCTGGCCGACACCCCGCTGCCGCTGGAGGTGCACCTGCCGGCGCTGTCCTGCCGGGGCGGGGCCGCGCTGGCCGAGCGCTTCTTCGCCCCGCTGGGCTGGCAGGTGCAGGCCACCGAGCTGCCGCTGGACGAGCAGTTCCCGGAGTGGGGCGCCGGGCGGCACGTCGACCTGCGGCTGACCGGCACGCACCGGGTCGCCGACGCGGTCAACCACCTCTACGTCGGGCTGCCCGTGCTCGACGGCGCCAAGCACTACTGGGTCAGCGCCGACGAGATCGACAAGCTGCTGCGCGCCGGTCAGGGCTGGCTGGCCGCCCACCCCGAGCGCGAGCTCATCGCCGCCCGCTACCTGGCACACCAGAAGCGGCTGACCGGGACCGCGATGGCCCGGCTGGCCGAGGTCGACGACGCAGCCGACCTGGACGACGCCGTCGCCGAGGAGCCGGCCGAGGCGCCGGAGCGGCCTACCCCGCTGGCCCAGCTCCGCCAGGGCGCGGTGCTCGCCGCGCTCCGCTCAGCGGGGGCGCACCGCGTGCTCGACCTGGGGTGCGGCAACGGGGCGCTGCTGACCGCCCTGCTCGCCGAGCCCGCGTTCACCGAGGTGGTCGGGGTCGACGTCAGCACCCGCGCGCTGGAGGTCGCCGCCCGCCGGCTGCGGCTGGACCGGATGCCCGAGCGCCAGCGCGCGCGGCTCACGCTGCTGCAGAGCGCGCTGACCTACACCGACGCGCGGCTGGCCGGCTACGACGCCGCCGTGCTGATGGAGGTCGTCGAGCACCTGGACCCCGACCGTCTGCCCGCCCTGGAGCACGCCGTGTTCACCGCCGCCGCCCCCGCGACCGTCCTGGTCACCACCCCGAACGTCGAGCACAACGTGCGCTACCCGGCGCTGGCCGCCGGGGGCATGCGGCACCGCGACCACCGCTTCGAGTGGACCCGCGCGGAGTTCGCCGCCTGGGCGCAGGGGGTCGCCGGACGGCGGGGCTACGCCGTCCGGTTCCTCGGCATCGGCCCCGACGACCCCGAGGTCGGGCCGCCCACCCAGCTGGCCGTCTTCACCCGCACGAGCGCACAGGAGGTGGCGGCATGAGCGAGCTCGCCGTCCCCGAGCTGTCGCTGGTGGTGCTCATCGGCGCCTCCGGCTCGGGCAAGTCCACCTTCGCCCGCAGGCACTTCCGGCCCACCCAGGTGCTCTCCAGCGACGTCTGCCGGGGCCTGGTCTCCGACGACGAGAACGACCAGGCCGCCACGGCCGACGCCTTCGCCGTCCTGCAGTTCATCGCCGCCACCCGGCTGCGGGCCGGGAAGCTGACCGTCGTGGACGCCACCAGCGTCCGCAAGGAGGACCGCGCCTCGCTGGTGCAGCTGGCCCGCGACCACGACGTGCTGCCGGTGGCGATCGTGCTCGACGTCCCCGAGGGCGTCTGCCTGGAGCGCAACGCCGCCCGCGCCGACCGGCAGCTCGACCGCGCCGTGATCGCCCGGCAGCGCGCCGACCTGCGCCGCGGGCTGTCCGGGCTGAGTCGGGAGGGCTTCCGCAAGGTGCACCGGCTGAGCAGCGTGGACGAGGTCGAGTCCGTCGTGGTCACCTACGAGAAGGCCTATAACGACCTGCGCGACCAGACCGGTCCGTTCGACGTCGTCGGCGACGTGCACGGCTGCCGGGCCGAGCTGGAGGAGCTGCTCGGCCGGCTCGGCTACACCGTCACCCGCGACGCCGACGGACGACCGGTGGACGCCGTCCCGCCGGCCGGACGGCGCGCGGTGTTCCTCGGCGACCTCGTCGACCGCGGCCCCGACTCACCCGGCGTACTGCGCCTGGTGATGGGCATGGTCCGCGCCGGACACGCGCTCTGCGTGCCGGGCAACCACGAGAACAAGCTGGTCAAGGCGCTGCGCGGGCGCGACGTGCAGATCACCCACGGCCTGGAGACGACGCTGGCCCAGCTGGCCGGGGAGAGCGAGGAGTTCCGCCGGGACGTCGCCGACTTCTGCCACGGCCTGGTCAGCCACTACGTCCTGGACGGCGGCGCGCTGGTGGTCGCCCACGCCGGGCTGACCGAGGAGCTGCAGGGCCGGGCCAGTGGGCGGGTGCGCAGCTTCGCCCTCTACGGCGACACCACCGGGGAGACCGACGAGTTCGGCCTGCCGGTGCGCTACCCGTGGGCACAGGACTACCGCGGCCGGGCGATGGTGCTCTACGGCCACACGCCGGTGCCCGAGCCCGAGTGGGTCAACAACACGATGTGCCTGGACACCGGCTGCGTGTTCGGCGGCCGGCTGACCGCGCTGCGCTACCCCGAGCGCGAGCTGGTCGACGTCCCGGCCGAGCGCACCTGGTACGAGCCGGCCCGGCCGTTCCTGCCCGACGCGGGCCCGGCTCCGGAGCGACCGGCCGAGGTGCTCGACGTCGCCGACGTGCTGGGCAAGCGGGCCGTGGAGACCCGGCTGGCCGGGCGGGTCACGGTGCGGGAGGAGAACGCCGCCGCCGCCATCGAGGTGATGAGCCGTTTCGCCCTCGCCCCGCAGGCGCTGGCGTACCTGCCGCCGACGATGAGCCCGGTGGCGACCTCGACGCGCGAGGACCTGCTGGAGCACCCGGCCGAGGCCTTCTCCTACTACCGCGGGGAGGGCGTCGCCGAGGTCGTCTGCCAGGAGAAGCACATGGGCTCGCGCGCGGTGGCCCTGGTGCGCCGCGCGGACGCCACCGGGGACCCGGGACGGCCGGTGGGGGAGCGCGGCGCGCTGTACACCCGCACCGGGCGGGCGTTCCTGGGCGCCGATCTGACGACGGCGTTCCTGGCCCGGCTGGCCACGGACGTCGCCGACGCCGGGGTGTTCGACGAGCTGGACAGCGACTGGGTGCTGCTCGACGGGGAGCTGCTGCCCTGGTCGGTCAAGGCCGGTGACCTCATCCGCGACCAGTACGCCTCGGTCGGGGCGGCCGCCCGCGCCGTGCTGCCGGTGGCCGGCTCGCTGCTGGCCCAGGCCGCCGCGCGTGGGCTGGACGTGGCCGGCCTGCTGGACCGCCAGCGCACCCGCGCCGCCGACGCGCAGGCCTTCACCGACGCCTACCGCCGCTACTGCTGGCCCACCGACGGGCTCACCGGCACCGCGTTCGCGGCCTTCCAGGTGCTGGGCGCGGCCGGGCGCACCTTCGCCGACCGGCCGCACGCCTGGCACCTGTCGGTCGCCGACCGGCTGGCCGCCGCCGACCCCGAGCTGCTGCGGTCGACGGCACGCCACGTCCTGGACGTCACCGACCCGGCCGCCGAGCAGGCCGCCACCGAGTGGTGGACGGCGCTGACCGCCGACGGTGGGGAGGGCATGGTGGTCAAGCCCGCGGCCAACCTGACCCGGGGACGCCGGGGTGTCGTCCAGCCCGGGCTCAAGGTGCGCGGGCGGGAGTACCTGCGGCTGGTCTACGGCCCGGACTACACGGCGCCGGCGAACCTGACGCGGCTGCGCGAGCGGAACCTGGGCCGCAAGCGCGGGCTGGCGCTGCGGGAGTACGCGCTGGGGCTCGAGGGCCTGGAGCGGCTGGCCCGCGGCGAGCCGATGTGGCGGGTGCACGAGTGCGTGTTCGCCGTCCTGGCGCTGGAGAGCGAGCCGGTCGACCCCCGGCTGTGACCTCGGGTGCCGTCGGCCGTGGCGGTGTCGTCGTCCGGGTCGACCCGGCTGGCCGCACGTCGAGCCGTGCCGTGGCCCGGCTCGACGTCCGGTGGCGCGGCTCAACCCGCTCCGGGTGGGGCTGAGCCGTGTGCGCACGCGGCTCCACCCTGCGCCGTCCGGCTCGACCCGGGCGGGAACAGGGGCGGGGGGAGAACGGTTCCCATGGGTGTCGCGATCAGCCCGCCCCACCGGGGGTGGACGTCCCGCGCAGACCGAGGAGAACCACCATGCGAAACGGCATCCACCCCGAGTACCGCACCGTCGTGTTCCAGGACACCTCGACGGGTGAGACCTTCCGGACCCGCTCGACGGTCGCCACGAGCCGGACGATCGAGCTGGACGGCGAGACGCTGCCCGTGGTGCCGGTCGAGATCAGCTCCTCCTCGCACCCGTTCTGGACCGGCAACCAGCGCGTGCTGGACACCGCGGGCCGGGTCGAGAAGTTCAACCAGCGGTACGGCGCGCGCCAGCGCGGCTGACCCCCCCCCCACGCCCCGACGGCGCCGGACCCACCTGGGTCCGGCGCCGTCGCCGTCTCCGGCGGGCACCAGCAGCTGCTCGCGTGGGGGCGGATGCCCCGGGGCCGTTACGGTGCCGCCAGGAACCGGCCCCACCGGTCAGGACGGAGCAGACGAGATGGCGCACCAGGTGACCGGCGGACAACCGCCGTACGAGGCGCCCACGCCGCGGCTGGCGGTGGAGACCAACGGCATCAACGTGATCGCCGAGGGCGAGCGCAAGGGCACGCCCCGGCAGTTGTTCTGGCCGTGGTTCGGGGCCAACGTGAGCGTGCTGGGGCTGTCCTACGGCGCGTTCACCCTGGGCTTCGGCATCGGGTTCTGGCAGGCGGTGGTCGCCGGGGTCGTCGGCATCATCGCCAGCTTCGCCCTCTGCGGCCTGGTCGCCATCGCCGGCAAGCGCGGCTCGGCGCCCACCCTGGTGCTCAGCCGGGCGGCCTTCGGCGTCACCGGCGGCCGCGTCCCCGCCGTCCTGTCCTGGGTGCTGACGGTCGGCTGGGAGACCGTGCTCACCTCGCTGGCCACGCTGGCGACCGCCACCGTGCTCACCGAGCTCGGCTGGGGCGGCGGGACGGCGACCAAGGTGGTCGCCCTGCTCGTGGTCGCCGCGCTCGTGGTGGCCGGCGGTGTCCTCGGCTTCGACCTGATCATGCGCATGCAGGCGGTGATCACCGTGGTCACCGGCGTGCTCACCGTCGTCTACCTCGTCCTGGTGCTCGACGACGTCGACTGGGGGAGCGTGACCGCGCTGCCCAGCGGGTCCGCGGAGCTGTTCATCGGCGCGCTGGTGCTGGTGATGACCGGGTACGGCTTCGGCTGGGTCAACGCCGCCGCCGACTACTCCCGCTACCTGCCGCGGACGGCGTCCACTCGCGGCGTCGTCGGCTGGACGACGTTCGGCTCGGCGCTGGCACCGGTGCTGCTGCTGGTGTTCGGCCTGCTGCTGGCCGGCTCGTCAGGTGACCTGTCCACGGCGATCAGCGCCGACCCGATCGGTGCGCTGGCCACCCTGCTGCCCACCTGGTTCCTGGTGCCCTTCGCCGTGGTGGCCGTGCTCGGCCTGGTCGGCGGCGCGGTGCTGGACATCTACTCCTCCGGCCTGGCGCTGCTGGCCGCCGGCGCCCGGGTGCCCCGCCCGGTCGCGGCCTCCATCGACGGCGTGCTGATGGTGCTGGGCGCGATCTGGGTGGTGTTCCTCGCCGAGGGCACCTTCTTCACCCAGTTCCAGGGCTTCCTGATCACCCTCGGCGTCCCGGTCGCCGCCTGGTGCGGCATCTTCCTGGCCGACCTGCTGCTGCGCCGCCGCGACTACGCCGAGGCCGACCTCTACGACCCGCGTGGCCGCTACGGTGCCGCCCAGCCGGTGCCCCTGCTGCTGCTGGCGCTCGGCACGGTGCTGGGCTGGGGGCTGGTCACCAACTCCTACGCGGGCTGGCTGGACTGGCAGGGCTACCTGCTGGGCCCGGTCGGGCTGGGCGGCCGGGACGGCGCCTGGGCCTACGCCAACCTCGGCGTCCTGGTCGCCCTCGCCGTCGGCTTCCTCGGCACATTGCTGCTCCGCCGGGGTGCGGTGCGGGCGCAGGAGGCCGCATGACCGGGCTGCTCGCGGTGATCGACGTCCAGCACGTCTTCGCCGACCCGGGCTCGCCGTGGGGCGCGCCCGGGTTCGCCGCGGTGCACCCGGCGATCCGCCGGCTGACCGCGGCCTTCGCCGGCCGGGTCGTGCACACCCGGTTCGTGGCGCCGGCCGAGCCCACCGGGGCGTGGGTGCCGTACTACGAGCAGTTCCCGTTCGCCCTGCAGCCGCCGGACGCCCCGCTGTACGCGCTGCTCGACGACCCGGCCGGCGCCCTGGTGCTCGACGCCACCACGTTCGGCAAGTGGGGCCCGGAGCTCGCGGCGCTGGCCGGCGAGGGGCCGCTGCTGCTCGCCGGGGTGTCGACCGACTGCTGCGTGCTGTCCACCGCACTGCCGGCCGCGGACGCCGGCGTGCCCGTGCAGGTGGTCACCGACGCCTGCGCCGGGGCCACCGACGCTGACCACGAGCGGGCGCTGGCCGCGATGGCCCTCTACGCGCCGCTGATCACCCTGACGACGACCGACGCGGTGCTCGCGACACGCTGATCCAGGGGGATCCCGTCGGGTGCGGGAATGTCGTTGCCCTGTGCATGCTTGTGGCTCCCGTACCGCGAACGTGGCCAGCGTCGGTCTCGCGTGCGCACTGCACCGATGAGGGGACCCCGTGACCACCACGCAGGACCAGAGACAACAGGACGACACCCGGGCGGCCGCCCGACGGGTCACCCAGGCCCAGCTCGACGGGCTGCCGTCGCCGGTGGCCGAGAAGCCGAAGACCGCCCGGACGGCGCTGACCCTCGGCGCGTTCGTCGCGCTCGGTCCGCTGACCATCGACATGTACCTGCCGGCGCTGCCGACGATCACCGACGAGCTGGAGACCACCTCCTCGGCGGTCCAGCTCACCCTCACCGGCACCCTGGTCGGCCTCGCGCTCGGCCAGCTGGTGCTCGGTCCGCTGTCGGACCGCTACGGCCGCCGCACCCCGCTGCTGATCGGCACGACGCTGCACGTCCTGGCCTCGCTGCTGGTGCTCGTCGCCCCGAACGTGGCCGTCCTCGGCCTGCTGCGCGTGCTCCAGGGCGCCGGCGCCGCGGCCGGTGCGGTCATCGCGATCGCCGTCGTCCGGGACCTGTTCGACGGCCGGGCCGCGGCCACGATGCTGTCCCGGCTCTTCCTGGTGCTCGGCGTCGCGCCGGTCCTCGCGCCCACCATCGGTGGGGAGGTCCTGCGGTTCACCTCCTGGCGCGGGGTGTTCGGGCTGCTGGCCGTCTACGGCGTGCTGCTGGTCGCCATGGGCTTCTTCGCCGTCCGCGAGACGCTGCCGCCCGAGCGCCGCAGCAGCAACGGGGTCGCCGGCACGCTGCGCAGCTACGGCTCGCTGTTCCACGACCGGGCCTACGTGGGCCTGGTGCTCGTCGCCGGGCTGACCATGGCCGGGCTGTTCGCCTACGTGTCGGGCTCCTCGTTCGTCTACCAGGACGAGTTCGGCCTCGACGAGCAGCAGTTCGGTCTGCTCTTCGGCGCCGGCGCGGTGTGGCTGATCGCGGCCACCCAGCTCAACCCGGTGCTGCTGCGCTTCTTCTCCACCGCGAAGATCCTGGTCGCCGGAACGATCGCCGGTGCCCTGGCCGGGGCCGCGCTGCTCGTGCTCGCCCTCACCGACACCGGCGGGCTGTTCGGTGTCGCCGTCCCGCTGTGGGCCGTGCTCTTCGCCGTCGGGCTGGCCCTGCCGAACGCCCCGGCGCTCGCGCTGTCCCGGCACGGCGACAAGGCCGGCACCGCCGCGGCCCTGCTCGGCGCGGTCCAGTTCGGTGTGGGTGCCGCGGTCTCCCCGCTGGTCGGCATCCTGGGCAACGACGCGGTGGCCATGGGCACGGTGATCGTCGGGTCGCTGGTGCTGGCGATCGTCGTCCTGGTCGTCGTCGTGCGGCCGTGGCAGCTGGCCGACCCGGACACCGACAGCGCCGCGGTCGTCGCGCACTGACCTCCCCGGCCCGGTCGTCAGCCGATGACGACCGGGTCGGAGGTGCCCACGTGCACCATCCGCGCCACCCCGGTGGAGGGGGAGCGCACCTCCTCCTCCATCCAGATCACGTACGCGTCGCCCGGCACGAGCCCGGGGACGGTCGCGGTCAGCTCCGAGCAGGTGCCCGGCTTGGCGACCACCACCGGCACCGGGCCGGCCTGCTCGCCCCCGACCAGCTCCTGGCTGACCGCCGAGACGCGGTAGGACAGCACCTCTTCGCGGGCGTCGGCCAGCCACGTCACCGTCGCCGACCCCGCACCCGCCACCGCGTTCGGGGCGATCCGCCGGGGCGTCGTGGAGCTGCCGCAGGCGTCGGGCCGCTGGGTGTACTCCGGCACGATCCCGTAGGAGACGTCGACCGGGACCGTGATGCCGACCGGCCGGGGCGGCTGCGGGACGGCGAACCGGCTGCTGCGTGCGCCCTGGGCGGCCACCGCGGAGATCTCCTCACCGCCCAGCCCGGCCTGCCCGGTGCCCGACATCGCGACGGTCGTGTCCGGCAGCGTGGTGGTCAGCAGTGCCTCGCGGGAGACGCCGTTGGTCACCTCGGTGCCCGAGGCGGTCAGCTCAACCACGACCGGGGCCACCTGGACGCCGGCGATCGCGGCCACCGCGCTGACCAGCAACACCGGCGCCAGCCAACCCAGCGGGGTGCGCGGGCGGCGCTGCGCACGGCGACGGGCCGCCGGCCGCGTGCGCTTCTTCGGTGCCGGACGCCGCTGTGCCGCCATGGGGAGCTCCTGTCTGTGGTCCTCCCGAGATGATCGGCACGTCGGGGCCGGAGCTGTTGCCCAACGGGAATGTCGCCCGCGGACGGCGTCTTGGCCCCTGCTGTGAGTGCAGCCCCGCCCGTCGCGACGACGCAGGACCCGACCCTCCCCGCGACCCGGACGGCGGTGCTGGCGATCGTCGCGCTGGCCCTCGGCGGGTTCGCGATCGGCACGACCGAGTTCGTGACCATGGGCCTGCTGCCCGACATCGCCGACGGCGTGCAGGCGAGCATCCCCTCCGCTGGGCACGTCATCTCCGCCTACGCCCTCGGCGTGGTGGTCGGCGCGCCGACGATCGCCGCGCTGGGCGCCCGCCTGCCGCGCCGGTCGCTGGCGATCGGCCTGATGGCCGCCTTCATCGCCGGCAACACCCTCAGCGCCGTGGCCCCGGGCTACACCAGCCTTGTGCTGGCCCGGTTCGTGGCCGGCCTGCCGCACGGCGCCTACTTCGGCGTCGCCTCGCTGATCGCCGCTTCACTCGTGCCGGCGCACCAGCGAGGCCGCGCGGTGAGCTCGGTGATGCTGGGCCTGGCGTCGGCGAACGTGGCCGGCGTGCCCGCGGCGACCTGGCTGGGGCAGCACCTGGGCTGGCGGTCGGCCTACTGGGCCGTGGTCGTGGTGGGCGCGCTGTCGGTGGTCGCGGTGCTCGCCGTCGTCCCGTCGATCCCGGGGCGGTCGGAGGCGACGATCCGCTCCGAGCTGGGCGCGCTGCGCCGTCCGCAGGTGGTCCTCACGCTGCTGGTCGCCACGGTCGGCTTCGGCGGCATGTTCGCCATGTACAGCTACATCGCGCCCACCGTCACCGACGAGGCCGGCACCTCGGCGGGCTTCGTCCCGGTGGTGCTGCTGGCCTTCGGTCTCGGTGGCGTCCTCGGGACGGCGCTGGGCGGCCGGCTCGCCGACCGGGCGCTGTTCCGCTCGTTGGTCGGGGCCACGATCGCCGTCGGGCTGCTGCTCGGGGTGATGGTGCTGGCCGCCGGCGACATCGTGGCGCTGACCCTCACCGTGTTCGCCGTCGCGGCGGCGGCCTCCACGATGGTCGTGCTGCTGCAGTTGCGGCTGATGGAGGTCGCCGGTGACGCGCAGATGCTGGGCGCTGCGCTGAACCACTCCGCACTCAACGCCGCCAACGCCCTGGGCGCCTGGCTGGGTGGACTGGTCATCGCCGCCGGGCTGGGCTACCGGGCGCCGAGCGCGGTCGGGGTCGGGCTCGCTGCCCTCGGCCTGGTCTTCCTCGCCGCGTCCGCGCGGCTGCGGCACCGGACCCTCGCCGCCGGCTGACCGTCCCGCGGGGCGAGCGGACCGGTCCGTCACACCGCGAGGTGAGCGGCTCCGGCGCGCCGTCGGGCCCGCGACTGCGCTGCCGTCCCGGGCATGGTCGGATGTAGGGGGGCCGGTCAAGATCGCCGTCCCGCCCCCGTCGCCGCCCGTCCACGGAGGTCCCGCAGTGCAGCTCGAGAACACCTTCACCCTGCCGGTGCCGATCGACGAGGCCTGGCGGGCGCTGAGGGTCCCCGAGCGCAGCCTGCCGTGCCTGCCCGGCGCGGACTTGGACTCGGTCGAGGGCCCGGAGTCCAGCGGCCGGATCAAGGTCAAGCTGGGCCCGATCAACCTGACCTACCAGGGCAGGCTCACGGTCGTGGAGGCCGATGAGGCGGCGCACCGCGTCGTCCTCGACGGCCGCGGCAAGGACCAGCGGGGCAACGGCACGGCGTCGGCGACGGTGACCGTCACCCTGACCGCCGAGGGCAGCAGCACGCGCGTCGACGTCTCCAGCGACCTCACCATCACCGGCCGCCCGGCCCAGTTCGGCCGCGGCGTGATGACCGACGTCGCGGGCAAGATGCTCAACCAGTTCGCCGACAGGCTCACGGCCCAAATCGCCGCCGGCGACGCGGGCACGACCGAGCCGGCAGCTGCGCGCACGACCGAGCCGGCAGCCGCGGGCCCGGGCGAGCCGACGGTCGCGGAGAAGGCCACCGCCGCGGTGGCGAAGGTGGCGGCGACGACCGCAGGAGTGGTGGAGGAGGCAGCGATGTCGATCGAGGGAACCGCAGGCGACACCCCGGCCGGCGGGGCGGCCAAGAAGGCCGGCGCCGCCGCGAAGAAGGTCGCCGGCGCGGCGGCCGACAAGGCAGCCGCGGTCGAGCAGGACGCGACGACCCCGGCCAAGAAGGCCGCCCCGGCCAAGGCACCGGCGAAGGCCGCACCCGCCAGGGCAGCCAAGAAGGCCGCCCCGGCCAAGGTGGGCTCCACGCTGCCCGACCCGCTGGCCCCGCCGCGCAAGAGCGCGCCCGCCGGCGGCCCGACCAGCACGGGCACCCAGCCGGTCGCCCCGGTGGCCGGCCCGGCCACCACGCCGATCGCGGCCAGCGTGCCGCCGGCCGGGTCCGCGGCGACGGACGCCGCTGCGACCGACACCCCGTCGAGCGACGACCGGGCAATCGACCCGGCCACGCAGGCCATCGTGGTCCCGGTCGAGAGCCCCGCCGCCAGCAGTGCACCCGCCGCGGGCGACACCGCTCCTGCGGCAACCGACACGGCCCCGGCCGCCGGTGGCACCGCTCCGGCGGCGGCCAGCACCGCTCCGGCCGCGACCGACTCCGCTCCGGCGGCGGCCAGCTCCGCTCCGGCGGCGAGCGGTTCCGCTCCGGCGGCGAGCAGCTTTGCTCCGGCGGCGAGCAGCTTTGCTCCGGCGGCGAGCAGCTCCGCTCCGGCGGCGGCCAGCAGCACGCCGGCCACTGCACCGGTCAGCGCCCCGGTCACCCCGCGCAAGGCGCCGAGCAAGCCGCCGACCGGCACCACCGCCCCGCCGAACAAGCCCGCGGGTGGTGGCCCGAGCAGGAGCACGCCGGACTCACCGCGCCGGCCGCTGGCCGAGGTCGACCCCAAGCCGATCGACCGGCTGCAGGTCAGCGACGCCTCGGCGCTGTCCCGGTTCGCTGCCCCGGCCGCCGGCGCCGGACTGCTGGCCCTCCTCGTCGCCCTGGTGCTCCGCCGCCGCAGGCGCTGAGCGGCTGATGGAGTCCCAGCGCTCGGAAGACGACGCGCTGGGACTCCACTACAGCGTGCTGAGCCAGTCGGCGGCTGCGGTCGCCACGGCGGTGACGTCCTGCTTCAGCGAGTGGTCACCGACGACCGCGTGCACCCGACCGCCCGCGGGCAGCACGGCAGTGACCTCGGCGGGGCCGCCGAACGCGTCGGTCGCGCCCTGCACCACCAGCAGCGGGACGCCGGCCAGCGCGAGCTCGGCGGCGCGGCTCTTCTCCGGCCGGCCCGGTGGGTGCAGCGGGAACGCCAGCGCCAGCACCCCGGCAGCGCCCGCCGCCGACGCCGTCCGGCAGGCCACCCGGGCCCCGGCGCTGCGGCCACCGAGCACCAGCGGCCCGGTCAGGACGCCGTCGTCCCGGAGGGTGGCGAGCACCGCTGTCCAGCCCTCGTCGAGCCGGGCCGGAGCGGGGGCGATCCGCCTCCCGGCCACCCGCCAGGGCTGCTCGACCCGCAGCACCCGCCAGCCGGCCGCGCAGGCGCTTTCGGCCACCGCGACCAGGTCGGCGGCGTCCACGCTGCCACCCGCGCCGCCGCCGAGCACGAGCGTGCCGCGCACCGCGCCGTCCGGCTCGTGCCGGTGCACGTGCGCGGGGCCCAGCGGGGTGTCGACCTCCCTCACCGGGGAGGGAGGGCCAGCAGCGCGTCAACGACCTCGACCAGCGTGGCGCCCTGCACGTCCGGGGCACCGAGGACGTCGGCGAACACCTGCTCCGACCGCCCCGAGGTGAAGCCGGTGGTGAGCCCGGCGCGCCGGGCGCCCAGCACGTCCCAGGAGTGCGCCGCCACCAGCGCCATCTGCTCCGGTGCGACGCCGCAGACGCCGGCCGCCCAGAGGTAGGCCTCGCGGGCGGGCTTCCACGCCCGGATCGACTCCGAGGTCAGCATCCGCTCGACCAGCACGGCGACGCCGCCACGGGTCAGCCCGGCCTCGGCCACCCCGGGCGCCCCGTGGCTCAGCGTCACGACCCGCACGCCGGCGCCCACGAGTCGGCGCAGCGCGGGCTCGACGTCCGGGTGCGGCGAGAGCTCCATGAACGAGTCGGCGACGGCCGCGCAGGCCGCGGTCGGCAGCCCGGTCACCTGGGCGACGGAGGACTCGAAGGCGGCCCGGAACGGGAACCAGGTGTCCATGGCCGCGCCGGCGAACCCGGTCACCAGCGTGCGGGAGAACACCGCGGGCAGGGCGTCGGCCGACGCGCCCTGCTCGGTCAGCGCCGCCCCGAGGGGGGCGAGGTCGAGCAGGGTCTCGTTGACGTCGAAGGCGACGACCGCGGGACGGGTGCGGCCCCCGGTCACCGGGTCTCGTCGTCCCGCGGGTCGGCGGGCAGGTGGACGCCGGCCTTGGCCGGCCGGTCCATCCGGCCGCTGAACTTGCGGTAGAGGAACCAGCCCACGAACGCCACGACCGCGGCCACCACGACGTAGTCGAGGTAGTGCAGGTTCGCCTCGACGAAGTCGCCGGCCGCCACGCCCAGCCCGATCAGCACGCTGTTCCAGATCAGCGACCCGGCGGTGGTGAACAGCAGGAACTGCGGGAGCGGCATCTTCACGACCCCGGCGGGCACGGACACGAAGCTGCGCACGATGGGCACCATCCGGCCGAAGAACACCGCCGACCGGCCGTGCTTCTCGAACCACGCGAAGGTGCGGTCGACGTCGGTGGTCTCCACCAGCGGCAGCCGGTCGAGGAAGGCGTGCGAGCGGCGCGGGCCGAGGGCGCGGCCGATCCAGTAGAGGACCAGCGCCCCGATCACCGAGCCCAGCGTGGCGAACAGCACGACCGGGACGACGTTGAGCCGGCCGTCGTTGATCAGCACCCCGGCGGCGCCGAGCACCGCCTCGCTGGGGATCGGCGGGATGACGGTCTCGATCAGGATCGTGAGACCGACGCCGGGCGCACCCAGCTTCTCGACGAGGTCGAGCAGGAAGCCGGTGATCCCGCCTTCGTCGGTTGCGGCAGCGGCGAGGACGGACATGGGCCACACGGTATCGGCGTCCTCTGTGCGCCGCCCTGCTCCGCGCCGGGGGCGACCGTAGGGTGCGCGCCATGGTGCAGCGATTCACCGCCCGCGCCGTCGTGGTCGGGGACCGCGCCGGCACCGTCGTCCCCGACGCCGTGCTCGACGTGGACGACGGCCTCATCCGCTGGGTCGGACCCGCCGCCGACGCCCCGCCGGCCCCGGACGCCGAGGTCACGGCGCTGTCCGGCGTCCTGGTCCCGGGCATGGTCAACACCCACGCGCACTCCCCGATGGTGCTGTTCCGCGGCCAGGGCGAGGGACTGCCGCTGGACCGCTGGCTGCGCGAGGTGATGTGGCCGCGTGAGGCGAGGCTCACCCCGGAGGACGTCGAGGTCGCGATGACCGCGGCATCGGCGGAGATGCTGCGGCACGGCGTCACCACCAGCGTGGAGATGTACTTCCACCCCGAGCAGATCGCCGCGGCGTTGCGGGCGACCGGCGCCCGGGCGGTGATCGCAAACCCGCTGATCGGGCTGCCCGGGTTCGGCACCTTCGACGAGCAGCTGGACACCGCCGTCCGGCTGTCGGCCGACGGCGACGCGCAGGTCGAGTACGGGATCGGCCCGCACGCGGCCTACACGGTGCCGCTGCCGGTGCTGACCCAGGCCGCCGAGGCCGCCCGCGTACACGACCTGCTGCTGACCGTGCACGTCGCCGAGACCGCGACCGAGGGCGCCGACCTGCTGGCCACCCACGGCCTGAGCGTGCCGCAGCTGCTGGCCTCCCACGACGTCCTGGGCGGGCGGGTGCTCGGCGCCCACTGCGTGCACATGGACGACGGCGACCTCGAGCTGTGGCGGGAGTACGACGTCGCGGTGGCGCACTGCCCGGGCAGCAACACCAAGCTGGCCAGCGGCACCGCCCGGCTGCGGGACATGCTCGACCTGGGCATCCGGGTCGGCATCGGCACCGACGGCCCGGCCTCCAACGACAACCTCGACCTGTTCGAGGACCTGCGGCTGGCCGCCCAGCTGGCCCGGCTGCGCGAGCGGGACGCCATGGCGCTCACCGCCCCGGAGGCGTTCTGGCTGGCCACGGGTGCGGCGGCCGACGCGATCGGCCGCCCGGACCTGGGGCAGCTGACCGCCGGGCGGCGCGCGGACCTGGTGCACGTCGACACCGACGACATCGCGTTCGTCCCCGTCGGCGAGGTCACCGACCTGCTCACCCACCTGGTGTGGTCGGTGGGCTCCCGGCACGTGCGCGACACCTGGGTGGCCGGCCGGCAGGTCGTGGCCGACGGCGTCTCGACCACGGTCGACGAGGCCGCCCTGCGCGCCGCCGTGCAGACCCGCGCGATGCGGCTCGCCGGCCGCTAGCTGTACTGACCACGGACGTTGGTGACGGCGGCTGGTGACATGAGGAAGACCTCCGAGTGAGGTGTGGAGCTGTCTGGGAACCGCTCCCCACCCGGAGGCCTTCATGTCTCACGCCACTGCCATCTTGACCCCGCCGACCGGCGGGTCCGGGCGCTCGCGCTCACCGAGGCCAGCCTGCGGGCCCGGCAGCGGGTCCAGGCCACCCTCCAGGACTGCCTGCACGCCGCCGGGCTGGACGGGACGGGCCAGCGGTCGCTGCTGGCCCTGCTGCGCGCCGACCGGCCCGCCGCGGGCTGACCGCCAGGTGTCCGGTCCGGTGGGCGGGGTCGGTCGGTCCACCGACGGCGCTCAGCGGCCCCGCGCGGTCCTGCTGACGGCGCCGCCGCCGGCCGACATCGGCGCCCAGACGCTCTTGCGCCCGTCGCCGGGGTACCAGCCGTGGGCGCTGGCCAGGTCGGCGATCATCCGGAGGCCGAGGCCGCCCTTGGCCGGGTCGCGTCCGGGGTCGGGGCGGGGAGGTGTCGCCGTGGCGCTGTCGGTGACCACGAGCAGCCAGCCGCCGGCCGTCCGGTTCACGGCCGTCGTGACCGGCGGGGCACCGTGCCGCAGCGCGTTGGACGACATCTCGTCGAAGACGAGGACCAGCCGCTCCTGGGCGTCCTGCTGCTCGAGCTGATCGCCGGGGGTGGACTGCATCGTCAGGACGGTCCGGAGTTCGCGTCGGATGGCCGACAGTTCAGCGAGCCCCCTCGGCGTCCACGACCAGCCGGACGTGCTGGGCGGCGGAGCGTGGGCGGGCCAGGAGAGGTCGGGAGGGACAGTGCGCATGAGCGGGCCCCGCAGAGGTGTTCGGCCAGCTCTCTACTGCGACGGATCTGTGGCCGCTGCTTGACCGAGGTGGTCGGCCCCCGTTCCAGAGGACCGATCCCCTCCATGTGTAGTCCTCCCCGAGCGCTCCCGCCCGGTGCGGCGGCCGACCGGGCAGCGGCGGCGGCTCGGGGTGCCCGCGACGCACCGTTGCGCCGGTCTCCTGACCGTGGGCTCGCCGGGCGTATCGTCACGCCGTCGCGCTGCCCTGCGGGTCTGCGCGGCGTTGCACGACGCCGGTGCGCGGCCGGTGCGCCTGGGTCGCCGACCGGTCACCTGTCATGGGGCGGGACGTGACAGGGGAGCGCATGAGCAACGACGGTGCGGACGACCGCGGTCTCCTACGCCCGGCGCCCGGTGCCTCGGCCGGGGTGGGCTTCGTCGACGAGCAGGGGCGCTCGCGCGAGGAGAGCCTCGGGGAGCGCGTGCTGGGCTCCCTGCTGGACCGGGCCCACCTCATGCCGGCCCGCCTGGTGGGGCTGCTGGTGGCCCAGGAGATCGCCGCCGTCGGCGGCACCGACGTCAGCATCTGGCTGCAGGACTACGACCAGCGGACCCTCAACCCGCTGACCGGTCAGGGCCTGGTGGGCGAGTCCTGCCCGATCGCGGGGAGCTGGCCGGGACGCGCCTTCACCCAGGACGCCCGCATCGAGCAGGAGCTGCCCGACGGGTCGGTGCGGATGTTCCTGCCGATGCTCGACGGTTCCGACCGGGTCGGCGTCCTGGCCTTCACGCTGCCGGAGGTGGACGACAACGACCGCCGGCTGGCCCAGCGCGTGGCCGGCCTGACCGCGGACCTGATCGTCACCAAGTCGCTCTACACGACCACGTTCGCCCGGGTGCGCACCGCGGCACCGATGAGCCTGTCGGCGCACCTGCAGTGGCAGACGCTGCCCCCGCTGGTGATGACCACCCCCGACGTCGCCCTGGCGGGCATCCTGGAACCGGCCTACGACGTGGGCGGGGACAGCTTCGACTACGCCCTGGACGGCCACGTGCTGCACCTGGCGGTCTTCGACGCCATGGGCCACGGGCTGGAGGCGGCCACGATGGCGACGATCGTGGTGGCGACCTACCGGCACGGACGGCGGTCGGAGATGTCGCTGCCGGACCTGTACGTGCACATGGACGACGTGCTGTCCGCCACCTACCCGGGTCGCTTCGCCACGGCGCAGGTGGGCCGGCTGGACACCGTGACCGGCGTGCTGAGCTGGGTGAACGCCGGCCATCCCGCCGCACTGCTGATCCGTGCCGGTGGAGCCGTCGACCAGCTCACCGGCCCCATCACCCGGCCCGTGGGCTTCGGCGGGGCCGCCCCCCAGGTGTCCACCGTCCAGCTGGGACCCGGTGACCGGGTGCTGTTCTTCACCGACGGCGTCGTCGAGGAACGGCTCGCCGACGGAGCCCAGTTCGGTGAGGCGCGACTGCGGGAGTTCGTCGAGCAGGCCGACACCGCCCGGGCGAGCGTGGCCGAGACCGTGCGCCTCCTCTCCCACGCCCTCATGGACGCCCGCGGTGGCCGGACCAGCGACGACGCCTCGCTGCTGCTCGTGGAGTGGCGCGGCCCGCCGCGGGACGACGAACTGGCCCGCGGCATCCTCGGTGGCCTCCCCGCCGGCGACATCGAGGGCTGACCCCTCGGGCACCGGTCATCCGGTGCGAGATGGTCTGGTCGCCGACGTGTCACCCGGTCGGCTGTCGGGAAGTCCTGCGTGGCACGCCCGACGGGACACGACAGCACGGAGGGGTCGCGTGACAGAGGAGCAGGTCCGGCCGTGGCTCGAGGCGCGACCGCCGCGCGGCTACAACTGCAGGTCGTGGTCCCCGCAGCACCTGCGGGACCTGCCGTCGGTCCGTCGCGAGTTCCGGGCCTGGGTCGCCGCGGCCACCGAGGAGGCACCCCGGTCGCGCGAGAACCGCGTCGAGGAGTCCGTGCTCGCCCTGGACGAGCTGATGTCCAACGCTCTGCGCCACGGCCGGGCGCCGGTGGACGTCGAGGTCTGCACCAGCGCGGGTGGGGTCCTGCTGCAGGTCGCTGACCGGGCCGCGGAGGACCCGCCGCGGCCCACGTCGACCCGGGACCCGAGCGACGGCGGGATGGGACTCGGGATGATCGCCGACTTCGCCCTGTCCTGCGGGTGGTTCGCCCCCGGCGACCAGAAGGTGGTGTGGGCGGTCATGCCCTCCTCCGAGGACTGACCGGATCGGGGACGTCGGGGGGCCGTCGTCGCCGTCCGAGCACGGTGCGTGTGGGTCAGCGGTGCTGTGCTCGGCCGTGGTCGGCGTCCGGGCCCTTGCTGCCCAGGTGGGTGTGGCCGAAGCCGGAGTCGTACGTGACGCCGTAGCCCAGCGCGCGGTCCAGGCCCAGGTGCACCAGGCCGACACCGCCTGCGACGGTCAGGGCGGAGACGTCCCAGGCCAGGCCCGCGGCCATCAGTGCCACCGGCAGCGGTGCCGTGTGCGCCAGGTCGTAGGCCCACGCGCCGACCCGGTTGCCGGCGAGGTAGCCGAGCGCGGCGAGGTCCGGGACGAGGAACAGCGCCGGGACCAGCCACCACGGCGCCCCGGTGGTGGCGTGGGCGACGAGGCCGGCCGCGGCGAGGGCGAGGCCCTCGGCCTGCAGCCAGGTCCGCGGGCGGCCGGTGACCACGCCCGGGGCCCCGGTCGCGGCGGGGGCGGTCGGGACGGCGGGCACGGTGCTGGTCACGACGGTGCTCCACGGTGTGCGGTCGGGGCGGGGGAGGGGGGCTCGGACTGCTGCGTCGGCCGGGCGCGCAGCCCCAGGTCGACCAGGTCGACGAGCCAGTCGAAGCTCTCGTCGGTGGAGGTGCCCCACTGGAAGCCACCGCCGGCCTCGATGGTGGCGAAGCCGTGGAAGATGCTGCGCAGGGCACGCAGGGCGTGGGTGGCGTCGCCCGGGGCGATGTCGTAGCCGCGGAGCACGGCACTGAAGGGCTCCAGGCTCCGAGCCGCTGCGAGGGCGACCGGGTCGTCGGGGCTGCTCAGGTCCAGGCCGATGGTGGCGGCGTACCGGCCGGGGTGGGTCAGGACGAAGTCGCGCAGCGCACGGGCGGCGGCCCGCAGCGCGTCACGGCCCGCGCGGCCCTGGATGGCCGCACCGATCGTGTGCCTGGCCTCGTCCAGGGCGAGGGCGGCGATGCGGCGGTTGAGGTCCTCCTGGCCGGCGACGTGCTTGTACAGCGAGGGGGTGCGCACGCCGAGCCGTTCGGCCAGCCCGCCCATGGTCAGGGCGGCGAAGCCGATCTCGTCGGCGAGGTCGGCGCCGGCCGCGACCACCGCGGCCGTGCCCAGTCCTGCCCTAGGCACGCGCGCCGGCCAGGAAGGTCAGCATCGCGGTGGCCACCTCGGCGGGGAACTGCACGTGCGGGTAGTGGCCGGCGCCCTCGACCATCACCAGACGGCCCAGCCCGGCGGGCAGGTCGGCCACGATGGCCTCGCCCTCGGCCTTCGGGTCGACCCAGTCGCAGTCGGCGCTGCCCTGCACGACCAGGACCGGGCAGCGCACGTTGCGCAGCTGCTCCCCGGCGTCCACCGGCGGGGTGTTGCCCATCGCCTTGAGGACCTTCATCCGGCCCGGCTGAGCGAGCATCGCGGTGATCTCGCGCATCCGGACGTCCCAGTCGGCGGGCTTGGTGCCGGGGTGGGCGACGTCCAGGTACGCGGCCCACTGGCCGGTGCTGCCGAACACCGTGGCGCCGAGCAGGTGGCGCATGCCCCGGCGGTAGGAGGCCACCCGCAGGTCGCCCAGGCTCAACGACTGCTTGCGGGTGAAGGGCGCCAGCTCGACCACCGCGGTGACCAGCTCGGGTGCGGTCGCAGCGGCGATGGTGACCGCGCCGCCGGAGATGGAGTGACCGACCAGCACGGCCGGGCCGCCGAGGTGGCGCACCAGGGCGAGGAGGTCGCCGGCGATGGCGGTCCGCGAGTAGGAGGGCCACTCGACGCTGGACTCGCCGCAGCCGCGCAGGTCCACCGCGGCGACCCGGTAGCCGGCATCGACCAGGGCGGGGACGAGGAAGCGGTAGGCCTCCCGGCTGTCGCCCATGCCGTGGGCGAGCACGAGGAGCTGGCCGGTCGTGCCGGTCACCTCGTAGGCCAGGGTGCCGCCGTCGACGGGGAGGAACTCGGTCATGTCTGCCTCCAGGCATCTGGTGGTGCAGTGGCTTACTGCGTTAGCCAAAAGCTATCATGGTTAGCCGATGTGTCAACGGGCGCCCGACTCGGCGTCCACCCCGCCGTCGCCCGGGCGAGTGAGGTCACCGCCGTGAGGGCACCAGCAGTCCCAGGGTCACGTCGATCCACCGGGCATGGGAGGAGCTCCGTCGTGCCAGGGGACCTGACGAGCGCGATCGTCGGTGCGACGACGGCGCTGGTCGCCATGGTCGACGGGGGCGGCCGCATCCTGCTGGCCAACCCGGCGATGCAGCGCTTCACCGGTCGGCCCGAGGCGGCGCTGCTCGGTCGGCCGTTCTGGGAGGTCTACGTCATCCCAGAGGACGTGCCACGGGCGCAGCGTGCCGTGGCCGCCGCACTGTCCGGCGGGGCGTCCTTCCTCGAGGAGGCCGACTGGGTCCGGGCCGACGGCGTCTGGCGCCGGATGTCGATGCAGAACAGCGTGGTGACCGACGAGTCCGGTCGGCCGTACGCGATCGCCATCGTCGCCATCGACGTCACCGAGCAGCGTGCGCGCGAGGACCAGGTGCACCGCGAGGCCACCACCGACGCACTGACCGGTACGTCCAACCGCCGCGGGCTCTTCGACGCACTGCACGTGCACCTGCAGTCCGGGGTGGGGGCGGGCTGCGCCGTCCTGTTCTGCGACGTCGACGACTTCAAGGCGGTCAACGACCAGCACGGCCACGCCCGGGGTGACCAGCTCCTGGTCGAGGTGGCGTCCCGGCTGGGTGAGTTCGCCGGGTCCGGTGGCCTGGTCGCCCGACTGGGGGGCGACGAGTTCGTGCTGCTGCTGCCCGGCCTGGACGAGTCCGAGGTGCCAGGGCTCGTCGGCCGTGTGCAGCGGCGCATGCAGGAGCCGCTGGACACCGGGAGCACTCAGCTGCTGGTGAGCGTCAGCATCGGCGGTGTCAGCGGCCACCCCGGCGAGGACCCCGACGCCGTCCTGGCCCTCGCCGACCGGTCGATGTACCTCCGCAAGAGCAGCCGCACCGCCACCTGACCCGGGAGGCCGGGCCCGCGCAGGGAGGGGGAGCATCCGGCAGGTGAGCTCCCCGTCGTGGTCGTCGACGCCGGCGAGGTGGGGGACAGCTGGCTGTCCCGCTGGGACAGCCTGCAGCTGTTCACCCCGCGCCGGTTCAGCCAGCTCCCCGGTGGCCGCTTCCCGGCCGGGCCGACGCCCACGCCCAGCCGCACCGAGATGGCCGGTTACCTGCGCGACTACGCCGCCCGGCTCGGCGTGCCCGTGCGCACCGGCACGCCGGTCACCCGGCTGACGCGGCCCCCGGACGGTTTCTGCGCGCAGACCCCGGACGGACCGGTCCGTGCCCGGCAGGTGGTGCTGGCCGTCGGCCCGTTCACCCGCCCGCAGCTGCCCGCCGCCGCGCAGCAGCTGGACCCGGCCGTCCACCAGTTCCACTCCGCGGACCACCACCGGCCGGCCGACGTCCCGCCCGGTCCGGTGCTGGTGGTCGGCGGCGGCAACTCCGCCGCGCAGCTGGCCGTCGAGCTGGCCGCCACGCACCAGGTCACCGTGGTCGCGCCGCGCGAGCCGCGCTTCCTGCCCGAGCGGCGGTGGGGCGTGGGCCTCTACTGGTGGCTGCTGCTGTCCGGGCTGCTCAACGCCGGCAGCGACAGCCAGGTGGCCCGCGGCGTCCGCCGGCGCGGTGACGCGATCATCGGCCGCGACCTCGCCCGCCTGCGGGACGACGGCGCCGTCGGCTGGCTCACCGGACGGGTGGTCGGCGCCCAGGGCACCGCGCTGCGGCTGGACGACGGCCGCACGGTCGAAGTGTCCGCCGTCCTGTGGCGCACCGGGTCGCTGCCGGAGACCGGCTGGATCGACGTCCCGGGCGCCCTGGACGACGCCGGCCTCCCGATGCACGACCGGGGCGCCTCCCCGGTGCCGGGGCTGCACTGGATGGGGCTGCCCTGGCAGACGCGGGTCAACAGCTCGATCATCGACGGCGTCGACCGGGACGCCCGCCGCACCGCCCGCCGCATCCGTGACGGAGTCCCAGCGCTCGGAAAGTGATGCGCTGGGACTCCATCAGGCCCGCAGGGACACCGTCTCGCCGCGGCCGACGACGCGGATCTCGCCCGGCGCCCGGCGGGCGGCCACCTCGGCGACGAAGTCCCCGATCGGGCTCTTGAACAGGCCGTAGTCGTCGTAGTGCACGGGCACGGTGACCGGTGGGCGCAGCAGTTCGACCAGGTCGGTGCCCTGCCGGGCGTCCATGGTCACGGTGATGCCGGCGACCTTGGTGCCGCCCAGGTGCGGGACGAGGACGTCGAGCGGGCCGCAGCGCTGCAGCACCTCGCCCAGCACCGGCCGGAAGAGGCTGTCGCCGGTGACGTAGCCGCGCCAGGTCACCGCCCCACCCCGCACCAGCTCGAGCACGCTGCCCATCACCTGCGGCAGCAGCCGGGCCAGCGGGCCGGGGCCGTGCACCCCGGGCACGCTCGTGACCCGCAGGACGGCGTCCCCGCGGGTGAGCTCGTGGGTCTGCCACGGACGCAGGTCCGAGGTGTCGGTGAACCCCCGCTTCGCCAGGCAGCCGGCGGCCTCCGGGGTGGTGATCACCGGCGTGGCCTTCGGCAGCGAGCGGGTGGCGACCCGGTCCCAGTGGTCGCCGTGCATGTGGCTGAGCAGGACGGCGTCCAGGGTCGGCAGCTGGGCGGGCAGCAGCGCCGGCTGGGTGAGCCGCCGGCTGCGCAGGCCGTAGCCCAGGTGCGCCCACTGGCCGCGGTGCAGGAAGTTCGGGTCGGTCAGCAGCGTGAACGGCCCCAGACGCAGCAGGGTCGTGGCGGTGCCGCCGAAGGTCAGCGTGACGTCGTCCGGTGCGTCGGGCATGCCCGGCGGTTACCCGTCAGCCGGGCGGCTGCAACCCCGGGAGGTGGTTCCGCGGCATCGGTGACCTGGGCATGGGGCCGTGGCCGCTCGACCCGCCGGACGGCGACCCGGTGCTGGGCGGCCTGGCCGTCCCGCGTCTCGTGGACGGCCGGATCGCCCAGTTCTGGACCGTCCTCGACGGCGGCGCGGAGGACCAGGTCTGAGCAGCTCGTGCTCTGCTCACCACGGTGAGCAGAGCACGAGCTTCCGCTGACCTCCCGCAGGCGGGCAGACTGCCGGCGCCACCCGTCTTCGAGGAGCACCCCATGGACCAGATCGACCCGACCGCCCCGCCGAGCGGCACCGGCTGCGCGGACTGTGACGCGACCGGCTCGTGGTGGCTGCACCTGCGCCGCTGTGCGGCCTGTGGCCACGTCGGCTGCTGCGACTCCTCGCCCAACCAGCACGCCACCGCGCACGCGCACGGCACCGGCCACCGCGTCGTGCAGAGCTTCGAGCCCGGCGAGGGCTGGTTCTGGGACTACGTCGAGGGCGAGTTCGCCGACGGCGCACCGCTCGCCGCGCCCACCGCGCACCCGGCCGACCAGCCGGTGCCCGGCCCGGCCGGCCGGGTGCCTGCCGACTGGATGACGCACCTGCACTGAGAGGATCCTGCGCGTGAGTGAACCGGCCGCATGGAGCTGACCGCCCAACTGGTGGCCCTGGTCATCGCCGTCGGCGTGGTCGCGGGGATCTGCGACCGCTTCGGCTGGCCGACGCCGCTGGTGCTCGTGGTCGTGGGCGCCGCGGCGTCGTTCGTGCCGCACGTGCCCGAGGTGCAGCTCGACCCGGACGTCGTCCTGTTCGCCGTGCTGCCACCGCTGCTGTACGCCACCACGTCGCGCACCTCGCTGTTCGACTTCAAGCACAACAAGCCGAGCATCATCGCGATGAGCGTGGTGCTCGTCGTCGTCACCACGCTGTTCGTCGGCTGGGTGACCTGGCTGCTGCTGCCCGGGGTTGCCCTGGCCGCTGCGCTGGCGCTGGGTGCGGTGGTCGCGCCACCGGACGCGATCGCAGCCTCCGCGGTCGGCCGCCGCCTGGGGCTGCCCCGGCGGGTGGCCACGCTGCTGGAGCACGAGAGCCTGGTCAACGACGCCGCCGCGCTGATCGCGCTGAGCGTTGCGGTGTCCGCGCTGACCTCCTCGCCCTCCGCCCCGGAGGTCGCCGGCGAGTTCGTGTGGGCCGTCGTCGGTGCGGTGCTGGTGGGCGGCGTGGTGGCCGCGGTGCTGGCGGTCTCGCGGGCCCGGCTGCGGGACCCGGTGCTGGACACGCTCGTGTCCTTCGTCGCCCCCTACCTGGCCTTCCTCGCCGCCGAGGAGGTGCACGCCTCCGGCGTCCTGGCCACCGTCGTCACCGGGCTGACGCTGGCGCACTACTCGCCGAAGGTCCAGACGGCCACGGCCCGGGTCACCGAGCAGATCACCTGGCGCACCGTGGCGTTCGTGCTGGAGAACGGCGTCTTCCTGCTGATCGGGCTGCAGTTGCCCGGTCTGCTCTCCGGCGCCGCCGACAGCGGCCTGGGTGCGGGGCGGATCGTCGTGGTCTGCCTCGGCGTGCTGGTCGCGACGATCGTGGTCCGGTTCGCGTTCGTGTTCGGCCTGGCCGGCATCCTCGCCGTCGGGACGCCGTGGATGCGCCGCGAGGCATGGAGCCCCGCCGTCGCCGGGCTGGTGTCGTGGGCGGGCATGCGCGGGGTGGTCACCCTGGCCGCCGCGCAGGTGCTGCCCGAGGACGTGCCCAACCGCGAGGTGCTGCTGCTCGCGGCGTTCACCGTCGTCGTCGGGAGCCTGCTCGTACAGGGCTCGACGTTGCCCTGGCTGGTGCGCCGGGTCGGTCTGCCCGCCCCGGACCCGGCCGAGGACGCGCTGCGGGCCGCCGAGCTCAGCGACGCCGCCAACGCCGCCGGGCTGGCGCGGCTCGAGGAGCTCGTCACCGGCGACGAGCCCGCGGGCGTCGTCCACCGGCTCCGCGATCGCTCGATCGCCCGGTCGCACGCCAGCTGGGAGCGCCTCGGCCGGCCGCTGGCCGACCAGGAGACGCCCTCGAGCGTCTACGCCCGGCTGCGGATGGAGATGCTCGACGCGGAGCGGGACGTCATCGTCGCGGCCCGGGACGCCGGGTCGGCGCCCGGCGACGTGCTCGAGGCGGCGATGGGCCAGATCGACGTCGAGGAGTCGCTGCTCGACCGGCACGAGGAGCTGGAGTCGACCGAGCGCGACCGGGCCCTGGTGCCGCGGCCGCGCGAGGCCGGCTGCGCGCACCTGCGGCTGGCGCCGGCGGGGGAGGCGGCCCCGGCCGCGGCCTGCGAGGACTGCGTCCGCGAGGGGACGACGTGGGTCCACCTGCGCCGCTGCCTGACCTGCGGGCACGTGGGCTGCTGTGACTCCTCGCCGCAGAAGCACTCCCGCGCGCACTTCGGCACCGTCGGGCACCCGGTGGTCGTCAGCGCCGAGCCCGACGAGGCGTGGCGCTGGTGCTGGGTGGACAGCGAGCTCGGCTGAGCGGTCAGCTGCGCCGACGGGCCACGGCCACCAGCCCCACGGTGACCGCGGTGAGCAGCAGCGGGTGCAGGTACGCGAACACCTCCAGGCCGTCGCCCCAGCCCGAGGACCGGTAGCGGCCGACGCAGACGGCCGCGGCCACGAACTGCGGCACGACCAGCGCCACGACCTGGACCGCGGCCGCCGCGCTCGTGCTCCGCCGGGAGGCGAGGGCAGGCACCGGTGCGAGCAGGAAGGCCAGCCACCACCAGGCGCTGACGAACTCGGTCGAGTAGTCGATGTCGGTCAGCTGCGTGACGCCGTCGGCGGTGGACAGCGCCAGGACGGCGACGGCCACGGACGCCGCGAGCAGCACCAGGGTCGTCAGCACCCAGGCCCGGTCCACGGCACGCAGGTGGGTCGGCACGGCACGAGCCTGGCAGCACCCGGCCGCCCGCAGGCGGGGGCGCGCGGACGGCCGGCCGGTCGGCAGCCCGCCGTGGGGCTCACCGTGGCAGCGGCCGGTCGTCCCTCGCCGGCTCGAGACGGGCCGCGAAGCGGGCGCGGTACTCCGACGGGCTGAGGCCGGTGTGCCGGCGGAGCTGGACGCGGTTCCTGCTCGTGGGCTCGGAGGTCACCTCGACCGCCGCGGGCGGCAAGCCGGCCTGGAGCGCCGACGGGGGGACGCCGCCGTCCGCCTGAGGTCCGCGGTCGCGCGGACGGCGCGCGGCCCGGCTGGTAGACACGTGGCGTGGCTGGAAAACGCTCCGTCGACGAGTCCTTCCTCGCGCTCCCGCTGTCCGCTCTCGCCGACGCGGCGCTGACCCGCGCGGTCGACCTGGGCTGCGAGCACGCCGACCTGCGGGTCGAGCGGATCCGCACCCAGACCGTGCGGCTGCGCGACGCCCGGCTGGAGGCGCTGGCCGACGGGGAGGACCTCGGCCTCGCCGTCCGTGTGGTGCACGAGGGCACCTGGGGCTTCGCCGCCGGTGTCGTCCTCACCGCGGCCGAGGCCGTGCGGCTGGCCGAGGAGGCCGTGGCCGTCGCCCGGGTGTCCGCGGCGATGAACACCGACCGCGTGGAGCTCGCGCCCGAACCCAGCTACGACGGGGAGTGGGTCTCGGCCTACGAGGTCGACCCGTTCGCCGTCCCGGACGCGGAGAAGACGGCGTTGCTGACCGAGCTGTCCGAGCAGCTGCTGGCCGCCGACGGCGTCGAGCACGTGAGCAGCAGCGTCATGCAGGTCAAGGAGCAGAAGTTCTACGCCGACACCGCGGGCACCCGCACCCGGCAGCAGCGGGTGCGGGTGCACCCGGAGTTCACCGCCTCGACCGTCGACCGGGTGACCGGCACCTTCGAGTCGATGCGCACGCTCGCCCCGCCGGTGGGCCGCGGCTGGGAGTTCGTCAACGGGGAGGGCTGGGACTGGCGCGGTGAGCTGGCCCAGCTCCCCGAGCTGCTGCGGGAGAAGGTCAAGGCGCCCTCGGTCGAGGTCGGCCGCTACGACGTCGTCGTCGACCCCTCCAACCTGTGGCTGACCATCCACGAGTCGATCGGGCACGCCACCGAGCTCGACCGGGCGCTGGGCTACGAGGCGGCCTACGCCGGCACCTCGTTCGCCACGCCCGACTTGCTGGGCGACCTGCAGTACGGCTCGCCGCTGATGAACGTCACCGGCGACCGCACCGCCGAGCACGGCCTGTCCACCGTCGGCTGGGACGACGAGGGCGTGGCCGGCCAGCAGTGGGACCTCATCCGCGACGGCGTGCTCGTCGGCTACCAGGTCGACCGCAACATGGCCCGCCTCCGTGGGATGGAGCGGTCCAACGGCTGCTCGTTCGCCGACTCCGCCGCGCACGTGCCGGTGCAGCGGATGGCCAACGTCTCGCTGCAGCCCGCCCCCGACGGCCCCTCGACCGAGGCGCTGATCGGTGGGGTCGAGCGCGGCATCTACGTGGTCGGCGACAACAGCTGGTCGATCGACATGCAGCGGTACAACTTCCAGTTCACCGCCCAGCGGTTCTACAAGATCGAGGGCGGGCAGCTCGCCGGCCAGCTCCGCGACGTCGCCTACCAGGCCACGACCACCGACTTCTGGGGCTCGATGACCGCGGTCGGCGGTCCGGAGACCTACGTGCTGGGCGGGGCGTTCAACTGCGGCAAGGCCCAGCCCGGCCAGGTCGCGCCGGTCAGCCACGGTTGCCCGAGCGCGCTGTTCGAGAACACGGCCATCCTCAACACGAAGCAGGAGGGTGGACGATGAACCCCCAGCAGCTGGTGGAACAGGCACTCGCCGCCTCGGAGGCCGACGGCCAGGTCGTCTACGTCACCGACAGCTCCGAGGCCAACCTCCGCTGGGCGAGCAACAGCCTCACCACCAACGGCGCGATGCGCTCGCGGCAGGTCGTGGTGGTCTCCTTCGTCGACGGCGGCTCCGGCACGGCGGTCGGCACGGTCGCCCGGACCGGGACGCCGGACGTCGCCGAGCTGGTGCGGCAGAGCGAGCAGGCCGCCCGGGACGCCGGCCCCGCCGAGGACGCGATGCCGCTGCTGACCGAGGCCCCGCCCGGCTCCGGCGACTGGGACGCCCCCGCCGCGACCACCTCGATCGACGTCTTCGCCGACTTCGCCCCCGCGCTGGGCGAGGCGTTCGGCGACGCCCGCAGCCGCGACCAGCTGCTGTTCGGGTTCGCCGAGCACCAGATGGCCACCACGTGGCTGGGCACGTCGACCGGCCTGCGGCTGCGGCACGACCAGCCCACCGGCCGGGTCGAGCTCAACGGCAAGAGCAGCGACTTCGGCCGCTCGGTGTGGGCCGGCGTCGGCACCCGCGACTTCACCGACGTCTCGGTCGCCGACCTGGCCGCCGAGGTCGCGCAGAAGATGGCCTGGTCCGCCCGCCGCGTCGAGCTGCCCGCCGGCCGCTACGAGACGCTGCTGCCGCCGTCCACGGTCAGCGACCTGATGATCGTCGCCTACTGGGCGATGGAGGCCCGGGACGCCGACGAGGGCCGCAGCGTCTACGCCAAGGCTGGCGGCGGCAACCGGATCGGCGAGCGGCTGGCCACCCTGCCGCTGACCCTGCGCAGCGACCCGCACGCCCCCGGGCTGGAGACCTCGCCGTTCCAGGTGGTCGGCGGCTCGTCGGGCAGCGCGTCGGTGTTCGACAACGGCATGGCCACCCCTGCGGTCGACTGGATCCGCGAGGGCGTGCTGACCAATCTGGTGCGCCCGCGGTCCTGGGCGGCCAAGCAGGGCGCCCCGGCGACGGCGGCGCTGGACAACCTCGTCCTGGAGGACCCGACGGCCACCGCCTCCACCGCGGAGATGATCGCGAACACCGAGCGCGGGCTGCTGCTGACCACGCTCTGGTACATCCGCGAGGTCGATCCGCAGAACCTGCTGGTCACCGGCCTCACCCGCGACGGCGTCTTCCTGGTGGAGAACGGCGAGGTCACCGGGGCGGTGAACAACTTCCGGTTCAACGAGTCGCCGGTCGACCTGCTCTCCCGGGCCACCGAGGCCAGCCTCACCGAGCGGACGCTGCCCCGCGAGTGGAACGACTGGTTCACCCGCGCGGCCATGCCGATGCTGCGCGTCCCGGACTTCAACATGAGCTCCGTCAGCCCCGCCAGCTGACGCCCCGGGAGCGGAAGTGGCCACGTCCGCCCCCAGGCTGACGGGGGCCATGTTCGCGAACATGGCCCCCGGGGAGGTCAGGGGAGGTCGGCCAGCCAGGCGGTCAGCAGCTGGTTGACCTCCTCGGGGCGCTCCTGCTGCACCCAGTGGCCGCAGCCGGGCAGCAGGGTCGACGAGTACAGCCCGGGCAGCGTCTCGGCCTGCGCCGCGATGACGTCGGCGAGCCAGGTGCTGGTCGTGTCGAGCTCACCGCCGATGAAGACCGCCGGCTGGGTCAGCCGGGCCCCGGTGTGGCCGGCGAGGTCGGCCCAGTCCCGGTCGGCGTTGCGGTAGCGGTTCAGCGCGCCGGTGGCGCCGGTGCGGGCGAGCTCGGCGGCCGCGTCGTCGAGGTCGGCCGGGTCGAGCCAGGCGGGCGGCGGGCCGTCGGGGAACCGGTCGGACATCCGGGCACCGGCAGGCACGAAGAACAGCCCGTCCGGCCCGGGGGAGGTGTGCGACTCCCCGGACAGCCCGGTGGTGAAGCCGGTGAGCCAGGTCCGCGGGTCGCGCTCGATGTCGGCCTCGGCGCGGCCGGGCTGCTGGAACCAGCTGACGTAGAAGTCTGCGTCCGCCCCGCCGATCATCGCGAAGACGTCGCTGGGCCGGGGGCCGCCGGGCGGTGAGTACGGGACGCCGAGCAGCCCGACGGCCCGCACCACGTCGGGGCGGAGCAGCGCGGCGCCGGCGGCCACCGGGGAGCCCACGTCGTGCCCGACCACGACGGCGGTGGACTCACCGAGGGCGTGGACCACGGCGACGACGTCGTCCACCAGCGCCTCCAGTCGGTAGGCGGGGACGTCGGCCGGCGCGGACGACGTCCCGTTGCCGCGCAGGTCAAGCGCGATGGCCCGGAACCCGGCGGCCGCGATCGCGGGGAGCTGGGCCCGCCAGGCACGCCAGGTCCCCGGGAAGCCGTGCAGCAGCAGGACGAGCGGACCGGTGCCCTGCTCGACCAGGTGCAGGTCACCGGACGGGGTGGGGACGGTGCGGTGGTGCAGGGGGGCGGTCATGGTTCCTCCTCGACGACGGTCCCGACATCGTCGGCACCGCAGTCGCAGAACGAGGAATCCCCTTGCCGTTCCGGCAAGGTCAGGCGTGCCGCCCCGGACCGCCGCCTTCAGGGGCCATGTTCGCGAACATGGCCCCCGGGGGTGAATCAGTCGGCGCGGTGGACCTCGGTGGGGTCCGGCGTCCGGAAGGGGGTGTCGGACGTCCGGCCGGCGACGGGCGACTCCGCGCCGTTCTCCTCCGGGCGGTCGGGCTCCTCGCCGCCCACGCCGAATCCCTCGGCGGGCGGCGGGGCGCCGGTGCCGGCGTCCGCGGCGGGGATGCCGTCGTCGGTGCTGGGCTGGACCGGGTCGAACGGTGCGCTCATGGACATGGGCGGCACCTACCCCGGTCGGCCGCGGGTCTCACCTGCGGCCGGCCGGGAGCGGGGTCAGGCGCCGGCGTGCTCGCCGAGCTCGCTGGCGGCGAGCTGGTCGTCGGCGGTGGGCACCGCTGCCGCCTCGACCGCCTGGTTGCGCCGGACGACGAGGGCGATGGCGGCCCCGCCGAGGGCGGTCAACGCCGTGGTGGCCATCCACGGGCGGTTGAGCCGGTCGCCCAGCACCTCGTCCAGGGAGTACCGGCCCGGCCCGGCGATCGACAGCGCGGCGCCGGCCAGGCCCAGCACGGCGGTGTACTCGTAGCCGCCCTGGGTGGCGAAGAAGCCGCCGTCCTTGTGCACCGCGCCGGCGGCGATCATCGTCGAGGTGGCGGCAGCTCCGGCCACCGGCGTGGCCAGGCCGGCCGCGAGCAGCGCGCCGCCGGCGGCCTCGCCGAGCCCGGCCAGGACGGCGCTGGTCTTCGCCGGCTGGAAGCCCATCGCGGTCATCGCGCCGGTGGTGCCGGCGATGCCGTGGCCGCCGAACCAGCCGAACAGCTTCTGGGCGCCGTGCGCGAACAGCGTGCCGCCCAGACCGACGCGCAGGGCCAGCAGCCCGATGTCCTGACGTGCGGTCGTCTTCGTGCTCATGGGGTGCTCCTCGTCCGTGGGATGGGGGCGCCAGCGGCCCGCGACGGTGGGGGCCCGGCCGGCGCGCTGCCCGGTGCCCCGACGGTAGGACGCGATTGAGAGGTCAACCATCGCAGGTGCGGCGTCGGACGGCTCGCGGGCGTCTGGGCTGCGCGGACGCCGCGGCGCCGTGACCGATCGCACGCCGGACCGGGTCGGGGGCGCGCAGTGCTGGTGCGCCGTCGGAGGTCCGGCTAGCCTCGGGGTGGGCCGTGACTGGCGCATCGCAGGTGGGATCGACCACCGGGGAGCGGCCCCGTCGTCCCGACGTCTGCCGCGCGCCTGGGCTCCCGAACGACCCGAGGAGCTCCTGTGACCAGCACCGTCAGCCGCGAGACCGCCGCCTTCGCCAGTGCCCTGGACGTCATCGCCCAGGTCGAGCCGGCCGTCGCCGCCGCCATCGGCCAGGAGCTCGCCGACCAGCGCTCCAGTCTCAAGCTGATCGCCAGCGAGAACTACGCCTCGCCCGCCGTCCTGCTCGCCATGGGCAACTGGTTCAGCGACAAGTACGCCGAGGGCACGCCGGGACGGCGCTTCTACGCCGCCTGCCAGAACGTCGACACCGTCGAGCGGCTGGCCGCCGAGCACGCCCGCGCGCTGTTCGGCGCCGACCACGCCTACGTCCAGCCGCACTCGGGGATCGACGCCAACCTGGTCGCCTTCTGGTCGATCCTGGCCCACCGGGTGGAGACCCCGGCGCTGGCCGGGGCCGGGGTGAAGAACGTCGACGCGCTCAGCGAGGCCGACTGGGCGCAGCTGCGCAGGGCGCTGGGCGACCAGCGGATGCTCGGCATGAGCCTGGACGCCGGCGGCCACCTCACCCACGGCTTCCGACCGAACATCTCCGGGAAGATGTTCGAGCAGTCCAGCTACGGCACCGACCCGGCCACCGGCCTGATCGACTACACGGCGCTGCGCGCGCAGGCCCGGGAGTTCCGGCCCCTGATCCTGGTCGCCGGGTACTCCGCCTACCCGCGGCGGGTCGACTTCGCCGCGATGCGCGAGATCGCCGACAAGGTGGGCGCCACGCTGCTGGTGGACATGGCCCACTTCGCCGGCCTGGTCGCCGGCGGGGTGCTCACCGGCGACTTCGACCCGGTGCCGCACGCCGACGTCGTCACCACCACCACGCACAAGTCGCTGCGCGGCCCGCGCGGCGGGATGGTGCTCTGCACCGAGGAGTACGCCCCCTCCGTCGACCGCGGCTGCCCGATGGTGCTCGGCGGCCCGCTGCCCAACGTCATGGCGGCCAAGGCAGTCGCGCTGGCCGAGGCGCGGCGTCCGGAGTTCGCCGACTACGCGCAGCAGATCGTGGCCAACGCCCGCGCGCTCGCCGACCAGCTGCTGCGGCGCGGTGCCCGGCTGGTCACCGGGGGCACCGACAACCACCTGGTGCTCGCCGACGTGGGCGCCTACGGGCTCACCGGTCGGCAGGCCGAGGCAGCCCTGCTGGACGCCGGCCTGGTCACCAACCGCAACTCGGTGCCGGCCGACCCGAACGGCCCCTGGTACACCTCCGGCATCCGGCTGGGCACCCCGGCGCTGACCACCCGCGGGCTGCGCGAGGCCGAGCTGGCCGAGGTCGGCGACCTGATGGTCGACGTCCTGAGCAACACGCAGGCCGAGGGCGACTCGAAGGTCAAGTACCGGCTGGACCCCGCCGTCGCCGAGCGGGTGCGGGCCCGGGCCGCCGAGCTGGTCGACGCCCACCCGCTCTACCCCGAGGTGGAGCTCGACCTCGCCTGACCCGTCGACTGTGCGCCCAGCGGGGTCCGGAGCACCCGGGGACCCCGATGAGCGCACAGTCGCCGGGTCCCTCTGCCACGACGGGGACCCGCCCCTGTGCGCTCAGGGCTGTCTCACCGCGTGGGAGACAGCCCTGAACGCACAACGGCCGCCCCGTGCGGACTCGGCCACGCGGCCGAAACCGGGGGCGGTCGTGGTGCGGCTCTGGTAACGGCATCTCGTTCCGGACGTCACCACGGCGACACGTCCGGCGACCACCGTTCTCGCCATGACGACGAGGGCCCCGCGGCTGGTGCACGACGCGCACCGGCACCTCGGCGTCCTCCCTGCGTTCCCCTTCTACGGCGGCCCACCGGTCAACCCGGACACCACCGCGCGCGCCACGATCGACGAGCTGATCGCCGACCTGGACGCCGAGGGCACCGAGCGGGCGCTGGTCATCCCCAACTACGGCGTCCCGGACCCGACGGCGTCCTTCGCGCTCAACGAGCTGGTCGTCGAGGCGGCCCAGCGCGACGACCGCGTCCTGGCCGGGCTCTGGACCAGCCCTCGCCCGCAGGACGCCCTCGCCACCGAGAAGGCCCTCGCGCTCGCCGGTGAGGACGGCGTCGCGGCGCTCAAGCTGTCCTTCCTGCTCGGCGGCGGGGTCGACGACCCGACGTGCCTGCCACAGCTCGACGCCGTCTTCGGCGCCGCCCGCGAGCACGGCCTGGTCGTGCACGTGCACACCAGCCCGGGTGCCGCCAGCGACCTCGACCAGGTCGGGAAGCTCGTCGACCGGTACGCCGACGACGTCGCCGTCCACCTGGTGCACATGGGCGGCGGGATGAGCGGCCACATCAAGCTCATCGGCCAGCTCTTCTTCGCCTGGGTCGCCGCCGGCAAGCGCGTCTACACCGACACCAGCTGGGCCATCGGCTTCGCCCCGCGCTGGTTCGCCACCGAGATCGAGCGGCACGGCATCGGCTCCGACCGGGTGCTGTTCGCCTCCGACCAGCCGTGGGGCGACTTCGCCGGCGAGCACGCCCGGCTGGTCGCGGCCACCGGCGGCGGCGAGCTCACCGACCTCTTCTTCCGCCACAACTTCGAGTCCCTGCACGGCTGTTGAACCCGACCGAGGAGATCCAGATGACCACCACCCTGCCCGCCACCACCGGCACCCCGCTGATCAGCGACGCGGACCTCAAGGTCGCCCAGGACACCAGCAAGGGCGAGATCGTGCACCCCTCGCTCCCCAAGGGCAGCAACATCTACGGCTCGACCAAGATCTTCCCCGACTACCAGGCCGGCGAGGGCGAGTCCTACTTCACCCTCGTGCACGGCATCGCGCACGAGTCCTCGGTGGCCTTCGTGGCCTGCCTGCAGGCGCTGCGCGCGCTGCGCAAGGGCTACGAGTCGGTCCTGTACTTCTACGGCCCCGGCGCGATGAACGCGATGGCCACCCGCGGCTTCCCGACCACCGGTGACTCCGGCTTCCCGGGCGAGCAGAACATCAACAACCAGATCGAGCGGTTCATCGAGGAGGGCGGCACGGTCTACGTCTGCCGCTTCGGGCTCAGCCTGCACGGCCTCCGCGAGGAGGACCTGATCGCCGGCACGATCCCCTGCCACCCGCTGGACGTGCAGGACGCGCTCATCCACTACGCCCGCAAGGGCGCCATCATCAACTCGACGTACAACCTCTGAGCCGGCCGTCATGACCCAGACGCCGACGAGAGCGTCGACCTCGGTGGGCCACCGCGTTGACCTGGCGATCCTCGGCGTCCGGGTCGACGCGCAGGTGACCCGCCGGGCGGGTGCGGGCCCCAGCGACGACGGGCACGTGCTGCTCGGCGGGCACGGCGCGGCCCTGCCGCTCAACCCCGACTCCCCGTACTCGATCCGCGGCGGCCGGTTGCTGCTGGACGGCGCCGACCTCGGGCTCGAGGCCACCCCGATCGACCGCCCGCGCTTCTACGACCTGACCACCGCCGACGGCGTCCCCTACGAGAAGCTCGCCCGCCTGCACGGCAAGGACGTCCTGGCGACGACGGTCGTGCAGACCTGCATCCGCTACGACGAGGCCGCCCGCTGCCGCTTCTGCGCCATCGAGGCCTCGCTGGCCGCGGGCTCCACCACCGCGGTCAAGACTCCCGCACAGCTGGCCGAGGTCGCCGAGGCCGCCGTCCGGCTGGACGGCGTCCGGCAGATGGTCATGACGACCGGGACGACGACCGGCCGGGACCGCGGCGCCCGCCACCTCGCCCGCTGCGTGCGGGCGGTCACCGCTGCGGTGCCGGGGTTGCCCGTCCAGGTGCAGTGCGAGCCGCCGGCGCCCGAGGACCTCGACGCGATCACCGAGCTCAAGGAGGCCGGGGCGACCGCGATCGGCATCCACGTCGAGTCGCTGGACGACGCCGTCCGGGCGCGGTGGATGCCGGGCAAGGCCAGCGTGCCGATGAGCCAGTACCGCGCGGCGTGGGCCGAGGCGGTGCGGGTCTTCGGCCGCAACCGGGTCTCGACCTACCTGCTGGTCGGGCTGGGGGAGGACCCCGACGAGCTGGTCGCCGGCGCCCTCGAGCTGGCCGAGGCCGGCGTCTACCCCTTCGTCGTCCCCTACCGCCCGCTCGCCGGCACGCTCGCGGTGGCCGACGGCGTCGGCGCCCCCGACCCCGCGGTGCTGCAGGACGTCACCGACCGGGTCGCCGCGGGCTTGCGCGGCCTCGGCATGCGCGGCGCCGACCAGGGCGCCGGCTGCGCCGCCTGCGGCGCGTGCAGCGCCCTCCAGTCGGCCGGGGCCTGAGCGGCCGTGGTGGCGAACATGGCCGCCGAGGAGCGGGCCGCGCTGGAGCGCAGCGTGCTGCTGGTCGACTTCCGCCACACCCCGACCGGTCCGGCCTGGCAGGTCGAGGAGGCCGACGCTGCCGGTGTCGCCGCCCACCGCGCGCTGCGGCAGCGGGCCTTCGTCGAGGAGCAGGGCCTCTTCGCCGGCTCCGACCGCGACGGCACGGACGACGACCCGCGTTCCGTCACGCTGGTTGCACGTGTAACAACAGGAACGGTGCTGGGCGGCGTCCGGCTGGCCCCGGCCGACCCGGGCGGACCCGACGTCGGCTGGTGGACCGGCTCCCGGCTGGTCGTCGCCCCGGGCGCACCGCACGGGCTCGGCGCCGCGCTGGTCACCGCCGCCTGCGCGCGGGCCGAGGCGGCCGGCGTGCTGCGCTTCGACGCGACCGTGCAGGACCGGTACGCGGCGCTGTTCACCCGGCTCGGCTGGCGGGCCACCGGCGCCACCGACCTCGGTGGCCGGCCGCACACCGCGATGACCTGGCCGATCGGGCGGCTCGCCGCGCTGGCCCGGGCGACCAAGTCCCCGCTCGGTGCGCTGCTCGGCGGCCTGCACCTGGGCGGCGCCGGTTTCGTCGGTGACGACGGCGCCCCCGTGCCCGGCACCGACGTGATCGCCGCCTGCGACGCGATCCTGCCCTCGATGGTCGAGCGCGACCCGGAGTGGGCCGGCTGGTGCGGGGTGCTGGTCAACGTCAACGACCTCTCCGCCATGGGCGCGGCACCGCTGGGCCTGCTGGACGCCCTCGGTGCCCGGGACGCCTCCTTCGCCGCCCGGGTGCTCGCCGGGCTGCGTGACGCCAGCCGGGCGTGGGGCGTGCCGGTGCTCGGTGGGCACACCCAGCTCGGCGTCCCGGCCTCGCTCAGCGTCACCGCACTGGGGCAGACGTCCCGCCCGGTGCCTGCCGGCGGTGGCCGCGCCGGGCACGAGGTGCGGCTGACCGCCGACCTCGGCGGGGGCTGGCGGCGCGGGCACACCGGCCGGCAGTGGGACTCCACCAGCAGCCGGTCGACAGCCGAGCTGCAGACCATGGGCTCCTTCGTCGCCCGCACCGGCCCCGCCGCGGCCAAGGACGTCTCCATGGCCGGGCTGGTCGGCACGCTGGGCATGCTCGCCGAGGCCAGCGGCTGCGGCGCGGTCCTCGACGTCGCCGCGGTCCCGCGGCCGGCCGCCGCCTCCCTGGGCGACTGGGCGAGCTGCTTCCCCGGCACCGCGTTCCTCACCACCGACGTCCCCGGCGCGCCCGTCGCCGACGCCGGACCCGCCACCACCGCCGTCTGCGGCGCGCTCGTCCCCGGCGCAGGCGTGCAGCTGCGCTGGCCCGACGGCTCGCTCACCACCGCCGTCCCCGGGCCGGTCACCGGCCTCGGGCCGGCCTGAGGACAGGAGCACCCATGCCCAGCACCACGGTCGCCGCCGTCGCCGCCCCCTTCGGGCGCGACCTCGGCGAGGTCTTCGCCCGGATCGAGCAGCTCGTCGCCGAGGCGCGCAGCCGCGGCGTGCAGCTGCTCGCGCTGCCCGAGGCCACCCTCGGCGGCTACCTCGCCGACCTCGGTGAGCACGGCGTCGCGCAGGTGACGCCGCAGCACGCCCTGCCCCCGGCCCTGGACGTCGACGGCCCCGAGGTCGCCCGCCTCGCCCGGATCGCCGGGGACATGGTGGTCACCGCAGGGCTCTGCGAGGCCGACGGCGGCACCCGCTACAACACCGCGGTCGCGGTGACCGGCGACGGCGTCCTCGGGGTGCACCGCAAGGTCCACCAGCCGCTGGGGGAGGGCAACAGCTACGCCGCCGGCGACGGCTTCCGCGCCTTCGACTCACCGGTCGGCCGGATCGGCATGATGATCTGCTACGACAAGGCCTTCCCCGAGGCCGCCCGCACGCTGGCCATGGACGGCGCCGAGATCGTCGCCTGCATGTCAGCCTGGCCCGGCTCCCGCACCGCCGCCGCGACCGACCTGGCCGAGGACCGCTGGACCCGCCGGTTCGACCTCTTCGACCAGGCCCGCGCGCTGGAGAACCAGATCGTGTGGCTGTCGGCGAACCAGGCCGGCACCTTCGGCGGGCTGCGGTTCGTCTGCAGCGCCAAGGTCGTCGGGCCCGGCGGCGACGTGCTGGCCACCACCGGCGTCGCACCCGGCATGGCGGTGGCCACGGTCGACGTCCGGGCCACCCTCGACGGCGCGCGGCGGTCGATGGGCCACCTGCGCGACCGCCGTCCCGACGCCTACGGCGCGCTGGTGGGGGCATGACGCTGGCCCAGGCCGCGCCCACTCGCACCGGGCTGCCCGCCCGCGTCCCGGTCGCCGTCGTCGGCGGTGGCCAGGCCGGGCTGTCGCTGAGCTGGCACCTGGTGCAGCGCGGCATCGAGCACGTCGTCCTGGAGCGCGACACCATCGCCCACGAGTGGGCCGACGCACGCTGGGACTCCTTCTGCCTGGTCACGCCCAACTGGCAGTGCCAGCTGCCCGGCTGGCCCTACACCGGCGAGGATCCCGACGGCTTCATGGTGCGCGACGAGATCGTCGAGTACGTCCGCAGCTACGCGGCCTCCTTCGACCCGCCGGTGCACGAGGGCGTGGCCGTCACGAAGCTCGCCCCGGCGCCGGACGGCGGCTACCTGCTCACCACCAGCGCCGGGGACGTCGCCGCCGACCAGGTCGTGCTGGCCGTCGGCGGCTATCACCTGCCGGTGCTCCCGCCCTGGGCCGGTCAGCTGCCGGAGCGGGTCACCCAGCTGCACTCGCAGGCCTACCGCAACCCCGGCCAGCTGCCCGCCGGCGACGTCCTGGTCGTGGGCACCGGGCAGTCGGGCGCGCAGATCGCCGAGGACCTGCACCTGGCCGGCCACCGCGTGCACCTGGCCGTCGGCAGCGCGCCGCGGATCGCCCGCCGGTACCGCGGCCGCGACATGGTCGAGTGGCTGCACGACATGAGCCACTACGACATGCCCGTCGAGCAGCACCGCGACGGCGAGGCCGCCCGCATGGGCACCAACCACTACGTCACCGGCCGGGACGGCGGGCGCGACATCGACCTGCGCCGCTTCGCCACCGAGGGCATGCAGCTCTACGGCACGCTCACCGGGCTCGACGGCGGGGTGCTGTCCTTCGCGCCCAACCTGACCCGGCACCTGGACGCCGCCGACCGGGTCGACGACAACGCCAAGAACCTGGTCGACGCCCACATCGAGCGCTCGGGGATCGACGCCCCGACCGAGCCGCGGTACACCCCGGTCTGGGCGCCGGACGCCGACCCGACGTCCCTGGACGTGGACGCGATCTCGTCGGTGGTGTGGGCGATCGGCTTCCGGGCCGACTGGAGCTGGGTGCGCGTGCCGGTGTTCGACGGCGCGGGCTACCCGACCCACGTCCGCGGGGTCACCTCGGCGCCAGGGCTGTACGTGCTGGGCCTGCCGTGGCTGCACACCTGGGGCTCGGGCCGGTTCGCCGGCATCGCCCGGGACGCGGAGTTCCTGGCCGACCGGATCACCGACCTCACCGGGACGCCGACCGGCCTGACCCGCTCGCTGGCCGTGGCCGCGGCGTCCTCGGCCGCCCGCATGGCGTGACCGTGCGAGGCACAGGTACCAAGACCTGCGTCATGGGGGCCCGAGACGCAGGTATCGGTACCAATGCCTGGGGCGGCGCGTGAGAATTGCGGCGGTCGCGGCGCACTTCGGGCGGGACGTCGGGCAGTGCCTGACCAAGGTCGAGGCGATCCTGGCAGACGCCCGCGACCGGGGCGTGCAGCTGCTGGTCTTCCCCGACGCCACGATCGGCGGCTACCTCGGTGACCTCGGCCGCGGCGACGACACCGGCCTGCCCCCGGCCCTGGACGCCGGGTCGACCGAGCTGGCGCGGGTGACCGAGGCCGCCGGTGACCTGGTGGTCTGCCTGGGCTACCGCGAGTCCGCCGGCGGCCAGCACTACAACAGCGCGGTGTGCGTGACCGGCGACGGCGTCCTGGGCCGGCACCGCAAGGTGCACCAGCCGGCCGGTGAGCTGCCCGCCTACGCACCCGGCGGGGCGTTCACCGCCTTCGACACCCCGCTCGGCCGCATCGGCATGCTCATCGACTACGACAAGACCTTCCCCGAGGCCGCCCGCACGCTCGCCGGCGACGGCGCCCAGGTGCTGGCCTGCCTCTCGGCGTGGCCGGCCAGCCTCACGGACCGGGCGCCCCGGCTGGTGCAGGACCGCCAGTCCCGGCTCTTCGACCTCTACGACTGCGCCCGGGCGGCGGAGAACCAGGTGGTGTGGGTGTCGGCCAACCAGACCGGGACGATGGGCCGGCTGCGCTTCCTCGGCCAGTCCAAGGTGGTCGGGCCCGGCGGCGACGTCCTCGCCCGCACCTGGGCCAAGGCCGGACTGGCGCTGGCCGACGTGGACGTCGCCGGTGAGGTCGGCCGCGCCCGCACCGTGCTCGACCACCTGCGCGAGCGCCGGCCGGAGGCCTACTCGTGAGCAGCCCGGGGGCCTGTGCATGAGGATCGCGCTGCTGACGTACTCGACCCGGCCGCGCGGCGGCGTCGTGCACACCCTCGCGCTGGCCGAGGCGATGGCCCGCGCCGGGCACGACGTGAGCGTCTGGTCGCTGGGCCGCGGCGGCGACGCCGCGTTCTTCCGCCCCGTCGACCCCGCGGTCACGCTGCGGCTGGTGCCGTTCCCCGACGTGCCGGGGGAGGACGTCGGCGCGCGGATCCTGCGGTCGATCGCGGTGCTCGGCGCCGCCTTCCGGGACGAGGGTCCCGGCCAGACCCCCTATGACGTCGTGCACGCCCAGGACTGCATCAGCGCCAACGCCGTCCCCGACTGCGTGCGCACGGTGCACCACCTGGACACCTTCACCACCCCGGAGCTCGCCGCCTGCCACGAGCGCGCCGTCGTCACCCCGCACGCGCTGGTCTGCGTCTCCGCCGCGGTCGCCGCCGAGGTGGCGACCGGCTGGGGCCGGGTGGCCACCGTGATCCCCAACGGCGTCGAGGCCGACCGGTTCACCGCCGCGGCCGGGCCGGCAGGCGAGGCGGGCCGGCATGCCTGGCGGGACCGACTGGGGCACTACGTGCTGGCCGTCGGGGGGATCGAGCCGCGCAAGGGCACCCTGGACCTGGTCGAGGCGATGGCCCGGGTGCAGGCCGTGCGCCCGGAGCTGTCCCTGGTCGTCGCCGGCGGGGAGACCCTCTTCGACTACCGCGACTACCGCGCCCGGGTGTTCGACCGCGCCGCCGAGCTGGGGGTGGCACCCGTCGTCCTCGGGCCGGTCGACCACGGCGAGCTGCCGACCCTCGTCGCCGCCGCCGACGTCTTCGCCTTCCCCTCCGTCAAGGAGGGTTTCGGCCTGGCCGCGATGGAGGCGCTGGCGGCCGGCGTCCCGGTGGTGACGCGCGACCTGCCGGTGCTGCGGGAGGTGTTCGGCACGGCTGCGACCTTCGCCGCCGACCCGGCCGGCCTCGCCGACGGACTGCTCGCGGACGTCGGGGCGGAGCGCCGGGCGGTGGGCCGGGCGCTTGCCCAGGGCCACAGCTGGGACGCCGCCGCGGCGGCGCACCTGCGGCTGTACGCGTCACTGTGACGGACGGGTCCGTTGTGACGAGCGTGGCGACTGAGACCGGAAAGACCCAGTGACCGCGTTTCGTGCCCTCGTATCACGGACAGGAAACACAGTTCCTGTCTACTTCCCCTCAGCACGCCGACGACGACCCCCTGCCACAACGGCAGGACGGCGAGGGGAGCCCGACATGACGTACCAGAAGCCTTCGATCTTCCAGCTGGGCAAGGTCCACGAGAACGGTGCGTCGGTGATCGTCTCCGGGTGGGGGCTGGGCATGTGCGCCTCGTCGTGCCAGTGCCACCGCAACCCCCAGGACGGCCAGCTCGCCCTCGCCGAGGACCAGGCCGGCGGCAGCCTCGGCCTGCACAGCTTCACCCCCACGGGCACCTGCAACTGCTGTGAGGCGTGGTCCTCCGCCGAGCTCCAGGCGATCCTGCGCGACGTCGCCGCCCTCGACGCCCTCGACTCCTCCGAGCCCGCCGCCGGCTGACCCACCCGACACCCGCACGAGCCGCCCACCATCACCCGGTGGGCGGCTCGTCGTCGTCCCGGACCGGGACGGCGGGGTGTCTTTGCGGCCGGGACGGCGGGGGTAGCCCGGTGTCCATGTGGGCGAGAGCAGCGGTGCGGGGCGCGGTGGCCGGACTGGCCGGCGTGGCGGCCATGACGACGGCAGAGAAGCTGGAACAGCAGGTGACCCACCGGCCGGACAGCTACGTCCCGGGCCGCACGCTCACCGCGCTGACCACCGGCGTCCGGCTGCCGGAGTCCGCGCGCCCGCTGGTGCGCAACCACCTCATGCACTGGGGCGCCGGCGCGGCCGTCGGCGCGCTGCGCGGGGTCTGGTCGGCCGCCGGGCTGCGCGGCTGGCGGGCCAACGCCTGGCACACCTCGGTGCGCCTGGCCGTCGACCAGACCCTGGAGAACGCGACCGGCGTGGGTGCGCCGCCGTGGACGTGGTCCCGGCAGGACCAGGTCGTCGACGTGGCCGGCAAGGCCGTCTACGCCTTCGTGACCGGTGCCGTCGCCGACCGGCTCGTCGCCCCCGCGCGCCCCCGCTCGCGGCGCCAGCTGCTCGGTGACGCGTGGGGCAGGAGCGGCTCGCCGCGGGGCCGGAGTGGCGCGCGGGGTCTGTGGGACTGAGCGGTCCTGCGGACCGATCGACCCCCAGCGCGGCGGGCCGACCGACTGCGGCCGCCTCCCTGCCTTCCGTTGCCACGCGCACCTGGAGATGTCGCCCTCCCGAGATGGTCGTCCCGGTGTCCCGGGCCGAGCTGCAGCCGGGTGACCTGGTCTTCTCCTACTCCCCGATCAGCCACGTCGGCCTCTACGTCAGCAACGGCCAGATGGTGCACGCCAGCGCCTCCGGCAGGCCGGCGCCGTGACCGGCGTCGACAAGGGCGGCTACGTCGGCGCCCGCCGCGTCACCGGCTAGGAGGTGCCGCGCCGGTGACCTCCTGGCTGCGTGGTGACCGCACCCGACCGGCGACCTTCCGCGACGCGCTGCTCGACGACCTCGTGCTCGTCGGGGTCAGCGTGCTCGCCGCCTTCGTCGCGCTCCGGGTCACCGACGGCTCCCCGGGGGTGCTGTGGGGGATCGCGGTCGTGCTCCTCGGCGCCCTCGTGGAGCGGGTGCCGGTGTACCTGCGCGTCCACCGCGCGGAGCACCCGCCGGCCGACTGAGGCAGGACCCTGCTGCCCCCCCACCGCTCGCAGGCTCGCGGCGATCCCCTGGAGCGCGGCCGGTCAGTGGAGGCGGCGGCCCTCGGCCAGCATCGCGACGAGGGCGGCGACCCGCTTCGCCCGGGTCTGCGGCGTGGCCGCGGTGTGCACCCGCCACAGCACCGAGTACCGGTTCGTGCCGTCGAGCGCCCGGAACGCCGCCTCGGCCGCGGGCTCGGCGGCCAGCGCTTCGGCCAGGTCGTCGGGCACCGTGATCGTCGCGGGGCCGGCGTAGGCACGGTCCCACCGCCCGTCGGCCTGCGCGGCCTCCACCGCGGCCAGGCCGGCCGGGCGCATCCGCCCGTCCGCGACGAGCCGGGCGACGGTGGCCACGTTCTTCTGCGACCACACGCTCCTGGCCCGGCGCGGGGTGTAACGCACGGTGAACCAGACGTCGTCCACGCGGTTGCCGCGCCCGTCGATCCAGCCGTGGCACAGCGCCACCTCCACCGCCTCCGGCGCGGTGATCGACGGGATGCCCGAGGACTTCCGGGCCATCAGCACGAACAGCCCGGGAGCCCGGTCGTGCTCGGTGTCCAGCCAGGCGTCGAAGTCCGCGGGCGTGGCGAACGCGCGGCGCTCGAACGCGTCCTCTGCGGCCATCCGGTCATCCTCCGCACCCACCCGGACGACGTCCAGCCTCCGGCTCGCGCTTTGGCCACCGGGGTGATCGGCTGTCCGACGGCGGGCGGCGTCCAGCAGGGGCACCGCGACGACGGACGGGACGACGCGATGGCACGGGGACCGGGGCCCAGCGCGCTGTGGGTGGTGCGGCACGGCGAGAGCATGGGCAACCTGGCCGACGCCCAGGCCCACCGCAGCGGGGCGCAACGGCTGACCCTCGACGTCCGCGACCCCGACGTCCCGCTGTCGCCGACCGGCGAGGAGCAGGCCGACGCCCTGGGCGCGTGGCTGGCCCGGCTGCCGGCGGACCAGCAGCCCACCACCGTGCTGAGCTCGCCGTTCGCGCGGGCCGCCACCACCGCGCGGCGGGCGGTCGACGCCAGCGGGCTGGGGCTGACCATCCGCCACGACGAGCGGCTGCGGGAGCGCGACTTCGGTGCCTTCGACGGCATGACCCGCGAGGGCATCCGGGCGGAGTTCCCCGAGGAGGCCCGCCGCCGTGACCTGCTGGGCAAGTTCTACTACCGGCCACCGGGCGGGGAGAGCTGGGCCGACGTCGCGCTGCGCGTCCGCAGCCTGCTGGCCACCGAGGCGCTGCGGCACGACGGCGAGCGGCTGATGTGCGTCTCGCACCAGGCCGTGGTGATGGTCTTCCGCTACGTGGTCGAGGAGCTGTCCGAACAGCAGCTGCTGGACGTCGACCGCACCGAGCAGGTCGCCAACACCTCGGTCACCCGCTACGAGTCCACCGACGGCGGGGCGCTCGCCCTGACCGGCTTCAACGGCGTCGAGCACCTGCTCGACGCCGGCCCGGGCGACGGCGCCCCCGTGACCGAGGAGAACGATGTCCCGTCCCCAGCCTGACGCCACGCTGGTCACGCCCCCGGTGCTCCGGGGCTGGCAGCTGCCCGAACCGACCGGCGGCAAGGAGTCCCGTGGCTCGATCCTCGTCATCGGCGGCAGCACCGAGACCCTCGGGGCGGTGACGCTGGCGGCCGAGGCGGCGCTGCGGTCCGGGGCCGGGAAGCTGCAGGTCGTCGTCCCGTCGAAGGTCGCCCCGCACATCTCCATCGCCCTGCCAGAGGCGCTGGTGCGCGGCGTGCCCTCCACCGAGGAGGGCGCCATCCGCGGCGACGCGGCGGAGCTGGTGCTGGACCTGGCCCGGTCGGCGTCCGCGGTGCTCATCGGGCCCGGGATGGCCGACGAGCCGCAGACCCGGCAGTTCGTCGAGCAGCTGCTGCCCGAGCTGGGCTGTCCGGTCGTGCTGGACGCGCTCGGGCTGGCCGCCGTCACCGCCGACCCCAGCTGCCTGCACCGGCTCGAGGGCCGCGTCGTGCTCACCCCGAACCCGACCGAGCTGGCCATCGCCCTGCACACCGACGCCGACGAGCTGGACGAGGACCCGGCCGGGGCGGCCCGCCGGCTCGCCGAGCTGGCGCACGCCGTGGTCGGGCTGGGCGGGGCGACCAGCTGGGTCGCCGACCCCGACGGCCGGCTGTGGCAGGACCAGAGCGGGGGCGCCGGGCTCGGCGTCTCCGGGTCCGGCGACGTGCGCGCGGGGGTGGTCGCCGGGCTGCTGGCCCGCGGGGCCGAGCCGGCCCAGGCCGCCGTCTGGGCGTCCTACCTGCACGGGCGGGCCGGGGAGCGGCTGGCGGCGTCGGTCGGCCGGCTGGGCTTCCTGGCCCGCGAGCTGCCGCCGCAGATCCCGCACATCATCGCCGAGATCTCGCTCTGATCCGTCCCGATCACGCCCCTCCGGGCGCGGTGGCTCGGGCAGACTGCCGAGGTGGACATGGTGCTGGCCCTGTTGCTGTTGGTCGCTGTCTGGGCGGTGCCGCTCACCGTCCTGGTCGTCCCGCCGATCGTCCTGGTCGACGCGCTCCACCGCTCGCTGGCCGCCGTCGGTCTCTGGCTGGTCGCGGTGGCGCTGGTCGTCGGCTGGGTCCGGGCGCTGCTGGTGGACATGGACCGGGTGGACGCCACGGGCGACCAGGGCTCCTGGCTGGCAGGCGTCGAGTGGCTGCTCGCCGCTGTGGTGGCCGCGACCGCCTCCGTGGTCGTGGCGCGCAGGAGGGGCGCGGTCCCGTTCGGCACGCTGACCCGATGAGCGACGCGCAGCTGCGCCGGTTGGTCGACTGGACCGTGCAGGACCCACCACCCGAGGCCCGCGTCGGCCGGGTGCTGGGCGGGGTGTTCCACGCGGTCTCCGCGGTCATGACCCTCGGCGCCGACGCCGCGCTCGGTGCCCGTCCGGCGAGCTGGTCGGTGCCCGCCGACCCGGCCGACTACCTGGGCCTCGGTGTCCTGGAGCTCCGCTGGCCCGACGGGGCGCCGGCCGAGCCGGTGGAGGCCACCCGGGAGGCGGTCTGGGTCACCGGGCCCGGACGGCCCGCACGGCAGCTGCCGGTCGCGACCTGGCAGGTGGTGCGCGCGGTGCCCGGGAGCGGATCGCGCCGGCCGAGGGAGTCGACCTCGCCCTGGCGGCTGGACCTGACCGACGGCGAGGTCACCGGGTCGCTGACCGGCGCCTGGCTGGCGCTGGCCTGGATCGGGCACCTGGCCGGCTGGCCGGAGCCTGCTGCCGGGAGCTGACGACCGCCCCGCCGGCCGCGTGGGTGACGATGGGTGCCCAGGACGGCGGGAGGAGGCAGCATGGACACCGCCGGCAGGAGCGCGTTCGCGGCCTTCGTGGCCGAGCAGGCGCCGGCGCTGCTGCGCACGGCGTACCTGCTCACCGGTGACCGGACCGAAGGCGCGGAGCTGGCGTCGGCCGCGCTGGGCGCCGTCCACCGGCGCTGGGGCGAGCTGCCCGCCGCCGACCGGGCGTCCGCCGCCCGCGCGGAGCTGCTGGCCGAGCACCCCCGCTGGCACCGGCGCACCCAGCTGCGCGAGGCGGTGGCGGCCACCCCGCTGCTGCGCGGCGTCTCGCTGGTGCCGGTCCCGGCCCCGCCGGTGCGCGACGCGCTGACGACGGCGCTGGGGCGGTTGCCTGCTCAGCTGCGGGCGCTGCTGGTCCTGCGCCTGGGTGAGGGCTTCTCGGTGCACGAGACGGCCGGGCTGCTCGGCGTCCCGGAGGGGTCGGTCGCCCCGGACACCCTGCGCGCCCTGGGCCGGCTCGAGGAGCTGCTGCCGCCCGACGACCGTCCGGCGGCCGGGGTGGAGGCGGCGCTGCGGGCCGCGTTCGCCGCGCGGACGACGACCGTGCCCGAGGACCTCCTCGTCGGCGTGCTCGACGGCGTCACCACCCGCCGCCGGCACTGGGCCGCGCTCGCCACGGTCGCCGCGTTCTTCGTCCTCGTCGTCGTCCTGGTCGTGCTGACCACCCGCTGACGACGACGGCCCGGCTCCCCACAGGGAACCGGGCCGGGTCGGTCAGGCCCCCTCTCAGGGTCCCGCCCTGAGCCTGCGAAGGGTGGGGGGAGAGGGGGTCCTTCGTCAGTTGCGGACCGAGGCCACCAGCGGGCAGGTGAACGGGTCGCGCTCGGCGATGCCGACGCGGTTCAGGTACCGGACGACCGCGCGGTAGGAGCCGACCAGCGAGGTCTCGGTGTAGCTGATCCCGTGCTTGGCGCAGTGCGCGCGCACCAGCGGCTGGGCCTTCTTCAGGTTCGGCCGCGGCATGCTGGGGAAGAGGTGGTGCTCGATCTGGTAGTTCAGGCCGCCCATCATGAAGTCGGTGACCCGGCCGCCGCGGATGTTGCGCGACATGAGCACCTGGCGACGGAGGAAGTCGACCTTGGCGTTCTTCGGCACGATGGGCATGCCCTTGTGGTTGGGCGCGAACGAGCCGCCCATCAGCAGACCGAACACGGCCTGCTGGACGACGATGAAGGCCACGCCCAGCAGCGGGGGCATGATCAGGAAGACCGCGACCACGTAGGCCACCAGCCGGACGGCGATGATCGCCAGCTCGAGCCGGCGCCGCGGCATCGTCTTCTCCCGGACCAGCGTGGCGATGCTGTTGGCGTGCAGCGCGGTGCCCTCGAAGCCCAGCAGCGGGAAGAACGCCCAGCCCTGGTGCCGGGTGAACCAGCCGCGCAGCCCGGTCATCCGCTCGGCGGCGTCGTCGGGGGTGAAGGCGAGCACCTCGGAGACGATGTCCGGGTCCTTGCCCATCTGGTTGGGCGCGTTGTGGTGCCGGTTGTGCTTCTGCATCCACCAGCCGTAGCCGATGCCGGTGATCCCGCAGGAGAGCACCCGGGCCGACCACTCGTTCACCGCGTGCGACCCGAAGGCCTGCCGGTGGGCGGTGTCGTGGCCGAAGAAGGCGAACTGGGTGAGCACCAGGGACAGCACGACGGCCATGCCCAGCTGCCACCACGAGTCGCCGAGGGCGACGATCCCGGCCCAGGTGGCGATGAAGGCCAGCGCGGTCAGCGCGATCATGACCACGTACCACCGGCTCCGGCGGTCGAGCAGCCCGGCGTCCTTCACCTGCTGCGAGAGCTCGGCGTAGACGCTCACCTGACGGTCACGGGCGCGCTCGGGACGGGGCTCCCGGGCGGGGGGAGGCGTGGAGCCCTCCAGAGTCGTTGCGGTCATCTGGTCTCTCTACTGGGTCCCGGGCTGCTCCGGGCTGGTGCCGACTACCGGCGACGACGGGGGACCGCGCTACGTCTGGATGGAGCACCGCGTGCGGTTGACGGTATGCGACGCCCTCGACGTCTGCCATGCGACGCCTGACCGCCGGGACGCTTGCGGCACGCAACAGCTGGGCCGTCCTGCTGGCGCGCTAGCCGGCCACCGCCGCTGAGCTGCCCGCCAGCGCGGCGACGGCGCCCCGGACCTCGTCCACCGTCAGCGCCATGGTCGCGTCGCCGATCGAGAGCTCGACGCGCTGCACGGCCGGGTCGGCAGTGGGCATCGCCCGCTCCCAGGTCCACAGGCCCCGCTCGGCGAGGCCGCGGGCGGCGGCGGTGAACTGCTCCGGGGTGGTGCGCAGCAGCAGGTGCAGCATCGGCGTCTGCGGCGGGTCGGGCACGACGGCGACGCCGGGCAGGTCGTGCACCGCGGCGGCGATCTCGCGGGCGCGCTCCAGGTAGCCGGGGAACAGCGGCAGTCGGCGGCGCAGGCAGGTCAGCGCCGAGGCCGCGCCGGGCCACATGCCGAACAGCGTGCCGCCCATCCGGCCGCGCCACTCGCGCACCTCGGCGACGACGTCGGCCGGCCCGGCCAGGCAGCACCCGGCCAGCGCGCCGATGCCCTTGTAGAAGCTGACGTAGGTGGTGTCGAACAGCGCCGCGACCTCGCCCGGCGGGCGGCCGTACCCGGCGGCGGCCTCCCAGAGACGGGCGCCGTCCAGGTGCACCGCGGCACCGCGGCCGCGGGCCCAGTCGGTCTGCGCGACCAGGTCGTCCCAGGCCGGCAGTCGGCCGCCGAGGTCGCGCTGGGGCAGCTCGAGCAGCAGCGCGGCCGGCGGCTCGGCCACGGCCTCCAGGTCGGCGAGGGTGAGCAGCCGGTCGCGGTGCCCGGCCGGGCGGCCCAGCAGCCCGTGCAGCCGCTCCAGCGCGCGCCCCTCGTGCACCTCCAGGTGGCACTGCGGGTGGAAGACGACGGTCTGCCGTGCGCGCCGACCGGCGTGCACCCGCAGCACGGCCTGCTGGGCCATCGTGCCGCTGGGCAGGTACACCGCCGCGGGCTGCCCGAGCAGCCCGGCTACCTCGGTCTCCAGCTCGGCCACCACCCCGCCGGCGCCGTACCGGTCGACCGCCGTGTCGCCGGGCACGGTGGCCAGCAGGTCGGCGGCGGTCTGGGGGCCGTGCCCGGCCAGCGCGCGGTCGCAGGACTGCCGGAGAGCGGTGAGGTCGTCCACGGCGTCAGTCTGCCGGGGTCGCCCGGTCGGGCCGGTGGCAGGCTCTGGCCCGTGCGCGCGCTCGTGTTCGAGGAGTTCGGTGGTCCGCTCGGCGTCCGGGCGGTGCCCGACCCCACGCCGTCCCGGGACGGCGTGGTCGTCGAGGTCGGAGCCAGCGGGATCTGCCGCAGCGACTGGCACGGCTGGCTCGGTCACGACCCCGACGTCGTCCTGCCGCACGTGCCCGGCCACGAGCTCGCCGGCACCGTCGCCGCCGTCGGGGACCGGGTGCGGAACTGGTCGGTCGGGGACCGGGTGACCGTGCCCTTCGTCTGCGCGTGCGGGCACTGCGCGCCCTGCCGGGAGGGCGCCGGCCAGGTGTGCGAGAGCCAGACGCAGCCCGGGTTCACCCACTGGGGCTCGCTGGCGCGGTTCGTGGCTCTGGAGGCCGCCGACGTCAACCTCGTCGCGCTGCCCGAGGGCATGGGCTTCGCCACCGCCGCGAGCCTCGGCTGCCGGTTCGCCACCGCCTTCCGCGCCGTGACCGGCGTCGGCCGGGTGCGGCCGGGGGAGTGGGTGGCGGTGCACGGCTGCGGCGGCGTGGGGCTGTCCGCCGTCCAGGTCGCGGTCGCCGCGGGGGCGCGGGTGGTCGCGGTCGACGTGGCGCCCGGCGCGCTGGAGCTGGCCCGCCGGTCCGGTGCCGAGCACGTGGTGTCCGGGTCCGTGGACGTGCCGGCCGCCGTCGCGGAGCTGACCGGGGGCGGGGCGCACGTCTCGATCGACGCCCTGGGCGCCGCGGTGACCTGTCTGAACTCCATCCGCAGCCTGCGCCGCCGCGGTCGCCACGTGCAGGTCGGCCTGCTGCCCCCAGCGCTGGGCCGCCCCGAGGTGCCGATGGAGCTGGTGATCGCCGGCGAGCTCGCCGTCCTGGGCAGCCACGGCATGGCCGCCGCCGACTACCCCGCGATGCTCTCGCTGATCGCCGCCGGCCGGCTGCACCCCGAGCGCCTGGTCACCCAGCAGCTCGCCCTCGACGACGCCGGGGCGGCGCTGGCCGCGATCGGCCGGGAACCCGGGATCGCGGTCGTCACCTCGTTCTGAGCGCTCAGCCGGTCGGGTCGGCGGTGCCCGTGGGGGTGGCCGTCCCCGCCGTCTGCGAGGGCTCGCTGCTCGCGGTCGACCGGCTGCTGGAGGTCGGCTCCGCGGACGTCGTCGGCGCGGTCGTCTCCTCGTCCTCCGTCACGCTGCTGCGCGTCGACGACGGGGACGGCGTCTCCCTGTCCTCGCCGGGCGTCGTGCCCGGGGCGCTGGTGGTCGCGGTGGTCTCCGGCGCCTCCGTCGTGGCCGGTAGGGACGGCGCCTCGGAGGCCGGCGTGGACGTCGGGGCAGGGGTGCGGGCCAGCTGGGAGGAGCGCACCCGGACGTCGCCGTACTCGGTGGGCACGGTGACGTAGGGGTCGGTGGGCAGCACGACGTTCAGCCCGCCCAGCAGCACGAACAGCGCACCGATGACCACCGTCGAGGTGCGCGCGCGGCCGATCCGCGCCGGGATCCGGCGGTGCCACGTGTAGCTCCGGCGGGTCGCCGGCGAGGTGGTCACCGAGGGCTGCTCGACCGTCTGCTGCGGGAGCACGGTGGTGGGCCGGTCGTCGGCCGGGCGGGTCACGCGGCACCCCCGCTGCGGGCCCGGTCCTCGGCCAGCGCCTCGTCGCGGACGTCGTCCTCCTGCGCGGTGGCCCGCAGGGAGACGCCTTCCCGGGACAGGGCCAGCGCCACCCGGGCGCGCAGGTCACGGCCGACCTCGAACTGCTTGCCGGGCAGGGTGCGGGCCACGATCCGCAGGTTGACCTCGTCCAGGGCCAGGCTCTCCACGCCCATCACGCTCGGGGCGTCCAGCAGCAGCCGGTGCAGCCGGGGGTCGGCGAAGGCGCGCTCGCCCACCTCGCGCAGCACCTGCTGCACGCGGTTGACGTCGGCCGAGGACGGCACCGGGACGTCGACCACGGCGCGGGCCCAGTCGCGGGAGAGGTTGACGACCTTCACGATCTGCCCGTTGGGGACGATCACGACCTCGCCGTTCACCGAGCGCAACCGGGTGATCCGCAGGTTGACGTCCTCGACGGTGCCCTCGGCCGGGTCGCCGCCGCCGACCACCTGGATGGCGACCACATCGCCGAAGCCGTACTGCCGCTCGGTGATCAGGAAGAAGCCGGCCAGCACGTCGCCGACGATCCGCTGCGCGCCGAAACCCAGGCCCACGCCGAGCACGGTGGCCGGCGCGACCAGACCGGTCACCGGCACCCCGAGCGTCTCGAGGACGAAGAAGATCGCGATCGACCAGATCAGCACGATCGCCGCCCAGGTCAGCACCTGGGTCAGCGAGTGCCGGTGCTTGGCGGCCTCGGACCGCACCAGGGCGTCCGATCCGGTCGCGGCGGCGTCGATCCGGTCGGTGATCCGCTTGCCCGCCCAGCTCACCAGCCGGGCCAGCAGGACCGCGCCCAGGACGATCAGCAGGGCGTGCAGGCCGGGCCCCCGCACCCAGTAGAGCGCGTCAGTGACCGGTCCTTCGGAGAGCACGTCCATCACCGTCCAGTGTGTCCTGCGCCGGGCCCCGACGGGGCAGCGGGGTGCGCGGTGTCGGTCACTCCCGGTCACGGGGTCCGGTGGGGGCGTCGTCCACGCCCCGGCGCCTCGTCAGCGGCGGAGGCGGCGCACCGGGATCACCATCGGGGTGCCGGTGACCGGGTCGGGGACGACGCGGGCCTCCAGCTCGAATACCTCGGCCAGCAACTGCTCCGTGAGCACCTCCTCGGGCGTCCCGGAGGCGACCAGGACGCCGTCCTTCATCGCCACCAGTCGCTGCGCGTACCGGGCGGCCAGGTTCAGGTCGTGCAGGACGACGGCGACCGTGCGGCCGCGCTCGGTGTGCAGCCGGGCGATGAGCTCCAGGACGTCGACCTGGTGGGCGAGGTCGAGGTAGGTGGTGGGCTCGTCGAGCAGCAGCAGGTCGGTGCCCTGGGCCAGCGCCATCGAGATCCACGCCCGCTGCCGCTGCCCACCCGACAGCGCGTCGACCGGGGCGTCGGCGAGGTCGGCCATGTCGGTCCAGGTGAGCGCCTCGGTGACCACGGCCTCGTCGTCGCTGGACCACTGCTGCAGCCAGCTCTGGTGCGGGTGCCGGCCGCGGGCGACCAGGTCGGCGACGGTGAGCCCCTCGGGCGCCAGCGGGGTCTGCGGCAGCATGCCGAGCACCTTGGCCACCTCCCGGGTGGACCGGGAGGTGATCGCCCGGCCGTCGAGCAGCACGCTGCCCCCGGTCGGGCGCAGCAGCCGGCCCAGCGCCCGCAGCAGCGTGGACTTGCCGCAGCCGTTGGGGCCGACGATCGCGGTGAACGACCCGTCGGTCAGCTGCAGGTCCAGGTCGTCGACGACGACCTTGTCGCCGTAGGCCAGCCGGACGCGGTCCGCGGCGAGGCGCACCTGCGCGGTACCAGGGGTGTCGAGTGCGGTCACAGGGTGGATCGCCGCCTTCCGCGGACCAGCAGCCAGAGCAGGTAGGGGGCGCCGACGACCGCGGTGATGACCCCGACGGGGAACGTCTCGGGCAGCGCGGTGCGGGCGACGAGGTCGCTGGCGGTGAGCAGCAGCGCCCCGAGCAGCCCGGAGGTCAGCAGCGGGGGCCGGGAGCCGCCGGTCAGCCGGACGGCGATCTGCGGCACCACCAGCGCCACGAACTGGATCGGACCGGCCGCGGAGACCGCGAACGCGGCCAGCCCGACCGCGACCAGCACGACGGCGAGCTGGGCCAGCGGCACCCGCACGCCCAGCGCCCGCGCCGTCTCGTCGCCGAACTGCAGCACGCCCAGCACCCGGGTCGTCGCCAGCGCGGCGGGCAGCAGCACCAGCAGCGCCAGGGCCAGCGGCAGCGCCTGGTCCCAGCCGCGGCCGTTGAGCGAGCCGGTCAGCCACACGTTGGCGGCGGCGGCGTCGAAGAGCGCGCTGCGGGTGAGCAGGTAGGAGACCACCGCCTGCGCCATCGCCGAGAGCCCGACGCCCACGAGCACCAGCCGGTAGCCGTCGATGCCCGACTGCCAGGCCAGGCCGAAGATCAGCCCGGCCATGACCAGCCCGCCGAGCAGCGCGGCGGCCGGCAGTCCGAGCCCGCCCAGCACGCCGGCGGCGGTGGTGCCGCTGCCGCCCAGCACGATCACGCTGACCGCACCGATCGCCGCCCCGCCGGTCACCCCGAGCACGTCGGGGCTGGCCAGCGGGTTGCGGGCGAAGGTCTGGATCAGCGCGCCGGAGACCCCCAGCGCCAGCCCGACCAGGACGGCGACGGCGACCCGCGGGGCCCGCAGGTCCAGCACGATGAAGCGCACGGTGTCCTCGCCGGTGCCGACCAGGGCGCCGAGCACCTCGGGCACGCTGATCGGGTAGTCGCCGCGGCCCAGGCTGAGCGCGGCGACCAGCAGCAGGAGCAGCAGCACCAGCACCGGCACGACCAGCGACCGCCGGCGGTAGGTGGCCGACACCGGGCCCAGGCGCAGCGTGCGGCGCGGGCGGGCGTGGGACGCCGGGGTGCGGGTGGGCGCGGCCAGGGTCACAGCTGCACCAGCCGGCGGCGGCGGACCAGGGCGATGAAGAACGGGGTGCCGACGACGGCGAGCACGATGCCCACCTGCAGCTCGCCGGGGCGGGCGACGACCCGGCCCAGCACGTCGGCCAGCAGCAGCGCGATGACGCCGAGCAGCGCCGAGGCCGGGATCAGCCAGCGGTGGTCGGGGCCGGTGAGCGCGCGGGCGACGTGCGGCACGACCAGCCCGACGAAGGCGATCGGCCCGCACGCGGCGGTCGCGGCACCGGCGAGCAGGGTCAGGGCGGCCAGCCCGACCACGCGGGCCAGCCACACCCGCTGGCCCAGTCCCCGGGCGACGTCCTCGCCGAGCCCGAGCAGGTTCAGCGCCGGGGCGTTGACCACCGCGAGCACCAGGCCGGCGACGACGAACGGGGCGACCTGGACGGCCACGCTCGCGTCCCGTCCGGCCAGCGCACCGACGATCCAGAACCGGAAGGCGTCCAGCGTCGTGGACTCGCGGATGGTGATCGACTGGACCAGCGCGAACATCAGGTAGGTCAGCGCCGAGCCGGCCAGCGCCAGGCTGACCGGGGTGGCGCCGCCGCGGCCCGCGGAGCCGATCGCGAACACCGCGATGCTGGCCAGCAGCGCGCCGGCCAGCGCCGGCCAGATGTAGGCGCTGGGCGTGCGCAGGCCGAGCAGGGAGATCGACAGCACGACGGCGAACGCCGCGCCCGCGGTGACGCCCAGCAGGCCCGGGTCGCCCAGGGGGTTGCGGGTGTGGCCCTGCATCAACGCGCCCGAGGCGCCCAGCGCGAGCCCGGCGAGGACGCCCAGCAGGGTCCGCGGCACCCGCAGCTGGCGGACGATCACCGTCTCGTCGCCGGGGGTGGAGGAGTCCAGCAGCGCGTGCCAGACCGTGCCCAGCCCGATCGGCCGCGTGCCGACGCTGATGCTCAGCGCGCAGACGGCCAGGGCGACCACCAGCAGCACCCACAGCCCTGCCGCCCGGCTGCCGGTGCCCTGCAGCAGGCCGCGGCGGGGCGCTGCCTCCTCGAGGGGCCGGGCAGCCGTGCGTTGCGCCACGAGCGGCTCCTGGAGGACGGCGGACAGACCCGACGAGGTTGGGAAGGCTCACCTTACCCACCGCGCGGTCGTGTCGTGCTGGGGTGACCAGGGCACCTGCCCGGGAGCCGGCACCGGTCGCCCGGGCCCGACCTGCGGGTGGCCCCCACGACCTGGCCCGGCCCGGGGGCTGCCCCTGGGTACCGTCGGGGGCGCCGGGACGACGAGGTCCCGCTCCCGGAGGTGCGCTGTGCCCGTCCGCCGTCTGGTCCCCACGCAGGAGGCCGCCGACCTGCTCGACCTGACCCGCGAGCTGGCCCGCGAGGAGCTGGCTCCCCGGGTCGTGGCGGCGGAGGCCGAGGCCTGCTTCCCCCGCGAGGTCTTCCGCACGCTGGGGAAGGCCGGGCTGCTGAGCCTGCCGTACCCCGAGGAGTTCGGCGGGGGAGCGCAGCCGGCCGTGGTGCACCTGCAGGTGCTGGAGGAGCTGGCCGCGGTGTGGGCCGGTGTCGCGGTCGGGGTCAGCGTGCACGGCATGTCCTGCTGGGCGCTGGCCACCGCGGGCACGCCCGAGCAGCAGGCGACGCTGCTGCCGGAGCTGCTGTCCGGTGAGCTGCTGGGCGCCTACTGCCTGTCCGAGCCGCACGCCGGCTCCGACGCCGCCGCCATGCGCACCCGTGCCGTCCGCGACGGTGAGGAGTACGTGCTCACCGGGGAGAAGGCCTGGACGACGCACGGCGGTCAGGCCGACTCCTACACGGTGATGGCCCGCACCTCCGCCGACCGGTCGCGCGGGGTCTCCTGCTTCGTCGTCCCGGCCGGGTCCGCGGGGCTGTCGGCCGACCGGGCCGAGTCGAAGATGGGCCTGACCGCCTCGACCACGGCGACCATGCGGTTCGCCGGCGTCCGGGTCGCCGCCGACCGGCGGGTGGGCGCGGAGGGCGACGGGCTCCCGCTGGCGCTGGCCGCGCTGGACGCCGGCCGGCTCGGCATCGCCGCGGTGGCCACCGGGCTGGCGCAGGGCGCACTGGACGACGCGGTCGCCTACGCCCGGGAGCGGGAGGCGTTCGGCGTCCCGGTCATCGAGCACCAGGGGCTGGCCTTCCTGCTCGCCGACATGGCCGCCGCCGTCGAGACCGCGCGCGCGACCTACCTGTCGGCGGCGCGGCTCAAGGACGCCGGGCAGCCCTACGGCCAGCAGGCGGCCATCGCCAAGCTGGTCGCCACCGACAACGCGATGCGGGTGACCACCGACGCCGTCCAGGTGCTCGGCGGGTACGGCTACACCAGCGCCTACCCGGTCGAGCGGTACATGCGCGAGGCCAAGGTCATGCAGATCTTCGAGGGCACCAACCAGATCCAGCGGATGGTGATCAGCCGTGAGCTCGCCCGCGGCGGCCGCCCGACGACGACGGTGACCGGCTCGCTCTAGGGCCCGTCCTGGCCGATCTGGCCCTACGGTCTCGGGCATGTGCCGGAACATCCACGTGCTGCACAACCTCGCGCCCGCGACGACGTCGGAGGAGGTGCGGGCCGCAGCGCTGCAGTACGTGCGCAAGGTCAGCGGCTCCACGAAGCCCTCGCAGGCCAACCAGGCCGCGTTCGACCGGGCGGTCGAGGAGATCGCCCACGCCACCGAGCACCTGCTCGCCGACCTGGTCACCCCCGCGCCGCCCCGCGACCGCGAGGTGCTCGCCGCCCAGGCCCGCGAGCGCGCCGCCGCGCGCTACGCCCGCTGACCTGACGACGGCCCGCTGACCCGACGACGGCCCGCTGCCCTGACGACGGCCCGCTGAGACGACGACGGCCCCGGCCCGGACCCTGAGGTCCGGACCGGGGCCGTCGAGGCGCCCCGTCCCGAGGAGGTCGTCCCCGGGACGGGGGTGCTGCGTCAGGCCGGCTGCATCGCGCCGAGCACGGCCTGCACGTCCGCCGGGGTGCGGGCCGCCTCGAGCCGGGCGACCTGCGCGGAGTCGGTGAACACCTCCGCGATCTTCCCGAGCAGCTTCAGGTGGTCGTCGCCGGCACCGGCGACACCGATGACGAACTTGACCTCCTTGCCGTTCCAGTCGATGCCCTGCGGATAGCGCACGAAGGAGATCGCCGAGCGACGGATCGCGGGCTTGGCCTCGTTGGTGCCGTGCGGGATGGCCAGCAGGTTGCCCATGTAGGTCGACACGGACGTCTCCCGCTCGTGCATCGCCGGGACGTAGGAGCCGTCCACCGCACCGGCCGCGACCAGCAGCTCGCCGGCCTCGGTGATCGCCGCGTCACGCCCGGAGGCGCGCCCGTCGAGCACGATGCTGTCCCGGGAGAGCAGGTCGCCGCCCCCGGAGGACCGGCCCCCGGGGATGCCCACGGCTGCACCGTCGACCGCAGCGGCGCCGTTCGCGCCGGCGGCGCCGTTGGTCTGCTGCAGCAGCTCGACGATCTCGTCGTAGCGCGGGCTGTCCATGAAGTTGTTGACCGACACGTGGCGCGCCGACCCGGTCCGCTGCTCGGCCCGCTGGGTGAGGTCCTCGTGGGTGACGACGAGGTCGTAGGTGTCCGTCAGGCTGGAGATGGCCTTGTTGACCACGGTGACGTCGGTGAACCCGGCGCCGTGCACCTTCTTGCGGAGCACCGAGGCGCCCATGGCCGAGGAGCCCATGCCGGCGTCGCAGGCGAACACGATGGAGTGGATCGGGCCGTTGCCGCGCGCAGCACCCGAGCCGACCAGCGTGCCGGCGACCGAGGACTTCTTGCCCTTGTTGGCCTCCATCGCCGCGGTGGCCGCGGTGAGGTCGCCGTCGTCGTTGCTCTTGTCCAGCTTCAGCAGGAAGGCGGCGACCAGGAAGGTGACGCCGGCGGCGACCAGGACCGACGCGGTGACGCCGACCAGGGCGCCGGGCGGGGAGGCGGCCCAGACGGCGATGATCGAACCGGGGGAGGCCGGCGAGCGCAGACCCGAGCCGAACACGACGTTGGTGGCCACGCCGGCCATGCCGCCGAGGATCACCGCGGCGATCAGCTTCGGCTTGGCCAGCACGTAGGGGAAGTAGATCTCGTGGATCCCGCCGACGAACTGGATGAGGATCGCGCCGGGCGCCGAGGCCTTGGCCGCACCGCGGCCGAACAGCGCGAAGGCCAGCAGCAGGCCCAGGCCCGGGCCGGGGTTGGCCTCGAGCAGGAAGAGGATCGACTGCCCGGCCTGGGCCGCCTCGGTGGTGCCCAGCGGGGTGAGGATGCCCTGGTTGATGGCGTTGTTCAGGAACAGGATCTTGGCCGGCTCGATGAAGATCGAGGTCAGCGGCAGCAGCCCGTTGTCGACCAGGGTGTTGACCACCTTGGACGCCAGGGTGCTGAAGGCCTCGACGAGGGGCCCGGCGAGCACGAAGCCGATGACGGCGAGGAACCCGCCCCAGATGCCGGCGGAGAAGTTGTTGACCAGCATCTCGAAGCCCGGGCGGATCTTGTGCGACCACAGCGCGTCGAGCTTCTTCATGCTCCAGCCGCCGAGCGGGCCCATGATCATGGCGCCCAGGAACATCGGCACGCTGGCTCCGGCGATGGCGCCCATCGTGGCGATGGCGCCGACGACGCCGCCGCGCAGGTTGTCGTTGTACATCATCCGGCCGCCGGTGTAGCCGATGAGCAGCGGCAGGAGGTACGTGATCATCGGGCCGACGATGCCGGTGCCCTCGGAGCCGGAGCCCCAGGCGCCGAGGTCCTCGACGAAGCCGTAGCCGCCGGTGTAGCCCAGCGCCTTGCCGATGGTGGTGATCCAGCCGGTCTCGATGAAGAGCGCGGTGATCAGCCCCCAGGCGATGAACGCGCCGATGTTGGGCAGCACCATGTTCGACAGGAAGGTGCCGAACCGCTGGACGTGGAGCCGCACACCTCCCGAGCGTGCGGCCGAGTGGGTGGTCGTGGCCATGGGGACCTCTCTGAGTGACGAACTGTGACCGGTCGACGCGGGTCGCTCGGGCTGGAGGGAGAGCAGTGACGTGACCCTGTGATGGCGGTCACGGCAATCTGTGAACGTCTGTATAACGGGCAATTCGGGCGCGGTCAAGAGACCCAAAGCCACACGATCGCAAGGACTACCAAACAACCGGGTGGCGGTGTCCCGTTCTACAGTGCTCAGCGACACACGCCGGGTCGCGGTCGCACCTGGCGCCGGAGGCACAGCTCCGGGTCACCGCCCCAGCTCCACGTCATCGACCCACGTCATCGACTCAGTCCCCCGGAGGACGACATGAAGGCCTTGCGTTTCTACGCCCCTGAGGACGTCCGGCTCGAGGACGTCCCGGAGCCCGAGTGCGGCCCGGGTGAGGTCAAGCTGCGGGTCCGCAACTGCTCCACCTGCGGCACCGACGTCAAGATCCTGCACAACGGCCACCAGAACATCTCCCCGCCGCGGATCATGGGCCACGAGGTCGCCGGCGAGGTCGTCGAGGTCGGGTCCGACGTCAACAGCACGTACGGCAGCGAGTGGGCCGTGGGCGACCGCGTCCAGGTCATCGCGGCCGTGCCCTGCGGGCACTGCCACGAGTGCCGCAAGGGCTGGATGGCGGTGTGCCAGAACCAGACCTCCATCGGCTACCAGTACGACGGCGGCTTCGCCGAGTACATGATCGTGCCGCAGCAGGTCCTCGCGGTCGACGGGCTCAACCGGATCCCGGAGAACGTCGGCTTCGACGAGGCCTCGGCCGCCGAGCCCTTCGCCTGCGCCATCAACGCCCAGGAGCTGCTCGGCATCGAGGAGGGCGACACCCTCGTCGTCTTCGGCGCCGGCCCGATCGGCTGCATGCACATCCGCATCGCCCGTGGCGTGCACGAGGTGGGCAAGGTGTTCCTGGTCGACGTCAACGCCGAGCGGCTGGCGATGTCGGCGGCCGCCGTGCAGCCCGACGAGGTGATCAACGGCGCCGAGGTCGACGTGGTCGCCCGGGTCATGGAGCTCACCGACGGCCGGGGCGCCGACGTGATCATCACCGCCACCGCCGCGAACATCACCCAGGAGCAGGCCATCGCGATGGCCGCGCGCAACGGCCGGATCTCCTTCTTCGGCGGCCTGCCCAAGACCAACCCGACCATCACCTGCGACTCGAACGTCGTGCACTACCGCCAGCTGCACATCCACGGCGCCAACGGGTCCGCCCCCGAGCACAACAAGCGGGCGCTGGAGTACATCTCCAGCGGCCAGGTGCCGGTCAAGGACCTCATCACCGAGCACCTGCCGCTGGAGCGCGCCCTCGACGCGTTCTCCATCGTGCAGAAGGGCGAGGCCATCAAGGTCACCGTCGAGCCCTGACGGCCCGGCCGGGCTCCGCTCCCCGCGGGGGGCGGAGCCCGGCCAGCCGTGCGCCGCGAGGACGCATCTCCCTCCGACGGGTGAGCACCTGCCCCGCGGATCTGTCCTGCCGGCGTCCGCCTGCCGATGGAGCTCCGATGGGCGGACCAGCCGCCGTTCGGGCAGAGGACAGGTGCATGACGCGCTCGCGCAGGACGGCTGACCCTGCAGGACGACGGGCCCGGCACGTGCTGCTGGCCGGACTGGTGGCCCTCGCCGCGCTGCTGATCAGCCCGGCGACCGCCCAGGCGGCCGGGACGGTGACCCCGACGGCCTCCTGCTACCAGCCCAACAGCGACGGCAGCGTCAGCGTGCTGCTCGGCTACGTGAACAACACCGGCGTCACGCAGACCATCCCCCGTGGACCGGCCAACGTGATCACCCCCAGCCGGTACGACGGCGTGCAGCCGACCAGCTTCGCCCCCGGCAGCCACCCCGGCGCCTTCGCCCTCACCGTGCCGGCCTCGGACGCGTGGGGAGGCAGCTGGACACTCGACGGCGTGACCCTGTCGAACGCCAGCGCGGTCAGCCAGTGCCCGGCGGGCACGTCGCTGCCCGCCGACGGCAACGGCCTCGGCATGACGATGGTGATGGTGGGGGCCGGGCTCGTCGCCGCCGTGGCACTCGTGGTGTCCCGCCGGCGAGGACGGGCGCTGCCCGCTCACGCCGCCTGAGGCTCAGATCCCCCAGTAGTCGCCCCGGGTGGACTCCTTCCCCGGCACCGGCGCGAACACGTTGCCGGTGGTCGGCGGCACGGTGTCCCGGGACATGCCGAAGACCCGCAGCAGCGGTCCGACGAGGGCGTCGAAGACCGGCGGGAAGAGCCGGAACCCGGCGATGATCACCGGGTTCAGGAACCCCGACTGCTTCAGCCGCCGCGGGTTCGCCACCCGGTCCGCGACCGCCCGGGCGACGCGCTCGGGGGTGTAGACCGGGGGCGGCGGGTGACCGGTGTTGCCGAGCACGGTCGCGGCCTGGTCGTAGATCGGCGTCGTCGTCCCACCCGGGGCGACGGCCGAGACGTGCACGTCGGGCAGCTCCCGCAACTCCTGCTGCAGCGTGCGGATCAGCCCGAGCTGCCCCCACTTCGCCGTCACGTACGCGCCCATCGTCGGGGCGGTGATCGAGGCCAGCAGCGAGCTGACCACCACCACGTGCCCGCGCCGCTGGGCCCGCAGCACCGGCAGCGTGGCGCGGAAGACGTTGAAGGTGCCCAGGACGGCGGTGTCCACGACCCGCTCGAACACCTCGGGCTGGACGTCCTCGATCCGGCCGTAGGCCATCACGGTGGCCGCGTGCACCACGACGTCCAGCCGGCCGAACGTGCCGGTCGCCCGGTCGACGGCGGCCTGCACCTGCGCGGGGTCGAGGACGTCGGCCGGCACGCACTCCACGGCCGCAGCGCCGGCGGCCCGGCAGTCGGCGGCTGCGTCGGCGAGCGTGGTCGCGCTCCGGGACACCAGCACCAGCGAAGCGCCCCGCCGGGCGAACTCGATCGCGCTCGCCCGGCCGATGCCGGAGGAGGCGCCGATGACCAGCACCACCTGCCCGCCGCCGGGGGTGGTCGGGACGGCCAGGGCCGCCTCCACGTCGTTCGCCGTCGTCTCAGCAGTCACCCCGCCCAGCTACCCGGGATGCCGCCCCGCACGCCTGTGGTGCACGACCGGATGGGGACGCCGGGGAATGTCGGGGTGGCGCGGGCCCTTCGACGGCAGGGCAGGAGCCTCCGGGCGCGTCGGACACCGTGGTCGGCGACGACTCCCGATCGTCATCCCGCACAGGTAGGAAGAGCGACGTGTCAGCACCCCGGACGACCACGAGGGCAGGGTCCCGCCACCTGATGGCGCAGCTGTCCGCCCAGGCGCGGCGGATGCTGCAGACCGAGGCGGCCAGCGCCGGGCTGCTGGTGCTGGCCACCCTGCTGGCGCTGGCCTGGGCCAACTCCCCGTGGAGCGGGACCTACGACCGGGTGTGGCACACCGAGTTCTCGCTGCGGCTGGGCGCGACGGGCGTCACCGAGGACCTGCGCCACTGGGTCAACGACGGCCTGATGTGCTTCTTCTTCTTCCTCATCGGCATGGAGGTCCGCCGCGAGCTGCAGATGGGCGAGCTCACCCAGCGCAGCCGGCTGTCGATCCCGGTCATCGCCGCCCTCGCCGGGCTGGCGCTGCCCGCGGCCATCTACCTCGCCTTCAACGCCGGCGGCCCGGGTGCGAACGGCTGGGGCATCCCGATCGCCACCGACACGGCGTTCCTGCTGGGCGCACTCGCGCTGGCCGGGCCACGGGCCACCACCCAGCTGCGGGTCTTCCTGCTCTCGCTGTCGGTGGTCGACGACATCGGGGCGCTCACCGTCATCGCCGTCTTCTACTCCGAGGACGTCGACCTGACCGCGCTGGCCGTCGCCGCGCTGTGCATCCTCGCCTTCCAGGTGCTGGCCCGGCTCCAGGTGTGGCGCGGGCCGGCGTACTTCGCGGTCGGCACGGCGATGTGGCTGGCGATGAACGCCTCCGGGGTGCACGCCACCATCGGCGCCGTCGTCCTGGGCCTGCTGGTCAGCGCCTACCCGCCGCGGCGGGCCGAGGTCGAGTCCGCCGGCGTCCTGGCCCGGGCCTTCCGGCAGTCGCCGCAGGTCTCCCTGGCCCGGCAGGCGAAGCTCTCGGTCGAGCGCGCCATCTCGCCCAAGGAGCGGATCGGCGCGCTGCTCGTGCCCTGGAGCGGCTACGTCGTCGTCCCGGTGTTCGCCCTGGCCAACGCCGGGGTGCACCTCGACGGCGACCTGCTGGGGCGGGCGCTGACCTCACCGGTCACGCTCGGGGTGTCCGCCGCCCTGGTCGTCGGCAAGCTGGTCGGCGTCGGGGGAGCCGCGACGCTGGCGGTCCGGCTGCGGCTGGGCTCGCTGCCGCCGGGCGTGGGTCCGGGCAGCGTCTGGGGCGGTGCCGCGCTGTCCGGCCTGGGGTTCACCGTCTCGCTGTTCGTCGCCGACCTGGCCTTCCCCGACACGGCGCTGCGCGACGAGGCGATGGTCGGCATCCTGGCCGCCGCCGTCGTCGCGGCCGCGCTGGGCCTCGGCTGGTTCCGCTGGCTGGCCCGCCGCGACCCGGTCGAGCAGCCCACCGGCCCGCGCCGCCTCGACCCGCCGGTCGACCCCGCCCGCGACCACGTGCGCGGCCGGGCCGACGCGCCGCTGGAGCTGGTCGAGTACGGCGACGTCGAGTGCCCGTTCTGCGGCCGCGCGACCGGGGTCGTCGAGGAGCTGCGCGGTCGGTTCGGCGACGACCTGCGCTACGTGTTCCGGCACCTGCCGCTGCCCGACGTGCACCCGCACGCCGAGCTCGCCGCCGAGGCGGTCGAGGCCGCCGGGGCGCAGGGCGCGTTCTGGGCGATGCACGACCGGCTGTTCGCCCACCAGGACCAGCTGGAGGCAGGTGAGCTGCTCGACCACGCCGCCGCGCTCGGCCTGGACCTGGGCCGGTTCGCCCAGGACCTCGGCGACGGCACGTTCGCCGCGCGGGTCCGCGAGGACGTCGCCTCCGCCGAGGCCAGCGGGGTCGCCGGCACCCCGACCTTCTTCGTCAACGGCGTCCGCCACGAGGGCCCGACGGTCACCGACGCGCTGGCCGCCGCCCTGCTGGACTCCGACCCGCGGGGCCCGGAGCGGCGGGAGCTGCCGGCTCCCGGCGCACCGGTGCGCACCGTGACCCTGTCGCCGACCGCGCAGCTGCCCGGGCTGACCAAGGTGCCCGGCGGCCACTTCGAGGAGTCGGCCGACGACGGGTCGACCCCGCGGCTCAGCGCGGCGCACCTGCGGGAGTTCCAGCGGGTCGGCCGGCGGGTGCGCACCGAGCACCGGCAGGTGCTGCTGCGCTCGGGGGCGGCCGAGTACGACTTCTTCGTGGTCCTGGCCGGCTCGGTCGCCATCGTGGAGGGTTCGGTGGACGGCGTGGACGGCACCGCCCACCGGGTGATCGCGGTGCACGGGCCCGGCCGCTTCCTGGGCGGGCTGAACCAGCTGGCCGGCCAGCGCCCGGTGCGGTCGCTGGTCGTCGCGGAGGCCGGGGAGGTCGTCGTGGTCACGCTGGAGCGGCTGCGCTCGCTGCTGGCCCGCAACCGCGAGCTCAACGACCTGGTCACCCGGTCGTTCCTGCTCCGCCGGGCGATGCTGATCGGGCAGGCCAGCGGGCTGCGGGTGGTCGGTGACCGCCGGTGGCCGGCCAGCGTCGAGCTCCGCGGGCGGCTGGCCGACGACGGCATCGCCCACCAGTGGCTCGACCCGGCCGAGGACGACGCCGCCCGGCGGCTGCTGGCCGAGGCGGGGCTGCCGGACACCGACCGGCCGCTCGTCGTCCGCCCCGACGGCCGGGTGCTGGTCGACCCGACCCGCGAGGACCTGCTGCACGCGGCGGGCTCCGCCACCCGCGACCTGACGACGACATGATGCCGGCATGAGGGCGCTGGACGACGACCTGCAGGACCTCGCCGGCCACTACCGCTGGTTCGCCCAGGTCGAAGCTGCCGGCGTCTCGCCGCGGTACGCCGAACTGGCCGCGGCGGTGGCCGACGACGCCGACGTCCTGGGCTTCCTCGGCACGCTGCCGCAGGCCAAGCGGCAGGCGAACCTGCTGCTCGGGGCGCTGACGTTCCTGCACGGCGGCCCACCGGAGGACGGTGCCCAGCTGCACGCGTGGGTGGTGGGCGACGGCGACCGGCTGCGGGCCACGATGCTCGCCCGGGCCACCCAGACCAACGAGGCCGCCCGCTGCGCGGCGCTCCTGCCGGTGCTGGCGACGCTGCCCGGGCCGCTGGCGCTGATCGAGGTCGGCGCCTCGGCCGGGCTCTGCCTGTACCCCGACCGGTACGGCTACAGCTACGACGGCGTCCGGGTCGGGGACGCCGGCAGCCCGGTGCAGCTGCGGTGCACGGTGACCGGTGACGGACCGGTCCCCACGCGCATGCCCGAGGTCGTCGCGCGGGCCGGCGCCGACCTGAACCCGCTGGACCCGGCCGACCCCGAGGACGTCGCCTGGCTGCAGGCGCTGATCTGGCCGGGGATGGACGAGCGCCGCGACCGGCTGGGCGCCGCGGCCGCGGTCGCCGCCCGGGAGCCCGCGGAGATCGTGCGCGGCGACCTCGTCGAGCAGCTGCCCGGGCTGGTGGCCCGGATGCCGCGCGAGGCGACCGTCGTCGTCTTCCACACCGCCGTGCTCGCCTACCTCTCCACCGAGGCGCGGGAGGAGTTCGTGCAGACGGTCACCGGGCTGCCGGTGCGGTGGATCTCGCAGGAGGGTGTGCCCGTGCTGCCGGGCGTCTGCCAGCGCCTGCCCGAGCCCCCGGCGGCGGAGGAGTCCCGTTTCCTGCTCGCCCTGGACGGCCGGCCGCTGGCGTACACCGCCCCGCACGGCGGCACGCTCGACTGGCTCCCCGCCGCGGCGGCCCTGGAGAGGTCGTCGTCGAGCTGATCCAGGGGCTGGGTGCGGGGACCGACCCGCCTGGCTCGCGGTGCCCTTGACGGGGGCGATGAGGCCCGAGGATCGTTGCGCAGCGTCCGAGCCAGGCCGCACGGCGGGGAGCCAGGGTGCACGCCTACCGGGCCGATGTGGCCTTCGACGGAGAGCGCGCCGTGCCGGGTGGCGCGCTGGTCCTCGTGGAGGACGGTCGGATCCTGGGCGTCGAGTCGGCAGGGGCAGCCGTACCGGACGGCTGCCCGGTCACGTACCTGCCCGGCACCACGCTGTTGCCGGGCCTCGTCGATGCGCACGTGCACCTGTGCGGCGACGGTGGTCCCCGGGCACTGGACCAGCTCCCGGAGCTGTCGGCCGGCGAGGTCGACGGCATCGTCACGGAGGCTGGATCACGACAGCTGGCCGTGGGCGTCACAGCTGTGCGGGACCTCGGTGACGTGGACTGGGCCGTGGTCGACCGCCACCGTGGCGGACCCGGCCCGACAGTCGTGGCTTCTGGTCCACCACTGACCTCGGTGCAGGGGCACTGCTGGTCCATGGGCGGTGAGGTGTCAGGAGTCGATCAGGTGCGTCGGGCTGTCAGGGAACGTCACGAGCGCGGTGCCGACGTCGTCAAGCTGATGGCCAGCGGCGGGGCGATGACGATGACCACCGACGTGCTGGCGTGCCAGTTCGGTCTCGAGGAGGTGCGGGCAGCCTGCGACGAGGCGCACCGGCTGGGCTTGCCCGTGACCGCCCACGCGCACGCCCTCGCGGCCGTCGAGCAGGTCGTCGACGCCGGGGCCGACGGCATCGAGCACTGCTCCTGCATGACCGCTCAGGGGACACGGACGCCGCCGGAGCTGGCCGAGCGCATCGCAGCGGCCGGCATCGCCGTCTGTCCCACCCTCGGCCGTGACCTGAGTGCCCAGCCGCCACCGCAGATCCTGGCCGTCATGGCGCGGACCGGCATGACCTGGCAGGGCCGGCTCGAGCAAGTGGGTGAGCTCCACCGCGCGGGCGTCACCCTCGTGAGCGGCGCCGACTCCGGCATCAGCGCCGGCAAGCCGCACGGCGTCCTGCCCGTCGCGGTCAGCGATCTCGTCGAGAGCGGCGTCCCTCCGTCGGCGGCCCTGGCATCCGCGACCAGCATCGCCGCGGACGCCTGCCGTCTCGGGCACCGCACGGGCCGTCTGCGACGGGGGCTGGACGCTGACCTCCTGCTCGTGCACGGCGATCCGATGACGGACGTGACCGCACTGCGCACGGTGGCTCTCGTCGTCTCACGCGGCAGGGAGGTGGGCGCTGAGGTCTGAGACGGGTCATCCGGCCCGCCGCCAGACGGAGCGACGCAGGAGCACCGCAGGCCGCCACGCTCGCCGAGGCGACACGCAGTCGGCGCGCCAGGGGCGGCACGCGCGCGATTGCCCCAACGCCAGGCTGCACGGCCTGCTGCCCGACGTGGCGATCACGAGGGGCGTCTCGTCCAGGGGCAGGGCGGTCGACGGGCGTCAGGCGGACCAGGTGGTGTTCGGGGGGCGCTTGTAGTCGATCGTGTGCGGGACGAAGAAGGACAGGTCGTCGGTGATCAGGCCGTCGGACTCGCGGATGCCCAGGCCGGCGGCCTCGCCGTCGACGACCCAGGTGCCCAGCACGGGGTGGTGCGGGCCGTCGGGGCCGGCGAAGTCGGGCAGCGGGCACAGCTGCTGCACGATCCAGCCCTCGGCGCCGTAACGCCCGCCGAGCGAGGCGAGGGTCTCCCCGCCAGGGGCGATCAGCTCGACGTTGTTGCCCTCCCGGCCGAGCAGCGGCTTGCGCGCGAAGCCGGTCGCCTGCAGCTCGGCGGCCCGTGGGTCGTCGCCGAAGTAGGACGGCAGCAGGTACCGCGAGATCACCGGGTCGTCGGCGTACCGCTGCCAGAGCACCGGCAGCAGGCCCTTGTTGGCCCAGAGCATCTTCCAGACCGGCTCGATCCACGTCGTCCCGCCCGGCACGCGGATGTCGGCGACCACCGAGGGGCCGTACTCGTCGGCGAGCAGCCACTCCCAGGGGTAGAGCTTGAAGAGCACGTCGATCCGGTTGCCCAGGGGGTCGTAGAACCGGGCGTCGCCGGTGTCCAGGCCCAGCTCCTCGGTGGTGAGCACGGTCGTCTCGTAGCCCGCGCGCTGCACGCAGTCGGCCATGTAGGCCACCGTCATCCAGTCCTCACCGCTGGTGTCGCCCGACGTCCAGGCCAGGTGCACCTTCGGACGGCGCCCGTAGTGGGCCTCCCAGCGCGAGAGGTTGCGCTGCCAGGCCGCGACCAGCCGGTCGTCGAGCTGGTTCCACTGGTCGGTGCCCTGCCCGGTCTCCAGGTGCCAGGCCCACTGCACGACGGCGGCCTCGACCAGCGACGTCGGGGTGTCGGCGTTGAACTCCAGCAGCCGGGGCGTGGCCTGCCCGTCCCACCACAGGTCGAACCGGCCGTAGATGCTCGGCGGCTCGTACTCCCAGGTGGCGCGGATGACGTCGCGGGCGTCGCGCGGGATGCGCATCCGGTCCAGCAGCTTCTCGTCGGCCAGCGCGACCTCGCCGGCCTCCACGCAGGCGGCGAACAGCTGGTCGGTGACCTCGGCCAGCCGGTCGACCTCGGCGGCGGTGAAGTCGTAGAACACGTCCTCGCGCCAGTAGGAGCGGGTGTCGCCGTCGGGGACGGTGGTCTTGTTGTAGACCAGCCCCTGGCTCTCGATCTCGGCCTCCCAGCCGAGCCGGGCCTTGCCGTAGAGCCGCCTCACGAGCCGCTGCTCCCCCCGGCGCTGCCGGAGCCGATCCCCCCGGAGACGCGGGTGCCGGAGGTGACCTTGCCGCTGCTGGGCAGCCCGCTGCGGGACCGCGCGGCGGTGTCCGAGGGGTTCACCCGGGTGCCGGCTGTCGTGTACTGCTGCGGGATGCGCTGGCCGACCGAGTAGCGGTTGCCGCCGAAGCTGCCGAGCAGGAAGAAGAACGGCAGCCCGCCCAGGCCGACGCCGCCGTTGCGCTCGGCCTCCTCGCACTGGTCCTCGTCGACGACGTTGTCCTGCTCGTCGACGCAGTAGACCTCGCGGGCCTCGTTGTCGTCCTCGCCCCCGCCGGCACCGCAGGCGGTCAGGAAGCCCATGGCGGCACCGGTCAGGCTGACGGTGGTGATCGCGGCCTTGGCCCGGTTGCTCCTGGTCGTGCTCACCGTCTGCGCTCCTCACCTGGCGTCGCCCGTGTCCCCGCGGACCCGCACATGCTCTCGGACCTGCCCGGGAGACGATCACCCGGCCCCTCGTGCGGGGACCGCCATCCTCACAGTCCGACCCCGCCCGTGGCGAGTGCCGCGCACGGCCGGCCCGCCGGACCCCGTGGCGCAGGCCGCGGCAGCGGGGGAGATCGGCCGGCGCGCAGCGGGCGGTCCGATGACTTCTCACCGGCCGGCCGGTCCCAGTACACGTGCGGCCGCACCGGCCCCACTCCCACCGGCCGACCGGCCGGCCCCACCGAGGAGGACCCCGTGCGCACGATCTTCGTGAACCTGCCCGTCACCGACCTGGAGCGGGCGAAGGCGTTCTACGCCGCGCTCGGCTTCCAGGCCAACACGCAGTTCAGCGACGAGACGGCCGCCGCCGTGGTGGTCGAGGAGAACGTCTGGGTCATGCTGCTGACCCGGGAGAAGTTCGCGAGCTTCGTGACCGGTGAGGTCGGCGACCCCGCGCAGGCCACCTCGGTGATCAACGCGCTCTCCGCCGACAGCCGCACCGAGGTCGACGACCTGCTGGCCCGGGCGCTGCACGCGGGCGGCAAGCCGTGGCGGCCGACCGACGACCTCGGCTTCATGTACTCGACCAGCTTCGCCGACCCCGACGGCAACGTCTGGGAGTCGGTGTGGATGGACCCGGCGGCGGTGCAGGGCTGACCAGCGGGTGCGCCTGCCGCCGACCGAGGCAGGCGCACCGGCAGCTCAGCGCAGGGGGATCTCCGGCTCACCGGGCTGGCGGGGGCCGGTGATCCGGCGCTCGGCGGCGGTGATCGCGACGTCGTTGATGCTCGCCTCGCGACGGCTCATCAGCCCGTGCGCGTCGAACTCCCAGTTCTCGTTGCCGTGGCTGCGCCACCACTGGCCGGCTGCGTCGTGCCACTCGTACTGGAAGCGCACGGCGATCCGGTCGTCGGTGAAGGCCCACAGCGCCTTGCGCAGCACGTAGTCCTGCTCGCGCTCCCACTTGGCGGTGAGGAACTCGACGATCGCGGCGCGGCCGGTGAGGAAGGTGTCCCGGTTCCGCCAGACGGAGTCCTCGGTGTAGGCCAGCGCCACCCGCTGCGGGTCGCGGCTGTTCCAGCCGTCCTCGGCCGCCTGCACCTTCTGCGCGGCGGTCTCGGCGGTGAACGGCGGCACCGGCGGGCGGCTGGGGGCGGTCATGCCAGGACCCCTTCGATGGCGGCGCGGACCTCGGGGGCGTCGGGCGTCGTCCCCGGCCGGAACCGGGCGACGACCTCACCGTCGGCCGACAGCAGGAACTTCTCGAAGTTCCACTGCACGTCCCCCGCCTCGCCGGCGGCGTCCGGGACGGCGGTGAGCGAGCGGTAGAGCGGGTCGGCGCCCGCGCCGTTGACCTCGAGCTTGCCGGTCATCGGGAAAGTGACGCCGTAGGTGGCCGAGCAGAACGTGGCGATCTCCTCCGCCGTCCCGGGCTCCTGGCCGGCGAACTGGTTGCACGGCACGCCCAGCACGGTGAACCCGCGGCCGGCGAACTCCTGCTGCAGCGCCTCCAGCTGCTCGTACTGCGGGGTCAGGCCACAGCGGCTGGCGACGTTGACCACCAGCGCGGCCGAGCCCGCGGTGAGCGCGCCGAGCGTGGTCGGCTCGCCGTCCAGCGTGGTGAGGGGCAGGTCCAGCAGGTCGCTCACGTCAGCTCCGGGGGTGGGGGGCGGTCGCTGCGGTCAACCCAGGCCGCCGGGGGGCTGTTCCCCGAGGGAGGAGGCGTCGTCGGGGACGTCGACGGCGTGCGCGCGCAGCAGCTCCAGCGGCACCACCTCCAGCGCCCGGGCGTTGGTCGCCGCCAGCACCACCCCGGCTGCGGCGCCGGCCTCGGCGGCCTGCTTCCAGCGGACGGCGACGACGCACCAGCGGTCGCCGGGCCGCAGCCCCGGGAAGCCGTACTGGGGGCGTGGGGTGCTGAGGTCGTTGCCCAGCCGGCGCTGCAGGGCCAGGAACTCGGCGGAGACGACGGCGCACACCGTGTGGCTGCCCACGTCCTCGGGCCCGCTGCGGCAGGAGCCGTCGCGGGTGAAGCCGGTCATCGGGTCGGTGCCGCAGGGCTGCAGGACACCGCCCAGCACGTTGCGCTCGCTGCCCGGGGCGTCCACCGCCCGATCATGCCCCGGGGCGACGTCCCGCGCCGATCCGTCGTGCACTCCCGAATCGCGCCCACGGCCCGGGGAGGACAGTCTGGGGTGGTGCGAGTACTGGTGACCGGAGCGTCGGGGTTCGTGGGGAGCAGGCTCGCGCCTGCGTTGGAAGAGGCCGGGCACGAGGTGCGCGCGATGACCCGGCGCCCGGAGAGCTACTCCGGAGCCGGCACACCGGTCGCCGGGGACGTCGCCGACGAGGCCTCGCTGCGGGCTGCGCTGGAGGGCTGCCAGGTCGCCTACTACCTGGTGCACTCGCTGGACTCGGCCGACTTCCAGGAGCGGGACGCCGAGGCGGCCCGCGCGTTCGCCCGCGCCGCCGCCGACGCCGGGGTGGGCCGGATCGTCTACCTGGGCGGCCTCGGTGACGACGCCGACGACCTCTCCGCGCACCTGCGCAGCCGCCGCCAGGTCGAGAAGCTGCTGACCGGTGGCGGGGTGCCGGTCACGGTGCTGCGGGCCGGGATCATCGTCGGCCACGGCGGCGTGTCCTGGGAGATGACCCGGCAGCTGGTGGCGCACCTGCCGGCGATGATCACGCCCCGCTGGGTGCACACCAGGACCCAGCCGATCGCGGTCGGTGACGTCGTCCGGTACCTGGTCGGTGTCCTCGACGCCCCCGAGGCCGAGGGACGCCACTTCGACGTGGGCGGCCCGGAGGTGCTCGAGTACCTGGAGATGCTGACCCGGGTCGCGGAGATCCAGGGGCGCCGGCTGCTGATCGTGCCGGTGCCGCTGCTGACGCCCCAGCTGTCCTCGCGCTGGCTGTCCCTGGTCACCGACGTCGACCTGCAGACCGGCCGGTCGCTGATCGACTCCATGAGCAACGAGGTCGTGGTGCGCGACGACTCGATCCGACGCATCGTGCCCTTCGACCCGATGCCCTACGACGACGCCGTGCTGACCGCGCTCGGGGAACGCGCGAGGGCGCGGCGCGCGGCCCGGCACGGCAACACCGCCGCCGGGATCGGGACCGTCCGGTGACCCGCGACCGGCGCCGCATCGGGGAGTCCCTCATCTCCGACGACGGCCTCACCCGGCTGCTCGACCGGCTGCCCTCGTGGCTCATCGACAAGGTGCCCCGCGACCACCACGAGTCCGACGCGGCCTTCCGCCGTCGCCGTCGGGTGACCGGTGTCGTGTCGGTGGCCGGGGCCGGGCTGCTGGGCGTCTCGCTGTCGCGCAAACCGGACTCCGCGTCCTTCTACGCCCTCACCCTCGGGGTGGCGGCCACGTGGGTGGCCGGCGGGATCGCCTCCGGCCCGCTGCACCTGGGCTGGATGCAGACGCCGCGGGCCACGCTGCGCCGGCCGCTGATCACCCCGGTCGCCGGCGGGGTCACCGCGTTCGGGGCGTTCTACGCCGCGGCCCTGGTGGCCAAGCAGGTGCCGCCGCTGGCGGCGGCGATCACCCGCGTGCTCCGCTACGCCCAGCAGGGCAACCCGGCGCTGGTCACCACCACCACCCTGGCCAACGGCGTCGCCGAGGAGGTGTTCTTCCGCGGCGCGCTGTACGCCGCGGTCGGCGTCGACCACCCGGTGCTGAAGTCCTCCGCCGTCTACACGCTGGCCACCGTCGCCACCCGCAACCCGGCACTGGTGCTCGCCTCGGTGCCGATGGGCCTGCTGTTCGCCTGGCAGCGGCGGATCACCGGGGGCATCCAGGCCCCCGCGCTGACCCACCTCACCTGGTCGGTGCTGATGCTCCGGTACCTGCCGCCGTTGTTCGCCGACCACCCCTCCATCGACGACACACGCGCCGCACAGGCCCTCTGACGCCTGGTCCGCCCGGCGCCGGAACGGTCGCCGTCACCGGGTCTGCCTGAGCGCTCAAGCTCCACCGCCCCGCCGCCGATGCAGTCGGTGGAGGGCAGCACGCCGGTCCTCCACCGGCCCGGGCTGAACGCCCGGGTGATCAGCGTGAGGAGACCACTGTGCAGACCGCCCTCGAGGTGACCGCCCCGGCGGTCGACGAACCGGCCCGACTGCGTGCCCTCGAGATGCTCGACGTCCTGCACGGGGGCTCCGAGGAGCGCTTCGACCGGATCACCCGGATGGCCCAGGCGCTGTTCGGCGTCTCCGCGGCCGCGGTCACCCTGGTCACCGACTCCGTGCAGGTGCACAAGTCCCAGCACGGCCCGATGGCCCTGGGCGACGGACCTCGTGAGACGGCCTTCTGCGACCACACGATCCGCGATGCCACCACCCTCGTCGTCGAGGACGCCACCGCCGACGAGCGCTTCTCCCACTTCCCCTCCGTCACCGGCTCCCCGCACATCCGCTTCTACGCCGGGCACCCCCTCACGGGCGCCGGCGGCCACCGGGTCGGCGCGCTGTGCCTGGTCGACGAGAACCCGCGCACCTTCACCGACGCCGAGCAGGACATGCTGGCCGAGCTCGCCTCCTGGGTGCAGCGCGAGCTGGACCGCACCGCCGAGCTCGACAGCGCCGCGCGGGTGCAGCGGGCCCTCCTGCCCCGCTGCGTCCCGACCGTGGCCGGCTACGAGGTGGCCGGAATGTGCATGCCCGCCGGCAGCGTCGGGGGCGACTTCTTCGACTGGTACCACAGCCCCGACGGCCACCTGGTGCTCACGCTGGCCGACGTGATGGGCAAGGGGCTGCCCGCCTCGATCATCATGGCGACGGTGCGCGCGGTCATGCGCTCCACCACCCGTGACGGCGACCCCGGGCACGCGCTGACCGAGGCGGCCGCGACGCTGCACGACGACCTCGAGCGCACCGGCCGGCTGGTCACCCTCTGCCACGCCCAGCTGGACCCCGCGCGCAACGAGCTCCGCTACGCCGACGCCGGCCACGGCCTGATGCTGCTGGTGCGGGCCGACGGCACGGCGCACCGGCCGGAGTCCGGTGGGCTGCCGCTGGGCGTCCTGGCCGACCAGACCTGGACGGAGTCGGTCGTGCACCTGGAGCCCGGCGACACCGCGCTGGCCTTCAGCGACGGCCTGCTCGACCTCTACGACGGCACGCTGGACTCCCTGGAGCAGATCGCCGAGGTCGTCCGGGACTGCGTCGACGCGACCCACCTCATCGACCGGTTCACCGTCCTGGCCCGCCGGCTCGGCGTCCGGGTCGACGACGTCACGGTGGTCGCCGTGCGGCGCGAGTCGTGAGCCGGCACCGCGCGCTGCGCGGCGTCTCCCCGTTCCGCCGCGTCCTGGTCCGCGTCCTCGTCGTCCTCACGATGATCGCCGGGGTCGACTACCTCGTCTGGCGCTGGCTGGAGTCGGTCAACTGGTCGGCCTGGTGGATCGCCGTGCCGCTGGCCCTGGCCGAGACCTTCAGCCTGATCGACGTCTTCTTCCTCGGCCTGACCGTGCTGCGGATCCGGCAGCGGGGCGACGCGCCCCCGGCCCCGGCGGACGCGACCGTCGACGTCTTCGTCACCACCTACGACGAACCGGTCGACCTGGTGATGGGCACCGCCCGCGCCGCGCTGGCCATCCGGCACCCGCACCGCACCTGGGTCCTCGACGACGGCGCCCGCGAGGAGCTGCGCGAGGCGGTCCAGGCGGCCGGCATCGGCTACCTGACCCGCAGCGCCGACTGGACCGACCGCCCCCGTCACGCCAAGGCCGGGAACCTCAACAACGCGCTGCTGGTCACCGAGGGCGAGTTCCTGCTCGTCCTCGACGCCGACCAGGTGCCCGCGCCGGACATCCTCACCCGCACGCTGGGCTGGTTCGACGACCCGCGGGTCGCGCTGGTGCAGACGCCGCAGTGGTTCTCCAACGTCGACGACGCCGACGTGCTGGGCAGCCAGGCGCCGCTCTTCTACGGCCCGATCCAGCAGGGCAAGGACGGCTGGAACTCCGCCTACTTCTGCGGCTCCAACGCCGTGGTGCGCCGTGAGGCGCTGATGCAGCTGGGCATCGTCGGCTACGTGCGCGACGTCGAGCGCGGGGTCACCCGGGCGCTGCGGGCCGCGAAGTCCGTCGTGGCCCGGGCCCGCAAGGACGCCGTCCGGCAGGGGCCGGCCGTGGTGGCCGCCCTGGACGCCGTGGACGTCGCCGTCGACCGCGCCCGCACCGAGCTCGCCGCGGGGCAGCCGGTCTCGGAGATCACGCAGCGGTTCCAGCAGCGCGTCGACGACGCCGGCCGCGACGTCGTGGCCGACGACCTGGCCCAGCTGCAGGCCGATCTCGCCGAGATCGAGGCACTGCCGTCCGGAGGCGGTCACGGCTCGACCGCCACCCTCACCGACGACGTCGTGCTGACCCGGCTGGCGCAGCGGGACTGGTCACCGCTGGGCGCGCTGGAGTCGGTGAAGGCCCTGGTCACCTCGGTCGAGGTGGACCGGGCCGACGAGGCGCAGCCGGTCATGCCGCTGGCCACGATCTCGGTCACCGAGGACATGGCCACCGCCATGCGGCTGCACGCCCTGGGCTGGCACACCGTCTACCACCACGAGGTCCTGGCCCGCGGGCTGGCACCGGAGAGCCTGGGCGCGATGCTGCAGCAGCGGCTGCGGTGGTCGCAGGGCACCATCCAGGTGTTCCTCAAGGAGAACCCGCTGCTCCAGCGGGGGCTCGGCATGGGCCAGAAGCTGATGTACCTGGCCACGATGTGGAGCTACCTGGCCGGCTTCGCCGCGCTGGCCTTCCTGGCCGCCCCGGCCCTGTACCTGCTGGCCGGCGTGCAGCCGGTGACCAGCTACGGCAACGACTTCTGGGTCCACCTGGTGCCCTACCTGGTGGTCAGCCAGCTGCTGTTCCGGGCGGTGGGCCACGGGCTGCCGACCTGGCGCGGGCAGCAGTACACCCTGGCGCTGTTCCCGCTGTGGATCCGCGCCTGCACCACCGCGGTCGGCAACGTGTTCCTCGGCCGCGAGCTCGGCTTCGTCGTCACCCCCAAGTCCGGCGGCGACGTCGGCCCCACCTGGCGGCTGATCCGGCCGCAACTGGTCGCCGCTGCCGTGCTCGTCCTGGCCGCCGGAGTCGGCGTGGCGCGGCTGCAGCTGGGCCTGGCCACGCCCGAGGGCACGTACGTCAACCTGGTGTGGGTCGCCTACGACCTGCTGGTCCTGAGCATCCTGCTGCGCGCCGCCCGCCACCGGGCACCCCTGACCACCGAGAGGACGAGGACATGATCGAGCTGGACACCGAACACGGCCCCGACGTCGCCGTCGTCCGCCCGCGAGGGCGACTGACCATGGTGCACGCCGCGGACCTTCGCGCCGTGGTCGCCGAGGCGCTCGCCGACGGCCGCACCCGCGTCGTGATCGACCTGGCCCACTGCGAGTTCATGGACTCCTCGGGCCTGGGCGCGATCATCGGCGGGCTCAAGGCGGCCCGCCAGGCCGGCGGTGACCTGCGCATCGCCGCGCTGCAGCCGCAGGTCATGACCGTCCTGCAGCTGACCAACCTCGACCGGGTCCTGCGCCCCCACGGCAGCGTCGCCGAGGCACTCCGTGGCGACTGACGCGCGCCACGCGACCACCGTCCCGGCGGTCCCGGCCTCCCTCGACCGCGTGCACGCACTGCTCGAGGAGGTCTGGTCCGCACACGAGGACGTGCCGGCCGACGACCGCATGCGGTTCGAGATCGGTGTCGTCGAGATCGCCGGCAACATCGTCGAGCACGCGGCCGGCCCGGCGCCGCTGGACTTCCACCTGGCGGTCGAGGTGCACCCGGACCGGCTCGAGGCGCGGTTCCGGGACCCCGGACGGCGGCTCGAGGTCGACTTCGACGAGGCCGCCATGCCGGACTCGATGGCCGAGTCCGGCCGGGGTCTGGCCATGGTGCTGGCCGTCGTCGACGAGCTCACCTACCGGCACGACGGCGTGGAGAACCACTGGCTGGTCGTCCGGCGGCGCGCGGCGGTCTGACCCCGCGCGCCGCCGGCGGCGGGTCAGGGCCGGCAGGTGGGCAGGTCCCCGGCCCAGCGGGCCCAGGCCGGCAGGTCCGCGGTCAGGGCGTCGCGCAGCCGGGGATCGGCGGCGGCCCGCCAGTCGACCCGGGCGTGGACCTCGCTCTCCGGCTTGTCCCACTCGAACCAGTTGACCATGGCCAGTCGGGGCAGTCGCTCGTGCAGCCCGGGGTCGAGGACCTGCCGCCACCAGGCCTGCTTGACGGCCAGCTCGGGGGCGCCGCCGGCGCCGTCGACGTAGAGCGCCGCCGTCTCGGGGACCGCGACCGGCTTGTCGTAGGCGACGCCGTAGTCGGCGTAGAAGTCCGGGACGGCGCGGTCGTCACCGCCCAGCCCGTCGTACTCCCCGGTCAGCTGGGCGACCAGCTTGCCCGGCTCGGGCACCTCGTTCTCCCCCCACGGCGCGGTGTCGCCCCAGTGGTAGAGGCTCAGCCCGACCCAGTCCACGGCGTCGTCGCCGGGCCAGTAGGGGGCGTACGGGTCGTCGGCGGCGGTCACCGCGCCGTCGGCGTCGGTGTCCAGCACCGCGGCGTCGGTGCCGCCGGCTCCCGCCTGGTGCGGGCCGCCGGTGAAGGGGTAGCCGCCGCCGTAGTTGGGCGCCCACATCGTCGCCGAGCCCGGCGCACCGGTGTGCACGGCGGCCGCGACCCGGCGGAACGCGGCCACGAACGCGGCCGGCTGCTGCCCCCAGGCGTACCAGGAGCCGTTCATCTCGTGGGCGAACCGGACGACGACGGGCACCCCCCGCCGGTTGTAGGCGTCCAGCCGCTGCGCCAGTTCCCCGGCGACCTGGTCGGTGACCGCGGCGAGCCCACCGGCCGGCTCCAGCGTCAGCAGCAGGACGCCGCCGCCGGCCCGCACCTGCTCCACGGCGCCGTCGACGTTGGTCGCGTCCTCGGCCGACATCGGCAGCCCGGCGAAGCTGACCGCGACCGCGGGCGCGTGCCCCAGGTGCCCGGTGTAGTCGGCCAGGCTCTGCGCGCCCCAGTCGACGTTCACCCCGACGAGGACGCCGTCGGCCGGGACGACCTGCGCGGCCGGCGTCGGCGTGCAGCCGGCGTCGGCAGCGGGCTGCGCGGCGGCGCCGGGTGTGGCGCAGCCGGCGCTCGCGGCCACGAGGGCTGCGCTCAGCTGCAGTCTGAGCAGGGGGATCCGTACGCGCACCGGCCCACGGTCCGACACCTCAGGGCCGCCGCGGGGCTGACACGCCGAACCGGGGCGGTGGGTGGCAGGCTCACCCCTCGTGACCGCTGACAGCTCCGCCATGCCGGGAACGGCACCCGAGCCCGGTCACCCGGGGGCCGTGGTCGCCGGCCGGCCGGTGCGGACGTGAGCACCGCTGCCGAGGTCACGGCGGCCACCAACGCCGTGATCACGGTGATCGACCCGCCGCTGCCGCACGCCGCCGAGGGCCCGCTGGCCGGGGTCCGGGTGGGCCTCAAGGACAGCATCGACACCGCCGGGGTGCGCACCACCTGCGGCTCGGCGTACTTCGCCGACCGGGTGCCCGACGTCGACGCCGAGGTGGTCTCCCGGCTCACCGCCGCCGGCGCTCAGGTCGTGGCCAAGCTCAACCTCAGCGAGTTCGCCCTCGGCCTGACCGGCTCGAACTCCGCCGCCGGCCCGACCCGCAACCCCTGGGACGCCGCCCGGGTCCCCGGTGGGTCCAGCAGCGGCTCCGCGGTCGCCGTCGCCGCCGGGCTGGTCGACCTGGCCCTGGGCACCGACACCGGCGGCTCGGTGCGGGTCCCGGCCGCCGCCTGCGGGGTGACGGGCCTGCGCCCGGGCGTCTCCGTGGTGCCCGACGCCGGCACGTTCCCCGTCAGCGAGCTGGTCGACACCGTGGGCCCGATCGCCCGCGACGTCCCGCTGGTGGCCCGGGCGTTCGCGGTGCTGGCCGGCCGCCCGGTGCGCGAGCCGGAGCCCGCGCCGCCGGTGCGGATCGGCGTCCCGGAGTCCTGGTCGCACCCGCTGGACCCCGGGGTCGCCACGGTGGTCGCCGCGGCCGCGCAGGTGTTCGCCGAGGGCGGGACCGAGCTGGTGCCGGTGCGGGTGCCCGGCATGGGCTCCGCGCTGGACGTGCTCTACACGCTGGTCTACGCCGACGTCGCCGACCTGCACGTCGAGCGGCTGGCGCACCCGGACCTCTTCCAGCCCGAGACGCTGACCCGGGTGCGGGTCGGCGAGGGGCTCAGCGACGGCCACCGGGCCGAGGCGCTGGAGGCCCGCGCGGAGTTCCAGCGCGCCCTGGAGGAGGTGTTCGCCTCCGTCGACGTGCTGCTCACCCCGACGCTGCCGGTCGACGTCCCGGCGGTCGCCACCGACGAGGACGTGCTGGCCCTCACCCGCCGGCTGGCGCTGCTGACCGCCCCCTGGTCGCTGCACGCCGGGCCGACGCTGGCCCTGCCCGTCGGCCGGCACCCGGTGTCGGGGATGCCGGTGGGCGCCCAGCTCACCGCCCCGGTCGGCGGGGAGCACGCGCTGCTGGACGCCGGCGCCTGGTTCCAGCAGCGGACGACGTGGCACACGGCCACCCCGCCCTGCTCGGTCGGCTGACCTAGGCCGCGCGCGACGCCCGGATGGTCACGGTGGTGCCCTCCGGGCTCGGGACGGCGCTGATGTCGGCGAACGCGCTCATCAGGGTCGAGCCGCGGCCGCGGTCCATGCTCGCGCCGCGCTCCCGCCACTGCCCGTAGTCCCGCACGGTGATGACCACGCCGGTGGCCGAGGCCTCGACGGTGACGTCGATGAACGGCTCGATCGGGTCCTGGGCGTGCTCGACGGCGTTGGTCGCGGCCTCGCAGGCCGCCAGCAGCAGGTCGTAGGCCTGGTCCTCGGTGAGACCGGCGGACTCCAGCAGCCGGCGCAGCGCCCGCCGCAGCCCCGGGATCGCGCGCGGTGACGCCGGGAAGCGCCAGGAGTCGAAGTGCACCGGGGGAGCCGGCGGCGCCGGCGCCGGTGCAGCGGCCGGGACGACCGGCGCCGCGGGCTGGCGGCTGGCGGGCACCAGGGCCCGCACGTCGGCCCGGGCGCCCGGCCCGGTCCGGGGAGCGGTCGGCGGCGGGCCCGCGGGAGCGCCGGGAGCCGGGGCGGGGTCGGCCCCGGCCGCGGCCCGGACGCCGGCGGCCCGGTCGATCGCCACCCGCAGCCGGGCGATCAGCTCGGCGGCCTGGAAGGGCTTGGCCAGGTAGTCGTCGACGCCGGCGTCGAAGCCCTCGACGGCGGCCTCCTGCCCGGCCCGGGCGGTGAGCATGAGCACCGGGACGGCACGGGTCGCGGGGTCGGCCCGCAGCCGCTGGAGCAGCTCGAACCCGTCCAGCCGCGGCATCATCACGTCGGTGACCACCACGTCGGGCAGGTGCTCGGCGACGGCGGCGAGCGCCTCCTCGCCGTCGGCGCAGGTCTGCACCCGCCAGATGGGCGCCAGCAGCCGGGTCAGGTAGGTGCGCATGTCGGCGTTGTCGTCGACGACCAGCACGGTCACCGAGGAGTCGGTCGGCTCGGCCGGCTGTTCCCGCGGTGCGGCGTCGGTCTCCCACACGTCCGCGGTGCCGCGCGCGGCCTCCGACGGGGCGGCAGGGTGCTCGGCGTCGCCCGCGGCGTCCGGGGTGCCGTAGGGCACGGTGACGGAGAAGGTGCTGCCGCGGCCGGGCTCGCTGGTCACCCCGACGGTGCCGCCGTGCAGGGCGACCAGCTCGCGGACCAGCGCCAGGCCGATCCCGGTGCCCTCGCGGTTGCGGGCCAGTGAGCCGGCCACCCGGTGGAACCGGTCGAACACCAGCGGCAGCTCCTCGACGGGGATGCCGATGCCGGTGTCGGACACGGTCAGCTCGACGGCGTCGTCCGTGCCGCGCAGCTGGACCTCGATGCCGCCGACGAAGGTGTACTTCACCGCGTTGGAGAGCAGGTTCAGCACGACCTTCTCCCACATCCGCGGGTCGACGGCGGCCGGGTGCGGCAGCGGTGGGCAGTCGACGGTCAGGCTCAGCCCGGCCCTCTCCGCCCCGGCGCGCAGCACCCCGGCCAGCTCGGCGGTGAACGCCGGGAGGTCGGTGGCCACGCGCACGGCGGACGCCTGGCCGGCCTCGATGCTGGCGAAGTCCATCAGGTCGTTGACCAGCCGCTGCAGCCGCTGGCCGTTGCGCCGGGCCAGGGTCAGCTGGTCGCGCGCGCCCGGCGGCAGGCCCTCGGCGGCCAGGACGTCGCTGATCGGCCCCAGCAGCAGGGTGAGCGGGGTGCGCAGCTCGTGGCTGACGTCGGAGAAGAACGCGGTCTTGGCCCGGTCCAGCTCGGCCAGGGACTCCGCCCGCCGCCGCTCGGCCTCGAACGCCCGCGCGTTGCCCAGCGCGCTGGCGACCTGGCCGGCCACCAGGGCCAGGAAGGTGCGGTACTCCTCGTCCAGCGCCCGGTTCGGGCTGACGCCCAGCACCAGGACACCGACCCGGTCACCGGCGGAGCCGGTCAGGGGCAGCGCGACCGCGTGGCGGACCCGGTCCTCCCACATGCCGCCGACGATGCGCAGGTCCGAGACGCGGCCCGGCAGCCCGGCGGCGTCGGCCACGGTCGCCGGCAGCCGCTCGGGCGCGCAGCCGACCGTGGCCGCCCGGCGCAGCCCGCCGTCGTCGTCGAGGTAGACCGCGGCGAAGGGCACGTCCAGCGGGTCGCCGGCCAGCGCCGCGCACAGCCCGTCGAGCACCGCCGGCTCGTCGCCCAGGGCGCCGTCGGCGGTGGACAGCGCGTGCAGCAGCTCCTGGCGGCGCTCGCCGAGCACCTCGCCGGTGACCTCGGTGCAGACCGCGTGCATGCCGGCGACCGTGCCGTCGTCGCCGAACGCCGGGGCGTGGGAGACGGTGAAGTAGGTCTCCTCGCGATAGCCGGCGCGCTCGAGCAGCAGCGGCAGCCGGGGCAGCCAGGAGGCCTCGCGGGTGGCCATCGCGTGCTCCACCGGCCCGGCGAGGGCGTCCCAGCCCTCGGCCAGGGTGACCCGGATGTCCTCCCCGATCGCCGGGTGCTTGGCACCGATGAACGGGGCGTAGGCGTCGTTGTAGAACTGCAGGAAGTCCGGGCCCCAGGTGAGCACCATGGGGAACCGGGAGGCCAGCACGGTGCGGACGGCGAAGCGCAGGCCCTGCGGCCAGCTCTCGACCGGGCCGACGGCGGTGCGGGCCCAGCCGTGGGCGGCCATCAGCCGGCCCGCCTCGCCGCCACCGGCGAAGAGGTCGGCAGCGTCCGAACCCGCGGGGAGCTCGGGGGCCACGTCCACCTCCAGTCGACACCGGCACGGGCTGCCCGGGGGCAGCACACGTCCGGGACCGGTCACCCGACCCGTCCCGGACACGGAACCTACCGGTCCCGCTGCCGGGGTGGCAGGAGGAGGCCCGGTCGCGGTGCCGGGCGCCGGGCGGGTTGGATGGGGCGCAGTCCGCCGGGACCCCTCCCGGCGCCCGATCCCCCAGGAGAACACCGTGGCAGAGCTGACCCGCCCCGACGTCGAGCCGCCCTCCGGTCCGGCCCCCAGCGAGCTGGTGATCGAGGACCTGGTCGTGGGTGACGGCCCCGAGGCCACCGCCGGCAGCCTGGTGAGCGCGCACTACGTCGGCGTGACCCACGACGGTGGCGAGCAGTTCGACGCCTCCTGGGACCGTGGCGACCCGCTGGAGTTCCGCCTCGGCGTCGGCATGGTCATCCAGGGCTGGGACGAGGGCATCGCCGGCATGAAGGTCGGCGGCCGCCGCCGGCTCACCATCCCCGCGCACAAGGCCTACGGCGACCGCGGCGCCGGCGGCGTCATCAAGCCCGGCGCCACCCTGGTCTTCGTCGTCGACCTCGTCGGCGTCCGCTGAACGAGGGCCCCGCTGCTGCGGCAGCGGGGCCCCCGTCCCGTCAGGCCGCCGACTGGACGTAGAACTCCCGTGGGTCGGCGGCCAGCGATGCCTTGACGTGCCGGCTCCAGTCGTCGACCAGCACCTCGTAGTCACCGGCCTGCACGCCGTCGAGCGCGGCCCGGACGACGTCGGCCGGGTCGCTCATCGGACCGGTGTAGCCGGCCATCATGTCGGTGTCGGCCGCACCCAGCACCACGCCGGTCACCTGGGTGCCCTGCCCCCGGAGCTCGAGCCGGACGCCGTTGGTCAGGCTCCACGCCGCCGCCTTGCCCGCGGCATAGGCGTTCGCGCCGTCGACGGAGAACCACGACAGCGCCGACAGCACGTTGACGATCCCGCCGCCACCGTTGCGGGCCAGCACCGGGGCGAACGCCCGGACGACGCCGAGCGTGCCGTAGAAGTGCGTGTCCATCTCCCGCCGGACCTCGGCCAGGTCGCCGGTGACCAGGTTCGCGCCGGTGCTGATCCCGGCGTTGTTGACGACCAGGCTCACGTCGCCGGCGGCCACGGCCGCCGCCTCGACCGACTCCGGGTCGGTGACGTCCAGCCGCAGCACCTCGACGCCCGGGAGGTCGATCAGCTCGGGACGGCGGGAGGTCGCGTAGACCTTCCTGGCCCCGCGCTCGAGCAGCTGCTGGGCGAACTGGCGGCCGAGGCCGCGGTTCGCGCCGGTGACCAGGGCGACGGATCCGGTGATGTCCATGGGGTTCTCCTCGGGTTCGGGATGTGCTCTCCTGGACGCTAGAACCTGACGTTGACGTCAGGGTCAAGTGTGAGCCCGAACACCCGAGGAGGTCCCGTGCTGCGCATCGGTGAGGTCGCCGCCCGTGCCGGCGTGAGCGTGCGCGCGCTCCGCTACTACGAGGAGCAGGGGCTGCTGGAGGCCGAGCGCACGCCCAGCGGGCAGCGCCGGTACCCCGAGAGCGCCGTGGGCCGGGTCCGGTTCGTGCAGCAGCTCTACGCCGCTGGGCTGACCAGCAGGGACGTCCTGGAGGTGCTGCCGTGCGTGCACACCGGGGTCGCCACCCCGGCCATGATCGCCCGGCTGGCCGAGCAGCGCGACGGCATCGACCGGCAGATCGCCGAGCTCACCGCAGCCCGCGAGCGGCTGGCCGAGATCATCCGGATCGGCGAGCAGTACGTGCCCGGGGGCCCCGACCCGTCGGAGGCGGCGGTGGACGCGTGCCGTCCGGTCGGCCGTCCCGCGACGGAGGAACTGCAGCCCGCCGGCTGACCTGTGCGGGATTGTCGATCACCGGACCGGGGCAACGGTCGGTGCATGACGCAACCGGCTCCGGCGAGCGAGCACGCCCTCATCCAGGAGGCCACCCGCGAGGGCGGTGGAGCGAGGGGCGGGGGCCAGAAGGGCGGGGGCGAGAAGGGCGGTGGGGAGTCCACCGGGACGGTGATCGTCGCCGGGGCGGCCAACCTCGCCATCGCGGTCGCCAAGCTGGTCGGCGGCCTGATCAGCCACTCCTCGGCGATGATGAGCGAGGCCGCGCACTCCTTCGCCGACACCATCACCGAGGTGCTGTTGTTCATCGCGCTCAAGCGCGGCAGCCGGGCGCCCGACGCCCAGCACCCCTTCGGCTACGGCCGGGCCACCTACTTCTGGGCCTTCCTGGCCGCACTGTGCACCTTCGGCGTCGGCGCCGGCTTCTCGATCTGGCAGGGCGTCGAGACCATCCGCAAGGGCGAGGAGGCCGGTTCGCCGACCGTCTCCTACGTGATCCTGGCGATCTCCTTCCTCCTCGAGGGGAGCTCGCTGCTCAAGGCGGTCCGCCAGGTGCGCGGGGCGGCGGCGGAGCGTGGGATCACCCCGCGCCAGTACCTCGCGACCACGACCGACACCACGGTCAAGGCGGTCACCTTCGAGGACAGCGCGGCGCTGGTCGGTCTGGTGCTAGCCGCCCTCGGCCTGTTCCTGGAGCAGGTGACCGGCGACCCGCTGTGGGACGGCATCTGCGCGATCCTCATCGGCGTCCTGCTGATCGCCGTCGCGGGCTCCCTGGCCCGGGCCAACGTGTCGCTGCTCATCGGGCAGGCGGTCCCCGGCACCACCCAGCAGGAGCTCAAGGACGAGCTCGCCGCGATGGACCAGATCGACGACGTCCCCTTCCTGCTCACCACCGTGATCGGCCCGGGCCAGCTGCTGGTCGCGGCCAAGGTCGACTTCAACGACCGCGCGTCGGTGGCCGACATCGAGCGGGCCTCCGACGAGGCCGAGCGCCGGCTGGTCGCCCGGCACTCCGGTGTGAAGTACGTGTTCCTGGACCCGACCCCCGGCAACGGCCGGGCGCAGGTTCGGGCGCCCGAGGCCGGGGAATGAGCTGACCCCGCGCGGGGTTCGGTCGGTTCATGCAGGTCGAGGTGTGGTCCGACGTCGTGTGCCCGTGGTGCTACATCGGCAAGCGGAAGCTGGAGACGGCGCTCTCCCGCTTCCCGCACGCCGACCAGGTCGAGGTGGTGTGGCGCTCGTTCCAGCTCGATCCGAGCATCCCCGAGGGCCACACCGAGCCGACGCTGCCGGCGCTGGCCGCCAAGTACGGCAGCACGGTGGAGCAGATGGCCGGGCAGATGAAGCGGGTCGAGGACGTCGCCGCGGGTGAGGGCCTGGACTACCACCTCGCCGACGGCGTCAGCGGCAACACCCTGCGGGCCCACGAGCTGATCCACCTGGCCGCCGAGCACGGGCTGGGCGGGGCGATGAAGGAGCGGCTGCTGCACGCCCACTTCGAGGAGCAGCGCTCGGTGTTCGACGTCGACTCCCTCGTCGCCCTGGCCGTCGAGGTCGGTCTGGACGAGGCCGAGGCGCGCGCCGCCCTGGCCGACCGGCGGTTCCTGCCCGCCGTCCGCGAGGACCTCGACACCGCCCGTGCCCTCGGCGCGACCGGCGTCCCGTTCTTCGTCGTCGACCGCACCTACGGCGCCGCCGGCGCCCAGCCGGCCGAGACGCTGCTGCAGCTGCTCGAGCGGGCCTGGTCCGACAGCCACCCGCTGGTCACCGTCCCCGCGGCCGAGGGCTGCGACGACGCCTGAAGGACCCCCTCGCCCCCCGCCCCTCGCAAGCTCGCGACGGGACCCTGCGAGGGGGCCGGATCAGCGGACCAGGCGGGCCGCGCGCTGCAGCGCCTTCTCGGCGTCGGCCACCAGTGCGCGGACGACGTCGGTCGCCGACCGCTCGGTGGTGAGCAGGCCGACGGACTCCCCGGCGTAGACCGGTGCGTGCGCCAGGTCGCCCTCGGTGCGCGCCCGGCGCACCTGTGCGGTGGCCGCGGTGTCACCGCGCAGCTCGTCCTCCCGGCCGTGCCAGGTCTCCGTGAACTCGTTCACCAGGGCGCGGCCGGGCCAGCGCGCCGGCCAGCCCAGCTCCTGGGCGATGTCGAACGCGCTGGTCAGGATCGTGTCGTCGCCCGACGCGGTGCGCACCCGGGCTCGAATCGCCGGCGTGTTCGCAGCCTCCAGGCTGGCCAGGAACGGTGTGCCGAGCCAGCCGCCCGCGGCGCCGGCGACGAGGACGGCAGCCAGCCCGGCGCCGGTGGCGATCCCGCCGGCGGCGAGCACCGGCCGGTCGGTCGCGGCCAGCACCTCCTGCAGCAGCGGCAGCGTCGAGCGTTGCCCGGTGTGCCCGCCGGCCTCGGTGCCCTGCGCGACGATCACGTCGGCGCCGGCCTCGAGCGCCCGGTCCAGGTCCGCGCGGGAGTTGACCGCCGTGGCCACCGCGATCCCGGCGTCGTGCAGCGGGCCGACGTAGGGGCCGGGGTCGCCGAAGGACACCGAGACCAGCACCGGCTCGGTGGCGATCGCGGCCGCCAGCAGCTCCGGCCGGCGCTCCAGCGCCCAGGCCATCAGCCCGACGCCGTGCGAGACGTCGGCCTCGGCCGGCAGTCGGCCCTGCTCGACGACCCAGTCCGGGTCGGTGTCGGCGCCGACGCCGATCATCCCCAGGCCGCCGCCCAGGGAGACCGCGCGCGCCAGTGCACCGCCGGCCACCCCCGCCATCGGTGCCCCGAACACGGGTGCGTCCAGGTCGAACCAGCGGGTCAGCGCGGTCGTGATCACCGGGCCATCGTCCCCCGTCGGGGCGGCAGAGCGCGACGACCTCGGCCGGTGTCGGGCGGGCACCGGGGCCCCGGGGAGGGGGCGAGCAGAGTCGAGCGCTGCCCTCACCTCGGGGGCAGCGCTCGACTCTGCGGGCGGGGGTCCTCCCGATGTGCGGCTCAGGTGGTGGCCGGGCCGCCGTGCTCGGTGCCGGACAGCTGGCGCAGCAGGTCGTGGGCACGCTTCGCGCGCTGGGTGTCCTGCTCCATCACCTCGCGGAAGAACGAGGCGACGTCGTCCAGGCCGGCGTTCTCGGCGTCCCGGACGTACTGGCCGTAGTCGTGCCCGGCCTTGAGCGAGTGGTACTGCACGGAGATGAGGTCGAACGTGACGTCGGCGAAGCCGGTCTCACCGGTGGCCATGGCTGCTCCTCGGGACAGGCGCCCACCGGGCCGTGGCTGGGCCTCCGGACGCGTGTGCCCGGTCACGTTCCCGCCGATCGCCGGACGGAAACGGACCGGTCCGTCTCAGGTCTGGTCGGCGCTCGGTGCCTCGCCGATCGCGCCGGCGAACGACCCGCCGGTGACGTCGCCGCCGCCGGCCTCGTCGGCCTCGGTGCGCGAGCTGGCCAGCTCGTCCTCGCCGGTCGAGACCGCGTCGTCCTCGGTGGAGGCGAGGTCCTCGCCCTCACCGAGCGCGCCGGGGTCGGCCTGCAGGGTGCGGGGGTCGTTCAGCGGGTCCGGGGTGTCGGGGTCGGTGACGGTCATGGCAGCAGCGTTGCCCGCGCCGACCCCTGGTGAACCGCGCCGCCGACGGCCAGGCTGGGCCCCCGACGCAGGAGGACGGCGTGATGGCAGGCGAGGGACGGACGGGCGAGGTCGACGTGCTGGCCGAGGGGGTGCAGCTGCGCTTCCGGCGACGGTGGCCGGTGCCGGTCGCCGACGTGTGGGCCGCGCTCACCGAGCCGGACCGGCTGGTCCGCTGGATCGGGACCTACGACGGGCTCCGGGAGCCCGGGGGCGCCGGCACCTTCACGATGACCCACGAGGACACCCCGGTGGGGGAGCCGATGCGGGTGGTCGCGTGCGCCGCCCCGGTCCGGCTGGTGGTCGAGTGGGACACCGAGGGCGGCTGGCGGGTGGAGCTGGACCTCGACCAGGAGGGCGACGAGGCGGTGCTGCTCTTCACCCAGCTCTTCGCCCCGGGCACCGACGTCGTGGACTTCGCGCTGGGCTGGCACTGGTACCTCGACAAGCTGGACGCCGAGGTCATCGGAGGTCCGGTGCCCCCGGCCTGGGACGACTTCCTCGTCGAGGTCGGCCCGGCCTACGGGCGGGGCTGAGCCGCCCCGCCGACCGGGGAGCCGCGTCGTGCGGCGGCCCCCCGGTCGGCCAGGTGGCTCAGGCCTGGGCGGCGGGCTGCTCGACCCGCACCGGGTCCGGCCCGGTCCACGGGCCCAGCCGCTCGAACAGCCGGTCCCGCGAGGCCAGCCGCGGGCCGGCCTGCACCGGGTAGGTGTCGTAGCCCCCGGTCAGCGCCCGGGCCGCATGGACGGCGAAGTTCGGGTCGTCCTGCGCCTCGCGGGCGACGGCGACCAGGTCGGCCTGGCCGGTGGCCACGACCGCCTCGGCCTGCTGCGGGTCGACGACCAGGCCCACGGCCATGGTCGGGATGCCGGCCTGCTCGCGGATCGCCGCGGCGAAGGGCACCTGGTAGCCGTAGCCGATCGGGTGCTCCCAGCCCCCGCCGATCCCACCGCCGGAGACGTCGATCGCGTCCACGCCCAGCGCCTTCAGCTCGCGGGCGAAGGCCATGGTGTCCGCCAGCGTCGTCCCGTCGCGGGTGGCGTCGACGGCGGAGACGCGGACGACCAGCGGCAGGTCCTCCGGCCACACCGCGCGGACGGCGGCCACGACCTCCAGCGGGAAGCGCATCCGGCCCTCGAGCGAGCCGCCGTACCCGTCGTCGCGGGTGTTGGTGAGCGGGGAGAGGAACTGGTTGAGCAGGTAGCCGTGCGCGGCGTGCACCTCGGCGACCTGGAAACCGGCGGTGAGCGCGCGCCGGGCGGCCGCGACGAAGGCCTCGCGGACGCCGGCCATCTCCGCGACGGTCAGCGGGTGCGGGGCGCTCCAGCCCTCGCCCATCGGCACGGCGCTGGCGGCCACCGGCGTCCACGGCACGTCGCCGGGCCGGGCGTTCTCGGCGGTCACCTGGCCGGAGCCGTCCCACGGACGCAGTGTGTTGGCCTTGCCGCCGGCATGGGCGAGCTGGATCGCCGGCACGCTGCCGTGCTCGCGCAGGAAGGCGGCGATCCGCGCCAGGCCCGGGACCTGCCCGTCGTCCCACAGGCCGACGTCCCCGGGGCTGATCCGCCCGTCGGCGGTCACGCCGGTCGCCTCGACCATGACCAGGCCGAACCCGCCGAGGGCGAAGCGGCCCAGGTGCACCAGGTGGTAGTCGCCGACGACCCCGTCGGTCACGCAGTACTGGCACATCGGGGCGACCGCGAGGCGGTTGGGCAGGGTCACCCCGCGCAGGGTCAGGGGCTGGAGCAGCTGGGGAGTCGTCACGTCCCCGGTCAACGGGCCGGCGCCCGGCGGGCTTCCCCGGGCGACCTGCGTCACATCCCGTCCAGACGTCCTGGACGTATGCGATCGGGTCGGTAGATTGGCCCGATCCCCCGGCCGCAGCGTGGCGGCTGGGGGACCACCCGCCGGTGCACGTGGTGCTGCTGCACCCAGGAGACGCCGTGATGCCCGCACTCACCTGAGCTGCCCAGCCTGGTGTGCGACGAGCTCGAGACGCCGCGCAGCCGTCTCCGGGCCGGGTGACACGGGCGCCGCCTGACCCGCCGTTCGTCCCGCGGGTCACGGTCCGTTCGGTTAGCGTGACGAGGCGTCCATCCCGCTGACGGAGGCCAGTCCGCCCGTGCCCAACCCGTACCTGCACGTGCTGCGGACGCCGCACGCCCTGCCCATGGTGCTGGCGGCCTTCATCGGCCGGCTGCCGCTGTCGATGGTGGGCCTGGGCAGCGTGCTGCTGGTGCAGTCGGAGACCGGGTCGTACGGGCTGGGCGGGGCGGTCGCCGCGGCCGGCGCCGTCGCGGCCGCGATCACCGGCCCGGTCGTGGGCCGGCTGGCCGACACCCACGCCCAGCGCCGCGTGCTGCTGGCCGTGCTGGTGGTCTTCGTGCTGTCCGGCAGCGCGTTCCTCATGGCGGTCAAGGAGCAGTGGCCGCTGTGGACGGTCTTCGCCACCGCCGCCCTGACCGGGGCCAGCCTCCCGCCGGTCTCCTCGATGATCCGGGTGCGCTGGACCCACCTGCTCCGCGGCACACCACGGCTGCCCACCGCGCTGGCGATGGAGTCGGTGGTCGACGAGTTCGTCTTCATCGTGGGCCCGGTGCTGGTCACCTTCCTGTCCACCACCGGGCACACGACCTCCGGTGTCGTCACCGCCTTCACCCTGGCCGCCGTCGGGACCGTGCTGTTCGTCGCCCAGCGGCGCACCGAACCGCCACCGGCCGAACGCGAGCACCGCAAAGGCGCCTCGGCCATGCGGGTGCGGGGGCTGCGGGTGCTGTTCGTCGTCGGCGCCTCGATCGGCGCGATCCTGGGCACGCTGGAGATCTCGCTGGTCGCCTTCGCCGACGAGGTCGGCGCGCGCTCGCTGTCCGGGCTGCTCATCGCCGGGCTGGCCGTGGGCTCGATGGGCGCGGGCATCGGCTGGGGCACGGTGCACTGGCAGGTCCCGCTGCGGCACCGGCTGGTCGGCGTGCTCACCCTGCTCACCGTGTTGACCCTGCCGCTGCTGTTCGCCGAGAGCTACTGGCTGATGCTGCCGCTGGTGGTGGTCGCCGGGATCGCGGTCTCCCCGGCGCTGATCAGCGCGTTCACCCTCGCCGAGGTGCTGGTGCCGCGGGCGGCGGTCACCGAGGCGTTCACCTGGATCGGCACCGCCCTGGCCCTCGGCGTCGCCGTCGGCGCCTCGGTCGCCGGCAAGATCGTCGACGCGGTGGGGGCCAACGCCAGCTTCGCCGTCGCCACGGTCGCCGCGGGGGTGGCCGCCGTGGCCGTGGCGCTGGGGCAGCGGGTGCTGCACGTCCCGGCCGAGCACGCCGCCACCCCGGCGCTGGCCCGTTGAGCACCTACGAGATCCCGGGTGCCGTCGTCCGGGAGCACGAGGTCACGGTGCCGCTGCACTGGTCGGACCCCGACGCCGGCACCACCACCGTCTTCGCCCGCGAACTGGTCGCCCCCGACCGCCGGCACGACGACCTGCCGCTGCTGCTGTTCCTGCAGGGCGGCCCGGGCGGGAAGTCGCCCCGGCCCACCCGCGGCGGCTGGCTCGCCCGGGCGCTGCGCGACTTCCGGGTGGTGCTGCTCGACCAGCGCGGCACCGGCCGCAGTGCGCGGGTCACCGGCCGCTCGATCAGCCGGTTCCCCGACCCCGCCGCCGCGGCCCGACACCTGCTCGCCTTCCGCGCCGACTCGGTCGTCGCCGACGCCGAGCACCTGCGGACGACGGTCTACGGCGGCCGTCGCTGGACCACCCTGGGCCAGAGCTACGGCGGCTTCGTCACGCTGACCTACCTGTCGCAGGCGCCCGAGGGGCTGGACCGCTGCCTGGTCACCGGCGGGCTGGCCGGCCTGCACGCCGACGCCCGCGAGGTCTACCGGCGCACCTGGCCGCGGGTGGCGGCGAAGACCCGGCGGTTCCACCAGCGGTACCCCGGCGACGCCGCCCGGCTCGCCGCGCTGGCCGACCGGCTGGACGCCGCCCCGGTGCTGCTGCCCGACGGCGACCGGCTGACCGTGCGGCGCCTGCAGATCCTCGGTCACGCCCTCGGCACGCAGTCCGGCGCCGAGGAACTGCACTGGCTGGTCGACGAGGCCCTCGACGACGACGAGGAGCCCGCCGACGGGTTCCTCGACGAGGTCGCCCGGCGCACCTCCTACTGGGACAACCCGCTCTACATGACGCTGCAGGAGGCCATCTACGCCTCCGGACCGGGCGCCACGGGGTGGGCAGCCGAGGCCGAGCGGGGGCCGCAGTTCGACGGCGGGGTCCGGCCCCTGCCGTTCACCGGCGAGATGGTGTTCCCCTGGATGTTCGAGGAGATCGCCTCACTGAAGGCGTTCGGCCCGGCGGCCCGGGCGCTGGCCGAGGTCGAGGCCTTCCCCACCCTCTACGACCCGGTGCGGCTGGCGGCCAACGACGTCCCGGTCGACGCGGCGGTCTACCTCGACGACATGTACGTCGACGCCGGGCTGTCCCTGGAGACGGCGGAGGCCGTGGGCAACGTGCGCGCCTGGGTCACCAACGAGTTCGAGCACGACGGGCTGCGCACCGGCGACGTCCTCGACCGGCTCCTCGCGCTGCGCACCCGGTGACGCGCCCGCAGCCCGCCGCCGGCGGAGGACGCGTGCTCGGCGTCGTCCCGGAGCGGCTGGGCCGGTGGCTGGACGGCGTGGCCGACCGGCACGGGGCCTTCGACGTCCAGGTGGACGGGGAGGAGCTGGCGCTGACCTGCGCGGACACCACGACGGTGCGGTTGACCGCCCCCTACGGCTGGACGCCCGGCCCCGCCCCGCTCACCACCTTCACCGCGGCCGCGCTGGTGCCCCGGCGCACCGCGGTCCTGCTCGTCCGGCGTGGGCGGTGGGCGGTCGGGGTGTTCGACGGGGCGGAGCTGGTCGTGTCCAAGGTCGACGCCCGGCAGGTGCAGGGCCGCACGGCCGCGGGAGGCCAGTCGCAGCAGCGGTTCGCCCGACGCCGGGGCAACCAGGCCGACGCCGTCGTCAGCCACACCGTGGAGACCGCCGCGCGGGTGCTGCTGCCGCACGCTGCGGCCACCGTCGGGCTGGCGACCGGCGGGGACCGCGGGATGGTCGCCGAGGTGCTCTCCGACCCGCGGCTGCGCCCGCTGGCCGCCCTGCCCCAGCTGCCCGCCCTGGACGTCGGTGAGCCCACCAAGGCGGTGCTGCTGGAGACCCCGGGCCAGTTCCGCGCCGTCCGCGTGCACGTCGTCGAGCCGGCTGACCGCACGTAGTGGAGTCCCAGCGCGCCGGGAACGCAGCGCTGGGACTCCGTGAACGGGGTAGGGGAGGGGCATGTCCACCTCCCGCGCGGCGGACGGCCGCCTCGACAGTCGTCCGCACGACGTCCGCACCGCGGCGCCGCCCCCGCCCGGCGTGACCCGCCTCGACCTGGGGCCCGGGGCGGAGGCGCTGCTCGCCGTCCCGCCAGGTGACGCCGCGCCCCGGCCGTTGCTGGTCTTCCTGCACGGCGCCGGCGGCTCGGCCGAGGACGCGCTGCGGGCCGTCGGCGACCTGGCCGCCGCCCGCGGGGTGCTGGTGCTCGCGCCGACGTCGGCCGCCGCCACCTGGGACCTGGTCCACGGCGGGCTGGGCCGGGACGTCGCCGTCCTGGACGCCGCCCTGGACGCGGTGTTCGCCGGCTGCGCGATCAGCCGGGTCGCGCTCGGCGGGTTCTCCGACGGCGCGTCCTACGCGCTGAGCCTGGGGGTGGCCAACGGCGACCTGGCCGACACGGTGCTCGCCTTCTCCCCGGGCTTCGTCGCCGCCCCGGGCCGGTTCGGCCGGCCGCACTTCTGGATCGGCCACGGCACCGACGACCGCGTGCTCCCGATCGACCGCTGCGGGCGCCGGGTCGCCGCGCAGTTGCGGGACGACGGCTACGACGTCCGCTGGCACGAGTTCGACGGCGGCCACGTCGTGACCCCGGACCTGGTCACCACGGCGCTGGACTGGTGGCTCGGCGACCGCACCGAGGGGTGACCGCCCCGGGGCCCGGTGGTGGCCGGGCCCCGGGGGACGCCGCCGGGTCAGACGGTGTCGGTGGTGGTGAGCTCGACCCGCTCGCGGCGCACCTCGTCGGTCACGACGGTGTCCTCGGTGACCCACGAGGTGGCCAGCCGCACCCGCTCGGACGGCACCCGCTCGACGGTGACCCTGGGCTCCTCGGTGTAGAGGGTCACCCAGCCGGTGCTGCTCGTCGAGCGGTCGCGGCCGCCGACGGCGCCGTCGGTCAGGCCGCCGTTCGTGCCCCCGGTGTGCGTCGTGATCGGGAGGTGGTCGATCCGGGCGCGCTGGCGGGTGACCGTCACCGGGACCATGACCTCCTCGGTGAACTCCTCGATCCGCAGCACCGCCCGGGTCCACGGCTCGACGACCGTGTCGACCCGGATCTGCTCCTCGGAGAGGGTCATGCCGGTGTCGTCGAGGGTGCCGACGGCGGTGCGCGGCGGCTGCTGGGTCGTGTCGTGGGTGAGCCCTGCGGACGTGCCCCGGGCAGACGTGCCGCTGTAGTGCTCGCGCAGCATCGTCTCCTCGGCCGGGGTGAGCCGGTCGGGCTGGGCGATCCGGGGCGCGGACTGCACCGCGTCGGCGGAGACGGTCAGCCGCAGCCGACCGTCGGACAGCGCGCTGCCGGTGACCGGCGCGATCACCGGCACCTCGTCGCTCTGCGGGGCGGCGTGCTGACCGCTGGTCAGGCCCACCCACGTGGGCTGACCGGTCACGTCGTCGAGGAAGACCGTGGTGATCGTGCCCACCGGTCGTCCGTCCCGGTCGTCTGCGGTGGCCCCGATGACTGGGGGCTGAGTCGGGTCACTGGTCATGCCTGTGATTGATCCGGAAACACCCCGTCTACACATCCCCGGGCGCGTCGGCGGCGGATCGTCACCGCCTCGCGGCGTACCGTCCTGCGACCGTGTCTCCCTCCGCCGCACCCGAGACCACCGCCCCCGATCCCGTCCTCGCCGCCGAGCGCGCACACCTCGCCCGCGCGGCCGTCTGCCTCGGCCGGATGCGCACCGCGGCGGTGTCGGTGACCGACGCCGGCGTCGACGCCTGGGCCTCCGAGCGCCTCGGCGCCGCCCGCGCCCAGCGGCTGCTCTCCCTGGCCGCCGACCCGGGTGTGCCGGTGTTCTTCGGCCGCACCGACGGCACCGCCGAGGCCGGGCCGGACGGGGCGCCGGAGACCTTCCACATCGGCCGGCGGCACGTCCGCGACGACGCCGGCGACCCCGTGGTCATCGACTGGCGGGCGCCGATGAGCCGGCCGTTCTACCAGGCCAGCGCCGCCGACCCCCAGGGCGTGGCCCGCCGTCGCCGGTTCGGCTTCGCCGCCGGCGAGCTCACCAGCTACGAGGACGAGCGGCTGGCCGAGGGCGAGGACGACGGCGGTGCCGGTGAGCTGCTGCGGGCGGAGATCGAGCGCCCGCGCAGCGGCCCGATGCGCGACATCGTCGCCACCATCCAGCCCGACCAGGACGACATCGTCCGGGCGCCGCTGACCGAGTCGATCTGCGTCCAGGGCGCGCCCGGCACGGGCAAGACCGCCGTCGGCCTGCACCGGGCCGCCTACCTGCTCTACACGCACGGCGACCAGCTGGCCCGCACCGGCGTGCTCGTCGTCGGTCCGAACAAGGCGTTCCTGCGCTACATCGAGCAGGTGCTCCCCGCGCTCGGGGAGGTCGAGGTCGACCAGGCCACCGTCGCCGACCTGACCGCCCGGGTGACCGTCCGCACGCAGGACGCCCCGGACGTCGCCGTCCTCAAGGGCGACCCGCGGATGGCCGAGGTGCTGCGCCGGGCGCTGTGGAGCGGGATCCGCAAGCCGGTGGACTCGGTGCAGGTCAGCCTCTCCGGGAAGAAGTACCGGATCGGTGAGGAGCGGCTCAAGCGGTTCGTCGACGACCTGCGCCGGGCCGGCACCAGCGGGGTCGACGCCGCCCAGCTGGTGCACTACGCCGCCGGCCGGGAGCGGCTGGCGATGTCGCTGGCCGAGTACGCGCGCCGGCTCAAGGAGGCCGGCGGCGGCAGCCCCACCGACGCCGAGACCCGCCGGTGCGCCCGGAGCGCCGAGGTGCGCGCCTTCTGCGACGCCGTCTGGCCGGCCGTGGACGCCGCAGGGCTGGTCGCCTCGCTGTTCTCCGACCCCGAGGTGCTGGCCCGGGCCGCGCGCGGCGTGCTCACCGAGGAGGAGCAGGCGCTGCTGCACTGGCCCGTGCTGCCCCGGTCGGTGAAGAGCGCCCGGTGGACGCCGGCCGACGCCGTCCTGGTCGACGAGGTCGCCGGGATGCTCGAGCGGACCCCCGGCTACGGGCACGTGATGGTCGACGAGGCCCAGGACCTCTCCCCGATGGAGTGCCGCGCGGTCGCCCGCCGGCTGGGTGCCGGGTCGCTGACCGTGCTCGGTGACCTGGCCCAGGCCACCAGCCCGTGGGCGGCGCAGGACTGGGCGCAGACGCTGGCCACCCTGGGCCGCCCGGAGACCACGGTGCGCCCGCTGACCCGGGGCTACCGGGTGCCCGGGGAGGTGCTGGACCTCGCCAACCGGCTGCTGCCGACGATCGCGCCGGGGCTGGGCGCGGCGACCGCCGTCCGCCGGGACCCCGGCGCCCTGCGGCTGCGGCCGGTCACCACCCTCGCCGGACCGCTGGCGTCCGTGGTGTCCGAGCTGGCGACGACGGAGGGCTCGACCGGCGTGGTCTGCGCCGACGCCGCGGTGCCGCACGTCGTCGCGCTGCTGACCGCCGCCGGGCTGGACGTCGCCGCGCTCTCCGACGACGGCTCGGAGCCCGCCCGGGTCGCGGTGGTGCCGGCGACGCTGGTCAAGGGCCTGGAGTTCGACCACGTGGTGGTGGTCGAGCCCGCCGCGATCGTGGCCGCCGAGCCGCGCGGGCTGCACCGGCTCTACGTCGTCCTCACCCGGGCGGTGAGCAGCCTCGTCGTCCTGCACCGCGAGCCGCTGCCCGACCAGCTCGCCGGCTGAGCAGCCCGGCGTCCCTAGGCTCAGGGGATGGCCCCCTCCCTGCGCGAGACGCTGCGTGCTCCTGCGGCCCCCGTCCGGCTGCGCGAGATCGACCCGCGGTCGACCCCGCTGGTGCCGGGGGAGAAGGAGCACACCCGGGAGGTGGCCGTCGCCGAGGGACGCCGGCTGGCAGAGCTGCAGGAGCGGCTCTACGCCGAGGGCGTCACCGGCGGACGGCGGCGGGTGCTGCTCGTGCTGCAGGGCATGGACACCAGCGGCAAGGGCGGCGTCGTCCGGCACGTCGTGGGCGCGGTCCAGCCGCAGGGCGTCGCGGTCACCGGCTTCGGCCGGCCGACGCCGGAGGAGCTGCGCCACGGGTTCCTCTGGCGGGTGCGGCGCGCCGTCCCCTGGCCCGGGATGCTGGGCGTGTTCGACCGCTCGCACTACGAGGACGTGCTGGCCGGCCGGGTGCGGCAGCTGGCCCCGCCGCCGGTGGTCGAGCGGCGGTACCGCGAGATCGTGCGGTTCGAGCAGCACCTCGTCGACGACGGCGTGACCCTGGTCAAGGTGCTGCTGCACATCTCCCCGTGGGAGCAGAAGCAGCGCCTGCTCGCCCGGCTCGACGACTCCGCCAAGCGCTGGAAGTTCGACCCGTCCGACCTCGACGACCGCGCCCTGTGGCCGGACTACCAGCGCGCGTACGAGACGGTCCTGGAGCGCACCAGCACCGACGCCGCGCCCTGGTACGTCGTCCCGGCCGACCGCAAGTGGTACCGCAACTGGGCGGTGGGCCGGCTGCTGCTGGAGACCCTCACCGACCTGGACCCGCGGCTGCCCGAGCCCTCCTACGACGTGGCCGAGCAGCGCGACCGGCTGATCGAGGAGCACCCGCTCAGCGACTGAGCGCGGGCGCTCCCCGGCGCAGCCGTTCGTCGATCGCCTCGGTGAACAGCCACCCGGCGATGAGCACGAACTGCAGCATGAACAGCCAGAAGCCGACGGCGACCACCCCGCCGACGACGGTCAGCCCGCCGAAGGGGGCGCCGAGGTCCAGCGGAAGGGCCAGGAAGAGCACGAAGCCCTGCAGGAACCCCGACAGCGAGCCGGCCGTGAACAGCGCGCCGACCAGGACCGCCCGCCAGCGCAGCCGCCCGGCCGCGACCACCCGGAACACCCACACCAGCGGCAGGGTCAGGGCGAACAGCACCGAGTAGTAGCCGGCCGAGAAGCCGCCGAGGGTCGCACCGAACCCGGGGGTCTCGGAGAGCCGGGCCAGCAGCCGCCCGACCAGGAGCAGCGGGTAGAGGAGCAGCGGCGCCAGCACCAGCAGCGGCAGCGACGCCAGCCGGCCGCGCCAGGCGGTGAACCGGTCGTGCGCGGGGCTGAAGCGCAGCAGCGCCCGGCGCACCCCCTCGCCGTAGAGGGAGATGGGCAGCAGCGTGAGCACCGCGCCGAGGACGCTCAGCCCGGTGCCGGCCTCGGCGAGCCGGGCGACCGCGGCGGGGGCGCCCAGCTCGGCCGGCAGCACCGACGCCAGCTCACCGGTGAGGGTGCGCACCTGGTCGGTGCCGGCGACCCAGCTGGTCAGGCCCAGCGAGAGCACGAGCGCCGGGACGACGGCGATGCCGGCGTAGAAGGTCAGCCCGGCGGCGATCAACGCGGTGTCCCGGCCGCGCAGCCGCTCCCGCATCGTCGCCAGCAGGCCGCGCGCCTCTCTCGCCACCTGCACGCGACCATGTGACCAGGTGCGGGCCGGTACCGCCCGCCAAGGCGGCTGTGAGTCCGCGCTCAGGTCAGGTCGCGGGCGAAGAAGAGGGAGTGCGTGGCGTCCTGGTCGCCGACGTAGTGGCCGAAGGCGCCGACCGGCACGTAGCCGGCCGCCGTGTACAGCCCGATCGCCTCCGGCTGGCGGGGGCCGGTCTCCAGCCGCAGCGTGGTCCAGCCGCGGGCGAGCGCCTCGGCCTCCAGCCCGGCCAGCACCAGCCGGGACACCCCGCGGCCCCGGGCGGCGGGGACGACGTACATCCGCTTGACCTCGGCCGCGCCCGGCTCCAGCGCCCGCAGCGCGCCGCAGCCCACCGGCGACCCGTCGTCGTCCCGGGCGACCAGGACGACGGCGACGTCGTCGGCCGACGGGTGGACGCCGGGCTCGCCCTTGCCCTCGTAGCGGGTCCGCAGCTCGTCCTGCTGGGCGGTGGTGAGCTGCTGCACGACCGGGTCGTCCCAGGCAGCGGGGGAGAGGCTCGGCACGACACCGATCATGGCGGGCCGGGGTGGACCTCCTGCAACAGCCCCCAGACGAACTGCGCCCGCACCGGGCCGACGGTGACCTCCCAGCGGCTGGTGACGCCGGGGTCGACCTCCCGGGCGCCGGGCAGCACGGCGACGTCGCCCACCACGTGCTCCCACACCCGCAGGTCGTCCGGGGCGGCCGCGGGCACCGGCGAGCCCGCCGCCCGCACGAGCTGCTCGGTCAGCAGCGGTCCGCCGGGCACGGAGACCACCTCCCAGCGCAGGTGCGGCCACAGCGGCAGCGGCCACCGCCGGACGGTGAGGGACACCTCACCCCAGCGGCGCTCCTCACACTCGTCGGCCGGACCGAGGACGGTGGCGTACCGCGACACGCCGTGCGGGCCCGTCGCCGAGTGCTGCAGCGCCTGCCAACGGCGGTGCGCCGCGCGGGCCTCCGCGCGGTCGGCGGACAGCCGGGGCAGGGCGTCGGTGACCAGGTCAGGCCGCAGATCGGCCATCCGGCGCAGCAGCACGAGGCTGAACTCGCGCCGTCCCAGGCCCCACATCCGGCGAGCCTGTCACGCTCGGTGAGCGTGTCCTGGCACACGCCAGGAGTTTCTGCACAAATTGCGCCCGACCGTTTGTCATCTCCCGATCACACGCTTACGGTGGGCGGCGGTCCGGACGGGCACCTCAGCCCCCTCCCGGGGAGCGACCGCCTGGACCGCCGCCGAACCACAGCGGCCCGTGCAGCACTGCGGGCCAGTGGACCGGGGACCCACCGCAGCACTGGGGTGAAGCTCCGCGCGACCCGTACGGGCCGTGTGGTGCCGGGCGTCTTCCCGCCCGAACCCGTCAGCTAACTCGGTAGGCGGCGAGTGGAAGAAGGGAAACACCCGCCTCACATGGCGAGTTCGCTCAGCTCTGCCCGCCGCCGTTCCACGGCGGCCGTCCTGATCGCGCTGGCCGCCGCCGGTGTCGTCTCCCTCACCTCTCTTCCCGCGTGGGCCGCGCCTGAAACGCCGGCCAGCTCGGAGGAGGCCGCGGCCCTGGTCGCCGCCCGTGGTCACGACCTCGAGGTCGTCACCGAGCACTTCAACGACGCCCGTGTGCAGCTGTCCGACCAGCAGGCCGCCGCCGCCCAGGCCGCTGCCGCGGTCGGCGCCGCCGACGCCGCGGTGGGCACCGCCCGCGAGAAGGTCACCGAGGTGGCGCGCAGCGCCTACACCGGCGACCGGCTGGACACCCTCCAGGCCATGCTGACCAGCACCTCCGCCGAGGAGATGATCGACCGCGTCGGCACGCTGGACACCATCGCCGACCACAACAACGAGGTCCTCGGGGCGGCCGAGCAGGCCACCCAGACAGCCGCGCAGGCCAAGGCCGCCGCCGACGCCGCCGCCGCCACCGCGCAGGCGCAGGTCGAGGAGGTGGCCCGTCAGCAGGCGGAGCTGCAGTCCGAGATCGACCGGTACAAGGCCGACCTCGAGCGGCTGAGCGCCGAGGAGCGCGAGCGGGCCCGCCAGCTCGCTGAGCAGCACGCAGCCGGCGCAGCCGCAGCCGCAGCCCGCGAGGAGGCGGCAACCCGAGCCGAGCCCAGCGCGTCCAGTGCTGCCTCGTCCAGTGCGACCGTCGAGCGGCCTGCCCCGGCGGCTTCCCGGGCGACCCGGTCCGCTGCTCCGCCTGCGGCCCCAGTCGCGGCTGCTGCTCCGGCACCCGTTGCCGTCGGCGGCAACGCCGTCCAGGCCGCTGTCGATGCGGCGATGGCCCAGCGTGGTGACCCCTACGTGTGGGCTGCCGCTGGTCCGGACTCGTTCGACTGCTCAGGTCTGGTCGCCTACGCCTACGCCGCCGCCGGCGTCTCGCTGCCGCACTCCAGCCGGCTGCAGGCCGCCTCGGGGCGGGCCGTCTCTCGCGGCGATCTGCAGCCGGGTGACCTCGTGGCCTACGGCAGTCCCGTCTACCACATCGGCATCTACATCGGGGACGGGCAGATGGTGCACGCGCCGACGTCCGGTGACGTGGTCAAGGTCTCCAGCATCGACGCGGTCGGTGCCATCACCGCCATGCGCCGCCTCGGCTGACCGAGGGCCTCGTCCTCCTCGCCCCGCGAGCTCGGGCGAGCCCCTGGACGAGGCCGGCACGAGTGCCCCGGTCGCCAGCCGGCGCCCGGGGCACTCGTGCGTGCGGGGTGTGCCCGCCGAGACGCACAGGGTCCGCGGGCAGGATGGGGGCCACCGACCGGACCACCCGAGGAGCCCCGTGCCCGCCGCACTGACCGACCCGCGCACCGTCGCCCGCACCTTCCGCGTCGTCGCCGTCGCCGAGGCGGTGACCTGGGTGCTCCTGCTGGCCGGGATGTTCGTCAAGTGGGTGCTCAAGACGTCCGAGGTGGGTGTCCAGCTGGCCGGCCCGGTGCACGGCGCCGTCTTCGTGGTCTACGTCGGGGTCGCCCTGCTGGCCTGGCGGGTGCTCCGCTGGACGCCGCAGACGGCACTCCTGGCCCTGGTGGCCTCGGTGCCGCCGCTGTGCACCGTCTGGTTCGAGCGCTGGGCGCAGCGCACCGGCCGGCTGCCCGTGGGGGAGACCAGGGCCGCCTCGGCTGGCTAGCCTCCGCACATGGCCGAACCGGTGCTCCCGTCCACCGCCCGTACCCTGCTGGCCCGCACCGCGCGGGTGCAGCGCGACGGCCGGGCGCCCAGCCTGCTCGCCGGGGTCGTCCGAGACGGCGGGCTGGCCTGGTCCACCGGCCGCGGTGAGGTCGCCGAGCCGCACGACGACGTCCAGTACCGGCTCGGCTCGATCAGCAAGACGGTCACCGCGCTGGTGGTCATGCGGCTGCGCGACGAGGGCCGGCTCGGGCTCGACGACCCGTTCGAGCAGCACGTCCCCGGCACCCCGCTCGGCGACCGCACCGTCGGCCAGCTGCTGTCCCACCTGGCCGGCGCCGGGTCCGAGAGCCCCGGCGGCTGGTGGGAGCGGGTGCCCGGCGGCACTCTGGAGGACCTCCGGCTGACCGGGGACGACGTCGTCCTCGGGGCGGCCCGCCGCTTCCACTACTCCAACCTCGGCTACGGCCTCCTCGGTGAGCTGGTCGCCCGGCACCGGCAGCGCCCGTGGGAGGACGTCGTCCGGGACGAGGTGCTCACCCCCCTGGGCATGACCCGGACGACGCCCCGGCCCAGCGGGCGCGCGGCGACGGGGTCGGCGGTGCACCCGTGGGCCGACGTGGTGCTGCCCGAGCCCGAGCACGACGCCGGGGTGATGGCCGCGGCCGGGCAGCTGTGGGCCACCCTGGCGGACCTGGCCCGGCTCGGCGTCTTCCTGCTCGGCGACACCGGGGACGTGCTGTCGCCCGCGACGCTGGAGGAGATGACGGTGCCCGCCGGCGTCGACCCCTCCGCTCCCGGCTGGTCGGCCTACGGCCTGGGCCTGCAGGTGCTCCGCGTGGACGGGCACACCCTGGTCGGGCACGGCGGGTCGATGCCGGGGTTCCTCGCCGGGGTCTTCGTGGACCGGGTCGAGCAGGCCGGTGCGGTCACGCTGGCCAACACCACCAGTGGCCTGGACCCGCTGGTGCCCGGGCTGCTGGCCGACCTGCGCGCCGCCGAGCCCCGCGTGGTGGAGGCCTGGACGCCGTCGGCCCCGCCGCTGCCGCTGGACCTGCTCGGCGTCTGGTTCTGGGGTCCGGCACCGCACGTGCTGCGCGCCCAGGCCGGCGGGCTGCTGCACCTCGGGCCGCTGCCCGGCCGCGGTGGGCGGGCCAGCCGTTTCGCCCCGCGCCCCGACGGCACCTGGGTCGGGTTGGACGGCTACTACGCCGGGGAGACCCTGCGGATCGCCCCCGACCACCTGGACCTGGCCACCTTCGTCTTCACCCGCACCCCCTACGACTCCGAGGCGCCGGTGCCCGGCGGGGTCGACGACGGCGGCTGGCAGGCGCCGGCATGACGGCGTCCCCCCGGCCCGTGGAGTCCCAGCGCGCGGGAGACGCACCCCTGGGACTCCACGAGGCGCCGCCCCGGCAGCGGGTGATCGGGATGCTGGGCGGGATGAGCTGGGAGTCCAGCGCGAGTACCACCGGCTGGCCAACGAGCTGGTGCGCGAGCGGCTGGGCGGCCTGCACTCGGCCCGGTGCGTGCTCGCCTCGCTGGACTCCGCCGAGGTCGAGCGGCTGCAGGTCGCCGGGGAGTGGGCGCAGGCCGGCGAGCTGCTCGCCCACGCGGCGCGGGGGCTGGAGGCCGCCGGCGCCGAGCTGCTGCTGATCTGCACGAACACGATGCACGAGGTGGCCGACCAGGTGCAGGCCGCGGTCGGGATCCCGCTCCTGCACCTGGCCGACGCCACCGCGGACGCGGTGACCGCTGCCGGCCTGGACACGGTCGGGCTGCTCGGCACCGCGTTCACGATGGAGCAGGACCTCCACCGCGACCGGCTGGCCGGGCACGGGCTGCGGGTCCTCGTCCCGCCGGCCGACGACCGGGCCGAGGTGCACCGGGTCATCTACGACGAGCTCTGCCTGGGCGTCGTCCGGGAGGAGTCGCGTGAGGTCCACCGCGGGGTGATCCGGCGGCTCGTCGACGCCGGTGCGCAGGGCGTGGTCCTGGGCTGCACCGAGATCGAGCTGCTCGTCGGCGAGGCCGACAGCCCGGTACCGGTCTTCCCCACCACGCGGTTGCACGTCGAGGCGGCGGTCACCGCCTCGCTGGCGGGTCAGCCGGCGGGGTAGAGGCCGGCCCCGTACTGCTCGCCGTGGTAGCGCTCCGCGGCGTCGGCTCGCCCAGTAGCTCGCGCAGCTCCGCCTCGGTGGTGATCTCGTCCACGCCGTCAGTCTGGTGCGTCCTGGAGTCCCAGCGCTCGGTAAACGCTGCGCTGGGACTCCATGACGCCTCAGTCGCGGTCGAACGCGGCGAGGGTGGCGTGGGTGACGGCGCCGTAGGCCAGGTGCGGGACGACGTCGCTGACCCAGTCGGTGGCCGACCAGGTGCGCGGGTCGGTGATGCCGAGGGCGGTCATCGGGCCGTTGGACCCGATCAGCACCGTGACGGTGCTCTGCGCGATGCCCACGAGCAGCGCGGGCCGGAAGCCGGCGGCACGCAGGAGGCCGGCGAGCACGCCGGCACCGATGCCCGCGGCCAGGCCGGTCAGCGGGCCGAGCCCCTGCACCCGGTTGGACCGCGTCTCCTCGTCACCGGGGATCTGCACGTGCACCTTCTCGGCGAGCGCCTCGACGGTCTGCTCGGGCGTGGAGCTGGTGCCCCGGCCGCGGAACGTCATGTCCAGGTAGGTGACGGCGTTGAGCGCCGTCGTCCCCGCCGCGCCGGCGGCCGCGCCGCGGAGCACCCACCCCAGCGTGCTGATCCCGCGCCTGCCCGTGCCTATCGTCCGGATCGGGGTCTGCTCAGCCATGACCGCCGCCTACCCGGGCCGCCACGCCGGGCAGACGGTGAGGTCAGTCGCGCGTCAGGACGACGACGGTGAGTGCCCGGCGGTCGGCCCGCCGCCCCGCGAGCGCGGCCAGGCCCCCGACGAGCACGGTCAGCCCGACGAGGCCCGCGACCAACCAGGCCACGGTGGTCGTCGAGCTGCCCTCGGCCATGCCGATGACCGGGCCGCTCGGCTGCTCGGGCACCGCGCCGCCGGTCAGCGCCTGCACCTCGGCGACCAGGTCCGCGTCGGCGGGGGCGGTGCCGCCGCACAGGCTGGCGGTCAGCCGGCCCTCCGGACCACCGGGCGGGTCGGTGGCGTGGACCAGGAACGGTCCGTCCCCGTCCAGTGCGAGCCCGCAGGACGCCGAGGAGTCCGCGGAGACCACCTCCTGCAGCGCCGACGCCGTCCCCTTGAGGAGGGTCTGCACGGCGAACACGTGCAGTGCCGGGTCGTCGCTGCCGACCACCCCCGGGACGGGGTGCAGCACCTCCCGGGACACGAGCGTGCCGGTGAAGACGACGTCGGCGCGCTCGACCTGCTCGGCGATCGACGCCGGCGCGCAGCTGCAGGCCGACGCCGCGGGGGCCACCACCCAGCCCGCGGTCAGCAGCACGAACGCACCGAGCACGAGGACCACCAGGCGGCGCACGCGGGCAGCGTCCTCCTCCCGGGGGTGTCCGCGCCAGCACCTGCTGCGCGTCGGCGTCCGGAAGGGGAGGCTCGCGGTGTGGACGACGTCGACCGGGTGCTGGAGCGGACCATCGACGAGCTGCTCGACCAGCGCCGTCCGGGCACCACCATCTGCCCGTCGGAGGCCGCCCGGGCGGTCGACCCCGAGGGCTGGCGGGAGCTGATGCCGGCGGCGCGCGCGGCGGCGGGCCGGCTGGTGGCGGCCGGTCAGGCCGAGGTCACCCAGCGCGGCGAGGTGGTCGACGTCGCGACCGCCCGCGGGCCGGTGCGGATCCGCCGGCCGCGCTGAGCGGGCTCAGTCCCCGGGGCGGGCGGTAGAGGCGGCGCGTTCGAGCAGCGGGGTCATCCGGTGGTCGACGAACCGCCGCAGCGCCAGGTTGGTGTCGGTGCGCTGGACACCGGGGACGGCCAGCAGCTGCTCGGTGATCCGCCACAGGTCGTCGGCGTCGACGGCCACCACCTGCACCAGCAGGTCCATGACGCCGGACAGTCCGACCACCTCGAGCACCTCGGGGATCGCGGCGAGCGACGCGGCGACGTCGTCGAGGCCGCGCTGGACCACCTGCACCGTGATGTAGGCCCCGAGCCGGTAGCCCAGGGCCTCGGGGCGGACCCGGCGCTCGAAGGGGTCCAGGACGCCGGCGGACTCCAGCCGGGCCAGCCGGGCCTGCACCGTGTTGCGGGCCAGGCCCAGTTGCTGGGCCAGGGCGAGCACCGTGCAGCGGGGGTCCTCGGAGAGAGCGAGGATCAGCCGTGCGTCGGTGGCGTCCAGCCGGGCGGTCACGGTGCTCAGTCTGGCATGCGTGGACGTCCTAGTAAGGGCGCGATGCGCACCACAGGGTGCGGTGGTTGCGCAGATCGACCAGTGGATGTTCTCCTGATGGACGGTCGGTGTGCTTCCATGGTGAGCTGCGCCACAACCAGCGTGGCCCCGGCCCCAACCGCGGGATCGCCGGTGTCCCTGGTGCGAGACGGCGAGGAGAGACCCCTGTGAGCGTGCTGTCCCGGACCACGGAGCTGGTCGACCCGGTACCGGGGGACGGTGCCCCGCACCTCCCCGACCAGCCCGACCTGGTGCAGCTGCTCACCCCCGAGGGCGAGCGCGTCGAGCACCCCGACTACTCCCTGGACGTCTCCGCCGAGGAGCTGCGCGCGCTCTACCGCGACCTCGTGCTCGTGCGCCGGTGGGACGTCGAGGCCACCGCACTGCAGCGGCAGGGCGAGCTCGGGCTGTGGGCCTCGCTGCAGGGCCAGGAGGCCGCGCAGGTCGGGGCCGGCCGGGCGATGGCGGCTGCGGACATGGCCTTCCCGACCTACCGCGAGCACGGCGTCGCCTGGACCCGCGACGTCGACCCGCTGCACGTGATGAGCCTGTTCCGCGGCGTCGACCAGGGTGGCTGGGACCCAGTGGCCACCCGCTTCAACCTGTACACGGTGGTCATCGGCGCACAGACGCTGCACGCCACCGGCTACGCGATGGGCATGCAGCGGGACGGCGCGGACGGCGCGGCCCTGGCCTTCCTCGGCGACGGCGCGACCAGCCAGGGCGAGGTCAACGAGGCGATGATCTGGGCGGCGACGTTCGCCGCCCCGGTGGTCTTCTTCTGCCAGAACAACCAGTACGCGATCAGCGCGCCGATCGAGCGGCAGTCCCGGGTGCCGCTGTTCCAGCGGGCGTCGGGCTTCGGCTTCCCCGGCGTGCGGGTCGACGGCAACGACGTCCTCGCCGTCCTGGCCGTGACCCGGGCCGCGCTCGCCGCCGCCCGCGAGGGCTCCGGGCCGACCTTCATCGAGGCGTTCACCTACCGGATGGGCGCGCACACCACCTCCGACGACCCGAGCCGCTACCGGCTGGCCAGCGAGCTGGAGGAGTGGGCGCTGCGCGACCCGATCGCCCGGCTCAAGGCGCACCTGGCGCGCACCGGGGCCGCCGACCGCGACTTCTTCGACGCCGTGGACGCCGAGGGCGACGAGCTGGCCGTGCGGATCCGCACCGGCACCCGGGAGATGCCCGATCCCGCCGGCACGGAGATCTTCGACCACGTCTACGCAGAGACGACGCCGGAGCTCGCCCAGCAGCGGGCCGAGTTCGTCGCGTACCACGCCTCGTTCGAGGAGGCCTGACATGACCGACACGCTCACCCTCGGCAAGGCCCTCAACCTGGGCCTGCGCCGCGCCATGGAGGACGACGCCAAGGTCGTGCTCATGGGCGAGGACATCGGCCGGCTCGGCGGGGTCTTCCGGATCACCGACGGCCTGCAGAAGGACTTCGGCGAGCAGCGCGTGGTCGACACCCCGCTGGGCGAGGCCGGCATCCTCGGCACCGCGGTCGGGCTGGCCATGCGCGGGTACCGCCCGGTCTGCGAGATCCAGTTCGACGGGTTCGTCTTCCCCGCCTACAACCAGATCGTCACCCAGGTGGCCAAGCTGCACGCCCGCTCGCGTGGCCGGCTGCCGATGCCGATCGTCATCCGCATCCCCTTCGGTGGCGGCATCGGTGCGGTCGAGCACCACAGCGAGAGCCCGGAGGCCTACTTCGCGCACACCGCGGGTCTCAAGGTGGTCGCGGTGAGCTCCCCGGCCGACGCGTACTGGGGCATCCAGCAGGCCGTCGCGCACCCCGACCCGGTCGTGTTCCTCGAGCCCAAGCGGCGGTACTGGGAGAAGGGCGTCGTCGACACCGACGCCACGCCCGGCCCGCTGTTCGGCTCCCGGGTCGTGCGCGGCGGCGACGACGTCACCGTGCTGGCCTACGGCCCGATGGTGAAGACGGTGCTGCAGGCCGCCGAGGTCGCCGCCGGCGAGGGCCGCTCGCTGGAGGTCGTCGACCTGCGCACGCTCTCGCCGCTGGACCTGGACCCGGTGTACGACTCCGTGCGCCGCACCGGCCGCTGCGTCGTCGTGCACGAGGCGCCGGTGACCCTGGGCCTGGGCGCGGAGATCGCCGCCCGGGTGACCGAGACCTGCTTCCACTCCCTGGAGGCGCCGGTGCTGCGCGTCGGTGGGTACGACACCCCGTACCCGCCGTCCAAGTTGGAGGAGGACTACCTCCCCGACCTCGACCGCGTCCTCGACGCCGTCGACCGATCGCTGGGGTTCTGATGGCCGACCTGCGTCAGTTCGCCCTGCCCGACATCGGTGAGGGGCTCGCCGAGGGTGACCTCCTCGCCTGGCTGGTCGCGGTGGGCGACACCGTCACGGTCAACCAGCCGCTGTGCGAGGTCGAGACCGCCAAGGCCGCCGTCGAGCTGCCCAGCCCGTACGCCGGCACGGTCACCGCGCTGCTCGTCGAGGCCGGGACGACGGTCGACGTCGGCGCGCCGATCATCACCATCGACGTCGGCGGGGACGCTGCCGCGCCGGCCGCGCCTCCCGGGGGGCGTAGCGCCGTCCTGGTCGGGTACGGGCCGCGCACCACCGAGGCGGCCCGCCGTCCGCGCCGGTCGGCGGCCCCGCAGGTCCTCCCGGAGGCCGACCCCGGCAGCGGGGCCGAGCGGCCGCCGCTGCTCGCCAGCGCGCCCGACGTGACGGTCAAGCCGGTCCGGCACGGCGGCCTGGAGGTGGGGCGGGCCGCGGAGGCGAACGTCGCCGCCGCCGACACGGAGGCCGCCGCGCCGACCTCGACGGTGCCCGGCTCGGGGCCGCTGCGCCCGCTGGCCAAGCCGCCGGTGCGCAAGTACGCCCGGGACGTCGGGGTCGACCTGGCCGCGGTCACCGGCACCGGCGCGGGCGGGGTCGTCACCCGTGCCGACGTCGACGCGGTGCGGGGCCTGTCCGACCACCCGGCCGGCGCCGCCACGGCGCGCACCGAGGTGGTCCTCGACGAGACGCGGATCCCCGTCCGGGGCGTCCGCAAGCACACCGCCGCGGCCATGGTGGCCAGCGCGTTCACCGCGCCGCACGTCACCGAGTTCCTCACCGTCGACGTCACCCGCACGATGAAGCTGCGTCAGCGCCTGATGGCCCGCCCCGAGCTCGCCGGGGTGAAGGTCAGCCCGCTGCTGTTCGTGGCCAAGGCGGTGCTGCTGGCCGCGAAGCGGCACCCGATGGTGAACAGCTCCTGGGACGAGGCGGCGCAGGAGATCGTGGTGAAGAGCCGGGTGAACCTCGGCATCGCCGCGGCCACCCCGCGCGGGCTGGTCGTGCCCAACGTCAAGGACGCCGGCGCGCTCACCCTGCCCGAGCTGGCCGCGGCGCTCGCCGACCTGACCGCCACCGCGCGGGCGGGACGCACCACGCCCGCCGACATGAGCGGCGGCACGATCACGATCACCAACGTGGGCGTCTTCGGCGTCGACACCGGCACGCCGCTGCTCAACCCGGGCGAGTCGGCGATCCTGGCCTTCGGCGCGGTCCGCGCGATGCCCTGGGTGCACAAGGGCGAGGTCGTGCCGCGGCAGGTGACCACGCTGGCGCTGTCCTTCGACCACCGCGTCATCGACGGGGAGCTGGGGTCGAGGTTCCTCGCCGACGTCGGTGCCCTGCTGCACGACCCGGGCACCGCCCTCACCTTCTGATGCGCACTCGACTGGAGCCACTGCTCGCCTTCGCCGCCGGCTCGGCGGTGCCGGCCGGCTTCGGCTGGCTGGGCGACACGGGGGAGCTGCTCGACCGGCCGGTCGAGACCTGGATCAGCACCCGGATGACGCACGTCTTCGCGCTCGGTGCGCTGCTCGACCACCCCGGCGCCGCCGGGCTCGCCGCCCACGGCGTCGACGCGCTGCGCACCGGCCCGCTGCACGACGCCGAGCACGGCGGCTGGCGCTCCAGCACGGACGACGACACCAAGGCCGCCTACGTGCACGCCTTCGTGGTGCTGGCGGGTGCGAGCGCCACGGCGGCGGGCGTCGAGGGCGGGCGGGCGCTGCTCGACGAGGCCCTCGACGTGTGGGAGGGCCGGTTCTGGGACGACGAGCAGGGCCTGGCCCGGGAGTCCTTCGACCGCACGTGGACCACCGGCGAGGACTACCGCGGTGCCAACGCCAACATGCACGGCGTCGAGGCGATGCTGGCCGCGGCCGACGCGCTCGCCGCCACCGACCCCGGGACGGCGGCCCGGCTGCGCACCCACACCCTGCGGGCGGTCGAGCGGGTCGTGCACGGCTGGGCCCGCGAGCGGGACTGGCGGCTGCCCGAGCACTTCACGCCCGACTGGGAGCCGCTCCCGGAGCTCAACCGGGACCGCCCCGCCGACCCGTTCCGGCCCTACGGCGTCACCGTCGGGCACCAGTTCGAGTGGTCGCGGCTGTGCCTGCACCTGGCGGCCGCGCTGGGGGAGCACGGCCCGGGCTGGCTGACCGCCGACGCCGACCGGCTCTTCGTCGCCGCCGCCGATCGTGGCTGGGCCGCCGACGGGCACGACGGCTTCCCGTACACGCTGGACTGGTCCGACGCCCCGGTGGTGGGCGCCCGGATGCACTGGGTCCTCTGCGAGGCCGTCGCCGCGGCGGCCGTGCGGTACGCGGTGACCGGCGACCCGCGGGCGGCCACCCTGCAGCGGACCTGGACCGACCTCGGCGACCGGCTGTTCCTGGACCCCTCGACCGGCAGCTGGCACCACGAGCTCACCCCCACCGGTGAGGTCGGCTCCGGCACCTGGGTGGGTCAGCCCGACGCGTACCACCTGGCGCAGATGCTGCTGCTGCCCGGCCTGCCGGTGCGCGGCAGCCTGGCCGCCGCCCTGCTCGCGCGGCGCTGACGGTCCGCTCGGCCGGGCCCGCGTCTGAGCCACCGCCCTGCCCCCACCGCAGGACGGTGGGGGCAGGGGCTGGGGTCAGTCAGCGTCGAGGTCGCTGGCCACCATGTCGGCGATGCGGGTCAGTGCGGCCTCGTCGTCGGAGCTGACCACGACGTCGGTGCCCTGCTTGGCGCCCAGCGTCATGATCATCAGCGGTGAGCCGGCGTCGACCGGGTTGCCGCCGGGGGTCGCCAGCGTCACGGGCACGCCGGACTGGCCGACGGCCTCGGCGATCAGCGCGGCCGGGCGGGCGTGCAGACCGACGGCGGAGCCGACGGTCACGGTCTTCGAGGGCATCGATGCCTGCTTTCTGGAGGGGGCGGGCTGACGATCATCGTCTCAGGAGGACGCGCGCACGGCAGCGCCACCCGGTGCCGCAGCCCCGGACATGGCCGCCTCGGACGCCGCCCCGGGGGTGGTGCCGTTCTGCCGGCCGATGCTCTTGGCCACGGTGACGGCCAGGCCGCCGACGATCGCACCGATCAGCACCGCCACGACGAAGAGCACCGCCTGCGTCATGGCGAAGAAGACGAAGACGCCGCCGTGCGGGGCCCGCAGCTCGGTGCCGAAGACGCCGACGAGCGCGCCGGTGGTGGCACCGCCGAGCATCATCGAGGGGATGACGCGCAGCGGGTCGGCGGCGGCGAACGGGATGGCGCCCTCGGAGATGAACGAGGCGCCGAGCAGCCACGCGGCCTTGCCCTGGTCCCGCTCCGCGGGGGTGTACAGCCGGGACCGGACCGCCGTCGACAGCGCCATCGCCAGCGGCGGCACCATCCCCGCGCCCATCACCATGGCCATGATCTGCAGGTTGGCCGGGCTCGGCTCGGCGACGCCGATGCCGGTGGTGGCGAAGACGTAGGCCGCCTTGTTCACCGGCCCGCCGAGGTCGAAGCACATCATCAGACCGAGGATCACGCCCAGCAGGACGATCGAGCCGCCGGTCAGCCCGGTGAGGAAGTTCCCCAGCCCGGTCAGCGCGGCGGCCAGCGGCTGGCCCAGCAGGGCGACCATCAGGCCGCTGGAGATCAACGTGGCCAGCAGCGGGATGATCACCACCGGCTGCAGCCCGCGGGCGAACGCGGGCAACGCCCAGCCGGCGATCCACCGTGCCGCGAAGCCGGCGATGATGCCGCCGACCACGCCACCGAGGAACCCGGCGCCCATGGTCACCGAGACCGCGCCGACGACGAAGCCGGGGACGATGCCGGGGCGGTCGGCGATCGCGTAGGCGATGTAGCCGGCCAGCGCCGGGACGAGGAACCCGAACGCGGCCTGGCCGAGCACCGTGCACAGCGCCCCGAGGTAGCCCCGGAACCCGTCGTAGAGCCCCTCACCCTCCGCTCCACCGGGCAGGTCCAGGAAGCTGTTGTCCAGCGCCCAGCTCAGCGCGTAGCTCTGGCCGGCCGCCGAGGCGGGGTTGCCGGTGACGATCCGGTACCCGCCGAGCAGGAAGCCCAGCGCGATGAGCAGGCCGCCGGCGGCCACGAACGGGATCATGTAGCTGACCCCGGTGAGCAGCCAGCGGCGGACCTCCGAGCCGGTGCCGGGGCGGTCGCCGGTGTCGGCGGACCGCCCGCCGTCGCCGGCGGCGCCGGGCACCCGCCGGGCGTCCGGGTCGTCGGCGGCCGCGAGCGCCTCGCGGATCATCACCTCGGGCTCGTTCATCGCGCGCTTGGTGCCCGACTGGACCAGCGGCTTGCCGGCGAACCGGTCCCGGTCCCGGACGCCCACGTCGACGGCGAAGATGACCGCGCCGGCCCGGCTGATCACGCCGGGGTCCAGCGGGGTGGAGCCGGACGAGCCCTGCGTCTCCACCTGCAGGTCGACGCCCATCTCCTTCGCCGCGGCGGCGAGCTTGTCGGCGGCCATGTAGGTGTGCGCGATGCCGGTCGGGCAGGCGCTGACCGCGACCAGGCTGCGGGCGCTGCTGGTGCCGGTCGCGGTCGGCGGGGTGGCGCCGGACGTCGTCGCGGTGGCCCCCGCCCCGGTGCCGGCCCCGGCAACGGCGGGCGCCGGAGTCGGGGAGACCACCTCCTCGACCAGGCCGACCACCTCGGCCGCTGTGCGCGCGGCCCGCAGCGAGGCGACGAACTCCGGCCGGACGAGCGCCCGGGCCAGCGCGGTGAGCAGGGTCAGGTGGTCGGCGTCGCCGTGCTCGGGGGCGGCGATCAGGAAGACCAGGTCCGCGGGCCCGTCAGGTGCACCGAAGTCGACCCGCGGCGCCAGCCGGGCGAAGGCCAGCGAGGCCTGCGTGACCGCCGCGGACCGGCAGTGCGGGATGGCGATGCCCCCGGCCAGCCCGGTGGGGGCCTTCGCCTCCCGGGCCAGCGCGTCCTGGGCCAGGGCGTCCGCGCCGGTGGCCCGGCCGGCCCCGGCGACGAGCGCGGCCAGCCGGTGCACGACCGCGGCCTTGTCGGTGCCCAGGTCGGCGTCGAGCGCCACCAGGTCGGTCGTGATGAGCGTGGACATCGGACGTACCTCCGGGAGCTCGGCGCTGAGCTGGTGGACAGGACGTGCTGGACCGAGTGTGCTCCCGGCTCAGGCGGTCGGCTGGACGGACACGGCGCCGGGGTCGGCCTGGTCGGGGCGGGGGACGGCGGAGCCGGGCAGCCCTGCGGCGGCCGAGCCGTAGGCGACCGCGGTGGCCAGCCGCTCCTCCGGCGGGGCGCCGGCCAGGTCGGCGAGCACGTAGCCGGCGAGGCTGGAGTCCCCGGCCCCGACCGTGCTGCGCACCGTCGTCGGTGGCGGCGCGGCCGACCAGCACCCGGCGGCCGTGGACAGCATCGCGCCGTCGGCCCCCAGCGTGAGCAGCACCTCGGCGACCCCGCGGCGGTGCAGGTCGTCGACGGCGGCCCGGACGGCGGCGGGGTCGGCGAGCAGGGCGGCCTCGGTGGTGCCGGCCAGCTGCGCCAGCTCCTCGGTGTTGGGCTTGACCAGGTCCGGGGCCGCCTCGGGGCCGGCCGCCAGCAGCGCGAGCAGCGGCGCCTCGGAGGTGTCCACGGCGATCCGGACGCCGGTGGCCCGCAGCTGGCGCACCAGCTGGGCGTACCAGTCGACCGGGGTGCCCGTGGGCAACGAGCCGGACAGCGCCACCCAGCGTGCGCTGCCGGCGGCGGTGGTCAACAACGAGCCCAGCGCCGCGCGGACGTCGTCGTCCAGGGCGGCGCCGGGCTCGTTGAGCTTGGTGGTGGTGCCGTCGGGCTCGGTGAGCGTGTAGTTGGTGCGCACCGGCGAGGGCACCGGGACGACGGCCGGGGGCAGCCCGATCGCGGTGAGCGCCCGCACGAACGGGTCGTCGGCCGCCGCCGGCAGCACGGCCAGGACGTCGACGCCGGCCGCGGCGACCGCGCGGGCCACGTTGACGCCCTTGCCGCCGGGCTCGGTGGTGCTGGGGGCGAGCCGGGCCACGCCGCCGCGGTGCAGCGGGCCGGGCAGGGTGAGCGTGCGGTCGAGGCTCGGGTTGGCGGTCAGCGTGACCACCTGCGGGCCGGGGGAGGTCGTCATGCCTGCAGCACCTCGATCCCCTGCGCCTCGAGGTCGGCGACGACGGAGGGGTCGGCCTCGTCGTCGGTGACCAGCACGTCGATCTCCTCCAGCCCGGCGAACCGCACCAGGTGCTCGCGGCCGAGCTTGCTGCTGTCGGCCAGGACGACCACCCGCTGGCCGGCCCGGGTCATGGCGCGCTTCACCGACGCCTCGGCCTCGTCGGGGGTCGAGCAGCCGTGCTGGGCGCTGATCCCGTTGGTGCCCAGGAAGACCACGTCGGCGCGCAGGTCGGCGAGCGCGTGGACGGTGGACTCGCCGACCGCTGACTGGGTGACGCCGCGGACCCGGCCGCCCAGCAGGTGCAGGGAGATGCCGGCGACCCCGGCCAGCCGGGCGCCGATCGGCACCGAGTTGGTGACGGCGAGCAGGTCGCGGTCACCGGGCAGCACCTCGGCCAGCGCGGCGGTGGTGCTGCCGCCGTCCAGGACCAGGCTGCCGTGCCCGCCGGGGACGAACTGCAGCGCGCAGGCCGCGATCCGGCGCTTGGCGTCGGTGCGGGTGTTGCGGCGCTCGCCGAGCCCGGGCTCGACGACGGTCAGCGCGCCGATGGGGACCGCGCCCCCGTGCACGCGGCGGAGCATGCCGACCTGCTCGAGGACGGCGAGGTCGCGGCGCACCGTCTCGGTGGTCACCCCGAAGCGCTCGGCGACCGCGGTGACCGCGACCCGGCCGCGCTGGGTCACCAGCCCGACGATGGCCTGCTGGCGTTCCTCTGCGTACACGGACACCTTCCCGGGTGGTGTGGTGATGAGGTCGGCTGGTGGGATGGGTGCGGACGCGTGCCCGGGACATGCCCGATCATGTTGTCTTGAGGCTGGTTGTCCGTTGTTTTATCTGCGATCGATTGACAAGTCAAGACTTGCACGTGAGCCTGGTCACCAGCAGGCCCGGGGGTCCGCCGGGAGCGTGTCCCGCCGCGGCAGCTCGCCCCCCTGGCCCCTACTCGAACGCGAGGTCCCGATGTCGTCCCTCTCCTCCACCGCGACCGCCGGGCCGGAGCTCGGTGGCCCGACCGTGCTGACCGGGACCCCCGTGGTCCCCGGGGTCGCCGTCGGCCCGGTCGTGCGCCCCGTCGGCTCCGTCGAGCTGCCGGCCACGCCGGGGCCCGAGGTGGCGGAGGCCGACCGTGCCGCCGAGCGGGAGCGCTTCACGGCAGCGGCCGGGGCGGTCGCGGAGCGGCTCGCCGAGCGTGCCGCCGCCGCCACCGGGGTGAGCGCCGAGGTCCTCAACACCACCGCCCAGCTGGCGCGCGACCGCGGCCTGCTGTCGACCGTCGAGCAGCGGATCCTCACCGGGGCCACCGCGGAGGTCGCCACCGTGGGCGCGGCCGAGCAGTTCGTCGAGCTCTTCTCCGGGCTGGGCGGCGTCATGGCCGAGCGGGCCACCGACGTGCGGGACATCCGCGACCGCATCGTGGCCGAGCTGACCGGCCAGGGGGAGCCCGGGGTGCCCTCGCCGGAGACGCCGTCGGTGCTGCTGGCCGACGACCTGGCCCCCGCCGACACCGCCGGGCTCGACCCGACCCGGATCATCGCGCTGGCCACCCGCTTCGGCGGCGCGACCAGCCACACCGCGATCATCGCCCGGCAGCTCGGGCTCCCGTGCGTCGTCGCCGTCGGCGGTCTGGACGACGTCCCGGAGGGCGCGCTGGTGCTGGTCGACGGCGACCACGGCACCGTCACCGTCGACCCCGACCCGGCGGAGGCGCAGCAGCAGGTGGCGGCCGCGCAGACCGCCGCCCTCGCGCTGGCGGAGTACCGCGGTCCGGGCGCGACCCGCGACGGCCACCCGGTCCAGGTGCTGGCCAACGTCCAGGACGGCGCCGGGGCGCGCGGCGCCGCCGCGGCGGCGGCCGAGGGGGTCGGGCTGCTGCGCACCGAGCTGGCGTTCTTCGGTCGCACCGAGGAGCCCTCGGTGTCCGACCAGGTCGAGATCTACGCCGGTGTCCTGGCCGCCTTCCCCGACGGCAAGGTCGTGGTCCGCACGCTGGACGCCGGCTCCGACAAGCCGCTGCCCTTCGCCACCCCGCCGGACGAGGCCAACCCCGCGCTGGGCGTGCGCGGGCTGCGCACCGCCCGTCGCGACCCCGGGATGCTCGTCCGGCAGCTCGACGCCATCGCGCAGGCCGCCCGGGAGACCGGGACCAGCCCGTGGGTGATGGCCCCGATGGTCGCCACCGTGACCGAGGCCGCGGAGTTCGCCGCCCAGGTGCGCGAGCGCGGGCTCACGCCCGGGGTCATGGTCGAGGTGCCCTCGGTCGCGGTGCTCGCCGACCGCTTCCTCGAGCACCTGGACTTCCTGTCCATCGGCACCAACGACCTCTCGCAGTACACGCTGGCCGCCGACCGGCTGAGCGCCGACCTGGCCGACCTCACCGACCCCTGGCAGCCGGCCCTGCTGGCGCTCGTGGCGGCCACCGCCGCCGCCGGCCAGCGGGTGGGCAAGCCGGTCGGCGTCTGCGGCGAGGCCGCGGCCGACCCGCTGCTGGCCTGCGTGCTCGTCGGCATGGGGATCAGCTCGCTGTCGTGCGCGACTCCCTCGATCGCCGGGGTCGGTGCCCGGCTCGCCACCGTGGACCTGGCCGCCTGTCAGCGGGCCGCCGAGGCCGCCCTGACCGCGGCCGACCCGCAGTCCGCACGGACCGCGGCCCGGGAGGCGCTCGCCGGCTCCTGAGCCCGCCCCGCCGCCGGCCCCGTGCCGGTGGCCACCCTGGGTGAGCCCGCTCCAGCAGAGAGCCCCGCCGGTCGATGGAGACCGGCGGGGCTCTCGTACGTCGTGCCGGTGACCGGCGGGCGGCGCAGGTGTCCGGCGGGTGAAGGATCGACGGCTCGTCACCCCTTCGGATGACGGATACGTCGGGGAGTTGAGCGACACACCCTGCGATCCGATGGAATAGAAGCCGTTGCGCCTGCTTTAATACAGGCGTAACAACCACTCGGGACCACCGGAAGAAGGCAGTGACATGAGCAGCGTGACCTCCAGCTGGCGTCAGCGTCGGCAGGCGTCGCGTACGCGCCGCGCCCTGGACCAGGCCGTCGCACGCACGAGCAGCCCCGCGATGCGGGACGAGCTGCTGACCATGGCGAACAGCACCCAGTTCACCAACATCCTGCGCTGACGCCGCCGCCCTCCGGCGGAGGGTGAGCTCAGCAACGCACCGCGACCCCGGACTCCCAGCGGGAGCCGGGGTCCTCTGCTGTCCGGGCCCTGCTCAGCGCAGGCGGGCGCGGAGGGCGACCTGGTCGTCGGCGCCGAAGCCGTGCTGCTCCAGCCAGGCCAGCGGGCCACCCCAGCGCTGGTCGACCAGCGCCAGCACCCGGCGCATCGTGTCCGCCCGCGGGGTGTGGTGCTCGACGGGGCGGGCCATGTCCTCGGCGTAGGTGTCGGTGGCGGCCAGCCGCGCCACGATCGCGTCGATGACCTGCGCGGTCAGCGCGTAGTCGGCGACGATCGTCTCGCTGTCCACCCCGGCCACCGCCAGGGCCAGCGCGCAGACGACGCCGGTGCGGTCCTTGCCCGCGGCGCAGTGCACCACCGCCGCGCCGGGCCCGCCGGTGGCCAGTGCCCGCAGCGCACCCACGACCTGGTCGGGGCTGTCGGTGAGGTAACCGAGGTAGGAGCGGACGGCGGGTGGCTCGGCCTCCTCGCCCGGGCCCACCTGGCGCGGCAGCACCGACTCGCCCCAGCCGGCGGGCAGCTGCGCCCGCAGCTCGTCGTCGTCGACCTCGGCGGCGAACACGTCGGTGCGCAGCCCGCGCTCGGGGAGCAGGCCGACGTGGCGGTGGGTCACCGAGGCGACGTCCCGCAGCGGGCCGCGGCCCTCCAGCAGGATCTCCGCGGTGGTGCGCAGGTCGACCACCTCGGTCAGGCCGATCTCCGCCACCAGCCGGTGCACGTCGGCGGGGCTGAGGTCCTGCAGGTTGTCGCTGCGCAGCACCCGCCCGGACGCCGTCGTCCCGCCGTCGGTGGTGGGCAGGCCGCCCAGGTCACGGGTGTTGGCGGTGCCGTCGAGGTGCAGCCAGCGGTCGGTGCTCACCTCTGCGACCGTAGGGCCTCAGCCGGCGTCGAGCAGGTCGCGGCAGACGGCCAGCAGCCGCTCCCGCAGGACGGCGCCGCGGGCGGCGAACCCGCGTTGGGCCGCGACGTAGGCCGCCTTGCCCTCCGGCGTCTCCACGGCGACGGGGGCGTATCCGTGGGCGGTGAGGTCGTAGGGGGAGGCCCGCATGTCCAGCTCGCGGACGTCGGCGGCCAGCGCGAAGCAGTCGGCCAGCAGCTCGCCGGGGGTGGCCGGGCTGAGCTTGTACGCCCACTTGTAGAGGTCCATCGTGGCGTGCAGGCAGCCGGGCTGCTCCAGGTCCTGCTGGGTGTCGCGGGTGGGGCGCAGGGTGTTGCGCGGGACGCCGGCCCGGGTGAAGAAGCGGAACGCGTCGATGTGGCTGCACTGCACCTTGTGCGCCTCGACGACGGCGTCGGTGCCCGCCTGGCCCAGCCGCAACGGCAGCGCGTGGCGCACCTCGCCGTCCTCGGGGCGGTAGAGCATCGCCCACTCGTGCATGCCGAAGCAGCCGAACTGCCCGGCCCGGCCCGCCGTGGCGCCCAGCAGGCCCTCGACCCACCCGGCCGCGGCCCGCCGCTTGGCCAGGAACGCCGGCACGTCGAGCCCGACGCCGCGGACCACCCCACCGTCGGCCCCCCGCACGTCGACCTCCGCGTAGAGCGGCCAGGTCAGCCGCTCGCGCGCGGCGTCACCGAGCAGGACGGCGCCCACGCCGGGGTGCCAGCGCCGCAGCCGGCCCGGCGTCTCGGAGTAGTAGGTGAAGAGGAAGTCCAGCACCGGGTGGGCGACGCCGGTGCGGCGGCGCTCGGCGTGCGGGGCGACCCAGGTGTCCATCCGCCGCTGGTGCGCAGCCTCCCGCGCGGTCCACTCCACCTCGGCCAGGGCCGTCGGGGCAGCGGTCAGCAGCACCCGGCGAGCCTAGCCGCGGAGGGCGTGGCCTCAGGCGTTGCCGGGGCGGGTGACCTCGTCGTCGCGCTGCGCCTCGTCGTCGGTGAGCAGCACGGTGTCCTGCTCCCCGCCGTCGGACCGGTCGTTGCCGGGCGTGCCGTCGACCAGGTTCTCGGGCGACGGCGCGGACCCGTCCTCCAGTGCGTCGCCGTAGCCGGTGCCGCTGCCTTCGGTCATGGTCGCTCCTCCAGGGTGGTCGGTGGTCGAGCGAGTGCCGCGGGCGCGGACGTCGTCGTCCCCTGGCCTTGCCCGGGGACGACGCACGTCATGCGTGCCGGTCAGTCCAGGGCGGGGCCGGCCTCATGGCGGGGGTGGCCGACGGTGCGCTCGCGCTGCTTCATCCGCGCCTCCAGGACGTGCCGGTCACCGCCGGAGAGCTGGTCGCGGGCCTGCTGGTCGGCGGCGCGGAAGGCCGACCAGTAGCTGGCGTCGAAGTCCTCCACGATCTGGAAGGTCCACCGGTCGGCGATCACGTTGCGGCCGACGAGTTCGCGCTCGAGGGAGTCGGCGAGCTCGGTGTTCCCGGTCGCGCGGAACTCCTCGACGGCCTCCTGCAACAGCCGGTCGGCCTTGCCGGTGAGCTGGTGGAACCCGTACAGCAGACCACGGGCCTGCTCGACGGTCTCCAGGGACTCGGAGAGCTTGCCGAGGGCGGAGACGACGTCGTCGTCGAGGTCGGGGCGGGAGCGGTCGGTCACGGACCCATCGTGGGGGCAGCGCCGCCGCTCTGCCCGTCGGCCCCGCTGCAGGGTCCCACCGCGAGCGTGCGAGTGGTGGGGGGCCGTGGGTCCTTCAGCAGTGCCCGGCGACGGCCGAGTCGACGAGCCGCTCGGCGAGCCGGCGGCCGTGCGCGGCCGGGCCGTCGGGCCCCAGCAGCCCGCCGGACAGCTGCATCCCGTCGATGATCAGGTGCACCTGGGCGGCGAGGTCCTCGGCGGCGTCGGGCACCAGCTCACCGGCCAGCGCGAGCAGCCGCATGTGCAGCTCGTACTTGTAGTCGGCGGCCGCACTGCGGGCCGGGTGCTGCGGGTCGTCGTACTCGCTGCTGACGTTGGTGAAGGGGCAGCCGCGGAAGCCGGCGCGGGTGACGTCCCGCTCGACGGCGTCGACCACCGACAGCAGCGCGGCGCGGGGGTCGTCCTCCAGCCGGATCAGCTCGGCGTCGATGGCCGACAGCACGGTCGCGGCCTTGCGCGAGAGGTAGGCGCCGACCAGGTCGTCCTTGCTCTTGAAGAGCCGGTAGACGGTCATCTTGCCCAACCCGGTCTCCCGGACCAGCTCGTCCATGCCGACGCTGCGCGAGCTGCGGGCGGAGAACAGGCGCTCGGCGGTGTCCAGGACGATCTCCTGGCGCTCGGCGCGCGAACGGCGGGCCGGGGCGGCGTCCTCGGTGAGGTGCAGAGGCAGTGCAGCGGCAGTCACACGAGCGATCGTGCAGCACCTCGTGACGGAGCGGTTCGCGGCACGCCGACGTGTCGGACCGACTGCGCACCGTCACCGGTACAGGTGGTGTGACCTGGGGTTCCCGGTGCTCGGTGGGGCGGGTGTGACGGTCCGGCGACCTGCCCCGGGCCACCGCCCGAGGGGGTCGGCGGTGGCCGTGGGGCGGGCCGGACGGGTGGGTCAGGCGCGACGCGTGCGACGCGGGTTGGCCAGCATCCGGGACACCGCACCCGCCGTGGGCTGCTGCGCGGCCTCGACCGGGGGGCTGGTCGTCTCGTCGTTCGGCCGGTTGTCCTGGTCCTGTGGCATGGGCTCCACCTTCCCTGGTCGTCACCGTGAGCGAAACCGCTCCGGACTCGCGCACCCCATCGGGTGATGAGACGTCTATCACGAATTGTCCCGCCCGGACAGCGGGGCGGGGACGCCGTCGGACGACACGCGGACGCCGCACCGGAGGGGGCCGCAGCGGCGGGCGCTCGTCCCCGGTCCCTGCTGCGTGAGATCCTGCGGCCGATGACCGCGCCCGTCCCTGCCCTCAGCCTGCGCAGCGCCGGGCTGTCCTTCGGCGACCGCGTGCTGTGGAGCGGCCTGGACCTCGACGTGCAGCCCGGCGAGTTCATCGCCGTGCTCGGCCCGAACGGCGCCGGCAAGTCCAGCCTGCTCAAGGCCGTGCTCGGTCAGCAGCCGCTGTCGGCGGGCGACCTGCTGATCGCCGGCCTGCCGCCCGCGCGCGGCCGGCACCGGGTGGGCTACGTGCCCCAGCAGAAGTCGATGGACGCCGCGACCCCGCTGCGTGCCCGCGACCTGGTGGCCCTGGGCATCGACGGCCACCGCTTCGGCCCGCGACGCCGCTCGGCCGCCGAGCGGCAGCGGATCGCCGACGCGCTGGAGGCCGTCGGGGCCACCGGGTACGCCGACGCCCCGGTCGGGCTGCTCTCCGGCGGGGAGCAGCAGCGGGTGCGGATCGCCCAGGCGCTGGCCACCGACCCGACGCTGCTGCTGTGCGACGAGCCGCTGCTCTCCCTCGACCTGCGTTCGCAGCGTGCGGTGGCCGGGATGATCGACCGGCGGCGGCGCGAGCACGCCACCGCGGTCGTCTTCGTCACCCACGAGATCAACCCGGTGCTCGACCTGGTCGACCGGGTGCTCTACGTCGCCAACGGCCAGCACCGCATCGGCCCGCCGGGCGAGGTGCTGACCTCCGCGACCCTCAGCGAGCTCTACCGCACCCCGGTCGACGTGCTCAACGTCCGCGGCCGGGTCGTGGTGGTCGGGACGCCGGACGAACCGGGTGGCTGCACGCACCACGACCTCACCCCCGCCGACCCCGGCCGCCGGCCGGCCGGAGGAGACGCCTGATGGACCGCCTCTTCGACTTCCGCGACTACGGCGAGCTGCTGGGCCTGGTCCACAACTCGCTCATCGCAGCGGCTCTGCTCGGGGTGGTGGGCGGCCTGATCGGGGTGTTCGTCCAGGTCCGCGACATGCAGTTCGCGGTGCACGGGATCAGCGAGCTCTCCTTCGCCGGCGCCGCCGCGGCCCTGCTGCTGGGCGGCAGCGTCGCGCTGGGCTCGGTGCTGGGCTCGGTGCTCGCCGCGGGGCTGATCGGCTGGCTGGGCGTCCGGGCGCGGGACCGCAACTCCGTGATCGGTGTCCTGATGCCCTTCGGTCTGGGGCTGGGGGTGCTGTTCCTGTCGCTCTACGAGGGGCGGGCGGCCAACAAGTTCGGCCTGCTCACCGGGCAGATCGTCGCCGTCGACACGGTGCGCCTGGGCTGGCTGGTGGGGGTCTCGGTCGTGGTGCTGACCGGCCTGGCGCTGCTGTGGCGCCCGCTGATGTTCATCAGCGTCGACCCCGAGGTCGCCGCGGCCCGCGGGCTCCCGGCCGGGCTGCTCTCGATCGCCTTCACCCTGCTGCTGGGGCTCGCCGTCTCCCTGGCGGTCCAGGTGGTGGGGGCGCTGCTGGTGCTCTCGCTGCTGGTCACCCCGGCCGCCGCGGCCTTCCGGGTGACGGCCTCCCCGGTGCTCGCCCCGCTGCTGAGCACGGTGTTCGCGGTCGTCTCGGCGGTCGGCGGCATCCTGCTGGCGCTGGGCGGCACGATCCCGATCAGCCCGTTCGTCACCACGATCTCGTTCACGATCTACCTGGTCTGCCGGGCCGTCTCCGTGTACCGCCGGCACTCGGGCTGGGGCACGCGGACCCCCGAGGAGCAGCCGGCCGCGGTGGCGGTCCCGTGAGCACGGTGCCGTCCCGCCCGGCGGGCCCGTCCGTGCGGCCTCCGACCGCACCGCCGCGACGCCGTCCCGACCGCCCGGCGCCGGCCCGGCCGGGACCGGCCGCACCGCAGCCGGGCGCGACCGAGCCGGCGGACCCGTCGCCGGGCACGCCGGACCCCGCGGCACCGGCCGCTCTGCAGGAGTCGGAGGTCAGGCGCCGCTGATGCGGTTGTCGGGGTCGACGCCCTCGGCAGCGGCCTCGGCGCCCTCGGCGGGCTGACCGGGGTGCGGCGTGCGTCCGGTCTCGGTGACGTCGTCCGACGTCGGCTGGCCCTCGGCGGGCTCCTCGGGGTGCGGGGTGCGTCCTGTGGTCTCGGTCATGTCCGCCCTCCTGCCCCGGGCCGCCGACCGGCAACCCTCAGCCGACGGGAACGGCCTCCGGGGTGCGGGGCAGCAGTGCGCGGACCGCGTCGTCGTCGGGCAGGGCGCCGCGGGCGCCGGGCCCGGTGGTCGACAGCGCCGCCGCGGTGACCGCGTAGCGCACCGCGTCGGCCAGGGAGCGGCCGCGGTCCAGTGCGCTGCTCAGTGCACCGCAGAAGCTGTCGCCGGCGCCGGTGGTGTCGACCGGGATGACCGGCGGCGGGGCCTGCAGCAGCGGCGGTGCGTCGCCGGTGACGACCAGCGCGCCCCGCTCGCCGAGGGTGACCACCACCGACGGCGCCAGGCCGCGGGCGAGGGCGGCCAGCTCGGCCGGGGTGCGCGCGCCGGGCTCGGCGCCGGCCAGCCGGACCAGCTCGTGCTCGTTGGGCACCAGGACGTCGACCCGGGCCAGCAGCTCACCGGGCAGCGGCTGGGGCGGGGCCGGGTTGAGCACCACGGTGCCCCGGGTCGCGGCGGCCGCGGCCTGCACGGTGGCCAGCGGCACCTCCAGCTGCAGCAGCAGCACCCCGGCGCGGTGCACCGACTCCACGTCGACGTCGGTGGCGGTGAGCCGGGCGTTGGCCCCGGGCACCACCACGATCAGGTTCTCGCCGCCGGCGGCCTCCACCGGGATCGTCGCCGTCCCGGTCGGGACGCCGTCGGTGCGCTGCACGCGGCCCACGTTGACCCCTGCGTCGGCCAGCGCAGCCAGCTGCCGGCCCGCGGCAGGGTCGGCGCCCACCCGGCCGACCATGTGGACGCCCGCACCGAGCCGGCCGGCGGCGGCGGCCTGGTTGGCGCCCTTGCCGCCGGGCAGCACGGCGACGGCCGAGCCCACCACGGTCTCGCCCCGCCCGGGCAGGCGGTCGACGGTCACCACGACGTCCTCGTTGAGGCTGCCGACCACGGTCACGGACACGGGGGCCTCCTGGTGATCACCACGGGCGCGGAGCCTACGGGCGCGGCGTGGCGTCCCCGACGGGGCCGAGGCGACGCTGCCGGATGGGCAGCACGTACCAGAGGACGACGCCGAACACCGCCACGACCACGGCGCCGACCACCGCCGAGGGCCGGCCCAGCGCCACGTCCAGGACGAGCAGCGTGGCGCTGGTGATCGCCAGCAGGAGCAGCGCCAGCCCGGTGAGCAGCAGCCGGTCGGCCACCGCCACCAGGGCGGCCTTCTGCTGCCGCCGGAACACCAGCCGGTGGAAGGACACGGGTGCGACCAGGGTCAGCGTGGCCAGCGCCGTCGACAGCAGGGTGACCGTGTAGACGGTGAGCCCGACGTCGTCGAGTGAGTCGAAGCGGGCCTGGAACGGCAGGGTCAGCAGGAAGGCGAACAGCAGCTGCACGCCGGTGAAGGCGACCCGCAGCTCCTGCAGCAGCTCGGCGAGGTTGCGGTCGAGCACCTGGTCGGGGCTCTCGCCGCGGCGCTCGGCGGTCCGCTGCACCAGCTCGTCGTCCAGGCGGCCGTGCGGCACGCGGCCCCCGGCCGCCGGTTTCCCGAGCATGCGTCCGCGGTACCCGGGGACTCCACGGCCAGACACACGGAGGACGGACATGTCCGGAGCGGACACAGACAGCGACACGATCCGCCGCGAGTTCGGCGAGTCGGTGAACATGACCGCCGGTGAGCTCGAGGGGTGGCTGGCCACCGAGGAGTCGCAGTCGGTCGGCCAGAAGAAGGACGGCGCGGCCGAGTCGACCGGCCACGAGTCCGGACGCCGCATCGTCGAGCTGCTGCACACGAAGAAGGCCGACCTCACCGACGACGACCTGGCGCACATGCGCAAGGTGCACGGCTACGTGCAGCGTCACCTGGCCCAGGAGCCCGAGCACGAGGACGTCGAGACCTCGAAGTGGCGGTACAGCCTGATGAACTGGGGCCACGACCCGCTACGGGGTGGGTCGGGCGGGGCCGAGGGCTAGCGTCCGGCGGGTGCGCCCCAACGACCCCGCGCAGTACGACCAGCTGGCCGACCAGTGGTGGCAACCGACGGGCGGCTTCGCGATGCTGCACTGGCTCGCAGCCTCGCGCGCCGATCTCGTCCCGCCCGCGGCCCGGCCGGGGGCGCTGCTGGTCGACCTCGCCTGCGGCGGCGGGCTGATGGCCCCGCACGTGGCCCGGCTCGGCTACCGGCACGTCGGGGTCGACATCGGGCTGGCCGGCCTGCGCACGGCCCGCGAGCACGGGGTCACGGTGGTGCGCGGGTCGGTGCTCGCCGTCCCGCTCGCCGACGGGTGCGCCGACGTGGTCACCGCCGGCGAGATCCTGGAGCACGTCGAGGACCCCGGTCAGGTGCTCGCCGAGAGCGCCCGGCTGCTGCGGCCCGGTGGCGTGCTGGTCGTCGACTCGATCGCCGGCACCCGGCTGGCCGGGCTGGTCGCGGTGACGGTCGCCGAGCGCCTGCCCGGTGGCCCGCCGAAGGGCATCCACGACCCGGCGCTGTTCGTCGACCGCCGCGAGCTGCTGGCCGCCGCCGACCGGGCGGGGCTTGACCTGCGGCTGTGGGGGCTGCGGCCCTCCGTGCGCGACCTGGTGGCCTGGCGGCGGGGCCGGCGCGACGTCGTCCGCATGCGCGCCATGGCCTACAGCGGCATCCTCTTCGCCGGCGTCGGCAGCAAGCGGGGCACGACCGGGCGGCGCACCGCCGACGCCGCACGTACGGTCGGGCCATGAGTGGAGCGGTGATCACCGGCGCGGGGCACGCGCTCCCGGCCACCTACACCCAGCGCGACGTGTGGGACGAGTTCTTCGCCGCGCAGTACGACGGCGTCCGTGCGGCCGAGCGGGTCTTCATGGCCGCCGGGGTGACCACCCGGCACGCCGTGGCCTACCCGGGCGACGAGGACCTCACCCAGTGGGGCACCGGCGCCCGCATGGAGCGCTACATCACCGAGGCGGTGCCGCTGGGCAAGCAGGCCGTCGCCGGTGCACTGGACGGGGCGGGGCTCGCCCCGGGCGACGTCGGCCTGTTCGCCGTCGCCACCTGCACCGGCTACGCCACCCCGGGGCTGGACATCCGGCTGGCCAGCGACCTCGGCATGTCGCTGGGCACGCAGCGGCTGCTGATCGGGCACATGGGCTGTTACGCAGCCCTCCCCGGGCTCGGCGCGGTCGGTGACTACGTCGCCGCGCGGTCCCGGCCCGCGGTGCTGCTGTGCCTGGAGCTCACCAGCCTGCACGTGCAGCCCGCGCTGCCGGAGCTGGAGCAGGTCGTGACGCACTCGCTGTTCAGCGACGCCTCCGCCGCCGTCGTCATCGAGCCCGGCGCCGGGCGCGGACGCCGGATCGCGGCCACCGTCGCCCGCACCGACCCGGCCACCGCCGACCACATGACCTGGGACGTCACCGACCTCGGCTTCCTGATGGGGCTCTCGCCGCGGGTCCCCGACGTCCTGGGCCGGCACGTCGGGGGCGTGGTGGAGGAGCTGCTGGCCACCGCCGGCCTGCGGAGCGAGGACGTCGCCGGCTGGGCCGTGCACCCGGGCGGGCCGCGCATCCTCGACGTCGTCCGGGACACCCTGGGCCTGGCCGAGGAGCAGCTGAGCGCCTCGCGCCGGGTGCTGGCCGAGCACGGCAACTGCTCCTCGGCGACCGTGCTGCTCGTCCTCGAGGAGCTCGGGGACGTCGACGGCCCGGTCGTCGCGCTGGCCTTCGGGCCGGGTCTGACCCTCTACGCCACCCTCCTGCTGCCCGCCTGAACTCACAGGTCGGCCCGGGTGCACGCCGGGAGTGATCAGGAGCACACTCGGGCCCACATGCCCTCCAGCGCATGCACCGCCGGGTGAGTTCCCCGGCCCGGCGGCGTCCCCAGGACAGAGGAGCTCCCAGATGGCTGGCAACAGAGGCGTTGCGTACATCGAGCCGGGCAAGGTCGAGGTCCACGAGACCGACTACCAGAAGCTGGAACTGCTGGACGGGCCGGGTGTGAACCCGGCGAACGTGGGCCGCAAGCTCAACCACGGCGTGATCCTCAAGGTGGTCACCACCAACATCTGCGGCAGCGACCAGCACATGGTCCGCGGCCGCACGACGGCACCGCCGAACCTGGTGCTCGGTCACGAGATCCTCGGCGAGGTCGTCGAGAAGGGCTCCGACGTCGAGTTCATCGAGGTCGGCGACATCTGCTCCGTGCCGTTCAACATCGCCTGCGGGCGCTGTCGCAACTGCAAGGAGGGCAAGACCGGCATCTGCCTGAACGTGAACCCGGCCCGTCCCGGCGCCGCCTACGGCTACGTGGACATGGGCGGCTGGGTCGGTGGGCAGGCCGAGTACGTCACGGTGCCCTACGCCGACTGGAACCTGCTGAAGTTCCCCGACCGGGACCAGGCCCTGGAGAAGGTCCTGGACCTGACGATGCTGTCGGACATCTTCCCGACCGGCTTCCACGGCGCGGTCACGGCCGGGGTGAAGCCCGGGTCGACGGTCTACATCGCCGGCGCCGGCCCCGTCGGGCTCGCCGCGGCGGTCGGTGCCCAGCTGCTGGGCGCCGCGGTGGTCATCGTCTCCGACCTCAACGAGGGCCGGCTGGCGCAGGCCCGCAGCTTCGGCTGCGAGACCGTCGACGTGTCCAAGGGCTCGCCGCAGGACCAGATCGAGCAGATCCTGGGCGTGCCCGAGGTCGACGCTGCGGTCGACGCGGTGGGCTTCGAGGCGCGCGGGCACGGCGAGGGCGCGGGCAAGGAGGCCCCGGCGACGGTGCTGAACTCGCTGATGGAGATCACCGCCGCCGGCGGCGCGATCGGCATCCCCGGGCTCTACGTCACCGGTGACCCGGGCGGCATCGACGAGGCGGCCAAGGTCGGCGCGCTGTCGCTGTCGCTGGGCACCGGGTGGGCGAAGTCCATCTCGTTCACGACCGGCCAGTGCCCGGTGATGCGCTACAACCGCGGCCTGATGATGGCGATCCTGCACGACAAGGTGCAGATCGCGAAGGCGGTCAACGCGACCACCATCTCGCTGGACGAGGCACCGCAGGGCTACGCGGAGTTCGACTCCGGCGCGGCCAAGAAGTACGTCATCGACCCGCACGGGATGGTCCCCCAGAAGGCTGCCTAGCCGACCGGCGCCGTCCACGTGCCCCCGCGGCGCGTGGACGGCGCACCTGGCGTCACCACAGCTCGCCGCGGCGCCAGTCGCAGACCAGCCGGCTCGCGGGGTCGAGCCCGGCCGGTGTCGCGGGGGTGGGCAGCACGAACACCTCCTCGTCCGGCGTGGGGACGACGCCGTCCGGGGTGAGCGCGGCCAGCGGACCGGCCCACGGGACCCACCCCCGCGCCGCGTACAGCCCGCGGCCGTCCTCGCTGGCCGACAGCGCGCCGAGCTCGTGGCCACCGGTCACCAGCCGCTCCACCTCGGCCATCACCGCGCTGCCCACCCCGCGGCGGCGCAGCGCGGGGGCGGTGGCGACCGCCTCGACGAAGCCGGTGCGCAGGGTGTGCGGACCGGCGACGAGCTGCCGCTGGACGACCGCGGCGTGCCCGGCCAGCTCGCCGTCGACGGTGGCGAGCACGTGCACCCCGCCGAGGGCGTGCGCCCACGACTCCTCGCCGAACCGGCCGCCGTAGGCGGCGTCCAGGAAGCGGCGCAGGGCTGCCCGCTCGGTCCTGTCGAGGTCGGCCGTCGGCAGGGACCGCACGGTGGGGAGGGAGCTCATCCGATCACCCTCGCCCACGGCCGGCCCTGGTGCAGCCCGGCCCCGACGGCGCACTGACCTGCACCGACGAGCAGGGCACCGGCCGCGCGTCCCGGCGTCGTCCGCGCGGGCCGTCCCACTGTGTGAACCCTGGGGCGGAGTGATTCGGTTGCCTGCTACATAATTCTGGCGACCGGTGCGGAGCCCGGGCGCTCGGCGCTGCCCGGGCGCCGCCGAGCCGCTACGGTCGGCTGACCGGTGCCACCCGCGCACGTACCACGCCCTGCCTGGAGGCCCTCCCGTGACACCGCCCCGTCGTCCCCGCCTGCTCCCCGCATGAGCGTCGTGCTCGAGGCCCGGGGCGTGGTGAAGTCCTTCGGCCACGTCGACGTCCTGCGCGAGGTCGACTTCGCCGCCCGCGCCGGTGAGGTGACCGCCCTGATCGGCGACAACGGCGCCGGCAAGAGCACCCTCATCAAGATCCTGTCCGGTGCCCTGCAGCGCGACGGCGGCGAGGTGCTGATCGACGGGAAGCCGGTGCAGATGGGCTCCCCGACCCGAGCCCGCGAACTCGGCATCGAGACCGTCTACCAGGACCTGGCGCTCGCGCCCGAGCTCGGGCCGGCCGAGAACGCCTTCGCCGGCCGGGAGCTGCTCCGGCCCGGGCTGGCCGGCCGGCTCGGGATGCTGGACAAGAAGACGATGCGGGCCCGCGCCGAGGAGGCCTTCACCTCGATGGGCACCGACGTCAAGGACCTGGACGCGCCGGTCGGGGCGCTGTCCGGTGGTCAGCGGCAGAGCGTGGCCATCTGCCGGGCGGTGATGTGGGCCCGCCGGGTCGTGATCATGGACGAGCCCACCGCCGCGCTCGGCGTGCGCCAGACCGGCAAGGTCATCGAGCTGGTCCGCCGGGTCGCCAGCACCGGCGTCGCCGTCGTGCTGATCACCCACAACATGCCCGAGGTGCTCGAGGCGGCCGACCGCGTGCAGGTGCTGCGCCTGGGGCGGATGGTCGCCGACCTGGAGGCGCGCACGGCCACCGTCGAGCAGCTCGTCGGGGCCATGACCGGCGCGCTGGACGTCCGGACCGACACCCCCGGAGACCACCGGTGACCGCCATCGACCCGGCCAAGGCCCCGGACGCCGAGCGCACCGGCACCACCGCGAAGGGCCGTCGCGGGCGGCGCCTGCTCGGCTCCTCGCCGGCCTACATGACCGCGGTCCTGCTGGTGCTGGTGCTCGTGTTCGCCTTCGCCGCGCCCGACTCCTTCCCGACCCCGGTCACCCTGCGCAACGTGCTCACCGACATGGCGGTGCTGTTGGTCATGGCCGTCGGCGCGACGTTCGTGCTGGTGGCCGCCGGGTTCGACATCTCCATCGGCTCGGTGCTCGTCTTCTCCGGCGTGTGCGCCGCGAAGGTGATGGAGACCCAGGGCGGCGACGGCGCCGGCACCGTGGTGCTCGGGGTGGTCACCGCCCTGCTCGCCGGCGCGGCGTGGGGCGCGGTCAACGGGCTGGTCATCTCCAAGCTCAAGGTGCCCGCACTGATCACCACGCTGGGCTCCATGGGCGCGGCCCTGGGTGCGGCGCTGCTCATCAGCAACGGCACCGACGTGCGCACCGTGCCCAAGGCGATGATCAGCGTCGCCACCGACCGCCCGCTGGGCGTCAGCTGGCTGGTCTGGGTGGCCGCGATCGTGGCGCTGATCGGCGGGTTCGTGCTGTCGCAGACCCGGTTCGGTCGGCACACCCAGCTCATCGGCAGCAACGAGGAGTCCGCCCGGCGGGCCGGCGTCGACGTCGACCGGCACACCTTCTGGCTCTACACCGCCAACGGCACGCTGGCCGGCCTGGCCGGTCTGCTCTCCCTCACCCGCTTCGCCACCACGACGATCAGCGGCCACACGAGCGACGGGCTCGAGGTCATCACCGGCGTCGTCCTGGGCGGCACCAGCCTCTTCGGCGGGGTCGGCACGGTGATCGGCACGGTGATCGGCATGGCCATCCCGACCGTGCTCAACAACGGCTTCATCCAGCTCAACGTCCAGCCGTTCTGGCAGGAGGTCGCCATCGGCATCGTCCTGGTGGTGGCCGTCTACCTCGACCAGCTCAAGCGCCGCCGGCGCAACCAGCCCTGACTCCTCCCGTCGCCCCACCCCGAACCCCAGGAGCCCCCGTGCACCGCACCCCCATGGCCGCCGTCCTCGCCGCGTCCGCCCTCGTCCTCGCCGCCTGCGGTGGGAGCGACAGCGGTGGGTCCGGCGAGGCCGCCGGCGGCGACGAGAAGCTGTCCGTCGTCTACGTGCCCGGTCTGACCGGCAACCCCTTCTACAGCACCGTCGGCTGCGGCGGACGTGACCGCGCGGCCGAGCTCGGCATCGACTTCAGCGTCCAGGGCTCGCCGACCTTCGACGTGGCCGCGCAGACCTCGGTGGTCAACGCCATCGTCGCCAACGCCCCCGACGCGATCATGATCTCGGTGACCGACGCGACGGCCATGGCCGTGCCGCTGACCGAGGCCAAGGACGCCGGCGTCGACATCATCACCATCGACGGCGACCTGGAGGACACCTCCATCGGCAGCGCCAACATCCAGTCCGACAACCTCGAGGGCGGGCGGCTGGCCGCGGAGAACCTCGCCGAGCTGATCGGCGGGCAGGGTGAGGTGCTGGCCATCAACCAGACGCCGGGCAACCCGATCGGCGAGCTGCGTGAGCAGGGCTTCGCCGAGGGCCTCAAGGCCTTCCCGGGCATCACCTACCTCGGCGTGCAGTACGACGAGAACGCCACCGCCACCGCGGCCTCCATCGCCTCCGGTGCGGCGTCGTCGAACCCGAACCTCAAGGGCATCTACACGATGGCCACCAACAGCACCGAGGGCGCGATCACCGGTGTGCGCGAGGCCGGCCGCACCGGCGACGTGAAGGTGATCGGCTACGACACCTCCGAGCCGATCATCCAGGCGCTGGAGGACGGCACCGTCGACGGCGTCATCGTGCAGTACCCCTACCGCGAGGGCGCCCTCGGCGTCGACGCCGCGGTGGCGCTGTCGAAGGACGAGCAGGTCGAGCGCAACCAGACGGTGCCGTTCGTCTTCGCGACCCCGGAGAACGTCGCGACGCCCGAGGTCCAGGAGTACCTGTACAAGGTCGACTGCTGACGTGTCGTCACCGACCCCGTCCCCGTGGTGGCGGACCGCCGCGGTGTACCAGGTCCTGCCGCGCAGCTTCGCGGACGGGGACGGGGACGGGGTCGGCGACCTCGCCGGCCTGCGGACACGGTTGCCGTACCTGGCCGAGCTCGGTGTCGACGCGGTCTGGGTGACCCCCTGGTACCCCTCGCCGATGGTCGACAACGGCTACGACGTCGCCGACTACCGGGACGTCGACGCCGCGCTGGGTGGGCTCGAGCAGGCCGAGGCGTTCGTCCGGGAGGCCCACGAGCTGGGCCTGCGGGTGCTGGTGGACATCGTGCCGAACCACACCTCGGACGCCCACGCCTGGTTCCGGGCCGCGCTCGCCGGTGACGCGGCGGCCCGGGCCCGCTACCTGTTCCGGCCGGGCCGGGGGGAGGGCGGTGCGCTGCCGCCGAACGACTGGGAGAGCTGCTTCGGCGGGCCGTCGTGGACCCGCACGACCGACGCCGACGGCCGGCCGGGGGAGTGGTACCTGCACTCCTTCGCCCCCGAGCAGCCCGACCTCGACTGGCGCCACCCCGAGGTGCGGGCCGAGTTCCTCGACGTCCTGCGGTTCTGGTTCGACCGCGGCGTCGACGGCTTCCGGGTCGACGTCGCCCACGGGCTGGTCAAGCAGGCGGGCCTGCCCGACGGCCTGGGCCGGGACCGGCGCACCGAGGAGCACCCGGGCTGGGACCAGGACGAGGTGCACGAGGTCTACCGGGAGTGGCGCCAGGTCGCCGACTCCTACGACCCGCCGCGGGTGTTCGTGGCCGAGGCGTGGGTGGCCCGGCCGGAGCGGCTGCCGCTGTACCTGCGGCCCGACGAGCTGCACATGGCCTTCGAGTTCGAGCCGCTGCACGTGGCCTGGCGGGAGGGTCCGTGGCGCCGCGTCGTCGAGCGCGGGCTGGCGACCGCCGCGCTCACCGGTGCGCCGAGCGCCTGGGCGCTGACCAACCACGACGTCGTCCGGCAGGTGACGCGCTACGCCCGCACGCAGTGGCCCGAGCGCGGGTCCAACGAGTCCGAGCGGGCCCGCTGGGGCACCGAGGAGCCCGACCTCGCGCTGGGCCGGACCCGGGCGCGGGCCGCCGCGCTGCTCACCACGGCGCTCCCCGGGCTGGTCTACGTCTACGAGGGGGAGGAGCTCGGCCTCGAGGAGGTCGAGGACATCCCGACCGGGCGCCGGCTCGACCCCATCCACACCCGCTCCGGCGGTCGGGACCCCGGCCGCGACGGGTCCCGCGTGCCGCTGCCCTGGTCGGGGGACCGGCCCCCGTACGGCTTCTCCCCGCCCGGTGCCGTCGAGCCCTGGCTGCCGCAGCCGCCGGGGTGGGGGCCGCTCACCGCGGCCGCCCAGGAGCAGGACCCGGACTCGACCCTGGCGCTCTACCGCCGCGCGCTGCACCTGCGCCGCGAGCTGATGACCGGCGCCGGACCGCTGGCCTGGTCCCCGGCCCCCGACGGGGTGCTGGCCTTCACCCGCGGGACGACGACGGTGTGGGTCAACTTCGGGCCCGCGGACGTCGCACTGCCGGCCGGGCTGCGCGCCGTGCTCGTCTCCGGCCCCGCGCCGGACGGCGTGCTGCCGGTCGACACCGCGGCCTGGCTCCTGGCGGACGAGGATGGGCCGCGATGAAGATCGTCTGGAACGCGTTCAACGGCCGCTACTCCGACAACCCCCGGGCGCTGTACGAGGCCCTGCGGGCCCGCGGCGGCGGTGAGGAGCACGTGTGGCTCGCCGACCCGCGGCACGCCGCGGCCTTCCCGCCGGGCACGGTGACCGTGCCGATCGGCACGCCGGCGGCCGTGGCGGCGCTGGAGTCCGCCGACGTCGTGGTGGTCAACTCGCACGTCCAGCTCGACCGCTGGACCAAGAAGCCGGGCGCGACCTACCTGCAGACCTGGCACGGCACGCCGCTCAAGCGGATCCACCGGGACGCCGCCTGGCTGCCCCCGGACGAGCTGCTGGCCGAGCTCGACGAGGACATCGCCCGCTGGGACCTGCTGATCACCCCGAGCCCGGCGGCGACGGACCTGCTGCGGTCGGCGTTCCGGTACACCGGCGAGGTCCTGGAGACCGGCTACCCGCGCAACGACGTGCTCTCGGCCCCCGACGCGGACGCCCGCCGTGCCCGCGTCCGCGCGCAGCTCGGCATCCCCGAGGGCACGACGGCCGTCCTCTACGCGCCCACCTACCGCGACGACGAGGCCGACGGCGCGGTCGACGCACCGCTCGGGCTGGACGTCGCGGCACTCGCCGAACGGCTCGGGGACGACGCCGTCCTGCTGCTGCGGCTGCACTACTTCATGGGCCACCAGACCCGACCGGCCAGCAGCGGACGGGTGCAGGACGTGTCGGCGTACCCGGACATCTCCGAGCTGTACCTGGCCGCGGACGTCCTGGTCACCGACTACTCGTCGTCGATGTTCGACTTCGCGGTGACGGGCAAGCCGATCGTGCTGTTCACCTACGACCTCGAGCACTACGAGGGCCGGCTGCGCGGTTTCACCTTCGACCTGCGCACCGGGGCGCCCGGTCCCGTCGTGCTGGACCAGGAGGCGCTGACCGAGGCGCTGCTCGACCTGCCGGCGGTGGCGGCGGCGCACGCCGACGACCAGGCCCGCTTCGTCGCCCGCTGGTGCGCACTGGAGGACGGCCACGCCAGCGAGCGCGTGGTGGCGGCGGTCTGGCCGCGCTGAGGCGCCGGCCGGGGGAGCGGAGAGCGGGTGACGAGAATCGAACTCGCACTGTCAGCTTGGGAAGCTGCTTAATGACTCGGTTACCGGCCTGGGGCCCCCTTTGCTGCAGCACATCGACTTACCGCGATCCACCGGGATCGCCCCTCTCGTACCCTGTGGACGGGCACGCGGCGGGCACGACCAAGGTGAACCTCTTACTCGAACTCGCGTGAGTGTCCACCGCACGGGGAGCTCGACCCCATGTGCTGAGCCTTGCCGCCCACCGGCCGCCTGGGCTGTGCGCGTGGTCACGCCGACTGATCAAACTTTTTCAGGTCAGCGCTGGATGTGGGTCTGAAGGGTCCGCCGAGTGCCCCTCAGTGCCTCGGGAGCCTGAGCTGCTTGGCTCAACCGCCTCAGTTCGGCGGCTCACGGCCCTCTCGGCGGTCGCAGTGGCAGGCGCCGGCCCCGCTGGCCCCTACGATCGGGTCAGCCGGAGCTGGCGTAAGTGAACACAGGACGGACAGCTGAATTATGAGTGAGTTCGAGAAGGCTCAGATGCCCCCAGAAGATCTGAACCTTGACTTGCTGAATCCACGCATGCCCGACAAGAAGCTCGCTGGCGAGCCGGACGCCATTGAGTACTTGAATACCTACGCGGCGCTGGACGAGCTAATCAAGTCCATTGGGGCGTCAGGGTGGATGGACTATGAGCCGCTTATCGTTCTTCGGCACGACGCCGTTCTCAATCTGGATAATGTGGTAATCGAGGGCAATAGGCGACTCGCCGCATTGCGGCTGCTAAATGACGGTCATTCAGCGGAGAAGCTGGGCGTCTCCGTGCCTGTTGCGAGGCACCCCGCCTCCAACCCCTCCGAAGTGATGGTGTGGTTCGTCGAGAGCAGGGCCGAGGCTAGAGATTACATCGGCTTTAAGCACATCAACGGCGCGTTCAAGTGGGACTCTTTCGCGAAGGCCAAGTTCGCTGCCGAGTGGCTTGCGGATGATCCTGACGTTTCCGCCGTCAGTCGAAGACTGGGTGATAGTAATAATACGGTGGTGCGGTTGGTCAACGGCTATCGAGTTCTTCACCAAAGCGAGGAGCAAGGTTTCGATAGAGGAAAAGTGCAGGGTAGATTCGCTTTCTCGCATCTATACACAGGTCTCGCTCGGCCAGCCATGCGCGACTACCTCGGACTTCCCTCGGCGGCCTCCCTGTTACCTGTGAATCCAGTTGATTCGCAGCATTCAGAGCAACTGGGTAACGTTATGGTCTGGCTCTACGGCCAGGGCAACAAGAAGCCGATCATCAAGAGCCAGAACCCGGATCTTAAGCGCTTTCTGGCGGTCCTTGAAAGTCCTCATGCGATCCAGTCGCTCGCGGGAACTAATGATCTGGACGTGGCCTACGAGGAGGTGGAAGACAAGGCCGAGAGGTTCTTGAACGGGTTGTGGGAGTTGTATAGTCAAGCCAAATCCGTCTCGGGTGATATTGGTCTATATGGCGGTGATCCCGCGTTGGTGGATGTCGCGGAAGCGACCCTGCGTACAGTTCGGGGAATTCATAGTGCAATGAAGGCGGAGTTGGAGTCCGTAGCGACCGATCGGTCGGACGCTTGACATGCGCGTTGAACCGTTTGAAGAAACTGCAACAGCTAGCGATCAGGCCGACTGGCTAGAAGCCAACTTGCTGTGTGGCGGCACTAATACCGTCTCCTCAGCTAGCTTGGCGCGCGTACTAGGGCTAGTTGAGGACTTCACCCCTCATCGGACTTTCTTCGATGAGGAAACAGATGAAAGCCTTGATGAAGAGATCCTGGACCCAGAACGCGATCAACTACTCGAAAGAGTATGGACCGAGTTGTCATACCGAGCTGAAGTCATGGGTGACTCTTACCCATTTGAACTGAAGGCGCGCGGAGAGGATTTCACCTTGTCCGTCGCAGCTGCAACCACGGCAGGAGTGCAGAGTGGGCGCAACTGTTACGTAGCGTGCTTGATGATCGCGCTTTGTCGACAATCAATTGTAATGCAGGCTGCTGTCGGCGATGAGCTTCCGGAGTTAAAGCGCGCGAGTGACAGGATCATGCAGATTCTGTCCTTCAAGGCGGCGGCACATTTCATCGGCGGAGATGCATATTGGTTCGGCTGGCCCAGGATCGACTCGGCCAAGTCGTACACCGCAGCTTTGCAGACTATCGTCGACAGCCTGGGCTTTGGTAAGCTCAGGCAAGCCGCGCCGGCTTGGGCGAGCGGAGCTGAAAAGGATGGGACCGTCGACGTAGTAGCGTGGCGCTCATTTCCCGACAAGAGTTATGGAAGCCTTGTCATGTACGGCCAGGTCGCCTCCGGCAAGAACTGGCGGGGCAAGTCGATCACGACACACATCGACGGATACTTTCACGAATGGTTCGAAGATATTCCAGCGAAGCACTGGGTGCCAGCGATGTTTATGCCCTTCACCCTGCACGCTACGGCGGGCAGCACCAAGACTCACAGTCGTGAAGAAGTCATGCGCGGAATGGCGCGACGAGACGAACGAGACTTTGGTATAATCTTTGATCGCCTTAGAGTTACGTCGTTGAACGCTGTGGATGAGGCTTCCGTCTGCCCTGCGGATGCTCTTCACATGCATACTCATGATGAGTTAATAGGCGAACTCGCCGCCTGGACAAAACACATCAGAGAGTATGCGGCGAAGTGAAGGCTACTCAGGAGGGTCGCATGGGGCTGCCCGCCGTTGACCGAATCGAAATACCTGTAAGTCTTCGCGATCCAGTCACTCCACTAAGGTATCCGGGTGGCAAGCAGAAGCTCACGGAGTTTCTGCGGCGATGCGTCGTTGCCGCGAATGACCCAGAACTGGTGTATTTGGAACCATATGCCGGGGGAGCGGGGGCCGCCCTGGCGCTGCTCAAGAGCAATGATGTCTCGCGCATCGTGATCAATGATTTAGACCCGGCCATCTATGCCTTCTGGCATAGTGCCGTTCATCAGAACGCCGAGTTGTCCAATCTGGTGAGCACTGTAGATGTCACCCTAGAGGAATGGCTCAAGCAGCGCGAAGTCTATCGAGCCACTGATGTAGGAGACCTTCTGTCCCTGGGCTTTGCTACGCTCTTCTTGAATCGTACGAGCCGATCGGGCGTTCTGGGTGCCGGCGTAATTGGCGGAATGAAGCAAGAGGGCGCCTACAAGGTGGACGCACGGTTCTATCGCAGTACGCTCATCGCGCGCTTGCAAACCATCCAACAGCTAGCTAAGTCGATCACTGTTACCAACATGGATGGCATTGACCTGTTCCGCAAGTATTCTCGGCGGTCCAGTTCATTCTTCTACATTGACCCACCCTATTACGAGAAGGGTGGCAGTCTCTATCTCAACGCGTTCGAGCATCAAGATCATATGCGGTTGGCTGCGTGCCTGAACAAGTACGCCGATCGCAAATGGATCATGACTTACGACAGGGCACCTGAGATCGTGGACGCGTATAAGGAACGTCGACAGAGTACGTTCTGGCTCAGATACTCGGCACACAGAGTGGTGACTGCAACTGAACTTTTCATCGCGTCGGACGGCGTTGTTGTCCCAGGTTTACATCCAGGAAATGGGTAGGATCTCCGCCGCGAAGGACCGTTCGCCTCGATGCCCGGGGCAACGAAGCGCGTGAGCCGCCTGAGCACGGCCGGAGGCCGCGCGCAGGGTGGTGAAACGCGCTTCGTTGACCGGGTGCGGCGGGCGCAGCACGCCGCCTTGACGGAGTAAAGAAACTCCTCACAGCTCACATGGGCTGGCTGGTCGGCGTGGGAGTGCCTAGACACCGTGAGGCGTGCTGGGAGAATGGGGTATGGACACTCGTGCGGCCCAACTGCTAGCGGAGCGGCACCTGGCGGAATCGCTGCCGCTGCGTTGGCAGCACAGCCAAATGGTCGCGGCGACGGCTGCTGAATATGCGGGGGGCATCGGTTTGGACCCCGCCCCTGTAGTGGCGGCTGCGTGGCTACATGACGTCGGTTACGCGCCAGCTCTCCGGGACACGGGGTTCCATCCTGTTGACGGGGCTCGATTCCTACGGCGTGAAGGTTGGCCGGATCAGGTGGTGGATCTGGTTGCGCACCACAGCTGCTCGCGTGTGGAGGCCGGTTTGCGAGGTCTCACTAGTGAGTTGGCCGAGTTCGAGGATGTGCCAGGTACCTATCGCGACGTTCTCTGGGCCAGCGATGCGACCACGGGGCCGGACGGGACCAGACTCGATGTGAAGGGTCGGGTCTGCGAGGTCGTTGAGCGGTATGGACGCGGGAGCCTCGTGGGGCGCTGCATGTTGGCGATCGCCCCGGAGCTTGAAGCGGCGGTCAAGCGTGTGACGCGGACGCCCTAGAACGTGTCCCATAGTGGGCCGCTCAGGGACACCGCCCGCGAGGCGGGTTCAGGGATAGCCGCGTAGTCAGCCCTGTTCTCGTCCGGGGAGCGGTTCGCCGGACAGGAAGGACTCATAGTCGCGGCGAGCGTCCTCATCGACTTCAGGGACGACGCTGCTGTACCGGGTATCCCGGCGGTCGCGATGCGGTCCTGAGAGCCAGTAGTCCTCATGCGTCTCTGCGTCGAAGAAGTTCGCGTCGAACATCCCTGTCCAACGGCGCAGCGTCTTCCCATGCCAATAGGCGGTCTGCCAGGTCTTGGAAAGCCTGACCCAGCTGATCCAGCACGGACCTTGGTCGGTGTTGTGTCCCGTCTTCAGCTGGACGAACATGATCCGCTCTGGCATGGGCTGAGTGTTTCAGCTGCCCTGCGTCATGCGGCGCGCCAACTCAAGGCGGCAACCCATAGTGGGCGGCGTAGAGACACCTCAGCAGCGGCGATGCTCAGGAGCCGAGGGCAGGCTTGGGGCCGGCCAGCTCCGGTCAGCCGATGTAGGGCGTCGGGGCGTGCGCGAGGCCGTGGTCCACGCGTAGCCGCACGGACGGGTGCATGGGCAGGTCGTCCAGCTCCCCTAGAGAGACCCAGCGAACGTTGGGTGTCTCGTCGCTGGTCGCCAGCTCGCCCCCGTCGAGGGCGGCGCGGAACGAGAGGGCGAACTGCTGGCGAACCTCGCCGTCGTCGTAAGCGATGACGTGGCCGGGGTCGGAGTAGACACCGATGAAGCCGGTGACCGAGACGCGGTAGCCGGTTTCCTCGTGAGTCTCCCGCTCGGCAGTGGTGGCGATGTACTCCCCGACGTCCTGGCTGCCACCGGGCAGGGCCCACAGGCCGTTGTCTGACCGTTGGATGAGCAGCACCCGACCCGCCTCGTCCTGCACGAACGCGGTGGCCGCGGTGACGATGCGGTTGGGGCGTGGCCCATTGGGGTCGTGGAAGTGCTCTGTGCGGCCCACTGCTGTCTCCCTCTACCCCCAGGCGGGTCGGGCCTCGTCCCAGACCCTGTCGTACATCGCAGCGTAGGTGTCGAACAGGCCGCCGGCCGACAGCCGTCGTAGCTGCATCGCCGGTGCCTGCGCTGCCGGGAGCCCGAGCACATGCGGGTTCGCGATCATCGTGTCGTCGGCCCGGTAGATCGAGGTGTAGAGCGTCGAGGTGTGCAGGCGCACGTGTACACCGGGTGCCTTCGCCAGCGGCCGCTTGAGCAGCTGTAGGGCGTTGCGCACCTTCGTGCTGACGGCCTGGGAGCCGATGCCCTCCTCCTCGCCGCGCAGTGCCACCGCCGGGCAGTCCGGGTCACCGAGCAGGAGTCGCACCCTCGCGCCGTCGGCGGCTTTCGCGCGCAGCACGTCGAGGATCGCCGGGGTCTGCTCAGGCAGGAAGAGACCTGCGTAGACGTGGACGTCGGCGAACGCGGTGGCGGACGAGAACATGCGCAGCCACTCGTCCCCGCTGATCGATGCGCGGTGGGGGTGGACCTGCACGACCTCCGACCGGGACGCCTCCTCGGCGCGTTCGGCGCTGACCGCGTCAGGCCACAGCCAGGTCTCGGACTCGTGGAGCAGCGCGCTGAGCTGGGCCCGGTACTTCGGGTATGGCGGACGACCCAAGCTCACCCACCTGGTCACCGTCTTCGGGTCCACCCCGAGGCGCTCGCCCACTGACGTCGGGGAGAGGCCCTGCTTGGACAGTGCGTCGCGGAGCCGCTCGTTCGCCAAGGTCTCTCCTGAGATAGCTCGCTAGGACGTCCAGGGACGTCTGTTGGGTCGATAGGACGTCCCTAGACGTCCCACTGTGTGGTGATGACGTCCCCCCGTCAACCGCGAAGGTCCTCCTACAGGCCGCCAAGGGGGTGGCTCGGAGCAAGGAGTGAGCATGGCGATCCAGGGTGCGATTCCGCTGGGACAGGACCTCGTGTTCCCGCACGGCGCGTTCGTCGTCGGTGAGGTCGAGGCGGTGCAGGACTTCGACCGCAAGCAGGCCGGTGAGGTCGACATCCAGTCCCGCGACTAGAACACCGGCGAGCGGCTGTGGGCGGTGCGTGTGCTCGATGCCGACCCCGAATCCCGGCGTGGGCAAGCTGAGGTCGTCGTCAAGATCGCGGGGGAGCACCAGCCCGTCCCGCCGGACGAGATCCCGGGGCTGCCGTTCCGTCCGGTGGTGTTCGAGGGGTTGACCGCGACGCCGTGGGTCGACACGAACCGGGCTCGTCCCCGACTGGCGTGGTCACTGCGTGCTGCGCGGATGAGCGCTCCCAGTGGGGCCGCTGGCGCACCCTCGGGAGCCGGCTCGCGTACGGCTGCGAAGGCCGATGACGGGCGGGCCGCGTGATGTCCCTGCACCCCCGTCCCCAGGGCACACCCATCGGCCGCGCACCGGCCGCACGCGGTCAGGTGAATGGCGGTGCCAGTGAGGACGCGTGGCTCGAAGCCCTCGTCGGCGGCGTCCTCGGTCTCGCCTGGTCCGTGTCCGTAACCATCGTCCAGGTCGTCTGGCGCTACCCCGGCACCGTCTTCGGCGGTCTCGTCGTGCTGGCTGTGTACCGCTCCTACGGGTCCACGGTCCTGCTGGTCGTGGTCGTCGTGATCGTGGTCGTCGTCCTGGTCGTGCGGCTGGGTTACCCGGAGTTCTGGTCGGTGCGGGTCGCGGGCCCGCGCTTCCGGTACTGCAAGCGCCGCAGCGTTCGCAGGCAGTGGCGCGGCACGTGCGAGGCGGTGGGCCTGTCCACTGTCCGCGTGTCCCACCGGACCGGTGCCCGCACGTTCTGGACCCCGGGCCTGTCGCAGCTGCGCTGGTCCTCCCGAACGGGGATGGTCCTCGCCGCTCGGGTCCGGGTCCTGGCTGGGCAGACCGTCGATGATCTCGCCGGCTGCGCCGAGACCCTCGCGTCGGCGTTCGGTGCCCGCTCGGTGCGGGTGCGTGCCACGGGGCCGAACACCGCGGACGTGTCGTGGCTGTTCACCGACTCCCTTGCTGGGGTCCTTGCACCACTGCCGGTCGAGGCGGTGCCGAACCTGGTGGCGCTGCCGGTTGGCGTGCAGGAGGACGGGACTCCCTGGCGCCTGCGCCTGGCCGGGACGCACCTGCTCATCGTCGGCGTGACCGGCGCCGGTAAGGGCGGGGTCATCTGGTCGCTGCTGCGCGCGCTGGGACCGACGATCCGGTCAGGTCTTGTGCAGGTGTGGGCGGTGGACGGCAAGGGCGGCATGGAACTCGCCCCCGGGCGGCCCCTGTTCACCCACCTCGCCACCACGGCAGAGACGGGGGTGGAGCTGCTCGAGGAAGCCGCCACCGTTCTTGCGGCCCGCGCTGCCCGCCTCGCGGGAACGACCCGCAAGCACGAGCCGACTGTGGCCGAGCCGCTCCTGGTGGTCCTGGTGGACGAGCTGGCCCTACTGACGGCGTACGTCCCGGACCGCAAGCTCAGGGACCGGGCGGAGAAGGCCCTGGCGATGATCGCCACTCAGGGGCGCGCTCCCGGTGTCGTCCTCGTCGCAGCGTTGCAGGACCCCCGCAAGGAGGTCGTCGGACTGCGGAACCTATTCCCGACGAAGATCGCATTGCGGCTGGACGAGAAGGCCCAGGTCGACATGGTCCTCGGCGACGGGGCCCGCGACGCCGGGGCTCTGTGCCACCAGATCCCGGAGACCAGTCCCGGGGTGACGTACGTGAAGGTCGACGGTCAGCGCGAACCGGTCCGCGTCCGCTCCGCCTACCTCGATGACGACCACATCGCCGCTCTCGCCATCGAGTACGCCGCACCCAGCGACCCGACCACCAGCGACACCGGCAGCGGGACGAACGACGCCCCCGCCACGCTGCACCTGGTGGAAGACGAGGTCTCTCCTCAGACCGGACCGGTCGCGGCATGACCGTCACCGATTCCTCGTCGTCGCTGGCGTGCCGCGTCGATCCGGTCGTGGTCGAGCGTCAGGTCGCCGCGCGCCTGCTGTCCCCGAACTTCAACCGGTGGGCTGAGCAGGCCGCCGCCGCCGGGCACTGCACGTCGCCGATCCGGTTGACCGGCTCTGCGACCACCCTGGACAAGACCACCGGGGAAGTCCTGTCGACGTACTCCACGACCGGCGAGCCGGATGGAGTGCTCTACGTCCGGTGCGGGAACCGGCGGGCCTCGGTCTGCCCGTCGTGCTCGCATGAGTACAAGGGCGACACCTGGCACCTGCTCGCCGCTGGCGCTGCGGGCGGCATGAAGGGTGTCCCTGAGAGCGTCGCGGCGCACCCGATGGTGTTCGCGACGGTGACCGCACCCTCGTTCGGGCCGGTCCACACCACTCGCACCGGGCAGGGTGGACTCGGGCGCTGCCACCCGAGGCGCCGTGTCGTCTGCCAGCACGGGCGGCCGGTCGGCTGCAACGCGGTCCATGCTGATGGGGACTCCCGTCTCGGTCAGCCCTTGTGCCGGGACTGCTACCGCTACACCGAGCACGTGGTGTGGCAGTGGCACGCCCCTGAGCTGTGGCGTCGGTTCACCATCACCTTGCGCCGCCGCCTCGCCGCCCGGCTGGGGATGACGCAGACCCGCCTCGTCCAGCTGGCCCGGCTTTCCTTCGCGAAGGTGGCGGAGTTCCAGCGCCGTGGGGTCATCCACTTCCACGCACTGATTCGCCTCGACGGTCCGGCGTCTGCCGTCACGGGAGAACACCCGTTCCCGGTTCCGCTGGTCGATGTCCCCGCTGAGGTGCTGGCCGACGTCATCCGCGAGACCGCTGCTCTCGTCGCCTACGACGCACCCCCGGCCAGCGATGGGGAGCCCGGCCTGCGGCTGCGATTCGGGAAGCAGGTCGACGCACGCCCGGTCACCTCGACCGCGAGCCGCGACGATGGCCGGGAACAGTCCAGGGACCTGCATCCGGAGACGGTTGCGGCCTACATCGCGAAGTACGCCACCAAGGCGTGCGAGGAGTTCGGTCTTCCGCAGCGATTGCGCTCTCCCGAGGCTGCGGCCCGGCTCGGGGTGAACGCCCACATCTGCCGGCTGCTCGCGACCGTCCTGGACGTCGCGTCAACGGGCGGGGAGCACTACGCGGGGCTGGTGCGGTGGGCGGCGATGCTCGGGTTCCGGGGGCACTTCTCCACTAAATCTCGCCGCTACTCCACGACCCTCGGCCGCCTGCGGACGGCCCGAAAGCGGTGGCAGCTGCAACGCCTGCGCGGTGAGAGCTGCGACGAGGGCACGACCGGCTGGCAGGACGACGACCCCGCCGAGGACTCCACGCTGGTCCTGTCGGACTGGGCCCTGGCCGGGATCGGCTGGCTCACCGCTGGGGACGCCGCTCTGGCTGCGACCGGCAGTGACGGGGTCCGGGACTGGAGAGACGCGAAAGTACGCACCCGCTCGCACCCCTCGACAAGCGCACGCACCTACGGCACATGAGCCACCACGACACAGAAGGAGCGCACCCGGTGGAAAAGCTGCTGACCGTCGACGAGGCCGCAGTCCTGCTCGGCACGACCTCGCGGTTTCCCCGTCGCCTGATCGCTGAACGACGTATCCGGTTCCTGCACCTAGGCCGGCACGTCCGCATCCCCGAGTCCGCGCTGGCGGAGTACGTCCAGGCCGGGATGGTGCAGCCTTGCCAGGCGCCGGTCCGTCAGTACCTCGGCCAGGCCTCCTGATGGCCGCCCGGCGCCGCTTCGGGCGCGTCCGCAAGCTGCCCTCGGGTCGCTATCAGGCCCGCTACCTCGGCACCGACGGTGTCGACCACAGCGCCCCGAGCACGTTCGAACGCAAGGCCGACGCCGACCGCTGGCTCGCCGCGACGGAGAGCGACCTCCTGCGCGGCGATTTGTCCAAGCCGGAGTCCTCGCGGGTCACGGTGGCGCAGTACGGGTCGGCGTGGATCAGGGAGCGCCCGGGTCTGCGCCCGCGCACGGTGCAGCTCTACGAGGGACTGCTGCGGCTGCACATCGTTCCCGGCCTCGGGCACGTTCCGGTGGGGGACCTGTCCCCGGCGCAGGTCCGCTTGTGGCGGGCCAATCTCCTGGCCGGCGGGTTGGGAGAGTCCACGGTCGCCAAGGCCTACCGACTGCTGAAGTCGGTCATGGCAACGGCGGAGGACGACCGGCTGGTGCGGCGCAACCCGTGCCAGATCCGCGGCGCTTCGACCGAGCGCCCTCCGGAGCGGCCGTTGTTGACCCTCGCGCAGGTCTACGCCCTCGCGGACGGTGTTCCCGACCGGTTCCGGATGCTGGTGCTGCTGGGCACCTTCGGCAGTCTCCGGTGGGGTGAGCTAGCGGCGCTGACGCGGGGAGCGGTCGATGCTGAGGCCGGCCTGGTGCACGTGCGGGTCTCCGCCAGCGAGCCGTACGGGAAGTTCGTCGTCGGGCCGCCCAAGTCTGCCGCCGGGCGCCGCACTGTGGCGCTGCCCGAGGCTGTGCTCCCCGAGCTGCGGGAGCACCTGCGCCGTTACGTCGCCGCCGACGGCGCCGCCCTCGTGTTCACGGGGCCGACCGGGGTCCACATCCGGCGCAGCGGGTTCCAGAAGCACTGGCGGGCGGCGATGGCTCACGCCGAGGTGACGGGCGTGCACTTCCACGATCTGCGGCACACCGGCAACACCCTGACCGCTCATGCCGGGGCGAACCTGTCGGACCTCATGACGCGCATGGGCCATTCGTCTACGCGGGCCGCTCGCATTTACCTGCACACCACGCCGGAGCGGGACCGTGCGGTCGCGGCAGCCCTCAACGCGCTGCTCACGGGTGCGGCATCTAGGGCCTCTTCTGCAGATTTTGTCCGCCACCACCCACGTCCCTGAAGGCGGCTTCAGGGCTATCGCTCGGGCGTCCGACCCTCCGGGACGCGTACGGGTCAGCGCTTGCGCAGAGGTGCAAAAGGTTGTACGTCTCTGGATTCATTCCGCGCCGAGTCCCCCGGTGGCCCCGGGCCTCGGGCCCCGGTCAGCGTCCCCCCGCCAACCGGTGGTCGACCGCCGAGCGCGGCCTGGGACGTCTACCCCTAGTCATAGCAGTAGGGGAGCTGGCATGCTCCACGCCACCAACGGGGCGCGGGTCGTCGGTCGCTGGGCCTCATAGCCCCTCCCTCCTCTGCGAAGGGCCGTGCCGTATGGGAATCTTTTCTCGAAGGCGAAATACCTCCTCATCTCTCTCTAGTTCCAACGCCTTCATTGGTCGGAAGTTCTCCTCACGGCTTAGTGTGGACCAGTGCCTCGTGAACTTCGTAGCAGCAGCTAGCCGCTGTTACGACCTGGCCGGAGGGCCTGTGGACATCCAGTGGCGCCCTCCAAGCAACATTCTGAACCTAGAGTCGACTCAGGTCAGCACCAGGCGGGTGCCACCTGCGCGTTTCGTGGCGCAGGAGTTGTCCGATGGGGGACGCCTCTATCTCGCGATCTGGGACGACAGTCAGTCGCGCGAAATGTGGTTCGTGCCGCCAGAGTTCGATAACTCTCCTATCCCGATCGCAGGTACCTGGAAGGGTCTCGATGGATCCCTGGCATCCGTCGGATCGGTTGAGTCTGCCTTCTGGGGAGCGTAATCCCCGAACCATCCATCGTATCGCCCTACGAAGAGGAGGAGGCCATAAAGGACCCGAGTCGGGACCGCATGCTAAGAAGTGCCATCGCCCCATGCCAACGGCGTCTAGAATCAAAGCCAACCTGAAGGTGGGATATGTCATACGGCAGCGATAAAGACATGTATTGCGGTAAGGAGAGGAAGCGGACGAAGCACACGCGCTGCCCGAATTGCAACGGCAAGGGGTCAGGTCAAACGACGCAATGCAACTGGGGCTGCCAAGACGGCTACTGGTGCTCCAATGGTCTGAGAGATCGCTTCCACAAGTGACTGGCCTTCTGATTCGGCGTGATGCCGCTGGTGGCTACCGTGCGAATTGACCTCCGTAGAGCGCTGCACTGACTGGCTGCTACATGCCGACCTATACGAGCGAGATGACCAGCGGAGCACAGACGCCCAGCAGAGGTGGCATCTTGACCCAATGGCCCGCCACCGAGGTCACGGGCTCTGCCCTTCTGACCTGTACTCGCCGAGTTAGGCCGGTTCGTGTCCAAGGCGTCCTCAGCCGCGCACGAATAGAAAACGTCCGCCGGCCACCCGTGCGCGGCTGAGGTTTCGGTAAGAACGTCGCTGTAGGTTCCGTACTGGAGGAACGATCGAAATGGCGCTATTTCCAAGGGCCGTGGAACTAGACCCGCGACTGAAGCGGTTTGCGGACGGTGCGTCCGCCGATGCGCGCGAGCTGGCTCGCGTTCAGCAGTCGCTCACTAACGTGCTATCGGCGAACGAAATTCAAGACATTCACTATATTGTAACGTCCGTGGACAAGCCCCTACAACCTGTCCTAGTCGCTACCAGCACACGCCTGCTCGTCGGGTCGGTCCACAGGGGTTCTATTGAGTTTTCGATTCCTGCGGAGCGCGTGGGCGGCACGTCGGTAGACCGCCTGGCAACAGGTGGGATCCGCCTGGGGATTCGCTTGATCAAGCCGGCAGTTGATGTTGCCGATGGTAGCGAGAGTTACAGCGGCGACTTCTTCTTCCTGAGAAGCAACGCTGAGGCATTGGTGGCCGTCGCCCACGGCATTGACAAGCTGTTTCACCTGGAGGAACCCGCCGCTGTGATTGGGGAAACTTCAGCCAACGCGGACGGCTTCCCCAGCGAGGGTTGGTTCATTTCGTGGATCAATAGCATCGAGTCGAGCATGACGCCAGCGGGCTTCCGAGGGGCGATGGGGGCGAGCGCACCACTCGACGCCACAACGAACGGTCTCGTAATGGCATGCAGGGAGGTTTATATTGCATGCTTCGGCATGATCCAGGCCAACTGCTCACCGCAAGCTTTAGAGTTGTTCAAGGCTCAAGTGGCGAACGATTTTCTTGGCGTTACCCCATGGGGCCTGATCCAGACGGCAGTTGATCTAGACCCAACGAATGGCGCCGCCCGCGGGGAGTGGGAGGCTGCCGTCCATGAGGTGGCACAAATGGAACTTGGTAAGCTTCGTCAGTCGATCGTCGGAAGTCGCTGACGTAGAGTTGCGTTGCGTTGCGGCCACGGCCGAGCAACCGGTGCGGCGACCTCTCGCGACGCGGCTGATGCCACGACTGGCAACCTTCGCCCAGAACGCGCTTAAGGGCGCATAAGCAAGTCGCAGTCAAGGGCTACGGGAGGCAGCGACGGCTGTCTCAGAGTGGGCCGCTCTGGGACATGGGTGCCCCAGGGACACCCATCGCGGTGACTGCCCGGCCGGCGACCCTTACACGAACCAACGGACCAGTACGTTGCGCAGTCGTGGCCAGTCTTCACGTGCAGCGTCCCCACGACGGTGGAGGGATCCTTCGCCGTCTGGTCGTCCAGGTCGACGGTCGCGAGGTTGCTCGCCTGAAGCAGGGGGAGTTCGCCGATGTCCCTCTACCGCCGGGCAAGCACACGGTGAGAGGGAGCATGGACTGGACCAGCAGTCCGGAGCTTCAGATCGATCTCGCAGAGGATGAGCAAGCGCGCGCCGGAGTTGCCCTCCCCATCTCAGCGCTCTGGAACATGCTCAGGCGTCCACGCGCGGCGCTGGCCATCAGGCGCTCCTGGGACGGGCGAACTGTCCCTGAGTGGGCCGCTCAAGGACACCGGCAGCGGTCACGGCGCACATGACCCGCAGGACGGGCTTTAGTGGGGGATCGGGCACGTAGCGGGCACGCGGCCCCGTTGGCCCTACGAACGACGAAGGCCCAGGCTCGGCTGACACGCCGTTTACCTGGGCCCTTGTTGTGGAGCGGGTGACGAGAATCGAACTCGCACTGTCAGCTTGGGAAGCTGATGTTCTACCATTGAACTACACCCGCGTCGGGCTCTCGCCCGTGACGAACAGCCTAGCAAGCCGCTCGACCGCTCCGGGAGGTCCCTCCTCCGGGCAGGGCGGACGGGCGTCGGGGCCGGTCCCTAGACTCCGCGCCATGCTGCTGTCCGACCGCGACATCCGGGCCGCGTTGGCCACCGGCCGGCTCGGCATCGAGCCCTACGAGCCGGCGATGGTGCAGCCCTCCAGCATCGACGTCCGGCTGGACCGGTACTTCCGGGTGTTCAACAACGCCCGCTACACCCACATCGACCCCGCGCTGCAGCAGGACGACCTGACCACCGCGGTCGAGCCGGTCGGCGACGAGCCCTTCGTGCTGCACCCCGGTGAGTTCGTGCTGGGCTCCACGCTCGAGGTCGTGCACGTCCCCGACGACCTGGCGGCACGACTGGAGGGCAAGTCCTCCCTCGGCCGGCTCGGGCTGCTCACCCACTCCACGGCCGGCTTCGTCGACCCCGGGTTCTCCGGCCACATCACCCTGGAGCTGTCCAACGTGGCGAACCTGCCGATCACGTTGTGGCCCGGGATGAAGATCGGCCAGCTGTGCCTGTTCCAGCTCAGCTCACCCGCCGAGCACCCCTACGGCTCGGCCGTCTACGGCTCCCGCTACCAGGACCAGCGCGGCCCGACGCCGTCCCGCTCGTACCGCAACTTCTCCCGTGCCGAGACCCGCCGGGCCGACCCGGCGTCCTGACGCGGAGGACACGGGGGGATGAACTGTGGTGCACGGCCGGATGACGGGCGCCTGAGCGGGTAGAGCGCTCTCCATGGACCCCCGGGACACCGCTGTGCTCCTCCCGCCGCCGCCGGCCACCGACCCCGAGCACGGCTTCTTCGACTGTGCGGAGGAGTCGGCGCACTACGCGTTCTCGGTGCAGCTGCTGCTCACCCAGTACGCCTCGCTGGTGCCCTGGCAGGCCGAGGGCGTGGCCGAGCTGGGCAGTGGCGACGCCCGGGCGATCGCGCACGTGGTGCGGGCGGTGCCCGGCCTGCGCGTGCACGGCACCGACATCAGCCCGACCTCGGTGGAGAAGGCCCGGCAGACCATCGGCGGGCTGGGCGTGAGCGACCGCTACGGCGTCAAGCTCGGCGACTTCTTCACCTGGGCCGACTCCCCGGCCGGCCGCGACGTCTCCACCGTCATCGCCAACCCGCCCTACATCCCCGCCCCGGACGGCGACATCCGGATGCCGGAGCTGTGGGGTGGCTGGTACGGCAACGACCTCGTGCTCCGGCTGCTCAAGGCCGGCTTCGACCACCTGCTGGTCGCCCTGCCCAGCTACTCCGACCCCGCGGCCACGCTGGCCACCGCCGCCGACCTCGGCTACCAGGTGGCCAACTTCCTGGCCATGGGGCTGGAGTTCGGGGCCTACAGCCGCGAGCCCAAGGTCGCCCGGCACATCGCGGAGATCACCGCCGACGGCCACGGCTGGTCCGGCGGGGACTCCTACGTCGTCGCCGTCGCCCTGCTCACCCGCTCGCCCGAGCTGCCCCGCGACCGGGCGACGGAGCTGCTCCGCGCCCTGCAGCTGTCGGTGTAGACGAAGGACCCAGGCTCGCGGCGGGCCCTGGGAGGAGCCCGGTCACGAGCGCGGCGGGACGACGACCGGGGCGTCGAGGCCGGCGGCCTCGGTCACCGGGGGCTGCGGCGCCCGGCCGGCGGTGAGGCCGGGGACCTCGTCGTCGACGTAGCGCTCCCGGCAGATGCTCCAGCCGGTGACCAGCAGCAGGCCCACGCCCACGTAGACCAGCACGAACATGCCGGTGTACCCGCCGGTGAGGCCGCGCAGCAGGCCGACCAGCAGCGGACCGACCCCGGCCAGGGCGTACCCCCAGCCCTGGGCGACGGTCGACAGCGCGCTCACCGACTCCGGGGTCCGCCCGCGCAGCCCGAACAGCGCCAGGATCATCGCGAAGGTGCCCATGCCCAGGCCGAGCAGGCAGACCCACAGCCAGGTGAGCGTCAGCGGGGCCAGCAGCAGCCCGGTCCAGCCGGCCAGGTAGCAGGCGATGAACCCCAGCAGCATCGGCCGCTGCCAGTGCTGGCGCACCGTCCCCAGCGGGACGACGGCGTTGAGCGGGATGACGACGAGCGCGTTGAGCCCGACGAGGTAGCCGGCCGCGTGGGCCGACATGCCCTCGTCGCGCAGGTACTGCGCCGTCCAGCCCACGATCACGTAGGCCTGCATCGCCTGCAGCCCGAAGAAGGCCGCCATGAGCCAGGCCAGCCGGCTGCGGGTCAGCGACCGCAGCCGGACGGCGACGTGGCTGCCGCGCGAGGCGCCCGGCCGCACCGGGACGGCCAGCCACGGCAGCGCCGCGACCAGCGCGAACACCGCCCAGATGCCCAGGCCCCAGCGCCAGCCGTCGACACCGGCGGCCTCGGCGATCGGCGCGGTGGAGACGCTGGCGACCGCGCCTCCGATGGCCAGCGCGGTGCTGTAGGCGCCCACCAGCAGTCCGGTCCGGTCGGGGAACCAGCGCTTGACCAGGCCGGGCAGCAGCACGTTGCCCAGCGCGCCGCCGACCATCGTGGCCACCGTGCCCAGCAGGAACACCCACACGTTCGGCACCGAGACCCGGGCGAGCAGGCCGATCGTCATCACCAGCAGCGCCGCGGCCAGCACGTGCCCGTCCCGGAACCGGGCGGCCAGCGGCGGGCCGGCGAAGCCGATCAGCGCGAAGCAGATCAGCGGCATGCTCGTGATCAGCCCGGCCAGCCCGGAGGAGATGCCCAGTCCGCGCTCGATCTCCTCGAGCACCGGGCCGACGCTGTTGACCGCCGTCCGCAGGTTGAAGCCGGTCAGCACGATGGCCGTGCCGACCAGGAGGAGCCCCCGCCGCGAGGAGGCGGTCGGTGGTGCGGCGGCGCGGCTGGTCACGTCCGGTCATCTTGCTCCGCAGGCAGCCGGCCGCATCTCTCGGGTGCGGTCAGGTCCGGGCGTGGCCGACCTGCTGCACCCGCGGGGTGACCTGGGGGACCCGGTGCCACACCGCCCGCTGCAGGGCCAACGTGACCAGCGCGGCGCCCAGGATGCCGGCGGCGTTGACCGCCAGCTGCGCGGTCGCCTCGCCGAACTCGCGGGCATCGCCCAGGGCCAGGCCCAGGGCCATCGCGCCGGCCGCGGGCACGGTGGTGACGGAGATGAAGACGCCGACCAGCGCGCCCGAGCGTGCCGAGGTCAGCGACAGCACGCCGGCCACCCCCGCGAGCACCGCGACGACCAGCGACCAGCGGTCGGGGTGGGTGATGAAGTAGGTGGCCGGCCGGTCCTGGGTGAGGAGCTCGGGGCCGAACCAGCCCAGTGCTCGGCCGAGCAGCGCGGCCAGCGTGGTCGACGCGATCGCCACCGCGAACCCGGCGGTCAGGGTGACCAGCGCCCGGCGGGTCATCGCCCGCCGGCGGTGCACCAGGCCCACCGCGAGCGCCGCCAGCGGGCCGAACTCCGGCCCGAGCACCATCGCCCCGATCACCAGGATCGCCGAGTCGGTGACGATCGCGACCGCGGCCAGCAGGGTCGCGATGGTCAGGAAGGCGAGGAAGGACACCGACAGCGCGGCGTCGGTGGCCGTCGTCCGGATGACCTGCTCCCACACCACGGCGTCCGAGCCGTCGCCGGGTGCACGGTCCTCGGCCTCTTCCGCACTGCGGGAGACCGCGGCGTCGACCGTCTCCATGGCGATGCCGCCGTCGGTGTCCACGTGCAGCTCGCGCAGGCCGTCGACCAGTGCGTCGGCGGACTCGCGGGCGACGTCGACGAGGAAGAGGTCGCCGGCCGGGCGCAGCGCCGCTCCCGGGAGGACGGCGAGGTGGGCGACGCCGGGGCAGTCGGTGAGCAGGTCGTGGACGGCGGCCGACCGCTCGGTCGGCACCGTCACCCGCAGGTGGAGGAGCACGGGGCCACTCTGCCGGGTCCCGCCGCGAGCTCGGGAGTGGTGGGGTCTCCCTGGCGCCGGGTCCGGGAGAGCAGCGGGCGGACTGCCCCTCCAGCAGGTCAGCGGGTGCCGGTCACCGTCAGCGTCACGGCGGTGGCCGGAGCGGTCGTGCCGTCGCCGGCCAGCCGCAGCAGCGCCAGCTCGTGCGGCCCGTCGCCGGCCGGGGTGGCCAGCGCCAGCGTGGGGCTCAGGCACTGTTGCAGCCGCAGCGCCGGTCCGGCGGCGGTCTCGGTGTAGGTCACGGTGTTGCCCGCGTCCCCCCGCACCGGGGCGCCGTCCAGGGTGACCACGTAGGCGGTGTCCTCGGGGCCGGTGAGCCGGAAGCGCAGCGGGGTCCCGGCGACGACCCGGCTGGTCTCGACGGCGATCCGTGGCGTCGCGCAGTCGGCGGTGATCGGCACCTCGCCCGGCCCGCGGGTGTTGGCCAGGGCCAGCACCGCGAACACCACCACCGCCACGGCCAGCCAGGTCCAGTTGCGGTTCCGGCGGATCGTCGGCCGGTCGTCGGCCAGCGCCCGCTCGTCGTTGACGTCCCGGGCGTAGTGCATGCGGGTGCTGCGGTCGGCGGCGGCGCGCTCGGCGTCCCCACGGCGCCGGGCCCCACCGAAGGGGGAGCTCATCGGTGTCCGCCCGGGGTGCGGCGGGCCTGCGGGCGAGCGGTCATGCGCTCCAGTGTCGCCTCCGCCGTCCGGGCCCCGACACGCCGCAGCTCCTCGCCCGTCCGCACTAGTGCGCATGGTGCACTACCGCGGACGGCGCCACCCGGTGACGTCGGGTGGAGGAGGTGGCGGTGGACGCCAGTCAACTGCTCAAGGGCGTGCTGGACGTCGCGGTGCTCGCCGTGGTGCGCCAGGCCGACGGCTACGGCTACGACGTGGTCCGCCGACTGCGCACCGCGGGCCTGGAAGGGGTGGGCGACGCGTCGGTCTACGGGACGCTGCGCCGGCTGTACCAGGCGGGGGCGCTGACGTCCTACGTCGTGCCCAGCGACGAGGGGCCGCACCGCAAGTACTACGCGATCAACGACAGGGGGCGTTCGGTGCTGGAGGACTCGGGCAAGACGTGGAGGACGTTCGTCGACGCCGTCGACGGACTGCTCGACGGGGCGCCGGCGTGACCGCGCCGATCGCCCCCGGGGCGTCGCAGGAGGCCCGGGACTACCTGGCCGACGTCGAGCGCGAGCTCGCCGACCTGCCCGCCGAGGAGCGCGCCGCGCTCCTGGAGGACCTCGAGCAGCACCTGGCCGCCCTGGCCGAGGAGGGCGACGACTGCCCGGTCGTCATCCGGCTGGGCTCCCCGGCCGCCTACGCCGAGGAGCTCCGTGCCGCCGCCGGCCTGCCGGCGCAGCGCAACGTCCGTCCGTCACCGCGCCGGGACGAGGTCCGGCGGCTGCTCGCCCGGGTCGAGGCCCACCCGCTGACCGACGAGGTCCGGCGGCTGTGGGGTGAGCTGCGGCCGGCGTGGTGGGTGCTGCGCGGGTACCTGCTGATCGCCCTGCCCTGCGCGCTGGCCGACCAGTGGGACTTCCCGGTGCCCGCGCCGCTGGGCAGCCGGGTGCTCGGCCTGCTGCTGGTGGGCGGCGCGGTCGCCGGCTCGGTCGCCCTCGGGCGCCGGCAGCTGTCGCCGTCGAACACCCGGCTGCTGACCGTCGGCGGTTCGGTGCTCGCGCTGCTGTCCTTCGTCGTGGCCGTGGGCGGGACGCAGTCGCCGTCCTACGACGTCGGGTACGCCACCCCGGTGGTCTACGACCAGGCCGTCGGTGACTTCCCGCTCGTGTCGCGGTACGGGCCGGTCACCGACGTGCTGCCCTACGCCGCGGACGGCACCCCGCTGCAGGGCGTGCTGCTCTACGACCAGGACGGGCGGCCCCTGCAGGTCGGCTTCCAGGAGTGGTGGGCCGACGGGTGCAGCCGGGTGCTGCGGCAGCCGCTGGCGGCCGACGGTGTCCCCGTGCCGCACGCCTTCCCGCAGACCTACGTGCTGGACCCGACCGGTGGCGGCCTCGACGACCCGGCGCTGTGCGACCTGGTGACCGACCGCCCCGAGGTGTCGCTGCCGGTCTTCCCGGCGACGGTCGCCACCCCGACCGCGGCGGCCCCGACGCCCGCGGCCCCCACGGACACCGTCCCGGTCCCCGCGGTCCCCACGGGGGTGCCCGGCGACTGAGCCGGGTCCAGTCCGCCCACCACCGCACGCACCCGGCCCGGGTCGTGCGGTGGTGGCGCGTGTGGGTGGGGTCGTGTCCGGGGGGCGGGAACACCACGGCGGGGTCTGCCGTTAGGCTGGGCAGGAAAGTTGAGCGGACCCGGCGCATGGCTCACGTGAGCGCGCGGTGGTCCCTCGGCTCCTCGACCAGCACCACCCACTCGCAACCACAGGAGAGGCCTTCCATGGCACGAGCAGTCGGAATCGACCTCGGCACCACGAACTCGGTCGTCGCGGTCCTCGAGGGCGGCGAGCCCACCGTCATCGCCAACGCCGAGGGTGCGCGCACCACCCCCTCGGTCGTGGCCTTCGCCCGCAACGGCGAGGTCCTCGTCGGTCAGTCGGCCAAGAACCAGGCGGTCACCAACGTCGACCGCACGATCCGCAGCGTCAAGCGCGAGATCGGCACCACCTGGAAGACCGGCGACATCGACGGCAAGCAGTACACCCCGCAGGAGATCAGCGCGCGGATCCTGCAGAAGCTCAAGCGGGACGCCGAGACCTACCTGGGCGAGCCGGTCACCGAGGCCGTCATCACCGTCCCGGCCTACTTCGAGGACGCCCAGCGCCAGGCCACCAAGGAGGCCGGTGAGATCGCCGGCCTCAACGTCCTGCGCGTCGTCAACGAGCCCACCGCGGCCGCGCTGGCCTACGGCCTGGACAAGGGCGAGACCGAGCAGACCATCCTGGTCTTCGACCTCGGTGGTGGCACGTTCGACGTGTCCCTGCTGGAGATCGGTGACGGCGTCATCGAGGTCAAGTCCACCGCCGGTGACAACAAGCTCGGCGGCGACGACTGGGACGAGCGGGTCGTCAAGCACCTGGTGCAGACGTTCAACGTCTCCAGCGGCGTCGACCTGTCCAAGGACAAGCTGGCCATGCAGCGCCTCCGCGAGGCCGCCGAGAAGGCCAAGATCGAGCTGTCCGGCGCGCAGTCGACCAACGTCAACCTGCCCTACATCACCGCCGGGGCCGACGGCCCGATGTTCCTGGACATCACGATCACCCGCGCGGAGTTCCAGCGGCTGACCCAGGACCTGCTCGACCGCACCAAGGCCCCGTTCAACCAGGCCATCCGCGACGCCGGCATCAAGGTCGGCGACATCGACCACGTCGTCCTCGTCGGTGGCTCGACCCGCATGCCGGCCGTGTCCGACCTGGTCCGCGAGCTCACCGGGGGCAAGGAGCCCAACAAGGGCGTCAACCCCGACGAGGTCGTCGCCGTGGGTGCCGCGCTGCAGGCCGGTGTCCTCCGCGGTGAGGTCAAGGACGTCCTGCTCCTCGACGTCACCCCGCTGTCCCTGGGCATCGAGACCAAGGGCGGGATCATGACCAAGCTCATCGAGCGCAACACCACGATCCCGACCAAGCGCTCGGAGATCTTCACGACGGCCGACGACAACCAGCCGTCCGTGCAGATCCAGGTCTTCCAGGGCGAGCGGGAGATGGCCTCCTACAACAAGAAGCTCGGCATGTTCGAGCTGACCGGTCTGCCCCCGGCGCCCCGCGGCGTCCCGCAGATCGAGGTGGCCTTCGACATCGACGCCAACGGCATCGTGCACGTCCACGCCAAGGACCTGGGCACCGGCAAGGAGCAGTCGATGACCATCACCGGCGGCTCGGCCCTGCCCAAGGACGACATCGCGCGGATGATGGCCGACGCCGAGGCGCACGCCGAGGAGGACAAGAAGCGCCGCGACGACGCCGAGACCCGCAACCTCGCCGAGTCGCTGCAGTACCAGACGGAGAAGTTCCTCGCGGAGAACGGCGACAAGATCCCCGAGGAGAAGAAGACCGAGCTGGGCGAGGCCCTCGGTGAGCTGCGCGGCGCCCTCGGTGGCTCCGACATCGCCGCCATCAAGGCCGCCCAGGAGAAGGTCGCCCGGGTCTCGCAGGAGGTCGGCGGTGCGCTCTACGCGCAGGCGCAGGCCGACGGCGCGTCCGGTCCCGCGGGTGAGGCCGGCTTCGGTGGCGCCACCGGCGCGACCGCGTCCGACTCCGCCGCCGGCTCCGACGACGACGTCGTCGACGCCGAGATCGTGGACGACGACTCCGACAAGCGCTGACCCCAGCGTCTCCCCCCGTCGCCACCGGCCCGGCTCCCCGGGCCGGTGGCGGCGGAGGAGACCATGAGCCAGCAGGACGAGGAGCCGCCGTCGGTCCGGACGAGCGGCACCACGACCCGACCAGCGGCGTGGCACCGGTGCCGGCCGGCACCCATGCGGCCGGCACCCCGCCCGACCAGGGAGAACACATGAGCGAGCACGAGCACGAGATCGACATGAGCGGCTTCGACGAGGCGCTGGCCGCCTCCGGTGACCAGTCGGCCCCGGCCGGGGCCGACGACGCCACGCGGCAGCTGGCCGAGCGCACCGAGGACCTGCAGCGGGTGACCGCGGAGTACGCGAACTACCGGCGGCGGGTCGAGCGCGACCGCACCGTGGTCGTCGACCAGGCGGCCGAGCGTTTCGCCGCCCAGCTGTTCCCGGTGGTCGACGACATCGAGCGCGCCCGCGACCACGGCGACCTGACCGGCGCCTTCAAGGTGGTCGCCGACCGCGTGCTGGGGCTGCTGGACGGGCTCGGCGTGGTCACCTTCGGGGTGCCCGGCGACCCGTTCGACCCCGCGCTGCACGAGGCGGTGCTCAGCGACACCTCCCCGGAGGTGACCGTCCCGACCGCCACCACGGTGCTGCGCCCGGGCTTCCGGCGCGGCGACCGCGTGCTGCGCACGGCGATGGTCGGGGTGACCGAGCCGGAGACCCCGGCCCCCGTCGCCGAGCCTGCCGTCGTCATCGACGGCGAGACCGACCAGCCCGGCCCGTCCGCCGGCTGAGCACGACCACCCGGCGGACCCCGCCCCCGGCACCCGGGGGTGGGGTCCGCCCGTCAGCACTGCAGAGAGGAGGCGCCCGATGAGCAGCACCCGGGACTTCATCGAGAAGGACTACTACGCGGCCCTGGGCGTCGCCAAGGACGCCGACGCCGCGGCCATCAAGAAGGCGTACCGGAAGCTGGCCCGTGAGCTGCACCCGGACAAGAACCCGGACAACGCCTCGGCCGAGACCCGCTTCAAGGAGGTCTCCGAGGCCTACGACGTGCTCTCGGACCCCAAGCGGCGGTCGGAGTACGACGAGGCCCGCCGGCTGTTCGGCTCCGGCGGGTTCCGGCCCGGTGCCGGTGGCACGGGCGGCTTCCCCGGTGGGTTCCCCGGGGGCGGCGCGGGCGGCGGCCAGGCCTTCGACCTCGGCGACATCTTCGGCAGCGCCGGGACACCCGGCGCCGGTGGCCGCGCCGGGGGTCTCGGTGACCTCTTCGGCGGCCTGTTCACCGGTGGGGCCGGGGCGCCCGGCGGCGCCGGGGGCACCCGCAGCCGCACCGCGGGCACCGGCCCGGCCCGCGGGCAGGACGTCGAGACCGAGGCGACCCTGGCCTTCGACGAGGCCGTCCTGGGCGTGACCGTGCCGCTGCGCATGCAGAGCCCGGGCACCTGTGGCACCTGCTCCGGCAGCGGCGCGCGCCCGGGCACCAGCCCGCACACCTGCCCGGTCTGCAACGGCGCCGGCGTCACCAGCCGCAGCCAGGGCTCCTTCGCCTTCTCCGAGCCGTGCAAGGAGTGCCGTGGCACCGGCTCGGTGGTCGACGACCCGTGCCCGGAGTGCAAGGGCAGCGGGGTCACCAACCAGACGCGCACCATCACCGTCCGCATCCCGGCCGGGGTCAAGGACGGGCAGCGCATCAGGCTGGCCGGCAAGGGCGCCCCGGGGCGGCGCGGCGGACCGGCCGGCGACCTCTTCGTCGTCGTGCACGTCACCGGCTCCGAGCTGTTCGGCCGCAGCGGCGACGACCTCACCCTCACCGTGCCGGTCTCCTTCGCCGAGGCCGCACTCGGGACGACGCTGACCGTGCCCACCCTCGACGGCTCGGTCTCGCTCAAGGTGCCCGCCGGCACCGCCAGCGGCCGCACCTTCCGGGTCCGCGGCCGCGGCGTGGTCGGCAAGGCCGCCGTGGGCGACTTGCTGGTCACCGTCGAGGTCGCCGTCCCGGCCCGGCTGACCCCGGGCGCGAAGGAGGCGATCGAGAAGCTCGCCGCGGAGCTGCCCGACGACCCGCGGCCGGAGATCACCGACATGCTGCGGAACGGAGGTGCCCGATGACCCTGCCCGACCCGGGGCGGTCCTTCGCCGAGGACGCACCCGTCTTCGTCATCTCGGTCGCTGCCGAGCTGGCCGGGATGCACGCGCAGACGCTGCGGCAGTACGACCGGCTGGGCCTGGTGCGGCCGGGCCGCACCGCCGGCGGCGGCCGCCGCTACAGCCCGCGGGACGTCGCGCTGCTGCGCGAGGTGCAGCGGCTGAGCCAGAAGGACGGCGTCAACCTGGCCGGCATCAAGCGGATCATCGAGCTGGAGTCCCGGGTCGAGGCCCTGCAGGTCCGGGTGACCGAGCTGCTCGACGAGCTCGAGGTCGCCGAGACCGGCCGGATCGCGGCCGAGGCAGCGGTGTCGGCCACCTACCGGCGCGACCTGGTGCCCCGGACGTCCAGCTCGGCGCTGGTGGTCTGGCGCCCGGGTGGTCATCCGTGACAGGTTCCGGGAACGCACAGTCCGCCTCGAGCGTGGAGATCACCGTGACCGTCGACAGCGCACCCCGCACCGCCGCCGAGGACGCCCCCGGCGAGGCCCGCTCGACCGGTGACAGCCACGAGGCCTTCGTGACCCTCGAGCGCGAGGTCGCACTGCTGCTGCGCCGCGGCCGGGCGATCCAGGCCCGGCTCGCCGGGCAGCTGCACCACGAGCTGGACGGGGCTGCCTACGGCCTGCTGGTGCTGCTCGACGACGCCGGCCCGCTGCGCGCCAGCGACGTGGTGGCCCGCCTCGGGCTGGACAAGAGCACGGTCAGCCGGCAGGTGGCCTCACTGGTCGACCTCGGTCTGGTCGACCGGGCCGCGGACCCCGACGACGGCCGCGCGCAGGTGCTGTCGACTTCGCGGGAGGGGCACGCCCGGCTCAGTGAGCTGCGCGACGCACGCCGCGCCCGCTGGGAGGCCGACCTCTCCGGCTGGGAGACCACCGACGTGGCCACGCTGGCCACGCTGCTCGGCCGGCTCAACCGCCTCGGCGAGGCCCGCGAGGCCGAGTTGAAGGCCACGTCCACCCCCGACCGCTCGTAGGTCAGGGGCGGACCCTGCCGCCCGCCCCTAGGGCATCCGCTCGTAGGCGGGCACGGTCAGGAAGTCGGAGTACTCGTCGGCCAGCGCCAGCCGGCTGAACAGCTCCCGGGCCTCGTCCCAGCGCCCCGCGGCGAACGCGTCGCCCCGCGCCGCGGCCAGGGCCGCCATCTCCTCCTCGACCACCCGCTGCACCAGCTCGGTGGTGACCCGCTGCCCGTCGGCCAGCGTGACGCCGGTGTGCAGCCACTGCCAGACCTGGCTGCGGCTGATCTCGGCGGTCGCGGCGTCCTCCATCAGGCCGTTGATCCCGACCGCGCCCGACCCGCGCAGCCACGACTCCACGTACTGGATGCCGACGCTGACGTTCGCGCGCAGCCCCGCCTCGGTGGCCTGTCCGGGCGTCGACGCCACGTCCAGCAGCTGCGCGGCGGTCACCGCGACGTCCTCCCGCAGCCGGTCGAGCTGGTTGGGGCGCTCGCCGAGCACCCGGTCGAACACGGCCATCGCGGTGGGGACCATGCCGGGGTGGGCGACCCACGAGCCGTCGAAGCCGTCCTCGGCCTCGCGCGTCTTGTCCTCGGTGATCTTCCCGTAGGCGAACTCGTTGCGGGCCGGGTCCTTGCTGGGGATGAACGCCGACATGCCGCCCATCGCGTGCGCGCCGCGCTTGTGGCAGGTGCGCACCAGCAGCTCGGTGTAGGCGCGCATGAAGGGGACGGTCATCGAGATCGAGTTGCGGTCGGGGAGCGTGAAGTCCGCACCCCGGGTGCGGAAGGTCTTGATCACGCTGAACAGGTAGTCCCAGCGGCCGGCGTTCAGCCCGGCGGAGTGCTCCCGCAGCTCGAAGAGGATCTCCTCCATCTCGAACGCGGCCGGGTAGGTCTCGATCAGGCAGGTGGCCCGGATGGTGCCGCGGGGGATGCCGAGGTGGTCCTGCGCGAGCACGAACGCGTCGTTCCACAGCCGGGCCTCGAGGTGGCTCTCCATCTTCGGCAGGTAGAAGTACGGGCCCTGCCCGCGGTCGACCTGTTTCTGCCCGCACGCGGCGAGGTAGAGCGCGAAGTCGACCAGGCTGCCCGAGGTCGGCTCGCCGTCGACGGTCAGGTGCTTCTCCGGCAGGTGCCAGCCGCGCGGGCGCACGATGATCGTGGGCAGCTCGTCGTCCGGCTTGAGCTCGTACCGCTTGCCGGCGGGTGAGGTGAAGTCGATGGTGCGGTCGATCGCGTCCATGAGGTTCAGCGGGCCGTTGACGACGTTCTCCCAGAGCGGGGAGTTGGCGTCCTCCTGGTCGGCCAGCCAGCACCGGGCGCCGGAGTTCAGCGCGTTGACCGTCATCTTGCGGTCGGTCGGGCCGGTCATCTCCACCCGGCGGTCGACCAGTCCGGGGGCCGGTGGCGCGACCCGCCACGAGTCGTCGGCGCGGACGGCGGCGGTCTCGGACAGGAAGTCCAGCGTGCCGCCGGCGGCCAGCGCCGCCACCCGGTCGCGGCGGGCGCGCAGCCGTTCCTGACGGCGGCCCTCCAGCTCACGGTGCAGCAGGGCGACCAGGCCCAGCGCCCGGGGGGTGAGCACCTCGTCGAACCGCGGCCCCATCGGGCCGGTGACCTCCACGCCGTCGACCGCGCTCATGGTGCTCCCCGGTGCCTGGCGCCGGCCGGCGCCGGCGGCTGTGCTCCGGAACGTAGCGGGTCCGTCCGCCCGCGGCGACGGCCGCTGCGCTGAGGCGCGACTCACCCCGCCGGTGGTTGCACGGAACAACGACTGGGGTGAAGATGGTTGCTGTCTACATGTACCGAGCGACCTGGCCGGTACCGACCGAGTGGAGGAGGGCGTCGTGCACCTGACCCGGGACACCTCCGAGCAGCTCGGTGCCGGCCTCGCCCGGCTGGTCCGCACGGCCAAGCAGCTCGGCCACCGCGTCGCCACCGACCTCTACGGCGACCTGCCCTCCTACGGCTGGGCGCTGCTGGTGCCGCTGGAGCAGGACGGGCCGCAGCGGTGCAGCGCGCTGGCCTCGGCTGCCCGCATCGACGTGTCGGTGGCCAGCCGGCAGGTGGCCGCCCTGGAGCGCGCCGGCTACCTCGAGCGCCGTCCCGACCCGGTCGACGGGCGGGCCAGCCTGATCAGCCTCAGCGCAGCCGGGGCCGCCGCCCTGGCCCACACCCGCGACGTCCGCAGCCACTGGACCCTCGCCGCCCTCGACGACTGGACCGAGGAGGAGGCCCGCGTGTTCACCGAGCAGCTCGGGCGGCTGGCCGACGGCCTCGACCGCGCCGCCCGCCGGCAGCCCGCCCGGCCGGCCGACTGACCCCGGCGCCCGCCCCGGCGGGCCGCCGACCCTGCACCACCAGGACCACCCCTCAGGAGAGACGCAGATGAGCACCCCCGCACCCGTCCGGCCCGCCGCCGGCCCCGCCGCGCCCGCGGCCGAGGCGCCGGCCCAGCAGCAGGGCCGGATGACCCACCGGCAGATCCTCAGCGCGCTGTCGGGGATGTTGCTGGCGATGTTCGTCGCCATCCTGTCCTCGACGGTCGTGTCGAACGCGCTGCCCACGATCATCACCGACCTGCGGGGCAGCCAGTCGCAGTACACCTGGGTGGTCACGGCGACCCTGCTGGCCTCCACGGCCTCCACCCCGATCTGGGGCAAGCTCGCCGACCTGTTCAGCAAGAAGCTGCTGCTGCAGATCTCGATCGTCGTCTTCATCGTCGGGTCGATGCTGGCCGGGCTCTCCCAGTCGGTGCCCACCCTCATCGGCTGGCGTGCGCTGCAGGGCCTGGGTCTCGGTGGCCTGACCGCGCTGGTGCAGATCGCGATGGCCGCGATGATCAGCCCGCGCGAGCGCGGCCGGTACTCCGGGCTGCTCGGTGGCGTCTTCGCCATCGGCACCGTCGCCGGCCCGCTGATCGGCGGGCTGCTGGTCGACACCTCGTGGCTGGGCTGGCGCTGGTGCTTCTACGTCGGCGTGCCCTTCGCCGTCGTCGCGCTCGTGCTGCTGCAGCGCACCCTGCAACTGCCGGTGGTCAAGCGCTCCGTGTCGATCGACTACCTGGGTGCGGCCTTCCTCACCGCCGGCGTCTCGGCCCTGCTGATCTGGGTCAGCCTGGCCGGGCACCAGTTCGACTGGGCCTCGCTGGAGACCGTGCTGTTCGTCGCCGGTGGGGTGCTGGCCATCGTGGCCTTCGTCGTCACCGAGCTGCGGGCGAAGGAGCCGATCGTCCCGCTCCGGCTCTTCCGCGACCGGACGACGACCCTCGCGATCGTGGCCAGCATGGTCATCGGTGTGGCGCTCTTCGGGTCCACCGTCTTCCTCGGCCAGTACCTGCAGATCTCCCGCGGCTACTCGCCGACCGCGGCGGGGCTGCTGACCCTGCCGATGATCGGCGGGCTGGTGGCCTCCTCGACCGTCTCGGGCATCCTGATCTCCCGCTACGGCCGGTGGAAGGCGTTCCTGGTCGTCGGCTCGGTGCTGGTCGCCGTCGGGTTCGGGCTGCTGTCGACGATCGACCACACCACCGACATGCTGCTGCTCGGCGTCTTCCTGGCCGTCCTGGGCGTCGGCATCGGCCTGACCAACCAGAACCTGGTGCTCGCCGTGCAGAACACCGTCGCCGCCCGCGACCTCGGTGCGGCCAGCTCCGCGGTGGCCTTCTTCCGCAGCCTCGGCGGCACCATCGGCGTCTCCGTGCTCGGTGCCGTGCTCAGCGCCCGGGTGGGCACCCTGATCCAGGGCGGTCTGGCCGACGTGCCGGGTGCGGCCGCCGCGGCGGGCTCCGCGGACGTCGGGCTGGCCAGCCTGGCCGACGCCCCGGCCCCGCTGCAGGAGCTGATCCGGGTGTCCTACGGCGACGCCACCGGCCGCATCTTCGCCGTCGCCGCCGTCCTGTCGCTGATCACCATCGTGGCCATCGCCTTCATCCGGGAGGTCGCGCTGCGCACCGAGTCCGGTGACGAGCGCATGCAGGACAGCACCGAGGGCAGCACGGCCGCAGTCGACGCCGAGCTGGCCGGCGCGTCCGCGAGGTCCCGCGCCTGAACGAGGACCCCCTGCGAGGGGGCGCACGACGAAGGCCCGTCTCCCCGGTGGGGAGACGGGCCTTCGTGGTGTCCGGGGCCGGCGTCAGGTGACGAGGTCGCCGGGGTCGTGCGTCAGGCGAGTGCGGCGTCCAGGGTGATGTCGACGCCGGTCAGGGCCTTGCTCACCGGGCAACCGGTCTTGGCGGCCTGGGCTGCCTTGTCGAAGCCCGCGGCGTCGAGGCCGTCGACCTCGCCGCGGACGGTGATCGTGATACCGGTCAGCTTGAAGCCGCCGTTGTCCTTGTCCGGGCCGAGGGAGACGTCGGCGGAGACCTCGAGGCTCTCCACGGTGCCGCCGGCCTCGCCGATGACGGCGGACAGCTGCATCGCGAAGCAGGCCGAGTGGGCCGCGGCGATGAGCTCCTCGGGGCTGGTGGTGCCCCCGGCCTCGTCAGCGGCGCGCTTGGGGAAGCTGACGTCGTAGGTGCCGACCTTGGAGCTGGACAGCTCGACCTGGCCGGAGCCCTCCTGGAGAGAGCCGTTCCATGCGGTGCGTGCGGTGCGGGTGGGCATCGGACCTCCTCGTCTCGGGGTGACCCCACGGCGCGCAGGTGCGTCGCGGTCGGTCACCGTCCTCGTGGTGCACAACCGTTCCGCAGCGGCGGTGTTCCCGCCACCGCGGAACGGTGCGCACGACGACGAGCGAGGGCCGGGGCCCGTCGCAGGGGCCGGCAGGACGGGCGAGAGCCCCGACCTCAGGCGCGGACGTCGGCCTTGGGCTGGGTGACGCGCTCGGTGACGATGCGGAGCTGGTCGCGCAGCTCGGCGAACTGGTCCTCGTCGAGGTCGAGGGCGTCGATCATCGCCGCGTTCACCGCGAAGGCCGGCTCGTGCAGTGCCCGGCCGGCGTCGGTGAGCCGCACGGAGACCGAGCGCTCGTCATCGGTCCGACGGTGCCGGGTCACCAGGCCCGCGGCGGTGAGCCGCTTGAGCAGGGGGGAGAGCGTGCCGGAGTCCAGCGCCAGTCGGCTGCCCAGCTGACCGACGGTCTGCCCGTCCTCCTCCCACAGCAGCATGAGGACCAGGTACTGGGGATAGGTGATCCCCAGCTGGTCCAGCATGGGCCGATAGCGGGCGGTGACCGCCCGCGAAGCGGCGTAGAGGGCGAAACAGAGCTGGTCGTCGAGTGCCACGCTCGGCGACGGGGTGTCCGTCATGCCCACCAGAGTAGGGCGCGACCGAAGAGAAGGCCGCCGTGTCGTTGTGATCCGTGACCAGTGGTGCGCCACAGTCTGCACTCGGAGGTCCTCCCGGACCGTGGTCCGACGACGTCAGGTTGAGCGGAACACACTCAACTCCTGCTCCGTTGGACCACCGGAACGCCCCGCACCGCACCGCAGGAAGGACACCCGTACCGATCATGGCGCAGAACAAGCTCACGACCCGTGCGCAGGAGGCCGTCGCCGCCGCCCAGCGACTGGCGGTCGACCGCGGGCAGCCCGCGCTCGAGCCCCTGCACCTGCTCATCGCCCTGCTCGAGCAGTCCGACGGCATCGCCGGTCCACTGCTGAAGGCGACCGGCGCCGACCCGGCCGACGTCCGGGCCAAGGCGGACGCCGCGGTGCGTCGGATGCCCAGCGTCTCCGGCTCCAACCTGGCCGCGCCGTCGCCGTCCCGTGAGTTCCTCCGGGCGGTCAACGCGGCGGGGGAGCAGGCGAGCGCCCTGGGCGACGAGTACGTCTCCACCGAGCACCTGCTGGTGGGGCTGGCCTCCACCGACGGCGAGACCGGGGCCGTGCTGACCGGGGTGGGCGCGAGCCGCGAGGCCCTGGTCGCCGCCTTCCGCTCGGTGCGCGGCAGCCGCAAGGTCACCACCGCCGACCCGGAGAACACCTACCAGGCGCTGGAGAAGTACGCCGTCGACCTCACCGAGCGCGCCCGCGAAGGGCGGATGGACCCGGTCATCGGCCGGGACACCGAGATCCGCCGGGTCGTGCAGGTCCTCTCCCGGCGCACCAAGAACAACCCGGTGCTGATCGGCGAGCCGGGCGTGGGCAAGACCGCGATCGTCGAGGGCCTGGCGCAGCGGATGGTGGCCGGCGACGTCCCGGAGAGCCTCAAGGGCAAGCGGCTGATGGCGCTGGACCTGGCCGCCATGGTCGCCGGCGCCAAGTTCCGCGGTGAGTTCGAGGAGCGGCTCAAGGCCGTCCTGCAGGAGATCACCGACTCCGCCGGTCAGATCGTCACCTTCATCGACGAGCTGCACACCATCGTCGGGGCCGGCGCGAGCGGGGACTCCGCGATGGACGCCGGCAACATGATCAAGCCCATGCTGGCCCGCGGTGAGCTGCGGATGGTCGGGGCCACCACCCTCGACGAGTTCCGTCAGCACATCGAGAAGGACGCCGCCCTGGAGCGCCGCTTCCAGCAGGTCCTCGTCGGCGAGCCCACGGTCGAGGACACGATCGGCATCCTGCGCGGGCTCAAGGAGCGCTACGAGGTCCACCACGGCGTCCGGATCACCGACGGCGCCATCGTCGCGGCCGCCACGCTGTCGGACCGCTACGTGACCGCGCGCTTCCTGCCCGACAAGGCGATCGACCTGGTCGACGAGGCCGCCAGCAGGCTGCGCATGGAGATCGACAGCCGGCCGGTCGAGGTCGACGAGGTCGAGCGGGTCGTGCGCCGGCTGGAGATCGAGGAGATGGCGCTGGGCAAGGAGGACGACCCCGCGTCCCTGGCCCGGCTGGCCACCCTCCGCGAGGAGCTGGCCGACCGTCGCGAGGCCCTCGGTGAGCTGACCGCGCGCTGGCAGCAGGACAAGACGGCCATCGACCGCATCCAGCGCACCAAGGAGGAGCTGGAGGCGGTCCGCACCGACGCCGAGCGGGCCGAGCGCGACGGCGACCTGGCCCGGGTGGCCGAGCTCCGCTACGGCCGGATGCCGGCGCTGGAGAAGGAGCTGCGCGCCGCGGAGGCCTCGGTGGCGGCCGGTGACTCCATGCTCAAGGAGGAGGTCGGCGCCGACGACATCGCCGAGGTCGTCCAGGCCTGGACCGGGATCCCGGCCGGCCGGCTGCTGGAGGGCGAGTCGCAGAAGCTGCTGCGGATGGAGGACGAGCTGGCGAAGCGGGTCGTCGGGCAGCCCGCCGCCGTCCGCGCGGTGGCCGACGCCGTCCGCCGGGCTCGCTCCGGCGTGGCCGACCCCGACCGGCCGACCGGGTCGTTCCTCTTCCTGGGGCCCACCGGCGTCGGCAAGACCGAGCTGGCCAAGGCGCTCGCGGAGTTCCTCTTCGACGACGAGCGCGCCATGGTGCGCATCGACATGAGCGAGTACTCCGAGAAGCACTCGGTGGCGCGGCTGGTCGGTGCCCCGCCCGGCTACGTCGGCTACGAGGCCGGGGGGCAGCTGACCGAGGCCGTGCGGCGCCGCCCGTACACGGTGGTGCTGCTCGACGAGGTGGAGAAGGCCCACCCCGACGTGTTCGACGTGCTCCTGCAGGTGCTCGACGACGGCCGGCTCACCGACGGGCAGGGCCGCACGGTCGACTTCCGCAGCACGATCCTGGTGCTGACGTCGAACCTCGGCTCGCAGGTCATCGCCGACCAGTCGATCCCCGAGGAGGCCAAGCGGTTGGCCGTGCAGGACGTCGTCCGCGGGCACTTCAAGCCCGAGTTCCTCAACCGGCTCGACGACGTGGTCACCTTCGCAGCCCTGGGCACCGACGAGCTGGCCGGCATCGTCGACATCCAGGTCGGGGTGCTCGCCCGGCGGCTGGCCCCGCGCCGGCTCACGCTGGAGGTCAGCGACGCGGCCCGGGAGTGGCTGGCGCTCAACGGCCTCGACCCGGTCTACGGCGCCCGCCCGCTGCGCCGCCTGGTGCAGTCCTCGATCGGCGACCAGCTGGCCCGCGCCCTGCTGTCCGGCGAGATCCGGGACGGCGACCGGGTGCTGGTCGACTGGCCGGCCGACGTCACCGCCGGCGACGCCGGGCTCAGCGTCACCCGCGGCTGATCCCGCCCGGGACGACGAGGGCCCGCCGACCGCTGCTGCGGTCGACGGGCCCTCGGTCCAGGTCGGGTCAGCCGACGCTGTCCTGCACGCACTGCTCGTACTGGGGCTGGTCGCCCGTCGAGTTGAAGTCGGTGATGCAGTCCTGGGCCGTCGAGACGAAGGCGATCGCGGCGATCAGCAGGATCGTCCCGAGGACGAAGCCGATGATGCCGGTGACCAGGCCGGCGATCGCCATGCCCTTGTTGTCGGCGCGGCGGGCCTTGACCCGGCGCAGGCCGAGGATGCCGAAGATGATCGCCAGCAGGCCGAGGATCATGCCCGGGAAGGTGAAGAACGCGGCCGGGATGGACAGGATGCCCAGCACCAGGGCGGCGATCCCGAAGCCGTTCTGCTTCGCCGGGGCGCCCTGGTCGTAGCCGCCGGGGGCGTTCCCGTAGCCCTGCTGCCCGTACCCCTGCGGGCTGTAGCCCTGCTGGCCGGGCCCCTGCTGGCCGTAGCCCTGCTGGCCGTAGCCCTGCTGCGGGCTGCCCTGCGCGGGGAACTGCTGGGTGTAGTCCTGCGGGGGCTTGGCGTCCCACGGCTGACCGGAGCCCGCGGGCTGGCCGTAGCTCGAGGAGCCGGCGTTCGGGCCCGACGGCTGGTCGTCGGGGCGGGGGTACTCCGGCTGCTGACCTGAGGGCGTCGTCACCCAGCGGAGCGTAGGGCCTGCGCACACAGGAAGCCCACCGCCGCGCACCCGTTCGAGGTCACGGTGCGGTCACCTCCGCCGGGGGCGCCGGCTGGCGCTGCACTCCGTCCACAGCCTGTGGACGACGCTGACCTGGGGCGCTGAGCAGCTCGTACGGTCCTCGGATCACGGCGCACCGGGCGCCGGACGGGGAGGAGAACGGCGATGGTCGAGGGTCGGGTGCACGTCCAGGCTGCCCGCTGGGTGGTCGTGATCGGGCGGGTGACGACGGCGCTGTTCCTGTGGGGGGCGATCGGGGCCGTCCTCGTCGCCTGGGCGAGCTGGTCACCGGGCCCGCTCCTGCTGACCCTGCTGTACGCCGGCCTCGCCACCGGCTGGCACGCGCTGCTGACCGCCTTCGACCGGCACGGCCGGGGTGCGTGGGCCGTCCTGGTGCTGTGGTCGGCCACGGGGTCCGTGGTCCGCCTCGGCGGGTGGCTGCTCGGCGCGGACGTCGGCGTCCTGGGCGTGGCCGGTGGCCTGCTCAACGTGGTCCTGCTCGGCTCGCTGCTGCACCGCGACAGCCGGGAGTGGGTGGCCCGGCCCGTGGCGCGACGCGCGGCCGAGCCGGTGGCGGGAGCTCGCCGGTGACGCCCCGGATGCCCCAGGATCATGGGCGTCCGCCCGTGCAGGTCACCGAGGAGCTCCCATGACGTCAGCACCGCAGGACCCGCAGCAGGGCGGGCACGTCGAGCAGCCGCCCTCCGGGCAGCAGCCGCCCCCGGGGCAGTCGCCGTACGGCCAGCCCTCCTACGGCCAGCCCTCGTACGGGCAGCAGCCGGGCTACGAGCAGCAGCCCGGGTACGGCCAGCAGGGTCAGTACGGGCAGCCCGGCTGGGGGCAGCAGCCCTCCTACGGTCCGCAGGGCCAGCCCGCCCACGGCCAGCAGCCGCCGTACGGCCAGCAGGCGCCGTACGGCCAGCAGGCCTGGGGCTACCCGGCGGCCCCCGGGCAGCAGCAGGCCCAGCTGCCGCCGACGCCCCGCCCGAGCACGGTGAAGGCGGGCATCGCGGCCTTCGTGCTCAACGTCCTGGTCGGCCTGATCTCGTCGCTGCTGACGTTCGCCAACTGGGACGAGGTGATCGACCAGGCCGCGGCCCAGCAGGACGTGGACTCCGAGTCGGTCCGGGAGCTCGCCGAGACCGGTGCCGTCATCGGCGCGGTGATCGGCCTGCTGTTCCTCGCCGGCTACCTGGTGGTGCTGTGGTTCGCCTGGACCGGCCGCAACTGGGCGCGCATCACCCTCTGGGTGCTGGCCGGGCTGAGCCTGCTCTTCGGGGTGGTCGGGCTGGCCGTCGGCGGCGCCACGGGTGCGCCCGGCAGCGGCGTGCTCACCGTGCTCGGGCTGCTGCTCCAGGCCGCCGGCGTCGTGCTGCTGGCGCTGCGGCCGTCCAGTGCCTGGTACCGGGCCGAGGGGCAGCGCCGGGCCCGCTGGTGACCGGGGTCAGACCCGGCTGCGTGGGCCGCGCGGTGCCCACGCGGCCGTGGTCGGCGCGAACAGGCTGGTGACCGCTGCGACGCACAGCACCAGGACCAGGAGGGACGTGGGGGCGAGCCCGGCGACCACGGCCCCGACCAGGGTGACCACGCCGAGGCCGATCCCGACGGCCAGACCGGTCAGCCGGGCCCACCCGCGCCGCCGCGCGAGCCCCCAGGCGGCGAGCGCGCCGAGTCCACCGAACACGACGCCCTGCACGAGAGTCACCTGTACCGCCTGGACGGCTTCGGACCGCGGGGAGCCCGGCCGTGCGTCGGCGAACAGGTCGACGACGGTGTCGAACGCCAGCGCGGTGAACAGCGCGTTGAGCAGCAGCAGCACCCCGAGCAGGGCGAGCACGCCGACGGAGACCTTGACCGAGGCGGGCATGCCGGGCTTGCCCGGCACGGGGGCGGCCGGACGGGACGACGACGGCGTGGCACTCACCGGCCCAGGGTGGCACGCCCGGAGCGGGGCGCGGGTGGCTGCCGCGCCGAGTGCGATGCTGCGACGGCCGGCACCCCACTCGCCGGCGCCGGCGTCGTCCGTCCCCACGATCAGGAGAGCACCGTGAAGGCCCCCCGGCCGCCCCGAGCCACCGTCCTGTCCCGCGTCGCCGCCGTCCCGGTCCTGCTGGCCGGGCTGGCCGCCTGTACCGGCTCCGCCGACGACGCGACTGTGGCCGCGGTCAGCAGCGCCGGGACGTCGACGGCCGGTGCCACCGCCCCCCGCGGGCCGGTGGGTCCGGGGTGCGCGATGTTCCCGGAGGACGGCCCCGGTAGCCTCGAGGAGCTGGCGGCGACGCCGGTCGCGGGCGCGGTGGGCACCAATCCGCAGCTGAGCACGCTCACCTCGGCCGTGCTCACCGCCAACCTGGTCGACGCGGTCAACAGCCGGCAGGACGTCACCGTGCTGGCGCCGTCCGACGCCGCCTTCGACGCGCTGGGCGCCGACGCGCTGCCCGCGCTGCTGGCGGACGTGCCGCGGCTGACCACCGTGCTGACCCACCACGTGATCGCCGGCCGCCTGAGCCCGGACCAGCTGCCGGGGCGGCACCGCACGCTCAACGGCGACACGGTGACCATCGCCGGCCCGGCCGACGCCCCGACGGTGGCCGCCGAGCAGACCCTGGCCGGGGCCGCGCCGGCCGCCCTGGTGTGCGGTGACGTGCCCACCGCCAACGCCGTCGTCTACGTCGTCGACCAGGTCCTCGCCCCCGCCGGCTGACCCGCGGGGGCCGGTGAGCCCTCAGTAGGGTCGCTCCATGCACAAGGACCCCGTTCCCCCCCACCCCTCGTCCCTCGGGGCGGGCCCCTGGAACGGGGCCGCCTACCCCGACCGCGACCGGCTGCTCGAGCTCATCGTCGAGCTGGCCGTGGTGCACGGGAAGGTCACGCTGTCCTCCGGCCAGGAGGCCGACTGGTACATCGACCTGCGCCGGGTGACGCTGCACCACGAGGCGGCCCCGCTGGTGGGCCGGGTGATGCGCCAGCTCACCGGCGACCTGCGCTACGACGTGGTCGGCGGGCTCACCCTCGGTGCGGACCCGGTGGCCGCCTCGATGCTGCACGCCGCCGCCGACGGCCAGGGCTTCCTCGACGCGTGCGTGGTGCGCAAGCAGACCAAGACCCACGGCATGCAGCGCCGGATCGAGGGCCCGGACGTCGCCGGGCGCACCGTGCTGGTGGTGGAGGACGTGTCCACGACCGGCAGCAGCCCGCTGGCCGCCGTCGAGGCGCTGCAGGAGGCGGGCGCCGAGGTGGTGGCGGTCGCCGTCATCGTCGACCGGGGCGCCCGCGCCGCGGTCGAGGCCGCCGGCCTGGAGTACCGCGCCGTCTTCACCCTCGCCGACCTCGACCTGGCCTGATCGGCCCCTCCACGAGGCGTGGGGGCGAGGGGTCCTCGGTTCAGGCGGCGCGGCGCCGGGCCCGGAGCAGTTCGAAGGCCACCGGGACCAGGGACAGCACGACGACGCCGATCGCGAACAGCTCGATGTGGTCGTGGATGACCGACACCTGCCCCAGCCAGTAGCCCAGCGCGGTGACGCCGGCGGCCCACAGGACACCGCCGACGACCGAGTAGAGGACGTAGACCCGCAGGTCCATCCGGGACGCCCCGGCCATGACCGTGGCGAAGGTGCGCAGGATCGGCACGAAGCGGGCCAGCACGATGGTGCGGGCCCCGTGCCGGGTGAAGAAGGCGTTCGCCCGCTCGACGTGCTCGGCCTTGAAGAACCGGGACTCCGGGCGCTTGAAGACCGCCGGCCCGGCCCGGTGCCCGATCCAGTAGCCGACCAGGTTGCCGGCGATCGCGGCGAGCGGCAGTAGCAGGAGCAGCACCCACAGCGGCGCGAGGGTGACCCCGGCGAAGCCGCCGGCCGCGGCCATGCCCGCGGTGAAGAGCAGGGAGTCACCGGGCAGGAAGAACCCCACCAGCAGCCCCGTCTCGGCGAACACGACCGCCAGCAGGCCCACCAGGCCGAAGGTGTTCAGCAGCTGGGTGGAGTCCAGGAACGCGGGTGCTGCCTCGATCGTCATCGCCGGGCAGGCTACGGGCCGGACCTGGCCGGGAGCTGGCAGGACTCGTGGGCCCACCCCGCCGGGGGTGGGTGAGGTCGGTCACGGAGCGGTCGGCACGGGCGGGAGGACCCCGGACGGGCGCGAGTCGATCACCCGGCGGGATACTGCCCCGAGCAGAGCACCACCGCTGGTCCCGACATCAGGAGTGCACCGCATGCCCATCGCGACCCCCGAGGTCTACGCCGACATGATCACCCGGGCGAAGGAGGGCGGGTTCGCCTATCCGGCGATCAACTGCACGTCCTCCGAGACGATCAACGCCGCCCTGCGCGGCTTCGCCGATGCCGGCAGTGACGGGATCATCCAGTTCTCGACCGGCGGTGCCGAGTTCGGCTCGGGCACCCGGGTCAAGGACATGGTCACCGGTGCGGTCGCGCTGGCCGAGTTCGCCCACGTCGTCGCCGAGCGCTACCCGGTCCAGGTCGCGCTGCACACCGACCACTGCCCCAAGGACAAGCTGGACACCTACGTCCGGCCGCTGATCGCGATCTCCCAGGACCGTGTCGCCGCCGGTCAGGAGCCGCTGTTCCAGTCGCACATGTGGGACGGCTCGGCCATCGAGCTGACCGAGAACCTCGAGATCGCCCAGGAGCTGCTCGCCGAGGCGGCCAAAGCCAAGATCGTGCTCGAGCTGGAGATCGGTGTCGTCGGTGGCGAGGAGGACGGCGTCGCCCACGAGATCAACGAGAAGCTCTACACGGCCGACGGCGACTTCGTCCGCACCGCCGAGGCCCTCGGCTTCGGTGACAAGGGCGTCTACCTGCTGGCCGCCACCTTCGGCAACGTGCACGGCGTCTACAAGCCCGGCAACGTCAAGCTCCGGCCCGACGTGCTCAAGCGCGGCCAGGAGGTCGTCGCCGAGCAGTTCGGCACGGCGGAGAAGCCGTTCAACCTGGTCTTCCACGGCGGCTCGGGTTCCGACCTGTCCGACATCCGCGAGGCCATCACCTACGGCGTGGTCAAGATGAACGTCGACACCGACACCCAGTACGCGCTGACCCGCTCCATCGCCGGGCACATGTTCAGCAACTACGACGGCGTGCTCAAGGTCGACGGCGAGGTCGGGACCAAGAAGCTCTACGACCCGCGCACCTACATGAAGGTGGCCGAGGGCGCGATGGCCGACCGCGTGGTGCAGGCCTGCGAGGACCTGCTGTCCGCCGGCCAGTCCCAGGCAGGCTGACCCGATGACCCACAGTCACAACCTGCTCGGTGAGCCCCCGCCCACCCTGCTCCCCGTCGACCCCGGCACCGCCGCCCTGGCCTCCGGCACCGACCCGGCCGAGGTGGCCGCGGCCCACCCGACCTCCAGTGCCGCCTGGGCCGCGTTGGCCGAGGCCGCGCTGCAGGCCGGGAACACGATCGAGGCCTACGCCTACGCCCGCACCGGCTACCACCGCGGCCTGGACGCCCTGCGCCGCAACGGCTGGAAGGGCTTCGGCCCGGTGCCGTGGTCGCACGAGCCCAACCGCGGCTTCCTGCGCTGCGTCACCGTGCTGGCCGAGGCCGCCGGGGTGATCGGGGAGGTCGACGAGGAGGCACGCTGCCTGCAGCTGCTCGCCGACTGCGACCCCTCGCTGGCCGCCTGACCGACACCCCGTCCCGGGGCACTCCACCCACCGGGCCCGCCGTCCGCACGTCGGACGGCGGGCCCGGTGGTCATTGCCCAGGTCAACGACCCGCGATCGTCCAGATGCGGAGTTGTTGATCAAGGTCTAGCGTCAGCCGCCGGTCGACGCCAGTGGGGCGTCGCCCCGAGCAGAGGGGTTCTCCCATGGCCACGATCCTGTGGATCCTCGCCGTCATCCTCGTGGTGTCCGGCATCTTCGCCATCATCCGCAAGCAGGTCCTGTGGGGCATCGTCCTCATCGTCGTCGGCCTGCTGGTCGGCCCGGGTGGTGTCAGCGTCTTCACCAACTGACCACCGGCCCCTCCCGACGACGGGAGGGGCCGCTCAGTGGCCGGGGCGGGCCGAGCGCAGCGCCTCGGTCAGCCGGGACAGCTCGTCGCCGCCGGCGACCAGCCGGGTGAGGTCGTGCACGTCGACGTCCTCCGCCGTCAGGTCGCCGGCCACCCGGCCGCCGCCCAGTAGCACGAACCGGTCGCCCACCAGGTGGGCGTACTGCGGGCTGTGCGTCACGAACACCACGGCCAGCCCGGCCTCCCGCGCGGCCACGACCGACTGCAGGACCAGGGCCCGCTGCGCCACCGTCATCGGGGCGGTCGGCTCGTCCAGCACCAGCACCCGCGCACCGAAGTGCAGCGCCCGGGCGATCGCCAGGCTCTGCCGCTCACCGGCCTGCAGCGCGCTGGCCGGCTGGTCGGGGTCCAGCCCCACCACGCCGACGCCCGCCATCGCGGTGGTGGTGACCTGCTGCGCGCGCGCGACGTCCAGCCGGCGCAGGGGCCGCGGCCCGCGGGTGGGCTCCGCGCCGAGGAAGAAGTTCCGCCACACCGACATCAGCGGGGCGATCGCCAGGTCCTGCCAGACGGTCGCGATGCCGGCGGCCCGCGCCTGGCGTGGTGAGCGGAACCGCGCCGGGCGCCCGTCGAGCAGCAGCTCGCCCTCGGACAGCCGCCGCATCCCGGACAGGACGCCGACCAGCGTCGACTTGCCCGAGCCGTTCTCCCCGAGCAGGCAGGTGACCTGCCCGCCGCGCAGCGCGAGGTCCACCGACGACAGGGCGGCCACGCTGCCGAAGCGCGCGGTCGCCCCCCGCAGCTCCAGCACCGGCGGCGTGCTGCCGCCGTCCGCCGTGCTCCCGGCCGCGGTGCTCACGACAGCGGCACCCGGCCCAGGCGGCGGCGCACCACGCCGTTGAGCAGCAGCGCGACCAGCAGCAGGGAGCCCAGGAACGACTGGAACCAGCGCGGGTCCCAGCCGGCCAGGACGATCCCCTCGCGGGCGATGCCGTAGAGCAGTGCGCCCAGCGCCGCGCCGACGGTCGAGCCGTAGCCACCGGTGAGCAGGCACCCGCCGATCACGGCCACGACGATGAACTCGATCTCCGCGCCCAGCGCCGGGTCGACCTGCACGCCGCCCAGCCGGACCAGGCCGATCGTGCCGATCAACCAGCCGGCGGACGCCGTGCCCAGGAACAGCAGCACGGTGGTGCGCCACACCGGGACGCCCAGCTCGTGGGCCGCCCGCCCGGCGCCCCCGGTGGCGAACACCGAGCTGCCGAAGCGGGTGCGCCACAGCAGCCAGCTGGTCAGCGCGGTGGCCAGCACCCACCAGACCAGCGAGATCCGGAACCGGCCCTCGCCCAGTTGGGCGGTGGCGCCGAAGACGGCCAGTGCGGAGTCCCAGCCCGGGGCCTGCGCCAGCCCGCTGACCCGCGAGGAGCCGGCCACCGCGGAGGCGACCGCGAGCGAGCCGCCCTGCAGCACCAGGAACGTCGCCAGGGTGACCAGGAAGCTGGGCAGCTCGGTGATCACCACGAGCAGTCCGTTGACCGCACCGACCAGCAGCGCCGCGGTCAGCGAGACCACCAGCGCGGGCCACAGGCCCAGGCCCAGCTCGGTGACCAGCAGCGCGGTGAGCAGGCTGCTGGACACCGAGACGACACCGATCGACAGGTCGAACTGGCCGGCGACCAGCAGCAGGGCCACCGCGACCCCGCCGATGCCCAGGGGGGCGGCGACGTCGAGCACCGTGGCCAGGCTGCCGGTGCTCAGCAGCCCGGGCGCCTGCGGCGCGAAGATCAGCAGGACGAGGCCGACGCCCAGGAGCGCGCCGATGCTCGGGCGGGCCAGCAACCGGTCCAGCAGCCGTCGTCCGGGGGAGCGGCGCGTCACCGGGGCCGCGCCGGCGTAGGACAGCCGGTCGGGGTTCACCGGGCGCTGCGACGACGGTGACGGGCGCGACGGGACGACAGCAGCGCGGCCTCCTCGGGCTCGGGCGGTGTGCCCAGTCTCCACCTGCTGGCCGGCCCCGCCGCAGGGGCCTGCCCCGAGCCCGGGAGGGGGCGACGACGGCCCCGCCGACAGGCCCGTCCAGCGCCGGGGCCCTGCCTCACCCGCGCAGGCGCCAGCGCACCCGGTCGTCGGCGTACCAGGTCCACTTGGTGACCTGCCGGTCGACGGGGACGCCGTCCCGGGTCACCTGGGCGGGCTCGCAGGCCAACTGCAGCGCCCGGCCGCCCGTACGGCCCACCCGGCGCAGCGGCAGCGTGGTGACCGCGACGGCGAGCCGGTCGACCGCCGTCCAGTCCGGGCGCACGTCGATCCGGGTGACCAGCCCGTCGGCGACCCGGGTGTCGTCGCAGTACGCCTGCGCGCCGAACCGCCGCCCCAGCGCGCGCCGCGGCTCGCCGAGGGCCGTGACCCGGCCGCTGTGCAGCAGCACCCCGCCGTGGTCGTCGCGGACCAGCGGCAGCTCGCGCTCGCCGCCGCTGCCCACACCCAAGGAGCGGGCCAGCGCGGTAGAGGCCGGGTCGTCGGCCGGCTCCCAGCTCACCGGCACGGCGGGCAGCCGCTCGGTCTTCCACAGCCGGGCCAGGACGGCGGCCAGGCCCGGCACCGGACCGAGCAGGTGCACCTCCTCGGCGCCGTCCACCACCGAGGCCACGTGCCGGCGGGACGGCGGCTGGGACGCCGCCAGGCCGCGCAGGTCGAGGTGCGTCGCAGGCATGCGGATACCCTGCCACCTGGCCGACCGGGCACCCCCGGTGCAGATCGTGGACGAGGAGAGACCCCCCATGCCCGCAGTCGTGCTGATCGGCGCCCAGTGGGGCGACGAGGGCAAGGGCAAGGCCACCGACCTCCTCGGCGGTCGGATCCCCTACGTCGTCCGCTACCAGGGCGGCAACAACGCCGGGCACACCGTGATCACCCCGGACGGCGAGAAGTACGCGCTGCACCTGATCCCCAGCGGCATCCTGACCCCCGGCTGCACGCCGGTCATCGGCAACGGCGTGGTCATCGACCCCGAGGTGCTGATCGGTGAGCTGGCCGGCCTGGAGGACCGCGGCGTCGACACCTCGCGCCTGGTGATCTCCTCCGACGCGCACCTGATCATGCCGCACCACCGGGCCCTGGACCGGGTCACCGAGCGGTTCCTCGGCCAGCGCAAGATCGGCACCACCGGCCGCGGCATCGGCCCGGCGTACGGCGACAAGGTCGCCCGCAACGGCATCCGGGTCCAGGACCTGCTGGACCTGTCGATCCTGCGGCAGAAGCTCGAGGGCACGCTGCAGGAGAAGAACCAGATCCTGGTCAAGGTCTACAACCGCAAGGCCATCGACGTCGACGAGGTCGTCGAGGAGTACGCCGGCTACGCCGAGGCGCTCAAGCACCGCATCGTCGACACCCGGCTGCTGCTGGGCAAGGTCCTCGACGCGGGGGAGTGGATCCTGCTGGAGGGCTCCCAGGGCACCCTGCTCGACGTCGACCACGGCACGTACCCGTTCGTGACGTCGTCCAACCCGACCGCCGGTGGCGCGGCCGTCGGCGCCGGTGTCGGCCCGACCCGGATCGAGCGGGTCGTCGGCATCCTCAAGGCCTACACGACCCGCGTCGGCTCCGGTCCCTTCCCGACCGAGCTGCACGACCAGTGGGGCGAGTACCTGCGCAAGCAGGGCGGCGAGGTCGGCGTCACCACCGGCCGCGACCGCCGCTGCGGCTGGTTCGACGCCGTCGTCGCCCGCTACGCCAGCCGGGTCAACGGCATCACCGACTTCTTCCTCACCAAGCTCGACGTCCTCTCCGGGCTGGAGACGGTGCCGATCTGCGTGGCCTACGACGTCGACGGCGTGCGGCACGACGAGATGCCGATGACGCAGACCGACTTCCACCACGCGAAGCCGATCTACGAGGAGATGCCCGGCTGGTTCGAGGACATCACCGCCTGCCGTCGCTTCGAGGACCTGCCGGCCAACGCCCAGGCCTACGTCCGCCGGCTCGAGGAGCTCTCCGGGGCCCGGGTCAGCGTCATCGGCGTCGGCCCCGGCCGCGACGAGAACGTCGTCCTGCACGATTTGATCTAGCGACCCTGCCGGGCCGCAGCGCGGCCAGGCAGGGTCCCCGGCTCGTGCTGAGCCGCTTCGTGCGCTGACGTCGGGAGCCTCCGGCTCCGCGACGTCAGCCCACAGTCGCTTCCGGCGACGCCGTGGTCGCGTGCCGACGTCGGCTCACCCGTGCGTCCCCGACTCCGGACGACGCCGACTGTGCGCTCAGCGGGGTGCCCGGCCGTGCTGGGGCCCGCTGACTGCACAGTCGGTGGGCCGGGCAGCGGTGCGGCCGACCGGCACGCGAGTGTGCGCTCGGCGGGCTGTCCGGGGTGCTGACGGCCCGACGAGCGCACAGTCGGTGGGGCGGTGGGCTCAGACGCGGGGGCGGACCGGGGCCATGGCGGCGGCGGAGAGCTCCGAGCGGGCCCGGTAGGCGGTCTCCGGGGCGTCGGTGATCACGCCGTCGACCCCGAGGGCGAAGAGCAGGCGGGCCTCGGTCTGGGCGTCGCCGAAGCCCCGGGGGTCGCCGCCGCGGCGCAGGTGCGCGGGCAGGAACACGTTCTCCGGCCGCAGCGTCCACGGCTCGACGGTCAGCCCGGCGCGATGGGCCTGGGTGATGAGGTCGGAGACGCCCACCAGCCCGCCGTCGGCCCCGTGCAGCAGGATCCGGCCCTTGTGCGGGGCGATGCCCTGCGCGTAGGTCGAGATCTCGCGCAGCCCGGAGGGGGTGACCAGGGCGTCCTGGACGCCCTCCTCGTCGATCAGCTGCACCAGCTTCGGGCCGTCCGGGCCGAGGTCGTCGTGCAGCTCGCGCAGCGCAGCGGGGTCGAAGGCCTGCACGACCACCGACCCGCCCTGGCAGGCGGCGTCCATCCGGCGCAGCTCGTCGGCGACGAGCTCCACCATCGGCATCCCCTGGGCTGCGTACCAGGACGGCGACTTCAACTCGGCCTGCACCCGCACCACGCGGCCGGAGGTCGAGCGGCTGCGGGCCACCTCGATCACCTCGGCGAAGGTGAGGACGCCGTAGCGGCCGTCGTAGGCGGTGTTCATCGGGCGCATCCCGGGGGTGCGCTCGACGGCGCCCAGGGTGCGCAGCTCGGCGAGGGTGAAGTCCTCGGCGAACCAGCCGGTCAGCTCCTCGCCGTCCACCTCCTGGGTGCGCCGACGGTCGGCGAACTCGGGGTGGCCGGCGACGTCGGTCGACCGGGACAGCTCGTTCTCGTGCCGCGCGACCAGGTGCAGGTCACGGGTGAGGACGAGGTCGGGCTCGATGAGGTCGGCGCCCAGGTCGATGGCCAGCTCGTAGCTGGCTCGCGTGTGCTCGGGTCGATAGCTCGGCGCGCCGCGGTGCCCGATGACGAGCGGCGAGCGCTCCAGGCTGGGCGAGCGAACGGCCTTCAGGCCGGTCTCCTGCATGCCTCCAGGGAACTCCAGTTCCCTGGCCGTGTCGTGAACGCGCGCCGACGTCATGGAGTCAGATCGGTGGACGACGCGCTCACCTGGAGAGTCGCCCCACCCGTGTGAGGGAGATCTCAGTCGTCGGTGTGACGGGAGAGGAGAACGGTCGGCCGGCCGGGTGATCGGTACGTTCTGCAGCGTGCGCGTCCTCGTGATCGGCTCCGGTGCCCGGGAGCACGCCCTGTGCGTGGCTCTGCAGTCCGACCCCGCGGTCACCGCGCTGGCGTGCGCGCCGGGCAACGCGGGGACCGCGGTGATCGCCGCACCGTTCGCGCTGGACGCCACCGACCCGGTCGCCGTCGCCGCGCTGGCCGTCGAGTGGCAGGCCGACCTGGTCGTCGTCGGCCCCGAGGTGCCGCTGGTGGCCGGTGCCGCCGACGCGGTCCGCGACGCCGGCATCGCCTGCTTCGGCCCGTCGGCGCAGGCCGCCCAGCTCGAGGGCTCCAAGGCCTTCGCCAAGCACGTGATGACCGCGGCCGGCGTCCCGACCGCGCGGTCCTGGGCGGTCGGCGGGTCGGGCGAGCTGCACACCGTCCTCGCCGAGTCCGGCGCCCCCTACGTGGTCAAGGACGACGGGCTGGCGGCCGGCAAGGGCGTGCTGGTCACCACCGACCACGACGCCGCCCTCGCCCACGGCCAGGCCGTGCTGGACGCCGGCCACTCCGTGCTGGTCGAGGAGTTCCTCGACGGCCCCGAGGTGTCGCTGTTCGCCCTCACCGACGGGACGACGGTGGTGCCGCTGCTGCCCGCGCAGGACGCCAAGCGCCGCGACGACGGCGACGGCGGCCCGAACACCGGCGGCATGGGCGCCTACGCACCGCTGCCCTGGGCGCCGGCCGGGCTGGTCGCCGAGGTCCTGGTCACCGTCCTGCAGCCCACCGTCGACGAGATGCGCCGCCGCGGCGAGCCGTTCAGCGGCCTGCTCTACGCCGGGCTGGCGCTGACCTCGGCCGGCGTCCGGGTGGTCGAGTTCAACGCCCGCTTCGGCGACCCCGAGACCCAGGTCGTGCTGCCGCTGCTGGAGACCCCGCTGGCCGGGCTGCTGCACGCCGCCGCCACCGGGACGCTGGCCGAGCAGCCGCCGCTGCGCTGGCGCGACGGGGCGGCCGTGACCGTCGTCGTCGCCAGCGAGGGCTACCCGGAGCGCCCGCGCCTGGGCGACCCGGTCACCGGTGCCGACGGCGAGGGCGTCCTGCACGCCGGGACCGCCGTCGGCCCCGACGGCCTGGTCCACTCCGCCGGCGGTCGGGTGCTGTCGGTGACCGCGGTGGGCGAGGACCTCGCCGCGGCCCGGCAGACCGTCTACGAGCGCCTGGCGTCGGTGCGGCTGGCCGGTGCGCACTGGCGCACCGACATCGCGCTGGCCGCCGTCGAGGGGCGCATCACCGTCTGAGCGCGCCGGTCGTCCTCCGCGGCGGTCGACGGCGGATCGGCCGTCCTCGTCAGGCCCGGGCGGCGGCCAGCAGGGCGTGCAGCTCGGCGAGGACCTCGGCCTGCACCTCGGCGAAGGGGCGTGCGCCGTCCCCGGCGATCCAGGCGGTGAAGGCCGTGCGGAAGACGACCACCGCGCTCTCGGCCGCCAGCGCGGCCGGCACCGGGCCCACCCCGCGGTCGGTCAGGGCCCCCGTCAGCGCGGTGGCCAGCGCCGACAGCTTGAGCAGCTCGCGCTCCCGGAGGGCGGGGTGGGCGTCGATCGCCCGCTGCCGGGCGCGGGCCCAGGGGTGCCGCTCGGCGGTGAAGGGCGCCGCACCGCCGGCGAGCCCGGCCATCGCCAGGGACATCGCGTCGCCGTCCGGCGCTGCGGTCATCCCGGTGAGGAAGGCCTGCTCGAACTCCTCCTGGCCGCGGAAGAGGACCTCGCGCTTGTCGGCGAACCAGCGGAAGAACGTGCGCTCGGTCAGGCCGGCGTGCGCCGCGATCTGGGCGACGGTGACCCCGTCGTAGCCGTGCTCGGCGAACAGGTCGAGGGCGGCACGCTGCAGGCGCTCCTGCGTCCCCGACTCCCACCTGGCCACGGCACGAGCGTAGTCATGACAGCGACTGACATCGAGGCGTAGGGTGACGACAGCAACTGACGTCACCACGCAGAGGAGCAGGACATGAAGGTCTTCGTCACGGGCGCGAGCGGTTGGATCGGGGCGGCCACGGTCGACGAGCTGCTGGCCGCCGGCCACGAGGTGGTCGGGCTGGCCCGCACGCCGGCCGCTGCCGCCGCGCTCCAGGAGAAGGGGGCCGCTCCGCTGCACGGCGACCTCGACGACCTCGACGCGCTGCGCCGGGGGGCAGCCGAGGCCGAGGGCGTCGTCCACCTGGCCAACAAGCACGACTGGGCCGACATGGCGGCCACCAACCGGGCCGAGCGGACCGCCGTCCAGACCCTGGCCGAGGTGCTCGAGGGCACCGACCGGCCGTTCCTGCTCGCCGCCGGCGTCGCCGGGCTGGTCAGCGGCCGCCCGGTGCTGGAGTCCGACGCCTCGCCCTTCACGGGCCCGGACGCTCCTCGTGGGGGCGCGGAGAACCTGGCGCTGGAGCACGTGGCCCGGGGCGTCCGCAGCATCAGCCTGCGCTTCGCCCCGACCGTGCACGGGACCGGCGACCACGGCTTCGTGTCCATGCTCGTCGACGCAGCCCGTCGCACCGGCGTCTCCGGGTACGTGGGCGACGGCACCAACGCCTGGTCGGCGGTGCACCGCTCGGACGCCGCCCGGCTGGTCCGGCTCGGGCTGGAGCAGGCGCCGGCCGGTTCCCGGCTGCACGTCGTGGCCGAGGAGGGCGTGCCCACCCGGGCGGTCGCCGAGGCCATCGGTGCGGCGCTCGGGCTGCCGGTCACCTCGGTGGCGCCGGAGGACGCCGTGGCCCACTTCGGGTTCCTGGGCGCGTTCTTCGGCCAGGACCTGAGCGCGTCGAGCACGCACACCCAGGAGCTGCTCGGCTGGACGCCCACCGGCCCGACGCTGCTGGCCGACATCGCGGCCGGCGCCTACACCGGCGCCGGCGTCCCCACCGCCGCCTGACCCGGCCAGGTCGGTCTGGGCCCGGCCGCCACGGCGGCCGAGCTCAGCCGGTCGTCACCAGCCGTTTCGCCCGGCGGGTGTCCGGTTGCGGCGGCCGCGGCCCCTCGGTCCGCCGGGACAGGTAGGTGCCGGCGACGTTCGCGCAGGCGATGACCGGCACCGCGATCAGTGCGCCGAAGATGCCGCCGATCAGCAGGCCACCGGCGATGCCCAGCACCACGGCCAGCGGGTGCACCGACACCGCCCGGCCGAGCAGCAGCGGCTGCAGCACGTGGCCCTCCAGTTGCATGACCAGCACGATGATCCCGAACGCGATCAGCGCCCGCACCGGCCCGACCGCCACCAGGGTCACCAGCACCGACACCGTGCCGGCCAGGAACGACCCGATGATCGGGATGAAGGCGCCGAGGAACACCAGCGCCGCGAGCGGCACGACCAGCGGCGTCCCGAGGAACAGCAGGCCGACGCCGATGACGACCGCGTCGAAGCCGGCCACGGCCACCGTCGCCCGCACGTAGGAGATCAGGGTGCGCCAGGAGCGGCGGGCGGCCTCGTCGAGGTAGGCCTGGGAGTTCGCGGGGGTCAGCCCCACGACCCACAGCCAGATCTGCCGGCCGTCCATCAGGAAGAAGAACAGCGTGAACAGGGTCAGCAGGGCGCCGGTGAGCACCTCGCCGACCGTCGCGGCTGTGGTCAGCGCGCCGGAGGTGAGCAGGTCCCGGTTGTCGACGACGGCCTGGTTGGCGCTCTCGACGGCGTCGGTGATCTGGCCGTCGGTGATCGGGAGCGTGCGGGTGACGAAGTCCTGCACCTGGGTCAGGCCCTCGTCGACCTGGGAGGCGAGGTCGTCGTAGCCGGAGGCGAACTCCTCCACGACCAGCGTCACGATGCCGGCGACCACGCCGAGCCCGACCACCAGCATGGTCAGCGCGGCCAGCGAGGACGGCCAGCCGCGGCGGCGCAGGAACGCCGCCCCCGGCTGCAGCAGCGCCGCCAGCAGCAGCGCCACGATCACCGGGACGACGACCACGGCCACGTAGCCCGCCGCCCGCAGCAGCAGGTAGAGCGCGGCCACCACCGCGATCGACCGCCACGACCAGGCCGCGGCGATCCGCAGCCCGTTGGGGACGTCGCGCTCGGCCGCGCGCAGGGCGCCGTCGGGGCCCAGCAGGCTGCCGCTGCTGCGGTCGCGCCCGGCGGTCGGGGGTGGGCCGCCCGGGTCCGGCGGCCCGCTGACCCCGCCCGGGACGTCGGCGTCCGGTGCGTCCGGGTGCGGGCTGCCGACCGGGTGGGCACCGTCGCCCCGGGCCGGCGGGTACGGGACCGAGCCGGCCTCCTCGACGTGGTCGACGACCGCGCGGCTGCCGTCCTCGAGCACCAGCACGGTGCCCTCCGGCCAGGCGTGCGGGTCGTGCTCGCGGGCCGCCCTGATCCGGTCACGGGCCCGGCGGGCCGCGTGGTTGGCCCGGTGCAACATCGGCGTCCTCCGAGGTGATGGGGCCCCGCGCGGGACCGTGCGACAGGATGGAGCCGTGGTGCGACGAGCTGAGCAGTCCGAGACGGTGCCCGCATGATCGACAGGTACACCCTGCCCGAGATGGGCCGGGTCTGGAGCGATCAGCACAAGTACGAGCTGTGGTGCCGGGTGGAGACACTCGTCCTCGAGGCGCACGCGGCCGCCGGGCGGGTGCCCGCCGACGTCGTCGAGCCGGTGCGCAACGCCCCGCCGCCCACGCCGGAGCGGGTCGCGGAGATCGAGGAGACGACGCAGCACGACGTCATCGCCTTCCTCACCGCGTGGGCGGACAACACCGAGCCCCGCTCGGCTGCGGCCTACGTCCACCACGGCATGACGTCCTCGGACCTGCTGGACACCGCCCTCGCCGTCCAGCTCACCGACGCCACCGACGTCCTGCTGGCCAAGGCCGACCGGCTGGTCGCCGCGCTGCGCGACCACGGGCTGGCCCACCGCGACACCATCAAGGTCGGCCGGACCCACGGCGTGCACGCCGAGCCCGACGTCTGGGGCCACCGGGTCGCCGACCTCGCCTTCGCCGCCGCCCGGTCCCGCGACCGGCTGCGCCGGGCACGGGAGGCCGTCGGCGTCGTCGCCATCTCCGGTGCTGTCGGCACCTACTCGCTGATCGACCCCTCGGTGGAGGTCACCGTCGCCGAGGCGCTGGACCTGCGCGCCGCCGACGCCTCCACCCAGGTCGTGCTGCGCGACGGCATCAGCGAGTGGGTCGCCGCGCTGGCGATCATCGCCACCGTCTGCGAGGCGATCGCCCTGGAGGTGCGGCACGGCCAGCGCACCGAGGTGCGGGAGCTGTCGGAGGCCTTCGGCGCGGGCCAGAAGGGCTCCAGCGCCATGCCGCACAAGAAGAACCCGATCCGCTCCGAGCGCATCGCCGGGCTGGCCCGGGTCGTGCGCGCGGCGATCGTGCCGGTCATGGAGGGCATCCCGCTGTGGCACGAGCGGGACATCTCGCACTCCTCCACCGAGCGCGTGTACCTGCCCGACGCGGCGATCACCACCGACTACCTGCTGGACCTGACCGCGGGCCTGGTGGAGAACCTGGTCGTGGACGCCGAGCGGATGCGGGCGAACCTGGAGTCCACCGGCGGGCTGATCTACACCTCCTCGGTGTTGCTGGAGCTGGTCGAGGGCGGGATGGGCCGCGAGCAGTCCTACGCCCTCGTGCAGTCCGCGGCGATGCGCACCTGGCAGGACGGGACGCCGTTCCGCCAGACACTGCGCGAGCGGGCGGCGGCCGACGGCGTGACCCTCGACGAGGCCCGGCTGGACGAGATCTGCCGGCCCGAGCGCTACGTGCAGAACCTCGGCCCGCTGTTCGACCGGCTCGCCGCACTGTCATGACCCTGCCCTTCGAGCTCGTCGCGCAGGGCAAGGTCCGCGAGGTCTACGCGGTCGACGACGACCGGCTGCTGCTGGTCGCCAGCGACCGCATCTCCGCCTACGACGTCGTCCTGCCCACCCCGGTCCCGGACAAGGGGCGGGTGCTCACCGCGCTGTCGGTGTGGTGGTTCGAGCAGCTGGCCCCGGTGCTGGCCGAGCACGGCGCCGAGCACCACCTGCTGGCCACCGGCGACGCCCTGCTGGCCGAGGGCGTTCCGGCGGAGCTCGCCGGCCGGTCGATGCTGGTGCGCCGGCTGGAGATGCTGCCGGTCGAGTGCGTGGCCCGCGGTTACCTGTCCGGGTCGGGCACGCACTTGTACCAGCGCAGCGGCGCCATCGTCGACGTCGCGCTGCCCGCGGGGCTGGTCGAGGGCTCCCGGCTGCCCGAGCCGGTGTTCACCCCCTCGACCAAGGCCGAGGTGGGGGAGCACGACGAGGCGATCGGCTTCGCGCAGGTCGTCGACGCCGTGGGCGCCGAGCGCGCCGAGGCGCTGCGCGCGCTGACGCTGGCCCTGTACCGGCGCGGGGCGGAGATCGCCGAGGACGCCGGGATCGTGCTGGCCGACACCAAGTTCGAGTTCGGCACCGCAGACGGCACGCTCGTGCTGGGCGACGAGGTGCTGACGCCGGACTCCTCGCGCTTCTGGCCGGCCATCACCTGGTCCCCGGGCGCACCGCAGCCCTCGTTCGACAAGCAGTACGTGCGGGACTGGCTGACCACCTCCGGCTGGGACCGGGTCTCCCCGGCCCCCGAGCTGCCCGAGGCCGTGGTCGCCGCCACCCGCGAGCGCTACGTGACCGCCTACGAGAAGCTCACCGGCCGCAGCTGGAGCTGAGGCCCGAACCCCGACGGGGGCCGGGCGCCGGCCTCAGTAGAGGGCGGCGAGGCCGCGGGCGCGGGCGTTGCGCAGTGCGGTGAAGACGTGTGAGCGGATGAGGTCGGCGGAGGCCTCGGGCAGGTCGACGAACCGCAGCGACCACTCGTGCAGGGCGTCCTCCCGCGGCTTCCGCCGGACGATCACGACGGGGATCACGAGCTCGTCGGAGTAGAGGTTCAGCCGGAGCGAGAGGTGCTGGTCCTTCTTCGGGAACGGGACGTTGACGCCGAGCTCGCCGCCGCCCCGGAAGACGCACAGGGCGCCGCCCTCGCTGAGGTCGACGGTGCTCCCCTCGAGGGTCAGGCGACCCCAGTTGACCGACACCGGGAGCCCGATCGGGGCACGGACGGCGTCCCGGCGCTGGAGCCTGCTGGCCGCGCCGGTGAGCCTGACCTTCCAGGTCCCGTCAGTGGCGATGGAGACCGACTCCGCCGGCGCCGAGCGCAGCCCGTCGTCGGCCTGCCAGGACACGTCGAGCATGTCGCGGGAGACGAAGAAGGCGTTCTCGCCGATCGGGGTGCGCGGGATGCTGATGTACAGGTAGCCGTCGTCGACCCGCCGGACCCGGCTGGTCAGCGCCTCGTCCGAGCCGAGGGGCAGGACGCTGAGGCCCGTGGCGGCAGCCGGGTAGTCGACGTTCGCGGTGCCCGCGATCATGCCCACCTCCGTCGTGCGCGTGAGACCGCCCGGTGGCGGCCTGGTTGCGGACATCATCGACAACCGCGCCGGGTTCCTCCAGCGGAACGGCCGGGCCCGTGCACCCGTCCGGGTGACAGCGCCCGTCCGGGGCGGTCCGGCGGTGCCGGTACCCTGGCGCCCGTGCCAGTCGTGGTCGTCGACGTCGTCCTGAAGCCAGAGATCTCCGATCCGCAGGGGCAGGCCGTGCTCGGCGCCCTGGGCCGGCTCGGTCACTCCGGTGTCCGCAGTGTCCGCCAGGGCAAGCACTTCGTGCTGGAGGTGGACGGCACCCCCGACGCCGCGGAGCTCCGCGAGATCGCCGAGACGCTGCTGGCCAACCCCGTCATCGAAGACGTCGAACTGCACCTCCCGACTGACTGAGGACTGATCGTGCGCATCGGTGTCATCACCTTCCCGGGCTCCCTGGACGACGTCGACGCCGCACGCGCGGTGCGGCTCGCCGGCGGTGAGCCCGTCTCCCTCTGGCACGGCGACCACGACCTGAAGGACGTCGACGCCGTGGTCCTGCCCGGCGGCTTCTCCTACGGCGACTACCTGCGGGCCGGCGCCATCGCCGCCCGCTCGCCGCTGATGGCCGACGTGGTGGCCGCGGCCGGCACCGGCCTGCCGGTGCTGGGCATCTGCAACGGCTTCCAGGTGCTGTGCGAGGCCGGGCTGCTGCCCGGGGCGCTGACCCGCAACAGCCACCTGCACTTCCGCAACCGCGACCAGGGGCTGCGCGTCGAGCGCGCCGACACCGCCTGGACGTCGTCGTTCACGCCGGGCCAGGAGATCGTCGTCCCGGTGAAGAACGGCGAGGGCCGCTACGTCGCCGCCGACGCCGACCTCGACCGGCTCGAGGGCGAGGGCCGCGTGGTCGTCCGCTACGTCGGGGGCAACCCCAACGGCAGCTCCCGCGACATCGCCGGGGTGACCAGTGCCGACGGCCGGGTGGTCGGCCTGATGCCGCACCCCGAGCACGCGGTCGAGAGCCTCACCGGCCCCAGCACCGACGGCCTGGGCTTCTTCACGTCCGTGCTGACCTCGCTGGTCGGGTCCCGATGACGACGGGTGAGCGAGCATCGCAGGGAGCGCCAGCGACCGAGGAGCGGAACGATCCCGGAGTCGAGCAGAGTGATCGCGTGACCGCCGACGTGACGTCGACCCCGCACGCCGCCGACGGCCCGGCCGACGCCGCCGTCCGGTCGATGCCCGACCTGGACACCGTCGACCGCGCCGGGCAGTCGCCGGACACGGCTCAGCCCTTCGCCGAGCTCGGGCTCAAGGACGACGAGTACGCCTCGATCAAGGACATCCTCGGCCGCCGGCCGACCACCGCCGAGCTGGCCATGTACTCGGTCATGTGGAGCGAGCACTGCTCCTACAAGTCCTCCAAGGTGCACCTGCGCCGGTTCGGTGACCTGCCCAAGAGCGACGCGCTGCTGGTCGGCATGGGCGAGAACGCCGGCGTGGTCGACGTCGGCGAGGGCTACGCGGTCACCTTCAAGGTCGAGTCGCACAACCACCCCAGCTACATCGAGCCCTACCAGGGCGCGGCCACCGGGGTCGGCGGCATCGTCCGCGACATCCTCACCATGGGCGCCCGCCCGATCGCCGTCATGGACTCGCTGCGCTTCGGCGCGGCCGACGCCCCCGACACCGCCCGGGTGCTGCCCGGCGTGGTCGCCGGCGTGGGCGGCTACGGCAACTGCCTCGGCCTGCCCAACATCGGCGGCGAGCTGCTCTTCGACCCCACCTACGCCGGCAACCCGTTGGTCAACGCCCTGTGCGTGGGCGTCATGCGGCACGAGGACCTGCAGCTGGCCAAGGCCGAGGGCACCGGCAACAAGGTCGTGCTGTTCGGTGCCCGCACCGGCGGCGACGGCATCGGCGGGGTCTCGGTGCTGGCGAGTGAGACCTTCGACGCCGAGGGCCCGGCCAAGCGCCCGGCCGTGCAGGTCGGTGACCCGTTCACCGAGAAGCTGCTGATCGAGGCGTGCCTGGAGGTCTTCGCGGCCGGCCTGGTCACCGGCATCCAGGACCTGGGCGGCGCCGGCATCTCCTGCGCCACCAGCGAGCTGGCCGCCGCCGGCTCCGGCGGCATGCGCATCGATCTCGACGCCGTCCCGCTGCGCGACTCCACGCTCACCCCCGCCGAGATCCTGATGAGCGAGTCGCAGGAGCGGATGTGCGCGGTCGTCGAACCGGACAAGGTCGAGGCGTTCCTGGCCGTCTGCGCCAAGTGGGACGTGCTGGCCACCGTCATCGGTGAGGTCACCGACGGCGACCGGCTCACCATCGACTGGCACGGCGAGCGGATCGTCGACGTCCCGCCGCGCACCGTGGCCCTGGAGGGCCCGCGCTACGACCGGCCGATGGCCCGCCCCGCCGACCTGGACGCCCTGCAGGCCGACGCCCCGCCGTCGTCCTCGGCCGACCTGCGCGCCGACTGGCTGGCGCTGGTGTCCAGCCCGGACGGTGCGGACAAGTCCTGGGTGACCGAGCAGTACGACCGCTACGTGCGCGGCAACACCGTGCTGGCCCAGCCCGAGGACGCCGGCGTGCTGCGGGTCGACGAGTCCAGCAACCTGGGCATCGCCCTCGCGCTGGACGGCAACGCCCGCTTCGCCCGGCTGGACCCCTACACCGGCGCCCAGCTGAACCTGGCCGAGGCCTACCGCAACGTGGCCGTCTCCGGGGCCGTCCCGCTGGCGGTCACCAACTGCCTCAACTTCGGCTCCCCGGAGAACCCCGAGGTCATGTGGCAGTTCGCCGAGGCCGTCCGCGGCCTGGCCGACGGCTGCCGCGAGCTGGGCCTGCCGGTCACCGGCGGCAACGTGAGCCTCTACAACCAGACCGGCGACGTGGCGATCAACCCGACGCCGGTGATCGGCGTCCTGGGCGTGCACGCCGACGTGCGCCGCCGGGTGCCCACCGGCTGGCGGGCCGCCGACGAGACCGTGCTGCTGCTCGGGGAGACCCGGCCGGAGTTCGGTGGCTCGGCGTGGGCCGCGGTCGTCCACGGGCACCTGGGCGGGCTGCCGCCCCGGCTGGACCTGGCCGCCGAGCGCACCCTGGCCCAGCTGCTGGCCCGGTTCGCCACCGAGGGCCTGGTCAGCTCCGCCCACGACCTGGCCGACGGTGGCCTGGCCCAGGCAGTGACCGAGTCCGCGCTGCGGTACGGCACCGGCGCGGCGCTCCGCGTCGAGGGCGACCCGACGGCTGCGCTGTTCGCCGAGTCCGGCGCCCGCGTCGTCGTCACCACCGCCGACCCGGCCGCGGTGCGCGCCGCGGCGGCGGAGGCCGGCGTCCCGGTCACCGAGCTCGGGACGACGGGCGGCGACGCCCTGGTGGTCGAGGGCCTGCTGGAGCTGCCGCTGGACGAGCTGCGCACGGCCTGGACGGGCACCCTGCCCGCCCTGTTCGGCAGCCCGGAGCTGGTCGTGGGCGCCGTCCCGGCGGGCACCGTCCCGAGCAGCTGATGGCCGGGCTGGCGCCCATCTCGGCCGAGGAGCTGCGCGCCGTCCTGGCGCCGGTGGCCGGGTGGCTGGCGGGGGAGTCCGAACAGCCGCCCCGCCCGGTGCTGGGCGCGGCGGTGAAGACCTCGGCCCGCTGGCTGGCCCAGCAGGTGCCCGGGCGCTCGGTGGAGCTGCGCGTGCCGCCGTTCGTGGCGGTGCAGTGCGTGCCGGGACCCCGGCACACCCGCGGGACACCGCCCAACGTCATCGAGACCGACGCCGCGACCTGGCTGCGGCTGGCCACCGGGGCGCTGAGCTGGGCGGAGTCGGTCGCCGCGGGCAGGGTCGTCGCGAGCGGCAACCGGGCCGACCTCTCGGCGCACCTGCCGCTGCCCCCGCTGCGCCACGCCTGAGCCCCGGCGGTCGCGCGCCGCCGCCGTCGTCCGTCGTCCGTGATCTGTGGTCCTGGCTCACCGTGCGTGCTCCTGGCTCACGTCGTGCGGTGAGCCAGGAGCACGCACGATCAGGTGACCTGATCCCGGCCGCAGCAGGACGCCCCGCAGACGCAGAACGCCCCGCCTGCTCGGTGAGCAGGCGGGGCGTCCGGTGTGCGGTGGATCAGAACAGCTGGCTGGCCGTCTTCACCGTCTGGTACAGGCCGTAGGCGAGGGGAGCGCCCACGAGGGCCCAGGCGAAGGCGATCAGGCCCACCGGGGTGTGCGTGGTCCCGCGCTGGGGCTCGTTGCTGACCGAGGTGCTCATCGCGTGACGCTCGCTTCCGTGGTGGAGGGGGAGGTGAAGGCGTCGACAGCGGCCTTCGGCTCGTGGAACTTGCTGGCCACGGGGCGGATCAGCAGGTTGGCCACGAAGCCGACGGCGAGCACGCCGACCATGATGAACAGCGCCGGGCGGTAGTCAGCAGCCTCGAGCTCGCCGACCTTGCCCCGCGAGTCCAGGATGCCGTTGACGATCAGCGGGCCGGCGACACCGGCGGCGGCCCACGCGGTCAGCAGCCGGCCGTGGATGGCGCCGACCTGGTAGGTGCCGAAGAGGTCGCGCAGGTAGGCCGGGACGGTGGCGAAGCCACCGCCGTAAAAGCTGATGATCAGCGCGGCGAGGACGACGAACAGCCAGGTGGCGCTGTTGCCGACGGTGGCCAGCAGGACGTAGAGCACCAGGCCCACACCCAGGTAGACCATGTAGATGCCCTTGCGGCCGACGTAGTCCGACGTGGACGACCAGACGAACCGGCCACCCATGTTGAACAGCGACAGCAGGCCGACGAACCCCGCGGCGGCCGTGACGGCGACGGTGGAGCTGCCGCCCTCGCGGAAGAAGTCCTGGATCATGCCGCTGGCCTGCTCGAGGATGCCGATGCCGGCGGTCACGTTGCAGAACAGCACGACCCACAGCAGCCAGAACTGCGGGGTCTTGATGGCGTTGGCGGCCGACACGCTGTCGGTGGTGATCATCGGCTTGGCCTTGATCGACGCCGGGTCGAAGCCCGCGGGCTTCCAGTCGGCGGCGGGCACGCGGATGATGAAGGCGCCGAAGAGCATGAAGACCAGGTAGACGAGGCCCAGCGTCAGGAACAGCTTGGCGACCGCGTCACCGCTGGCGACGTTGGCGCCGACGCCGGAGGGGACGTAGTTCGGGTCGTACCAGCTCATGAGCTGACGCGACAGCGGGGACGCGATGAGCGCACCGCCACCGAAGCCCATGATCGCCATGCCGGTGGCCAGGCCCGGACGGTCCGGGAACCACTTGATCAGCGTGGACACCGGCGAGATGTAGCCGATGCCCAGGCCGATGCCGCCGATGACGCCGTAGCCCAGGTAGAGCAGCCACAGCTGGTCGGTGGCGATGCCCAGCGAGCCGACCAGGAAGCCGGTCGACCAGAAGACGGCCGAGACGAACATCGCGGCGCGGGGGCCGTTGCGGTCCACCCAGGTGCCGAAGAGCGCGGCCGAGAGGCCGAGCATCACGATGGCGAGAGAGAAGATGTACCCGATGTTCTTCAGGTTCGACTCGAAGTTCGCGACCAGGGCGGCCTTGTAGACGCTGGTCGCGTAGGCCTGACCGATGCACAGGTGCACGGCGAGCGCCGCCGGTGGGATGAGCCACCGGTTGAAGCCAGGGCGCGCGATGATGCGCTCCCGGGCCAGGAAGCTGGGTACTGCCACGGAGACCTCCGAGGTGACGTGACGGCGCGGCCGGGCGGACGAGCCAGCCGCGTGAGTCACATCCTGTGAGCTGCATCGCGACCGGTGGGACGGTACGACCCCGTGCGCAGCTCGGCGCGCCGACCCCGCTCATCCTGGTGACGCCGAGACCAATTCGTTGCACAGGGCAGCGGTGTGGCCGCTTGGAGTACAGGAAGCGGCCGGTCTGCCGATGTACCTAGGCTGGCCCCATGCCGTACGAGGTCAAGGGCGTCGTCGCCCTCAGCAAGGGCGCTCCCGTCACCATCGAGACGATCATCGTCCCCGACCCCGGGCCGGGTGAGGCCGTCGTGGACGTGCAGGCCTGCGGGGTCTGTCACACCGACCTGCACTACCGGGAGGGCGGGATCAACGACGAGTTCCCCTTCCTGCTCGGGCACGAGGCGGCCGGGATCGTCTCCGCGGTCGGCGAGGGCGTCACCGACGTGGCCGTCGGGGACTTCGTCGTCCTGAACTGGCGGGCGGTGTGCGGCGAGTGCCGGGCCTGCCGCAAGGGCCAGCCGCAGTACTGCTTCGACACCCACAACGCCGCGCAGAAGATGACGCTGGCCGACGGGACCGAGCTCAGCCCGGCGCTGGGCATCGGGGCCTTCGCCGAGAAGACCCTCGTGCACTCCGGTCAGTGCACGAAGGTCGACCCCCAGGCGCCGGCGACGGCGGCCGGGCTGCTCGGCTGCGGCGTCATGGCCGGAGTGGGTGCCGCCATCAACACCGGTGCCGTGCAGCGCGGGGAGAGCGTCGCCGTCTTCGGCTGCGGCGGGGTCGGCGACGCCGCGATCGCCGGTGCCGCGCTGGCCGGCGCGACCACGATCATCGCCGTCGACATCGACGACCGGAAGCTGCAGTGGGCCAAGGACGTTGGCGCCACGCACACCGTCAACTCGAAGGAGAACGACCCGGTGGAGGCGATCAAGGCCCTCACCGGCGGGTTCGGGGCCGACGTCACCATTGACGCCGTCGGCCACCCGGCGGTGTACGAGCAGGCCTTCTACTCCCGTGACCTGGCCGGCCGCGTCGTCCTGGTCGGCGTGCCGCGGCCGGACATGGAGATCACCCTGCCGCTGCTGGAGGTCTTCGGCCGCGGTGGGTCGCTGAAGTCCTCCTGGTACGGCGACTGCCTGCCCAGCCGGGACTTCCCGATGCTGGTCGACCTCTACCTGCAGGGCCGCTTCCCGCTGGAGGCGTTCGTCTCCGAGACGATCGCCCTGGACCAGGTGGAGGCCGCGTTCGACAAGATGCACAAGGGCGAGGTCCTCCGCAGCGTGGTCGTCTTCTGATGACGGCCCGCATCGAGAAGGCCGTCGTCAGCGGGGTGTTCAGCCTCGACGGGCAGGACTTCGACGTCGACAACAACGTCTGGCTGGTCGGCGACGACGACGAGGTGGTCGTCATCGACGCCCCGCACCGGGCCGAGCCGATCGTCGAGGCCATCGGTGGCCGGCGGGTCAAGGCGATCCTGCTGACCCACGGGCACAACGACCACGTCACCGCCGCGGTCGACCTGCGCGAGGCCACCGACGCCCCCGTCTGGCTGCACCCGGCCGACACGATGCTCTGGCGGATGGTCCACCCGGTGGCGCTGCCGGACGGCGAGCTGGCCGACCTGATGCGGTTCACGGTGGCCGGCACGACGCTGACCGCGCTGCACACCCCGGGCCACTCGCCGGGCAGCACCAGCCTGCACGCCGCCGACCTGGGGGCCGTCTTCACCGGCGACACCCTGTTCTGCGGCGGCCCGGGGGCCACCGGCCGCTCGTTCAGCGACCACCCGACGATCCTGGCCTCGATCCGGGCGCGGCTGCTGACCCTGCACGGCGACACCGTCGTTCACACCGGGCACGGCGACGACACGACCGTCACGGCAGAGACCGGGAACGTCGCCTGACGGAACCGGGGGGCGGGAGTGACCACTCCCGCTCCCCAGGGGTGGCGCGGCGTGGTCGCCCGACCACGGAAGCGCAGGTCGGGCAGGGGATCCGGCACGTGACCGTCCTCCCCGGGTGAGAACTCCCACCCGGGGGAGGACCTGCGAGCCGGTACGCTCAGCAGGTGCCCCGCGGTGATGGACGGCTGACGCACGACCTCGACCCCCAGGACCCCGGCCCGCAGGACGCCTGCGGTGTCTTCGGCGTCTGGGCACCCGGCGAGGAGGTCTCGAAGCTCACCTACTTCGGCCTCTACGCCCTCCAGCACCGCGGTCAGGAGGCGGCCGGCATCGCGGTGTCCGACGGCTCCTCCGTCGTGGTCTACAAGGACCTCGGCCTGGTCAGTCAGGTGTTCGACGAGCCGACGCTGGGCAGCCTGCGCGGCCACATCGCCGTCGGCCACACCCGCTACTCCACGACCGGCGCCTCCACGTGGGAGAACGCCCAGCCCACGTTCCGCACCACGGGTGCCGGGACAGGGCTGGCGCTCTGTCACAACGGCAACCTGGTCAACACCGCCGAGCTGGCCAGCGCGGCCGCCGACGAGGGCGTGAGCGGGGCGTTCGCCGCGACCACCGACTCCGACCTGATCACCTCGCTGATCGCCGCCAAGCCCGACATGTCGGTCGAGGCGGCCGCGATGGAGGTGCTGCCCCGGCTGCGGGGCGCGTTCAGCCTGACGTTCATGGACGAGCACACGCTCTACGCCGCCCGTGACCCGCAGGGCGTGCGCCCGCTGGTGCTGGGCCGGCTCGAGCGCGGCTGGGTCGTGGCCAGCGAGACCGCCGCCCTGGACATCTGCGGCGCCTCCTACGTCCGCGAGGTCGAGCCCGGTGAGCTGATCGCGATCGACGAGGACGGGCTGCGCAGCCAGCACTTCGCGCACAGCCAGCCCAAGGGCTGCGTCTTCGAGTACGTGTACCTCGCCCGCCCCGACACCACGATCTCCGGCCGCGGCGTGCACGCCGCCCGCGTCGAGATCGGCCGCCGGCTGGCCAAGGAGCACCCGGCCGAGGCCGACCTGGTCATCCCGGTGCCGGAGTCGGGCACCCCGGCCGCCGTCGGCTACGCCGAGGCCTCGGGCATCCCCTACGGGCTCGGCCTGGTCAAGAACTCCTACGTCGGGCGCACGTTCATCCAGCCCAGCCAGACGATCCGGCAGCTGGGCATCCGGCTCAAGCTCAACCCGCTGCGCGACGTCATCCGCGGCAAGCGCCTCGTCGTCGTCGACGACTCGATCGTGCGCGGCAACACCCAGCGCGCCCTGGTGCGGATGCTGCGCGAGGCCGGCGCCGTCGAGGTGCACGTGCGCATCTCCTCCCCGCCGGTGAAGTGGCCGTGCTTCTACGGGATCGACTTCGCCAGCCGGGCCGAGCTGGTCGCCAACGGCCTGGACGTTGACGGCGTGCGCGCCTCGATCAACGCCGACTCGCTGGCCTACGTCTCCGAGCAGGGCCTGATCGCCGCCACCGAGCAGCCGGCCAACCGGCTGTGCACCGCGTGCTTCACCGGTGAGTACCCCATCCCGCTGGCCGAGCCCACGGTGCTGGGCAAGCACGTCCTGGAGGGCATCGGCCGCCGCGCGCTCAGTGACGAGGCGGCCGCCGTCACCGGCTGGACCGGGCGCCAGGCCGGCAGCCCGACCGTCCCCGGTGGCGCCGACGACGCCCTCAGCCGTCCCTGACCCGCAGGAGCCCTACGACGTGAGCACGCAGCAGGACCGGTCCGGCGAGTTCACCTACGCCGCCTCCGGGGTCGACATCGACGCCGGCGAGCGCGCGGTGACCCTCATGCGGTCGGCGGTCGAGCGCACCAACCGCCCCGAGGTCGTCGGCGGGCTCGGCGGCTTCGCCGGCCTCTTCCGGCTGGACGTCGCGAGGTACCGCAGCCCGCTGCTGGCCTCCTCGACAGACGGCGTCGGCACCAAGATCGCCCTGGCCCGGGCGTTGGACCGGCACGACACGGTCGGCATCGACCTGGTCGCGATGGTCGTCGACGACCTGGTGGCCTGCGGTGCCGAGCCGCTGTTCCTGCAGGACTACGTGGCCTGCGGGCGGGTGGTCCCCGAGCGGATCGCCGCGATCGTCACCGGCATCGCCACCGGCTGCACCCTGGCCGGTGCGGCCCTGGTGGGCGGGGAGACCGCCGAGCACGGCGACCTGATGGGCGCCGACGACTACGACCTGGCCGCGACGGCCGTGGGCGTCGTGGAGGAGGACTCCGTGCTGGGGCCCGAGCGGGTCCGGGACGGCGACGTCGTGATCGCGATGGCCTCCTCCGGGTTCCACTCCAACGGCTACTCGCTGGTGCGCCGGGTCGTCGACCGCGCGGGACTGGACCTCACCGGGACGCCGGCCGGACTGGACCGCCCGCTGGGCGACGTCCTGCTCGAGCCCACCCGGATCTACGCCCTGGACTGCTTGGCCCTGGTCGCCGAGCTCGGCGTGTCGGGCGTGCACGCCTTCGCCCACATCACCGGCGGCGGGCTGGCCGGCAACACCGTGCGCGTGGTGCCCGACGGGCTGGAGGCCGTGCTCGACCGCAGCACCTGGGCACTGCCGGCCGCCGTCTCGCTGATGGAGTCCCACGGCGTGCCCCGCGCGGAGTCCGAGCGGGCCTTCAACTGCGGGGTGGGCATGGTCGCTGCGGTCGCGCCGGACCAGGCCGACGCGGCCCTGGCCCTGCTGGCCGACCGTGGGGTGCCCGCCTGGGTCGCCGGCACGCTGTCGGCGTCCGACGGTGCCGCCTCGGCCCGGCTGGTCGGCTCCTACCGCTGACGGAGGACCCCCTCGCCTCGCCCCGTGTCTGCGGGGCCTGAGGCCGGGCATGCCGAGGAGCCCCGGCACCAGTGGTGTCGGGGCTCCTCGACGTGACCGGCCGGAGCCGGCGGTGAGCACGCGAGAACACCGCTGCACCCGGGAGGGGCAGCGGTGTCGCGGTGGGACGTGTGTCGACCTCGGGGTCAACGACCGGTGGCAGCCCAGTCGTCGTCCTCGTCGTCCCCCAGCCAGGTGGCCGGGGGCTCGTCCTCGTCGTCGTCGTCCTTCGGCGCACGGGTCGGGAACGACGACGGCTGTCCAGCGAGTTCGCGCTGGAGTGCCGTCAGATCGGTGTTGGGTGAGCTGTACTTGAGCTCACGGGCCACGCGTGTCTGCTTGGCCTTCGCTCGGCCGCGCCCCATGGCTCGACCCCCTCGTGACGGAGTGCGGGTCGTCGTCCAGCACTGGGCTGGACGGCCCGTGTGGCGACCCCGACTGAGTGACTGTGTCCTGGGGGCAGCTTACGACACGGATCGGTCACGGGCACGCGTCCCCTCCCCCGAGCCCCCTCTGCAGGGGGTGTTCCGTGACCGTCGTCTCACGAACGACGGGCCTCGAGGTGCCTAGTGGGGGAGTCGGATGGTCGCGAGCCGGCCCACCGAGCGCATCCGTTCCTCGGCCAGCCGGTCGGCGGCCACCGCGGGGGAGACGCCCTCGGCGTCGGCGGTGGCGAAGACGTGCCGGGCGATGTCGAAGATCGTCGCCGTCCGCGCCTCGGCGCGGGCGAAGGAGAACCCGTGCCGCTCGTCCTCGACCTGGATCACCCCACCGGCGTTCACCAGGTAGTCGGGTGCGTAGAGGACCCCGCGCTCCCGCAGCAGCTCGGCGCTCCCCGCGTGCGGCAGCTGGTTGTTCGCCCCGCCACAGACGATCTGGGCCGGCAGGACGGCGACGGTCTCGTCGTCCAGGGCGCCACCGAGCGCGCAGGGGGCGTAGACGTCGTGCGGGGTGCGCACCAGGGCCGCGGTGTCGGCGACGGCGGTCACGCCGGGGTGGCGGGCCAGCACGCGGTCGACGGCGGCCCGGTCGACGTCGGTCACCACTGCGGACGCGCCGTCGGCCACGACCAGGTCGACCAGGTGCGAGCCGACCTTGCCCACGCCGGCCACGGCGACGGTGCGGCCGGCCAGCGACGAGGAGCCCCAGTGGTGCAGTGCCGCGGCCCGCATGCCCTGGAAGACCCCGGCGGCGGTGAGCACCGAGGAGTCGCCGCACCCGCCGAAGGCCTCCGACCGGCCGTGCGCGAACCGGGTCTCCCGGGCCACGACGTCCAGGTCGGCGTTGTAGGTGCCCACGTCGCAGGCGGTGAGGTAGCGCCCGCCCAGGCTCTCCACGAACCGGCCGTAGGCGCGCAGCAGCGCCTCGGTCTTGTCGGTGCGCGGGTCGCCGATGATGACGCCCTTGCCCCCGCCCAGGTCGAGCCCGGCGAGGCTGTTCTTGTAGGCCATCGCCCTCGACAGGGCCAGCGCGTCGGTCACCGCCGCCTCCTCGGAGGCGTAGGGGAAGAAGCGCGTCCCGCCCAGCGCCGGCCCGAGCGCGGTGGAGTAGATCGCGATCACCGCGCGCAGCCCCGACCCCGGGTCGGAGCAGAAGACGACCTGTTCGTGCCCTGAGCCCATCACGTCCACCCGGCCAGCGTAGGTGGCGCGTTCGAGGTCCCTGGTGTGCCCGCAGGAGGGCGGCGGCGGGGTGTCCGGTGGCGACGCGCTGGTCGGGTCGGGGAGTCCGTGCCACGATCGCGCGGCGCGCCGGGCATGATCAGGGGCTGACGACAGGCGTCGGCGCACGCCGGTGCCGCACACTTCCCCCGTCGTGGCCCTGGTCGGGGTCGTCGCGGGAGGGCACCAGCGGGGCAGCGTTGCGCCGCCACACAGGAGGACAGGCACATCATGGCTCGACGCAAGCGGCTGCTGGCACTCACCCTCGCGACACCCCTGGTGCTCCTGGGCTGCTCCACCGAGAACTCCGGCGGCGAGAGCGAGACCACCGCAGCAGCCCCGAGCGGCGGGGGCGGCGGCGCCGCGGACGGCGACCTGCAGTTCGCCGTCGTCACCCACGGCTCGGCCGGGGACGCCTTCTGGGACGTGGTGCAGAAGGGCGCGCTGAAGGCCGGTGACGACCTCGGCGTCGGAGTCGACTACCAGAGCGACGGCGACCCGCAGCGGCAGTCCCAGCTCATCGAGGCCGCGGTCAACGAGGACGTGGACGGGATCGTGGTCTCGATGGCCAACCCCGACGCGCTGGAGGACTCGCTGGCCGCGGCGCGCACCGCCGGCATCCCCGTGGTCACGATCAACTCCGGCGCCGACCGGTCCGTCGAGTTCGGCGCGATCGGCCACGTCGGCCAGGACGAGACGATCGCCGGTCAGGGCGCCGGGCAGCGGCTGGCCGCCGAGGGGCGCAAGAACGTCCTCTGCGTCGTCCACGAGGCGGGCAACATCGGCCTCGAGCAGCGCTGCGACGGCGCCTCGCAGGGCCTGGGCACCGACGTCCGGCTGCTCCAGGTCGACATCAACGACCTGCAGGGCGCGCAGTCGACGATCACCTCGCAGCTGCAGGCCGACCCCTCGATCGACGCCGTCCTGACGCTGAACTCCGCCGTCGCCCCGATCGCCGCCTCGGCCGCCTCCGACGCCGGGTCCACCGCCGAGATCGCCACCTTCGACCTCAACGGCGACGTCATCGCCGCGATCCAGGCCGGCACGGTCTCCTTCGCCGTCGACCAGCAGCAGTACGAGCAGGGCTACCTGCCGATCGTGATGCTCAAGCTCTACGCGGAGAACCTCAACACCGTCGGCGGCGGCCGGGCGGTGCTCACCGGCCCGGGGATCGTCGACGCCGAGAACGTCGACACGATCGCCGACCTGGCCTCGGCGGGCACCCGCTGAGCGCCACCCGCGAGGCGCCGGTGGGCCGCCCGGCGCGGGCCGACGAGCGGGTCGCGGCGGTCGGCCTGTGGCGCCGACTGCTGGTCAAGCCCGAGCTCGGGTCGCTGATCGGGGCGGTCGTCATCCTGGCGTTCTTCTCCGCGCAGAGCCAGGTCTTCCGGTCGCTGAGCGGGATCGCCAACTGGCTGGACGTCGCCTCGACGCTGGGCATCATGGCGGTCGCGGTCGCCCTGCTGATGATCGGCGGGCACTTCGACCTGTCGGCGGGCGTGCTGACCGGCACGACCGCGCTGACCGTCGGGATCGTCGCCGTCCGGTTCGGCCAGAACATCTGGGTGGCCATCGCCGTGGCCGGGGTGCTGGCGCTGGCCATCGGCGCCCTCAACGGCTGGCTGGTGACCCGCACGGGGCTGCCCAGCTTCATCATCACGCTGGCGACCTTCCTCATGCTGCAGGGCCTGAACCTGGGGCTGACGAAGCTGTTCACCGGCACGGTGCAGGTGCGCGGCATCGCCGAGGCGCCGGGCTACCACTCGGCCGAGCTGGTGCTGGCGTCGACGTTCAGCGTGTTCGGGCAGCAGTTCCGCATCGCCGTCGTGTGGTGGCTGCTGGCCACGGCGGTGGCCACCTACGTGCTCTTGCGCACCCGGTTCGGCAACTGGGTCTTCGCCACCGGCGGTGACGAGGTCGCCAGCCGCAACGTCGGCGTGCCCGCCGCGCGCACGACGATCACCCTGTTCATGACCACGGCCGCCGCGGCCTGGCTGGTCGGCTCCATCACCGCCGTCCGGCTCACCTCGGTGCAGGCCAACACCGGCACCGGCCAGGAGCTGATCTACATCGTCGCGGCGGTCATCGGCGGCTGCCTGCTCACCGGTGGCTTCGGCTCGGCGATCGGTGCCGCGCTCGGGGCGCTGGTGTTCGGCATGACCCAGCAGGGGATCGTCTACCTGCGCTGGGACGCCGACTGGTTCTACTTCTTCCTGGGCGCGATGCTGCTGCTGGCCGTGCTGAGCAACCGTGCCGTCCGCCGCTACGCAGAGGCGGCCCGCCGATGAGCACCGCCGCGAACACCGCAGCCACCGGCGCGCCGCTGCTCGAGCTGCGTGACATCGGCAAGGACTTCGGCTCGGTCATCGCCCTGGACGGCATCTCTACCACCGTGCGGGCCGGTCAGGTCACCTGCGTGCTGGGCGACAACGGCGCGGGCAAGTCCACGCTGATCAAGGTGCTGTCCGGCGTGCACCGGCCGACCCGCGGCGAGCTGCTGCTCGACGGCGCCCCGGTGCGCTTCAGCGCCCCCCGGGAGGCGCTGGACGCCGGGATCGCGACGGTCTACCAGGACCTGGCGATGATCCCGCTGATGGCGATCTGGCGGAACTTCTTCCTCGGGTCGGAGCCGACCACCGGCTGGGGCCCGTTCCGCCGGTTCGACAGCGCGACGGCCAAGGACGTCACCCGGCGTGAGCTGGCCGCGATGGGCATCGACGTGCGCGACGTCGACCAGCCGGTGGGCACGCTGTCCGGTGGTGAGCGCCAGTCGGTGGCGATCGCCCGGGCCGTGCACTTCGGGGCCCGGGTGCTGATCCTCGACGAGCCGACCTCGGCACTGGGGGTCAAGCAGGCGGGGGTCGTGCTGCGCTACATAGCCCAAGCGCGCGACCAGGGCCTCGGCGTCGTCTTCATCACCCACAACCCGCATCACGCGCACCCGGTGGGCGACCGCTTCCTGCTGCTCAACCGCGGGCGCAGCCTGGGTGACTTCGCGAAGGGCGAGGTCAGCCGCGAGGAGCTGACCACGATGATGGCCGGCGGCGACGAGCTCACCCAGCTGGCCGAGGAGCTGGGGCGCGAACCGCGATCTTGACTGCGGTGAGTCATGTGACGACTGCGCCGCGTGTTGCCTTGGGGACGGATGGGGTCGGTGCGACCCTCGGGGGAGTCCCCCTGCAGGAGCTCGTCTGCAGGATCCCCGTCCCCAGGAGCGACCATGCCGCGGCTCGTGCTGCGTCCGTCCCCGGCACCCCCGTGCCCGGCCCCCGGCCGGCTGCCGCGTGCGTCCCGGTGGCTGGCCCGGACGGCGTGCGGCGGGCTGGCCGCTGCGCTCGCGGTGACCGCCGTGCTGGGCGCCGGCGGGGGCACCGCGTGGGCTGACCCGGTCAACCCCTCCGACGAGCAGCTGGAGGGCGCGGCGGCGGCCCAGGCCGCTGCCACCGCGGAGGTCGCCCGGATCACCGGGCTGGTGGCCGACGCCGAGGCGCGGCTGGAGCAGGTGCAGTTCCAGGCGGAGGCCGCCGGCACCGCCTACCTGGCGGCGGAGGAGGCCCGGCAGCTGGCCGAGGCCGCCGCCCAGCAGACCGCCCGCGACCTGCAGGTCGCAGCGGAGGCCGTGACCGCGTCGCAGACCCGGATCGCCGACTTCTCCCGGGACACCTACAAGAACGGATCCGAGCTCACCAGCGAGATGGCCCTGCTCGACGCCGACGGCCCGACCGAGCTGATCCAGAAGGCGGCGATCCTCGACTACGTCGGCGACCACCAGGTCGACGTCCTGGGGATGCTCGAGGACGCGCGCGTGCAGCAGGCCGCCGCGGACGCCGCCGCGCAGGACGCCCGGGACGACAAGGCCGCCGCGGAGGCCGCGGCCGAGGCCGCCAAGGCGGCCGCCGACCAGCAGCTGGCCGCCCAGCAGACCGCGCTGACGCAGGCCGCCGAGCAGAAGGCGCAGCTGGACCAGCAGCTGCAGGACGCCGAGGTCGCGCTGCTGGAGCTGCAGGGCGCCCGCAACGCCTTCCAGGCCTGGCAGGCGCAGAAGGCCGCCGAGGAGAAGGCCCGGCAGGAGGAGGAGGCGCGGATCCGCGCGCAGGCCGAGGAGGACGACCGGCGGGCGCGGGCGGCCGCGGCGGCGGACGCCTCCACCGAGGAGGACGCCGCGGACACCAGCACCGACAGCGGGGCCGGACAGGACGACGGCGGGTCGGGCTACGTCCGCCCGGCGGTCGGGCGCACCAGCAGCTGTTACGGCGCCCGCTGGGGCGTCACGCACTACGGGGTCGACATCGCCGCACCCATCGGCACGCCCATCTACGCCGCCGCGACCGGTGTGGTCGAGCGGGCCGGGCCGGCCACCGGTTTCGGGCTGGCGGTCTACATCCGCGGCGACGATGGCGCGATCACCGTCTACGGGCACATCAACCGCTATTTCGTGGCCGACGGGGAACGGGTGCGCGCCGGTGAGCGCATCGCCGAGGTGGGCAACCGCGGCCAGTCGACGGGGCCGCACGTGCACTTCGAGGTGCACCCGAACGGCCTGATGTACGGCGGTCAGGTCGACCCGGTGCCGTGGCTGCGGGCGCGGGGGATCACGATCCGCGGCTGCTGAGGCGACCCGGGCGCCCCGTGGGCCGCCCGGGTCGACGGCCTCAGGCCGCGCAGTTCTCCTTGGTCCAGGCGTCGAGCCGGGCCTGGGCCTCGCCGGTCTCCGCCTGCAGGCGGGTCGCCTCGGCCTGCACGGCCGCCTGGCCCTCCTGGGTGTTCAGGTCGACGCCGCTCACGGCGTCCCGCAGGCCGGCGAACAGCTCCTTGGCGGCGTCCCAGTCGCCGCTGATCTCCGCCGGGACCTGGACGGCCTCGAGGTCGGTGACCGCCTTCTCCAGGGCCGGGGCGACCTGGGCGGCGTCGGGGGACGCCAGGCTCTGGCTGACCTGGGTCAGCGCCTGTCCAGCCTGGTCGCAGAAGGCCTGCACCGCCGGGTCGTCGGACCCGCCGGAGGCGGTGGCGCTGGAGCCGGTAGCCGCCGGGCTCGACGACGCGGCCGAGCTGGAGGTCGGGGCGGAGGCGGCCGCGGCGTCGGTGGCCTCGTCCTCCGATCCACCGCAGGCGGTCAGCAGGACGAGGGCGGCCGTGGCGGTCAGGCCGGCCTTGAGCAGGGTCGCAGGTGCGCGCATGAGGTCGACGCTACGTGGCCGGGTGGACGGCGGGTGCGCCCACGACGGGGCTACCGTGCCGTCCGTGAGCGCGCCGGTGGACCCGCGGAGCACCTGGGGCCTGCCGGCTCCGGGGACGATGGCGCGGGTCGCCGACCCGGAGCCCCTGGTCACCCGGGTGCTGGCGCCCAACGCCTCGCCGATGACGCTGGACGGCACCAACACCCACCTGGTCGGCGAGCCGGGGTCGGGGCAGGCTGTCGTGGTGGACCCCGGTCCCGACGATCCGGCGCACCTGGCCGCGGTCGAGGCGGCGCTCGCCGCGCGCGACGCCCGGGTGGTCGCGGTGCTGGTCACCCACCACCACGGCGACCACGCCGCCGCAGCCCGTCCCTGGGGCCGGCACTTCGGCGCCCCGGTCGCCGCGGCCTCACCCGCCGTGACCGGGCCCGGTGGACGTCTGCTGGCGCCCGGCGAGCGCCTGCGCCTGGCCGGGACGACGCTGGACGTCGTCCCCACGCCCGGCCACACCGCGGACCACCTGGCCTTCCGGCTGGCCTCCGGGACGGTGCTGGTCGGGGACGCGGTGCTCGGCCGCGGCACCTCGGTGGTCAGCCACCCGGAGGGCGACGTGCTGGCCTACCTGGACTCCCTGCGCCGGCTGCACGACCTCGGTCCCGCCGCGCTGTACTGCGGGCACGGCCCGGAGCTGACCCTGGACCCCTCGGCCGTGCTGCGCCACCTCGTCGACCACCGGGCGCACCGGGAGGCGCAGTTGCTGGCTCTGCTGGCCGTGGCCCCGCGCACCGTGCCCGAGCTGGTCGCGGCCGTGTACCCCGACGTCGTCCCCGCCGTCCTGCCGGCGGCGGCGCAGTCGACCCGGGCGACGCTGGACAAGCTGGTCGCCGAGGGGCACGTGCGGGTGGACGGCGACCGGGCCGAGCTGGCCTGAGCGCCGCTCAGCCGCCGGCGGAGGTGCGGGCGGCGTCGGCGACGGCGAGCGAGCGGTCCAGGTAGACGGCGTTGCCCGACAGCAGGGTGTGCAGCTGCCGGAACACCCGGTCCAGCACCGTGGCCGGGTCGGTCTCCTCGGCGGTGGCACCCGGCGCCTGCGCAGCCATCTCGGCCAGGCCCGCGGCCGCGTCGAACAGCGTGGGCCACAGGTGCGCCCACTGCCAGAACTCGTAGGTGTCCGGCCGCACCCGGGCCAGCGGCGGGCGGCCCAGCAGGCCGATGCCGTCGACCCCGGGCGAGTCGGGCTGGGCGCCCAGGCCGAGCAGCAGCGACTGCACCCGGTGGGTGCGGGCGAACTGCTCGGCCACGTCCGTGCCCGGGGTGACCTCGGCGACCAGACCGCGGGCGACCAGGCCGTCCAGCCGCTCGTCGAGGTCGGGGAGGCCGGCCTCGGCGGCGGCCGCCCGGACGGCCGAGCGGGTCCACGGGGTGTCGTGCACCCGGTCGGGGAGGCCGTGCGCCAGCGCCCACACGTCGGCGGTGGCCCGGTCGTGCAGCAGCGGGCTGTCCCAGCCCAGCCGCACCACCCAGTAGCTGGGCGCCTCGCCGCGGGAGGCGTGAAAGGGGCCCATCGGGTGGCCCAGCGGGAGGACCAGCGGCTCGTCGTACGGCGCGGGCATCAGCCGACCGCCCAGGTGTCCAGGCAGACGGCGTTGGGCGTCAGCAGCCGGTGCAGGTCGCCCAGCAGCGAGCTCAGCAGTTCCTCGGGGTCGGTCGACTGGGCGTCGGAGATGCCCACCCGGGCGGCGGTCTCGGCCGCGCCCTCGCAGGCCTGCCACAGGCTGGTCTCCATGTGCGCCCACTCGAAGAGGTCGTAGGCAGCCGCCGACAGCACGGCCAGTGGCCGGCCGGGCAGGCCCACCGAGTAGACGTCCGGCGCCTGGGCGCTGTTGCCGAGCCCGACGACCAGCGGCACCATCCGCACCCGTTCGGCGAGCTCGCGGGCCGACGGTGTGCCGGGGGCGGCGAGCGCGACCAGGCCGTCGGCCTCGAGCCGGGCCAGCCGCTCGGGGAAGCCGGCCAGCCCGACCGCCGCGGCCTGCTCGGCCAGCGCCGCCGGCGTCCAGGGGCGGGGCACGTGGTCGGCCGGGCCGTGGGCCATCGCCCACACGCCGAAGTCGGCCGCGGTGAGGCTGTGCAGGCCGGCGCCGACCCGGACGTCGAACTGGTCGACGACCGCGCGCACGCCGATGAGCTGCCCGATCGGGTAGACCTGCAGCGCAGGCGCGTCGCTGGTCATCGGCGCGAGCCTAGCGGGGCCGCCCGCGGGGCTCAGCGGACGACGCGGCGCTGGGTGCTGGTGGTCGACATCGGTGACCAGGTGTCCGGGTGCGGCTGCCCGGAGTCGGCCACCCAGGGCGCCGTCCGGACGCCGGTCGTGTGCCCTCGGGTCGCGGGCCGGGCGGACAGGTGCACGATCAGGGTGAGCAGCACGAGCAGCCCGACGAGCACACCGGCGAGGACCACGAGCGTCGAGAGCATGTCGCGACGCTAGTGCGGGGGAGCGGCCTCCGTCCCCCGTGACGCGGGGCAGAAGTCACCGAAGCCGGGCCCGTCTTGCGGGGACATGCGCCACTTGACGGCGGTCGACATGGCGACTCCACGCGCCGGTCGGCGAGCCCCCGGATCGACCAGGCCGGCGGTCGGCGCCACCCGGACGGGTGGTCGGGGCCACGTCCCGGTTCGGCCCCGGATGCGCCGGGTAGAGGATCGGTGTGGCACAACCATGTGCACCGTTCATCGAGAGCACCGCTCCTGCCGTCGCAGTGCTCGACCGCAGGAGGCGTACGACCGCGTGAGCGCAGTGCCCGAGGCGCGCAGGCCGCGACCCGTCCGGGTCGCGACCGTCCCGTTCGCGACCCCGTACCTCGACGCCGTGCTGCCCGCCGGCGTCGTCCGGGTCGGCCCGGAGGCCTCGCCGAGCCCCTGGTTGGACGCCGACCACCTGCTGGCCCACGCCGCCGACGTCGACGTGCTGCACCTGCACGGCGGGTTCGACCACCTGACGGTGCCGGAGATGGAGGCCTGGACGGCGGCCGTCCGGCGCAGCGGCGTCCCGCTCGTGGTGACCGTGCACGACCTCCTCCCGCGGGAGAGCGCCGAGGGCACGCTGCTGCCCGCCCGGCACCGCAACCACCTGCGGGCGCTGCTGGCCACCGCCGAGGTGGTGCTCACCCTGACCCCGGGCGCCGCCGACGAGATCGCCGACCGCTTCGGGCGCACGGCGATCGTCGTCGCCCACCCGTCGCTGGCCCCGCCCACGCCGGGTGTCGGCCGGGAGACCCGGCTGGTCGGGCTGCACCTGGGCCGGCTCGGTCCGCAGGTGCACGACCCGCTGGGGCTGGTCCGCGCGACGCTGTCCGGCGCGGTGTCCGGGGGCGGCCGGCTGCGTGTCGACGTCCACCCCGACGTCGACCTGGCGGCCCGGCTGCCCGAGCTGCTGGAGCTGGCCGAGGGCGGCCAGCTGGAGGTGGCCCGCAGCTGGGAGGCCGGGCCGGCCGGCTGGGTGCGGCACCTGCAGGAGCTGCACGTCTCGGTGCTGCCGTGGTGGGGCGGGTCGCACTCGGACTGGGTCGAGCTGTGCCGCGACGCGGGCACGCGTGCGGTCGTCCCCGCCGGTGGCTGGCAGGGCCAGCAGTGGTCCGACGTGGTGCTGTACGGCAACGACCCGCGGGCGGGGCTGGACGGCGCCTCGCTCACCTCTGCGGTGGTGGCGGCGCTGACCCGCCCGGCGCCCGGGCGGGTCGACCACGCCTGGCGGTCCGAGCAGCGGGCGGCGGTGCGGCGGCTGCACGCCCAGGTCTACGAGCAGGTGGCGGCCGACCAGGTGCCGGCCTGACGTCAGCCGCCCGCGGGCAGGCGGACGGTGAAGACCGTGCGGCCCGGCTCGCTGTCCAGCTCCACCCGGCCGCCGTGCGCGGTCACCACCGCATCGACGATCGCCAGGCCCAGCCCGGTGCTCCCGGCCGTGCGGGACCGGGAGGCGTCGCCGCGGGCGAACCGCTCGAACACGTGCGCCCGCAGCGCGGGCGGCACCCCCGGCCCGTCGTCGCGGACCTGCAGCACCGCCGCACCGTCCTCGGCGCGCAGCCGCACGGTCGCCGTCGTCCCCTCCGGGGTGTGGTTGCGGACGTTGGCCAGCAGGTTGGCCAGCACCTGGTGCAGCCGGGCCGGGTCACCGGGCACGACGACCGGGGTGTCGGGCAGCTCGACCTGCCAGTGGTGCCCGGGCCCGGCGGCGTGCGCGTCGCTGACGGTGTCGACCACCAGCGCGGTCAGGTCGACCTCCTCGCGGGTCAGCTCGCGCCCGGCGTCGAGACGGGCCAGCAGCAGCAGCTCCTCGACCAGCTCCTGCATCCGCAGCGCCTCGGACTCGACCCGGCTCATCGCCCGGCCGACGTCGGCGGGGACCTCGCCGCCGGTGCGGCGGACCAGCTCGGCGTAGCCGCGGATCGAGGCCAGCGGTGTGCGCAGCTCGTGGCTGGCGTCGGCGACGAACTGCCGGACCCGGGTCTCGGACGCCTGGCGGGCGGCCAGCGAGCCCTCCACGTGGTCCAGCATCCGGTTCAGCGCGGTACCGACCTGGCCGACCTCGGTGCGCGGGTCGGTGTCCTCGGGTGGCACCCGCTCGGCGAGCTCCACCTCCCCGCTGGCCAGCGGCAGCTCCGACACCCGGGTGGCGGTGGCCGCGACCCGGTCCAGCGGCTGCAGCGTGCGGCGGACGACCACCACCGCGGCCCCGGCAGCCGCCAGCAGGGCCAGCAGCCCGGCGAGCACCTCGACCAGGACCAGGTTGCGGACGGCGTCGGTGGTGCCGCGCAGCGGCAGCCCGGTCACCAGCACGTCGCCGGCGGGGGAGGGGGCGGCGACCAGGCGGTAGCTGCCCAGGTCGCCGCCCAGGTCGACGGTGACCGGGTCCTGGTCGGCGGGCAGCCTGGCCAGCACGGCCTGCTGGGCGTCGCTGAGCCTGATCAGCTGTCCGCGGGCACCCAGCACCCCGGCTGAGGTGCACACCCCGTCGGTGACCGTCGCGCCCAGCGTTCCTTCGCCCTGCCCGCGGGCACCCAGGAACGCCGGACCCCGGCCGTCGTCGTCCTGGTCCTGGGGTCGCGGGGACCCCGGCCCCGGGCCGGCGGAGTAGTCGCGGGAGCGGTCGGTGGCCGCCTCCAGCCGGGTGTCGACCTGGGCGGTGAGCTGGTGCCGCAGCGCGGCGACCGACACGACCCCGACCAGGGCGAGCACCACCACCAGCGGGACGACGGAGGCGATCAGCAGCCGGGTCCGCAGCGAGCGGCGTGACCGGGTGGTGCCGCGGCTCACCGCGGGTGTGCAGACGTCATGCGGCGGGCTTGATCACGTACCCGGCGCCGCGGAGCGTGTGGATCATCGGCGTGCGGCCGGCGTCGATCTTGCGCCGCAGGTAGGAGATGTAGAGCTCGACGATGTTGCCCTGGCCGCCGAAGTCGTACTGCCACACCCGGTCCAGGATCTGCGCCTTGGACAGCACCCGCTTGGGGTTGCGCATCAGGTAGCGGAGCAGCTCGAACTCGGTGGCGGTGAGCCGGATGTCGGCACCTCCCCGGGTGACCTCGTGGCTCTCCTCGTCCAGGGTCAGGTCGCCCACGACGAGCAGTCCGTCGTCGGAGACGGCCCGGCTGGTGCGGCGCAGCAGCCCGCGCAGCCGGGCGGCGACCTCCTCCAGGCTGAACGGCTTGGTCACGTAGTCGTCGCCACCGGCGGTGAGCCCGGCGATCCGGTCCTCGAGGGCGTCCTTGGCGGTCAGGAAGACCACCGGCACCAGCGGGGTGTCCGCGCGCAGCCGGCGCAGCACCTCGAGGCCGTCCATGTCCGGGAGCATGACATCGAGGACGACGGCGTCGGGGCGGAAGTCGCGGGCGGTGCGCACCGCCTCGGCGCCGTCGGCCGCCGTGCGCACGTCCCAGCCCTCGTACCGCAACGCCATCGACAGCAGCTCGCAGATCGAGGGCTCGTCGTCGACGACGAGCACCCGCAGGGCGCTGCCGTCGGGCCGGGTCAACTGGGTCCGGGAGCTGGAGGCGGACGAGGTGGTCGTGGTCATGCCCCGACCCTGGCCCGTGATCCTGCGAACTCCCTGGGTGCTGCACAGGAAGTACCTGGGTCACCCGTCGGACCCGGCGGATCGGGAGTCCGCACCCAGGACGAGAACGGGGCGCCACGCTGATCGCGTGGCGCCCCGTCGTCGTGCTGTTCGGGTGGGCAGGGGCGGGGTCGAACCGCCGACCTCTCACTTTTCAGGCGAGCGCTCGTACCGACTGAGCTACCTGCCCCTCCCGGCGCACCGACGTGAGTCGGACACCGGATGGCGACCCTGACGGGACTCGAACCCGCGACCTCCGCCGTGACAGGGCGGCGCGCTAACCAACTGCGCTACAGGGCCATGCTGTGGATCTCGTGGTGCGTGTAGCTGTGTGCCGCGTGCCCCCAACGGGGTTCGAACCCGTGCTACCGCCTTGAAAGGGCGGCGTCCTGGACCACTAGACGATGAGGGCTCGTGCTCGCTGGAGGCAGTGAGAACCATACATGAGGGTCCGGACTGCTCGTGCACCCCCTCCGGGACGTGCCGCCGGAGAGGTGTCGCGCGCTCCGCGCGGCGGCCCCGGGGGTGGCCCACCGCGTGCCAGCATCGGCCCGTGACCGCTTACCCGTCCTCCCGACCGGCGCGCGCCGCCGGTGTCGTCGTGGCCGTCGCGCTGCTCGCCGGGTGCGGTGGCGCGACCGGCACCGTCGACGCGGCGAGCTCGGCCGGCGCGCCGTCGACCGCCGACGGCCAGCCGACGGCGTCGGCGACCGCCAGCAGCAAGCCGGCGCCGTCCTCTTCGGCGACGGCCAGCAGCACGCCGTCCGGCACCGCAGCGTCCGGCACCGCGCCCGCCGACGACCGGCCCGCCGACACCTCGCCCGACATCGCCGAGGCCGTGCACCCCGCGGGGCTGACCGTCACCGCCGTCCGGGCCGCCCGGCAGGAGGGCCACGACCGGGTGGTGTTCGAGCTGGCCGGCAGCGGGACGCCGGGCTGGCGCGTCGAGTACGTCGACGGCCCGGTCGCCCAGGGCAGCGGGGACCCCGTCGACGTCCCGGGCGCGGCGGCGCTCCAGGTGACGCTGCAGGGGGTGAGCTACCCCTACGAGACCGGCGCGGAGGAGGTGCCGCGCGGCGCCGTGCCCGTCTCCGGGACCGAGCACGTCGCCGGCGTCGTCTACGACGCGACGTTCGAGGGGACGGCGGTGGCCTGGATCGGCACCGACGCGACCGCGCCGTTCCGTGTCTACTCCCTGACCGGACCGTCCCGCGTGGTCGTCGAGGTGGTCGACGCCGGCTGAGCGGCTCAGCTCAGGGCGGCGGTGATCTGCAGCGAGTCGTCGGTGACCGTGGTGCAGGTCAGCGACAGCGGGCCGGCCGTGATGCTCTCGCCCTGCCCGCAGGAGTAGCTCACCCCGCCGACGGAGACGGTGGCCCGGCCGTCCTGCGTCCCGGCGAACGCCAGGTCGGTGCCGAAGAAGCTGGCCTCGGCGCCGGACCCGCTCAGCGTCGCGGTGCACTGCGAGCCTGAGCAGGAGACGTTCTCCGAGCTGCAGGCGGTCAGCGGCAGCAGGAGGAACAGGCCCGCGGCAGCGCCCGCGAGGGGCCGGGTGGCGTACCGGTGCGGTGTCGACATGTCGGCAGCGTAGGGGCGCAGCGGCCGACGGCGGGGGAGGTCGCCGGGGTCAGGGACGCGAGGCACTGCTGGTGAAGACCCAGCTGCGCAGCGCGACGAACCGCACCAGGCCGATCGCACCGGTGACCGCGGCGATCAGGCAGAGCTGGGCGACCGTGCCGACGTCGCCGATCAGGGCGTGCACCCCAGCCAGCGCCAGCGACGTCGCGACCAGGCCGATGACGGCCAGCCCGCCGCCCTCCCACTGCGCGGTGACCCAGGAGACCTGCTGTCCGGCGTGGAAGGTCAGCCGCCGGTGCATCTCGTTGGCCACCAGCGTGGAGACGATCGCGCCGACCAGGTTGGCGGTCTGGTCGCCCAGCCCGCCGAGGGCGATGAACATGACGGCGTAGAGGGCGCTGGAGACCCCGCCGACGACGACGAAGCGGACGAACTGAGCGCGGGCGTCGTCCTGGTGCAGGCGCACCCGCAGGGGGGCGAGCAGCTGCCGGCCGTGCTCGAACGCCGTGGGGACGTCGTCCCGGCCCTCGCGTGCTCCGCTGCCCACTACAGGGCGGCGGAGCAGGGACGGGCAGGTCACGGGTTCTCCTCGATCGACGTTCAGGGCACCAGCGTGGCCGACAGGGCCATGCTCCGGCAGCAATACCGCGAGCGACCTGTGCATTCCCGGTGTGCCCCGCGCACACACGGTGACCTCGCTCACGCAGCGTGGTCACGACGAGATCACAGGTGACGGGCAGGGAGTTGCCGGGTGGGCCCGGCAGGGTCGGGGCATGACCAGCAGCCCCCGGCGACCGTGGCTCTACGACCCGGCAGTGGGAGGTGTGCTCGTGCGCGCCCACCGGTCCCCGGAGGGCGGCCCGGCCGACGACGTCGTGTCCGACGTGCTGTGGTCGGAGGTGCTGGGGCTGCTCCGCTGGGCCGAGGCGGCCCTCGGCTGCCCGCCGCCACTGGTCGAGGGTGCCGCGTGGCGGACCGCTGCCACGGCCGCCGCGCTGCTGCGCCGGCTGCCCGTGCTGTGCGCGGAGGCCGGGCTGGCCTGGCCGGGCGTCCGGTGCGACCCCGACGAGGCCGTGCTGCCCGGGCGGGAGCGGCTCGCTGCGGCCGCCGACCGGCTCGCCGGGCTCCTGTGCACCCGCCCGGCGGACGTCGGCCTGCTCGAGCTGGTGGAGCTGGTGGCCACCGACGTCGACGCGATCGGTGCCGCCGCGATCGCACTGCTCGCCGAGGGCACGGACTGGACCGCGGCGTCCTGACCGGTTCCGGGCACCGGCAGCGGGTAAGGGAGCGCGCATGAGCCTGTTCGGTGTGCTGGACCGCCTCTCCGAGGTGCCCTCGTTCGACAAGCAGCTGGAGGCGGCGCGGACGGCGGTGAACAAGGTGCTGCGACCCAAGGCGTTCAAGGACGTGCTGCACGGCACGTGGCTGGGCCACCCGCTGCACCCGATCCTGGCCATGGTGCCCGTGGGGACCTGGCTGTCGGCCGGCCTGCTCGACCTGGTGCCGGCCACCCGCCCGGCCGCGACCGCCATGATCGGTGCCGGGGTGGCCGGGAGCGTGCCCGCGGCACTCGCCGGTGCGGCCGACTGGTCGGAGCAGGACGACGCGGTGCGGCGGCTCGGTGGCCTGCACGCGGTGAGCAACGTGGCCGCCCTCGGCCTGTACGTCGGGTCACTGGTGGCCCGGGGCAAGGGCAACGGGACGCTGGGCCGGGTGCTGTCCTACAGCGGCCTGCTGGTCGCCAGCGGCTCGGCGGCGGTCGGCGGGCACATGTCCTACGCGCAGTCCTCCGGGGCGAACCACGCCGTCGTCGAGGCGCGCCAGCTCACCACCGACTGGATCGACCTGGGCCCGCTCGACGACCTGCCCGAGGGTCGCCCCACGCGGCGCACCGGCGAGGGCCAGGGGACGCCGGTCGCGCTGGTCGTCGTCCGTCGCGGGCTGACCGTCGACGCGTTCATCGACGCCTGCGCGCACGTCGGCGGTCCGCTCTCCGACGGCACGGTGGAGAACGTGCGCGGGTCGGACTGCCTGGTCTGCCCGTGGCACGGCTCGGCCTTCTCCCTCGACAACGGCGAGCCGCGGCGCGGCCCGACGGCGTCGGCGCAGGAGAAGCTCGAGGTCAAGTTCGAGGCCGGCCGGGTGTTCGGGCGACTGCCGAACCGGCACACCCCGAAGTGAGCTGACCGCCCCTACGCTGCGGACCGTGCGAGGCGGCGCGGGGTGGGTGGCGGTCGCTCTGCTGCTCGCCGGGTGCGCGGGCGCGGACGACCGGCCAGCGCCCGCGGCCGTGCCGGCGGCTGTGCCGGAGGTCCCCGGCATGGCCGCCGAGTCGTTCCGGCACCGCAGCGACGTGGCGCTCGGCGACAGCTTCCAGGTGCGGCTGACCAACACCGGGACGGCGCCGTTCACCGTCACGTCGGTGCAGCTGGACTCCCCGGGGTTCGCCGTCCTGCCGGCCCGGGAGCTGTCGCAGGAGTTCGCGCCCGGGCGCAGGTACGACCTCACCGCCCGCTTCGGGGCCGTCGTCTGCTCGGCATCTCCCGACCCGGTCGCCGCCCTGCTGACCATCACCCGGGACGGCGGGCTGGCGGAGGAGGTGCGGGTGCCGCTGGCCGGGCCGGTGCTGACCGACGTGCACGCCGAGCAGTGCGCCGTCGAGGCGGTCACCTCGGCGGCCCCGGTGTCCCTGCAGGGGCTGGTGGCCACGGACGACGCGGTCACCGGCGAGGTGGTGCTCACCCGCGCGGCCGGGTCCGAGCCGGTGGCCGTGACCGCGCTGCAGCGCAGCGTGGTACTGGAGCCCCTGCTGTCGACCGCCCTGCCCGCGACGCTGGAGGACGGTGAGCTCCGGCTGCCGGTCACCTTCCGGCCCGCGACCTGCGAGCCGCACGCGCTGGCCGAGACCAAGCAGCCGTTCCTCTTCCCGCTGCTCGTGTCGGTGGCGGAGGGGACGCCGGTCGCGGTCACGTTGCCACTGGACGACGCGCAGCGAGGGCTGCTGCAAGACCTGCTCGGCCGGGTCTGCGCAGCCTGACCGCGTCGGCCTCAGCCCGGTGCCCACCGCGGTCGTCGTCCTGCTGATCGCCCTGCGGTGCCTCTGGGACACTGAGCGGGCCGGGCCTCTAGCTCAACTGGCAGAGCAGCGGACTTTTAATCCGCGGGTTGTGGGTTCGATCCCCACGGGGCCCACCGTGCTGGCCTGCACGTTCTCCGCTTCTGGGGTGGTCGGCTGGAGATCGCGCCCACAAGACGCCCACACGATTCGCTGCGGTCTCCTGCGCCGCGGCGTCCATCCGGGCAGCCAGATCGTTGAGGTCGTCGTCTAACAGGCCGGCGTAGACGTCGAGCGTCATGGCCGCCGAGACGTGTCCGAGCACGCGTTGGACGCACGCGATGGTCGCGCCACTGGCAACAGCGAGTGAGGCAGCGTGTGCCGAAGGTCATGTGGGGTGACGTCGGCCCAGCCCGGCTTCGCGGACGGCCGGGTCGAAGACCGCCCGACGCCAGTTCCGTAGCCGGAGTGCGGTGCCGGCGGACGTCGTCAGCAGCAGGGCGTCGCCCAGCGTGTCCGCGCATCGCGCCGACAGCGGACCGACCAGCGCAGCGGGGAGAGGCACGCTGCGACGTCGGTGCGTCTTCGGGGTCCCGAACTCCAGTCGGCCGGCCACCTCGGTCACCGATTCGGCGATGGTGAGCCGACGGCGGGGGAAGTCGACGCGGCGGACCCGGAGCGCGGCCAGTTCGCCGAACCGCAGCCCGGCATGGGCGAGCAGCCGGATGACGTCACCATCGGCACCGGCCGCTTCGGCCAGTCGCTCCACCTCCTCCCGGCTCAGGAATCGAGGCTCCTGGCGGGTCACGCGGGGGAGCGGCACCCGGTCGGCGGGATTCCGTGGGATGCGGCCGTCGCGGACGGCCAGCGCGAGCAGCAGCGAGAAGACGCGGTGCGCCTGACGCACGGTGGCCGGCGCCGAACCGTTCGCACGGAGCTCGGCGACCCACCGGGCGACCTCGGCGTGGGTGACGTCGGCCAGTCGGTGGCTGCCCCAGGCCGGCAGGACGTGGGTGCGGAACAGGCCCAGTGCCGGTACCGGGTGCTCGGCTTGACCTGAGTCTGCGCCGCGAGCCACTGGTCCGCCCACGCCGAGACCGTGACCCGGCCGCGCTCCGGTGCGGTCCAGGTCTGGGTGACCATCGCTGAGGTCGCCTCGTCCAGCCAGCGTCGGGCGTCGAGCTTCCGGACGAAGCGCTTCTCGTGCTGGCGACCGCCGAGGTCTCGGTACCGCGCGCGATACCGAGAGGATCCGTCGCTCAGCGTGATCCGGGTGATGGAGCCGCCCGCGGCAGGGGACCCCTTGTCCGGGTCGCATGTGGGTGCTGGGCGAAGCGTGTCCGGCTGAGCCTGCCCGATGTTGCGGACACGTGGCGGCGCTGCGCGGTCAACTGTGGACGCGGGTGGCCTTCTGCCCGTCGACCTTCGACCGCCACCACCGGTCGACCTCCTGCTCGTCGTAGAGCACCCGCCGGCCGACGCGGCCGCCGTCTGGACCGATGCCGATGTGCCGCCAGTAGCGGACGGTCGCCGGGCTGGTGCGGAACCGGGCCGCCACCTCCTCGGTGGTCAGCAGTCGAATGGTCATGACGGTCTCCCGGTGATGGACGGTGGCTGCGGATGTCGGCAGCCGGTCCACAGAGCAGGCGTCGACCAGATCCACTCGCTGCCAGTCGGCGCCGACAGCTAGGTCACCCCCGCTTGTCACCCCTGCAACCGGAGCGCGGCGTCACCTGCGGTAGGGGCGACGGCGGAGCGCGGCGATGACCTCGTCGACCGCGCGGGCGACCGTCAGCAGTTCCCGGTCGTAGACGAGCCCGCGGTCGATCTGCCCGGTGAGTTCTCGCAGCACGCCGGCCCACTCGTCGTGCCGTGGCGCTCTCGGCTGCGCCGGGGGAGCGGGGCTGACGACGACCCGCTCGACGACTTCCACCGCTGATCGGCCTGATCTCGCTGCTCGGGTCTGCTCTCAGGCGCGGTGCCGGCAGGTCGCCGAGCACCACCTGGGGATGGGGCCCCGGGATCGCGGGGTGATCGGGCCGTGGCACCAGGCGCAGGAGGTCGCTGCCGCACGCCTCGCACGACCGGCCGTCGCGGGCTGTGTCGGTAGTTCGTCCGCCGCCGGATCTTGTCGCTCCTCCGCGCACTCAGGCCCGCGCGCCGCCGGCGCACTCGCTCCCGGCGCCGAGCCCGGTTCTCAGGGGCTTCCCCTGTTGCTCATGCCCTCAGCGTCTGGAGGAACGTGCAGGGACACGTCACCACGAGTTCTCGGGCCGTGGGTGCAAGAGGTGTGTCGGCGGAGGTCGTCTTGTGCGTGGCACTCTCCACACGGCGGGGTGACGAATGACGCGCTGTGCTCGACGGCCCGGGTCGGAGAGTGTGAGCCTGACGCGGGGTCGCACGCAGGTCCCGCGGCCATCGCGCGGGGACCCGTCGGCACGCGGTCGGCTGGTTGGGCGCCACGACCGCTCGAAGGCCACGGCACTACAGGCAAACCGGCAACCGCGGTCAGCGCGACAGTCGGCGATTGTCCTGCTGCCGTCGCGTGCTCACCGACCTGGCGCGAGCACGACTGCTCGGTGAGGAGCAAGAGCGCGAGCCCGCATCGCCTATCGAGACGCCATGCCCGGGGCACTAGCAACTTCTCATGAATGGAAGTACGCTCTCAATTATGAGAAGTCAGTCTCCGTCGCTGATGCCGATCTTCCGGTCGCAGCATCAGGCCGAGCTGATGACCCAGCTCTACCTGCACGCCGACACCTCCTACGCCCTCACCGAGCTGGCGCAGGCGGCCCGGGTGCCGCTGAGCACCGCCCACCGGGAGATGGCCCGCCTGGTCGACACCGGCCTGGTCGCCAGCCGCAGCGCCGGCCGTACCCGCCTCTACCAGGCCAACGCCGGTCATCCCGCCGCCCGGGCACTGACCGAGCTGCTCACCCTCACCTTCGGCCCCGCCCAGGTGATCGCCGAGGAGTTCGCTGAGCTGCCCGACGTGGAGTCGGTGCTGCTGTTCGGGTCCTGGGCGGCCCGATACGCCGGCCAGGACGGCTCGCCGCCGGCCGACATCGACGTCCTGGTCATCGGCGCCCCACGCCGGGCGGCGGTCTACGCCGCCGCCGACCGGGCCGCCGCCCGGTTGCGCCTCCCGGTGAACCCGGCGTTGCGGACACCGGACCAGTGGCGGGCCGCCGACGATGCCCTCGTCGACCAGGTGCACCGCTCCAGTCACCTGACAGTCATCGAGCGCGCCGCCGACCCGTCACCAGAAGCCGACTCGTCACCAGAGGCCGCGGCGACGCTGCTGGCCGGGGCAGGTGAGCGGCTGTGACCAGCCGGCCCAAGGGTGCTGTGCAGGTCGAGCAGCTCATCACCGGCCGGGAGCTGCAGCGGGTTCCCGGCGCGCAGCTGTCCGCGCAGTCCTCCCTGGAGCGGGCGCGCCAGCTGCTGGCCTCGGCCGGCACGCTGTTGGAGACCGACCCGGGCACCGCCTTCGTGATCGCCTACGACGCCGCCCGCCAGGCCGGCGCCGCCGTCCTCGCCCAGCAGGGCCTGCGGGCCACCCGAGAAGGCGGGCACGTGGCGGTGGAGCGCGCCTTGCGGGCGCAGTTCGAGCCCGGGTTCGCCGACTTCGGCTACCTGCGGCGGCGCCGCAACGAGCTGGAGTACCCCGGCCCCGCCGGTCCTGAGACGACCAGCGTCGAGGAGGCCCGCCAGGCGCTGGCCGATTCCTCCGCCATGGTCGAGGCCAGCGCCCAGCTGCTGCCCGTGCTCGACATCTTCTGAGCACACCCGCCGCACGGTGGCGGCGCGGCGGGCCCAACTGGTTGTCCGGTGTTACCGACTTGTGACAACTATGCAGCTTCGTAGTAGCGTTCCGGCCGGTCCGCTCGAGCCGCGACCTCGTCCTGAGGTCCTCGCGCGGACCCCGTCGAACTGCCACCGCTCACGCGGTGGCGGACCGGGGACCCATCGTTCCCCTGGGGTGAATCTCGCCTGGCCAGTGTGCCGCCGCGAGTAGGGCTGTCTCCGGCCCGAACCCGTCAGCTAACTCGGTAGACGGCGAGGGAGAATGGAGTTCGCCGAGTTGGCGACATCGCACGACATCGTCTTGACGCACCATCGCCGTCCGGGCCGCTCGCGCCTGCGCGTCGCCCTGATCGCTCCGGCGCTGGCCACCAGCGCCGCCGTGCTGCTGGCCCTCACCGGCCCGACCGCCCAGGCCGCGCCGGGCGAGCCGGTTGCCACCGCGAGTCAGGTCGAGCTGGCCGATGCAGAGGCCGCGCTGCGCGGCATGGAGGAGTCCGTGCTGGCCGCCGAGGAGACCCTGCAGCGTCTCACCGTGGAAGCAGAAGCAGTCGCCGATGCGAGCCTGGTCGCTCAGGCTGAGCTTTCCCGGGCTCGGCAGGAGGCCGATGCCCGGGTCGCGGAGTTGAGCGTTGCCCAAGCTGCGGTCGAGTCGACGCAGGCCGACGTCGCCGCCCTGGGCCGGCAGAGCTACATGGGTGCGGATGCCTACGGCGCCGCCTCGGCGTTCTTCGGCGCAGCCAGCCCTGATGAGGTGCTCGATCGGGCCGCGACCCTGGAGCACCTGGGGGATGCCCGAATCGAGCAGCTCGAGCAGCTCGAGGTCGTCGAGGTCCAGCAGCAGGCGGCGACCGAAGCTGCGAAGGCCGCTGTGGACGCCCGCGACGCGGCCGCCCAGGCCGCCGCGGAGGCCGAGCGGGTCGCCAACGACAAGCTCGCCGCCGCGCAGCAGACCTATGACGCTGCGGTGGGGGAGAAGGCCGCGCTGGAGCAGCAGCTGCAGCAAGCCCGCGAGCGAGTGGCCACCCTTGCCCGTGAAGCGGCCGCCGCGGCCGCCGCAGCCGCCGAGCAGGATCGCGGCGCCGCAGTCGCGGCCGCAGCAGCTACCGAGCGCGCCCGCAGCGCTGCGGCCGCCGCCGCACCTGTGGAGGAGGCCAGCGGGGCCACCGCCCCGGCCGAACGAGGCAACCAGGCTGCCTCCCGTGGAAGCGGGCGGACCGCCGCTGGCACCGGCATCCCGACCACCGGCCGTGTGACGTCCTGCTACGGCGACCGCTGGGGGACCACGCACTACGGCGTGGACATCGCCGCCCCCATCGGCACCCCGATCTATGCACCAGAGGCCGGCGTGGTGTTGCAGGCAGGCCCCGCGTCGGGCTTCGGTCTGGCCGTCTACCTGCAGCACGCGGATGGCTCGATCACCCTCTACGGGCACATCAGCAGCTACTCCGTGGCCGCGGGCCAGCAGGTGTCGGAGGGGCAGGAGATCGCGCAGGTGGGCAACACCGGGCAGTCCACCGGCCCGCATCTGCACTTCGAGGTGCATCAAGGCGGGCTGTACCAGAACCGCACGAACCCGGTCCCGTGGCTGGCTGCCCGTGGCCTGTCGGTCGGCGGCAGCTGCAGCTGATCTCCAGCGGGGCCATCCAGACTCACTGAAGTGGCCCGCTGGCTGACCGGCGTCGCCGGGCGGTGCCCGTGTGCAGCTCACGCTGTCTCTCGGGCACCGCCTGGGTGGGCGGGGCGGCGCTGACGATGAATCCACCAGGCCATGGCCACGGCAGCAACAGTCAGTCCGGTGAGGCCGACCAGCCACGGCCGATCCAACAGTCCGGCCCACCAACCATCGGTGGTGCTCGCCGCTGCCCCGATGCTGACGTAGAACACCGATCCCGGGATCGCGCCCAGTGCGGTGCCCACCGCGAAGGGGACGAGGCCGATCCCGCTCACACCTGCGGCGTAGCTGACCACCGCGAACGGCGGGGCGGGCAGCAACCGGGCCGCCAGGACAGCCAGCACACCGTGCCTGCTGAGCAGCTCATCGACCCGGGCCAGGCGCTTGCCGGACGCGTGCTGGACCCGGCCGCGGCCGAGCCGGCGGCTGGCTGTGAACCCACCGATCCCACCGGCGAGGGCGGCGGTGAGGACCAGCGGCAACCCCGCCGGCACCCCGAACACCGCGCCAGCGGCCAGCGCCAGCGCTGAACGCGGCGAGGGGAACACCAGGATCACGGCCACGGCGGCCCACGCCAGCAACCAGTCACCCACCCCAGGGGCCTGGAAGTGGCCCTGTACCGCAGCGAGGCTGGGTACCCCGCCCCGCCACGCGATCCCTACCGCGACCAGCACGCCCACCCCGACCAGGGTGAGCAGGGTCACCTGCCACCGACCGCGCCCCCCTGCCCAGTGCACCCCGGAGTCCGCGGTCAGCGCGGGTGAGCCCGGTTCCGGCAGGACCGGCCCGCCGTGAGGTCTCACCGGCAGCGGCCACCCATGGACACACCGTTGGCGGCCAGCCAGGGGATGGGGTCGACCGCACCGGAGTGCAGACCGGCGGTGTTGACCTGGAAGTGCAGGTGCGGGCCGGTCGACTCACCGGTGTTGCCCACCTCGGCGATGACCGTGCCCGCCGACACGCGCTGCCCGGCGGTGACGAAGTAGTCGTTGATGTGCCCGTACACGGACACCGACCCGTCATCGTGCTCGATGTAGACGGCCAGGCCGTAGCCGCTGGCGGTACCGGCGCGGACCACCCGGCCGGCGACCGGGGCATAGATCGGGGTGCCGGTCGGGGCCGCGATGTCCACGCCGTTGTGCATGACACCCCAGCGCATCTCGAAGCACGTGGTGAACCGGCCGCTGGTCGGGGCGACACCACCGCTACCGCTACCGCCACCGCCGGTCAGCGGCCGCGGCGCGGGAGCGTCGACGACGTCGGGGGCCGGAGCCCGCTTGGGCCCGGCAGCCGGCTGCGCGGTCTTGGTGACGGGGGTGGTCACCGCTGCCGGGGGAGCGGCCTTCGCCGCCGCCCTGGCCGTGGCGGCGGCCTGCGCCGCCGCCTTGGCGGCCGCGGCGGCCTGCGCCTCGGCCTCGGCCTTCTCCCGCGCCTGCTGCTGTTGCCACGCCTGGTAGGCGTTGCGCTGTCCCTGCAGGGCCAGCAGCTGGACCTGGGCCTGCTGAAGCTGCGTCTCGATGGTGGCCCGCTGGGCGGCCAGAGCGTCGGTGGTGGCCTGGAAGACCGTGACCTGCTCATCGGCGGCGGCCTTGGCCGCCGCCGCGGCCTGCGCGGCCTGCGCGCGGTCGGCGACCGCTTCCTGTGCCCGAGAGTCAGCCTCGACCTGGGCGGACTCGGCGATCCGGAGGCCCTCCAGCGTGGCAGTCCGCTGATCGGCCAGCAGTCGCAGAGTGGCCGCGCCCTCCAGCAGCTGGTCCGGGCCGGTGGCGCTGAGCAGCGCGGCGATGCCGGCCAGGTCCCCGCTTGACATGTACCGCTCCCGCCCGACGGTGGCGACGTCGGCCCGGGCGACGGTCACCGCCTGCTGAGCGGCCTGCAGCTCCGCCGCGGTCGCTGCCGCGTGCTCCTCGGCGGCCTCCAGCTCACCCTGGGCGACGCGGTCGGCCTCGCTGACCGCCTCGGCCTGGACCATGACCCGCTCCAGGTCGCTCTCCGCACCCGACAGCAGCGCCGCCAGGCGACCCACCTCGGCGGCGGCCGCGTCCTGGCTGGACTGAGCGGCGCTCAAGTCCGCGTCGCTGGGGTTGACCGGTGCGGCCTGAGCTGCGGTCACCGGGCCAAAGGACATGACGACCACGGCCAGCGCCAGGCCCGCCGCGCGGCGGGCTGCTCCCCGTCGCGGCTGGCTACCAGCCCTCTGCCGAAGGGTCTTGGTGAACCCGTCGCGTCGAAGGTGTCCGGTGCACATCAGCTGTCGTCCTCACATCTGGTTGTTACTACGGGTTGTAGTAGCAACGGCAGTGAGGCCGGTTGCCTTGAGGCCGACAGACCGATGAGCGGGCGGAAGCCCGCCGCGCCTGGCGCGGCGGGCGGGCTGAGGCACCTCCTTCCCGGCGTGAGCGCGGTCTCGGCGCCGCTGCGGGCAGGCGCCGGCCGCGGAGTAGATCGGTACAGGGTGAAGCAGGTCAGGTGACCGCGCACAGCACGACGTTGCCCCCCAGCCACATCGTCGCCGCAGGAAGGAGCAGCGCCCCGGTCGCCATCGCTGCGGCCCCGGGCCAGCGCAGCAGACGGCGCGCCGCCCGAGGATCGGACGTCCGCAGCCGGCTGATCCGCAACTCGGTCAGAAGGGAGGCCATCGGCAGCCCGAAAGGCAGCACCGGCTGCCCGGTCATCCGGTGCAGCGCGACCTGAACGGCCTCCGGCCCGCACCGGCGGGCTGCCTGGTCATCGGCGGCCAGCTCCACCAGGTCCCGGGTCGCGGCCGGTGCAGCACGCAGCAGCGGGCACCAGGGGAGTGCTGCGGCCAGCGTCTCAGCAACCGTCACCAGGGCGTGGTGGTGCCCGCGCAGATGGGCCCGCTCGTGCTCCAGTGTCGCCGCGACTGCCGCCGGGGGCAGCTGCGCCCGCAGACCGTCCGAGGCGATGATCACCCCGGGCCGACCGCCGATGGACAGGGCCATCGCGCGCCGGCCGGGCACCCACAGCGGCTCCCCGGCCGAGGAGCTCATGGCCAGCAGCCGCAGCTGCTCCACGTGGGGGGCGTGCCGCCGGACCGACCTCACGCGGCTGGCGACGGCCTTGCCCAGCCGCACCACGATGGCCGCAGCCATGATCAGGCTGATGCCGGCGACCGTCTGCTGCCAGGCGGGCAGGGTGCCTTTGGTGACCGCAGTCCAGCAGCCCCCCACCAGCTGGAAGAGCCCACTGGACTGGTGCTGGTCCATCGGCAGGGCCAGCAGGCCGATCATGGCCAGGGTCGAGACCACCAGGCCGATGCTGAGCACCAACCAGCCCACCAGCAGGATGGTCGGGTCGACCCGCCGCTCAGCCAGCCACAGCAGCGGCCGGTGCCCGTACAGCCCGACTGCTGAACCAACCACCAGGACGGCGAGCATGCCGATCATGAGGTCGTGGCCCGCCGCGCGAGCGCCTCGCGCAGCACCGAGGACTCTTCGTCGGTGGCTGTCTCAGCGAAGTGCAACAGCACCAACCGCGGATCCTCCGAGGCGTCCAAGATCTCCCTGAGCGAGGCCGCCGCCGCCCCCTGCCGCGTCACGGTCGGGCGGTAGCTGAACGCACGGCCCACCGGTTCCCGCTCCAAAAGGCCCTTGCGCAACAGGTTGCCCAGCACGGTCATCACCGTTGTGTAAGCCAGGTTCCGCTGGGGCGGCATCCTCTCCAGGACCTCGCGCACGGTCAGTGGCGCGTTGGTGGACCACAACACGTCCATCACGGCGGCCTCGAGCTTGCCCAAGTGGGGCATCGGCGCTCCCGTCTCCTGCGCGAAAATCCTGGAGCTGCTTGACCGCAATCTGGGGGCCGACCAGCCGAACGGACATCCTACGGCTGGTCGGCCACCAGACCTGGCACGCTCGGGCGCGCTGATGCCAGAAGTGTGCAACAGCGACCAGCGGCGGCTTCGAGCTCGGCGTCCACATGACCGCGCTACCCGTCAACGCTCCGGGTCTGGACTGGACTCCCGCGAGCGGTCGTCCCTCGGAGGCATGACATGCATCGTCGTGCTCCTGCACGCAGTCGGCTGGGGAGTCCTGGTCTTCGTCCTCGTGCCTCGGCACTTCGACCTCGGAAGTACCGGCGTCTACGGCGTCGGGCTAGGCGTCGCGCCGATCGGGTTGCCCCTTCGGCCGAACATCTGTGCCAGTCCCGGTGTCCTCGGCCTTCTGTGACCCCGTAGGGGACATGATGTCTTGGTGTCCGCAGTCGTAGGTGTCACGTCGAGCACAGCGTCCGACTATGACGTCGACGCCGTACGCGAGTTGATCACTCGCTGGCGCGAAGACCCGGGGGCCACCTACCGCACCTGGTTCTTGTGGGAGGAGCGCCTCAAGAACTTCTGTTCGATCCGCCGTGGAATCGAGCAGGTCGCAGCTGAGATGGAGGCCGGTCACTTCGGCTACGCGTACAAGGGCTCCTCGCTGGAGACGGTGATGCACTCCATCGCGGAGCAGCGGCAGATGTTTAAGGGGGCCGACCACGCGTTCCTGTGGAAGCCGAAGCTGCGGATCCCGGACATCTACGAGAACCGGGAGAACCAGCTGGTGTTCGGACGCATGCTCGAGACCTGCCGGTGCTGTACGTCAGAACAACCCGTCCTGACAGCTGTACGACAGCTGGCTGATCATCAGATCAAGGGCCTTGGTCCCGCCGCAGCGAACATGCTGTACTTCCTGCACCCCACGATCATGCCGCCGTTCAACACGGCGATCGTCAACGGCTACAACGCGCTGACCGGTGCTCGAGTCAAGTTGGGGAAGTGGCACGAGTACCTCGCCATGCGGCAGGGCATCCTCGCTCTCAACGACCGGTTTCGGGACCTGTTCAGCAACGACCTCGGGGCCGTCGCAGGCCTGCTGTTCGACATCGGCAGCAAGCGCTACACAGCTCCCCCTCGAGGCGAGGATGATGCTGCAGCTGCGCGGGCGGCGTGGACCGCCGACTTGGTTCGCGTTCGGGAGCAGGCGGTGGCGAGCAGGGCGAGCGTCGAGGCGGAACGGCAAGATCTGACCCACACAAGGGTCCAAGGTTGGCTTCGCGATCTGGGTTCGGCGCTGGGCTTCGACGTCTGGATCGCCAGCAACGACCGCAACCGCTCGTACGCGGGAGGCCGGCTGGGTGACGGCTGCCTTGGCCAGCTGCCCGGCGGCCTGGCTGAAGGGCCGGCGGCAAGCGCGGTGGCACTCATCGACGTGCTGTGGTTCCACAGGGACGGAACAGTGGCCGCCGCCCTTGAGGTCGAGCACAGCACGTCCATCTACTCCGGCATCGTCCGCATGCTCGATCTCGCACTCAGTCGAGACCAGGCCGACGCAGCGCATGGCATGTTCCTGGTGGCTCCCGACAGCCGCGAGGCGGACGTGCGAGCGCAGGTGCAGCGGCCAGCCTTCAGCCGCGTTGCTGATCTGCAGGTCCGGTACCTGCCCTACAGCGAGCTCGAGAACAACCGTGAGTCCGCCATGCGCTTCGGTCGGGGACTGCATCCGCTGATCGAGATGTCGCGGGACCTCACCTGACGGAGGCGGCCTCGGCACTCGCGGACGGATCACCCGCCGGCCGAGTTCTCGATGCGGCGAGGATCGACTGCCCGGGCATCGCCTACCCCGGCCGCGTCCAGGGTCAACGACCAACTTGTCCGGCTTGACGCTCGATCTCAGCGAGTCCTCCACTTCGAGGACGGCCATCTCCTGCCAGGCTGACCGAGGTCGGGGCCGCCGCGCCCCAGTTTCCTCGGTCACTCCAGCACCAACCATCCGACACAGGTAGAAGACTTCGTCAGCGGAGCGGTCGCGGCCCCATCTTCGGCGGCGCTGGGACGAGTCGTCGTCACCCCCTTGAGGGGACCTCAGCCGGCGCCGCCGAACCTGCGGCAACCGCCGGGGACGGGGGATCCACCGCAGTCTCGGGGTGGATCGTGTCCGCCCACGCAGGGGGAACGCGACGGGCGACTTCCCGCCCGAACCCGTCAGCCAACTCGGTAGGCGGCCACGGAAGACAGGGAGCCACCGCCCGGGGCGACCATGCACCCCGAGAGTTCCCGCCGAGGGGCCACCGGCTGCCGCGGACGGCGACCGGCCACTGTGCTGATGCTGATCACGGTGCTCACCGCCACCGGCATCGCCCTGACTCCCGGTGGCGCCAGCGCAGCACCGGGGGAGGCGGCTACCGGTGCGCAGGCGGCGGAGCTCGCGGCCCAGAGCGGCCACCAGCTGGAGGTCCTCACCGAAGACCTCAACGAAGCCCGGGAGAACCCCACCCTGCAGCAGGCCGCCGCAGCTGAGGCCGCCGCCCAGGTGGCGGCCGCCGACGCGGAGCTGGCCGCGCTGCAGGACCGGATCGCCGCTGTCGCGCACAGCGCGGGCACCGGTGACGGGCTGGGCCCACTGCAGGTCTTCATGACCAGCGGCCCCGCAGACGAGTTCCTCGAGCGGGTCGCCACCCTGGACTCCGTCGCCGGCCATCACGACGACGTCCTGGCGCGGGTCGAGGAATCCCGTGCAGCCGCCGAGAGCGCCGGTGCTGCTGCAGCGCAGGCCACCGCCGCGGCAGAAGAGCAGTTGGCTGCGGTCCAAGGGCAGCAGAAGGAGCTGGGGACCGAGATCGAGGACTACGAGGTCCAGTACGCGGTTCTCACCGCCCAGGAGGAGGAGCAGGCCGACGCCACGCACGGTGGGCCGTCGCTGCAGGCGCCGGCCGCGGGGTCCGTGGAGGCTGCCAGTGGGTCAGCTCAGTTGGTCATCGACATGGCGTTGGCGCAGGTGGATGACCCCCACGTGTGGGCCGCTGGCGAATCTGATGCCTTCGACTGCTCAGGGCTGACCCAGTAGGCCTTCGCCGCGGCCGGCATCTCCCAGCCGCACTCCAGCAAGATGCAGGCGGCCATGGGACGTGCGGTCACCCGGGCGGAACTGCAGCCCGGTGATCTCGTCCACTCCTCCAGCCCGATCAGCCACATCGGCATCTACATCGGCGGCGGCAAGATGGTCCACGCCAGGACTTCCGGTGAGCCGGTCAGCGTGGCCAGCGTGGACATGTCCGGCTACGTCGGAGCTCGGCGCATCCTCTCCTGAACACCGCCGCCCGGATGTTCCCGGCGCCCGCGTCACCCCCACCTCGGCCCGACCCCCAGTACTACGCCCAGTAGTAACATCGGGGTACAGGTACTGGGGAGAGGGGGGATGGTGCGCGCAGCTCGAGTGCTGGCGTTGCTGATCCTCGCTGCCGTCTTCTCCATGCACGGGCTGCAGTGCCTCAGCGCACAGCCGGCGGGCACCAACCCCGGTGACCACACCACCACCGCGGCCATGGGTGCCTCTCCGTCCGGTGACGCCCACCTGATGGCCGCCGGCTCCGCTGACGCCGCACCCGCGGCGATGGGCGACCCAGGGTCCTCCGCGAGCCACCCCGGGCCGGTGCACAGCGCCGCGCACGCCTTGGCGGTGTGCCTGGCTGTCCTGCTCGCCGGCCTGGCTCTGCTGGCCGCCGTCCTCTCGCTCAGGAGAGCGACCGCACCGGACCGCCGCGACGCAGCGCTGGTCCGGGCCAGGTCGTGGTGGGCGTCGATCCAGCTGCCCAGACCGCCCGATCTAGCCGTCCTCTGTCTTCTCCGGATCTAGGCCGAACCACCGACCCGGCCGCTCCCGCGACCACACCGGGTCAGTCGTCCACCACCAGATCTCACCCACAGGAGAAGTAATGACCCGCACCAACCTTCGCCGTGCCCGCCTCAGCGCAGGCCTCATCGCCGGCGTGGTCGTCCTCGCCGGCTGCTCGAACGGCTCCGATGACAGCACCGCAGCCAGTGGCAGCGGTGCATCCAGCTCCGCCCCGGCGAGTGCGTCGGCGAGCGCATCGGCTGACTTCAACGATGCCGACGTGGCCTTCGTCCAGGGGATGCTCCCGCACCACGAGGGGGCCCTGGAGATGGCGAAGCTGGCCGAGGGGCGCGCCGAGGACCCCCGCGTCCTCGACCTGGCCAGCCGGATCGAAGCTGCGCAGGAGCCAGAGATCGAGACCATGACCGGCTGGCTGCAGGCATGGGGCCAGCCGGCATCCGATGACATGGGTGGCATGGACATGGGCGGCATGGACATGGGTGGCATGGACATGGACATGTCCGGCCTGGAAGCCGCCTCCGGCACCGAGTTCGACCGGATGTTCCTGGAGATGATGACCGAGCACCACCGGGGCGCGGTCGACATGGCCGAGACGGAGATCGCCGACGGGCAGAACGCCGACGCCATCGCGCTGGCCCGCGAGATCTCCACGTCTCAGACAGCTGAGATCGAGGAGATGCAGACCCTGCTCACCGAGCTCGGAAGCTGACGCGCTCGGTTCGGTGGTGGCCCAGGCAGTAGACGGGCCACCACCGAACCGGCCGTTCACCTGCGTATGGACGGGCCGCGCCCACGTCCAGATGCAGCCATCTCCCGGGCCAGGAGGTCCCCCATGCACGCCCCCGCCCCGCGGGTACGCAGGCCGTCACGGGCGCCGATCCCGGTCGCGATCGGCGCGCTTCTCGCTGTCGTCCTGACCGGCTGCTCGTCCACCGATGCTGACGCCACCACGAACCAGTTCGAATTCACCGGGGTCACTGCAGCAGGTCAGCTGGTTCCCGCCGCTGAGCGGGCACCAGCGCCCGCCTTCACCGGTGAGCTCCTCGACGGCACGTCATTCTCCTCCGAGGACCTGGCCGGCGACATCGTCGTGATCAACTTCTGGGGTTCCTGGTGTGCTCCCTGCCGCCTGGAGACCCCGGACCTGCAGGCCGTCTACGCCGACGTCGGTGACCGGGGCGTCGCGTTCCTCGGGGTCGACGTGAAGGACCAGCGTCAGATGGCCAGCGCCTTCCTGGCCGACGCCGGAGCTCAGTACCCGTCGCTGTACGACCCACGCGGGGAGATCGCGCTGCAGTTCCGGGGCTTTCCGGCCAACGTGGTGCCGTCGACGATCCTGCTCGATGCGCAGGGGGACGTGGCTGCTGTCTACACCGGTGCGATCCTCCAAGAGGACTTGCGGGCAGCAGTCGACGCGCTGCTTGCAGAGGACGGGTCATGACGGCCATCGGGGAGACCTTCGCCGGCATCGTGACCGACGGGTCGCTGATCCTGGCGTTGCTCGTCGCGGCCCTCGTGGGCCTGATCAGCTTCGCCTCCCCGTGCTGTCTGCCCCTGGTGCCGGGCTACATCGGCTACATCACCGGTCTGGCAGGGGCCGAGGCGGCCGCCGCGGCGACCAAGGAACCGGCCGGCCCAGCGCCGGCCTCAGAGACCTCCGGCAGGGCCCTCGCCGTCCGCGCCCCGCAGGTGGCCACCGCCGGGCGCCGCCGCGTGCTGCTCGGGGCATTCCTGTTCGTCTGCGGCTTCAGCGCGGTGTTCGTTGCCTTCGGCGCACTCTTCGGGGGCCTGGGCAGGCTGCTCCTGGAGTGGGCGCCGGTGCTCACCCGCGTGGCCGGGGTCATCACGATCGGCATGGGGATCGCGTTCCTGGGCGGGTTCTCCTGGCTCCAACGGGAACGCCGCATCCACCACCGTCCGACCGGGGGGCTCGCCGGCGCACCGGTGCTGGGCGTCGTCTTCGGACTCGGCTGGACCCCCTGCCTGGGGCCCACGCTCGCGGCGGTGAACACACTCGCCTACACCGAGGCCTCCGCCCTGCGGGGCGCCCTGCTGGGGCTGGCCTACTGCTTCGGGCTCGGGCTGCCGTTCCTGGCGATGGCGCTCGGGGCGAGTCGAGCCCTGCGCTTCTCCAGCTGGGCTCGCCGGCACGCTCGCTCGGTGATGCGGGTGGGCGGTGGACTGCTGGTGGCTCTGGGACTGCTGCTGGTCACCGGCCTCTGGGACACCTCGATCTTCTGGCTTCGTGGATGGCTTGCGGCAGCCGGACTCGGGGACTTCTTCCTGTGAGTGACACCTGTCGATCCCCGCGTCTCACCCGTGGCCGGGCCCTGCTTGTCGCCGCCGGGTGCGTGGCCGTGCTGTCGGCGTGCACAACCGCTTACAGCGGAGAGACGGCCAGCTCGCCTCCCGCGCCGCATCTGTTGACCGATTCGCCGCGCTTCGACCACGTGCACGGAGTGGTCGGCGAGGCCGACAGCGACGCCGTTCTCGTCGCAGCCCACAACGGTTTGTTCCGGCTGTCCCCTGACGGTGATGTGCAGGTGAGTCCGGCCATCGACCTCATGGGCTTCGCCGTGGCCGCGCCGGGGCGGCTCCTGGCGTCGGGTCATCCCGGCCCCGACGTCGACCTGCCCCAACCGGTCGGGTTGATCGAGTCCACCGACCAGGGGCGAAGCTGGCAGCCGCTGTCGCGGCAGGGCCAGTCCGACTTCCATGCTCTCACCGCCAGCCCTGCGGGCGTCCTGGGCTATGACGGGACCCTGCAGCGCAGCGCGGACGGACTCTCCTGGGAGCGGCTCGAGATCCCGGCCGAACCGGCCAGTCTCTCCGCCGGCCCGGACGGGAGCCAGGTTCTGGCGACCACGGAGCAGGGACTGCTGCACTCCACCGACGCCGGCAGTACCTGGGCCCTGGTCCCCGGGGCCCCGCTGCTCCAGCTCGTCGACTGGTCAGTCGACGGCCTGACCGCTGTCGGGGTGGACCCGGATGGACTGGTGTGGACCAGTCAGGACGGCGTCAGGGCGTGGCAGCGGGCGGCCCAGCTCGACGCCCCGCCGATGGCCATGGACGTGGCAACGACGACCGATGGGGGCAGTCGGATCCTGGTGGTCACCTCCAGGGCGGCAACCGAGTCCCGGGACGGCGGTCAGACCTTCAGCGAGCTCCGGCGGGACTGACCGCGGCTCAGCCCAACGAGTCCAACAGGTCCCGGCAAGCCGCCTCACAACGCCGGCACGCCTCGGCGCAGACGCGGCAGTGCCCGTGCATGTCGGCGTGCTGGGAGCACTCATCGCCACACGCTCTGCACGCCGTCGCGCAGGCTTCCAGCACCGCCCGGGTGAGGTCGGCGTCGTAGCCGGTGTGGCGGGACAGCACCCGCCCGGTGGTGCCGCAGACGTCGGCGCAGTCGGCGTTGGTCCGGATGCACGTGGTGAGCTGGGCGACCATGTCCTCGCTCAGGCACGCATCAGCGCACGCGGTGCAGGCCTGCGCGCACTCGAAGCAGGCCTCGATGCACTCCAGCAACTTCTGACGGTCGAGCCCGCCGAGGTCCTTGGGGTAGGTCTCCAGCATCTGCCCGGCAACGGTCACGGTGTCTCCTCGATGAGTGGTGCGGGCGGTGCTTCCTCCGCCCGACATCGCCGCACTGGTACCCGGGACCACGGACTACTAAGCGGGATAGTGTCGGCCCCGTCGGCCAACTCCCGATGTCTGCCAGGCACTTGCCGCTGATACCGTAGGGGGGTATGGTACCTATGGATCGAGAAGGTGCTCACGCCGAGACCAGGGAGTCAGACGGTGACCGAGGCGGCACACGGCCAGCACGGCTACATCAGCAGCAAGGACGACCACCTCAAGCGGCTGCGCCGGATCGAGGGCCAGGCCCGAGGCCTGCAGCGCATGGTCGAGGACGAGAAGTACTGCATCGACATCCTCACCCAGGTCTCAGCGATGACGAAGGCGCTGCAGTCGGTGGCGCTGGGGCTGCTCGATGAGCACCTGAGCCACTGCGTCGTGCGGGCGGCCGCCGAAGGCGGGCACGAGGCAGAGATCAAGATCCAGGAAGCGTCCGAGGCGATCGCTCGGCTCGTCCGCTCCTGACATCGACCAGGCGCCGGCAACCGCGCGGCGTCCAGGCGGGCCGCACAGCCCGCTGAGGCAACATCATCGAGGAGAAGTCACATGACAACGTCCACCTACACCGTCGTTGGCATGACCTGCGGCCACTGCGTCAACTCGGTGACCGAAGAGGTCAGCCAGGTGCCCGGCGTCACCGGCGTCGACGTCAACCTGGCCAGTGGTGACCTCACCGTCACCAGCGACACCCCGGTCGAGGGGTCCGCCATCCAGGCAGCCGTGGAAGAGGCCGGCTACCAGGTGGCTGCCCCCGCCAGCCTCGCGATCGAGCCAGTCGGCCAGGCGGCCGGCTGCGGCTGCGGCTGCAGCTGACAGCCCGGACCATCCAGCTCCGGCGTGAGGGTCTTGGTGTGAACACCCCGATCAAGGTCGGCAGCTACCTGGCAGGTCTCGTCGCCGTCTTCGCTGCCGCTGTCGGTATCGGCAGCGCCGTCGGACCCCTCGGCCCGGCCGGTGACCAGCCCTCCCCGCCTGCGCAGACCCACATCAGCCACACGGGCATGGACACCGGCGGCGACGCCGGCAGTTGACCAGATCGGCCCCTGCGACGGCACGACCGTCGGGCGGCGTCAGGATCCAGGCGCCGCCCGACCGGCAAGACCGGTGACCCCCGAGAGGACAACAGTGAGCTCCGCGACGAACAACACGGCTACGGCGACCGGCGGTGAGCAGGTCGAACTCACCATCGGCGGCATGACATGCGCCTCGTGCGCCATGCGGATCGAGAAGAAGCTCAACAAGCTCGACGGCGTCACCGCGACGGTCAACTACGCCACCGAGAAGGCCAGGGTCAGCTACACCGGGGTCACTCCTGAGGAGCTCGTCGCCACCGTCGAGCAGGCCGGCTACACCGCCAAGCTCCCCGCCCCGCCCCGGCCAGCCGGTGCCGCACCCGAAGAGTCGGTGGACAGCGACCCGGTCCGCTCGCTGCGGCAGCGGCTGCTCGTCTCCGCCGCCCTCACGGTCCCGGTCGTGGCCATGGCCATGATCCCGGCGCTGCAGTTCACCAACTGGCAGTGGCTGTCCCTCACCCTCGCCGCACCCGTGGTGGTCTGGGGCGCGTGGCCGTTCCACAAGTCGGCCTGGACGAACCTACGCCACGGCACCTCGACCATGGACACGCTCGTCTCGATGGGCACCCTCGCAGCGCTCGGTTGGTCGCTGTACGCGCTGTTCTGGGGCACCGCCGGCATCCCCGGCATGACCCACCCGTTCGAGTTCACCATCAGCCGCACCGACGGCAGCGGGAACATCTACCTCGAGGCCGCCGCCGGGGTCACCACGTTCATCCTCGCCGGGCGGTACTTCGAGGCCCGCTCCAAGCGCCGCGCGGGTGCTGCGCTGCGGGCGCTGCTGGAACTGGGCGCCAAGGAGGTCTCGGTGCTGCGGGCCGGCCGCGAGGAGCGGATCAACGCCGAGCTCCTGGCCGTCGGTGACCTGTTCGTCGTCCGCCCGGGGGAGAAGATCGCCACCGACGGCGTCATCACCGAAGGTTCCTCCGCCGTCGACGCCTCCATGCTCACCGGCGAGTCCGTGCCCGTCGAGGTCGGACCCGGGGACGCCGTGGTCGGCGCGACGGTGAATGCCGGCGGCCGCATCGTCATCCGCGCCACCCGGATCGGCGCCGACACCCAGCTCGCCCAGATGGCACGGCTGGTGGAGGACGCGCAGAACGGCAAGGCCGAGGTCCAGCGACTGGCCGACCGGGTGTCCGGGGTGTTCGTGCCGGTGGTCATCGCCCTGGCCGTGGCCACCCTCGGCTTCTGGATCGGCACCGGAGCCGGCCTCGCCGCCGCCTTCACCGCAGCCGTTGCCGTGCTGATCATCGCCTGCCCCTGCGCGCTGGGACTGGCCACGCCGACCGCCCTCATGGTCGGCACCGGCCGCGGGGCCCAGCTGGGCATCCTGATCAAGGGCCCGGAGGTCCTGGAGTCCACCCGCAAGGTCGACACCGTCGTGCTGGACAAGACCGGCACGGTCACCACCGGGCGGATGACCCTCCTGGACGTCATCGCAGTCGACGGCGAGGACACCGATGAGGTGCTCCGGCTGGCCGGTGCCCTGGAAGACGCCTCCGAGCACCCCATCGCCCAGGCCATCGCCGCTGCCGCCCGGGACCGGTCCGGTCCCCTGCCCGCGATCGCGGGCTTCACCAACGCCGCAGGCCTGGGAGTCCAGGGCATCGTCGAGGGCCACGCGGTCGTGGTCGGCCGGGCCCAACTGCTCGCCGACTGGTCGCAGCAGCTGCCCGATGACCTCCAGCGGGCCATGAGTGCCGCGGAGGCCGGCGGGGGCACGGCTGTCGCCGTCGGCTGGGACGGGGCAGCTCGGGGTGTGCTCGTCGTGGCCGACGCCGTCAAGGACACCTCCGCGCAGGCGATCGGTCAGCTGCGGCAGCTGGGTCTGACCCCGATCTTGCTCACCGGGGACAACGAGACGGTCGCCAGGGCGGTCGCTGCCCAGGTGGGCATCGACGAGGTGATCGCCGAGGTCCTGCCCAAGGACAAGGTCGACGTCATCAAGCGGCTGCAGTCGCAGGGCAAGGTCGTAGCGATGGTCGGCGACGGCGTCAACGACGCCGCAGCCTTGGCCCAGGCCGACCTCGGGTTGTCCATGGGCACCGGCACCGATGTGGCCATCGAAGCCAGCGACCTGACGCTCGTCCGCGGGGACCTCCGCGCCACCGCCGACGCCATCCGCCTCTCACGGCGGACCCTGGCGATCATCAAGGGCAACCTCTTCTGGGCCTTCGCCTACAACGTCGCGGCCCTGCCCCTGGCTGCCGCCGGGCTGCTCAACCCCATGCTGGCCGGCGCCGCCATGGCCTTCTCCTCGGTGTTCGTCGTCTCCAACAGCCTGCGGCTGCGGCGGTTCACGAGCCTGTCCGCTGCCCAGGTCGACGGGGGAGTCCGCGCTCATCGGCCGGCCGTCCTCCCGGCGAAGGCTGCGGACGGCGGGACCAGCGTCCGCTGAGGAATCTCACCGCAGTTCGAGGTGGGAGCAGAACAGTCCCTAGGGTGTCCGCATTCGCGTGAGCGCGTGGATGACGGCCACCGGATCGCGGAACGACCGGAGTCGATCCGCAGGAGGAGGTGTCGTCGTGGCGTTCCTGTTGCTTCTCATGGGGACCTGCGCTGTCGTCCTGGCGATCTACGGTGCCTCGTCGCTCCTGCGGGGTCCCTCCATGACGGCCCCTGCCCTGCCCTTCGAGTCAGGTCTTCTGCCCACACAGCACGCGGTGTCCCGGTATCACGCGCGGTGGTATGCGGTGACGATCCTCTTCCTGGCCTTCGACATGGAGATGATCTTCATGTATCCGTGGGCCGTCGTCGTCGCGGAAATGGGCCGAGGTGCCGTCATCGAGATGTTCGGCTTCCTGGCCGTGCTGTTGGTGGGCGTCGTCTACGTGTGGCGTGAGGGCGCGCTCCGATGGACCTGAGAGAGCGGCTGCGGCGCTGGGTCCACGCCCATCCTCGCGTCCTCGTGGTCGACACACCTGGACACCAGGAGCTGCGGTGGGCCGTCGAGTCGGCTGTCGACGACAGGGGTTGGGAGTTCGCCGTGTCCCCGGCCGACACCGACGTCTTGATCGTGATCGGCGAGCCCGATCCCGCCCTCGCCGAGGCCATCGACGTCGTCTGGTCCCAGGTGCCTCGACCGCGCAGCCGAGTGTCGATCCCTGAACCGGCGTTGGTGGACGACCTGCTGGACGCCGCCTGGATCCGCTTGACCTCGACTCCGGCCTCGGAGGGACATCCGCCGGCGGTCAGCGTGGGTGACAGGCACACGGCCGCGTGTGGGAGCTCGAACCCCGAGACGCGCGCTGGCGACGACATGGGCGGGCACGCCGGCCATGACATGGACATGGGGGAGCACGCCGGCCACGGCATGGGTGCGCCCGGCGACGGCGGGCACGCCGGCCACGGCATGGACATGGACATGGGGGAGCACGCCGGCCACGGCATGGGTGCGCCCGGCGACGGCGGGCACGCCGGCCACGGCATGGACATGGACATGGGGGAGCACGCCGGCCACGGCATGGGTGCGCCCGGCGACGGCGGGCACGCCGGCCACGGCATGGACATGGACATGGGGGAGCACGCCGGCCATGACATGGGCGGTCACGGCATGCACCACGGAGGCATGGTGGCGGGTCTTCCCATGGCTCGCACAGCGCAGGACCGGGACGGGCTGGACCTGGACACGCTCTCGCTCGCCCTCGGGCCGATTCTCCCGGGCTGGCCCACGGGACTGGTGCTGCGCACGCAGCTGCAGGGTGATGTGCTGACCGACGTCGTCCTGTCGTGGACGGCCGGCGCCGAGCCGACCGCTGATCATGCTGACGCCCGCGATCCGCAGCTGACGGCGCTCGACCACCTGGCTCGCTTCCTCGCGGTGGCTGGATGGGGAAGGGCAGCGCGGCGAGCTCGCCGGGTCCGGGCTGGTCTGGCTGCGACGGATCCGGCTGTGCGCTCCAGTGCCCAGGACCCGGCACGTCGACTGGCGACGCAGATCCGACGGTCGCACGCCCTCACCTGGTCGGTACGCAGGATGGGCCGCCTGCCGGAGGCTGGCGGCGGCGAGCATGGCCAGGGCCGGCCACGCCCCACAGCCGACGTGGTGGATCGCGTCCACCGATGGTGCGACGCCGTCGCGCAGCCGACCGGGGCCACCCCCGTCATGCCCATTCCGCTCGCAGATCTGGCAGCTGCGCTGCACGGCACCGAACTGGCCACGGCCCGGCTGGTCGTTGCGAGCTTCGCGTTCGACCGGACGGCGGCCCTTCACGAGAAGACGGTGGCCGGTGTCTGACGTGCTGGCCGCGACGAGCACGTCGGCCGAAGCCTGGGGTCTCGTGCCCGCAGTTCTGGTGGTGATCACCGCCGGGCTCGTGCTCGCCCTGGTCGTCGCGGCGGTGGACTCTGCCGTCGTCACCGGGCGTGGGCTCGGAACTGCGGCCGAACCGCTGCGTTCTGGATCGCGGCTGCTGCTGGAGGAGCGGCGTACCACCCTGGCGCCCGATCGCCTGCTCTGGCGTGTCGGCGGGGGCGTGGTCCCGGTCGCCGCGCTGCTGTCCCTGGCCGTCGTGCCCTTCGGCGGGCGCACCCTGTGGTCGACCAGCGCCGATCTCGTCTGGTTCAACGCCATGGAGGCGCTGTTGTGGGCGGCGGTGTGGATCGTGGGCTGGGGACCCAATTCCCTCCACTCCCTCGTCGGGGGATATCGGTTCCTGGCGCAGGGCCTGGCGTACGAGCTGCCGTTGATGTTCTCGCTGATCGGTGTCGGCGTGGCGGCTGGGTCCCTCCGTACCACCGACATCGTGGTCGCCCAGTCGGACCTCTGGTTCGTGGTGACGATGCCGGTCGGCTTCGTCGTGTTCGTCACGAGCGCGGCAGCCTTCGCCTTCTGGGGCCCGTTCGCCGCACCCGCCGGTGGCGACATCGCGGGTGGTGTGACGTCGGAGCTGTCCGGGCCCGACCGGCTGCTCCTGCAACTGGGGCGCGCTGTCTTCCTCGGTGCAGCGGCGGCGATGGCCGTCGCGCTGTTCCTGGGTGGCGACTCGGGGCCCTGGCTGCCCGGGTTCGCCTGGTACGTGCTGAAGACGGCCGCGGTGATCGTGGCCCTCATCTCGTGGGGTCGACGACTTCCGGTGCTGCGCCCGGACCGAACAGTGGAGGTGGCCTGGATCGTGCTGGTCCCGGTGACGCTCCTGCAGACCCTCATCGTGGCTGTCCTGGCAGTGACAGGGTTCTACGGATGATCAGGCCAGGGAGAGAGGGCAAGGCGTGATGGTGGACGTCTCGACGTGGTCCTTGGTCGTGGTCGCAGTTCTCGGCGTCCTCGCCGTCGCCCTCGGGGTCGCAGTCTTCGTCGTCGACTCGATGGCTCGTGCGACGTTCGCACTCCTCGGCTCGTTCCTGGCGGTCGCCGGGATCCTGCTCGTGTTCGACCTGGTCTACCTCGCCGTGGTGACGGCGCTGATGATGACGATCGAGATGGCCGTCATGGCCGTCTTCATGATCATGTTCATGATGAACCCGGCTGGGCTCATGCCGATGAGCATGGTCCACAACCAGCGCGGGTCAGCGGGCGTCGGCGTCGTCACCTTCGTCGTCCTGGTGATCGGCATCTGGACCGTCGACTGGCCCCCCCGCACCGGGGCGCTGCCGGAGGACAGCACCCGTCAGCTCGGCGAGGCGATCATGGGCAGCCACATGCTCGTCATGCTGGTCATCGGCATCGCGTTGTTCGGCACGATCCTGGCCGGCACCGTCCTCGCCACGGCCCGCGGTCGCTACGACCGCTTCGGCCCCGATCTGAGTGCGGCCCGCCCCTCCGACCCGGTCGAGGGAGGGATGGGGCGATGAGCGGTGAGCTGGTGCTGCAGATCGTCCTCACGGTGGCCGCGGGGCTCGTCGGTGTGGGGCTGTACGGCGCGCTGTCCCAGCAGTCGATCGTGATGATCATGATGGGCCTGGAGCTGGCCCTCAACGGTGTCCTGTTGGCCGGTGGCGCGGCGTGGTTCTTCCTGGGGCCTGAGCTGCCAGACGCCCAGATGCTCGTCGTGGTGACCCTGGTGGTCATGGCCGTCGAGATGGCCATGGGCTTCGCCGTCACCATCGCCATCTATCGAGCCCGTCAGGTCGACATGGTCGACATGGCCACGGAGTTGAAGGGGTGAGCGCGGCTGCGGGCGTGCTCATCACGCTCATCAGCACGCCGGCTGCGGTGGGGGCGGCCCTCCTCGTGGGCGGCCGGAGAGCCGACCGACTGGCCTCGCTGGTCGCGGTCGTCACCGCCGTCCTCGGTCTGGTCGGCGCCACGGTGGTCCTCGCTCAGCGCCCTGAGGCCTCGCTTCCGTTCCTCGGGCTCGTGGACGGCGGGGACCTGCGCTTCGCGGTCGACGGACTGTCCGCGGTCCTCGTCGGTCTGGTCGCCACCATGTCCTTCCTCGTCACCTGCTTCGCCGTCGCCGACCTGCCGCACGACGCCGCCCGTGCCCGCTTCTTCGGCTTCTTCCTCCTGTTCGTCGCGGCCATGCTCGCCACCGTCACGGCCGTGACCCTGCCGGCGCTGCTGATCGGCTGGGAGGTCATGGGCGCGACGTCCTACGCGCTCATCGGCTACCGCTGGCAGGACGCGGGCAAGCTGACGGCCGGCACGCGTGCCTTCCTCACCACACGAGCAGGCGACCTCGGGCTCTACGTCGCGGCCGGTGCGGCCCTCGCGGGCACCGGTGGCCTCGTGCTGGCCGATCTGCCCACCTCCGACGGTGGATGGCAGCACGTGGCCGCGGCCGGCATCCTCGTCGCCGCGCTCGGCAAGTCGGCCCAGTTGCCCTTCTCCGCCTGGCTGTCGGGGGCGATGCAGGGGCCGAGCGCCGTCAGCGCCCTGCTGCACTCAGCGACCATGGTCGCTGCAGGCGGCTACCTGCTGCTCCGGGTCCAGCCGTTGCTCGAGGCCACCGGATGGGCAGCAGCGGCCGCAGCATGGATCGGGGCCCTCACCGCGCTCGTCCTCGGTGCGATCGCCGTGGCCCAGCGCGACCTGAAGCAGCTCCTCGCCGCGAGCACGGCCGCCCAGATCGGCTTCGTCGTCCTGGCCGCGGGCGTGGGGGCGGTCGCAGGCGGGTCTGCCCAGCTCCTCGCGCACGCAGCAGTCAAGGCCGGGCTGTTCGTGGCTGCCGGTGCCTGGCTCACGTCACTGGGCACCAAGCAGCTCGTCGGCCTGCGGGGAGCTGCACGCCGCCACCGCGGGGTCGGGGCGGCGGCCACGGTGGCGGCGCTGGCGCTCGGCGGGATCCCCCCGCTGTCGCTGTGGGCGAGCAAGGAGGAGGTCCTGGCGGGTGTGGACGGGGCGGCCCTGCGAGTGGTCGGGTTCGCGGCCTCCGCCCTCTCGGCCGTCTACGCGGCCCGCATGCTCACGGTGCTGCTGGCCCCGCCAACCGGTGCGGAGCCACTCGACGACGAAGAACACGGCACTCGCCGTGTACCTGTGGCCGTCTCCACCATCGCGATCGTGCTGGCCGTGTTCGCCGCAGGGCTGGGCGCACTCGCTCTCCCACCGGTCGCCGACTCGTTGAGCGCTGTCCTCCTCAGTCAGGAGGGATCAGCTCCAGCGCTGTCCGAGCTGCTGCTGGGTGGGTTGCTGGCGCTGGTGGCGTTCGGAGCGACCCTCGTGGTCATCCGCACCCGCCCTGCAGTTCTCCCAGTCCTGGAACGCAGCGCTCTGGGCTCGTGGGCCGGGCTCGGCCACCTGCTCTCCGCCCGGCCGGCGCTGTCCCTCGCACGTGCCCTCGAACGAGTCGACGACCAGGTGATCGACCGCGTCGTGATGGGCACGGCGACTGCGGTGAGGTCCGGCGCCGCGCAGCTGGCTGGCGCTGACGGCCGGGTCGTCGATGGCGCCGTCCGTGGCGTCGCAGGCGCGTTCCGCCGGGCCGGCGCGCTTGCTCGCCGGCCACAGACGGGCCTGCTCCACCAGTACTACGTCCAGGCAGCCGCCGGTCTCGGCGTGCTGCTCGCCCTGCTCCTGGCGGTGAGGTGACCGTGCTGCTGACTGTCGCAGTCTTCTTGCCCGCGGTCGTCGCGGCGGCGCTCGTCGCGATGCCCCGGCTGACCGGCCCGACAGCGAACCGGCTGTGGGTGGGCGCTTCCCTCGCGGAACTCGTCCTCGTCGGCTGGATGTGGTGGCGCTTCGATCAGGGCTCCGGTGCAGGTGGTGTCACCGACGGCCTGGCCTTCGAAGCCGACGTCCGCTGGATCCCGACCGTGGACGCCGGCTATCACGTGGGCGTCGACGGGCTGTCCCTGCCGCTGCTGGCCCTGACCGCGGTCCTCTTCCTCGCGGTGGGCATCTGGTCGCTGCGACAGACAGACCGACCTCGGCTGCACGCCGCCGCGTTCCTCTTCCTCGAGACCGCGTGCCTGGGCACCTTCGCAGCCCTCGACCTCATCCTCTTCTTCGTCTTCTTCGACCTGACGATCGTCGCCATGTACTTCGTCATCGCGGGCTGGGGACACGGCAATGCCCGGCGGAGCGCGCTGAAGTTCTTCCTCTACACGTTCGTCGGGTCACTCGCGCTGCTCGTCGGCTTCATCGGGCTGTTCCTGGGCGGGGAGACCCGGACGTTCGACATGGTGGCGCTGGCCCAGGACCCGCCGTTGGCGGACTCGCCGGTCGCCGGGGGGCTGGTGCTGCTCGCCATCGGGATCGGCCTGGCCATCAAGACCCCGGTGTTCCCCTTCCACACCTGGTTGCCCGACGCCCACACCGATGCCCCAGCAGCCGGATCGGCCATCCTCGCCGGGATCCTGCTGAAACTCGGTACCTATGGGTTCATCCGCATCGCGATGCCGATCCTCCCCGAGGCATGGCAGCGCTGGGCGATGGTCGTGGTCGTCGTCGGTGTCGTCAGCGTGCTCTGGGGAGCCCTCGTCGCCCTGGCCCAGACCGACGTCAAGCGGATGATCGCCTACACGTCGGTCAACCACATGGGCTACGTGTTGCTCGGTCTGGGAGCCGCCGGCCTGGCAGCCGACGCCGATCCCCAGGCACGTTCCATCGCCATCACCGGTGCGGTCTACCAGATGGTTGCCCACGGCCTCCTGACCGGAGCGCTGTTCCTGCTCACCGGCGTCCTGTGGTCCCGCGGACGCACGTACGCCCTCGACAGGTGGGGCGGCCTGGCCCGCCCGGCGCCGGTCTTCGCTGCCCTGTTCGCGGTCAGCGCATTCGGTGCACTGGGCCTGCCCGGCTTCGCCAGCTTCATAGCCGAGTTCCAGATCTTCACCGGTGCGCTGCAGGCCGCACCGGTGGCGACGGTCGTGGCCGTCCTCGGGATCCTGATCACCGCGGGGCTCTTCCTCAGCGCCATCCAACGACTGCTCGCCGGGCCGACGGTCATCCCCCAGGACGACGACCCGACCGAGTCGCTCCAGCCGGCGCCGGCCGAGCAGCGCGTGCCCGACGGCGGCACCACCACCCTGGCTCGACCCGGCATCGCGGTGGGCATGCCCGACCTCAGGCGCTCCGAGCTGGTCGCCATCGCGCCGTTGCTCGTGCTCGCGGTCGTGCTCGGTCTGCTCCCGCGCCTGTTGCTCGAGGTGATCGAGCCCGCCGCCGTGGTCGTAGCAGGGCTGGTGGCCAGATGAACGGCGGGATGTCGGAGGGATCAGAGGCCCTCCGGCTGCTGCCCGAGCTGGTCCTGCTCCTGGGAGCGGTCGGCGCGCTCCTGCTGGGCCTGTGGACTCCGCAGCAACAGCAGTGGCGGGTCCGTCTGCTCGTCGTGATCGCCTGCCTGGTGAGTGCGGGCACCGCCGTCCCTGCCCTGGGTGGTCCAGCGGAGCGGGTCTTCGACGATGCCTGGGTCATCGACACGACCACCGGCGTCGTCCGTCTGCTCGTCGCTCTGGCCGTCGCAGGTGTGGCCCTGTTGGCGTCGTCCAGCCTCGCCGGGCATCCGCGCGAGACCGAGGCCTACGTCCTCATGCTGCTCGGCGGCCTCGGCGCGATCGCCCTTGCCGCCGGCGGCGACCTCCTCCTGCTCGTGGCGGCCTACCTGCTGGCCAGCGTCCCGCTGTACGCCCTCGCCGGGTTCACGAAGGACCCGCGAGGCACCGAGGCGGCCCTGAAGTACTACTTGATGGGCGCCTTCGTGGCCGTCTTCATGCTGCTGGGCGTCGCCTGCCTCGTGCTCGCGACCGGGACGACGAGCTACTCCGGTGTCGCCGACGCGCTGCCCACTGCCCCAGTCGCACTCACCGCGATGGGCGTCCTCGGCGTCCTCGCGGGAGTCGCCTTCAAGGCCGGCGCTGTCCCGGTGCACTTCTGGCTGCCCGACGTCACGGCCGGCACCACCCCGGTGATGGCCGCCTACCTCACCACCATCCCGAAGATCGGCGCCGTAGCCGCTGCCCACCGCCTCCTAGCCGAGCCGTTCGCCACGACTGCGCTGGACGTGCCCCTGCTCGTCGCGGTCATCGCGGCGGCCAGCATGACGCTCGGGAACCTCGGGGCCTTCAACCAGACCGAGGTCCTCCGGCTGCTGGCGTACTCCTCGATCAGCCAGGTGGGTTACCTGTTCATGGTCGTGGCCGTCGCGGCCCGGTCGGACCTGGCCGTTCCTGCCCTGGCGCTCTACCTGGCGGCCTACGCCGTCACCAACATCGGTGTCTTCGCCGCCGCCGCCGCCATCCCGGACGCCCGTACGATCCGCGACTGGGGTGCCGCCGTGAAGCAGCAGCGGTGGCTCGGCGCCAGCCTCGTCATCTGCCTGCTCGGCCTCGTCGGAACACCTCCGACGGCGGTCTTCGTCGGCAAGCTCGCCGTCTTCTCCGCGAGCTGGGACGGCGGGCTCGTGTGGCTGGTCGTCGTGGCTGCGGTCAACACGGTCGCGAGCCTCTTCTACTACCTCCGCTGGATCGCGGCCGCCGTCCAGACGGAGCCGGTTGCTGTGCAGCCGGAGCACCCGCACCCGGACGGCGGGACCCTCCTTCGGGTGCAGGTGCTCACTGCACCTGCTGCAGTCGTGTACATCGCGGCGGTCACATCACTGCTCCTGGGCGTCGGCTCGGGAGCGTGGTTGGCCGTCGCTCTACCTGGATGAGAACGCACTCGTGACCCACCGAACCACCGACCTGACCGATGCTGAGCCGGCGAGCCCCGACCCCGACGGCACGTGCTGCCGTTCCACGCCTCGCTGCGACGGATGTCCCTACACCGGGGGAAACCCGAACCGACCGCCGCGCTGACGGCTCTGGTGCACCCCTGGACCCGTGACTCCCTCGAGCTGCGGGTGGCCGCGATCGGTGGCGGCGCTGGCCTCGGAGCACTGCGGCTCCTGGCCGCATCCCTGACCCGCGGTGGCCGTTGTCGTCTTCGGCCCGTACGCCGTCCGTGCGCCGTCGACCTCTCCCGGCGGCGTCACCGCCGTTCCGCTGGCGGCCGACGGCTGGTCTTCTCCGGTTGTCCACCTGGACCGGGAGCGTCACCGGCAGCAGCCTCGTCGACTCCCGCGTCCCGGAGGACCTCCGCGGCTCTCATTCGCCGGCCCGACTTGCGGTGGCAGACCGGCCTGCTGCCGAGCCTGCTCGGCTGAGGCGTGCGTCGCGGACGCCCTGGGCATCCAGGCCGGCGGCTGGGTGGCCTCTCCTGGCTGCCATCAGAGTCGGGTCGCTGGCGGCTCGCACATCGCTCCCGGCCGACGATCACGCTGCCCGAGCGCGCCTGGACGGAGCCACGCCTCACTCTTCGGTGATCGCCGAGCCGAAGCCCAAGCCGGCGAGGGTGAGGGTGACGAGCCGACGAACGGCCGCTTCGGAGGGAAGGTCGCCTGCCGCGCTCAGTGCATGGAGGCAGTAGGACGCCAACTCGTCGGTTGCCATGTCACGGCGCACGAGGCCTTCCTCGGCGACCCCGGTGAGGAGCTGTTGGAAGAGTGTCAGCAAGCCCTCCTGTGCACGTGCGACGTCCTCCCCCCGGTGCACCAGTGCCGCGAGCTCGTCCGTGCCGTGGCTCTGGCGGTGATGGCAGATCAGCGCGTATGCCTCCAGCACGACGTGGAGTCGCCGTCCAGCATCACCGGTCCGGTCTCTCAGCTGCGCCAGGTGGGCGAGGTGTGCCGTGACGTGCCGCTGGTGATGGGCGCGCAGGATGGACTCCACATCGGGGAAGTGCTTGTACAGCGTGGCTCGTCCGATCCCGGTCCTCCCTGCGATCGCCGACATGGTCACCGCCAGCAGTCCCCGCTCGGTGACCAGCGCCCAGGTGGCCTCCATGATCGCCTCGTCCACCGTGCGGCGGTGCGTCTCGATCGTGTCGCTCCACAGCTTCGGCACGCCAGGAGCATACGCAGTGCCGCGACGGCGCCAATGTGTTTCGATGTAGACACACTGTCTCGCAAAACGGGTCGGCGGCGCGAGTACTGCCGCAGAGAGCACGAGGATGCACATGTCTGATGAGAAGCAGGGCGCGCGCCGCGGACACGACATCGACGGCCAGCCCCCGGGCATGCCGCGCTGGGTCAAGATCACGGCCGTCGTCGTCGGCGTCCTCGTCTTGCTGTTCCTCGTCCTGCAGCTGACCGGGGTGGCCGGCCAACACGGACCGGGACGCCACCTCTCCGACGGCCGTGCACCAGTGGCCGTCAGCACCACAGCAGTTGTGAGCGCACTGCCGTGAGCGCGCCACCTCGCCTCCGGAAGGCGATCGTGGCCGTCCACGTCGTCTCATCCGTCGGCTGGCTGGGGTCGGTCTGCGCGTATCTGGCTCTCGACGTGGCTGCCGTGACCAGCCGCGACATCCAGCTGGTCCGCAGCGCCTACGTGGCCATGGAGCTCATCGCCTACTCGGCGATCGTCCCGCTGGCACTGGCAACCGTGGTGATCGGACTCCTCACCGCATGGAGCACGCCGTGGGGCGTGCTCCGCCACTACTGGGTCATCGCAAAGCTGCTGCTCACCCTGCTGGCCACAGCCGTCCTGCTGGTGGAGACGCAGACCATCGGTGCTCTCGCCGACGCCGCGTTGGCCACCCGCGACCCACGCGAGCTCGCTGGCACCCTGCCGCACTCCATCGGTGGTCTCATCGTGTTGCTGACTGCCACGGTGCTCTCGATCTTCAAGCCGAAGGGGACCACCCGGTACGGCTGGCGTAAGCAGCAGGAACAGCGGCGAGCATCGGCAGGGGCATGGCGCCCGACTACTTCGTGACCCTCGCCCGAGGCCGCTGAGCGAGAACAGCAGTGACCGCGCCGCCGTCTTCTGCGGCCCGATCGAACCGCAGACGGAGCGTCAGCTCTGATCAAGGAGTCGGCTGATGTCGGCCGCATACTGGTCGGCGGTCGTCCCGCCACTGTGCAAGACGGTTGCCTCGTCACCGGGCCCGAACAGGTAGACGACCCCGCTGTGCTCCAAGGTCCCGTCGTCATGCGGTGCAGCCTCGGGCGGGTCGACGTGACCCTCGGTCCGGGGCACGTGCAGTTGGTCGAGTACCTGGTCGGTCCGTCCCTGGCCACCCATCAGGCCGATGAAGTCCTCATCGAAGCGGTCGAGCCACTCGCGGACGACTGCTGGGGTGTCCGAGTCGGGGTCCTCGGTCACGAACACGACGTCCACCCGTTCCCGGGCTCCGGCCGGCAGTTCGCGCACCGCGGTGGCGAGGTCGGCCATGGTCGTCGGGCAGACATCCGGGCAGCGCGTGTAGCCGAAGAACAGAGCGGTCACCCCGTCGACGTCCGCCTGCAGGTCATAGGGCCTCCCATCGGTGTCCGTGAGAACGAGGGCTGGGCGAGAGATGGTGGGATCGGACAGCAAGGTGCCCGCGTACCCGTCTTCTTCCTGCGCACTGACGATGTCGCTGACAGGGGCCCCGGAGATGGGTGTCGAGCAAGCGGAGACAGCGCTGGCGGTCGCCACCAGACCCACGAGCCAACGCGAGCGGCGATGTGACAAGGCGTCTCCCGTCCAGTCGCGGCGTGGCAGGTCGACGGCGCAGCCGAGTGGGGCCGTCGGCTCGGGTGGCGGGCCGTCCATGCCGCCGCTCAGCCCCGCGGGCGGCCACTGCCTCGGCGCAACTCCTATGCTGCATCGTAGTCAGGGTCATCGATCGGTCGGGCGGAGGGCGTCGAGTTGACAGTGTGGATCACGCGACGGAGGTTGCTGGCGTGGTCCGTGGCCCTGCTTGCCGCGGTTCCCCTCGGCTGCTCGGATCTGGATGGCCCCAGCTCTGCGGAGGCGTTGGAGTGAGCGCGTCGGAGGCGCCAGCGCCCAAGAAGGTCTCGAGCCAGCGGGTGCCGCCCGCCGGTGGCGTGCCGGGCTGGCTCACTGTCGCTGAGGGTGCGCGTCGGGTGCCCTATGTCCGGTCGCGCGTCTGGCGGGCCCTCGCAGTCCTGCAGCCGTACTGCGCGGTCTGTGATGTCTCCTATGTCGTAGACGGAGCCGCCACCAAGCAAGGAACAGAGTTCGTTTGCGTTCCTGGGCGCCTGGATGATCAGTCACCGCCGGGCGGCGCACCCCGTGGGCGGATCGTCGAGTGGAAGCCGGAGCACCGAGTCGCCACACGGCTGGAACTGACTCCTGAGGTGTGGGTGACGACCATCGAGCTGGCAGACGCCCCCGACGAGAGCACGGACGTGTCGATCACCCTCACCCACGAACCACTGGCCGGCGGCCTGCTGCGACGCCGACGGCAGCGCAAGACGGTCCGCAAGGTCGCGCAAGGCACGATCGAGTCAGAACTCGACAAGGTGGCCGACCACGTCTGCCAGGCGGAGCAATCGCCCGACAGTGCTGACGGATCCTCCGCCTGAACCACCCATGCCGTGCACGGACGTACGGGCCGTAGCTCGGCGCCAGGTGACCTGGTGGACAACTGACGACCATCTTCGACTCTCAGGTCCTGCTCGTCGTGGGGCTCACAGGCGTTGCCGGCGCGGGATTATCCTCCGGAGCTCGGCCAGCTCTGGGCCGCCGAGGCACGCGAGGGCGCCGACGTAACAGACGAGGCAGCCCGTGGCGGCCAGGGTCACAACCGCCAGGTCCGCCGGGACGGCCCCCGATGACGAGGGCATGGCTGCGGCGATGAGCCAGGCTGCGCCGCCGGACACCAGGCCAGCCAGCGTGCAGCGGCCCATCCGTTCACGCAGGGCGGTGAGCCGGACCGCGTTGTGGCGCGCGCGGAGTGCGACCAGCTGCGCGCCGGCGACGAGCAGGAACGACGCTGTCGTGGCCGCCGCGAGGCCCGCCACACCGAATGTTCGCCCGAGGACCAGGTCCCCACTGACGTTGACGACCATCCCCAGGACAGACAGCGCCACCGGCGTCCGACTGTCCCCGACGGCGTAGAACACTCGCGAGCAGATCTCGATGATGGCCACCCCGACGAGCCCCAGTGCGAACCACGAGATCGCTGTTGCGGTCATGTCCACTGCTCTCCGGTCGAACTCTCCCCGGCCGAGCAGTACCCGCACCAACGGCTCGGTCAGGACGAGCAGGATGGCCACGATCGGCGCCAGGACGGCGAGGACACCGCCCAGCGCCCGTTCGGTGGTCTGCCGCAGTTCTGCGCGCCGGTCGGGAGCGGCGATGGCGGACATGACCGGATACAGGGCTGCGACCAAGGAGATGACGAGCAAGGTGTAGGGGAGACTGACCAGTCGCCACCCGAAGCTCAGCGCTGCGATGGTGCCTTCTGCCTCCCCCGAGCCGACGGCCCGGTCGACCAACGTGTTGACGTTGACCAGCGCTGTGCCGAGGAGCAGGGCAGGCATCAAGCGCGCGACCTCGGCGACGTCTGGGTGCTTGACGCGCAGGGAGGGGCGCAGTCGGACGCCGGCCGCGCGGACCGCGGGCAGTTGGACGAGCAGCCGCAGCGCACTGCCCGCGACGAATCCCATCGCCAGCGCATCGGCTCCCCAGCGAGCTCCCAGCGTCACGGTGGCCGCGATCATCACGAGGTTGAAGGGAATCCCCTGCAGGCCGGAGAAGAAGAAGCGACCGTGGGCCTGGCAGACGGCGGCCAGGATGTCCGTTCCCGTCACCAGGATCGTCGCCAGGAGCACGATCCGGGTCAGTCGGACGGCCTCGGCGCCGACTTCGGGTGGGAACCCGGGGGCCAGCACGTCGATGACGGTCTGCGCGGCCAGGGCCATGCCCACTGCGGCCGGGACGAGCACCAGGACAGCGACGGTCAGCACCGTGTTCGCCAGGGTGTCGGACCGCCGAGGCTGGCCCTCGGCCACCGACCGTGCCACGGCAGGGATCAGTGCTCTCGCGGCAGCGGCAGCGACGAGTGCGAGGACCAGGTTCATCAAGCCCTGCGCGATGAGGTAGGCGTCGACGGCGGAGTCGACCCCGAACACGGCCGCGATGGCGGCGTCACGGCCGAATCCGAGGAGACCGCTCACAGCAGCCAGTGCGGTCAACATCGCCGTCGACCTCAGCACCGTGGATCGGCCGGTCATGGCCGTCGGTGCGCCGGCTGAGGTGACCGTGCCGTCGACCGCCTTCTTCCGGTGTCGGCTCACCGGGTGGCTGGTTGCTTGCCCGGCGTGATGCCGACGTGGAGGTGATCCTGGTGAACGACGTCGGTGAAGAACCCCGACCGGTCCCCGTTGAGGTCGAAGGGCGCCCCGACTTCGGTTGCTCCAAGCTCCCCGGCCCGAGCAGCCAGCTCGATGAGCATCTCCCGGGAGGTGGCCGGGTCTATGACCGGCTGCCGGTCGACCGCACGAATGTCCACGGCCCGCCCGACGGCGTGGTTGGAGACCCGCTCGGTCGGATAGACCGTCTGGATGTGACCGGTGTGCATCACCTGCACGGTCAACACCCAGTTCTCGGCCAGCCCGAGGAGGACTCGGAGCAACCGGTCATCCATCCGACCGCTGCTCACGTCCAGCCGGGCGGGTGCCGACAGCTCCAGGCGCGGTTCGGCCAGCACCGCTTGGGCGGCCTCGCTCAACGGCACACTCGACCCCAGCGAGGTCAGCGGCCTGATCTCTTCCGCCTGCCAGCTTCCGCCGGCGACCTGGGTCAGCCGCACGTCCAGAGCCATCTGCCGGATGGTCGTCGCGCCTTGCGCCGTCTGCAGCTGCTGCTCGAACAGGACCATCACCGCAGCCCGGTCGGCCGTCACTCCTCCGTACTGCGGGTAGATCACCCTCACGGTGCTGGACACGGCGTCGGGCGCCTCGAGCGCGGTGGCGGTGGCTGCCACGTCTGGCCCGACGCCTTTCGACCGGAGCGTCGCTGCCGCGCCTACTGCCCCGATCCAGGTGCCTGCGGTCTCGATGAACGCGGTGGCTGTCTGCTTGATCTCCGCTTGAGGCTCGCCTGGGCCCGGTCGCCAGACGGTGGTCGGGGGCAGCGCTGTGGTCGGCGGTCCAGCTTCGGCCGTGGCCGTGGGCGGTTCCGTGGATGTGGGCGATGCCGTCGGTGAAGCCGAGGCCGACGCTTCAGGCGTCGGCTCGCCTACCGCCCCGCGGCCGGGATCGTTCCCCGGCCACGACAGCAGCTCCCACAGGGTGAGAGCAATCAGCGTGAGGGCCAGCAAGGTGGCCAGACGGCGCCACCGAGAACTCATGCGCCTTCTCTTCCGATCACGTGGTCGCGGGCTGGTGGCCGACTTGGCCTGCGCAGCGGGTAGGCGTAGGTACGCACGGTCGTCCCGTCCCGGGTGCTGCGGTCGCCGGTTGCACACCATCCCAGGCACTCATAGAACCCGGCACTGGTGCCGCCCTCGTGCGGAACGACGGTGACCAGTTCAGCGACGTCGGCACCGCCGGCTTGCGCGGCCGCCAAGAAGTGGTGCACGAGTGCTGCGCCCAGCCCATGGCCTCGCGCGGAGTCCTGGACGGCAACGGCGGCCAGTACTGCGACCGGTCCTACAGAGTGCGCCTCCGGCGGCTGGACGGCAGAACCGCGGCGCTGCAACAGCTTGCGGAGCCACGGTCGACCGCGCGTGCGGGCGAACCGGGCGGCGAGTCTGGGCCGGCGCAGCAGTGCGAGGAGTCCTGAGGCGCCCAGATCCATGAGGGCCCGGCGATCTCTCAGCAGGGCGTCAGTGTGCGTGGCCTGGTCAGTGGTTCCCAACAGGAAGCCCACCACCTGTCCCGCACCGGCCCCCGCGTCGACGGCGACCAGGGCTATCCCATGGGGTAGGCGGAGGAAGGTCCGGTGCCAACACCGAAGGAATCGCTCGCCCATCGAGGGGAAGAGGCCGACCGGAAGCAACAGCACGTGCGCCTGAGCGGTCGCAGAGAGGTCAGCAGCTTCCGCCGGCCTGATCACGAAACGATCCGGTACTACTATGCGACCCGGGTACATGCCTCTTCAGACGAGCCGCGCGGCCGGGGTGTTCCACAGTCAGGCCACTGGCCCGCCCATCAGCAAGCTCGGCCCGTTCCCGGTACGGGTGTACGCGGTCAGTCCGGTCTGAAGCGGCACCGAAGCTGAGAGAACCTCAGGACTGCCAGGCCGCCCTGGGCCACGATGTCTCCGTCGGGCACCACGATGGCCGTGTAGCCGGTCGGGGCAGCCTGCAGGACCGCGCGGTCGGTCTCAAGAGCGCGCATCCGTGCAGCGGCCACCTCAGTGGCCGGTACCTCTTCGGTCGTGTAAGACGCCGCATTGGTCGGCACGAGGAGCACCTGTGCCCCGGCGGTCACGGCGGCGCGGGTGCGGTCGGCGAAGAAGACCTCGTAGGAGATCACCACGCCGAGTGGACCCGCTGGCGTGCTGAGCAGCACTGGTCCTCGCCCGGGGATGGCGTCCAGTGGCACCAGGGAGGTCACGTCGCTCAGCCGCTCGAACACTGCCCGGCCCGGCATGTACTCCCCGAAGGGCACCCGGTGCACCTTCTCGTACCGGTCGACGATGCGGCCGTCCGTCTCCCAGGCCTCCGCGGCGTTCCGGAACCCGGTCGCATAGGACTCGCTGAGGCCGGCGACGACTGTGGCCTGGGTGCGGCGGGCGAGTTAGGCGACTCGCTCGGCTTCTCTGGTCTGAGCCACCGGCCCGGAGACGGCGATGCTGCTCTCCGGCCACAGCACGAGGTCCAGCCCGGGCGGGAGACCCTCGCTCTGCTGGAACTGTCATTCCGTGACGGTGTCAGGGTCACTGGCGACGGCGGGAATTCCGCGCGGGCCACCGCCCTGGACGAGGGCGACCTGCAGCCGCCCCACGGGAGCCTCCTCCGGTCGTGCGATCACCAGCCCGGCTGTGGCCCCGGCCGCCAGTGCACCCACGATGACCAGTGCCCGCGGTCGTCGGCCACCGGCAGCAACCCCGGTCACCGCCGCGCCCGCTGCTGCCCCCAGCCCGAGCACCAGCAGTGCACCGCCCAGCGGAGCAGCTGGGGAGAAGGGCCCATCGAGCTGCCCCAGGGCCATCCCCGGGATGGGGAAGCCGCCGAAGGGGAACCGTGCTCGCAGGGCCTCCAGGACGACCAACGGTGCCGGAACGGTCCACCAGCGGCCCGGACACGGGTCCACCAGCACCATCGCCGCGGCGAAGAGGACGACCTCGATGACCAGGACGCCGGCGAAGCCGGCGGGATGAAAGCCGGTGAGCCAGCTCAGCGTGAGGGAGAAGAAGGCGGCACCCGTGACCACGCCCTGGACGGCTCGCTGTCGCCACGACCCGCCGAGCAGTGCCCACGTCAGCAATGCCGTGCCGAGCGGCAGCAGGTACCAGGCTGACCGCGGAGGCATCCCGGCGGCGATCGCCGCACCTGACACGGCCGCTGCAAGCAGGCGCGCCTCACCTGGCCACCACCGGCCAGGCTTGGCGGCCTGTCGGTCGCTGGCGGTCGCTCGTTCGGGCGCTCCAACCGATGCCGCCTGGCCGCTCGCCACGGACACGCCGCTCCTCGCCAGGGTCCGGCGGCGCTGCAGCTGAAGCGGGAGCACGCTTGAGGGTGAGCGGTCAGCTCGCGGCTTCAGTCCCACTGGTGGCGGGGGATCTCGTGCCGCTCAGCCGGGGACATGTCGGTGCGGCTGGGGCCGCCGCTCCAGTGCGTCGCCCGGTGGGGGCCGCGCAGGCAGTGTCAGTCCCAGCAAGTCCGCCGGAACAGCCTGTGGGGGCTGGCGCAGTCTCCTCCACGCTTGGCGCTACTCCTCGCTGTCGCATCACAGGGGGGACAGTCGGGACGCCGACGCTGACATGGCTGTGGTCCGGTCTGGTCGCTGCAGTCAACCGGGTGGCGGTGATCAGCTCGGTGTCGGGCTCGACCACGCAAGAACGCCACGCCAACTCGGGACGTTGGGTTCTACTGCTGACTCGACGTACCGGGCACAGTTCGCCCTGAGAAACAGATCCTGTGTGCAGTCTGGTCTCGCGGGCGTGGGCGCTGGCAGTGCCGATGTTCGGCAAGGCCGTACCTGCTCTCCGGCCAACGAACAATCGGCGGCGCCGGACTGACTCCGCGCTGGATCATCGCGCAGTTCCTGAGGAGAATCGATGAATCACGGAAAGCACCTGTATGTGATGGTCGGCTTCGCTGTGTTGGCGGGCGTGCTGTGGTTGACCGGTGCCGCGAGCGGTGGCTCGCTGGGGCTCCTCTGGCTGGGTGCCTGCGCGTTCATGATGTTCTTCATGATGCGTGGAATGGGCGGCAGCCAGGATGGCGGGGATGAAAGCGATGAGTCGGAGCGGCACGTCGAGCACCGACACTGATCGGCCACCGGATCGCGCCGCGTGGGCGTCTGAACGGCAGGTCGCCGCCATTTCGCCGGCGAGGGCGGTCAGCGCGGCAGCCGCGGACAGTGGTGTCGGCGGGGTGCGTTCGTCCACGCCGTCAGTGCTGTTCGATTGGCTCACGAAGGCCATCCGGTCCACGTCGAGTGGGACTGCCGGGCAGTGGCCGTGGAGCTGCAGCCGGTCCACCGGCTGTCAGAAGTCGAGTCCCGGTGCATGTCGACGAGAATCGGTGGGCAGGCAGCGGCCACCGTTCACGTCGACCCCGTCGGCGGGCCAGCGGCGAGCGATGAGCGCTTCTCGATGAGCCCTGCTGTGGAGGTCACCCCGTCCACCTCAACGGGTCGGCCGGCGCCGCTGCGCATGTTGTGGATCACGGCCGCCCTCGGAGGCTGCTTCCTGGGGGTGCGGTGGGGGCTGCGGGACGCCCCACTGCTGTGGCTCGCTGCGCTGCGTGCCCTTCTGGGCGGGACGGCCTTGGCGCTACTCGCCGCCGTGCAGCGTCGACCGCTGCCCCGGTCCGCGCGTACCTGGGGGACGGTCGCGGCGTTGGGCGTGGTGAACGTCAGCCTGGCCTTCGCCGCCATGTTCGCGGGCATCGACGGATTGGCCACCGGCACCGCCGCTGTGCTCGCCAATGCCCAGCCGCTGCTGATCCTCTTGCCCGCTTGGTGGCTCTACGGGGAACGGGTGTCAGCGCGGACCGGCGTCGCGCTGGTGCTGGGTTTCGGCGGGCTGCTGGTGGTCGCCGTCCCCGGCGGTGGCGGTTCCGGGGCGTTGTTGTCCCTTCTCGCGGCGCTCGCGGTCACTGCCGGGACGTTGCTCGTGCGTCGGCTGGGTGGTGTCGACGTGGTGGTGGCCAGTGCGGCGCACCTGCTGATCGGGGGAGTGGTGCTGGCCGTCGTCGCCGTGATGGTGGAGGGCGCGCCGCAGATCGACTGGACGCCACGATTCCTCGCCGTCCTGGCCTTCCTCGGCCTGATCGCCACCGCGGCGACGACGCTGGCCTGGTTCGTCGAGACCCAGCGCTGCCCTCTCTCAACTCTGACCCCGTGGATGTTCCTCGTACCGGTCTTCGGTCTGCTGATCGGCATCGCCGTGTTGGGCGAGCGTCCTGATGGCTGGACCGTCGCGGGCATCGTCCTGGTCCTGGCGAGCATGCGGCTGGCGCTGACCCAGCGCGGTGCCGCGACCGCCGGGCCCGGTCACCTGCACATCGCGGACGCGGCTCGGCCGGGCCGGAAGAGCGAGATGCAGCCGCCGTGACGACGAGTACGGACGTCGTCGCGTGGACGTCGTTCCTCCCTGAGCCGCGAGGCAGCGCCGGGCGGACGGCGGATGGCCCCACTCCGTTCCGGGTGTCCCGCAAGCCGCCTTCCTGGAGGACCTGACATGTGCTTTTCCGCGACCGCGAGTTTCACCGCAGGAACCGCGCTCACCGCGGTGGGAATGGTGACGGTGTACAGGTCGAGGGGCAGGAGCGAGTTGCCGCTTGCGGCGGTCCCGTTGCTGTTCGGGTTGCAGCAGCTCACCGAAGGACTTCTCTGGGTGGGTCTCGACAACGACCTGACTGGGCTGCAGTCGTGGTCGACCTACGTCTTCTCGCTGTTCTCCCACGTGCTGTGGCCGATGTTCATCCCGTTCGCCTTCCTGCTGGTCGAGCCGGTGCGATGGCGGCGAAGGGCGATCAGCGTCTTCCTGGCGCTCGGTATCGGAGTAGGCCTCTATCTCCTCTACTTCCTCGTCCGGTTCCCGGTCAGCGCCCATGTGCACGAGCGGAGCATCTCCTACGACTCGCCGCACTTCTACATCGCCGGGGTTCTGGTGATCTACCTGCTGGCGACCTGCTTCACCGGGCTGTTCTCCAGTCATCGGTGCGTCCGGATCTTCGGAGTCCTGGCATTCGTGCTGGCGATCGCTGCGGTCCTGGTGTCGATCATGACGTTCGTCTCGGTGTGGTGCTTCTTCGCTGCCCTGCTGAGCCTCCTCATCCTCATCCACTTCAGCGGACCGATGCAGGCAGCACGGACCGACCCGCGGGAACGGGCGACCGAACGGGTCCCGTCGTGATGCCGGTCCTGCTGTCCGCGTGCCGGGACCTTCGGCTCGGGCCCTGAGTCGGAGGCCCCTACGCCCCGCGCATCGAGGGGACGACAGTGGCCGTAGTGATCAAGCGGCAGCCATGGGTTGCCGGCGTGGCGATCCAGCGCCGCCACCACGACCGCGCTCGACAACGCCCTACCCGGAGGGTCCTGTGAGTTCCACATCCACATCCACGACCACCGTCATCGAGGTGTCGAACCTGCTGCGGGCCTCGTCGAAGGCTGTCGTCGAGGCCGGCCTGTCGCGCCGGCCCGGTGTGCTCGAGGTGGTGATGAACCCGGTGGCCCAGACCGCCACCGTCATCTTCGAACCCGGGCAGACATCGGTGGCCGACCTCGTCGGCTGGGTCCGGGACTGCGGTTACCACTGCTCGGGACGCTCTGTTCCTGAGCACGTGTGCGATCCCATGGCTGGATCGTCGAAGAGGGAGATGGACATGTCGGCACCGATGGGTGCCGGCAGCCCTGAGGCGGTGCGCTCGGCGCCACCAGGTCCTGCGGGGCACGCTCATGGCCGGCCTGGTCAGGGTGACGAGCACGCGGGCCGGGCTCCGCAGGAGGTGATGGGGCACGGCGGCGGCCACGGCATGTCGATGGACGCCATGGTGCGCAACATGCGCAACCGCTTCCTCGTAGCTGCGCTGCTCGCGATCCCCATCCTGCTCTGGTCGCCGATCGGCTCGGACGTGCTGGGGTTCACCGTCGCGGCGCCGTTCGGGCTCCGCACCGATGTGTTCTCCCTGCTGCTGACCCTGCCGGTCATCTTCTACTCGGCATGGATCTTCTTCGACGGCGCGTACCGGGCGCTACGGGCACGGACGCTGGACATGATGGTGCTGGTGGCGGTCGCCGTAGGGGCCGGCTGGGTGTACAGCGTCGTCGTCACCCTGACCGGCGGCGGTGAGGTGTTCTACGAGGCCGCTACCGTCCTCACCGCCTTCGTGCTGCTGGGGCACTGGTTCGAGATGCGGGCACGCGGCGGAGCGAACGAGGCCATCCGGACCCTGCTCGAGCTCGCCCCGGCGAAGGCGGTGGTGGTGCGGAACGGCGAGCCGGTCGAGATGCCGACCGCCGACGTCGTGGTCGGGGATCTGTTGCTCATCCGTCCGGGCGGCAAGATCGCAGCGGACGGCACCGTCGAGGACGGCGTGTCCGAGGTCGACGAGTCGATGCTGACCGGGGAGAGCCTGCCGGTGACCAAGGGCCCCGGTGCCGCGGTCATCGGAGCCTCGATCAACACCACCGGCACGTTGCGGGTCCGGGCCACCAAGGTCGGATCCGACACCGCGCTGGCGCAGATCGTGACCCTCGTGCAGGAGGCGCAGAACTCCAAGGCACCCGGCCAGCGCCTCGCCGACCGGGCGGCCTTCTGGCTGGTGTTCGTCGCCCTGATCGGTGGGACCGGGACCTTCCTCGTGTGGTGGCTGACCGGGTCCAGCGTGCAAGCCGCTCTCCTGTTCGCCATCACCGTCGTGGTCATCACCTGCCCCGACGCACTGGGACTGGCCACGCCGACAGCGATCATGGTGGGGACCGGGCTGGGTGCTCAGCGAGGCGTGCTGTTCAAGAACGCCACCGCGCTGGAGACCTCGGCCCGGATCGACACCGTCGTGATGGACAAGACCGGCACCCTGACCAAGGGAGAACCCGAAGTCACCGACGTGGTCGCCGACGGCATGTCCGAAGACGACCTGTTGGCCCTGGTGGCCGCGGTCGAGCGCGAGTCCGAGCACCCGTTGGCCGGCGCGATCGTCCGCTACGCCGAGGACCGTGGCGTGGCGTCGCCGCCACTGACCGGCTTCCGGAGTGTCCCTGGCCAGGGTGCGGCCGCAGACGTGGCCGGGCGGCACGTGCTGGTCGGCAACCGCAAGCTGATGGCGGCCGAAGGTGTGGAGGTGGCCGCCCTGCTCACGCGCCGCGACGAGCTGGCTGCGACCGGCCGGACCGCGGTGCTGGTGGCCGTCGACGGCCGTGGTGCCGGGGTCATCGCCCTGGCCGACGCAGTCCGGCCAACGTCCGCCGCAGCCGTATCGGCCCTGCACGACGCAGGCGTCGAGGTGGTCATGCTGAGCGGTGACAACCAGGCGACGGCTGCCCGGATCGCCGGCCAGCTCGGGATCGACATCGTGATCGCCGAGGTGCTGCCCGGGGACAAGGCCACCAAGGTCGCCGAGCTGCAGGAGGCCGGCAAGCGGGTGGCCATGGTCGGTGACGGCGTCAACGACGCCCCCGCGCTGGCACAGGCGGACGTGGGCATCGCGATCGGCGCGGGCACGGACGTCGCCATCGACACCGCCGATGTGGTGCTCATGCGATCGGATCCGTTGGACGTGTCGGTGGCGCTGCTGATCGGCAGGGGAACGCTGCGCAAGATGCGGCAGAACCTGGGCTGGGCGATCGGTTACAACGTCGTCGCCCTGCCCATCGGCGCCGGCGTGTTCGCGCCCGCCTTCGGGCTGGTGCTGCGCCCGGAGATCGCCGCCTTGTCGATGGCGGGGTCCAGCCTGATCGTCGCCGTGAACGCCCTGCTGCTCAAGCGCCTCAAGCTGCCGCGGTCCGCGCAGCCACCAGCAGCGGCGCCTGCACCGGTCGGCCGTGTCCCGGCGGAACCGGTGGGTCAGCGATGACCGGGCTCGCGAGCCGCGTGGCCACCGAGAGATCTGAGGAGCACATGGACGTCCTGGAAGCACCAGCCGTCACGCTCCCCTCCGCCCGGGGTCCGCTCGACCCGGCGGAGCTGGAGCGCATCCACGCGTGGTGGCGGGCCGCGAACTACCTGTCGGTGGGGCAGATCTACCTGATGGGCAACCCCTTGCTGCGGGAGCCGTTGCTCCGTGAGCACGTGAAGCCGCGGCTGCTCGGCCACTGGGGCACCACGCCGGGACTGAACTTCATCTACGCCCATCTCAACCGCGCCATCGCCGCCCGCGACCTGGACATGATGTACGTCATGGGTCCCGGCCACGGTGGCCCAGGACCGGTGGCCTCGGCGTGGTTGGAAGGCACCTACAGCGAGGTCTACGCCGAGGTCTCCCAGGACCTGGCCGGGATGCAGCGGCTGTTCACCCAGTTCTCCTTCCCCGGTGGGATACCCAGCCATGTTGCCCCGGAGACACCCGGGTCGATCCACGAGGGCGGCGAGCTCGGCTACTCCTTGTCCCACGCCTACGGCGCGGCGTTCGACAACCCCGACCTGATCGTCGCCGCGGTCGTCGGTGACGGGGAGGCCGAGACCGGTCCGCTGGCGGCCAGCTGGCATTCGAACAAGTTCGTCGATCCGCGCCGGGACGGCACCGTGCTGCCCATCCTGCACCTCAACGGCTACAAGATCGCCAGCCCGACCGTGCTGGACCGGATCAGCCGCGAGGAACTGGACCACCTGCTGCGCGGGTACGGGCACACCCCGCACCTCGTGGAGGGCGACGATCCAGCGCTCATGCACCAGCAGTTCGCGGCGGCCCTGGACCAGTGCCTGGACGACATCGCGGAGATCAAACGCCGGGCCCGCGACGGGGTCAGTGAACGGCCGCGCTGGCCGATGATCGTGCTGCGGTCGCCGAAGGGCTGGACTGGCCCCGCGGAGGTCGACGGCCTGAAGGTGGAGGGCTCCTGGCGCTCGCACCAGGTGCCCTTCACCGACGCTCGGGACAACGACGCGCACCGGACCGTGGTGGAGAAGTGGCTGCGCAGCTACCGGCCCGAAGAGCTCTTCGAGGGCGACGGCGCCCCGGTGCCCGCGATCCGGGACCTGCACCCGGCGGGGGACCGGCGGATGAGCGCCAACCCGCACGCCAACGGTGGCGTGCTGCTGCGCGCCCTGCGGATGCCGGACTTCCGGGAGTACGCCGTCCCGGTCGACGATCCCGGCACCGGCGCCGTGGAGTCGACCCGGGTGCTGGGCACCTTCCTGCGCGACGTCATGCGCGCCAACATGACGAACTTCCGGGTCTTCGCTCCCGACGAGAACAACTCCAACCGGCTGGGTGCTGTGCTGGAGGCCACCGACCGGGCGTGGAACGCGCAGAGGGCGCCCGACGACGTCAGTCTCGCCGCGGACGGCCGGGTGATGGAAATCCTGTCGGAGCACACCCTCCAGGGCTGGGTCGAGGGCTACCTGCTGACCGGCCGGCACGGCCTCTTCTCCTGCTACGAGGCCTTCGTGCACATCGTCGACTCGATGTTCAACCAGCACGCCAAGTGGTTGAAGGTCACCGACTCCATCCCGTGGCGACGTCCGGTCGCGTCGCTGAACTACCTGTTGACCTCGCACGTCTGGCGTCAGGACAACAACGGGTTCTCCCACCAGGATCCCGGCTTCATCGACCACGTGGTGAACAAGGGGCCCGATGTGATCCGGGTCTACCTGCCGCCGGACGCCAACACCTTGCTCTCGACGGCTGCGCACTGCCTGGCCAGCCGTCAGTACGTCAACGTGATCGTCGCCGGCAAGCAGCCGCAACTGCAGTACCTGGGCATGCAGGACGCGATCGTGCACTGCACCAAGGGGATCGGCATCTGGGAGTGGGCCAGCACCGACGCCGGCACGGAGCCCGACGTCGTCATGGCCTGCGCCGGGGACGTACCCACCATGGAGACCCTTGCGGCCGTCGAGATCCTGCGCGGCTGGTTTCCCGACCTGCGGGTCCGGGTGGTCAACGTGGTCGACCTGATGCGGCTCGTTGACGACCGGGAGCACCCGCACGGGATCTCCGACCGGGAGTTCGACTCGTTGTTCAGCACCGACAAGCCGGTGGTCTTCGCCTACCACGGGTATCCGACGCTGATCCACCGGCTGACCTATCGGCGTGCGAACCACGGCAACATGCACGTCCGCGGCTACGTCGAGGAGGGCACGACGACCACGCCGTTCGACATGTGCGTGTTGAACCGGATCGACCGGTTCAACCTTGCCATCGACGTCCTGGACCGGGTACCGCGGCTGCAGGCGATCTCCGCGCACGCCCGGGAGAGCCTCCACGACAAGCTGATCGAGCACCGTCAGTACATCCGGGTGCACGGGGAGGACATGCCCGAGATCCGCGACTGGGAGTGGTCCGCAGTCGCAGGCCCGAGTACGCAGGTCGGGAACCAGCCGCTGGTCGAGCCGGTCCAGCGGTGCGGGTCCTGATGGTCGACAGCGGCTCAGGCGCCGGCGCCCGCGTGGTCGTCCCGACCGCTCGGGAGGGCTTGGGCACCAGCGGCCGATCACGCATCGTCCTGGCCGCTGGTCGCACTGGACAGCTCACCGGCCATGCGGCGAGCCGGGCATGGTGACCGTGCCTCCCCAGGCACGACCGGCGCCGTGAGGGAACCCGACGATCCGCCTGCCTCCCGGCTCGGGCCCCTCGGGGCCGCGCCACCATACGGTGCGGTGATCTTCGCATCCGAGGTGGTCGTCGACACGTCAGCCATCCGCGCCGCCGCCTGGCAGGAGCTCTTCGCCGCTGTGCTGACCGGCAGCGGCGCCGGGGCGGCGACGGTCGCGCAACCGTCCGGGACGGCCGCTGATGGCCGGAGGTACCTCGATCAACGGTCTCCCGAGGCCGTGGTGATCGCGTTCCTCTCCGACAACCACATGACGATGCCGATGGGGCACCCCGATGACCCGCCCGGCACCCGCTCAGTCAACGGCCTGGCGGCCCACCACGACCAGATGTACCTGCGGCTGCTGACAGAACGCCCTCCGCGGGTGTCCCCCGGCGCCATCGATCTGCTCCGCAGGCTCAGAGCGGGACATGTGCCCACCGGGCTCGTCGTCGGCCGGGAGCACAGTGTGCTGGCGGCCTTGCCGGAGCTACAGGGACTGTTGGACGTCGTCGTGGGTCATGCCCCGGTCGATGGACCTCGCATGTCCCACGAGCCGGCCCCGGCGTTGTTCCTCGACGTCGCCCAGCGGCTGGAGGTCCCGCCAGCCGGCGTCGCCGTGGTGGAGGGCACAGCTGCAGGCGTGCGCGCTGCCCGGGCCGCCCACGTCGGTCTGGTGGTCGGCATCAGCCGCGCCGGGCACCGCAGAGATCTGGAAGCCGCGGGGGCGCAGCTCGTCGTCGACGACCTGGGCGAGCTGGACCTCGGTGTGCTGCGGACCGATCCATGGCTGCTGGTCTACGAGGGATTCGACCCGGCCCACGAGGGACACCGGGAGGCACTGACCACTCTGGGCAACGGGTACGCCGGGACCCGGGGGGCCGCCCCTGAGTCCTCCGCCGACGGTACGCACTACCCGGGCACCTATCTGGCCGGGATCTACAACCGGCTCACCAGCACCGTCCAGGGCCGCCAGGTGGAGGACGAGCACCTGGTCAATGTCCACAACTGGCTCCCGCTGGACGTTCGGATCGAGGACGGCGGTTGGTGGTCCGACGGCGGCTTGACCGAACGGTCCGAGCGTCGCGAACTGGACCTGCGTCGCGGCCTGCTGACCCGTCACGTCCAGCTGACCGACCGGGCCGGACGACGCCTGCAACTCACCCAGCGCCGGCTCGTGTCCATGGAGCACCCGCACCTCGCTGCCCTGGAGACCACCCTGCTCGCCCTGGGCTGGAGCGGTCAGGTCAGCGTGCGGTCCGGGATCGACGCCGGGATCACCAACTCCAACGTCGCCGAGTACGCGGCGCTGGCTGATCGGCACCTGGACCGCGTCACGGTCCAGCAGCCGGACCCGGAGACGCTCCTGGTTCAGGCAGCGACCACGCAGAGCCGGATCACGGTCTCGACCGCAGCGCGCACCGTCGTGCATGGGGCCTCCGTGCCGACGCCTCGCCGGCTCGAGTCCGGCCCCGAGGGACGGCACGCGCACCGGGTCGAGGTCGGGTTGCGTGATGGGCTGCCCGTGGTGATCGACAAGACCGTCGCGATGGCGACCTCGCGGGATCGCGCGATCGCCGCACCCGGGCTCGGCACCCTCGACGAGCTGGCCCGCGCTCCGGCCGGGGTCAGCGGCCTGCTACCCGGGCACGTAGCGGCCTGGCAACGGCTCTGGGACCGCTTCGGGGTGACCCTCGACAGCGACCGGGAGACGCAGTTGGTGCTCAACCTGCACGTGTTCCACCAACTGCAGACCATCTCACCGCACACCGCAGAGCTCGATGTCGGCGTTCCCGCTCGCGGACTACACGGGGAGGGCTACCGCGGGCACGTGTTCTGGGACGAGCTGTTCGTCCTCCCCTCGATCACCACACACCTACCCGAAGTGAGCAGGGCACTCCTGGACTACCGCTGGCGACGCCTGCCTGCAGCCCGCCAGGCAGCAGCCCATGCCGGCCTGTCTGGAGCGCTGTTCCCGTGGCAGAGCGGCAGCGACGGCCGGGAGGAGACGCCGGCCCAGCTGTTCAACGCGCGGTCGCAGCGGTGGATGCCGGACAACTCACGCCGCCAACGACACGTCAGCCTGGCCGTCGCCTACAACGCGTGGCAGTACTACCAGGGCACCGGCGACAGGACCTGGCTGGCCGATCGTGGCGCGGAGCTGATCATCGACGTCGCTCGGCTCTTCGTCTCGCTGGGCACCCACGATCCGGCTACCGACCGATACCACATCGCCGGGGTGATGGGTCCTGACGAGTACCACGACGGCTACCCCGACGCCCCCGGCGAAGGCCTGCGTGACAACGCCTACACCAACGTCCTCGCCGCCTGGATCTGCCAGCGCGCCGGCGAGGTCCTGACCGTCCTGGCCGGTCACGATCGCGAGGAGGTCGTCGCCCGGCTCAGGATCCGTCCTGGGGAGCCGGCCACCTGGGCGCGGCTGAGCCATCGGCTGGGCGTGCCCTTCCTGGCCGACGGCGTCATCAGCCAGTTCGACGGGTACGACGCCCTCGCCGAGCTCGACTGGGATCGGTACGAGCAGACGTACGGCAACATCGGGCGGCTCGATCTGATCCTGGAGGCCGAGGGGGACACCACCAACCGCTACAGGCTCGCCAAACAGGCCGACGTGCTGATGCTGATCTACCTGCTCGGGCCGGACGAGCTGCTTGCGGTGCTGAACCGGCTCGGCTACCCCGCCACGACCGACACGCTCGTCCGCACCATCGACTTCTACCTTGCCCGGACTGCACACGGCTCCACCTTGAGCCGCGTGGTGCACGCCTCGGTCCTGGCCCGTATCGACCCGACCCGCGCCTGGAGCACCTTTCGTGAAGCTCTGGTCGCCGACCTCGATGACACCCAGGGGGGCACCACCGAGGAGGGCATCCACCTCGGCGCCATGGCCGGCACGGTCGACATCGTCACGCGCGCGTTCGCCGGCATGCAGATCCACGGCGGCACCGTGGCATTCGCCCCGCGGCTGCCCGCCGAGCTGCGCAGCGCGCGGTTCCAGATCCAGTACCGCGGTCAGCGCCTCGACGTCATCCTCCACCACGACCGACTGCTCGTCACCGCACGAGAATGTGCGGCTGCCGCTCCGGTTCGCATCGACGTGGCGGGAGCCACATTCTCACTCGGCGCTGGCCAGGCTCATGAGTTCTGGCTGGGCGGAGTTCCCAGAGAACCCGAGCGCCCGGCAGGCTCCGTACAAGAGAGGGTCGGGCTCGGCTTGCCGACCGGCCCTGCGGTTCGGCAGGGGAGAGCTTGAGGCTCTCGCGTGCTGCCGGTCCGCACGATGCTCGCTGTCCTACCGTTCGCCGACCGGGCTGGCGCAGTACCTGACCGGGCTACGTCCTGGCTGCGCCGAGCGCATGCTGGCGCACGTTGACTGGACGCCGAGGGGTGCTGGTCGGTCGCCGGCGGCTGCTCAGCCACGGGCGCCTGGCGGGCCGGGACACGTGTTGATCCCTCCTGTGGACCAGGAGCTCGAGCACTCGGCCGCATCCTGCTACGCGGCACACCCGCGTAGCTACGATCCCTCCTGGAGTTCGTTCGCCTCGCCGTCGAAGAAGGACACGAGGCGGTCGCGACCACCTCGGTGCGCTGGGTCTCGCGTCCAGGCTCTCCCCAGCGCATCTTCTTCATCGTCGAGCTCGACCACAGCGAGCTGTTGACCCCTCACCACGCCAGGTCCGGTTCGACACCGTTCAGCAAGCGGTGAAGCCGTGCCGCCAGCATCCAGAGCGGCTCGCCAGACTTCGACCGGCGAACACAGGAGGCGGGGCAGGCGTTCGCCGATGCTTCCCGGCACGGCCTGCCCACCGGCCGGTGGTGCTGTCTGCGGGACCCTTGGGTCACCTCGGGGCCGACGTGATCGACCCAGACCTGCCGGAGGACGTCGCCGGCTGCTACCGAGCCAGCAACCCAGTCGGGGGACTGCGGCAAGACCGACCCCAGCGACTAGGTCGAGCTCACGACAGGCCACCGCATCGACCTGTGCTGCTGGTAGGTCCGGAAGTGCTGTGCTGGCCGCATCGGCTTGATCA
>NZ_JAAGWH010000012.1 GCF_010682105.1 Modestobacter muralis | reverse complement strand
CCTCATGCCGGTGACCCTTCAGGCTCCGGCGGGCGGTGGACACGTTCCCGGCCCGGCGAACGCTGTCGGGACCGTCGATCAGGGTTGTTGCCGAGACGTGGACCGGCGCTGAACCCGCGGCTTCTCGTTGATCGGGGTGCGAGGTGGGCGTCGAGGGCCCCGAGGGACGTCTGGTCAGCGCAGCAGTGTCGTCGTCGCTCTCGCTGCGGCGCGGGGATGGAACATCCCGTGATAGATCGGCGGCGTCGTTCGGTCTACGCCGAGCAGTGTGTAGATGGCATGCATCGCCCCGTGTATCGAGTACTCGACGGTGAAGACGATGTCCTCCGGAAGCTCGGTGAACTGCCCGAGGAAGGCGAAGTTCCTGGAGCGGTCGGGCACGACCTCCGGGCGGTCGCCCGGTGCTCTGCAAGCAAAGAGCGCCGACGCGTAGGGCATCATGACCGTCGTGACTTCGGTGGTCTCCAACACCTCGTCGAGCAGGTCCTCGAAACCGAGTTGACCGACGAGTTCGGTGAGGATCTCGCGGCCGGTGGAACCGGACATCGTCTTGTGCACGTGGTCGCCCGTGCCGTCGACCTCGAAGCCGTAACCCCACAGCGTGTAGGTGCCTTGGGGGACGGACGGGAAGTGCGGCTGGTGCGGGACGACGATGGACAGGTGCCACCCCGAGTCCACCCACGTCATCAAAGCGCCCGTGCCTGGTTGGTTGTCGGAGTACTCCGTGATTCGCTGCAACAAGGCGTCGCCGCGCATCGTCAGGGTGAAGGACTCCCACTTGTGTTCATCTACGTTGCCGTAAAAGGCCATGGGCCGCCCGAAGTCAGACGCCTTGTTCGCGATCGCCTCCCACAGGGACCAGCCGGGGTCGATTCGGTCGCGCACGAGCTGCGGAATCGTGTTGTTCCCACCGTACCGGGCGTCGGCGGTGATGGAGCCGAGGGTGATGAGGGCCAGGTCCTGCTGGCCCAGAGTCAGACGCTCGTGGCCTCGAGCGGTCTCCAGGTGCAGCGCGGTCACCCGTCGACCACCTTCGGCGTGGTCGACGAAGTCCACGTCGGTGACCGCCGTCCCGAATCGCACGTCGACGCCTTGGTCGACCAACCAGCGTTGCAATGGAACGATCATCGAATCGTACTGGTTGTAGACGGTGCGGCGCACATCGCTGAGAGTGCTCAAGTTCTCGAACACGTGCATGAAGCGAAGGAAGTACCGACGCAGCTCGACCGCGGAGTGCCACTTCTGAAAAGCGAAGGTCGTCCTCCACATCTGCCAGAAGTTGGTGGAGAAGAAGTGGCGGGTGAACGCCTCGTCGATGCGCCGCGATCCGAGTTGGGACTCCGGTGTGGCGATCAGTCGGAACATGTCCAGTCGGTCGCGCACCGAGAAGCCCAGATCGCTTGCGTCGATGATGCGATGGTCGCGGCTGATGAGCCGAGCACGTGCTCTGGTGGGGACGCGATCGTTGAAGTCGAGGATCTCCTGGCGGACGCTGATCGTCGGGTGCTCCAGCGAGGGGATGGAGTCGAACAGGTCCCACGTGGACTGATATGCCCTCTCCTCCAGCATGCGGCCTCCGCGAGTCACGAATGCCTCTGTAGCAGCAGGCGCCGCGGCGCCGTCCATGGAGCCGCCCATGAGACCGAGCTCCTCCAAGATGTGGACGTGCTGACCGGGGATCTGCCCATCGCGGACGGCAAAGGCCGCGGCGGCCATTCCAGCGATGCCTCCTCCGACGATCCAGATGTGCGACTCGCTGTGGTCGTGATTCATGACTCAAGCCCCCACTCGCTCACGATGATCCCTGCACTCATCAGAAGGTTCTGCGCGAGCGCATCGCATCGGGAGGGTCCAACGTCCTGCGCAGGCGTGTCAGACGACCTCCATCAACCTGTCGGTTGCTATTCCTGCTCGGTGTCGCCCCGGCTGCGCGAGGAGGCTCTTCGACGCACTCACCCGCTGCCCCGACGTCGCCGGTCGCGACAGCTCGGCGTGGCTGGGCCCCGTTCCAGGGCCCTGCGTGGGCTCAGGAAGCTTCGGTTCCTGCCCCTCGCCGTGGAGGCACACAGCGACTTCGGCCGGGGGACCCCGCAGCAGGAGCGCGATGGTCGTTGCACTGCTGAGGCGCGGTCATGTCATGGCGATGACCGGGGCGTCGGCGTACCCGGGGGGGGGGGGGGTATGCGCTCACCCGCTCGCTCGCGCCCGCCGCCGGCATCACCGGCGCCAGGACGACGGCCAGCATCGTCGTCCTACTGGCGGCGTTCCGGACGGTGGTGATCCTGGCTCGGCCGCTCACTGCCAGGAAGGGCGCTCTCATGGCCGGCGTGGCCGGACCCGCGTCCTTCGTGCTCGCGATGCCGTCCATCGGAGAGTCGATCGTCCTGCTCGACGTGAGCTCGGAGTCTCTGGCCATCGCCGCAGCAGTCGGGGGCTCGGAGACGCCTTCCTCGAGGTCGTCCACAGGGCGCTGGCGGGGAGGTCGGTCCGGTCGTCCTCATCCGGGGGGGAGGAGTCCACCGTCCCTGGCCTGGCTGGCCGTCAGCCCGCCCGCCGCCTGCTGCGCTGTGTGCTGGACGCAGCCAGGATGTCGGCGATCGCGCTGCCGAGCGCGGTGTCGAACTCCGTCTGGGTCTGGTGCACGGACAATCCCTCCAGCAGGGCGCGGGAGAAGCTGGCAAGCAGGCCCGGGTTTTGCGCGAGCAGGCGGTCTGCCTTGTCGCGGTTGTACCCGCCGGAGAGTGCGACGACGCGCAGCACGCGCGGGTGGGTGATCAGGTCCTGGTAGAAGCCCGGCTCGGAGGGGAGGGACAGCTTGAGCATCACGTGGGCCTCCTCCGGCAACGCCCGCAGCCTGTCGGTGATGCCGGTTCGAAGCAGCTCCTCAGCGGCTTGCTTCTGCGGGCTGGTGATCTCCACCTCGGGTTCCAGGATCGGCACCAGCCCCGCGTCGAGGATCCGCCGGGCGTAGTCGAACTGCTGGTCGAGCACGGCTGCGATGCCGCGTTCGTCGGCACGCTGAACCAGCGAGCGGGCCTTGGTGCCGAACACGCCCGCGGCGAGCGCGCGAGCCAGCAGGGCGTCGAGGTCCGGTATCGGCTTCATCATCCGCACGCCCTGCTGGGCGTCGGCCAGCCCCTGGTCGACCTTGAGGAAGGGGACGATGTGCTTGCGTTGCCACAGGTACTCCGCGGACCCCAGGCCCTCGATCTCGCGGTCCATGGTCCCCGTGAAGAGGATCGCCCCCAGGATGTGGTGGCCGGTGAAGCGCGGGCTGCTGATGACGCGCTTGCGCAGCTCGTGGACCAGATCGAACATCTCCTCTTCGGAGGAGTACTGGCTCCGGTCGATCCCGTACAGCTCCAGCGCCTGCAGAGTGCTCCCGCCGCTCTGGTCCAACGCCGCGAAGATGCCCACTCCCTCTGCGATCTTCTCGCGCTGCTGTGCATCCATGTCACTGCCCCACGGTCGGAAGGAGTCGGTCGAGCACCCCGAGGGTAGGACGATCGATGCCCTCAACCAGCAGTGAGTGCCCGGCTGGGCTCGGTCAGCCGGGTGGTGGCATGCCGGGTGAGCGTGGTTCCGCCTGCCGGGCACAGCCGGGTCGCCGGACGCCGTCGACGGGCCCTTCAGCCGCGCCCCGGTGGAGCGACGCACCGTGTCGGCGTCCTCGACGGCCACGGCACCGGCTCGCCTACCGTTGAGCCAATCCCTTCCGTGCCACAGCGGCCGGCTCACCGTCAAGAGGTAGCGCGTGCTCACCAAGTCCCAGCGTTACCGGCAGATCGTCGACGTCCTCTCGGTGCACGGATTGGGGTTCGCCGTCGGCGCCGTCGGCCTGAGCGGGCGGTTCCCCTTCCGGGTCGGACTCCCCGGTCACGAGAAGGGCCGGGACTACACGCAGCCCGAGCACCTGCGGCTCGCACTGGAGGAACTGGGCCCCACCTTCGTCAAGCTCGGCCAGGTTCTCTCCACCCGCCCGGACATCCTGCCTCCTGACTACCTGAGAGAGCTGGCCAAGCTGCAGGACTCCGTGGCGCCCATCCCGGTGACGAGCGTGTGGAACGCCATCGCCGAAGAACTGCCGGACCCCACGTCGTTGGCGGACATGGCCCCGGTCCCGCTGGCCAGTGCATCGATCGGCCAGGTACACGCAGCCAAGGTGGGTGACCAGGACGTGGTGGTGAAGGTCCGACGCCCCGGCGCCGTCGAGACAGTTGAGGCTGACCTGGCGATCCTCGAGGACCTGGCCGGACGGGCCAACCGACGGTGGCCGCCCGCCCGCGACTACGACGTCGCCGGGATCGCTCACGAGTTCGCCGAGAGCCTCCGCAAGGAGCTGGACTACCTGCGTGAGGCCCACAATGCCGAACGCTTCGCGGCGAACTTCGCCGACGACCGCGATGTCCACATACCCGCGGTCTTCTGGGAGACGACGACCTCACGGGTCCTCACCCTGGAACGCGTTCGGGGCATCAAGATCGATGACGTGGACGCCCTCGCCGCGGCAGGCATCGACCGGCGGGAGCTGGCGGCGCGCGCGACGGGGGTGCTCTGCCACATGGTCTTCGAAGACGGGTTCTTCCACGCAGACCCGCACCCGGGGAACTTCTTCATCCGCCCCGACGGCAGCCTGGCGATCATCGACTTCGGCATGGTCGGCGAGCTGACCGACCACCTCCGGGAAGGGCTGGTCACCTTCCTGGTCAGGATGATGCGCGGCGACCTCGACGGCACCACCGACGCCCTGCTCGGCCTGGCGACCAGCGAGTCCGACGTCGACCGCAGTGCGCTGCAGGCCGACTTGAAGCCCCTGATGAACCGGTTCACCGGTCGGGCCTTGGCGGAGTGGGGGATCACCGAGCTGCTCAGCGAACTGCTCGGCCTGGTCCGGCGGCACCACATGCACCTGGCGCACGACCTCGCCCTGCTGTTCAAGATGCTCTTGATGGCCGAAGGCCTCGGGCAACGACTCGACCCGGGCTTCCAGATCGCCGGCGTGCTGGCCCCCTACGCAGATCGGCTGGCAGCCCAGCGCTTCTCCCCAGCTGCGGTGGCCCGCAGGATCACTGAACTGGTGCAGGAAGTGGCCAGCGCTGGTGCCGAAGCGCCGCACAGCATGCGGCTGCTTGCCGAGTTCCTCGACAACCCGAGCATGGAGGCGCATCTGCGGGACTCCGACCTGCGGCTCCTGGCTGCACACGCCGACCGCGTCGGCGGCCGTGTGATCGCTGGAGTCGCCGCAGCGGCGCTGCTCAACGGCCTGATCCAGACGGCCGCGCCCCGCCCGGGCCCCATCACCGCGCGGCAGCAGATCGTGCTCCTCACGGAGGCGGGCGCGGTTGTCGCGCTGAGCGCCTACCTCGCCAGGACTTCTCCCCGCCGCCACCGTTCTCACCTGGCAAGACCGTCATAGCTGCGCGTTGTGCGATGACCCGCCTTCCACATCTGGGAGATCGGGGCACCCGACGAACCGAAGCGGGGCCGTCGGCCGCCCCGGAGGAGGACATCCACCACCTCAGCGGCACGCCTCGCCATCGACGAGCACGTGCCCAGTCGCCACCGATCATGCTGGCGAGCAGGTCGAGCACGGTCTCGGTCATCCGCCCGTAGCCGGGGCGAGCGGGAGCGGCAGGCCCGGTCGGGCTGCGTACGTCGTCGGCTACGCGTCGCCGGCCCGGGAGAGGCACCTGGAGGACGGCGCTCACCTCGGCGGGGTTCATCTGGTCCAGGGCGGGAGCCTCGAGGGTCCATGCCAGGACGGGGGTGACGAGGAAGCCACTGTCGGCCAGAGCCATCGGCGGCAGCTGCCCGATGACCCGGACGCCGACCGGGTCCGGGCCGATCTCCTCGCGTGGCCCTCGCAGCGCGGTGTCACAGGGCCCGTCGTCGCCGGTGTCGGCAGCACCGCCCGGGAAGACCAGCTGCCCGGGATGGTCGGCCAGGTCCGGGGAACGCTCGGTGAGCAGCACAGTCGGCCTGGACCGCCCGTCGGCGAGCAGCACGAGGACAGCGGCCCTCCGGAGAGTGACGGCCGTGGACAACGATGCGCCTCTCGTCCAGCCGGTTGGCCAGTCGCCAGGGTGGGGAGGTGGCTGAAAGTGCGGTGACCTGGCGCAGGTCCGGACCGTCCGGCGGGAGCGGGACGCCGATCCTTGGCTGGTAGGGGCTGCGGGCCGTGAATGACGCCGCGAAGGTGTGACCGGAATGGGAGTCGAGCAGGTCGGCCAGGGAACGCGCGACCACGACGCCAGGGGTGTCATCGGTCGACACGAGCGCCGCGGCGAGGGCGCGGCGAAGCGCCGGGGACAGCCTGGACGCGGCGCCGGATGCGGGTAGGACCGCGGCCAGGTCCACCTCTACGCACGCCATGCGCGCGCGGCATGGCGGGTCGTTCATCCGCTCCCACAGAACCTGGTGTTCGTCGCGACACAGCCGAAGCAGATGTGTGAGCGTGACCAGCGGCTCTGCTTCGGCAGCCACGGCTTCCCGGACGGCGTCGAGCCGGGTCTCTCTTGTGGAGAGTTCGCCCACGCACTGGAAGGGACATGGGCCTCACAGGTCGTGACCACGTCGTCAGGTCTCCGCGGGTCCTCCCCGTCGACCTGGTCGTCGCGAGCCGGCGTGACCCTGCTGGGTGACACGGCCTGCGCGGACTGTCCGAAGGACCCCGCAGGCAGCCATGATCGCGGGGCAGACGGTCCAGACCCGAGAGCGGCAACGCCCGCACGGGTGACGACCCAGAGGCGGAACACGTCACCTGGGGACGCCGTCTTCGTCACCCGAGACGTTGTCCGGGCGGCCCGCATCCGGTGGGTCGTCGCTCGAGAGGAGCTCAGCTTGACGCCCCACCCCCCTCCCCTGCGCGTGCTGTACCGCCACTACGGCGGGGAGAACACCAAGCCCCGGCCGGCGTACTACAGCAAGGTGCTGGCGCTGGTCTCGATGCTGCGGGCAGCGGAGCAGCTGGACCAGGCGCCCGAGCTCGTCTACGTCAACGACCAGGTGCGACCCGGGCCGCTGCTGACGCTCATGGAGGCCACGGGGGAGGTCGTGGACATCAAGGGCGGCAGCGACGCCCGCTCGCTGCGCGCCACCTTCAGCCGTGAGGCCGCGCGCGAGGCGTCCCCCGACCAGTTCCTCTGGTTCGCCGAGGACGACTACCTCTACCGCCCGGACGCCCTGCGTCGCCTGGCGCAGGGCGTCGAGGCGCTTCCCCGGGCCTCGTACGTGACCGTGTACGGCTCCGGTGCCCTCGACACGGCCGCGAGCCGGCGCCGCGCCGTCCTCGCGTCGGAGCCGGGCGCCGGCACGGCGGGTGCGGTCGCCACGACCGGCGACGTGGACTGGTACCCGGCCGCCTACGCCACCAGCACCCTCGGCACCCGGCTGAGCACCCTGCGGCAGGACCTGAGCCTGCTCCGGTTCACCGCCCTCAGCGGTGGGGCGTGGGACCAGGCGAGCTGGGCGGCCACGGCCGGCTACCTGCCCTACACCGCCGCCGAGCTGCGCGCCGACCTGCTGCCCTTCCGCGCGGTGCCGCCGGCCGGGTGGCCGAAGGCGCTGGCGCGTGGGTCGGTCCGCGTGGCGGTCAGCGCGCGCGCCCTGCGCCGCCCCTCCCGCCGGCACCCCTTGTTCGCCTCCGATCCCGAGCTCGTCCACCACATGGAGGCCCCCATCCCCGGTGCCAGGCACGAGTTGAGCGCCCGGAGCGCCACGACGGACTGGGCCGCGGTCGCCGCGGACACCTGGTCCTGGGCCGCGGGCAGCGGGCTCCCGGTCGACCCGAAGGGGGCGACGGCGTGACCGCCATCCCGTTCCTGCGGCCGCAGCTGCCGTCCCTGGCAGCGATCGCGCCGTACTACCGGCTCGCGGAAGAGGCGAGGTTCTTCTCCAACGGCGGGCCGTGCGAGCGGCTGCTCCGCGCCGCCCTGTCCGACCACCTGGGCGGGGTCGGCACCGTGCCCGTCAACAACGCGACGAGCGGGCTGATCGTGGCCATCAAGGCAGTGCTCGACGCGCACGGCACCGGTGACCGGCCCTACGTGGTGATGCCCTCGTACACGTTCGTCGCCACGGCCGGCGCCGCACGGATCATGGGCCTGCAGCCGCTGTTCATCGACGTCGAACCCGACAGCTGGCAGATGGACGCCGACGCGCTGGCCGACGTGCTGGACACCTTCCCCGGCCAGGTCGCCGCGGTGCTCGGCACGCACACCTTCGGCCTGCCGGCCTCGGCCGCGACCCAGCAGCGCTGGAAGCAGCTCTGCGCGGACGCCGGCGTCCCGCTGGTCGTCGACGCGGCGGCCGGTTTCGGCGGGCTCGACGACACCGGTGCCCGCAGCGGCCGCGACACGGTGCCGCACGTCTACTCCTTCCACGCCACGAAGACGTTCGCGATCGGCGAGGGAGGTCTCATCACGACCCTCGACGAGGACCTGCTGCAGCGCATCGAGGCCCTGCACTCCTTCGGCTTCGCGCAGGGCAGGCTCGCCACCTACGCCGGGATCAACGCGAAGATGGACGAGCTCCACGCCGCGACCGCGCTGGCGGCGCTGGACTCCTTCGACACCGTCCTGGCACGTCGGCGGGAGATCGCCCAGACCTACCGGGAGCGGCTGGAGCCGTTCGGCTTCCGGTTCCAGACCGGCAACGCGGGCGGGACGTGGCAGGCGGGGTACGTCTCGGCTCCCGACGCCGCGACGCGGACGGCGGTCCTGGCCGTGGCAGCGGGTCGGCAGATCGGCGTCACCGCCTACTACGAGCGGCCGGTCCACCGGCACCCGGCGTACGCCGGCTCCCCGGTGCACGGTCCCCTCACCGTCACCGACGACCTCGCCGCGCGTGCTCTCGCCCTCCCGATGGCCAACGACCTCTCCGCCGACGAGGTGGACCGCGTCATCGACGTCACCGTCGAGGCGGCACGCACCGCCGCCCAGGCCACGGCCGGGTCGGGCGTCGCCGCGGTGTGAGCCCGACGGGCGCGCTCGCCCGGCACTCCTGAGCACCCCGACGGTTCCGCGGAACCGTCGGGGTGCTCAGAGCGGCCGGGGGCGGTAGGCCTCGACCAGCCGGTCCATCAGCGCGTCCATCCGGGCGTCGACGGTCCGGTGCTCGGGGTGGGCGTCGTGCCACTCGACGATCTCCCGCGCGCCCCGCTCGAACGGCACGCGCGCCGCGGAGTCCGGCAGGAGGGTGCGCACCTTGGTGTTGTCGAAGACCGCCGAGTGCGTCTTGTCCCCGAGCAGCCCGGCACCCCACTCGGGGTCCGCCGCGGCGATCGCGTCGGAGGGGACGTGCACCAGCCGGGGCTCGACGCCGGCCGCCCGGGCCAGCAGCGTGGTGATGCGGTCCCAGGTGATCGCCTCGTCGGAGGTGACGTGGAAGGCCTCGCCGAGGGTCTCGGACCGGCCGAGGAGACCGACGAACGCGCGGGCGAAGTCGGTGGCGTGGGTGAGCGTCCACAGCGACGTGCCGTCGCCGGGCACCACCACCTCCTCGCCGCGGCGCATCCGGTCGATGACCGTCCAGCCCCCGTCGAGGGGGACCGTGGCCGCGTCGTAGGTGTGCGAGGGCCGCACGATCGTCACGGGGAAACCGGTGGCGCGGTACGCGGAGACCAGGAGGTCCTCACAGGCGATCTTGTCCCGCGAGTAGGCCCAGAACGGGTTCCGCAGCGGCGTGGACTCGGTGATCGGCAGCCGCAGCGGCGGGGTCTGGTACGCCGAGGCCGAGCTGATGAACACGTACTGCCCGGTCCGGCCGGTGAAGAGGTCGACGTCGGTCTGCGCGTGCTCCGGCGTGAACGCCACCCAGTCGACGACGACGTCGAAGTCCTGGTCGCCCAGGGCCCGCCGGACGCCGGCGGGGTCCCGGACGTCGCCCTCGTGCAGCACCACGCCCTCGGGCACCGGCCGGAGCGAGGACCGGTTCCGCTTCAGCAGGTGCAGCTCGATGCCGCGCTCCACCGCCAGCCGGGCGCACGCCGAGCTGATGATCCCGGTCCCGCCGATGAACAGAACCCTGAGCGCGGTCATGCCCCGACCATGCGGTGCCCGGCGCCGGGCAGCAAGACGAGCGGACGGACGGCGCCGCGGGGGTCGCCGACTGTGGGATGAGTCCGGTACACATGCCCCGCTGGACCGACCAGGGGCGAGGGGTGCGGAGACGATGAGCTCGACGGACGAGGTGCGCAGCGCCGACCGGCACGACCTGATCCGCGTGCAGGGCGCACGCGCCAACAACCTCAAGGACGTCAGCATCGAGCTGCCCAAGCGGCGGCTGACGGTGTTCACCGGGGTCTCCGGCTCGGGCAAGAGCTCGCTGGTCTTCGGCACGATCGCCGCGGAGTCCCAGCGGCTGATCAACGAGACCTACAGCGCCTTCCTGCAGGGCTTCATGCCCAGCCTCGCCCGCCCCGACGTCGACCTGCTCGAGGGCCTGACCACGGCGATCATCGTCGACCAGGAGCGGATGGGCGCCAACCCGCGCTCCACCGTCGGGACGGCGACCGACGTCAACGCCATGCTGCGGATCGTCTTCAGCCGGCTGGGCCGGCCGCACATCGGCTCGTCCCAGGCCTTCTCCTTCAACGTCGCCTCGATCAGCGGCGCCGGTGCGGTCTCCATCGAGCGCGGCGGCCAGACGGTCAAGGAGCGGCGCGAGTTCAGCATCACCGGCGGCATGTGCCCGCGCTGCGAGGGCCGCGGGCAGGTCAACGACATCGACCTGACCGCGCTCTACGACGACAGCAAGTCGCTGCGCGAGGGCCCGTTCTCCATCCCCGGCTACAGCATGGACGGCTGGTTCGGCCGCATCTTCATGGGCAGCGGCTTCTTCGACCCGGACAAGCCGATCCACGACTACGGCGAGCAGGAGCTGCACGACCTGCTGCACCGGGAGCCGGTCAAGATCAAGGTCGAGGGCATCAACCTCACCTACGAGGGGCTGATCCCCAAGCTGCAGAAGTCGATGCTGTCCAAGGACGTCGACGCGATGCAGCCGCACATCCGCGCCTTCGTCGAACGCGCGGTCACCTTCACCACCTGCCCCGACTGCGAGGGCACCCGGCTCACCGCGGCCGCCCGGTCGTCGAAGATCGGCGGGCTGAGCATCGCCGACGTCTGCGCGATGCAGATCAGCGACCTGGCGGGCTGGGTGCGCGGCCTCGACGAGCCGTCGATGGCACCGCTGCTGGACGCGCTGCGCGCGACGCTGGACTCCTTCGTCGACATCGGCCTGGGCTACCTGAGCCTCGACCGGCCGTCCGGGACGCTCTCGGGTGGGGAGGCCCAGCGGGTGAAGATGATCCGGCACCTCGGGTCCTCGCTCACCGACGTCACCTACGTCTTCGACGAGCCCACGATCGGGCTGCACCCGCACGACATCCAGCGGATGAACGCCCTGCTGCTCCAGCTGCGGGACAAGGGCAACACCGTGCTGGTCGTGGAGCACAAGCCCGAGGCGATCGCCATCGCCGACCACGTCGTCGACCTGGGCCCCGGCGCCGGCACCGCGGGCGGCACCATCTGCTTCGAGGGCACCGTCGAGGGGCTGCGGGCCAGCAGCACCCTCACCGGCCGCCACTTCGACGACCGCGCCACGCTCAAGGAGACGGTGCGCACCCCCACCGGCGCGCTGGAGATCCGCGGGGCGAGCGCGCACAACCTCGCCGACGTGGACGTCGACGTCCCGCTGGGCGTCCTGGTGGTCGTCACCGGGGTGGCGGGGTCGGGCAAGAGCTCCCTGGTGCACGGGTCGATCCCGGCCGGCGCCGGGGTGGTGTCGATCGGCCAGGGCGCGATCAAGGGCTCCCGGCGCAGCAACCCGGCGACCTACACCGGCCTGCTCGACCCGATCCGCAAGGCGTTCGCCAAGGCCAACGGCGTGAAGCCGGCCCTGTTCAGCGCCAACTCCGAGGGTGCCTGCCCGAACTGCAACGGCGCCGGCGTGGTGTTCACCGACCTGGCGATGATGGCCGGGGTGGCCACCCCCTGCGAGGTCTGCGAGGGCCGGCGCTTCATGGCCGAGGTCCTCGAGTACACCCTGGGCGGCAAGGACATCAGCCAGGTGCTGGCCATGCCGGTCACCGAGGCGCTGGACTTCTTCGCCGCGGGGGATGCGCGCACCCCGGCCGCGCACGCCGTCCTCACCCGGCTCGCCGACGTCGGGCTGGGCTACCTCAGCCTGGGCCAGCCGCTCACCACCCTGTCCGGCGGCGAGCGCCAGCGGCTGAAGCTGGCCACGCACATGGGGGAGAAGGGCAGCGTCTACGTCCTGGACGAGCCGACGACCGGCCTGCACCTCGCCGACGTCGAGCAGCTGCTGGGTCTGCTGGACCGGCTCGTCGACTCCGGCACGTCGGTGATCGTGGTCGAGCACCACCAGGCGGTCATGGCGCACGCCGACTGGATCATCGACCTCGGACCGGGCGCCGGCCACGACGGCGGCCGGGTCGTCTTCGAGGGCACGCCGGCCGACCTGGTCGCCGCCCGCTCGACGCTCACCGGGGAGCACCTCGCGGCCTACGTCGGCGCCTGACCGCACCGGGTGCGGCCGGTCCGGGCGGAGGGGCGGGCCGGGCACCTCCCGGTGGCCTCCGCCGGGCCCGCCGCGACATGCCGCGCCGGAGGGCCCCGCCGTGATCATCGACCCCCGCCGACGCGAAATCCCAGGTCAAGCACGGTGTCAAGTCGACAAGGCGGCTGAGGTGAGGCGGGTCGTCGACCGCCCCGGTGCCTCCGACAACGATTGGGTGACGGGCCTGTCCCGGAGGTGTCGGACCGGGCCTGTGCGGGGCCCGTCGAGACCTACCTTTTGCCCACGTCCGCGGCACTTCCCCAGCCGCGACGGAGCACCGAGGAGTCCCGCGTGAGCACGCCCCTTGACCTGTTGACCCGCCCGTCGTCCGGGCGCCTCCCCTCCCGGAACGAGGAGGTGGGCCTGGACGCGCTGCTGGAGTTCTTCGCCGACGAGTCGCCGGTGTCGGCCCGCCGGACCTTCCGCCGGTCCGCCGCGGAGCTGCGCGGCTGGGCGCGGAGCTCGTCCCGCCGCGCCGCCGCCTGGGGCGCCGTCGCCCCGGTCGTCGTCCCCGTCCCCCGTTCCTCCTCGGTCGCGACGGAGGTCGCGCTGTGATCATCTGGCCGGTGGTCGCCGTGGTGGGCTTCGTCGTGATGGCCGCGCTCGTCGTGGCCCTCGCGCAGAGCTCGACGGCGCGGTACGAGTTCGAGCGCAACCAGGTGCAGCGCACCCAGCTGCCGGGGCAGCGCACCCGGGTCGAGGCGCCGGCGCTCGCCACGGCCGGAGCGGTCGTCGGGTCGGCCGAGGCTGCCGGCCCCGCGGCCAACGAGGTCGCCCCGATGGTGCTCGCGGTGCAGGAGCCGCGGACCGAGCAGGAGGGGCGGACGGCCGGCCTGGCCGCTCACCCCGCCGGCAAGCGCGTCGCGGACCACGGGCCGGCGGCCTGGTGGCTGGTCGCGGAGTCCGAGGAGCGCCCGGGGGAGCAGGTCGTGTCCGGGCCGTTCACCGACCGGATCGAGGCCGAGTGGGCCGGCCTGACCGGTGCCGGCCAGCCGGTGCACGGGGTCCGTCGCGCCGACGGCCGCGTGGTGCGCCGTCAGCTGCCCGAGGAGCGGGCCTGGCTCAGCGACCTCAGCGACCAGCTGGACCGGCTGCCCGCCGAGTGGGACCACGACTTCGCCGATGACGACGAGCTGGTGACGCTGGTCGTGGAGGTGGCGTCCGCGCTGGTGGAGTCCGGGCTGTCGCTGCACGACTGCGTGGGGGAGGAGACCGCCGGTGGCGTGTGCCTGAGCCCCGAGCCGGGTCGTCCGGGCATCGTCGTCAGCTGGCACCAGCACCACCGCGCGAGCTCCGAGGACGTCCGCTCGGGCGAGGTGCACGCCGCGGTGCAGGCAGCGATGAACCTGGCCGTGGCCGAGTGCCTGCTCCAGCTTGGCTTCGAGGTCGAGCCGTTCGGCGAGTCCGGCTGCTCCCTGGTGGTGATCAGCAGCCGCTGAGCTCTGCTGGGGGAGGCGCCGCCGTGCCCGACGAGGAGGTCACGGCGGCGCGCACCGCACAGGCGGACCGGCCGACACCGGTCACGCGGCGGGCCCTGTGGGTGTCAGTGGGCGTCGGCCCAGGACCCGACGGCGGCGACGTCGAGCGGGAAGTCGACGGGGAAGGACCCGAACAGCAGCCGGCCGGCCTCCGCCGCGGCGGTGCGCACCACCGCGCCCACCTCGTCGGCGAGCTCGGCCGGGGTGTGCACCACCACCTCGTCGTGCACGAAGAACACCAGGTGCGGGCGGCTCGTGAGCTCGCCGGACCCCAGTCGCCACAGCCGGTTGCGGAGGTCGGCCAGCCAGCACAGCGCCCACTCCGCACCGGTGCCCTGGACGACGAAGTTGCGGGTGAACCGGCCCCACGACCGGCGCTCGCGCCCGCGGTCCTCCGCGGACAGTCCGCCGTCGGGCTCCTCGCCGGCGGGCACCGCCCACGCACCGGTGGGCAGCGGCGACCCACGACCGAGCAGGGTGTGCACGACCTCGCCGCGCTCCCCGGCGCGGGCGGCCTCCTCGACCAGCCCGATCGCCCGCGGGTAGCGGCGGGTCAGCCCCGGCATCATCCGGCCGCTCTCGCCACGGGTCGCGCCGTACATCGCCCCGAGCATCCCGATCTTGGCCTCCGCGCGGGTCGCGACCGCCCCGCTGTCGACCATGCCCTGGTACAGGTCGGCGGCACGCGCGGCCTCGGCCATCGCGGTGTCGCCGCTCATCCCGGCCAGCACCCGCGGCTCCAGCTGCGCCACGTCGGCCACCACGAACAGCCACCCGTCGTCGGCCCGGGCGGCCGGGCGCACCGGCGCGGGCACCGACAGCGCCCCGCCGCCGGAGGACGCCCACCGGCCGGTGACCACGCCGCCGGGCAGCCAGGTGGGCCGGAACCGGCCGTCGGCCACCCAGGCGTCCAGCCACGCCCAGCCGTTGGCGGCCAGCAGACGGGAGAGCCTCTTGTACTCCAGCAGCGGCCCGACCACGGGATGGTCGACCTGCTCCAGCGTCCACGACCGGGTGTCGGCCACCGGCAGCCCCGCGGTCTGCAGCGCCCGCAGCAGGTCCGGCGGGGAGTCGGGGTTGAGGTCGGGGGCGCCCAGCGCGGCACGGACGGCCGGCACCAGCCGCTCCAGCCCCGCCGGTCGCGCACCGCGCACCGGCCGCGGGCCCATCAGCTCGGTCAGCAGCCGGTCGTGGACGTCGGCCCGCCACGGCATCCCGGCGTGCGTCATCTCCGCCGCGACCAGTGCCCCGCCGGACTCCGCGGCCAGCAGCAGCCCGAGCCGCGCCCGCTGCGGCGAGGCAGCCACGGTCGCCTGCTGCCGCTCGTGCTCGGCGGCGGGGTCGAGCCCGTCGGCCGGGTCGTCGAGCGGGAAGAGCGCCGGCTCGGCGGCGGACACCGGCTCCAGCGCGTCCCAGCCCGCGGTGTCCGGGCCGGTCAGCAGCGCCGGGTCGGCGAACGGCGAGCGCCGCAGGACCGCGTGGGCCAGCCGCAGGTCGGTGCAGCGCTCCACCCGGACCCCGGCGGCCAGCAGCTGCGGGTACCAGCGCGTCGTGTCGTCCCACACCCAGCGCGGGCGGGCGGGCTCCCGGCCGGCCACGAACCGCGGCAGGCTCCCGGCCGGCACCTCGGTCAGCCCCACGGTGCGGCCGTCGGCGGACAGGTCGCGGACGACCACCACGTCGGGCCCGCGCCGGGTGAGCAGCACCCGCGACACCGCGTCGCCGGCCGGGCGCCCGGGCAGCTCGACGGTCACCGACGCAGTCTTGCCCACGGGTCCGACACGGCCGTCGGCACGGCGTCGTCCCGACCGCGGCCAGGTGCCCGGCGAGCAGGCGCTCAAGAGCCCGCGGCGGGATGCCGATGACCACCGAGTACCGGAGCTGACCAGCACCGGGACCCCGTCATCGCCCGGAGAGGACCAGTCGTGCCCGCAGTGCCCGCGGTCGTCGAGAGCCCGTCCGACGTCCCGTCGGTCGGCTCCCACACCGACCGCCCGGAAGCCCGGATCGGTGCACTCGTCGCCTACGTCCTGCTCGCGGTGACCGCCTTCCTCGTGTTCGGCGTGGACCGCACGCTGGGTGTGGCCGCCGGCGTCATCAACGTCGTCTTCGCGATCTACTTCTGCCGGCACCTGGCCTTCGCCGTCTCCGCGGCCCGCTGGGCCGAGGCCGACCTGCTCGCCGCCGACGTCGACCTGGAGGGCTACACGCCCCCGGTCGCGGTGTTCGTCGGCTGCAAGAACGAGGAACTGGTCGTCGACGGGATGATCCAGGCGCTGCTCGCCCTGGACTACCCGGCCGACCGGATCCAGCTCGTCGTCGTCGACGACGGGTCCGACGACGGCACCGGGCCGCGACTGGACGCCTGGGCCGTGCGCGAGCCGCGGCTGCGGGTCATCCACCGGCCGGCGAGCTCCGGCGGTGGCAAGTCCGGCGCCCTCAACGAGGCGCTGCGCACGGTCGACGCCGAGGTCGTGCTGGTCTTCGACGCCGACCACGAGCCCGACCCCAACGCCCTGCGCCGCCTGGTGCGGCACTTCCGCGACCCCTCCGTGGGTGCGGTGATGGGCCGCTGCGTCATCCGCAACGGCCACGACTCCTCGCTGGCCTCGGTCGTCTTCGTCGACTACCTCTCCGGCTACCTGGTCAACGAGTACGGCCGCCAGGCGATGTTCGAGCTGCCGGCCTACGGCGGCGCGAACTGCGCGGTGCGCATGTCGACGCTGCGGTCCCTGGGCGGGTGGAACCCGAACACGGTCACCGAGGACACCGACCTCACCCTGCGGGTGCTGCTGTCCGGGCAGCGGGTCCGCTACGACGTCTCGGCCGTCGACTACGAGGAGGCCGTGGTCACCGCGCGCCGCTTCTGGACGCAGCGCTACCGCTGGGCGCGCGGCCACCAGAAGTGCATGCGCGACTACTGGCGCCCGGTCCTGCGCTCGAGGCACCTGACGGTGCTGGAGAAGGCCGAGTCGATGATGTTCCTGCTGACCTACCACGTGCCGGTGCTCTCCGGCATCGGGCTGGCCCTCACCGTGCTGCGCGCCTTCGGCATCGGCGACCTGCCGCTGATCGGGCTGCTGCCGCTGTCGATGCTGCTGTTCGTCGGCCCGCTCGCCGAGCTCAGCGTGGGCCTGCTGGTCAGCCGGGTGGAGCGGCGGGCGGCCTGGCAGCTGATCGGCTTCCTGCCCTCGTTCGCGCTGTCGATCTGGATCACCACCCGGGCCTACCTGGACGGGATGCTCGGCCGCTCCTACACGTGGGTGAAGACCACCCGCTCCGGCGCGACCTCCACCCTGGCCCCGGTCGCCGTCCCGCTGCCGCTGCCGCCGGTCGAGGGCACCCGCCCGCGGTCCTTCGCGGTCGCCGGCCCCGACGCCGGGACGGTGGGCTCCCGTGGCTGACGCCGTCCTCGCGCCGCGGGTCCCGCGCCGGCTGCGGGCGACCAGCCGGCGACAGCTGGCCGTCTCCGCCGACCTGCTGCTGGCCGGGGCGATCTGCCTGGTCGGGTACCGCTACGGCACCCAGTGGCTGCAGGTCCAGGAGGCCAGCTGGGTCGTCGGGCTGCTCCACCTGTTCGGCGTGGACTCCGTCTCCGGGGTCCTCCCGACCCGCATCCTGATCTTCCGGCCCGACGGCGAGCTGCTCAACGCCGTCGTCACCGCCTCGTGCTCGTCGATCCTGTCGGTCGTCGGCCTCACCGCGCTGACCGCCTCGGTGCTGCGCAGCCGGCGCTGGCACGCGGTGGCCGGCCTGGCCGTCGCGATCGTCGCGGTGCTGATCGCCAACCACGTGCGGCTGCTGCTCTCCACGGTGATCGGCCTGCAGTGGGGCGGCGGCTCGCTGGTGCTCTTCCACGACTGGGTGGGCACGCTGTGGAACCTCGCCGCGACCCTCGGCGGCTTCCTGCTCATGGTCTGCGTGACCCTGCCCTCCCGCGTGCGGGCCGAGCAGGACGTCGCCGGTCGGCACACCGCCCGCCGCCCCAACAGCTGGGCCCGCCCGGGGCTGGGCTACCGGCTGCCCGAGGCCGAGCAGGTCACCCCCGTGCAGGGGCGCAACCTGGCCGGGCTCGTGCACCGCTTCGTGCTGCCCCGCCGGGTGTCGCGCTGGCTCGGCGCCCGCCGCGAGACGGCCCGGATCGACTACCGGATCGGCCACCTGCCGGTGGAGGGGCGGGTGGAGCGCGTCGGTGCCCTCGCCGCCGACGGCCTGGGCGCGCACACCGCCTCGCTGCTGGCCGTCGCGACCTACGAGCAGGACGTCACCGTGCTCGACGCCCTCGCCGACGCCATCGCCGCCCGGCAGTGGGAGCCGGTGACCAACGACCGCGTCTCGTCCCTGCGGCTGTGGGCGCGGGGCTGGATGCTCAGCCGCGCGCTGCACCCCGCCGACGCCCCCGACCCCGCCCCGGCGGCCGTCCCGCCGGCGGCCCCGGTCCCCGCACCCGCGCCGGTCGTCCCCACCCGCGTGCCGGCGCCCGTCCCGGTGCCCCCGGTGGCACGCCGCACCGCCCCGGCCCCGCGCAGCTTCTCCCGTCCCGCTCCCAGCCCGTCCGCACCCGACGCCGAGGACCCCCGATGACCCGCTCCCTGCACCCCTGGCCGGTCCCGCCACCGCGCGTGGCCGTGGTGGACGTCCGCGCGCTGCCCCGCCCCGCGGTGCCGGCCGCGCCCGCGACGGCCGTGCCCGCCCCGCGCGCCCCGGTGCCGGCCGCTCCGGCCGTGGGTGCCGCACCCGGGTCCACCGTCCTGGTCACCGGCTCGGGTGGGCCGGCCGGGGTCGCCGTGGTCCGCCGCCTGGTCGCCCTCGGGCACCGGGTGGTCGCCGTCGACATCGACCCGATCGCCGCCGGCAGCGCGTTGGCCGCCGTCGGGGGCGTCGTCCCCCGCGCCGACGACCCGGCCTTCGTCGACGCCCTGCTCGCCTTCGCCGCCGAGCACGGCGCCGACGCGCTGGTCAGCACCGTCGCCGAGGAGCTGCCGGCCCTGACCGCCGCCGCCGACCGGCTGACCGCGGCCGGGCTCGCCACCTGGCTGCCCGAGCTGGCCGCCGTCGACCTGTGCTGCGACAAGGCCGCCTTCGCCGTCCGGCTGGTCGAGGCCGGGGTGCCCACCCCGGCGACCGCCGCGACCGTCGAGGCCGCGGCCGACGTCCCCGGGCCGTGGATCGTCAAGCCCAACGCCGGGCGCGGCAGCCGCGGCGTGCAGCTGCTGGACACCGCTGCGGACGTCGCCGCGGCGATGACCGCCGACCCCGGCCTGATCGTGCAGACCCGGCTCGCCGGCCGGGAGTTCACCGCCGACGCGCTCGTCGCCCGGGACGGCTCGCTGCTCACCGTCGTGCCGCGCTGGCGGGACGCCACCAAGGCCGGCATCTCCGTGCAGGGCACCACCTTCGAGTCCGAAGCCGTCACCACCGTGGTCGCCGACGCGCTGTCCGCGGTCGGGCTCACCGGCCCGGCCAACGTGCAGGGCTTCGTCGCCGAGGACGGCACGGTCACCGTCGTGGAGATCAACCCGCGGTTCAGCGGCGGCCTGCCGCTCACCCTCGCCGCCGGCGCCGACGTCGTCGGCACCTACCTGGCCGGCGTCCGCGAGCCGGCCGCCGAGCTGCCGTACCTCTTCTTCACCGCCGGGGTGCGGATGAGCCGCTACTTCGCCGAGACGTACACGTCCCCCGACGGCTCGCCGGTCACCGACCCCTGCGCCGTGCCCGCGGTGACCCGGTGAGCCGCAGCCGGCACGTGCTGGTGCCCTTCGGCACCCGCCCGGAGGTCGTCAAGCTCGCCCCCGTGGTGGCCGCGCTGGTCGCCGCTGGGCACCGGGTGGACGTGGTCGACACCGGGCAGCACGCCGACGCCGCGATGGCCTCGCAGCTGCAGGAGGCCCTCGGGCTCGTCCCGACGCACCGGTTCGCCCTGCCGGCCGAGCCCGCGTCGGCCCGCACCGGCGCGCTGCACGCCGACGCCGCCACCGCACTGGCCCGCTTCCGCCCCGACCTCGTCCTGGCGCTGGGCGACACCAACACCGTGCCGGCCTACGCGCTGGCCGCCCGCGGGGCCGGCGTGCCGTTCGCGCACGTCGAGGCCGGACTGCGCAGCTACAACATGCGCAGCGTCGAGGAGGTCAACCGGCGGGTCGCCGCCGCGATCGCCCAGCTGCACCTGGCGCCCACGGTCCGGGCCGCGGACTCCCTGCTCCGGGAGGGCGTGCCCGCCGAGCGGGTGTTCGTCGTCGGCAACCCGGTCATCGACACCCTGGTCACCCGCGGCGTCACCCCGGTCCCGGTCGCCGAGCGCGCCGGGGTGTTGGTCACTGCGCACCGCCCGACCAACGTCGACGACCCCGTCCGGCTCGCCCGGCTGGTCGCCGTCGTCCGCGGCCTGGCCGAGCGGGTCGGCCCGGTCACCTTCCCGGTGCACCCGCGCACCACCGCCCGGCTGGCCGCCGCCGGGCTCACCGGTGCCCTGGACCACCCGGGCATCACGCTCACCGGCCCGGTCGACCACGACACGCTGATGGGCGCGCTGCGCTCGTCGGCGCTCGCGGTCACCGACTCCGGCGGCATCCAGGAGGAGGCCGCCCACCTCGGCGTCCCGGTCGTGGTGCTGCGCTCCTCGACCCCCCGCTGGGAGGGCGTGGCCGCCGGGACGACGACGCTGGCCGGGCTGACCGACGACGGCGCCGCCGAGGCGGTGCTCGCCGCCGCGGCCGCGCACACCTCCGCCGCCGGGCAGGCCCGGGCCGCCGCGCTGCCCTGCCCCTACGGCGACGGCACGACCGGCGCGCAGATCGCGGCGATCCTGGCCGACGAGCGCACCGACGCCCTGCTCGAGCTCACCGAGCCCGACTTCACCGACGGCCGGCTCCCGTGGTGACCGGCTGGTCCGGGCCGCCGCCGCTGGCCGTCGTCGTCGACCTCGACGACACCCTGTACCCGCAGGCCAGCTACCTGGCCGGGGCCGCCGCGGCGGTCGGTGCGGCCGCGGCCGACGCGGGGCTGGACGGCGCCGCCGTGCACGCCGCGCTGGTGGCGGAGCTGGCCGCCGGCTCCGACACCGGCGGCACCATCGACCGGGCGCTGCTGGCCACCGGGGTCGACCCGGCGGCGCTGCCCGCGCTGCTGCCGCCGCTGGTCGCCGCCTTCACCGGTCACGTGCCGGACCGGCTGCCCACCTACCCCGGCGTCGAGGCGGCCCTGACCGCGCTCGCCGCCGCCGTCCCGCTGGCCTGCCTGACCGACGGCGCACCGGTGATCCAGCGGGCCAAGCTCGCCGGCACGGGGCTGGACCGGCTGCTGCCGCTGGTCGTGCTCAGCGACGAGCTCGGCGGACGGGCCACCCGCAAGCCGTCCCCGGCCGGGCTGCTGGCCATCGCCGCGCAGCTCGGCGTCCCGGCCGACCGGCTGCTGATGATCGGTGACCGGCCGGGCAAGGACGTCGCGGTCGCGGCCGCCGTCGGTGCGCGGGCGATCCGGGTGCGGCAGGGCGAGTACGCCGACGCGCCCGACGTGCCGGCGGCGTGGGCGGTCACCGACACGTTCCCGGGGGCCGTGGCCTGCGCACTCTCCGTGATCGGCCACCCGACCGGGGACGGCGACCTCACCCGTAGGCAGGACGTGCCGGCCTGGGACTCCAGGACAGGCGCTCTGCTGTCGATGACAGGAGCACCAGGCGATCCGTTCGCCACAGAACCGAGGGCAGACAGATGACGAAGACCTCACCGACGGGGCAGCGCACCCGGCGGCCGCTGCGCGCAGCGGCGCTCACCGTGCTGACCGCGCTGCTCGCGGTGCTGGCGCCGGTGGCCGCGGCGACGCCGGCCTCGGCCTACGGCTCCTACGGGTACGACGGTGGGGGGTACTCCGGTGGTGGCGGGTACTCCGGTCCTGTCGTCGTCTACCCGGTGCTCAACTGCATCCAGTCGGGGGTCAACGGGGCCTACACCGCGGTGCTCGGCTACCGGAACACCAGCACGAACACCTACACCATCACCGGCGACTACAACGTGATCAGCCCGTCGTCCTACAACGGGCGGCAGCCCACGACCTTCCGGCCCGGCACCTACAACGGCGTCTTCTCCCTCGCGGTCAGCTCGGGCACCGTCTACTGGACCCTCGGCTCGACCAAGCTGACCATCAGCCGCACCGCTGCGGCCGCCTGCCCCAAGGACACCCAGATGCCCGCCGACGGCAACGGGACCGGTGTGGTGGGGGCCCTGGCCGTCGCCGCCGGCCTCGGCGCCCTCGTCGTGCACCGCGCCCGCCGCCGGCTGGCCGCGCCCCCCGTGAAGGAGACCGTCGATGCGTAGCGTGCTGGCCGTCGGGGCGCACCCCGACGACATCGAGCTGGGCTGCGGCGCGACGCTGCTGGCCCACCACCAGGCCGGCGACCGGGTCACCATGCTGGTGCTCACCGGTGGGGAGAACGGCCCCGGCGACGAGTTCGGCCAGGCGGGTCTCCGCCGCGTCGAGCAGCAGCGCGCCGCCCGGACCCTCGGTGCCGAGCTGCGGTGGGGCGGTCTGCGCGACTGCACCGTCGTCCCCGACTCCGCCACCATCGGCATCATCGAGGCCGCGCTGCGCAGCACCGACGCCGACCTGGTCTACGTGCACGCCCCCGACGACAGCCACCAGGACCACCGGGCGGTCTCCGCAGCGACGCTGTCCGCTGCCCGCCGGCTCTCCCGGGTCATGCACTACCAGAGCCCCTCGACCCTGACCTTCACCCCGACCGTCTTCGTCGACGTCACCGCGCACCTGTCCGGCAAGCTCGCCGCACTGGGCGCGCACGCCTCCCAGGTGGAGATGTCGGCGATGGTCGAGCCGGACGCCGTGGTGGCGTCGGCCCGGCACTGGGGCGCCCAGGCCCGGATCGGCTACGCCGAGGCGTTCGCGCCGACCCGGATGGTGCTGGACCTGGCGTCCGCGCCGCGTCCGTCGGCCGAGGTGCCCACCCCGCGACCGGCGGTCGAGGACCTGGTCGTCGCCGCACACCGGCTCAGCAGCCTGATCTCCGCCCCGGTCGCCGCGGGCTGACCCTCAGGGGCCGTACTGGCAGACCCGGCACAGGCCGGCGTCGTCCGGCACGTCCTCCACCGAGATCACCTGGACCTGCTCGCCGCACAGCGCGGGCACGTCCTCGTGCGTCTCCTGGGCCACCCGGCCCACCGACTCGGACACCGCGTGCAGCGGCCCGGCCAGCTTCTCGCCGGCCGGGCCGCTGTCGTCTGCACTGCGCCGGGAGCGCCCGACCAGGTTCGCCATGCCCCCACCATGCCCTCCCGTCCCGGGAGTCCGCGCGCCGGACCGGGCGGTGCATGCGACGAGCCGGTCGCGGGCATGGAACGCCCGCGTCTGAGCCACTGACGTCGGTGCACACGGAGGAGCACGAGATGACCAGGTCGATCGCCGACCAGACCGTGACCGAGCTCGGCGGACCCGGGTCGGTGTTCGTCCGCCAGCGGGCGGACCACGAGCAGCTCGACCGGCTGCTGCAGGAGCTCGAGGGCACCACCGGCACCGAGCAGGAGCGCGTGCTCCGCCGGATCGACCGCCTGGTGTTCAGCCACGCCTTCGCCGAGGAGACGGTGCTCTGGCCGGTCGTCCGCCGCGTCCTGCCCGACGGCGAGGCCCTCACGCTGCAGGTCGAGGAGGAGCACCAGGAGGTCAACGAGCTGGTCAGCGAGCTGGAGACGCTCGGCCACGACGACCCCCGCCGGGCGGCGACGCTCGACCGCCTCGTCCAGGTCCTGCGGGAGGACGTGCGGGACGAGGAGGACGTGATGTTCCCGCGGCTGCAGCAGGCGCTGGACGGCTCCGCCCTGCGCCGGCTCGGCCGGCAGTGGGAGATCGCCCGCCGGGTGTCCCCGACGCGGCCGCATCCGACGGTGTCCCGCCGTCCGCCGGGCAACGCGGTCTCCGCGCTGCCGCTGACCGTCCTGGACCGCAGTCGTGACCTGGTGGACGCCGGTGTGCAACACGCCCCGGACCGCCTCGCCCCGGCGGGCCGGGCGGTCAGCCGCGGTCTGGCGGCGGTGGCCGGCTGGGTGGAGCGGGTCCCGCTGGCCCGCCGGGGCGAGCGGCCCCCGACCAGCCGCTGACCTGCCCGACCCGGACGACGACGAAGGCCCCCGGTCCTCTCAGGGACCGGGGGCCTTCGTGCGTGGCGGACCTGGGGTCAGGTCGTCTGCTTGCGCTTCGGCGCCTCTCGGGCGTCGAGCTGGATCTCCTTCTCCGCGCGCGGCACGCCGGCCTTCAGCTCCTTGGTCCGCTCCATCTCGGCGTCGAGCTCGATGCCGAACAGCAGGGCCAGGTTGATCAGCCAGAACCAGATCAGGAAGATCACGACGCCGGCCAGCGCGCCGTAGGTCTTGTTGTAGCTGCCGAAGTTGGCGACGTAGAACGCGAACGCCGCCGAGGCGACCACCGCGACCAGGATCGCGACACCGGCACCGGGGCTGACCCACTTGAAGCCGCGCAGCTTCGCGTTGGGGGCGGTGTAGTAGAGGACGGCGATCATCAGCGCCAGCAGCACCAGGATCACCGGCCACTTGGCCCAGCTCCAGATGTTCAGCACCGTCTCGCCCAGACCGATGGACTGGCCGATGGCGTCGACGACCGGGCCGCTGAGCACCAGCATGGCCAGGATCAGTGCGGCGAACAGGATGCCGATGAGCGTGACCAGCAGCTGGAGCGGCTTGAGCTTCCAGATCTTCCGGCCCTCGCGGGTCTCGTAGACGATGTTGGCCGCCCGGCCGAAGGCGCCGACGTAGCCCGAGGCCGACCAGATGGCCGCCGCGATGCCGATGACCAGGCCGAGGCTGGCCGCGCTCGAGCTGCCCGCGATCTGCTGGATCACCGGGTTCAGCGTGTTCGCCGCCTGCTCAGGCACGACCTGGGTGATGCCGTCGGTGAGCTGCTGCGGGTCGGTGAGCAGGCCCACGATCGACAGCAGCGCGGTGAGTGCCGGGAAGAGCGCGAGGATGCCGTAGTAGGTCAGCGTGGCCGCCCAGTCGGTGAGCCCGTCCTCGCTGAACTCCTTCAGCGTGCGCTTGAGCGTGCCGCCGGTGGTGGCCTTCGGGTCGGCGCCGGTGGGCGCGTAGTCGGCCCGCTCCCGGCTGATCTTGTCGTCGCCCGGCGCGGTGTCACGCGCGTCGCGGGTCGGGTCAGTGCTGTCGTTCGCGGTGCCGCCGCGTGCGCCCTCTCGGGGCGCACTCGCACTGGCTCCGGCCATGGGGGCCTCCGGTGGGTGGGACGCGTGCTCGTCGACTCTGGGTGCCCCGACCGGACCCGTGCCACGCACGCCGGGGATGACATTCCGGCAACGGAGGGTCCCAGGCGCTGGTCCTGGCCGGGCGGCCGGGGAACGTGCAGGTCGCTTCCCCGCGACACCTGCACGTGCGACGACAGTCACACGCTGTCCACCGAGAAGTCGCTCTGCGCACGGTTCGAGCCGTTCCGGCCCGGGCAGTGAGCAGTGGCAGAGCGCCGGGCAGCCGGCGGGCACCGAAGAGAACGTGGAGCAGACCAGATGGTGATGTGGCCGGCAGTCAGCCTGCTCGGATTCGTGGTGCTGACCGCACTCGTCGTCCTGATGGGCATGCAGTCCACCAAGCGCTACGAGGCCGAGAAGCAGGCGGCCTCCGTCGTCCGGCACCCGGCTCCCGAGTCCGCCGCCCGCGTCACCGCGGCCGCGACCGCGGTCCTCTAGCCCTCCCGCGCCGCACCCGGCGCACGCACACTCCCGACGGCGGTCCTCCCAGGAGGGCCGCCGTCGTCGCACGTCCGGCCCCCGCTCCAAGCCGCCGTCCCGTCGTGCCTCGCTCCGTCGATCACGGGCGTCTGGCCGGGCGACACGCGCGTCACGGCGTGTCCCGCGGCGAGCCGCCCATGATCACCGACGCTCAGGAGACCTGGCGTCGGCAAGAACGCGGACGGCCCCTGCGTCCCGCGGGTGCGGGGCGCAGGGGCCGTCCGGAGGGGCCGAGCGGTCAGCTGCGGCGGCGCAGCTCCTCGGGCAGGTGGTCGGCCGGGACGCTGGCCAGCCCGGTGGGCTGGTCGGGGGCAGTTGCCTCGTGCCGCCCGCCCTCCGGGGTGTCGCCGTCGGCGGCCTCGTGCCGGCCCGGGTGACCAGCCGCGCCGGACCCGGTTCCGAGGACGGTCCCGGTGGCCGGCCCGGTCGCCGGCTGGACCGCGGCGCCCCGGTCGGTGACGGTCCGGTCGTCGGCCGGGACGGCGCTCTCCCCGGTCCGGTCGACGCCGTCGACGGGCGGCTCGACCGACGTCGGGGCCGCGGCACCGGCGGCGTTCGCCGAGGCCAGGGCGGGGGAGTCGGCGTCGCCGTCCTTGCCGGCCTGGGCCGCCTGGATGCCGGACTGGGTGCGCAGCGGCAGCTGGGGCAGGAACAGCAGCACGAAGAAGCCGAGGGCGACCACGACCGCGGCGAGCAGGAACACGACGTCCAGCGAGTGCGAGAACCCGGTCTTGAACGGCAGGGCGATCTCGGCGGGCAGCTCCTGGATGAACGAGGTGTTCGACAGGTCGGTGCCGCCGGCGCCGGCCTGCTGCAGCTGCGGGGCGATCGCCGGGTTCGCGGTCGCGGCGTCCTGCACGGCCCCGCCGATGTCACCGGGCAGCCGGGTGAACAGCACCGACAGGAAGACCGCCGTCCCGAGCGTGCCGCCCATCTGGCGGAAGAAGGTGACCGAGGAGGTCGCCACGCCGATCTCCCGGGGGCTGACGGCGTTCTGCACGGCGAGGATGACCGGCTGGAAGTTGAAGCCCAGGCCCACGCCAAGCAGCAGCATGAACGGCACGAGCGCCCACACCGAGGTGTCCGCGCCGACGATCTGGGACAGCGACACCAACGCGGTGACGATGAAGACCACGCCCACCAGCGGGAAGAGCTTGTACTTGCCGGTGCGGGCGATCGTCTGCCCGGCGATGATCGATCCGGACATGATGCCCATGACCAGCGGGATCATCTGCAGGCCGGCCTCGGTGGGGCTGGAGCCGTGCACGATCTGCAGGTACTGGGGGAGCAGCAGGATGCCGCCGAACATGCCGGCGCCCAGCACGATCGAGCTGGCGCTGCTGACGGCGAAGGTGCGGTTGCCGAACATCCGCAGCGGCAGCAGGGCGTCGTCCTTGTAGGCCCGCTCGGCGAGCACGAAGAGCGCGAACCCGACCACGCCGATGGCGTAGCAGACCAGCGCCCGGGTGGAACCCCAGCCCCAGGTGCGGCCCTGCTCGGCCACGATCAGCAGCGGCACCAGGAACGTGACCAGCGCCAGCGCGCCGGGCCAGTCGATGCGGTGCTCGCGCTTGGTGTGCGGCAGGTGCAGCACCTTGAAGACGACGACCAGCGCCAGGATGCCCAGTGGCACGTTGACGTAGAAGATCCAGCGCCAGCCGGTGATGCCCAGGATCGAGTCCTGCCCGGAGAGGAACCCGCCGATGACCGGGCCCAGCACGCTGGAGGTGCCGAACACGGCCATGAAGTAGCCCTGGTACTTCGAGCGCTCCCGCGGCGGCACGATGTCGGCGATGATCGCCAGCGCCAGCGACATCAGGCCACCGGCACCGATGCCCTGGACGGCGCGGAAGACGGCCAGCTCGTACATCGAGTTCGCGAACCCGCAGAGCGCCGAGCCGACGACGAAGACCGCGATCGCGAACAGGTAGAAGCCGCGGCGGCCGTAGATGTCGCTCAACTTGCCGTACAGCGGCGTGGCGATCGTCGAGGTGATCAGGAAGGCGGTGGTCGCCCACGCCTGCAGGTCGTAGCCGTCCAGGTCGTCGGCGATGGTGCGGATGGCCGTGGAGACCACGGTCTGGTCCAGTGCGGCCAGGAACATGCCCAGCAGCAGCCCGACCAGGATGGTCATGATCTGGCGGTGGGTGAACGCCCCGGAGGCGTCGGGCGCGGCGGCCGTGGCGCGGGCGTCGCGACGCTGGGCCCCCGTCCCGTGATCGGTGGTCTGGCTCATCGGTCCTTCTCGGAGGGGGTCGCGGCGCCGCCGGAGGCGGTGCCCAGGGTGGGGAGGTGGTCGGTCAGCTGCTGCACCAGGCGGTGCAGTTGACGGGTGAAGGTGCCCAGCTCGGCGTCCTCCCAGTCGGCGGTCACCTGCGCGAACAGGGCGGCGCGCTCCTGGCGCATCTGGTCGATCACGGCCTCGCCGTCCGGGGTGACGACCAGCCGGCTGGCCCGGCCGTCGGAGGCGTCGGCGACCCGGCGGACCAGCCCGCGGTCGACCAGCAGGGTCACGTGCCGGCTCACCGTCGAGGGGTCGGCGTGCACGAGCTCGGCCAGCGCGCCCTGGCGCAGCGGACCCAGCCGGGTCAACGGGAAGAGCAGCACGTGCGCCGCCCGCTCCCGGGCCTCGGGGCCGGCGCCGCTGGTGCTCTGGTTCTTGAGCAGGTGCATGACGCGCACCAGCTGGACCAGCTCCTCGGGCAGGGAGAGCTGGCGAGCGGTCTCGGACACGGCGGTCTCGGACACGGGGCGCTCCGGTGGTCGGCGGGGGGCGCCGCACTGCGCCGGAGGAACAGGTGCACGGTACAAGCCGTTGCACCATGCATGCAACCAGTTGGGCTCTGCACCGGTCGCGGGGCGAGCGACCGCACCCGTCGGGGTGAGACCCTGGAGGTACTGCCCTCGAGAGGAACTGCGAGCACACCGTGACCACCCCGCACGACGACCTCCGGTCCCGGCTGTCCGCACTGACCCTGAGCGACGAGCACCGCCTCGGACGCCGGCTCGACGGCACCCGGCGCACGAAGGACCTCGCAGTCCGCGCGAAGCAGACCGAGCAGATCGCCGCCGAGGTCGCCGCGGCCGAGCAGCGCGTCGCCCGCCGCCAGGACGCCGTCCCGGTCGTCAGCTACCCCGAGGACCTGCCGGTCAGTCAGCGCCGCGACGACATCGCCGAGGCGCTGCGCGGCTCCCAGGTCGTGGTGGTGGCCGGGGAGACCGGCTCGGGGAAGACCACCCAGTTGCCGAAGATCCTGCTGGGGCTCGGCCGCGGCGTGCGCGGGCGGATCGGGCACACCCAGCCCCGTCGGATCGCCGCGCGCACGGTCGCCGAGCGGATCGCCGAGGAGCTGGACAGCCCGCTGGGCGACGTCGTCGGCTGGAAGGTGCGGTTCACCGACGAGGTGGGCGACCGCACGCTGGTCAAGCTGATGACCGACGGTGTCCTGCTCGCCGAGGTGCAGCGCGACCGGCTGCTGCGCCAGTACGACACGATCATCATCGACGAGGCCCACGAGCGGAGCCTCAACATCGACTTCCTGCTGGGCTACCTCGCCCGGCTGCTGCCACGCCGCCCCGACCTGAAGCTGGTCATCACCTCCGCGACGATCGACGTCGACCGGATCGCCAAGCACTTCAGCGTGGACGGCGCCCAGGTGCCCGTCGTCGAGGTCAGCGGCCGCACCTACCCCGTCGAGGTCCGCTACCGCCCGGTCATCGACCCCGACGACGAGGACGCCGACCCCGACCGCGACCAGGTCACCGCGATCGTCGACGCCTGCGCCGAGCTGGTGGCCGAGGGGCCGGGCGACGTCCTGGTGTTCCTGGCCGGTGAGCGCGAGATCCGGGACACCGCGGACGCGCTGGGCGAGCGCGGTTTCCCGCACACCGAGGTGCTGCCGCTCTACTCCCGGCTGAGCGCCGCCGACCAGCACAAGGTCTTCCAGCCGCACACCGGACGGCGGATCGTGCTGGCCACCAACGTCGCCGAGACGTCACTGACGGTTCCGGGCATCAAGTACGTCGTCGACCCGGGCACCGCGCGGATCTCCCGGTACAGCCATCGCACCAAGGTCCAGCGGCTGCCGATCGAGGCGATCAGCCAGGCCTCGGCCCGGCAGCGCTCGGGCCGGTGCGGGCGCACCAGCGAGGGCATCGCCATCCGGCTGTACACCGAGGCCGACTACGAGGGCCGCCCCGAGTACACCGACCCGGAGATCCTGCGCACCAACCTGGCCTCGGTGCTGCTGCAGATGGCCTCCCTCGACCTGGGTGACGTCGCCGAGTTCCCCTTCATCGACCCGCCGGACCGTCGCGCGATCGCCGACGGCGTGGCGCTGCTGGAGGAGCTCGACGCCCTCGACGCCGCGGGCGGCCTGACCCCGACCGGCCGGTCGCTGGCCACCCTGCCGCTGGACCCGCGGCTGGCCCGGATGGTCGTGGAGGCCGACCGGCGCGGGGTGCTGGAGGAGGTGCTGGTCATCGCCGCCGGGCTCACCGTGCAGGACGTGCGCGAGCGCCCCGCCGAGCACCAGCAGGCCGCCGACGAGATGCACAAGCGCTTCGCCGACGAGAACTCCGACTTCATCGGTCTGCTCAACCTCTGGAGCTACCTGGGGGAACGGGCCGAGGAGCTGTCGGGCAACCAGTTCCGGCGCACCGTGAAGAAGGAGTTCCTGCACTACCTGCGCATCCGTGAGTGGCAGGACCTGCACGGCCAGCTGCGCAGCACGGCCCGCCGGCTGGGCATGACCCTCGGCGAGCTCGCCCCCGCACCCGACGAGCGCGGCGTCACCGCCGCGCTGCTGTCCGGGCTGCTGTCCCAGGTCGGCATGCAGGCCGAGCCCGTGAAGGACCGGTCCGGCAAGCCCGGGCGCCCGGGCCGGGAGTACCTGGGCACCCGCAACACCCGCTTCGTGCTGGCCCCGGGCACCCCGCTGGCCAAGAAGCCGCCGCGCTGGGTGGTCGCCGCCGAACTCGTCGAGACCAGCCGGCTCTTCGCCCGCACCGTCGCCCGGATCGACCCCGAGACGGTCGAGAAGCTGGCCGACCACCTGGTGAACCGGCAGTACAGCGAGCCGCGCTGGGACGCCAAGCGCGGCTCGGTGGTGGCCACCGAGCGGGTCACCCTCTACGGCCTGCCGCTGGTGGTGGGCCGGCGGGTGCAGTACGGCTCGATCGACCCCGTGGTCTCCCGGGAGCTGTTCATCCGGCACGCGCTGGTGCAAGGGGAGTGGACGACGCACCACCGCTTCGCCGCCGACAACGCCCGCACCATCGAGCAGGTCGCCGAGCTGGAGGAGCGGGCCCGCCGCCGCGACATCCGGGTGGACGACGAGACGGTGTTCGAGCTCTACGACGCGCGGGTGCCCGCCGACGTCGTCTCGACCCGGCACTTCGACCGCTGGTGGAAGGAGGCCCGGCGCGCCACGCCGGACCTGCTGACCTTCACCCCGGAGATGCTCACCAACGCCGCCGTGGCCGGGCAGGTGCAGCTCGAGGACTACCCGGACGAGGTGCAGCTGACCCAGGGGCTGACGCTGCCGCTGTCCTACGCGTTCGCCCCGGGCGCCGAGTCCGACGGCGTCACCGTCGACGTCCCGCTGGGCGTGCTGGACACCGTGGCCGCGCGGACGTCGGGGGAGTCGCTGGCCTTCACCGTGCCCGGGCAGCGGGCCGAGCTGGTCACCGAGCTGCTGCGGTCGCTGCCCAAGCAGCTGCGCCGCGGCCTGGTGCCGATCCCGGACCGGGTGCGCGAGGTGCTGCCGAAGATCGACCCGACCGAGGCGCTGCTGCCCGCGCTGGAGCGCGAGCTGCGCCGGGCCACCTCGGTGGTCATCCCGCCGGACGCCTGGCGGCCGGCCGAGGTGCCGCCGCACCTGCGCGCCACCTACCGGGTGCTGGACGACGCCCAGCGGCTGCTCGCCCAGGGCAAGGACCTCACCGCGCTGCGCGCCCAGGTCGCTCCGCAGGCCCGGGCCAGCCTGGCCCGCGCCGCGTCGACCTACGAACGCACTCGGCAGACCACCTGGACGTTCGGGGAGCTGCCCCAGACCGTCGAGGTCGAGCGCGGCGGGCACGTGGTCACCGCGTTCCTGGCGCTCGTCGACGAGGGTGAGACGGTCGGCGTCCGGGTGGTGCCCACCGAGGCCGAGGCGACCCGGCTGAGCTGGCGGGGCGCCCGCCGGCTGCTGCAGTTGGTCGTCAGCTCCCCGGTCAAGCAGGTGGTCAAGGGCATCGGACCGCGCTCCCGGCTGGCGCTGCAGTTCAACCCCGACGGGGAGATCCCCGACCTGGTCGCCGACTGCGTGGACGCCGCCGCCGACGAGCTGATCGCCGCCGCCGGTGGCCCGCCACGCACCGAGGCCGCGTTCGCCGCGCTGGTGGCCTCGGCCCGCGCGGAGCTGACGGCGCTGACCAGCGACGCCGTCCGGCGCGTGGAGGCCGTGCTGACGCAGGCCCGGGAGACCGCGATCGCCATCGGTGCCGCGCCGGGGCGGCGGGTTCCCGAGGCCGCGATCGCCGACCTGCGGGCGCAGATGGGCGGGCTGCTGCACCGCGGCTTCGTCGCGACCGCCGGGCGCAAGCGGCTGCCGGACCTGGTGCGCTACCTCAAGGCGATGGAGCTGCGGCTGGAGAAGCTGCCGGCCAACGCCGCCCGGGACGCGCTCTGGCTGGCCACGGTCGAGGCCGTCACCAAGGAGTACGAGCAGCTGCGCGCCGCCGTCCCGCCGACCGGGGCGCCCGACGACGCGGTGATGCGGGTGCGCTGGATGCTGGAAGAGCTGCGGGTCGGGCTGTTCGCCCAGACCGTGGGCACGCCGCGGCCCGTCTCCGAGCAGCGCATCTACAAGGCGATCGACGCGGTCTCGGTCTGAGCCCGCTGCGGGCCGCCGCACGTCGCGTCAGTCAGGACGCGGAGACCTCGACCAGCCCGTCGCGCAGCTGGTCGGTGTCGGAGGAGACCTCGACCGGTCCCAGGTCCACCTCGAGGCTGGTCCCGCCGCGCACGTGCCGCACGGACATCAGCCGGCCCTGCACGATCGACTGACTGGCCGGGCTGCGGTGGTCCTGGGTCCAGGGGAACGTCGTCCGGGCCGGTCCGCAGGGCAGACTCGCGCTGTGGGGAGTGATGAGTTCGGCGCGGCAGTGCGCCAGCTGCGGGCGGGCACGGACCCTGCGGTCGTCGGGCTGCCGGTGGGGAGCCGCCGGGTGACCGGGTTGCGGCGGGAGGAGCTCGGTGAGCTCGCGGGGATGTCGGCGGACTACGTCCGCCGCCTGGAGCAGGGGCGCAGCCACCCCTCGGCCGGGGTGGTGCGGGCCATCGCCCGGGCCTTGCGGGTCGGGCGGGCGGACTACGAGCGGCTCAGTGCGCTGGCCGGGTACGCCGCCGCGGACGGGCAGGTGCCCACCGAGCTGGGGCCCGGCGGGACGCGGCTGCTGGAGCGGTTCTCCGACACCCCGATGATCGTCACCGATGCGGCGATGAACCTGGTCGCGGTCAACAGCGGCTTCCTGGCCCTCGAGCACTGGGACCTCACCGGGGAGCGGTGGGAGTGGAACGTGGCCTGGCGGCACTTCTGCAACCCGTTCGCGGCCTTCCAGCAGTCCGCGGCCGACGCGACCAGCCACGAGGCGGTCCTGGTGGCCCAGCTGAGGGCCGCGCTGCTCCGCTACCCGGCCGATGCGTCGCTCGCCGCGCTGGTGGACGAGATGCGGACCCGGAGCCCGCGGTTCGACGGCCTGTGGCGCACCCCGCGGCCGGTGGAGCTCTACGAGAGCAGCGCGACCTTCACCCAGTCCGACGGGGACTCCCTCACCCTGGTCGGGAACCTGATCGCCATCCCCGGGGACGACCTGGCGGCCGTCATGCTGACCGCGGCGCCGGGCTCGCGCGACGCGGCCCGGCTGGTGGAGGTCGTCGGGGCGGCCGAGGGACCAGCGGTCGTCAAGGTGGGCCAGTCCGGCCCAGGATGATCGCGTCAGGACCTGCGACGTTGGTGACGTCCCCGACGGCACGTCGAGCGAGAGCAGGTCCAGCGATGAAGGCAGTGCGTTTCCACGAGGTCGGCGGTCCCGAGGTCCTGCGGTACGAGGACGTCGACCAGCCCACCCCCGGCGCAGGTGAGGTCCGGGTGCGGGTGGCGGCCTCGGCGTTCAACGCCGCCGACAACGGCATGCGCGGCGGTTTCCTGCCGATCCCCGTCGTGCTGCCGCACGTGCCCGGCTACGACGTCTCCGGCACGGTCGACGCGCTCGGGGAGGGCGTCGGCGGCACCATCGGCGGTGGTCTGCAGGCGGGGGACCCGGTGATCGGGTTCCTGCCGATGGAGCGTGACGGCGGCGCGGCGGAGTACGTGATCGCCCCGGCCGACGCGCTGGTCCCCGCACCCACGAAGGTCCCGCTGGCCGACGCGGCAGCCCTGCCCTCGGTGGCGCTGACGGCCTGGCAGGCGCTGTTCGACCTGGGCGGCCTGACGTCCGGGCAGCGGGTCCTGATCAACGGCGCCGGAGGCGTGGTCGGCAAGTACGCCGTCGCGCTGGCCGCGCGGGCCGGCGTGCACGTCGTGGCGACCGCCAGCCCGCGCAGCGCCGCCGCCGTCCAGGCAGCGGGTGCCGACGAGATCATCGACCACACCACCACCGACGTGCTGGGCGCCGTCGACGAGCAGGTCGACGTGCTGGTCAACCTCGCCCCCATCGACCCCGAGCAGTTCGCCGCGCTCGTGGCCCTCGTCCGCGACGGCGGCAGGGTGGTGAGCACCACCGCGTTCATGGCCACCCCGGGTGACGAGGCCCGCGGCGTGAGTGCCGCGACCGTGTTCGTGCTGCCGAACCGGGAGCGCCTCACCGAGCTGGTGTCCCTGGTCGACAGCGGGGACCTGCAGGTCGAGGTCACCCGCCGCATCCCGCTGACCGAGCTGCCCGCACTGCACGCCGAGGCCGCGGCCGGTCGCATCGAGGGCAAGGTCGTCGTCCAGCCCGCGTGACCTGCGCCGGCCGGACGCCGGACGTGCACCCCGCTGACTCGCACCAACCCCCGCAGACGGCCGACGTCGCCGGCTGCGGGCGTCCTCCCGAGCACGACCCGTGACCCACCCGAACGGAGACAGCCATGAGCACGGCCTACCTCGCACGACCCGAGCAGCACCAGCAGCTGGAGTGGCTCGGGGGCAGCACCCTGTCCATCCTGCTCGACGGCGCGGCCACCGACGGCCGGCTCATGGTCGGGCGCTTCGACGTCAGCAGGGGTGAGGCGCCGCCGTACCACGTGCACGGCAACGAGGACGAGGTGTTCATGTTGATCACGGGCACCGCGCTCGTCTGGGCCGACGACCAGGAGAGCGAGCTGACCGAGGGCGGCATCGTCTTCCTGCCCAGAGGGGTGCCGCACTCCTACCGCATCACGTCCGAGAAGGCCGACCTGCTCATCATCACGACACCGGCCGGCATCGAGGGGATGTTCCGGGAGACCGGACGGGACAGGGCCACCCCGCGACCCCCCGGCTTCGAGGTCACGCCGCAGCCGGCGGTGGCGACGAAGTACGGCAACACCGTCCTGGGCCCGCCCCGCTGACCGCGGTCCCGGCGTGGGCCGAGCCCGCGCCGGTCCGACGTCGGGCTCTCAGTCCCTGGTCTCGTACCTGGTCAGGAGCACGCCGTCGGGGAAGGTCCGGGTCTCCACGAGGGTGAGGTCCACCCAGTCGTCCAGAGCGGTGAAGAACCGCGTGCCGCTGCCCACGAGGACCGGCGCGGTGAGCAGCACGTACTCGTCGATGAGCCCGGCCCGCATCGCCGCTGCGGCGAGGGTGGCGCCACCGATGTCCATGGGGCCGCCGTCCTCGGCCTTGAGCCGGGCGATCTCGGTGACCGCGTCGCCGGTGACCAGGCGGGCGTTCCCGTCGACCGCGCTGATCGTGGAAGAGAACACCACCTTCGGCATGTCCCGCCAGCGGCGGGCGTACTCGACGTGTGCCGCTGTCACGCCCGGCTGCTGGTCGGCGGTGGGCCAGTGGGAGCTCATCGCTTCCCACAGCCTCCGCCCGTACAGCGCCAGGCCGGTCGCCCCCACCCGGTCGGACCACCACTGGAACAGCTCGTCGCTCGGCACGCTCCAGCCCAGGTCGTCAGCGGGCGCGGCGACGTGGCCGTCCAGGCTCACGTTCATGGCGTAGGTCAGCTTCCGCACGGCGTCGTGCCTCCTGTGGGTCGGTGTCCTCCGTACGGACCGGCACATCGCGGAGAACTCACCGCTCACGCACCACCCGGACCTCGGCAGCGGACCTGGGGCAGGGGTGTCGTCAGCCGGCCTGGTCGGCGTGGTGGACGGCTCGTCGACCTGCCCGTCTCGGCTACCGCACCTGACCGGTCACGGCGCGCCCTGAGGTCACGCGGCAGGACCCCTTGTCCTGGTGCGCGAGCAGGCGTGTGATCGCTCGCACGGGCGATCGAGGAGGCCCCAGGTGATCGTGGAGTACGTCCGGTACCGGGTGGACGAGGGCAGCTGGCCGGCCTTCGAGGCCGCATGGGTGCGCGCGGCGGAGGTGCTCGCCCGCGCCGTCCAGTGCGTGGACCACGAGCTCAGCCGCAGCGTCGACGAGCCGGCCTGCGCCGTCGTCCGGATCACCTGGACGTCGGCGGAGGACCACCTGCAGGGCTTCCGCAGGGGCCCGCTGTTCCCGGAGTTCCTGGCCGAGGTGCGGCCGTGGACCGGCTGCATCGAGGAGATGCGGCACTACGCCCGCACCCCGGTGCACGGCGCCGGTGGCTCGGTGCCCTCGCTCTACGACTGGGCCGGCGGCATCACCGCCCTCGAGCGGCTGACCACCGTCTTCTACTCCCATGTCCGACACGACCCGCTGGTCGGGCCGTTGTTCGCGCACATGGACGGCGACCACCCGCGGCACGTGGCGCTGTGGCTGGGCGAGGTGTTCGGCGGCCCGGACGGCTACACCCGGGAGCGCGGCGGCTACCCGGCGATGCTCCGCCACCACCTGGGCAAGGCGATCACCGAGCCGCAGCGGCGGCGGTGGGTCGAGCTGCTGCTGGACGCCGCCGACGAGACCGGGCTGCCCGCCGACCCCGAGTTCCGCGCGGCGTTCGTCGGCTACCTGGAGTGGGGCACCCGGCTCGCGGTCGCGAACTCCCAGCCCGGCGCGGACGTCGTCCGCGCCGCGCCGGTGCCCCGCTGGGGCTGGGGCGTCGCGCCGCCCTGGCTCGGCTGAGCCGGGTCCCTCCGGCGGTCAGGACGGCGTGAGCATCCCCGCGCCGACGGTGGCGTTGGTGGCCTCGTCGATGAGGATGAACCGGCCGGTCACCCGGTTGCGGTGGTAGTCGTCGACGAACAGCGGCTGGGTGGTGCGCAGCGTGACCCGGCCGATGTCGTTGAGCCCCAGGCCGTCGGCGGTCGTGTCCCGGTGCAGGGTGTTGACGTCGAGCCGGTACTGCAGGTCCTTGACCACGGCGCGCACCGAGCGGGTGGTGTGCTTGACCGCCAGCCGCATCCGGGGCACGAGCGGGGTGTCGGCCATCCAGCAGACCATCGCGTCGAGGTCCTGGGTGACCGTCGGGGCGTTGTGCGGCCGGCAGATCATGTCGCCACGGGAGACGTCGAGGTCGTCGGTCAGCCGCACGGTCACCGACATCGGGGCGAAGGCGGCGTCCAGCGGGCCGTCGGGCCCGTCGATCGCCGCGATCGTGGTGGTGAGCCCGCTGGGCAGCACCTGCACCTCGTCGCCGGGGCGCAGCACACCCGAGCCGACCCGGCCGGCGTAACCGCGGTAGTCGCGGAACTCGTCGGTCTGCGGGCGGATCACGTACTGCACCGGGAAGCGGGTGTCGACGAGGTTGCGGTCGCTGGCCACGTGCACGTGCTCGAGGTGGTGCAGCAGCGACGTCCCCTCGTACCAGGGCGTGTTCGCCGAGCGGGTGACCACGTTGTCGCCCTGCAGCGCCGAGATCGGGACGACGGTCAGGTCGGGCACCTCGAGCTTGGTGGCGAAGGCGGCGAACTCCTCGCGGATGCCCTCGTACACCTCCTCCGACCAGTCGACGAGGTCCATCTTGTTGACCGCGACGACCAGGTGCGGCACCCGCAGCAGAGAGGCGAGGAAGGCGTGCCGGCGGCTCTGCTCGAGCATGCCCTTGCGGGCGTCGACCAGCACGATCGCCAGGTCCGCGGTGGAGGCGCCGGTGACCATGTTCCGGGTGTACTGCACGTGCCCGGGGGTGTCGGCGAGGATGAACGTGCGCCGCGGGGTGCTGAAGTAGCGGTAGGCGACGTCGATGGTGATGCCCTGCTCGCGCTCGGCGCGCAGGCCGTCGGTGAGCAGCGACAGGTCGACGTGGTCGCCCCGGCTGGCCCGCTCGATGGCGGCGTACTGGTCCTCGAAGACGGCCTTGCTGTCGTAGAGCAGCCGGCCGATCAGGGTGCTCTTCCCGTCGTCGACGGACCCGGCGGTGGCGATGCGCAGGATGTCCTTGCGGGCGGTGGCGAGCTCGGCGGCTGCCTGGGCGAGAGCGCTCATCAGAAGTACCCCTCCTTCTTGCGGTCCTCCATGGCGGCGTCGCTGACCTTGTCGTCGCCACGGGTGGCGCCGCGCTCGGTCAGCCGGGTCACCGCGATCTCCGCGATCACCTCGGCGACGGTGCCGGCCACGGACGGGACGGCGGCGGTGAGGTTGGCGTCGCCCACGGTGCGGTAGCGGACGCTGCGGCGCTCCACCTGCTCGCCGTCCTTGGGGGTGATGAACTCGTTGACCGCGTACAGCATCCCGGCCCGGTCGACGACGTCGCGCTCGGCGGCCAGGTAGAGCGCCGGGATGGCGATCTCCTCCTGGGCGATGTAGCCCCAGATGTCCAGCTCGGTCCAGTTCGACAGCGGGAACACCCGGATCGACTCCCCGAGGTGGGTGCGGCCGTTGTACAGGTCCCACAGCTCCGGGCGCTGGTTCTTCGGGTCCCACTGGCCGAACTCGTCGCGGAAGGAGAACACCCGCTCCTTGGCCCGGGCCTTGTCCTCGTCGCGCCGGGCGCCACCGAACAGGGCGGTGAAGCCGTGCCGCTCGACGGCGTCCAGCAGCACCGGGGTCTGGATCCGGTTGCGCGATCCGTTGGGCTCCTGGCGCACCGTGCCGGCGGCGATCGCGTCGGGGACGGAGGCGACGATCAGCTCCACGCCCAGCTCGGCGACCCGCCGGTCGCGGAACTCCAGCACCTCGGGGAAGTTCAGCCCGGTGTCGACGTGCATCACCGGGAACGGGATCCGCGCCGGGGCGAAGGCCTTGCGGGCGAGCTCCAGCATCACGATGGAGTCCTTGCCGCCGGAGAAGAGCAGCACCGGCCGCTCGGACTCGGCGGCCACCTCGCGCAGCACGTGGATGGACTCGGCCTCCAGCGTCTGCAGCTGGGTGAGCCGGTGGTCTGCGGTCGTCACGCTGTCGGGCTCCCGGGGACGGCGGCACGCACCGCCGGACGGCGGCGCACGTCAGCGGGGCAACCGCACCGACGTGATGCGGATTCCCCGCGACCAGTGTCCGGCATGGCCTCCGGGGCGCCGCCGGGTGGGACCGCTCAGCCCTCGGTGGGCTCCGGTCCCGACCGCGGCAGGCGCACGGTGAACGTGGCGCCCTCGCCCGGCGCGGTGGCCAGCTCGACCCGGCCCCCGTGCGCGGCGACGAGCGAGGAGACGATCGACAGGCCCAGCCCGGTGCCCCCGGCCGCCCGGGTGCGGGAGGTGTCGGCCCGGTAGAACCGCTCGAACACGCGGTCGGCGTCGGCGGCGGACATCCCGGGGCCCGCGTCGGAGACGACGACGCAGACCGTGTCCGGGTCGCCGGCGGGCTCGGACAGCCGCACGGTCACCGGCGTCCCGGCCGGGGTGTGGGTGAGGGCGTTGGTGACCAGGTTGCCGATGACCTGCCGCAGCCGCGCCTCGTCACCCAGCACGACGGGGACCTCGGTCAGTGACGGGTCCAGGACCAGGTCCAGGGGTCGGTCGGGCTGGGCGGCGCGGGCGTCGTGCAGCGCGTCCTCGGCCAGTTCGGCGAGGTCGACCGGGACGACGTCCAGCGGCCGCTGCTGGTCCAGGCGGGCGAGCTGCAGCAGGTCCTCCACCAGCAGGCCCATCCGGGTCGCCTCGGACTCGATCCGCTGCATCAGCCGCTGCACCTCCGCCGGGTCGCGCACCGCGCCCTGCCGGTGCAGCTCGGCGAACCCGCGGATGGAGGTCAGCGGGGTGCGCAACTCGTGGCTGGCGTCGGCGACGAACCGGCGCATGCGGCCCTCAGAGGCCACCGCCTGCTCCTCGGACGCCTGCTGGGCACGGAAGGAGCGCTCGATCCGGCCGAGCATGCCGTTGAGGGCGTTGGACAGCCGGCCGACCTCGGTGCGCTCGTCGCCGACCGGCACCCGGCGGGACAGGTCCCCGGCCGCGATCGCCTGCGCGGTGCGCTCGACGTCCTGAAGCGGCCGCAGGCTGTTGCGCACCAGCAGGTACCCCGCGACGCCCAGGACGACGAGCACGGTCATGCCGACCACGAGCTCGAGCGCGATCAGCCGGGCGAGGACGGCGCGGTCGGTGGAGAGGTCGACCCCGTAGACGATCGTCAGCGTGTCCGTGACCGGCTGGACGACGACCCGCCAGCGGGCGGTGCCGTCGTGGGAGCGGACCGTGAAGGGCGCCTGGCCGTAGCCGTCGAGCACCTCGGTGCCGGACTGGGGCAGGTCGGGGGTGGTGGCCGAGGAGCGCCCGTCGGACAGCTCGGCGAACGTGCCCTCGGGCGAGGCGCACGCCAGGAAGGTCCCCCGGCCGGCGAGCTGGGCGTCGGGGGTGGTGCACGCGCGCTGCAGCAGCGGCAGGTCCTTCGACAGCTGCTGGGCGTAGCTGACCACCTCCTGGTTGCGCTGGTCCAGGAGGTAGTCGCGCAGCAGCGACGTGGCCGCGAAGCCGGTGGCGGTCAGCGCCGCGGCCACCAGGGCCACCAGCAGCGCCACGAGGGTCACGCGCAACGGGACCCGGGCCCGCAGGGCGTGCGGGCCGTACGGCGGCCGGACGGGCTGGGGTGCCGGGTCCTCGGTCGCCCTCTGGTCGGGCGTGCGGTCGCCCGGGTCCTCGCCCGGGTCGGAGGAGAGCGTGCCGACGGACCCGGCGGTGGTGGCCGGTCGGCTCACGTGCCGCGGGGCAGGCGCAAGGAGTAGCCCACGCCGCGCAGGGTGTGCAGCAGCCGCGGCTCGGTGGTGTCGACCTTGCGGCGCAGGTAGGAGATGTAGGACTCGACCACGTTGGCCTCGCCGTTGAAGTCGTAGTTCCACACGTGGTCGAGGATCTGCGCCTTCGACAGCACCCGGCCGGCGTTGGTCATCAGGTAGCGCAGCAGCTTGAACTCAGTGGGGGAGAGGCTGACCAGCTTCCCGGCCTTGAGGACCTCGTGCGACTCCTCGTCCAGCTCGATGTCGGCGAAGGTCAGCCGCGGCGCCTCCGCCACCTGCTGGGCGCCTTGGGTGCGGCGGAGCACCGCGCGGATCCGGGCGAGCACCTCGTCGAGGCTGAAGGGCTTGGTGACGTAGTCGTCGCCGCCCAGGGTGAGGCCGGTGACCTTGTCCTCGGCGGCGTCGCGGGCGGTGAGGAACAACACCGGGGTGTGCGTGCCGTTCTGCCGCAGCCGGCGGACGACGCCGAAGCCGTCGAGACCGGGCATCATCACGTCGAGCACCAGCAGGTCGGGGCGGAACTGCTCGGCGACGGCGAGGGCCTGCTGCCCGTCGGGCGCGGTGGCGACCTCGAACCCGGCGAACCGCAGGCTGGCCGAGAGCAGCTCGCGGATGTTCGGCTCGTCGTCGACCACGAGCAGCCGGGCCTCCGGCCTGGAGCCGGACGCCGAGGAGCCAGAGCTGCTACCGGACACGAGGCCTCCCGTTGGACTCTGCGCCGTGGTCGTGGTCATGGTGACAGGTTGCGCGGGCGCACTGCGGGAGGCCTGGACGTCCCCTGTGAGGACGCTGGGGGTCCTCCGGTCAGCCGGCCGGCGACATCGCCCGGCCGCGCCGCCAGTAGCCGATCGCGTGGTGCTGGTGGCGGCGCAGCCCCCAGCGGCCGCGCAGGTCGGCCCGGACGGCGCGCACCGTGGCCGACTCCGCGCCCACCCAGGCGAAGAGGTCCTCGCCCTCCGGCCGCTCCAGCGCGGCGACCGCGTCGACCAGCAGCGTGCTCTCGCCGGGCTCGGTGCCGGCCCGGTGCAGCCAGCGCACCTCGACCCCCGGCGGGGCGGGCAGCTCCTGCTGCTCGGCGGGGCCGGCCACCTCCAGCAGGGCGATCCCGCGGGTGTCCGGTGCGGCGGCGGCCAGGATCCGGCCGATCCCGGGCAGCGCCGTCTCGTCGCCGGCCAGCAGCAGCCAGCCGGCCGGCTCGGCGCCCAGCGGCGCGGCGCTGGCGATCCCGAGGACCGCACCGGGCGCCGCAGCAGCGGCCCAGGTCGCGGCCGGCCCGTCGCCGTGCAGCACGAAGTCGACGTCCACCTCGCCGGCGGCCGGGTCCTGGCGGCGGGCGGTGTAGCTGCGCAGCGCGACCCCGTGGCTGCCCTGCGGCCACACGATGCGGCCGTCGCGGGCGATCTCCGGCCACCGCGGTGCGGCGTCGCCGACCCGGGGGACCAGCAGGGAGAGCGTCGGCCCGGCGGCGGCCACGACGGCGGCCGAGGCGGTGAGGGTGACCCGGCGGACCGCGGGCGTCACGTCCCGCACGGAGCTGACGGTGAGGACGTCGACCGGGCGGGCGACGGCGTCGACGCCCGCGTGGGCGCCGGCGGGGGTCTCGGTCGGTTCCACGGTCGTCAGGTTAGCGAGGACCGGGCACGACGAGGCCGGCCCGGCCGGCCCCGGGGGAATGGGGCCGACCGGGCCGGCGATCGAGGACGAGCACTCGCTGAGCGTGACCAGCTGACTGCGCTGACCGGGGGAGACGCTCAGGACGGCCCGTCGAGTGAGCACGCTACGTGACGAGCCGACGGCCCGACCACCCGTCCCGGTGGAGTCCCCCCCGAACGGGTGAGGGGTCCCGGGTCCGGCAGGTCGATGTGTGCGCCCGTCCCGCCCCGGGCAGGCAGGGCGGACTCAGAGCGGACCGACGATGTGGACGACAGGGAGCCGGCGATGGCGCAGGAGTTCGACAAGGGCGACCACGTGAGCTGGAAGAGCCACGGCGGCGAGGCCGAGGGCACCGTGACGAAGAAGATCACGGAGGACACCGAAGCCGCCGGTCGCACCGTGCGGGCGAGCGAGGACGACCCGCAGTACGAGGTGGAGAGCGAGAAGAGCGGCAAGTCCGCCGTCCACAAGCCGAGCGCCCTGCACGAGGACTGAGGGAGGAGACCCGATGAGCGACAGCGACGACACCTTCGCGGGCACGTCCGCCCGCAGCACCACGCACAGCGCGCGCCAGGACGACCAGCTCAAGCACGAGGTCGAGGGCATGATGCGCTCCGGCCGGTCCACCCACGCCGAGGAGTGGAAGGACCCCGAGCCCGCCGCCGAGGGCGAGCCGGACGTCGACAGCTCGCCGGAGGACACCCTGGTCGGCGGCGTGCCGGTGGGCATGACCCCCGACGCGGTGGTGGCCCGGGCCGAGCTGGCCCGCTGGCTCGTCCGTGCCGACTTCCCGGCCACCGGCCCGGAGCTGGTCGAGGCCGCCCGCGACCACCGCGCACCCGACGCGGTCGCCGACGAGCTGGCGACGCTGCCCGACGGCGAGACCTACGAGCGCATCGGCGACGTCGTCCGCGCCCTGGGGTACCCCACGGAGACCTGAGCCGCGCAGCGCCCGTCGACCGGCGCCGTCCCCCACGGGGGCGGCGCCGGTCGCGCGTTCAGCGCGAGCCGGCCTCGGCCTCCGCCTCCTCCTCGGCGATCTCCTCGGCGCCGCGGCGGCGGAACAGCCGCGAGCCCGGGAACCCCTTCACCACCTGGCGCATGTCCTGGACGGTGTCCAGCAGCGCGTGCACGTCGGGCACCACGTCGCCGAGGGTCACCAGCACCGGGACGACGTCCTCGTCCAGGTGCACGACCAGGTCGGGGAGCCGGTCGACCAGGGCGATCAGCGCCGCCACCTCGTCGGCGTCCAACTGGTCGGCGAACCGGGCCAGCGCCGGGGCGAGCCGGGTCAGCGGGTCGGCGTAGTGGTCGACCAGCGGCACCAGCGTCCCGACCAGCGGGGTCACCGTGTCCAGCAGGGGGGCGGTGGTCTCGAGCAGGTCCTCGGCCCGGCCCAGCAGCCCGCCCGCCGCCGCGGCCGTCCCGCCGACCACGGTCAGCACCTGCTCGGCGGCGTCGGTGGTGCCGCCGATCCGCGCCACCACCTGCTCGGCGGCGTCGGTGGTCGCGCCGATCCGGGCCACCGCCCGGTCGGCGGCCGCCTGGGTGACGCCGATCTGCTCGACGGCCCGGTCGGCCGCGGCCTGGGTCTCCCCGATCTGCAGCACCGTCTGGTCGGCGGCGCGCTGGGTGAGACCGATGTGCTCGATCGCCTCGTCAGCGCGCGCCCGGGTGGCCGCCACCCCGGCGATCGCGTCGTCGGCAGCGGCCTGCGTCGCCTTGATCCGGGTCATCGCCTCGTCGGCGTCGGCGCGGGTGGCATCGACGGCGGCGATCGCCCGCTCGGCGGAGTCGGCGAGCACCTCCGCGCGGTCGATCAGCGCCGTACCGCGCTGCAGCAGCCGCTCGAGCTCGCCCATCGCGCCGGCGATCCTGGGCAGCAGGGTCAGCGCCTCGGCGACGCCGTCACGCAGGCCACCGGCGGCGTTCAGCACGTCGGTCGGGCCGAGGAAGGGCAGCTTCACCGGGCCGACGCTACGGTCCGGCCCGCCTCCCTGCCGGTCGAGCGTGCGCAGGACATCGGACCGGCGTCCGCGCGTCAGGCCGCCGCGCGCGCCCGCCGACCGTATCGTGGCAAGGTCCCCCGGCGGGCTGCTCGAGCTCGGCCGGGGCGCGGATCGAGCGGCCCAGCCACGGTGCCGCAGGACACGACGATGGGATGTCGACACCGGTGGCGGACCAGCCGAGGCCGAGCGGGACGGACGGTGCTGCGCCCGTCGACGACCGCGCCGCTTCGGGCTCCCGGGCCGCCGGTGACCCTCGCACCGCCCCGCTGACCGTCGCCGAGCTCGTCGCCCGTTCCGGTGGCAGCGGTGTCGGCCGGCGTGCCGGGCGCCGGGAGGCGGCGGCGACCGGCCAGCCGGACGACGGCCGGCGCACCGAGTGGCCGCGCGGCGCCGACCCGGCTCCCCGCGTCGGCACGCGGCGCGACGCCGACCGCCCCGCCCCCGCTCCGCCCGTGCTCCCGACCGGCTGGCAGCCCGCCGCACCCGGCCCCCGCGCCGGGACGCCGGCCGGCCCCGCGACCGGCCTGCTCCCGGGCACCCCCGCCGACGTGCCCCCCTCCCCGCCGCCGGCCTCGCCTGCCCAGCCCGCGGCCCGGCCGTCCGCCCCACCGCTGCCGGCGGCCGGACGGAACGCGCCGCCGCCCGCCGCCCTGCCCGTGCGCAGCCCGGCGGCCCCGCCCCGGCAGCCGGCCGCCCCGGCTGCCACCTCGTCGTGGCCCGTCCCGACACCGGACGTCCCGACCGCGTCGTCCGGCCCGTCTCCGTGGGCGACACCGGCGGCCGGAGCGGTCGCCGCCCCCTGGCCGGCGCCCGTCGCGGCAGTGGGCTCCGGTCCGGCGGTCTCCGTCCCGGTGCCCGGCCCTGGCGCGCTCGCCGGCCCGACACCTCCCGCGGGTCCCGCAGTCGTCGCGGGCCCCGCCAGGTCCGTGGGGTCCTCCGCCGTCGGGAGCCCGTCCCGCCCGGCGGGACCGGTCCCGGCCGGGCGTGGCGCGTCGCCGTCCGTGCCGGTGCCGCCGCTGCCGGTCCGCGGCGCCGTCGGGAGCCCGGTCCTGCCCGCCGTCCCGGCGCCGGGCGGGCCGCAGCACTCGGTCCCGGTCCCCGGGGTCCGCCGGAGCCTGCCGGTCCCCCCGATCCCGGGCCGCGACCTCCCGACCTCGACCGGCTCGACCGCCGTGCGGCGCGTGCGGACGCCACCGAGCCCTGCCCGGCGCCGGTTCAACCGGACGGTGTTCGCCCTGCTCGCCCTCCTCGGTGTGGTCGTCGCCGCCTACGGCGGGCTCTACGTCTACGGCGACCGGGCGCTGGGCCGGGTCGACGCCCTGGTGCCCGACGGGCCGGAGGTGCTGGCCCCGCAGCTGCAGGTCGGTGCGGAGACCTCGCTGGTGGTCACCAGCGGCCTCCCCGGGCGCAGCGGTCTGGCGTCGGTGAGCGCGCTGGTCGCCCACGTGGCCGAGGACGGTCAGGCCGTCGTGGTGACGCTGCCGCCGACCGCGCTCAGCGACACCCCGGCCTGCCGAGCCGCCGACGGCTCGCTCCGGCCGCCGGCCACCGAGCCCTTCGCCGACGCGCTGCTCCGCGGCGGCCCCTCCTGCCTGGTGCGGTCGGTCCAGCAGCTGACCGGGCTGCGTGTCGACCACTACGTCGGCGTCGACGCCGCCCGGCTGCCGGGCCTGGTCGAGGTGCTCGGCGAGGTGGACATGTGCCCGACCGCCGGTGAGCAGCAGATGGCCGGGGACGCGGTCGCCGACCACCTGCGGCCCGGTGCGGCGGGGTCCGACGTGACCGGCGCTGTCGTCGGCGCCCGCGGCCAGCAGGTGCTCAGCTCGACGCTGACCGCGGGGCTGGCCGGGGGAGCCCTCGCCGACCCGCTGACGCTCGCCCGCTTCCTGTCCGGGGCCGGCGACACGCTCACCGTCGACCAGGAGACCAGCCTGCAGGACGTGCGGTCACTGGGGCTGGCGCTCGGGCCGCAGGGGGAGTCGGCGGTGGAGGTCGCCGCGCTGCCCGTCGCCCAGGTCGGCCGGGTGGCCACCGGCAGTGACCAGGCCGCCGTCGTCGTCGACGCGTTGGCCACCCGCGAGCTGTTCGACGAGGTCATCAACAGCGGCCGGCTCCCGGTCCCCGAGCCGCCCGCCGAGGGGCAGCCCGCCGACGCCGCCCAGGCCGCGGCACCGGCCGGTGGGCAGCCGGCGGTCGTCGCCGACCCGGTCCCGGCGGGCACCACGGTCACCGTGCCGCCGGAGGGGGTGACCGTCGACGTGCTGGACGCCACCGGGACCGGCCGGACCGCCGAGATCGCCGACGGGCTGGCCGCCGGCGGGTTCCGGATCGGCGCCCGCGGGGTCGAGCCCGGCGCCGTCGACCGCACCGTCGTCCGCTACGGCCCGGCGGCGCTGGAGCCGGCCCGCACGGTGGCCACCGCGGTCCCCGGTGCGGTGCTGGTGGAGACCCCCGCGGTGGGCGCCGCGGTGCAGCTGGTCGTCGGCCCGGACTACACCGGCCTGGTGGCGGCCCCGGCCGGCACACCGGTGCCGGCGACGGCCGTCCCGCCCGCCGCGGACGAGGCGGTCCGGGCCTGCACCAGCTGACCCGGACCGCCTCGTCGAGACCAGGAGCAGCCACGGGCCCCGGCCGCCGGTGGGGGACCCGGGCCGGACGAGAGCGGCCCCGCCTCCCGCCGAGGCGGGGGACGGGGCCGGGGTCTGCGCCGGGCGGTTCAGCCGGGGATCACCCGAAGCGGCCGGAGATGTAGTCCTCCGTGGCCTTCTCCTCGGGGTTGCTGAAGATCTTCTCGGTCGGGTTGAACTCGATCAGCCGACCCGGCTGGCCCACGCCGTTGAGGTTGAAGAACCCGGTGGAGGTGCTCACGCGCGCGGCCTGCTGCATGTTGTGCGTGACGATGACGATGGTGAACCGCTCCTTGAGCTCGGTCATCAGGTCCTCGATGGCCAGCGTGGAGATCGGGTCCAGCGCGGAGCACGGCTCGTCCATCAGCAGCACCTCGGGCTCGACCGCGATGGCGCGGGCGATGCACAGCCGCTGCTGCTGGCCGCCGGACAGGCCGGAGCCGGGGCGGTTGAGCCGGTCCTTGACCTCGTTCCAGAGGTTGGCGCCCTTGAGCGACCGCTCCACGAGGTCGTCCATCGCGCTCTTCTTCATCTTGGTGCTGTTGAGCCGCACCCCGGCCACCACGTTGTCGTAGATCGACATCGTCGGGAACGGGTTCGGCCGCTGGAAGACCATGCCGATCTGACGGCGGACGTCGACCGGGTCGACGCCGGCGCCGTAGAGGTCCTGGCCGTCGATGACGACCTTGCCCTCGACGCGTGCGCCGGGGATGACCTCGTGCATGCGGTTCAGCGACCGCAGGAAGGTCGACTTGCCGCAGCCCGAGGGGCCGATCAGCGCGGTGATGCTGCGCGGCTCGATGGAGATGTTGACGCCCTCCACGGCCTTGAAGTTGCCGTAGTAGATGTCCAGGTCACTGACGTCGATGCGCTTGGCCACGGTGGTGTTCCTCCGGATGGGTCGGTCAGCGACCGGTCTTGGGGGCGAAGAAGCGGGTGATCAGGCGGGCGACGACGTTGAGCGCCATGACCAGGATGATGAGGACGAGCGCTGCCGTCCAGGCCCGGTCGAGGAACGCCTGCGTCGCGGTGCCCGGCTGGGTGAGCTGGTAGTAGGCGAACACCGGCAGCGTCGCCATCCGCCCGTCGAACGGGTTGAGGTTGGTGCCGGTGATGAGGCCGACGGTGATCAGCAGCGGTGCGGTCTCGCCGATGACGCGGGCGACCGACAGCGTGATGCCCGTGCCCAGGCCGGCGATGGCGGTGCGCAGGACCACCTTGACGACCGTGCGCCACTTCGGGACGCCCAGGGCGTAGGCGGCCTCGCGCAGCTCGTTCGGGACGAGCTTGAGCACCTCCTCGCAGGAGCGCACGACCACCGGGATCATCAGCACCGACAGGGCGACGGCGCCCATGACGCCCATCCGGACCGAGACGCCGAAGATCAGCGTGAACAGCGCGTAGGAGAACAGGCCGGCCACGATCGAGGGGATGCCGGTCATGACGTCGACGAAGAAGGTGATCGCCTTCTTCAGCCGGCCGGTGCCGTACTCCGTCAGGTAGATGGCGGTCAGCAGGCCGATGGGCACCGAGATGATCGTGGCCAGCGCCGTGATGATCACGGTGCCGAGGATGGCGTGGTAGGCGCCACCGCCCTCGCCGACGACCCGGTACATCGAGTTGGTGAAGAAGGCGCCGTCGAGCCGGGGCAGACCGTTGTCCAGGACCGTGTAGACCAGCGAGACCAGCGGCACCATGGCGATCGCGAAGGCCGTGGTCACCAGGCTGGTCACCAGCCGGTCCGCGGCCTTGCGGCGGCCCTCGACGGCCCGGGAGACCAGGTACACGAACAGGCTGCCGAGCACGACGCCGTAGATCACGGTCAGCGCCACGCTGAAGCCGGTCAGGGCGGACAGCAGGGCGCCGACGGCCACACCGGCGAGGAAGAGCCCGAGCGGGGCGAAGCGGGGCAGCCGGCGCTGCTCGCGGACCGGGCCGGAGTTGCCCAGGCTGGTGGCGCCGACGGGGGCGAGGGGGGTCTGGGTGCTCATCAGTTGGCTCCGGAGAAGTCGGCGCGCCGGTTGACGATCCAGCGGGCGAGCATGTTGACGGCGAGCGTGATGAGGAACAGGGCCAGGCCGCTGGCGATGAGCGTGTTCACGCCGATGCCGGTGGCCTCGGGGAAGCGCAGCGCGATGTTCGACGCGATCGTCGAGGGGTTCGAGTTGCTGATCAGGTTCACGGTCGCGCCGGCGCCACCGGACAGGATGATCGCCACCGCCATCGTCTCGCCGAGGGCGCGGCCCAGACCGAGCATGGAGCCGGCGATCACGCCGGACTTGCCGTAGGGCAGCACCGCCATCTTGATCATCTCCCAGCGGGTGGCGCCCAGGGCCAGGGCGGCCTCGCGGTGCAGCGCGGGCGCCTGACTGAACACCTCCCGCGAGATGGCCGAGATGATCGGCAGGATCATCACGCCGAGGACGATGCCGACGGTGAGCATCGTGCGGCCGCTGGCGGAGGCGGGGCCGGCGAAGAAGGGCAGGAAGCCCAGGTGGTCGGCGGCCCAGGCGTGGAAGGGCACCAGCTTCGGCGCCAGCACCGCCAGGCCCCAGAAGCCGTAGACGACGCTGGGGATCGCGGCGAGCAGGTCGATGACGTAGCCCATGGTCGCGGCGATCCGGCGGGGCGCGTAGTAGGTGATGAACAGCGCGATGCCCACCGCGAGCGGCGTGGCGACCAGCAGGGCGATCACCGCTCCGAGCAGGGTGCCCAGCACGAGGGGGCCGATGTAGGGGCCCAGCCCCTTGCCGTCGGGGATCTCCGACGATGCGGCGGTCAGGGCCGGGATGGCCTCGCTGATCAGGAAGGCGGCGACGCCGGCCAGGACCAGCAGGATGAAGATGCCCGAGCCTCGGGCGGCGCCGGCGAAGATGCGGTCACCCGGGCGGCGGACGGTGCGCTGCGCCGGTGGTTCGGTCGGGGCCTTCGTGGCGGTCACCGCTGCTCCGTGTGGTCGTTCGTGGGGGTGGTGCGGGGGGTGCTCCAGGCGGTACGGGTGCCCGGGTCCGGGCGGTGCGATGGCCCGGGACGTCGGTCGACGTCCCGGGCCATCGCGGTGTGCCGGTGTCAGCCGGCGGCGGTGATGGCGTCGACGGCCGTCTGGGCCTGCGTGCGCAGGGTGTCAGAGATCTGGGCGCTACCGGCGTTCTCGGAGGACGCGGCCTGGCCGTCCTCGCTGATCACGTACTGCATGAAGCCCTTGACGGCCGCGGCCTTGGCGGCGTCGTCGTACTGCACGCAGCCGACGTGGTAGCTGATGAGGACGACCGGGTACTCGCCGGTGCCCTCGGTGGCGCGGTCGAGGTCGATGGCGAAGTCGTACTCGCCGCGGCCCTCGACCACGGGGGAGTTCTCGACCACGGCGGCGGCGGCCTCGGCCGACGGGGCGACGAAGTCGCTGCCTACGGCGACGCTGACGACGCCCAGGTCGGAGGCCCGGCTGGCGTCGGCGTAGGTGATCGCGCCGGCGGTGCTGGTGACGACGTCGATGACGCCGGAGGTGCCGTTGGCGTTCTCGCCGCCCTCGAGCGGCCAGACACCGTCCGGCTCGGCCGTCCACGCGTCGGGGGCGGCCTCGTTCAGGTACGCGGTGAAGTTCTCCGTGGTGCCCGAGTCGTCGGCGCGGTGCACGGGGACGATCGGGGTGGCCGGCAGGGTGACACCGGCGTTGTCGGCGGCGATGGCCGGGTCGTTCCAGGTAGTGACCTTGCCGCTGAAGATGTCGGCGACGGTGGCCGGCTTCAGGTTGAGGGTGTCGACGCCCTCGAGGTTGAAGGCGATGGCGATCGGCGAGATGTAGTTCGGCAGCTCGAACACGTCGGCGGTCGCGCACCGGTCGGCGACTTGGGCCAGCTCCTCGTCCTTCAGCGCGGCGTCGGAGCCGGCGAAGTCGGCAGCGCCGCTGAGGAAGGCCTTGCGGCCGTTGCCGGAACCGCTGGGGTCGTAGCTGAACTGCACGTCGGGGTTCTCACCCTCGAAACCGGCCTGCCACGCCTCCATGGCGGACTGCTGCGCGCTGGACCCGGCGCCGGCGAGAGCACCGCTCAGCTCAGGGGCGGCGCTCGACGCGCTGCCGCCGGAGGTGGCCGCACCGGCGCTGCCGGAGCCCTCCTCGTTGGAAGCGCCACAGGCGGCCAGAGCGAGGGTGGCGGCGAGAGCGGAGGAGACCGCTGCTGCGCGCGTCGTGGTGCTGAGCTTCAACTCAGTGCCTTTCAACTGAAGGGTGCCCGGACGTCGTAGCCGGGCGGTCTGCGTGACGTGGCAAGACGCTAAGCAGCCCAGGTGGACGGATCCGGCTGCCTCGGTGAACGAGGCGTGAACGCCGGTTGAGACGTCGGCCACGACTCGGCACACGCTGTACGTCCACCGGGTGAACCACCGCGTGGCGAGACCGTGGGGAACCGGAACTGCACCCTCAGCGAGAGGTGGGCCGCTGCCACGAGACGTCGACCATGTGTCGCGTGAAGCCACTGCGACGGTAGAGCGCGACGGCCGCGTTGTTGTCCTCCTCGACGTACAGCAGCACGTGCGACAGCCCGCGGGCCCGCAGGTGCGCCAGGCCCAGGTCGGTCAGGGTGCGCCCCAGCCCGGTGCCCTGCGCGTCGGGGTCGATGCCGAGCACGTAGACCTCGCCGACCGGCGCGTCGCCGACCTCGCCGGCGGGGTGGACCTTGGTCCAGTGCGAGCCCAGCAGTCGGGGCCCGGTCGTCTCCTCGCGCCAGGCGAGGAAGAAGCCGGCCGGGTCGAACCAGTCCTCCGCCTCGCGCAGCGCGAGGTCGCGGGCGGTCCAGGAGCCCTGCTCGGGGTGGTGGGCGAAGGCGCGGGCGTTGACCCGCAGCCAGGCGTCCTCGTCGGTGCCCGGGCGGAAGGTCGACACGGTGACGCCGACCGGCAGGCGCGGGTGCGGGTCGGGGTCGACGCCGTCGAGGGGACGGCGCATCTGCAGCAGCACCCGGGCGCGCTCGTACCCGCGGCCGCGGGCCAGCTCCGCCGAGCCGGGCAGCTCGCCGTGCGCCCAGACCCGCAGCGGGCGCTCGCCGGCGAGCTCCTCGAGCCGGCCGAGCAGCGCCGCCCCGACGCCGCGGCGGCGCGCGGCCGGTGCGACGACGAGCTCGGCCTCGGCCTCCGGGTCGCCGGCGGGCCGCTCCAGCCGCGCGTAGCCGACGAGGCTGCCCGCGGCGTCCCGGGCGGTCAGGTCGCCACCGCCGGCCGGGCCGCCGTGGGCCAGCCGCAGCTCGGACTCCTCGGAGACCGGCCGGACGCCGTCGGCGGCCAGCGCGGTGGCCAGCAGCGCCCCGACCTCGGCCACGACCGCGGCGGACAGTCGGTCGGTGACCTCGACGAGGTGGGCGGGCGGTTCGGCGCTCAGCGGACCGGCGCTCAGCCGAGGGTGTCGGTCGTGGCGACGTCGGCCGCGGCCGTGGCCGCGGCCGTGGCGTCGGCCACCTGCTGGTCGAGCTTGTAGCCGACGTTGCGGACGGTGCCGATCAGCGCCTCGTGCTCGGTGCCCAGCTTGGCCCGCAGCCGGCGGACGTGGACGTCGACGGTGCGGGTGCCACCGAAGTAGTCGTACCCCCAGATCTCCTGCAGCAGCTGGGCGCGGGAGAAGACGCGGCCGGGGTGCTGCGCCAGGTACTTGAGGAGCTCGAACTCCTTGTAGGTGAGGTCGAGCGGGCGGCCGCGGAGCTTGGCCGCGTAGCTGTGCTCGTCGATGACCAGCTCGCCGGCCCGCGTGACGCCGCCCTCGCCGCCGTCGGCCGGTGCAGCCGCGGCCAGCCGGCGGGCGGTGGCCCACTTGAGCCGGGCGTCGACCTCTGCAGGGCCAGCGGTGTCGAGCACCACGTCGTCGACGCCCCAGTCGGCCGACAGCGCGACCAGGCCGCCCTCGGAGAGGACGGCGACCAGCGAGGCGGCCACCCCCGTCGAGTTCAGCAGGGAGCACAGCGTGCGGGCGGATACCAGGTCGTGCCGGGCGTCGACGAGGACGACGTCCCCGGCGTCACCGTCGAGCAGGCTGGACAGCTCCGGGGCGACGATGCGCACCTGGTGGGCCAGCAGCCCGAGCGCGGGGAGGACCTCCGTGGTGGCCTGTCGGGCCGAGGTCATGAGCACGAGTCGCATGTCTCTCCTCACTGGGGCGTGGTCCCAGGCCGTCGACCGCGCTGTCGAGGTGAGAGGGCAGGATAGCGGACGGGCGGGCAGATCAGGACCCTCACCGGTCGGGCGGGTCCGCACGGCTCCGGCGCCGGTCTCTGGGACGATCTCGGGGTGACGGCGACCGGGGCGGACGTGGGGCTGTCCCCGCGCGTCCACCACCTGCCCGCGGCCGGGGCCGTGGTCGTGGCGACCGCGCTCCTCGCGCTGCTGCCCCTCGCCCTCGACGACGCCGGCCGCTTCGCCGCCGTGCTCGTGCTGCAGCTGGCCCTGGTCGCCGCCTGGGTGGTGGCCACCGGCATCCGCGGGTCCACCGGCTCTCTCGCGCTGGGTGCCCTGGCCGCGGTGGGCGCGGACCTGGCGATGGTGCTGCCCGAGCGCCCGGAGCTGGACCGGCTGCTGGCGGTCCTGGGGCTGGGCTTCCTGCTCGCCGTCGTCCACCAGATGACCCGCCCCTCGCCGCGCCGCTACCTGGTGGCCTCGCTGGCCGGGGTCCTGCTGCTGCTGTGCTGTGTCAGCTCCCTCGCGGTGCTGCTGGCCGTCGCCCGGGTCCACGACGGCGCGCAGACCGCGCAGACCGCGCAGACCGCGGTGCTCGCGGTCGGCGGTGCGGTGCTGGCCGGCCACCTCGTCGACCTCGTCCTGCCCCGCCCACAGATCGCCGACGGCGTCCCGCGCGGCCTGCTCGGCCTGGTCGTCTCCGTCCTGGCGGCGGTCGTGGTCGCGCTGCTGCGCCGGGACGGCGGTGCGCTGGCCGACGCGCTGTCGGCGGTGGTCCTGGGCGCCTCGCTCGGCGGGGCCGCCGCGCTGATGGCGGTCGGGGCGTCCTACGTCGTGGCCGAGCGCGGCGTCCCCAGCTGGTCGCTGCCGGTGGTGCAGGCGGTGCTGCCGCTGGCCGCGGCGGCGCCGGTCGCCTACGCCCTCGCCCTGTACGGCACGGGGTGAGCCGCCGGGTCGGGTGTCTGGGCGCCCTCGTGTTCCTGCTGCTGCTCGTGGGGGGCCTGCTCGTCGTCGTCGACCGGGTCGGGGTCGGCATCGCCGAGGACCGGGTCGCCGCGCAGGTCGCGCAGCGCGGCGGGCTCACCTCGCCGCCCGAGGTGGAGATCGCCGGCTTCCCGTTCCTCACCCAGGCGCTGGGCGGTGAGTACGACGACGTCCGGCTGCGGCTCACCGCCGAGGAGCTCGGCCAGCCGGCCGGGACGAACGCCGACGTCTCGCTGCGCGGGGTGCACGTCCCGCTGTCCGACGTCGTGTCCGGCTCGGTGCAGGAGATCCCGGTCGACCGGGTCGAGGGCACCGCCACCCTCTCCTACGCACTGCTGGCCCAGCAGTTGGGCGGCGACACCACGCTGGCCCAGGAGGGTGAGGGCATCCGCATCACCCGGCAGGTCGAGGTGCTCGGCGTCCTGCTGCCGGTCACCGCCACCGGCACGGTCCGCCTGGAGGACGGCGACGTCGTCGTCGACGTGGGCGACGCCTCGGCCGGCGCCCTGGACGTGCCCGACGCGGTGCTCGACCAGGCCGCGGAACTGCTCGACCTGCGCTACGCGGTGCCCGCGCTGCCCTTCGGCCTGCAGCTGACCAGCGCGGTGCCGGCGGCCGACGGCATCGACGTCCGGGTCGAGGCCACCGACACGGTGCTCACCGGCTGAGTGCCCAGCAGCTGGGTGCCCACCGGCTGGGTGCTCACCGGCTGGGTGCCCACGGTCGGGAATGCCGTCGGCGGCCGGGGGCGTTCCTGCTGCCGTGCCCGCCGGAGCAGAGCTCGCCGTGCTGGCGGCGCTCGGGGCGCGTCCGCAGGACGCCGACCTGACCGTCGTCCAGTTCTCCACCGCCTTCTGCGGCCCCTGCCGGGCCACCCGCGCCCGCCTGCAGCAGCTGCAGACCTCCCGCCCGGGGCTGTCCTGTCTGCACGTGGACGCCGAGAGCCACCTCGACGAGGTGCGCGCCCTGGACGTCCGGGTCACCCCGACCCTGTTCTACCTCGACCGCAGCGGCGCGGTGCTCGGGCGCAGCAGTGGCGCGCCCCGCGCCGCGGAGCTCACCGCCCTGGTGGACGCCCACACCGGCGCGCGGGCGTGATCCGCTACCCTCGCGCCGTGGGCCCCCTGCTGACCTCGCGCCGCACAGTCGACCTGTGCCGCGTCGGCAGCAGCCTGTGTCCGGCTCCCTGAGGGCGGACCCCACCCGCCCAGACGCGCCCTGTCCGCCGTCCGGAGGCCCTCCCCGATGTCCCCACCTGACGCAGCCGGCGTCCGTGGTCCACGGCCCGGCGCGCTCGTGACCGGTGCCCCACCGGTCGCAGCACAGCCCGACGCAGTCCCCGGCTCCCGCCGGGGCTGCGAGCTCCACCTCCTCGTCCGGCGGGCGCGCGACGCCCGCACCCGTCCGAGCAACCACCGAAGGAGAGCCACCCCATGAGCCGTACCGACGTGCTCGTCACCGCAGACTGGGCCACCGAGCACCTGGGCCAGCCCGGCATCGTCTTCGTCGAGGTCGACGAGGACACCAGCGCCTACGACAAGGGCCACATCGAGGGCGCGGTCAAGCTGGACTGGAAGACCGACCTCCAGGACGCCGAGTCCCGCGACTTCGTCAGCCGCGAGGGCTTCAGCGCCCTGCTGTCGGCCAAGGGCATCAGCAACGACGACACCGTCGTGCTCTACGGCGGCAACAACAACTGGTTCGCCGCCTACGCCTACTGGTACTTCAAGGTCTACGGCCACGGCGACGTCAAGCTCATCGACGGCGGCCGCAAGAAGTGGGAGCTCGACAGCCGCCCGCTGTCGGCCGACGTCGTCGAGCGCCCGGCCACCTCCTACGCCGCCGGTGAGCCCGACGCCTCCATCCGCGCCTTCCGCGACGAGGTCGTCGACGCCATCGGCACCAAGAACCTGGTCGACGTGCGCTCGCCCGACGAGTTCGCCGGCAAGCTGACCGCCCCCGCGCACCTGCCGCAGGAGGGTGCCCAGCGCGCCGGGCACATCCCGACCGCGGTGAACGTGCCCTGGAGCAAGGCGGCCAACGAGGACGGCACCTTCAAGAGCGACGACGAGCTCGCGAAGCTCTACGCCGACGCGGGCCTCGACACCAGCAAGGACACCATCGCCTACTGCCGCATCGGCGAGCGCTCGAGCCACACCTGGTTCGTGCTGCGCGAGCTCCTCGGCCACGAGAACGTCAAGAACTACGACGGCTCCTGGACCGAGTACGGCTCCCTCGTCGGCGTCCCGATCGCGAAGGGCGCCTGACCGTGTGCGGGGCCCCCGAGCAGGGTGGCGGTCTCGCCGGCGTAGACCTGACGACCCAGACGGTCATCCAGGGGCAGGTCTGGCACGACGGGTCGCCGGTCGCCGGCGCCTACGTGCGGCTGCTGGACGCCACGGACGAGTTCACCGCGGAGGTGGTGACCAGCCCGGAGGGTCACTTCCGGTTCTTCGCCGCTCCCGGTGACTGGACGCTCCGGTCGCTGTCGCCGGTCGGCCGGGCCGAGCGCAGCATCGCCGCCGACGTCGGCCTGAACGAGACGACGCTGGCGATCGCCTGAGGAAGGACCCCCTCGCCCCCCGCCGCGCCGCGAGCTCGCGGCGGGGCCCTGCGAGGGGGCCGACAGGGCCCGCCTCCCTCGCGGGAGGCGGGCCCTGTCTCGTCCCGGGTCAGTCGAGGAACGTCTCCAGCCAGTCCTGGACGACGGCGATGTCCACCCGCTGCAGTCCGTCCAGGTAGCGGCAGTTCGCCGTGTAGCCGTAACTGGTCACGGTCACGACGTACCCGTCCTTGAAGGTCGGGCCACCGGAGTCACCGAAGCAGCTGCCACCGCCGCCGCGGGTGTCGTGCTCGTTGCCGTTGACCTGCAGGATCTGCGGGGTCAGCTTCTGCCCCACCACGTCGGTGTAGCGCCGGACGATCGGGTAGCTCATCGGCGTGGGCTTGCGCGGCCCGCTCACCGGCTTGCGCACCTCGGTGCCGTAGCCGACCACGGTGAACGTCGTGCCGTTGAGCGCCGGCTGGGCGAACTGCTCGAGGTACCCGACGGGCGCGACCTCCGCCGGGGTGATGCCCTCCACCGGCTCGTCGAGCACGATGACCCCGACGTCGTTCCAGTTGTCCATGTCGGTGAAGTCCGAGTAGTCCGGGTGGGTGTACGCGGTGCCGGCGTACCAGCCCTCGGGGGCCGACGTGTAGCCGACGGCCGGGTCCGCCCGCGGGACGGTCGTGGCCGCCTCGTCCGCGGTCCTGGCGACGTCGGCATCGAAGGTGACGATGGTCTGCCCCAGCGTGCCCGTGGTGCAGTGTGCCGCGGTGAGCACCACGGTCGGGGAGATCAGGGTCCCGGAGCAGCGGTAGCGGCCCGTCGCGTCGTAGAAGAACAGCAGCCCGACGTTCGAGTACCTGTTCGCGGTGTCCTCGGTGCCGCCGGTGACGGCGCCGGCGGTGCTCGGGGCCAGCACCCCGGCGGTGGTCAGGGCCAGCAGCCCGGTCAGGACAGCGGTCAACCTGCGCATGTACATCCCTCTCGCCATGTGATCGATGTGTCGCGCACAGTAAGGGCGGAGGCCGCGGGACGCATCCTGGACCACCACAGCGAACACCTGGTCGGTGCTCAGAGACCCAGCAGGCCGGCGAGGGCGGCCATCGCGTCGTCGAAGAACCGTTCGGCGTCGACGACCGCCCCGGTGAACTGGCCGAACACCTCGAAGCTGACCGCGCCGAACAGCGAGCTCCAGGCCAGCAGCGCCCGGGCCCGCACGGCGTCGTCCAGGGCCGGGTGGTCGCCACCGAGCAGGCCGGCCGCCTCGGGACCGACCACGCCCGTCGTGCGGTGTCCGGCGTCCGGCAGCAGGCCGGCCCGGGCGGCGTCCCCGAGCACGCGGCCGAGCACGGCACCGACCCGCACGGCCGACGGGACGGTGTCCCGCGGTGCCGAGTAGCCGGGCACGGGTGAGCCGTAGAGCAGCGCGTACTCGTGCGGGTGGGCCAGCGCCCAGCGGCGGACCGCCCGGCAGACGGCCACCCAGCGCTCGACGGGCGGAGCGGTGGGGTCGTCGGCGGACTCGGCGGCCGCCCCGAGCGCGTCGTAGGCGTCGATGATCAGCCGGGTGAGCAACTCGTCGCGGCTGGAGAAGTAGCGGTAGACCGCCGAGGACGCCATCCCCAGCTCGCGGGCCACGGCGCGCAGCGACAGCCCGGGCGCCCCGACGGTGGCCAGCTGGGCACGGGCGAGGTCGGCGATCTCCGCGGTCAGCTCGGCGCGGGCACGGTCACGGGCGGTCGTCACCTGTCCAGGATGAACGACGAGAGCAGTGCACGCAAACAAGAGCACCGCTCTTGACAGCTGTGCCGGACCGGAGGACGGTCGTCGACATCACCGAGAGCACTGCTCTCGCAGACGATCGGAGGACGTCATGGGGCGACACGTGGTGCTGGGCAAGGGCCCGGTGGGGACGGCGACCGCACAGCTGCTGGCCGAGCGCGGGCACGAGGTGGTCGTGCTGTCCCGCAGCGGCGGCTCGAGCACCGATGCCGTGCAGCACCGGGCCGTGGACGCCGCCGACGCCGCGGCGCTCACCGCGGCGGTGGGTGCGGCCGAGGCGCTGTACAACGCGGTCAACCCGCCGCGCTACGACCGGTGGACCCGGGAGTGGCCGCCGATCGCGGCCGCGGTGCGCGTCGCCGCCGAGCAGGCCGGGGTGCTGGTGGTCATGGGCAGCCTGTACGGGTACGGCCGCCCCGACGGGCCGATGACCGCCGCCACCCCGCTGGCGGCGACCGACGTCAAGGGACGGCTCAAGGCCGGGATCTGGGACGACCTGCTGGCCGCCCGGGCCGCCGGCCGCATCCGCGTCACCGAGGCGCGGGCGTCGGACTTCGTGGGGCCCACCGTCCCGCCCGCGCAGTCGCACCTGGTCCGGCAGCTGGCGACGCTGCGCGCCGGCCGGCGGGCCTGGGTGATCGGGGACCCCGACGCCCGGCACAGCTGGACGTACGTCCCCGACGTCGCGGCGACCTTGGTGGCCCTCGGGTCCGACCCCCGGGCGGAGGGCCGGGCCTGGATGGTGCCCAGTGGTGAGCCGCGCAGTCAGCGGCAGGCGCTCACCGACCTGGCCGCGGCCATGGGCGGCCGGCCGGCGCGGGTCAGCGGCATCCCGTGGCCCGCACTGCGCGCGCTGGGGGTGGCGGACGCCCAACTGCGCGAGCTCGTCGCCATCCGGCACCAGTGGGACGCCGACTTCGTCCTGGACGCCCAGGAGACCACCGCCGTCCTCGGCCTGCAGGCCACCCCCTGGTCGGAGGTGGTGCAGGCGACCGCTCAGGCGGGGACGGTGGCCGGGAAGGGCACCTCGTCCGCCGGCACCGGCCGGCTGAAGAAGTAGCCCTGGGCCTGGTCGCAGCGCAGTGCGAGCAGCGCGTCCCGCTCGTCCGCGGACTCGACGCCCTCGGCCACCGCGACCAGCCCCATGGCGTGGGCGAGGTGGACGCAGCTGGCCACGATGGCGCGGTCGCCGGCGTCGGTGGTCATCCCGGCGACGAAGGAGCGGTCGATCTTCAGCTCGTCCACCGGGAACTGCTTGAGGTAGGTGAAGCTGGAGTAGCCGGTGCCGAAGTCGTCGACGGCCAGCAGCACGCCCAGCGACCGCAGCGCCTGCAGGGTCGTCAGCGCCGACTCCGGGTCGTGCATCAGCGCCGTCTCGGTGATCTCGAGGACGAGCCGGGAGGCCGGCAGCCCGGCCCGGGCCAGGACCCCGGCGACCCGGGCGACCAGGCCGGTGTCGGCGAGCTGGCGCGCGGAGACGTTGACCGCCATCTGGAGTCCCGGGGCCACGCCGGCGGCGTCCCAGCGGACGGCCTGCCCGACGGCCTCGGTGAGCACCCAGGCGCCCAGGTCACGGATGACCCCGGACTCCTCGGCGGCGTCGATGAACGAGTCGGGCTGGAGCAGCCCGCGGGTGGGGTGCTGCCAGCGGACCAGCGCCTCGACGCCGCTCACGCCGCCGCCGGGCAGGGCCATCCGGGGCTGGTAGTGCACCCGCAGCTCGCCGTCGCGGATGGCGCTGCGCAGCTGCTCGAGCAGCACCAGCCGGTCGGCGGCCGGGTCGGGGCTGCCGGGGACGTGGGCCTCCCAGCGCCCGCTGCCCTGGGCCTTGGCCCGGTACATGGCCGTGTCGGCCCGCAGCAGCACCAGGTCGGCGGCGGTCTCGACGTCGGCGGGGGCGACGGGCACCTCGGCCGCGCAGCTGCCGATGCTGGCGGCGACCACCACCTCGACGCCCTGCAGGACGACGGGCTCGGCGAGCACGTCGAGCAGGCGTGCGGCGACCCGCCGGGTCCCCGTGGGGGAGACGTCGTCCAGGACGACGAACTCGTCGCCGGCCAGGCGGGCGACGTCGGCGCCGGCCCGGGAGGCGTCCTCCAGGCGGCGGGCGACGACCCGCAGCAGCTCGTCACCGCTGCCGTGGCCCAGCCCGTCGTTGACGGCCTTGAACCCGTCGAGGTCGATGAAGAAGACGGTCGGGACGGCGGTCCCGGGCCCGGTCGCGTCGGCGCCGCAGCGCCCGAGCCGGCCGTGCAGGGCGTGCAGCAGCCCGGGTCGGTTGAGCAGCCCGGTCAGCGAGTCGTGGTGGACGAGCTCGGTGAGCGCGGCCTCGGCCGCGGCGATCCGGGCCTGGGACTCCTCGGCCCGCCGCCGGGCGGTGAGCAGCTCCTCCTCGTAGCGGCGGCGCTGCTGGGCGTCGACCAGCACGACGCGGGTCTCCGGGGCGGGGAGCCCGGCGGTCACCCGCGTCGCCCCCATCAGCGCCGGGTGGCGCTCCCCGTCGGCGCCGATCACCTGGACGGACGCCTCGGCGATCCGGCCGGTGACCATCAGCTGCGGCAACGCGTGCGTGGTGTGCAGGACCCGGTCACCGATCGGCAGCAGCGAGGTGAACGGCCGGCCGAGCAGGTCGGCGGCGGCATGGCCGGTCCACTCGCAGAACGTGGCGTTCGCCGCGGTGATCAGCCCGTCGTCGTCCAGCAGCAGGTGGCTGCCCGGGGCGTGCTCCCACAGGTCCGCGTAGTCCGGCATCACGTCGTGAGCAGGTGGGCACGGATGGCCGCTGCGGTCTCCTCGGGTGCGCTGATGTGCGGGCAGTGCCCGAGGGCCTGCAGCTGCACCAGCGTCGAGCCGGCCAGGTGGGCGTGCAGGTACCCGGCCACCGACGCGGGCACCATGGCGTCGTCGCGGCCCTGCAGCACCACCGTCGGGGTGGTCACCTGCGGCAGGAGCGGCCGGTGGTCGGTGCTGAACATCAGGCCCAGCAGCTGGCGGGCGACGTCGGGGTTGACCCGGCAGAAGCTCGCGGTCAGCCGCTCGCCGTGCTCGGGCGCCTCGGGGGTGCCCATGATGACCGGGGCCATCGCCTCGGCCCAGGTGAAGTAGTTGCTGTCGAGCGCGCCGGCGACCTCGGTCATGTCGGCGTCGGAGAAGCCGCCGTCGTAGCCGGTCTCCGGGTCCTGCAGGAAGTAGGGGTTGGCGGCGACCAGCACCACCTGCCGGAACCGCCCGGGCTCCCGGACGGCCGCCTTGACCGCCATCATCGTGCTCACGCTGTGGGCCACGATCGTGACGTCGCGCAGGTCCAGCTCGGCGCAGATGGCCAGGATGTCGTCGGCGTGCCCGTCGAGGGTGGCGTAGCGGATGGGGTCGTAGGCGGAGAAGTCCGACTGCCCGTAGCCCATCAGGTCGTAGCGGACGACGCGGTGGTCGTCGCTGAAGTGCGGCACCACGCCGTCCCACATGCCCTGGTCGCAGCCGAAGCCGTGGGCGAACAGGACCACCGGTCCGTCCGCGGGGCCGGCGGAGGTCACGTTGAGCTTCCTGGTCACCGGCCCGTACGTGAGCGGGAGCGGTCGTGGTCCGGCGTCGATCGACACCCGGTCACCTCATCGATGTCGGTCTGGTGGCCCCCGTTGCGTCGAGGGTCGTCCTCTCCCGTACGTCGGCGTCCGCCCCGGTCCCCTTGAGCCCCGCACCCCACAGGGGTGAGCCGGACCTCCCCCGGTGCGTGCCGGGTGCCCCGCATTACGGTGGCGGCATGGGTCTGGTCTCCGCCTGGGTGCTCGTCACCCTCACCGGGCTGACTGCGCTGGGCTTCGCCGCCTCCGCGTGGCGGCTCACCCGCACCGAGCAGCAGAGGAACGACGTCCGATGAGCGCACCCCTCCCGCCCGGGCTGCCCGACGGCCCCGCCGCCGGCCCGACCGAGCTGCCGGTGCCCGACACCGTCGACGTCCGCACCGGCCCCGAGGTCGCCCACGAGCTGCTGTCGGTGCTGCCGCTGCTGGGTGAGTGGCACGGCGAGGGCCAGGCCGCCGGCACCGGCGGTGACCACCGCTTCGGCCAGTGGGTGCGCTTCGCCCACGACGGCCGCGACTTCCTGTCCTACGAGTCCCGCACCTGGCGGCTGAGCGAGGACGGCCAGGTGGCCGGCCCCGACACCCGCGAGTCCGGCTTCTGGCGCCCCCGCGGCGAGGACGAGGTCGAACTGCTGGTCAGCTCCCCGGCCGGCCTGGTGGAGATCTACGTCGGCACCGCCCGGACGACGACGAGCTGGGAACTGGTCAGCGACGTCCTGGCCCGCACCCCCGACCACCCCGACGTCAGCCGGGCCACCCGCCTCTACGGCATCGTCGACGGCGCGCTGATGTACGCCGTCGACCGCGCGGCCGCCGACCAGCCGCTGCGCCCCACCATGTCCGCGCGACTGGAACGGATCCGATGACCACCGCTGCACGACCCACCACCCCGCGCCAGGTCGCCGACGCCCACGTCGAGGCCGTCTGCGACCTCGACCCGCTCGTGGCCACCCAGCTGGGCAACCGCCCCGGCGACGACCGGCTGCCCGACACCACCCCGGACGGGCAGGAGGCCGAGGCCGAGCTGATGCGCTCGACGCTGGCCGAGCTGGACCGGGTGCTGGCCGCGGACCCGGCGCTGGAGCAGGACCCGATCGAGCGGCGCTGCGCCCGGCTGCTGCGTGAGCGGCTCACCGCCGCCCTCGCTCTGCACGAGGCCGGTGAGGGCCTGCGCGCGGTGTCGAACCTGTTCTCCCCGGTGCAGTCGATCCGCTCGGTGTTCTCGATGATGCCCACGGCCACCCCCGAGAACTGGGCCGTGGTCGCCCGCCGGCTGGCGCGCGTCCCGGCGGCCTACCGGGGCTACCAGGAGTCGCTGGCCGCCGGCGCCGAGCGCGGGCTCCTCGCCGCCCCGCGCCAGGTGCACACCGTGGTCGGGCAGCTGGACGCCTGGCTCGAGGGCCCCTACTTCGCCGGCTTCGTCGCCGACGGCCCGGTCGAGCTCCGCGCCGAGCTGGACGCCGCCGCCGCGGCCGCCGACGCCGCCGTCGCCGACGTCCGGGACTTCCTCCGGGACACCTACGCCTCACAGGCCGAGGGCACGCCCGACGCGGTGGGCCGGGAGCGCTACGCCCGCTTCGCCCGCTCCTGGAACGGCTCGGACCTCGGCTCGGGCACCGGCCTGGAGGACGCCTACGCCTGGGGCTGGGCGGAGCACAAGCGGATCCTGGAACAGCAGCGCGTCCTCGCCGAGCAGGTGCGGCCCGGTGCGACCCCGATGGAGGCGATGCGCTGGCTCGGCGAGCACGGGGAGGCCGTCGACGGCGTGGAGGCCATCCGCGAGCGGCTGCAGGCGATGATGGACACCGCGATCGAGGCCCTGGACGGCGTCCACTTCGACATCGCCGGGCCGCTGCGCCGGGTCGAGTCGATGATCGCCCCGCCCGGCAGCGCCGCCGCGCCGTACTACACCCGTCCGTCGCTGGACTTCTCCCGGCCCGGCCGCACCTGGCTGCCCACGCTGGGCAAGGAGCGCTTCCCGCTCTGGGACCTGGTCTCCACCTGGTACCACGAGGGTGTCCCCGGCCACCACCTGCAGCTCGCGCAGTGGGTGCACGTCGCCGGTGACCTGTCGAACTACCAGACCACCCTCGGCGGGGTCAGCGCGAACCTCGAGGGCTGGGCGCTCTACGCCGAGCGGCTGATGGACGAGCTGGGCTTCCTGTCCGACCCCGGCGCCCGGCTGGGCTACCTCGACGCCCAGCAGATGCGCGCCGTCCGGGTGGTCGTCGACATCGGCATGCACCTGGAGCTGCCCGTCCCCGACGACGCCGAGGGCGCGGTCGCCGAGCACCGCGGGCAGCCCTGGACGCCGGAGCTGGCCCGCGCCTTCTTCGGGGAGAACTGCGGCCGGGACGCCGACTTCCTCGACAGCGAGCTCGTCCGCTACCTGGGCATGCCCGGGCAGGCGATCAGCTACAAGCTGGGGGAGCGGGCGTGGCTGGAGGGCCGCGCGGCCGCCCAGCAGGCCCGCGGTGCGGACTTCGACCTCAAGGCCTGGCACATGGCCGCACTGTCGCAGGGCAGCCTCGGCCTCGACGACCTGGCCGCCGAGCTCGCCCAGCTGTGAGTCGTTCGGCCCCCTCGCAGGGGCCCGCCGCGAGCTTGCGAGCGGTGGGGGGCGAGGGGGTCCTTCCTCAGTCGGGGGCGTCGCTGGGGGTGGGGTTGACCCGGTCGGCGTCCCAGGTGGTGCGCTGCTTCTCGTCCGCCGGGGCGGCCTCCAGGCCGTCGGCGGCCAGCACCTCGGCGATGCAGTCGGCGCTGCCGCCGACGTAGGTGGTGACCAGGTCGATGTCGGTGACCACGCACCAGGCGCGGTCGGCCGGCCACCACACGTTGGCGCTCTGCTCGAACGGCTCGGCGGCCATGTTCTCCGCGGCCAGCCCGATCGGGCCGTTGATCAGCCAGTACTCCCGGTCGGGCAGCGACAGCGTCGGGTGGTCGGTGATGACCGCGCCGCCCTGCGCGACGGCGAACCAGCAGACGTCGGGCGTCGTCGTCCAGCGGGTGAGGACGGCGACGAGGCGTTCGGCGACCGGGGCGGGCAGGTGGCCGCGGGCCGGGGCGCCGTGCCAGAGCGGGGCCTGGTCGTCGTTCTCGAAGTACTCCATGGCCCCGGTGACCGAGCCCCACTGCATGAGCGGGTGGGCCGTGGTGCCGTTGGCCGCGGCGACGGAGGACCAGGGGACCTCGACGTCGTCGTCGCCGACGTAGCGGACGGCGGGGTGGAAGACCCGGGCGACGGCCTCGAAGGAGGAGGGGACCAGAGCGGCGACGGTGCCCGGTGGAGCGGCCTGCGCGGACTCGGCCAGCCAGAGGCCGGCGACGGTGTCCAAGGCGACCGAACGGCCGGTGAACTGCACGCTCCACCCCCCAGACAACGGACAACCCCCAGGCTGCTCCGTGGCGCTGCACCCCACCGTAGTGGGAGAGCTGCGCACGGGCCGACTGGACAACGTCGGCAGCCTGGGGGTCGGGTGACTGTCCGGTTCTCGCTCGCCGCCATCGACGGACGGGCGGGATGCCGCTGCTCAGTCCGAGCTGTGGGTCTTCCACAGAGACCGGGCGGGCGGCCCATCTGGACGGCGGCTAGCGGACAGCCACCTCACGCGTCCTGTAAGTCATCAACTTCGGGACCACCTCCTCTCTCGTGTGACCCAACCGTACGACGCGATCTGGAGGTCGGCAACGACATATTTCAGCTCTCGGCGGACGGCCGCTGGTAGACGTCCGGGACCCCGTCGGCGTCGTCGTCCCGGGCCTCCTCCTCGGCGACCAGCCGGTACCGGCGGTCGCGCAGCCGGAGCACCACCGCGGCCAGCAGTGCGGCCAGCAGCGTGCCGGTCAGGACGCCCACCTTGACGTGCTCGTCGCGCAGCGAGCCGGCGCCGAAGGCCAGCTCGCCGATCAGCAGCGAGACGGTGAAGCCCATCCCGCCGAGCATCGCGAGGCCGACCACGTCGGGCCAGCCGAGCTCGGGGTCCAGCTCGGCCTTCGTGAACCGGCTGACCAGCCAGGTGGCCCCGGCGATGCCGACGGTCTTGCCCGCGACCAGGCCGACGACGATGCCGATGGCGACGCTGTCCGACAGCGCGGTGCCCAGCCCGGAGAGCCCGCCGACGGTCACCCCGGCGGAGAAGAAGGCGAACACCGGGACGGCGAACCCCTGCGAGATCGGCCGCACCCGGTGCTCGAAGTGCTCGGCCATCCCGGGCCCGGCGTCCGGGCCGCCGGCGGCGTCGCTGCGCACGACGGGCACGGTGAAGGCCAGCAGCACTCCGGCGACGGTCGCGTGCACGCCCGACTCGTGCATGAGCACCCAGGCGAGCAGCGCCAGTGGCAGCAGCAGGTACCAGGACCGGACCCGCTTCTGCACCAGCACGCCGAACAGCGCGATCGGCACGAGGGACAGCAGCAGCGGCACGACCTGCAGCGTGGAGGTGTAGAAGACGGCGATGATCAGTATGGCCAGCAGGTCGTCGACGATCGCCAGGGTCAGCAGGAACGTGCGCAGCCCGGTGGGCAGGTGGGTGCTGATCACCGCGAGCACCGCGAGGGCGAAGGCGATGTCGGTCGCGGTGGGGATGGCCCAGCCGGTCAGCGCGCCGTCGCCGGTGCGCAGGTTGACCAGCACGTAGAACAGCGCCGGCACGGCCATGCCGCCCACGGCCGCGGCCACCGGCAGGGCGGCCTTGCGCGGGTCGCGGAGGTCGCCGGCGACGAACTCGCGCTTGAGCTCGAGCCCGGCGACGAAGAAGAAGACCGCGAGCAGGCCGTCGGCGGCCCAGGTGCCCAGCGACAGGTCCAGGTGCAGCCCGAGGAGGTCCGACGGGCCGACCCGGAGGTCGCGCAACGACTCGTAGGCCGCCGACCAGGGGGTGTTGGCCCAGACCAGCGCGATGAATGCACCGATCATGAGCAGGACGCCGCCGACGGTCTCCTTGCGCAGGACGTCGGCGATGCGGGTGGCCTCGCGGTACGAACCGCGGGCGAACAGGGTGCTGGGCACGGGGGCAGCTCCGGGGTGCGGGGTCGGCTGAGGAGTTGCCGACCAGACTTCCCGGCGCACCGGGGGCGACCTTACCGGTCGAGGAGCTCCCGCACCCGCCCGGACAGCCCGGCGTCCCCGCGCTCGACGCCGTCCAGCCGGGTCACCGTGGTGGCCCCGCGGATGCCCGACAGCAGCCAGACGGCGTCGGCGGCGTGCAGGTCGGCCACCGTGCCGGGGGTGACCGACGTGGGCCAGCCGTCGGCCTCGGCGCGGGTGAATAGCCGGGCCTGGGTCGTGCCGGCGAGGATCCCGGTCTCCACCGGCGGGGTGTGCAGCCGGCCGCCGGCGGCCCACACGACGGTCGAGGTCGGCCCCTCCAGCACCCGCCCCTCCAGCGAGGTGAGGACGACGTCGTCGGCGCCGACGGAGTGCGCATGCCGGCCGGCGGCCATGTTCACCGCGTAGGACAACGTCTTCGCGCCGCCCAGCAGCCACGGCGCGCCCGCCCGGAAGTCGGCCGGGATGCCCAGGGACAGGGTGACGACGCTGACGCCCTCGGTGCGCTGGCGCAGCGTCTCGGCCGGGACGGCGGCCAGCAGGGCCAGCAGGGTGGGCGGGGTGCCGTCCCCGAGGTTGCGGGTGAGGAACACCCGGCAGGCGCCCTCGACGTCGGCCGGCCAGCCGCCGACCGCGGCGGCCACCACGGCCCGCACCGCGTCGTCCCCGGGGTGGGCGATGCCGAGGACTCCCGCCGAGCGCCGCAGCCGGACCAGGTGGTCGTCCAGGTGAGGGGTCGCACCGCCGGCGACCAGCGCGGACTCGAAGACGCCGTCGCCGCGGCCCAGGCCCAGGTCGAACGCGGTGACCACCGGCTCGTCCGGGGAGACCGCCGTCGCCGCACCGTTCCGCCAGAGCGCCACCCGAGGACTCGTCACCCCGTCCACCCTGCCACCTGCGCTCTAGGCTCGGCAGCGTGTCCGGACCGGAGAGCCAGGAGTCGACGCGGCCTGCGGCCCAGGGACCCCTGGCCGCGGAGCTGCGGTCCCGCGGGCTGCGGCTGACCAGTCAGCGACAGCGGGTGCTGGCCGCGGTCTCGGCGCTGGAGCACGGCACGCCCGAGGAGATCGGTGCCCGGCTGCGCGCCGACGCCGGACCCGACGGCGCCGCGCCCGACACCTCCACGGTCTACCGCGCGCTGGAGCTGCTGGAGAAGCTCGGGCTCGTCTGGCACACCCACCTGGGCAAGGGCGCGCCGATCTACCACGCCGGCCAGCAGCACCGGCACGTGCACGTCGTCTGCCAGACCTGCGGCGAGATCAGCTCGGTCGACCCGGGGGTGCTCGACGGGGCGGCGGAACGTCTGGGGGCCGATCTGGGTTTCACCCTGGACGTGGGCCACGTGGCGCTGTCCGGCACCTGCCGAGCCTGCACGGAGAAGGAGAACGCATGACCTCCCCACTGCTGCAGCACCCCGGGGCCGTCGCCCTGGACCACGAGGACGCCACCGTGGCCGCCCACTACGGCGAGCCGCTGCCCGAGCAGCGCTGGCTGGCCGAGGGCGCGGGGCTGGTCGACCGCAGCGACCGTGACGTCCTCGTCGTCCCGGGCGCCGACCGGTTGTCTTGGCTGCACAGCCTGACCAGTCAGCACCTGGAGCGCCTCGGCGACGCGACCGGCTCCGAGGCGCTGGTGCTCTCCCCGCAGGGCCACGTCGAGCACCACGTCGTCCTCACCGAGCTCGACGGCACCACCTGGGGCGACGTGGAGCCGGGCACGGGCGCGGCGCTGGTGACCTTCCTGCAGCGGATGCGCTTCATGCTGCGGGTCGACCCGGCGCTGGTCACTGACGCGTGGGCGCTGCTGTCCCTGGTCGGCCCGCGCGGCGACGAGGTGCTCACCACCGCCGGCTGGCCCGTGCCGGCGCAGCCGTACGCCGTCGCGCCGCTGGACGGCGGGGGCTGGGTGCGCCGGATGCCGGCGATCGGCGACGGGACGGCGGCGGTCGTCGACCTGCTGGTGCCGCGCGCCGAGCTCGCCGCCCGGTCGCAGCAGCTGCTGGACGCCGGCGCCGTCCTCGCCGGGGTCGACGCCTACGAGGCGCTGCGGGTCGAAGCCCGCCGTCCGCGGGCCGGGGTCGACTCCGACCACCGCACCATCCCCAACGAGCTGGAGTGGCTGCAGACCGCCGTCCACCTCGAGAAGGGCTGCTACCGCGGTCAGGAGACCGTCGCCCGGGTGCACAACCTGGGCCGCCCGCCGCGCCGGCTGGTGCTGCTGCACCTCGACGGCATGGCCGAGACGCTGCCCCGCCCTGGGACGCCGGTCACCTCCGGCACGCGGGAGGTCGGCCGACTGGGCACCGCGGTGCGCCACCACGAGCTGGGCGTCATCGCCCTCGCCCTGGTCAAGCAGTCGCTGGCGCCCGACGCGGCGCTCAAGGTGGGCGAGGCGGCGGCCGCCATCGACCCCGACGACACCCCCGCGACGCTCGACGACACCCGGGCGGCGGCCCGCGACCGCGTCCGGGCGGTCCGGTCTGCGACGATCGGCCGGTGACCCCGGGCGCGTGCCCGGGGCTGGCATCCACCGTCCCCACTCCCGCGGAGGTCGCGCGATGACTGCTCCCACCCCTGCCCCTGCCGGCGGCACCGGCGTCGACGAGCTGCTGGACCCCTCGTTCCTCGACGGCGTCCAGGACGTGCCGATGACCGAGGTCCGGGCGCTGCGGCACCGCGCCGAGCAGGAGGAGGTCAACCTCTCCTACACCCGGCGCCTGCTGCAGGGCCGGCTGGACATCGTGCGGCGCGAGCTGCAGCGCCGCGCCGAGCACGACGGGCGCTCGCTGGTCGACCTGCTGCCGGAGATCCTGTCCGAGAAGGGCCGCGGCCCCGCGCACGGCCTGGGCCGGCACCAGACCGTGCAGCCCACCGCGCCCGAGCAGTTCGAGACGTGGGTCAACAGCCTCGCGCCCGGCGCCGACCTCACCGACGTCCCGTCCATGCCCGACGACCTGCTCGAGCAGACCGCCCGGTCGCTGGCCGCGGGGGAGCGGACGCTGTCCGAGCGCCGTCGCGGGGTGCAGGCGGTGATGGACGCCGTCGCCGGTGAGCTGGCCCGGCGCTACCGCGAGGGCCTCGCCGACGTCGCCCAGCTGCTGGCCGACGAGTCCCGCCACGGATGAAGGTCGAAGGACCCCGTCCTCCTCGGCACGAGCGAGCTCGCACCGAGCCTCGGGACGGGGCCTGACCCCACTCCGAGCGAGCTGGGAGCGGGACCCTGCACGGGGGCCGTTCCAGCACGTCACCGGGGGCTCGGCATGATCACCGCATGAGCGAGTGGCCGCAGAACCCGGTGCTGGTGGAGGTGTGGCGCGGCGGGCTGGCGTCCGACGTGCTGGAGTCGGTGCACCGGGGAGCGCTGGTCGTCCTCGGCGCCGACGGGGCACCGCAGTCGGCCGTCGGGGACGTGACCCGGCCGGTGCTGCCGCGATCGTCGAACAAGCCGGTGCAGGCCACCGTCTACCTCGACGCCGGCTGGCAGCCGCGGGACGACCGGGAGCTGGCGCTGGCCGCCGCCTCGCACAACGGTGAGGACGACCACCGCGAGCTGGCCGCCCAGGTGCTGGCCCACGCCGGTCTCGAGCCCGCGCACCTCGGCTGCCCGCCGTCGCTGCCCGGTCACGAGGCCACCCGCGCGCACTGGCTGGTCGAAGGCCGCGCGCCGGAGCGGCTGGCGATGAACTGCTCGGGCAAGCACTCGGCGATGCTGGCCGCCTGCGTCGCGGCCGGCTGGCCGACCGAGGGCTACCTGGACCCCGGGCACCCGCTGCAGCAGGCGATCGAGGCACGGCTGGGCGAGGCCGGGGGAGACCCGGTGTCCGCCGTCGTCGTGGACGGGTGCGGGGCGCCCCAGCACGAGATCCCGCTGACCGGGCTGGCCCGCGGCGTCCTGTCGCTGGTGCAGGCCGAGCCGGGCACGGCCGGCCGGCGCGTCGCCGACGCGATGCGCGCCCACCCGTGGCTGGTCGCCGGCACCGGGCGCGACGACACCGAGCTGATGCAGGCCGTCGACGGCCTGCTGGTCAAGGGCGGGGCCGACGGCGTGCACGTCGCGGCGCTGCCCGGCGCCGGGGCGGTCGCCCTCAAGCTCGACGACGGCGGCGACCGCGGCCGGCTGCCCGCGCTGTGCGCCGGGCTGGTGCGGCTGGGCGTGCCCGCCGCGACCCTCGCCCCCTGGTCGTCGACCGCGGTCTCCGGTGGTGAGGGCGTGGTCGGCCACATCCGCCCGTCCGACGTCCTGGGCTGAGCCGCTGACCCTCCCGACGGGTCAGGCCGGGGTGGTGTCCTCGCTGCTCTGGTGCGGGTTGACCCGCACGAGCAGGCGTTGAGCCGCGTCGGGGCGCGGCTCAACGCCCGCTCACGCGGGTCAACCCGCGCGGCGGCGCCCGGGTGGTCCTGTGGCGAGCAGTGCGGGGTCCCGCGGCAGGGAAGACAGTGGACGACGGCGTGCTAGCAGCCCGCTTGCAGGAGCTAGCACTGCGGGCTAGGATGATCACGTGCAGCGACCCACGGAGTTCGTCCGCGAGCAGGTGACCGCGGTCCGCGAGAGCGTGGTCACCGCAGCCGCCGAGGCCCAGACCGTGCCCGCGGCCGTGAGCTCGCACGTGGGGGAGTTCATCCGCACCCAGCGCAGCGCCGCCCAGGTGTCGCTGCGGGAGCTGGCCCGGGTGGCCGGGGTCAGCAACCCCTACCTCTCCCAGGTCGAGCGTGGCCTGCGCAAGCCGTCGGCGGAGATCCTGGGCCAGATCGCCCGGGGCCTGAAGATCTCCGCGGAGACGCTGTACGAGCAGGCCGGCATCCTCGACCGCCGGTCGGGCACCGCCGGCACGGTCGCCGCCATCCGCGGTGACGCGGCGCTGTCGGAGCGGCACAAGGCCGTGCTCCTGGAGCTGTACGAGACCTACGCCCGCGAACACGCCGCCCAGCTCGCCCGCGCGCTCGAGGCGGCCGCACCCACCCCCACCCCCTCGGAGGAGACGGCATGAGCCGCACCGACACCCTGAAGCACTACGGCGAGACCCTCGTCGAGACCGGCCGCACCGGCCTGTTGGCCGCGCTCGGCGCCGGTGACGTCGCCGTCGACCGTGCCCGCACCGTCGTCGACGGCCTGCGCTCCCGCGCCGAGGCGCTCCCCGGTGAGGCGCAGGTGCAGGCCGACCTGGGCGCCAAGGAGGCCCGTGCCCGGGTCGTGGCCGCGCGCGAGCAGGCCCGCCGGGCCGCCGTCCACGCCCGCAGCACCGTCACCGAGCTGCGTCCGGAGACGGTGCTCGGCACCGTCACCGGCCTGGTCGACGGTGCCCGCGCCCAGGCGCTGGAGGCCATCGGCGAGCTGGCCGGCCGCGGCGAGCAGCTGGTCGGCGACCTGCGCCGGCAGCCGGTCTTCCGCAAGGTGGTGGCCCGCACCGAGCGCGCCGTGGACGCCGTCGAGGACGGGCTCGAGGACGTCCTGGACGAGACCGCCGAGACCGTGGCCGAGGCCTCCGACACGGTCACCTCCGTCGCGCAGAAGACTGCGGCCCGCACCACCGCGGCCGTCGAGTCGGCCACCGCCGACGTCCAGGAGGCCGCCGAGTCGACGAAGGCCACCCTGGCCGACGCCGCCGAGCCGGCTCCGGCCGAGGCCGTCGTCGTCGAGCCGGTCACCGCCGAGCCGGCCGTGGAGACGCCGGCCGCGAAGACGCCGGCCGCGAAGACGCCGGCCGCGAAGCCGGCGAAGGCCCAGCTGCCCGACCCGCTCGCCGTCCCGGCCAAGACCCGCCGCTCGGGGAAGTGACCGACCGCTCCGCTCCGTGAGCCGACGCCCCGGCCGCCCGCATCCGCGGGCGCCGGCGCGTCGTCGTCCCACCCGGACGGGTCAGCAAGGCCGGCGGCGGGCGCGTTCCCCGGCAGCGGGTGGCCGGACCCGCCTATCCTCGGTGCATGGGCTTCGACGGCTTCGTGACCGACCTGGTGTACTACGGCACCCTGGCCCTGGCCCTCTGGGCCCTCGTCGACGCCGTGATCCGCCCGGCGTCGGCCTACGTCGCCGCGGGCAAGCTGAGCAAGCCCGCCTGGCTGGCGATCACCGGCATCGCCGCGCTGCTGCTGTTCCTCCTGGGCCCGCTGAGCTTCCTCGGGTTGCCGGCCGTCGTCGCCGCGGTGGTCTACCTGGTCGACGTGCGGCCCGCGGTGCGCAGCCTGAAGCCGGGCAACAACCCCTGGTGAGACGGGCCGGCCGTCAGTACCTGTCGTCGGCCGGCATCAGGACCCAGAGCGCGATGTAGGCCAGGATCTGCGGGCCCGGCAGCACGCAGGACACCACGAAGGCCGCGCGCAGGCCGCCCCGGGAGAGCCCGAACCTGCGGGCCAGGCCGGAGCAGACCCCGGCCACGACCTTGTGCCGGGTGTCGCGGGTGAGCCGACCGTACGGGGGAGTCGTCATCTCCCGACCCTACGGCGCCGCGGGCCTCAGTCGAAGACCCCGGCCGGCGGCTGGGGTGAGGGCTGGGCGTCCGCGTCGGTCACCGGCGCCGCCTGGCCGACGAAGCCGTCGAGGTCGGCACCGCTGACCACCCGGGCGGGCATCGGGTCACCGGCGCACCGGCGGGTCAGCCCGGCGATCGGCAGCTCGGCGTCCGAGCCGACCGCCACGGTGTTGCCGAACCGCCGTCCGCGCAGCGTCCCCGGCTCGGCCAGCAGGGCCACGTGCGCGAAGACCGCGCGCAGCGTCGCCGCCTCCGCGCGGGCGAACCGCAGCGGCGGGCCGTCGGAGACGTTCCACGCCGTCACGCCCCCGGGCCTCAGCACGCGGGCGACGTCGGCGGCGAACTCGACGGTGGTCAGGTGCGCCGGGGTGCGCGCGCCGGCGAACACGTCGACCAGGACGACGTCGGCCGAGGCGTCCGGCAGGGCGGCCAGCCCCGCGCGCGCGTCGGCGGCGCGCACCCGCACCCGTGCGTTGCGGGGCAGCGGCAGCTCCCGGCGCACCAGCTCGGTCAGCGGCTCGTCGAGCTCCACGACCCGCTGCCGGGAGCCGGGCCGGGTGACGGCGACGTAGCGGGCCAGGGTGAGCGCGCCCCCGCCCAGGTGGACGACGTCCAGCGGCTCGTCCGGCTCGGCGGTCAGGTCGAGCACGTGGCCCATCCGGCGGACGTACTCGAACTCCAGGTACGCGGGGTCGAGGAGGTCCACGTGCGACTGCGGGACGCCGTCGAGCATCAGCTGCCAGGAGCCCTCGCGGTCGGCGTCGGCCAGCAGCTCGGCGGTGCCCCCGGCGACCTGCGTCGGCCCGGGGAGGGCGGACAGGTGCGCCCGGTCCTTGCGGCCCATGGTCAGCGACCCCGCAGCAGGGCCTCGGCGGACCGGTCGCCGTGCACCGCGACCTCACCCGGCCGTCCCCACAGGTGCAGCAGCAGCTGGGTCGCCGTCCCGGCCACCTCGGCGTCGGGGTCGGCGGCGGGACCGTCCGTGCAGCGCACGGCGCCGTCGGCCACCTCGACGGTCCAGCTGCGGGCCAGGTCGGTCGCGACGACGCCGACCCGGGCCCGGCCGGTCGCCAGCGGCGCGGTGTGCTGCCAGCGGGGCAGGACGACGGCCAGCAGCTCGTCGACGCCGTCGCCGGCCAGCACCGGGTCGACGGGGGCGTGCGCCAGCGATGCGGCTGCCTCGAGGTCGTGCCGGTGGACGGTGTGCTCGTGCGCCTGGCGCCGGGCCCAGCTCCCCGCGGTCTGCGCGGCCGCCGGGCTCATGTGCCAGGCCGGGGCGTCGGGATCGGTGGTGCGCAGGGTGGCCACCAGTTCGATCAACCCCTGCGCGTACCAGCCGTGCAGGTCCTCGTCCGGCGGGGCGAGGTCGCGGGGTGAGCGGGGTCGCTGGGTGGTGCCGGCCCGCAGGATCCCGACGACCCAGCGGTGGACGACGCCGAGGTGGGACACCAGGTCGCGGGCGGTCCAGTCGGTCAGCCACGGCACCGCGGCCTGCAGCCCGCCGGCAGCCGGGGTGCGGCCGGCGTCGAGCTCCTGGGCGACGACACCGAACCGCTCGCCCTCCCGCTCCACGGCGGCGGTCCAGGTGTCGAACAGCTCGGCGGGCACGCGGTCCATGGTGCCCCAGGCGGTCACCCGGACTCCCCATGGTGGGCCGGGGGCGGCCGTCGCCGTCCGCCCCCGGACCGGGTCAGCCGGTGTAGGGCGGGAGGACGTCGAGGACCCAGGTGACGCCGAAGCGATCGGTGACCATCCCGTACAGCGGGGCGTAGCCGGCCGGGGCGAGCTCGGCCCGCACCGTGCCGCCGACGACCAGCGCCTGCCAGTACCCGGTGACCTCCTCGGTGTCGGTGCCGCGCACCGAGACGTGCACGGCGTCGGTCCCGGCGTCGTACCCCTCGGTACCGCGGAGGGGACGTTCGCAGTGGTGGCGGACGGTCCTGTCCTCCGCTGTGCGCAGCATCGAGAGCACGTCCCCGACGAGCGGGACGCCGTCCAGGTCACCCCGCTCGCCGGCGACCCGACGGCGGAGGTCGACCTGGCAGTCCTCGTGGGGCTGCCCGCGGCCGTCCGCGCCCGCGAGGTGGTGCGGCTCGGGTACGCCGGTGACCAGTCGCCGCCGGAGCCCGTGATCAGGGGCTGACCGGGGGCCAGCTCCGCATCGTCAGGTCGGCCACCAGCTGGAGCTCGTCGCGGGGCGTGCCGCCCGCGGCCTGGACGGCGATCCCGTTGGCCACGGTCATCAGGTACCGGGCGAGCAGTCCGGGGTCGGCGTCGGCCGGGAGGTCGCCGTCCTCGACGGCCCGCTGGAACCGGTCCCGCAGGTGGCTGGTGCCCGATTCCCGCCAGGCAGCCAGGACGTCGCGCGCCCGGCGCCCGGAGGTGCCGGCCGCCAGCGAGCCCTGCACGCCCAGGCACCCGGTCGGGCAGTCGGGGAGCGTGGTGGCCCGCACCGAACCGACGAGGAAGGTGGTGGCCACCTCGCGGGCGGTCGGCTGGGCCAGCGCCTGTGCGACGTAGGACGCCGGGCCCTCGGTGTAGCGCGCCAGCGCCAGGGAGAAGAGCTCCTCCTTGTTGCCGAAGGCCCGGTACATGCTCGTGCGGTTGATGCCCATCGCGTCGGTCAGGTCGTCGAGGCTGGCGCCCTCGTAGCCCTGGGCCCAGAAGACCCGGACTGCCGCGTCCAGGGCCGCGTCGATGTCGAAGCCGCGAGGCCGGCCGACTGCGGCCGTCCGTCCGCTCGTCATGGGGACACCCTACGCGTTCGGTACCGATTGGTGCTGAACTGCTAGCGTCTCGATGTGTACCGATTGGTACACATCGAGGAGGCAGTCGTGGAGAAGGTCGTGCTCATCACCGGGGGGACGTCGGGCATCGGTCTGGCGCTCGCGGAGGCGTTCCTGGCCGAGGGGGCGTCCGTCGTCGTGTGCGGCCGGTCGCAGACGGCCCTCGACCGGTTCGGGCAGGCGCACCTGCAGGCGCTTGCCGTCCGGGCCGACGTGACCGCGCCCGAGGCACGCGCCGCGCTGCTGGAGGCGGTGACCGCCCGGTTCGGCCGGCTCGACGTGCTGGTCAACAACGCCGGGACGTTCGTCGAGCGGGACTTCGCCGCGGACGACGCCACCGCAGCGCTCGACGAGGAGGTCGAGCTCAACCTCACCGCGCCCATCCACCTGACCGGGGAGGTGCTGCGTCGCTGGCCGTCGCTGGACGCGGTCGTGTTCGTGACCTCGGGCTTCGCGTTGGTCTCGCCCACCCGTGCGCCCACCTACGGCGCGGTCAAGGCGGGACTGCACGGGTTCGCCGACGGCCTGCGTCGCCAGCTCGCCCCCCGAGGCACCCACGTGCTCGAGGTCCTCCCGCCGACCACCGACACGCCCATGAACGCCGGCCTCGACCGGCCGATGCTGTCGGCTGCCGAGGTCGCGACGGTCACGCTCGACGCGCTCCGGAGGCGCCGGCCGATGGCCCTGCCGGGGCAGACCCGGCTGCTGCCGACGATGCTGCGCCTGGCGCCGCGGGCCCTCGGGCGGCGGGTCGCGGCGCTCTGACGGCTCAGACCGGCAGTCCGAGCAGCAGGTCGGCGACGGCTTGCGGCTGGGACAGGAACGGGTGGTGGCCGGCGTCCAGCTCGACGAGGGTGCCGGCGCGGCGGGCGAACTCCCGCTGCGCCGCGGCCGGGGTGCCGCGGTCGTCGGCGCAGACGAGGTAGGTCGACGGCACGTCCTGCCAGGCGGTGACCTGCACCGGCTGCCCGAGCACCGACAGGCTCTGCCGGGCCAGCCGGGCGAGGGCGTCGTCGGCCACCTCGGGACAGTCCTGCAGGAAGGTGTCGGCCAGCAGCTCGGGCCGGACGCCGAACGTGCCGGCGGCGGGGTCGACGTCCAGGAACGGGGCGGGCTCCGGGGCGCCGAAGGTGGACAGGCCCTCCCCGACCACGGGCAGGTAGCTCGACACCGCGACCAGGTGCCGCACCGCGCCGACGCCCACGGCGGCCTCCGCGGTGACGATCCCGCCGTAGCTGTGCCCCACCACCACGGTCGGCTCGTCGCTGTCGAGCAGGACCTGCCGGACGGCGGCGACGTCCTCGTCCAGCCCGAGGCCGGGGACGCCGGTCTCCCCGCAGCTGGGCAGCGCGGGCGCCACGCTGGACACGCCCCGTTCGGCCAGCAGGGCGGCGGTGCGGTGCCACCACCACGCGCCGTCCCGGACACACGCACCGTGCACGAACACCACTCGCATCTGAGCCTCCACGGCGTCGGACCAACACGACCGACGCTAGACGTAGCGCCAGTTACGCGAAAAGATCCGGCGGTGGGCCGACAGAAGCAGCCGGAGATCCGGGAGCGGTTGCTGGAGGCGTGCACCGACGCCGTGCTGGCCGGCGGCCTGCCCGACCGGCTCGAGCCGTTCGCCGTCGCCTCGGGCACCTCGGCCCGGATGCTGCTGTACCACTTCGGCACCAAGGAGGCGCTGCTCCGCGCGGTCCTGCAGCACGCCCGCGCCCGCCAGCGCCGGGACTGGGAGGCCCTGCTGCGGGTGCGCGCCGACGAGGACTACCGGAGGACGCTGGCCCGCGCCTGGGCCGGCATGACCGGGCCTGCGGGGCAGCGCTACCTGGCGGTGTTCAACCGGCTGCGGGAGGACGCCGAGCAGCAGCTGTGGCCCGGTTTCCGGCGGGAGGCCACGACCGACTGGCTGGCCCCGCTGCAGGAGGGGCTGCGCACGATCGGGCGCCCCGAGCTCGCGACGCTGGTGCTGGCCGTCGTCCGCGGGCTGATCGTCGACCTGGACGCCACCGGCGACACCGACCGCGTCGACCACGCCTGGGCGACCTTCGTGGCAGAGCTGGGCGAGCCCCCGCTCAGGCCGGGGCGACCGCCGACCAGCGCACGGTGACCTCGCCGTGCCGCCAGCGCCGGGTCGGGCCCAGCAGCGGCCAGCCGTCGGCGGTCAGCGCCTCGCACGCCGCCGCCCAGCGCTGCCGCGGGCCGAACGCCGACAGCCCCGCGGCCGACGCCCACGCCGTGTCGAAGGCGGTCAGGAAGGTGTGCACCGGCTGCCCGGGCACGTTGTGGTGGATCAGCGCCTTGGGCAGCCGCTCGGCCAGGTCGGAGGGACGGTCCAGGTCCGACACCCGGGCGGCGAGGGTCAGGGTGAGCGGGCCGTCCTCGTCCAGGGCCACCCACGACGCGCGCCGTCCCCACTCGTCGCAGGTGCCCTCCACCAGCAGGCCGCCGGGTGCCAGTGCTGCGCGCATGGTGTCCCAGGCCCGGCCGGCGGACTCCTCGTCGTACTGGCGCAGCACGTTGAACGCCCGCACCAGCACCGGTCGCAGCCCGGCCAGCTCGAACCCGCCGACCCGGAAGTCCACCCGCGGCGGGTCGCAGTCGGCGGCCACCGCGGCCACCCGCTCCGGGTCGATCTCCAGCCCGACGACCTCCAGGCGCTCGATCTCCGGGGCCAGCCGGTCCACCAGCTCCAGCGTGGTCACCGCCGACGCGCCGTAGCCCAGGTCGACCACCAGCGGCCGGGCGGCGTCGCGCAGCCGGGCGACCTGGGTGGCGACCAGCCAGCGGTCGACCCGGCGCAGCCGGTTGGCGTTGGTGGTGCCGCGGGTGGGCAGACCGAGCGCCCGCGCCCGGCCGGCGGCCAGCCGGGGGGCCTTGCGGACGGGCGGCAGCGACGCACGCTGGGTGTGGTCGCTCACGGAGGACGAGGTTAGCCGCACGGGCCGTTACCGTGGGTGCGTGCTGGAACGCCGAGACGCCCGCCTGGCGGACCTGACCACCCTGGGGGTCGGCGGTCCGATCGACCGGCTGGTCGAGGTCGCCACCCGCGCCGAGCTGGTCGCCGCCGTGCGGGACGCCGATGACGCCGGGCGCCCGCTGCTGGTGCTGGGCGGCGGGTCGAACATCGTCGCCCCCGACAGCGGCTGGCCCGGCGACGTCGTCCTGGTCCGCAGCCGGGGGGTGGCCCGCACCGACACCCCGGACGCCGTGCTGCTCGAGGTCGAGGCGGGGGAGGACTGGGACGCCCTGGTCGCCCTCACCGTCGCCGAGCACCTGGCCGGGATGGAGGCGCTCTCGGGGATCCCCGGCTCGACCGGCGCCACCCCCGTGCAGAACGTCGGCGCCTACGGCCAGGAGGTCGCCGCGCTGGTCACCGCCGTGCGCGTCTGGGACCGGACGGCGCAGGTCGAGCGGGTGCTCACGCCCGCGGACCTGGCGTTCGCCTACCGCGACAGCATGCTCAAGTCCCGCCCCGGCACCTTCGTCGTCCTGGCCGTGACCTTTGCGCTCCGCCCCTCGGACTCCTCCAGCCCGGTCAGCTACGCGGAGCTGGCGAAGAAACTGGGCGTGGAGCTCGGGGACACCGCGCCGCTCGGCGCCGTCCGCGAGGCCGTGCTGGAGCTGCGCCGCGGCAAGGGCATGGTCTGGGACCCTGCCGACCCCGACTCCCGCAGCGCCGGCTCGTTCTTCACCAACCCGATCGTGCCGGTGGGCACCGCAGTGCCCGGCTGCCCGTCCTGGCCGGCCGGCGTGGGCGCCGACGGTGCCGCGCAGGTCAAGCTCAGCGCCGCCTGGCTGGTGCAGCACTCCGGCTACGGCAAGGGCACCCGCGCGGGTCGGGTCGGGACGTCGTCCCGGCACAGCCTGGCGCTGACCACCGAGCCCGGCGCGACCGCCGCGGAGCTGATGGCCTTCGCCGGCGAGGTCGTCTCCGCGGTGCGCGCGCAGTTCGGCGTCACGCTGGTGCCCGAGCCCACGCAGGTCCGGCCGTGAGCATGCGCCCGGACGAGTCCCTGCAGCTCGGCGCGCTCTATGACGCGCTGCGCACACCTGCCCCGATGCCGGCGGACCCCCGCCAGCTGACCGGGTGGATGGCCCGCCTGGAGGCCGACGCCGCGCTGTCGGGCCTGATCTCCCGCGTGCTCAACACCGGGACGGCGACCACCGGCGAGGTCACCGACGCGCAGGCGCTGTTCGACAGGAGCGGTTCCGCCGCCGACCCCGCCCGCGTCGCGAAGGCCTACGAGGTCCTCCTCCACCACGCCGAGTAGGCCCTGATGGAGTCCCAGCGCTGCAGGAACCGAGCGCTGGGACTCCATCGGCGTCACTCGGGGTCGCGGGCGACCTTGTGCTGGGCGGCCTGGGCGCGCGGGCGGACGACGAGCAGGTCGACGTTGACGTGGTGCGGCCGGGTGACGACCCAGCTCACGACGTCGGCGACGTCCGCGGCGACCAGCGGCTCGCGCACCCCGCGGTAGACGGCCTCGGTCCGCTCCTGCGACTGCGTGCGGTTAAGGGTGAACTCCTCGGTCCGCACCATCCCGGGTGCGATCTCCATCACCCGCACCGGCTCGCCGACCAGCTCCAGCCGCAGCGTCTCGGCCAGCGTGTGCACGCCGTGCTTGGCCGCGGTGTAGCTGGCGCCGCCCTCGTAGCTGACCAGCCCGGCGGTCGAGCCCATGAACACGACGTCCCCGGCGCCGGAGGCACGCAGCGCCGGCAGCAGCGCCCGGGTCACCCGCACGGTGCCCAGCACGTTGACGTCGTAGGTGCGCTGCCAGGAGTCGAGGTCGGCGTCGGCGACGGGCGCGGTGTCGAAGGCCCCACCCGCGTTGTTGACCAGGACGTCGACCCGGTCGAGCCCGGCCGCGAGGGCGTCGACGGAGGACTGGTCCGTCACGTCCAGCTGCACCGCCCGGCCGCCGATCCGCTCGGCCAGGGCGGTCAGCCGGTCGACGCGGCGGGCGGCCAGCACGACGGTGAACCCGTCGGCGGCCAGCCGTTCCGCGGTGGCGGCGCCGATGCCGCTGGAGGCGCCGGTGACGACGGCGACACGGCCCTGACCACGGAAGGGGGAGGGCGGGAGCGAAGGGCTGGACATGTGCCCATCCTGGCGTTGTTGCACACTGGGACGGAGACAGGGGTGCCCGACCGGGTGGCACACCAGCCACATGCGTCCCGGCCGGCCGGCGCCCGAGCGGGGGAGGAGTGCCGTGCCCGCTCGCCGTCACCCCCGCCAGCCCACGCCCTGGCGCGCCGGTCCGGTGCCCGAGCCGGCCCGCCTCGTGCTGCCCCGCCGGGTCGCCACCCTCTCGGTGCACACCAGCCCGCTCGAGCAGCCCGGCGCCGGCGACGCCGGGGGCATGAACGTCTACGTCGTCGAGGTCTCCCGCCGGCTCGCCGAGCGCGGCATCGCCGTCGACGTGTTCACCCGGGCCACCTCCAGCGAGCAGCCGCCGGTCGTCGAGATGGCGCCCGGGGTGACCGTGCGGCACGTCAGCGCCGGCCCGTTCGAGGGTCTGGGCAAGGCCGAGCTCCCCGCCCAGATGTGCGCATTCACCGCCGCCGTCCTCCGTGAGGAGGCCCAGCACGACCCGGGGCACTTCGACGTCGTCCACTCCCACTACTGGCTGTCGGGCCAGGTGGGCTGGCTGGCACGCGACCGGTGGGGCGTGCCGCTCGTGCACTCGGCGCACACCCTGGCCAAGGTGAAGAACGCCGCGCTGGCCGCGGGCGACGAGCCCGAGCCGCGCGCCCGGGTGATCGGCGAGGAGCAGGTCGTCGCCGAGGCCGACCGGCTGGTGGCCAACACCGCCGAGGAGGCCCGGCAGCTCGTCGACTTCTACGACGCCGACCCCCGACGCACCCTGGTGATCCCGCCCGGCGTCGACCTGCAGCGGTTCTCGCCCGGCGACCAGCGGGCGGCCCGGCGGCGGATCGGGGTCCCCGAGGACGCGGTCGTGCTGCTGTTCGTCGGCCGCATCCAGCCGCTCAAGGCCCCCGACCTGCTGCTGGAGACCGCCGCCCGGATGCTCGCCGCCGACCCCGCGCTGCGCCGCCGCCTGCAGGTCCTCGTCGCGGGCGCCCCCAGCGGCTCCGGGCTCGCCGAGCCACAGCGGTTGCAGGAGCTGGCCGTGGCGCTGGGCATCACCGACGTGGTGCGCTTCCTCCCGCCGCAGCGCGCCGAGCAGCTGGCCGACCACTACCGGGCCGCCGACGTGGCCGTCGTCCCCAGCCACAACGAGTCTTTCGGCCTGGTGGCGCTGGAGGCCCAGGCCTGCGGCACGCCCGTGGTGGCCGCCGCGGTGGGTGGCCTGCCCACCGCCGTGGCCGACGGGGTGTCGGGCCTGCTGGTCGACAGCCGTGACCCGGAGGACTACGCGGCCGCCGTGCGCGGGGTGCTCGCCCGCCGGGAGCTGCTGGCCGTCGGCGCCCGCCGGCACGCCGCCGCGTTCAGCTGGGACCGCACCACCGACTCCCTGGTCGACGCCTACGCCGCCGCGATGGCCGAGATGCGGGTGACGGTCGAGACCCGCCGGGCCGCCCGGCAGGGCGCCCGCGGCGCCGGTGAGCGCTTCCGCACCCCGATGAGGCTGCGCGCCCGCTGACCGGCTGAGCGACGGCCGGGGGAGTCCGGCCGGGGCCGGTCCGGCCGGGTGTGCGCTGCCGGGTGTGCACGGTCGGGTGACACCCGCGCGGCACGTTCCTGCCGCGCGCCGTCACCACGCGTGCAGGAGTGACCCGGATCTCCCCGGGTCGGGTGACCCTCGACCGGACTGAGCGGTCATCGTTGACCACGGAGCGTGCTGACCGTCAGGGTCGGCACTGCACCGCCGCGGCCCCTCGCGGCGACGAGGAGGCCGCCACGTGTTCGACGCCCACCCGGTCCGACGGGACCCGTTCGCCCCGCTGCTGCAGAGCGAGTTCGCCGCACTGCTGCGCCGGCACGACCGCGCGGGCGTGGCCACCCACGCCGTCCCCACCGCGGGCGCGCCGCAGCCGCTGACCGTCTTCGACGACGGCCGCACCCGGATCAACCTGGGCACCAACAACTACCTCGGCCTGGCCGGCGACCCGCAGGTGGTCGAGGCCGCGGTCGGCGCGCTGCGCCAGTACGGCACCAGCGCCGCGGGCAGCCGCATGCTCAACGGGACGACGCGGCTGCACCTCACGCTGGAGCAGGAGCTCGCCGAGCACTACGGCACCGAGGACGCCGTGCTGACCTCCGCCGGGGTCAACGCCAACCTCGCCGTGCTGTCCACCAGCTGCGCCCCCGGCGACGTGCTGCTCGTCGACGCCCACGCGCACGCCAGCCTGCACGCCGCCGCTGCCGCCAGCCGGGGCACCGTCGCGCGCTTCACCCACAACTCCGCGGCCTCCCTGGAGCGGCGGCTGTCCGCGCTGGCCCCCCAGGCCGGCGCGGTCGTGGTCGTCGACGGCGTCTACTCGATGAGCGGGGAGGCGGCCCCGCTGGCGGCCATCGCCGGCCTCTGCCGGCGGTTCGGGGCCCGGCTGGTCGTCGACGAGGCGCACGGCCTCGGGGTGCTCGGCGAGCGCGGCCGCGGCGCCGCCGAGGAGGCCGGGGTGCTCGACCGGGTCGACGCGGTGACCGTGGCCTTCAGCAAGTCCCTGGCCAGCGTGGGCGGTGCGGTGATGACGTCGCGGGCCGTCGCCGAGGGCATCCGCTGCTCGTCGATGCCCTACGTGTTCAGCGCCGCCAACGACCCGTCCGCGGTCGCCGCGGCCCTTGCCTCGCTGCGCGTCCTGCGCCGGGAGCCCGAGCGGATGCAGCGGCTGCGCGACAACGGCGACCTGCTCCGCCGCGTGCTCACCGAGTGCGGCGCCGCGCCGCTGCCGGGCCGGGGCGCCGTCATCGCCGTCCCCACCGGCGAGGACGAGGTCACCCGGGTCGCCTGGGCCGCCGCCCACGACGCCGGCGTCTACACCAACGCGGTCGTGCACCCGGCGGTCCCGCGGGGCAAGGGCGTGCTGCGGCTCGCGGCGATGGCGACCCACACCGAGGAGCAACTGGTCCGCGCCGGGGAGCTCGTCGCCGCCGCCGTCCTGGCCAGCCGCGCACCCGTGCGCGACCGCCACGTCGCGGCCATGGCCTGAGGGGAGGACCCCCGCGCCCCTCCACCGCTCGCACGCTCGCGGCGGGCCCCTGCGCGGGGGCCGTCCCAGCACGCTGCGGAGCCGGTCGGGCAGGATGGCGGCGTGACCTCCTCTGGGACCCTCATCCTGCTCCGCCACGGCGAGAGCGAGTGGAACAAGGCCAACCTCTTCACCGGCTGGGTGGACGTCGAGCTGTCGGAGAAGGGCCGCGCGGAGGCGGCCCGCGGCGGCCGGCTGCTCGGCGAGCACGACGTGCTGCCCGACGTCCTGCACACCTCACTCCTGAAGCGGGCGATCACCACCGCAGAGCTGGCGCTGGCCGCCGCCGACCGGCAGTGGGTCCCGGTGCGCCGCTCCTGGCGGCTCAACGAGCGCCACTACGGCGCCCTGCAGGGCAAGGACAAGGCCGCCACCCTCGCCGAGTACGGCGAGGAGCAGTTCATGACCTGGCGCCGCAGCTACGACACCCCGCCGCCGCCGATCGAGGCCGGCAGCGAGTTCAGCCAGGACGCCGACCCGCGCTACGCCGCCCTGCCCCCGGAGGTGCGGCCGGCCACCGAGTGCCTGGCCGACGTCGTCGTGCGGATGCTGCCCTACTGGTACGACGCGATCGTGCCGGACCTGCGCGCCGGGAAGACCGTGCTGGTCACCGCACACGGCAACAGCCTGCGGGCCCTGGTCAAGCACCTCGACGGCATGGGCGACGCGGAGGTCGTCGGGCTGAACATCCCCACCGGTGTCCCGCTGCGCTACGACCTCGACGACGACCTGCGCCCGCTCACCACCGGCGGCCAGTACCTCGACCCCGACGCCGCGGCCGCCGCCATCGAGGCCGTCAAGAACCAGGGCAAGTAAAGGACCTCTCTGCCCCCCACCCCTCGCGAGCTCGGGGCGGGACCCTGCAGAGGGGCCGTACGACGAAGGCCCCACCCGCTCGGCGGGTGGGGCCTTCGTCGTAGCTCAGTGCGTCTCGGCCGGGGTGCTCAGCGGGCGCTCGCCGGTGACCAGGTAGATCACCCGGCGGGCCACGCTCACGGCGTGGTCGGCGAAGCGCTCGTAGTAGCGGCCCAGCAGGGTCACGTCGATGGCCGCCTCGATGCCGTGCGGCCAGTCCTCGCTCAGCAGCTCGCGGAACATGGACTTGTGCAGCTGGTCCATGACGTCGTCCTCGGCCTCGAGCTCGATGGCCGTCTCGACGTCCCGCTTGGCGATGACCGTGCCGGCCTTGGCGACCAGGCTCTCGGCGACGTGCCCGGCCTCCAGGAAGATCGGCCGCACCTCCTGGGGGACCGCGTGCTCCGGGAAGCGCATCCGGGCCACCTTCGCGATGTGCTCGGCGAGGTCGCCCATCCGCTCCAGGTCGGCCACGATGCGCATCGCGGTGGTGATCGCGCGCAGGTCGGTGGCGACCGGCTGCTGGCGGGCCAGCAGGGTGAAGCAGCGCTCCTCGATGCTCTCCCGGACGGCGTCGATCCGCCGGTCCCCGGCGATCACCAGGTCGGCCAGGGCCACGTCGGCGTCGAGCAGGGCGGTCGTCGCCGTGCTCATCGCCGATCCGACCGAGTTCGCCATCCCCACCAGACAGGCGTTGATGTCGTCCAGTTCCTCGCGGTAGCTCTCGCGCACCGTTCCTCCTCATCGCGTCGTGTGCGCCCAGGTGACGCCCGACGTCGGTGACGCGCCCCAGCTGCCCGTGCCCATGGCTGTGCGCGACACGTGTGCCCCGAGGGTAGAGACCGGGAGCGCCGTCGGAGGAGGCTGGCTGGTGAACGCCCTGGTGCGCAGCGGTGAACAGATCACCCCCGAGCGGGTGATGATCACCTGTGGCGCCGGTGGAGGGCCCGTCCGTGTCTAGCATCGGCCCCGTGGACCCGTTGGTCGCCCTGCTGGTGGGCCTCGTGCTCGGCCTGCTGCTCGCCTCGGTGGCAGTGGCGGTGCGGTCCCCGCGCGCCCGCCAGCGGCGGGAGGAGCGCGCCCCCGGTACGGCCGAGGACCGCAGCGAGCTGCGGGCCGACGAGGAGGGCGCGCTCAGTCGCCGGCTGGTCGACCTGATGGACCCCGCCGTCATCGTGCTGGGCGCCGACGACGCCGTGCTCATGGCCAACCCCTCGGCCCGCGCGCTGGGCATCCTGCGCGGCAACCGTGTGCTCGTGCCCGGTCTGGTCGAGGTCGCCCGCAACGTGCAGCTCACCGGCAGCCGGCGTGCCGACGTCGCCCTGCCCGGTGACCTGGTGGGCACCGGCCCCCGGATGGTCGGCGTGCACGGCATCCGGCTGGGCACCGGGCCCGTCGTCCAGCCCGGCCCGGTCGCCCTGGTGCTGCAGGACGTCACCGAGGCCCGCCGGGTCGAGGCCGTGCGCCGCGACTTCGTCGCCAACGTCGGGCACGAGCTCAAGACACCGGTCGGTGCGCTCGCGCTGCTGGCCGAGGCCGTCCAGGGCGCGGCCGACGACCCGGAGACCGTCCAGCGGTTCGCCGCCCGGATGCAGCACGAGGCCGCCCGGCTCGCCCGGCTGGTGCGCGAGCTGATCGACCTGTCCCGGCTGCAGGGCGCCGAGCCGCTGCCCGAGCTGGTGCCGGTCGCGGTCGGCACCGTCGTCGCCGAGGCCGTCGACCGCACCCGCGCCGCCGCCGCGGCCAAGGACATCCAGCTCGCCGTCGCCGCGCAGCCCGGCCTGGTCGTCCGCGGCGCGGAGGCGCAGCTGGCCACCGCGCTGACCAACCTGCTGGCCAACGCCGTCGCCTACAGCCCCCCGGACACGACCATCGCCGTGGGCGCCCGCGCCCGGTCGGGGTTCGCCGAGATCGCCGTGACCGACTCCGGCATCGGCATCCCGCGCTCGGACCGCTCCCGGGTCTTCGAGCGGTTCTACCGGGTCGACCAGTCCCGGGCCAGCGCCACCGGCGGCACCGGGCTCGGTCTCGCCATCGTCAAGCACGTGGCCAGCAACCACGGAGGCTCGGTCACCGTGTGGAGCGAGGAGGGCCTCGGTTCCACCTTCACGCTGCGGATCCCGCTCGACGCCGACGCCGAGGAACCCCACGACCAGGCGGCGCCCGAGCGCCCGCCGGTTCCCCCACTGCACCCGTCCCGGGGGTTCGACGCCACCGGCGCCGACGTCCCCGGGGACACTGACCACGGCCCCGCTGGGGCTGCGAGGAGAGGACGGCAATGACCCGAGTGCTCGTGGTGGAGGACGAGGAGTCCTTCTCCGATGCGCTGTCCTACATGCTGCGTCGGGAGGGCTACGACACCGTCGTGGCGGCCACCGGCACGGACGCGCTCGTCGAGTTCGATCGGGCCGGAGCCGACATCGTGCTGCTGGACCTCATGCTGCCGGGCCTGTCCGGCACCGAGGTCTGCCGGTCGCTGCGGGCGAAGAGCTCCGTGCCGATCATCATGCTGACGGCCAAGGACACCGAGATCGACAAGGTCGTCGGCCTGGAGCTGGGGGCCGACGACTACGTCACCAAGCCCTACTCGGCGCGGGAGCTGGTCGCCCGCATGCGGGCGGTGCTGCGTCGCGGGACCGAGGCCGAGGTGTCCACCGAGGCCACCCTGGCCGCCGGCCCGGTCCGCCTGGACGTCGACCGGCACGTGGTCGCCGTCGACGGTGCCCCGGTGTCCCTGCCGCTCAAGGAGTTCGACCTCCTCGAGCTGCTGCTGCGCAACGCCGGCCGGGTGCTCACCCGCGGTCAGCTCATCGACCGGGTGTGGGGCGCGGACTACGTCGGCGACACCAAGACCCTCGACGTCCACGTCAAGCGGCTGCGCGCCAAGCTCGAGCCCGACCCGGCCAACCCGCGCTACCTGGTCACCGTCCGCGGGCTGGGGTACAAGTTCGAGGCGTGACTGATCGTGATCCTCCGGATCGCAGCGCGGCCAGGAGCGGGGTCACCACGCCCTGAGCCGTTTCCCGTGACGTCGGAGGTGGACCCTGCGGGCCCACCGTCCGGCGTCACCGCCTGCGGCGTGTCATGCCCCGCGACCCCCGTCCGGGTCGCTCTTAGCTGAGCCGTTTCCCGTCAGCCCGGAGGTGGACCCTGCGGGCCCACCGTCCGGGCTGACCGGCTCCGCCGTTCCCACGTGGGTGTGGCGGTGGCTGGTGTCCGTGGACACCAGCCGTCAGTTCACTTGCCGCGGCCGGTCTCGTTCTGGAGCTCGTCGATCTTGATCGAGGCGTCGGCCTTGCTGATGTCGTCGGGGACCTCTTCGCCGGCCTGGTTGGCCAGGGTGTGGAGGTAGCTCTTCTGGGCGCCGGTGGCCGGCTCGCCGCCGGTGACCCAGTCGGAGGGGTCCTTCTCGGCGCTGGGGTCGCCGGGCTGACCGCTGTTCACAGGTGCATTCGATTCGCTCATGTGTTCGAACTACCCCCGGCTCGGAGCGCTCACACGCGCTGTGGCTGGACCGCCTCCGCGCGCTCGGCCGGTGCTGCGGTGCGGGTGGCGACCCGGGCCCGGGCCAGCTCCCAGCGGCGGCCGGTCCGGTAGACGTGCACCAGGCCGCACGGGCACGCCACGGCCAGGGCGACATAGGTCGGGTGGTTGGTGGCCGAGCGCACGTGCCGCTCGGCGACGAGCTCGTCGACCCCGGTCACGGGGCAGGTGATCAGCAACATGGCCCGAGCCTGGGCGCGGTGGACGCACCGGACGAGTGGCAGAGCTGACCACGACCGCGTCACTTCTGCCATCGTGTGGCCATGACGGCGCAGAGCTCCCGCGTGGTGGTCAGTGTGGTGGTCGACGACGGGCTGGTCGGCGGCTTCGGGCTGGGCGTGGCGGCCGAGTTCTTCGGCTACGACCGCCGGGCGATGGGCCTGCCGCTGTTCGACTTCGCGATGGTCGCGCCGGTCCCGGGGGTGGTGCACACCGACACCGGCATCCCGGTCACCGTCGCGCACGGGCTGGAGCGCCTGGCCGTCTCCGACATCGTGCTGATCACCGCCTGGGAGCTGGTCGACACCGTCCCGCCGCCGGCGCTGCTCGACGCGCTGCGGGCCGCGCACGCCCGCGGCGCCCTGCTGATCAGCTCCTGCACGGGGGCGTTCGTGCTGGCCGAGACGGGACTGCTCGACGGGCTGCGGGCCACCACGCACTGGCGGTTCGCCGGCGAGCTCGCCGCCCGGTACCCGGCCGTGCACGTCGACCCCGCCGTCCTCTACGTCGACAACGGCCGGCTGATCACCGGTGCCGGCACCGCCGCGGGGGTGGACACCCTGCTGCACGTGGTGCGCCGGGAGTGGGGCGCGACGGCGGCGAACGCGCTGGCCCGGGAGATGGTCGTGCCCCCGCACCGCGACGGCGGGCAGGCCCAGTTCATCGACACCCCGGTGGCCCGCTGCGAGGACGACCTGCTCGGCGTCGTCCTGGACTGGGCGCGGGCACACCTGGCGGAGGACATCAGCGTGCCGCTGCTGGCCCGCCGCGCGCTGATGAGCCCGCGCAGCTTCGCCCGCCGGTTCAAGGCCACCACCGGGACGACGCCGCACGCCTGGCTGCTGGCCCAGCGGCTGGCCGCGGCCGAGGCGCTGCTGGAGGACAGCGACGCCCCCGTCGAGGAGATCGCCCGGCTGGTCGGGTTCGGCACCGCGGCCGGGCTGCGCGAGCAGTTCGGCCGCCGGCGCGGGGTCTCCCCGCGCGCCTACCGGCAGACCTTCCGGCCCGGCGCCGGTTCAGTCGGGACGACGGCGGTGCAGCTCCACGGGCACGGGCCGGGGGCTGGCCGGGTGCGGGGCGACGAGGCCGGCGTCCATGCGGGCCTCGGTCAGCCGGCGTAGCTCGGCGTAGGCCGCGGGCCCGAGCAGCGCGGTGAGCTCGGGGCCGTAGGTCTCCACCAGCGGCTCGGCCGACACGTGCGCGGTGGGGGAGCCGGTGCACCACCAGTGCAGGTCGTGCCCGCCGGGGCCCCAGCCGCGCCGGTCGAACTCGCCGATGCTGGAGACCAGCACGCGGGTGTCGTCGGGGCGGTCGACCCACTCCTGCTCCCGGCGCACCGGCAGCTGCCAGCAGACGTCCGGCTTGGTCTCCAGCGGGTGCCGGCCCTGGCGCAGCGCCATCGCGTGCAGCGCGCAGCCCGCACCCGCGGGGTGGCCGGGCCGGTTGAGGAAGACGCAGGCGCCGTCGACGACCCGGGTGCGCAGGGCCTGCTCCGCCGTCCCGTCCTCCGCCGGCTCGTCGAGGGTGTCGGCCTCGGTCCAGTCGTCCCGGCCCACCGCGGTGCCCGGGTGCCGCTGCCAGTCGGCGGGGGTCAGGTCGGCCACCGACGCCGCCACCCGCTCCAGGTCGTCGCTGTCGGTGAAGAAGGCGCCGTGGTTGCAGCAGCCGTCCTCGGCACGCCCGGCCACCACCCCGGCGCAGCCGCGGCCGAACACGCAGGTCCAGGCGCTGGTCAGCCAGGTGAGGTCGGCGCGGACGAGGTGCTCGGGGTCGGCCGGGTCGGGGAACTCGACCCACTCGCGGGGGAAGTCCAGACCGACCTCGGGTGGCGGTTCGACGACGGTGCTCGGGTCCACCGGAGCAGGGTAGTGACGGAGCCCTTCCCCGCACTCCTCGCTCCGCTCGGCGCGGACCGCTGGAGGGCCAGGCACACTCTCGGCATGCGACTCGGGGTTCTGGACGTCGGCTCCAACACGGTGCACCTGCTGGTGGTGGACGCGCACCGGGGTGCCCACCCCACGCCGATGCACGACGACCGGTCGGTGCTGCGGCTGGCCGAGCACGTGGGCGAGGACGGCAAGCTGTCCAAGGCGGGGGAGAAGACGCTGCTCAACGCGGTGCTGCGGGCCAAGCAGCAGGCGGCTGAGCAGCGCTGCGACGAGCTGCTGGCCTTCGTGACCTCCGCGATCCGGGAGGCCGACAACGGCGCCGCGGTGCTCCGCCGCGTCCGTGAGCAGACCGGCGTGGACCTGCAGGTGCTCACCGGCGAGGACGAGGCCCGGCTGACCTTCCTGGCCGTGCGGCGCTGGTTCGGCTGGAGCGCGGGCCGGCTGCTGGTGCTCGACATCGGCGGCGGCTCACTGGAGCTCGCGACCGGCATCGACGAGGACCCCGACGTCGCCCTGTCGGTGCCGCTGGGCGCCGGCCGGATGACCCGGCGCTTCCTGCCCGACGCCGAGACCGGGGGCCGCCCGGACCTCCGGGCGCTGGCCGCCCTGGAGGAACACGCCGCCGACGTCCTGGCCCCGGTCGGGGAGAAGCTGCGCGCCGCCGGCGAACCGGACCTGGTGGCCGCCACCTCCAAGACCTTCCGCACCCTCGCCCGGCTGGCCGGGGCCGCGCCGTCGGGGGCCGGGCTGCGCGCGCCCCGCGGGATGACCGCCACCGGGTTGACCCAGGTGCGGGGCTTCGTCTCCCGGATCGAGGCCACCGCGCTGGCCGAGCTGCAGGGCGTGTCGGCGCAACGCGCGCACCAGGTCCCGGCCGGCGCCGTCGTGGCGCAGGCCGCGATGCGCGCCGTGGACGTAACGTCTGTGCGGATCTGCCCGTGGGCACTGCGTGAGGGAGTCATCCTCCGCCGGATGGACCAGCTGGAGGGAGCCTGATGTCGCAGACCGACTCGGGGGAGTACAGCGTCCGCTCGCTCGCCGAGATCCTCCGCGAGCACGGCCTGGAGAGCGAGCTCGGCACGCGCCCGGGGCGGCGGCGCCGCCCCGGCGAGGACGTGGAGTCCACCGGCCGGTCGGCGCGCGTCGAGTCCTCGCCGGGCACCCCGCGGGCCGAGCCGCCGGTCCGGCCGCCCGCGGCACGCGCCGCAGCGCAGGCGCAGGCCAGGGCGCAGGCGCAAGCCCAGGTGCCGGTCGCGCGCCCGGCGCCGGCTGCGCCCTCCCGTCCGGTCGGCAAGGGCTGGACCCCGGCACCCGAGCCCGCAGCCCGGCCGGCGGCCGGCCTCGCCGGTCCGGTCGCCCCCGCCCGCACCCCCGCACCCGCCCGGACGCCGGAGCCGGCCCGCACCTCGGCCTCGCTGCCGGCCGCCTGGGACCTCGACGACCGTGACGGGCCCTCGAGCACCGGCCGGGTGGGCGGCGGCAGGTCCGAGGTGGCAGCACCCCCGCCGGTGCGCCCCGGGCGGCGCAAGGGCGACCTGGACAACGCAGAGCCTGCGGCCGACTCACCGCCGCTGTTCGGCACCGGGCCCGCCACCTCCGCCGTCCGCTCCGGGGTGACCGGCTCGACCGCGCTGCCCGACAGTGTCGAGCGCGCCCGGCGCGCCGCCGAGCACCCGGTCACCGGCCCGATCCCGGTCGTCACCGCCGCCCAGCTGGCCGAGGCCGACCCCGAGCCGCTGACCGCCCGCCAGGGCGTGCTCGCCTGGGTGCGGTTCGCCGGCGAGCTCGTGGTCGCCCTGGCCGTCGGCATCGGGCTGTACTTCGCCTTCACCGTGCTGTGGGGCGTCATGCCCTACGTGGCGATGGTGGTGGCGCCGCTGACCATCACCGGCCTGGTCGCCGGCGTGCACGTCTGGCGGCAGCGGCACGGGGAGGGAGCGCCCGGCGTCCCGCTGCTCGCGGTCCTGCTGCTGGCCGGGACGGTCCTGACCGTCGCCCCAGCGGCCGGGCTCATCGCCGCCGGCTGAACCCGGCCACCCCGCCCCGCCGCCGCACGCACGGCCGGGCACTACCGTCGCGGGCATGAGCGCGGGAGAGGGACGCAGCACCGGGCTGGCCATCGTCGGGGGCGGGAAGATCGGCGAGGCGCTGCTGGCCGGGCTGGTCCGGCGGGCGGGCAGCGCGGCGGGGATCGTCCTGGTCGGGCGCAGCCCCGAGCGCACCGCGGCGGTCGCCACCCGGTACGGCGTCGAGGTCACCGACCTGGCCGGGGCCGCGGCCAGGTCCCGGGTGCTGCTCCTGGCGGTCAAGCCCCAGGACGTCGACGTCCTGGTCGAGTCCCTCGCCCCGCACGTGGGCCCGGAGCACCTCGTGGTGTCCGTGGCGGCCGGGGTGCCCACCGCCCGGATCGAGGCCGCGCTGCCGGCGGGCACCCCGGTCGTGCGGGTCATGCCCAACACCCCGGCGCTGGTCGATGCGGGCATGAGCGTGCTGTCGGCCGGCGCGCACGCGACCGAGGCGCACCTGGACGAGGCCGAGGCGCTGCTGTCCTCGGTCGGCGCGGTGCGGCGGGTGCCGGAGAGCCAGCAGGACGCCGTCACGGCGCTGTCCGGCAGCGGGCCGGCGTACTTCTTCTTCCTGGTCGAGGCGATGATCGACGCGGGGATCCTGCTGGGCCTCCCGCGCACCCTGGCCGCCGACCTGATCGTGCAGACCGCCTACGGCTCGGCGGTCATGCTCCGGGAGTCCGGTGAGCACCCGGTGCAGCTGCGGGAGGCCGTCACCAGCCCCGGTGGGACGACGATCGCCGCCGTCCGGGAGCTGGAGCGCCACGGCGTGCGGGCGGCACTGATCGCCGCGCTCGAGGCCGCGCACGACCGCTCGGTCGAGCTGGGCCGCGCGGCCGACTGAACGGCCGGGACGCTCCACCGCGGTCGGCTGCCCGTCCGGCGTCACACCTGCCGCAGCAACTCGTCACGCTCAGCGACGAGAACGGCCGCCGACCCACTCGCCCCACCGTCCCCACGGCTCCCGTTGCGGGACGCACCGTTCGTCACACGCGGCTCCAGGTGACTCACAGGTGTGTACTTATCCCCAGTTTCCTGTGGACGGGCCGTGCGACGGACGAGTCGACTTGGGGACAACACGCCGTCACGGGAGGGTGACAGGGTGTCTCTGTCCACTTGTGCCCAGTACGGACCGGTCCGCCTGTCCGTTTCACCCATCGCTTCTGTCACTCCCGTCGCCCTAGGGTCTCTTCCAGCACGAACGTGACACGCCCGCCGGTGGGGAAGCCGGTGGCAACGGAGCGTGCTGACTACGGAGACGAACGACGTGACCATGCCCCAGCGCGCCACCATCCAGACCTCCCGTCCCGGCGTCCCGGCGCCGCGTCCGATGGGCCGGCCCATCTCGGCAGCCTCGATGTCCCGCCCCGTGCCCGCCGCCCACCCGGCCGCCATGCCCGTCGGCCGCCAGGCCGCCGTCCCGGCCCCCCGCGCCGCCGTCGCCTTCCTGACCGTCGCCGAGGTCGCCGCCCTGATGCGCGTCTCGAAGATGACCGTCTACCGCCTCGTCCACGGTGGCGAGCTCTCCGCCGTCCGCGTCGGCCGTTCCTTCCGGGTGCCCGAGCGCGCCGTCCACGAGTACCTGCGCGACGCCTACACCGACATCGCCTGAGTAAGGACCCCGCTGCCCCCCACCACTCGCGAGCTCGTGGCGGGACCCTGCAGCGGGGCCGACGGGCACGGCAGGTGCTCGGGCTGGAGAACCGCCGGGTAGTCTCGGGCGCTGAGCGGAGCCGTCCCTGGCGGGGCGGGCCGCGCACGAGCTGATCACCTCGCTCGGTGCACGGACGACGGATCTGCGGAACGACCTCGGTCCGCATCCCCGGGCACCAGCGATACGACGTCGGGAGCAGGACATGGGTTCGGTCATCAAGAAGCGCCGCAAGCGGATGGCGAAGAAGAAGCACCGCAAGCTCCTCAAGAAGACCCGCGTGCAGCGGCGCAACAAGAAGTGAGCTGACGCTCGTGCCGCCCGCGGTCGTCCTCGTCACCGGCGTCAGCCGCTGGCTGGGCGGCGCGCTGGCGGCCGAGCTCGCTTCCGACCCGGCCATCGGCCGCGTCATCGGGGTGGACACCGTCCCCCCGGCCCCCGAGGTGCTCCGCCGCCTCGGCCGCACGGAGTTCGTCCGTGCCGACATCCGCAGCCCGCTGATCGGCAAGGTCATCGAGTCGGCGTCGGTGGACACCGTCGTGCACATGAACATCAGCTCCTCACCGGCCGCGCCCGGTGGGCGGGTGTCGATGAAGGAGCTCAACGTCATCGGCACGATGCAGCTGCTCGCCGCCTGCCAGCGCTCGCCGCAGGTGCGTCGACTGGTGCTCAAGAGCACCACGGCCGTCTACGGCTCCAGCCCGCGCGACCCGGCCGTCTTCACCGAGACCATGCAGGCCCGCCGTGTCCCCTCCGGCGGTTTCGCCAAGGACAGCCTGGACATCGAGGGCTACGTGCGCGGCTTCGCCCGCCGCCGTCCCGACGTCGGCGTCTCGGTGCTGCGCTTCGCCGACGTGATCGGCCCGCGGATCGACTCCCAGCTCGCCGGCCTCCTGCGGCTGCCGGTCGTGCCGACCGTCCTGGGACACGACGCCCGCCTGCAGCTCCTGCACGAGGACGACGCCGTGGCCGTGCTGACCCGCGCCGCCACCGGTGAGCACGTGGGCACGGTGAACGTCGCCGCCGAGGGCACGGTGCTGCTGTCGCAGGCCGTCCGCCGGCTCGGCCGCGTCGCGCTGCCGCTCCCCGAGCCCGCCCTCGGCTCCGCCGGACGCCTCTCCCGCCGGGCCGGGCTGCCCGCGTGGTCACCGGAGCAGCTGCGGCACCTCGACGCGGGCCGCGTCGTCGACACCCGCGTGCTGCGCGAGGAGTTCGGCTCCACCCCGCGGTACAGCACCGCCGAGGCGCTGGCCGACCTCGGGCGCACGCTGTCGCCGGTGGTGTCCCCCGAGGTCGTCGGTTCGGCCGCGTCCTCGGCGCGCACGGCGGTCGGTCAGGTCGCGCGGGGCGCTGCGGTGCTGGGCGACCTCGTCACCGCGCTCCGGGGCAGCCGGCCGCAGCCCGCGCCCTCGGTGCCCGGCCTCCGGGCGGTGCACGATGCCTGAGGCCCGGGTCATCCCGCTGCGCCCCGACGACGAGCAACCGCCGCCGCCGGTGACGCCGCCGAGCTGGGACGACCAGCTCGCCGGGGTGCTGGACTTCCTGCAGCGCCGGGTGACCGGCGACTACGACACCGACGAGTTCGGCTTCGACCCCGACCTCACCGACCACCTGCTGCTGCCCGCGCTGCGGCCGTGGTTCCAGCGCTGGTTCCGGGTGGAGACCCAGGGCCTGGAGAACGTGCCCGACGTCGGGGGCGCGCTGGTGGTGGCCAACCACTCCGGCACCGTCCCGGTCGACGCGCTGATGACGACGGTCGCCCTGCACGACGACCACCCGGCGGCCCGGCGGCTGCGGCTGCTCGGCGCCGACCTGGTCTTCCAGCACCCGTTCATCGGGTCGCTGGCCCGCAAGCTCGGCGTCACGCTGGCCTGCAACGAGGACGCCGAACGGCTGCTGTCGGCCGGCGAGCTGGTCGGGGTGTTCCCCGAGGGGTTCAAGGGCGTCGGCAAGCCCTTCAGCGAGCGGTACACGCTGCAGCGCTTCGGCCGGGGCGGCTTCGTCAGCGCGGCGCTGCGCACCGGGGCGCCGATCGTGCCCTGCGCGATCGTCGGTGCCGAGGAGATCTACCCGATGCTGGGCAACGCCCGCACCGCCGCGCGGCTGCTGGGCCTGCCCTACTTCCCGATCACCCCGACGTTCCCGCTGCTGGGCCCGCTGGGCGCGGTGCCGCTGCCGTCGAAGTGGTTCATCGCCTTCGGCGAGCCGATCGAGACCGCGTCCTACGGCCCGGCCGCCGCCGACGACCCGATGGTCGTGTTCAACCTGACCGACCAGGTCCGCGAGACCATCCAGCACTCGCTCTACCGCCTGCTCCTGCAGCGCCGCAGCGTCTTCAGCTGACCGCCGAGCAGCCAGGTCCGGCGGACGGCGACCATGTGGTGAGCCACGCGCGCCCCTTCGGGCTGCACCGCACGTGGGCGGTGTGCCGCTGCGGTCACCGGTCGCGGTTGGTCGAGGGCCAGGACCCAGCGGCGAACGAGGCCGCGATCGAGCTGCTGGTGACCGAGCACGGCGCCCGGCGCGACCCCCAGGCCGCCCACGCCGACTACGAGGGCGGCGGCGGACCGTTCCGCCCGCGTCCACCCGCGCCCTGACGCCCCGCCCGGCTGCCGCACCGCGCGGCCACCGCGACGGTGTGCGCTGAGGCGGACTCCCAGGCCCCCGAGCCCGCCTCCGCGCACACCGTAGCCACCCCCGGCCGGCGTCCCGGAGCGCCGGTCGGTGCGCGGCCGGCCGGCGCAGGGCCGGCCCGGGATCAGAACGGCCAGCGCTGGTTGCGGCGCAGGGCGACGAGGCCGCCGACCACGCCGCCGGAGACCGCGGCCACGCCGACCGTCGAGCCGGTGATCTTGGCGGCCTTGCGCCCGGTGCGGAAGTCCTTGACCGTCCAGCCCCGCGAGCGGGCGACCGCGCGCAGCTCGGCATCGGGGTTGACCGCGACCGCGCTGCCCACCAGGGTGAGCATCGGCAGGTCGTTGGTGGAGTCGCTGTAGGCGGTGCACCGGGTGAGGTCCAGGTGCTCCTGCTCGGCCAGCGCGCGCACCGCCTGGGCCTTGGACTCCCCGTGCATCATCTCCCCGACCAGCCGCCCGGTGTAGCGGCCGTCGACGATCTCCGAGACGGTGCCCAGCGCACCGGTCAGGCCCAGCCGGTGGGCGATGATCGAGGCCAGCTCCACCGGGGTGGCGGTGACCAGCCAGACCCGCTGCCCGGCGTCGAGGTGCTGCTGGGCCAGTGCCCGGGTGCCCGACCAGACCCGGTCGGCCATCAGCTCGTCGTAGATCTCCTCGCCGGCCTCGACGATCTCGTGCACCGACCGCCCGGCGACGAACGCCAGCGCGTTGTCCCGCACGGTGTGCATGTCGCTGGCGCTCTCGCTGCCGGCGACCCGGAACTTGGCCTGCTGCCACACGAAGGAGGCCACGTCACGGGAGGTGAAGTACTTGCGGGCCGCCAGGCCGCGGGCGAACCAGAACAGCGAGGCGCCCATCATCATCGTGTTGTCGACGTCGAAGAACGCCGCAGCCGTGCGGTCGGGCTCCGGGGCGGTGAACTCGGTCTCCGCCGCGGCCGCCGAGGCCGCACCGGCGAGGAGCGCGCGGGCCTCCTCGTCCTCGATGTCGAGCGGGCTGCGTGCACCCCGCCCCAGGAAGGGCACTCGCGCCACCCCGCACCACCCTCCGAGCCTCGGCTCCCGGTCCCGGCGACCCTAGCGCCGCGGCCGGTTCAGCCGCCGGAGGGCCTGCAGTCGACGGTGACCACCGGGGGCAGGCACACCCGCAGCCCCGGCACCACGGGCGGCAGCTCCACCGCGGCCCCGGCGGACGACGAGGGAGCCGCCGGAGGCGCGGGCGCCCCGGGCGCCGGCGGCAGCGAGACGCTCGGGACGGGCAGGGACGGCACCGGCAGGCGGGGCAGGGTCGGGGTCGGCAGCGCCGGACGCGGTGCGCGCGCCGTCGGCCGCGGAACGGCGGTCCCGGGCGTGGGCAGCGTCGGCCGCGTCGCCCGGGGCTGCCCGCTGCCCGGCGCCGGGGCGGCGGTGGACCCGCGCGGGGACGCCGACAGCGTGGTCCGGGGTGCGGCCGGGGCGCCGCTCGCCGCAGACGTCGTGACCGGGGCCGTCCCGGGCGGCGCGGCGGGCGGGGTGACCGGGGCGCAGGGTGCCGGCAGCGGACCGAGTGCGTCCGCGCCGCCGGTGGCCGGCCCGGCCGGGCACGCCAGCGCCTCCTGCAGCGCGGCACCGCGGGCGGCCACCTGCTCGACCAGGCGGCCGGCGGCGGTGACGGCGTCCTCGGCGCCGGGCGGCACGGCGGGGGAGAGCTCGGTGAGGCCCGTGCGCTGCCGACCGGCCCAGCCGACGAGCACCTCCAGCGCCGCCGCGTCGTCCTGCTCGACCGCGGCGGCGGTCAGGTCGGCGGTGCCCTGGGTGGTCTGGGCGTCCATCGTGGTCAGCGTGTCGACGAGCAGGCCGGCGTCCGCGCCGGCCGCCAGTCCGGCCTCGCCCCCCGCGGCGGACGCCGAGACGCTCACCCCCACCAGCTCGCCGGCCTCCTGCAGCCTGGTCGTGGCGAGGCCCAGCAGCGTCAGCCCGCGGTCGCCGTGCCCGGCCAGCGACAGCCGGGTCTGCTCCCCGCCCCGCTTCACGTCGTAGAGCAGGTCGCCGGGCCGGGCGCCCTGAGCCGCGCCCAGCAGCCCGCCGAGCGCGGCGAGGGTGAGCGCGGCACCGGCCACGCCCGCGGTGAGCCGGGAACGCCGGCGCGGCCGCTCCCCGGACGACGCGAGCCACCGGCGGAGCGTCCCGTTCGGCGCCGGCTCCGGGGTCCGGACGGCGGCCATCGCCACCAGCCGCTCGCGGGTGACGGCCCGGAACGCCTCGTCCGGGACGACGGCGTGGTCTGTGCCCAGCGCCTCGAGCCGGGCGAGCAGGGCGTCCTCGGCAGCCGAGCCGCGTCGGGAGCTGCCAGGGGCGGGATCGGACTGCTGCACCGTCATCGCACCCCCTGTCCCGTGCCGCGTCCGCCCCGGCCGGCGCGGCGTCCCGGAACGGTCAACGAGGCGCGCCCGCCGTGGTCACGGGGAGCCGGTTCCGGAGCCGGGGCACGTCACGCCAGCCCCTCCGGCAACAGGCCGGCCAGCCGTCGCACGGCCCGGTGCTGCAGCGCCTTGACCGCGCCCTCCTTCCGGCCCATCGCCGCCGCCGTCTCCGCGACCGACAGCCCCTGCAGGAAGCGCAGCGCCAGGCACACGCGCTGGTCCTCGGACAGCTGCGCGATCCCGGCGAACAGGGCGGCGTTGGTCAGCCGCTGCAGCACCGCGTCCTCGGGGCCCTCGGTCGCCCGGTCGGCGTCCCGCATGTCGGCGGTGGGGACCTCCAGCCGGAACCGGCTGCTCTTCACGTGGTCGAGCACGATGTTGCGGGCGATGGTGACCAGCCAGGCCCCGACGTCGCGGCCCTGGTAGCTCAGCGAGTCGATCCGGCGCAGCGCCCGGACGAACGTCTCGCTGGTGAAGTCCTCCGCGGTGGCCCGGTCACCGACCCGGGCGTACAGGAAGCGGTGGACGACGTCGACGTAGCGGTCGTAGAGCTGCCCGAACGCCTCGGCCTCGCCGGCCTGCGTCCGGCGCACCAGCTCCCAGACGTCGGTCTGCTCGGGCGGGGCGGCGTCCGGCGGGGTGCGCGGGTGCGGGGTCGGCCGGGGGGCGGTCGACGCGCGCGGCCACGGCGCCGGTCGGGCGGGCGCGGGCGGGGGCGTCGGCACGGCGCTGCGGGCGGCCGGCCAGGGGCGGGACATGCTGGTGTCGACCCCTCCCTCCCCGTCGAGCCGGTCGGCCCCGTCCGGGCGCAGTGCGGCCCGGCGACCATGGTGACAACATCGTGCCGCTGCGTCCACGTTCCCGCCGTCCGAGACGGCTGCTGCCCCCGCGGAGGTCTCCTGTGCCGGTCGACGAGGTGCGCACCTTCTCCGCGCTGGTCCGCCGGGCGGCGGCCACCGCCGGGGACGCGCCGGCGCTCGTGCACCGCGACCGGCGGCTGACCTGGGCGGAGCTGGACGCGCTGGTCGACCGGGCCGCCGCGGGCTGCGTGTCCCGCGGGCTGCGACCCGGCGACCGCATCGCGGTGCAGCTGCCCAACGGCGTCGACTGGGTGGTCGCCGTCATGGGCGCGCTGCGGGCCGGGCTGGTCGTCGTCCCGGTCAACACCGCATACACCGGTCCGGAGGTCGAGCACCTGCTCACCGACTCCGGTGCCGGTCTGCTGGTGGTGGTCGCGGACCGGCCGGCGATCGCAGGCGTCCCGGTCTGCGTGGGCCCACCGGACGCCGACGGCCCCGCCCCGGCCGACCCCGACGACCCCTCCGCGCTGGCGCTGCTGGCCTACACCAGCGGCACGACCGGGCGCCCCCGCGGCGCGATGCTCACCCACGCCGCACTGCTGGCCAACCAGCACCAGCTGCTCGCCCTCGACCCGCCGCCGGTGCGCGCCGGCGACCGGGTGCTGCTGGTCCTGCCGCTCTTCCACGTGTACGGGTTCAACAGCGGCTTCGGGCTGGTCGCGGCCACCGCCGCCTGCGGGGTGGTGGTCGAGGAGTTCGACCCCGCGGCGACGCTGGCCCTGATGAGCGCCGAGGAGGTCTCCGCCGTCGTCGGGGCGCCGCCGATGTACGGCGCCTGGCTCGCGGTCGCCGACGCCGCCGGCAGCGACACGGTGCTGCGGCGCGGCTTCGCCGCCGTGCGCACCGCCAGCTGCGGCGCGGCCCCGATGCCCGGCGCGCTGTTCACCGCCATGCGCGACCGGGCCGCGGTGACCGTCTGGGAGGGCTACGGCCTCACCGAGGCCGCCCCCGTGCTGGCCAGCACGCTGGCCACCGGCCGCGCCAAGCCCGAGTGCATCGGCGGCCCGCTGCCGGGCGTCGAGCTGGTGCTGCGCGACACCGCGGGCGGCCCGGCCGCCGGTGACGACCCGGGCACCCGGGTGCGTCCGGGGGTGTTCGGCGACCCGTTCACCGGCCCGGACGGCGAGCAGGACGCCGAGGAGGCCGGTGAGATGTGCGCCCGCGGCCCCAACCTGTTCAGCGGCTACTGGCCCGACGGCGCCGACGGGCCCGACGCCGAGGGCTGGCTGGCCACCGGCGACATCGCCCACCGCGACGCCGACGGCGACCTGCACCTGGTCGAGCGGCGCCGTGACCTGGTGCTGGTGCGCGGCTTCAACGTCTACCCCGGCGAGGTCGAGCGGGTCCTCGGTGAGCACCCCCAGGTCGTCGAGGCCGCGGTCATCGGCGTGCCCGACCCGGTCACGGGGGAAGCGGTGCACGCCGTCGTCGTCCGCACGGCGGGCGCCACGCTCACCGAGCAGGAGCTGCGCGAGCACGCCGGACGCTCGCTGGCCCGGTTCAAGGTGCCGGTCGCGGTGCACTTCGTGCCCGAGCTGCCGCACTCGCTGACCGGCAAGGTCAGCCGGGCCCGGCTGCGCGAGCTGGGCCTGGAGCGGGCCGCGGCCGCCGAGGCGGTGTCCGGTGAGTGAGCCCGGCACCCGCCTGCAGCTGCTGACCCGGCAGAACTGCCACCTGTGCGTGGTGGCCGCCGAGACGCTCAGCCGGATCGGGGCCGAGGCCGGCCTCGGGGTCGAGCTGCTCGACGTCGACGCCGACGTCGAGCTGCGGATCGAGTACGGCGACCGGGTGCCGGTCGTGCTGCTCGACGGCCGGGAGCACAGCCACTTCACCGTCGACGTCCCGCGGCTGCGCCGCGACCTCGGGGTGCCGCCCGGTCCGGGCTGATCCCGGGCACCCGTCCGGGTGGTGTGGGCGTGGTCCTCGACACAGCAGACCCCGCCGACCTGCGGTTACGACCTCGTCGACTTTGTTCAGGCGTTCACAAGCGGCTACCGTTGCGTTCGCCGGGCGCCGACGCGCCCGCGTCCCCGAAGTCCCCCCGAGCGTCCCCGGCTGACCGCCGGTCGCCCTCGGAACGCTGTGGAGTCTGCCCGTGCCCGAGTCGCGGCCCCGGAACATCCCGGAGGCCACCGTTGCCCGGCTGGCCGTGTACCTGCGGGTGCTGGCCGGTCTCGCCGACGACGGTCGCAGCCACGTCTCCTCCGGGGAGCTGGCCACGGCCGCCGGGGTCAACCCTGCGGGCCTGCGCAAGGACCTCTCGCACCTGGGCCCGTGCGGCGTCCGGGGCGTGGGCTACTCCGTCGCGAGCCTGCGCGACCGGCTCACCGAGACCCTCGGTGGCGCCCGGTCCCGGCCCTGCGTCCTCGTCGGCGTCGGCCGGCTGGGCTCCGCGCTGGCCGACTACAGCGGTTTCCCGGGCCGGGGCTTCGAGTTCGTCGCCCTGCTCGACACCGACCCCGCGACGGTCGGCTCCTCGGTGGCCGGGCTGACCGTCGCCCCCGTGGCCGAGCTCGAGACCGTCGTGGCCGAGACCCGGGCCTCCATCGGGGTCATCACGACACCTGCCGAGGTGGCCCAGTCGGTCTGCGACCGGCTCGTCGCGGTGGGGGTGAGGAGCATCTTGAACTTCGCGCCCGTGGCGTTGGCGGTGCCTGCGGGCGTCGACGTCCGCAAGGTCGACCTCTCGGTGGAGCTGCAGGTGCTGGCCTTCCTGGACCAGCAGCGCGACAGCACCCCCTCGGCGGTCGAGCCGAACCGGGTCGAGCGGGTCCGCCCGCTCCCCTCCACGGCCCGGGCAGGTGTCCGATGAGCCTGCTCGCCGTCGGCATCAGCCACCAGACCGCGCCGGTCGCCCTGCTCGAGCAGGTCAGCATGACCGGCGACGACAAGGTCAAGACCCTGCACGAGCTCGTCGAGAGCGAGCACGTCTCCGAGGCGCTGGTGCTGGCCACCTGCAACCGGATCGAGGTCTTCGCCGAGGTCGACCGCTTCCACGGCGGCATCACCGACGTCAGCCGGGTCCTCGCCCGGCACGCCGGCGCCACGGTGGAGGAGCTCTCCCCGTACGTGACCGTCTACTACGAGGACCAGGCGATCGGCCACCTGTGCACCGTCGCCGCGGGTCTGGACTCGATGGTCGTCGGTGAGACGCAGGTGCTCGGCCAGCTCCGCGCCGCATACGCCCTGGCGCAGGAGGAGGGCACGGTCGGCCGCGAGCTGCACCCGATCACCCAGCGGGCGCTGCGGGTGGGCAAGCGCGTGCACGCCGAGACGGGCATCGACAAGGCCGGCGCCTCGCTGGTCTCGGTCGCCCTCGACCGGGTCACCGACGTCCTCGGCGAGCTGGCCGGCCGGCCGGTGCTCGTGGTCGGCGCGGGCTCGATGGGCGCGCTGGCCGCGACCACCCTGGCCCGCCGCGGTGCCGCCGTCACCGTCAGCAGCCGCACCCCGGCCAGCGCGGCCCGGTTGGCCGAGTCGATCGGCGGGCGCCAGGCCGACCTCGACCGGCTGGCCGAGGAGATCGCCGCCGCCGACGTGCTCGTCACCTGCACCGGCGCCATCGGCACCGTCATCGGCACCGACGTGGTCGGTGACCGCGGCGGCCGCCCGCTGGCGGTCGTCGACCTGGCCCTGCCCCGCGACGTCGAGCCCGGCGTCGCCGCGCTGCCCGGGGTCCACCTGATCGACCTGGCCATGCTGCAGGGCGAGCGCGCCGCGCACCCCGGCCGGCCGGTGGCCGGCTCCGTGGCCGCCGTCGACATCGCCGCCGCGCACGCGCTGGTGGAGCTGGAGACCTCGCTGCTGCGCGCCGAGCGCCAGGCCGCCGCGGTGGCCCCCACCGTCTCCGCGCTGCGAAGCCAGGCCGCCGAGGTCGTCGACGCCGAGCTGCTGCGGCTGTCCACCCGGCTGCCCGACCTCGACGCCAAGGCGCGCAGCGAGGTCGCCCGCACCGTGCGCCGGGTCGTCGACAAGCTGTTGCACGAGCCGACCGTGCGGGTGAAGGAGCTGGCCAGCGCCCCGAACGGCACCGACTACGCCGACGCCCTGCGCGCGCTGTTCGGTCTGGGCCTGTCCGGCGTCACCGACGGCGACCGGGCCACGCTGTCCGACGCCGTCACCCTCGACCCGCAGGTGCCCGCCGGCACCCCGCTGTCGGCGCTGGACCCGCGGATCGAGGCCGGCCGCGACGGCCTGCCCGGGGGCCGGTCGTGACCGCCCCGGCACCGCTGCGGCTGGGCACCCGGGCCAGCGCACTGGCCCTCACCCAGTCCCAGCACGTCGCCGACGCGCTCACCGCGGCCAGCGGCGTCCCGGTCGAGCTGGTGCACGTGAGCACCTACGGCGACCGGTCGACCGAGGCGATCAGCCAGCTCGGCGGCACCGGGGTGTTCGTCACCGCGCTGCGCGAGGCCCTGCACGCCGGCACGGTCGACCTGGCCGTGCACAGCTTCAAGGACCTCCCGACCGCGCCGACCACCGGTCTGACCGTGGCCGCCGTCCCCGCCCGGCAGGACCCCCGCGACGCCCTCGTGGCCCGCGACGGCCTCACCCTGGGCGAGCTGCCGCCCGGCTCCCGCATCGGCACCGGGGCGCCGCGCCGGATGGCCCAGCTGCGCGCGCTCGGCCTCGGGCTGGACGTCGTGCCGATCCGCGGCAACGTCGACACCCGGATGGCCCGCGCGCTGGGGCCCGACGCCGACCTGGACGCCGTCGTGCTGGCCCGCGCCGGCCTGGCCCGGCTCGACCGGCTGTCGGCGGTCACCGAGACCCTCGACCCGATCCAGGTGCTGCCGGCCCCCGCGCAGGGCGCCCTGGCCATCGAGTGCCGCACCGACGACACCCGGGTCCGGGAGCTGGTCGCCGTCCTCGACGACCCCGCCGTCCGGGCCTGCGTGGCCGCCGAGCGCGCGGTCCTCACCGCGCTGGAGGCCGGCTGCAGCGCTCCCGTGGCCGCCTACGCCGAACTCGCCGAGGGCGAGGACGGCGCGGCCGAGCTCTACCTGCGCGCCTCGGTCACCGCGATCGACGGCAGCGACGGCGTCCGGGGCTCGATCTCCGGTCCCGCGCCCGACGCGGTCGACCTGGGCCGCCGGCTGGCCGCCGAGCTGCTCGACCGCGGTGCCGCCCAGCTCATGGCGATGAGCCGGTGAGCGACGTCCGCACCCCACCCGTCCCGTACCACCCGCACCGACCCCCTCAGGGGCTGAAGAACAGGAGCACGCGATGACGCGCTCACGCAAGAACGGCACCGGCAAGGGGATGGTGGTCTTCGTCGGCGCCGGCCCCGGTGACCCCGAGCTGCTCACCACCCGCGCCAGCGCCGCGATCGCCGGCGCCGACACGGTGCTGGCCGACCCCGACGTCTCCGCCGCCGTGCGCGAGGCGCTGCTGGAGGCCCACCCCGACCTCGAGCTGAGCATCGTCTCCGGCGAGCCGGCCGAGGTCGCCAAGAGCGCCGTGGCCGGTGCCAAGGCAGGCAACGTGGTGGTCCGGCTCGTCGCCGGCGACCCGTTCACCAGCGACTCCGTGGTGAAGGAGGCGCTGGCGGTCACCCGCACCAGCGTCGCCTTCGACGTCGTCCCCGGTGTGGCCGTCGGCACCGCCGTCCCGGCCTACGCCGGCGTGCCGCTGGGCGCGGGTTCGGTGCACGCCGACCTGCGCGGACTCGACGCGACCGTCGAGGGCCCGGACCGGCTGGCCGCGTTGGCCGCCGCCGCCAACGGCACCGGCAGCCCGCTGGTGCTGCAGGCCGCCGCCGAGCAGCTGACCGCCATCGCCGCCGGCCTGGTCGAGGGCGGGCTGTCCGGCAGCACCCCGGTGGTCGTCACCACCGAGGGCACCGGCACGGCGCAGAAGAGCGTGGCCGCCAAGCTCGCCGCGGTGGCCGAGAAGTCCGCCGGGCTCGACAGCCTGACCGGCTCGGTCGTGGTGACCGTCGGTGCGGTCGTCGACAAGCGCGCCAAGCTCGGCTGGTGGGAGAGCCGCCCGCTGTTCGGCTGGCGGGTCCTGGTGCCGCGCACCAAGGAGCAGGCCGGCGACATGAGCGAGCGGCTGCGCGCCTACGGCGCCGTGCCGGTCGAGGTGCCGACCATCGCCGTCGAGCCGCCGCGCAGCCCCGCGCAGATGGACCGCGCCGTCAAGGGCCTGGTCACCGGCCGCTACGGCTGGATCGTCTTCACCTCCACCAACGCCGTGCGCGCGGTGCGGGAGAAGTTCACCGAGCTGGGCCTGGACGCCCGCGCCTTCGCCGGGGTCAAGGTGGCCTGCGTGGGCCAGCAGACCGCCGACGCGGTGCGCGAGTTCGGCATCGTGCCCGAGCTGGTGCCCACCGGTGAGCAGTCCAGCGAGGGCCTGCTGGCCGACTTCCCGCCCTACGACGACGTGTTCGACCCGATCGACCGGGTGCTGCTGCCCCGCGCCGACATCGCCACCGAGACCCTCGCCGCCGGGCTCAAGGAGCGCGGCTGGGAGATCGACGACGTCACCGCCTACCGGACCGTCCGGGCGGCGCCGCCGGCCGCCGCGGTGCGCGAGGCGATCAAGGGCGGTGGCTTCGACGCGGTGTGCTTCACCTCCTCGAGCACCGTGCGGAACCTGGTCGGCATCGCCGGCAAGCCGCACGCCCGCACCGTCGTCTCGGTGATCGGTCCGGCCACCGCGGCCAGCGCCGTCGAGTTCGGCCTGCGCGTGGACGTGCAGCCCGAGACCGCCGCCGTCGGCCCGCTCGTCGACGCGCTCGCTGCCTTCGCCCAGGCCCGCCGGGCCGAGGCGGAGGGCGAGACCACGAAGTGACCTCGTTCCAGGGTGGGGCTAACCCCGGGTTCGCGCGGGGACGCCGGCTGCGCTCGACCCCGGCCATGCGCCGGTGGACGGCGCAGACCCGGCTGTCCCCGGCCGACCTCGTGCTGCCGGTCTTCGTCAAGGAGGGCCTCACCTCCCCGCAGCCGATCAGCTCGATGCCCGGCGTCGTCCAGCACACCCAGGACTCCCTGCGGAAGGCCGCCCACGAGGCGGCCGAGGCCGGGATCAGCGGGCTGATGCTGTTCGGCATCCCGGCGGACAAGGACGCCGTCGGCTCGCAGGCCGACGCCGCCGACGGGGTGGTCAACGTCGCGCTGCAGCAGTTGCGCGCCGACCTCGGTGACGAACTCGTGCTGATGGCCGACCTGTGTCTGTGCGAGTACACCGACCACGGGCACTGCGGCGTGGTCACCCCGGCCGGCGTGGTCGACAACGACCCGACCCTGGACCGCTACGCGGCGGTCGCGATCGCCCAGGCCCAGGCCGGGGCGCACGTGATCGCCCCCAGCGGGATGATGGACGGCCAGGTCGCCGCGATCCGGGCCGGGCTGGACAGCGCCGCCCACACCGAGACCCCTGTCCTGGCCTACGCCGCGAAGTACGCCTCGGGCTTCTACGGCCCGTTCCGCGAGGCGGCCGAGGGGGCGCCGCAGTTCGGCGACCGCTCGACGTACCAGATGGACCCGCCGAACGCCGCCGAGGCGCTGCGGGAGGTCCGCCAGGACCTCTCCGAGGGCGCCGACGCGGTGATGGTGAAGCCGGCCGGCCCGTACCTGGACATCGTCGCGGCCGTGGCCGGTGCGGTCGACGTCCCGGTCGCCGCCTACCAGGTCAGCGGTGAGTACGCGATGGTCGAGGCGGCCGCCGCGAACGGCTGGATCGACCGGGAGCGGGCGATCCTGGAGACCCTGATCGCCATCCGGCGGGCCGGCGCCGGCTCGGTGCTCACCTACTGGGCGGTCGAGGCCGCCCGCTGGCTGCAGTAAGGACCCCCTTGCTCCCCACCACTCGCAAGCTCGCGGCGGGACCCTGCAAGGGGGCCGAAGGACCACGGGGCGGGCACACAGCTGACCCTGGGAGAGTGGGACCGTGACTGAGCCCTACCCGTACGAGGCGCCCGCGTCGGCGCAGCTGTTCGAGCGCGCCGGACGGGTGACCCCCGGCGGCGTCAACTCCCCGGTCCGGGCCTTCCGGGCCGTCGGTGGCACCCCGCGCTTCATGGCCTCCGGGTCCGGCCCGTGGATCACCGACGCCGACGGCCGCCGCTACGTCGACCTGGTCTCCTCCTGGGGCCCGATGATCCTGGGCCACGCCCACCCGGAGGTCGTCGCCGCGGTCACCGACGCCGCCCGGCGCGGGTTCACCTTCGGCACGCCCACCGCCGGTGAGGTCGACCTGGCCGAGGAGATCGTCCGCCGGGTCGCCCCGGTCGAGCGGGTGCGGCTGGTCAACTCCGGCACCGAGGCGGTGCTCTCGGCCATCCGGCTGGCCCGCGGGTACACCGGCCGCCCGGTCATCGTGAAGTTCGCCGGCTGCTACCACGGCCACGTCGACTCCCTCCTCGCCGCGGCCGGGTCCGGCGTCGCCACCCTGTTGCACGCCTCCGGCTCCGACGTCGCCCGCCAGGCCCGCCCCGACACCCCCGGTGTCACCACCGGCGCGGCCGCCGACACCGTCGTCCTGCCCTACAACGACGTCGCCGCCGTCGAGGCGGTGTTCGCCGAGCGCGGGTCCGAGATCGCCTGCGTGATCACCGAGGCCGCCGCCGGCAACATGGGCGTCGTCCCGCCGCTGGACGGCTTCAACGCCGCACTGCGCCGGATCACCGCCGCGCACGGCGCGCTGCTGGTGGTCGACGAGGTGATGACCGGCTTCCGGGTCACCGGCGCCGGCTGGTACGGCGTCGACCCGGTGGACGCCGACCTGTTCACCTTCGGCAAGGTCATGGGCGGCGGCATGCCGGCTGCGGCCTTCGGCGGCCGCGCCGACGTCATGGACCACCTGGCCCCGTCAGGGCCGGTCTACCAGGCGGGCACCCTGTCGGGGAACCCGGTCGCGGTGGCTGCCGGGCTGACCACGCTGCGGCTGTGCACCGACGAGGTCTACGAGCGCTGCGACTCCGTGGCCGCCGTGCTGCGAGGTGCGGCCAGCGCCGCGCTGTTCGCCGCCGGGGTCTCGCACCGGGTGCAGCAGGCCGGCTCGATGTTCTCGGTGTTCTTCGTCCCCGACGAGCGCCAGGTGCGCGACTACGACGACGCCCGCACCCAGGACGTCGCCGCGCACGCCGCCTTCTTCCACGCGATGCTCGCCCGCGGCGTCTACCTGCCGCCCTCGGCGTTCGAGTCCTGGTTCGTCAGCGCCGCGCTGGACGACGCCGCCGTCGAGCACGTGCTGGCCGCGCTGCCCGCCGCTGCGCAGGCTGCGGCGGCCGCCGCCGGGGGAGCGCCCGTCTCCGCCGAGGCTCTCGACCCCGAGGAGCTGCAGCCGTGAGCGAGGTGACGGTCGTCCACCTCATGCGGCACGGCGAGGTGCACAACCCCGCCGGCGTGCTCTACGGCCGGCTGCCCGGCTACCGGCTGTCCGAGGCCGGTGAGGGCATGGCGCGCACCGTGGCCGAGTGGTTCTCCACCCGCGACGTGACGTACCTGGTGGCCAGCCCGCTGGAGCGCGCGCAGCAGACCGCCCAGCCGATCGCCGACGCCCTCGGGCTGCAGATCGCCACCGACGGGCGGCTGATCGAGGCGGGCAACAGCTTCGAGGGCAAGACCTTCGGCGTGGGCGACGGGTCGATGAAGCACCCGGAGAACTGGTGGCGGCTGCGCAACCCGTGGAAGCCGTCCTGGGGCGAGCCGTACCGCGAGATCGCCGCCCGGATGATCGGCGCGATCGCCACCGCCCGGGACGCCGCCCGCGGCCACGAGGCCGTCTGCGTGAGCCACCAGCTGCCGGTCTGGACCGTGCGCCTGCACCTGGAGGGCCGCCCCTACCTGCACGACCCGCGCAAGCGGCAGTGCGGGCTGGCCAGCGTCACCTCGGTCACCTACGACGGCGACCGGATGGTGGGGCTCAGCTACGCCGAGCCGGCCGGGGCCACCGACCCGCACGCGGTGCCCGGTGCGTAGTCGGCGGGCCGGGCTCGCCGCGGTGGCCGCGGTCGCGCTGCTCGGGGGCTGCTCCAGCGGCTCGGACGCGGTGGACGTCAACAACGGCGGGGAGTTCCGGTTCGTCGCCGGGACGCCGGCGGCCCAGGTGATCCCGGACACCGAGCGGGCCAGCGCACCGGAGTTCACCGGGACGCTGCTCACCGGTGAGACGTTCCGCTCCACCGAGCTCGCCGGGGACGTCGCGGTGCTCAACTTCTGGGGCTCCTGGTGCGCGCCCTGCCGGGTGGAGACCCCGGAGTTCCAGCAGGTCTACGACGAGGTCAAGGACGACGGCGTGCAGTTCCTGGGCCTGAACGTGAAGGACTACGACCAGCAGTTCGCCGACGCGTTCGTGGCGGACGAGGGCATCACGTTCCCCTCGCTGTACGACCCCGAGGGCCGGGTCGCACTGGCGTTCCGCGACTACCCGGCGGCCGCGATCCCCTCCACGATCGTGCTGGACCGGCAGAGCCGGGTCGCGGCGGTGTACACCGGTGAGGTGCGCCAGGACGACCTGCGCGCGGTGCTGGCACGGCTGAGCGCGGAGGCCTGAGATGGTCCAGGGGATCACGGACCTGATCAGCGACGGTCCGCTGCTGGTGGCCGCCGCGGTCGCCGCGCTCGCCGGGCTGATCAGCTTCGCCTCGCCGTGCGTCCTGCCGCTGGTCCCCGGCTACCTCTCCTACGTCACCGGCCTGGTCGGCAGCGGCGCCCGTGCCGCTCCTGCTCCCGCGCCGGCCGGCGGCTCGGTCGCCACCGCCCTCCGGACGACGGACGAGCGCTCGACGCGCGGCCGGATGGTGCTGGGCGCGGTGCTGTTCGTGCTCGGCTTCACCGTCGTGTTCGTCTCCATCAGCAGTGCGTTCGGTGGGCTGGGGCGGCTGCTGCTCGAGTACAACGACCCGATCACGCGCGTGATGGGCGTGGTCACCATCGTCGTCGGGCTGGGGTTCCTGGGCTGGCTGCCGTTCCTGCAGCGCACCGCCCGGCTGCAGGCCCGTCCCGCCGTCGGGCTGGCCGGCGCCCCGCTGCTGGGCATCGTGTTCGGCCTGGGCTGGACCCCGTGCCTGGGCCCGACGCTGGCCGCGGTGCAGAACCTGGCCTTCAGCGAGGCGACGCCCGGCCGCGGTGCGTTCCTCGGGCTGGCCTACTGCCTCGGGCTAGGGGTGCCGTTCGTGCTCGTCGCGCTGGGTGCCCGCTGGGCGGTCGGGGCGATGTCGTTCCTGCGCCGCAACGCCGGCACCGTCACCCGGGTCGGCGGGTTCGTGCTCATCGCCGTCGGCCTGATGCTGGTCACCGGTGCGTGGACCGAGGTGATGGGGTGGCTGCGCAGCTGGCTGGCCAGCAGCGGCCTGGCGGAGTCCGCGCCACTGTGACCGCCGTACCGACCCGGGTGCACCCGCCCCGGCCCGTCCACCCCACCAGCGCCCACGAGGAGACCCGGTGACCACCACCGCCCCGCCCCGCCCGGCCGCGCCGGCCACCCCGCCGTCACCACCCTCGCCGGGGCACCGGGTGCTGGCCAGGCTGCTCCGCTGGTGGCGGCAGCTGACCGCGATGCGCACCGCGCTCATGCTGCTGTTCCTGCTCGCGGTCGCGTCGATCCCCGGCTCGCTGCTGCCGCAGCGCTCGCTGTCGCAGACCAACGTGAACCGGTACTTCGCCGAGTACCCGACGCTCGCGCGGTGGCTGGACCGGCTGTTCCTGTTCGACGTCTTCAGCTCCCCGTGGTTCGCCGCCATCTACCTGCTGCTGTTCATCTCCCTCATCGGCTGCGTGGTTCCGCGGGCGATCGAACACGGCCGCTCGCTCTTCACGCCGCCGCCGCCGGTCCCCCGGCACCTGCAGCGGCTGCCGGAGCACGCCGAGCTGTCCACCTCGCTGCCCGGCGCGGCCGCCCTCGACGTCGTCGAGGAGGAGTTGCGGGTCCGCCGTTTCCGCGTCGTCCGGCGCGAGGGGAGGTCCGGCCCGGAGGTCTCCGGTGAGAAGGGCTACCTGCGCGAGACCGGGAACGTGCTGTTCCACCTGTCGCTGCTGGCCCTGCTGCTCGGCCTGGCCGGCGGCAAGATGTGGGGCTACGAGGGCAGCATCCTGGTCACCGAGGGCCAGGGGTTCTGCAACTCCTTCCAGCAGTACGACACCTACCGCTCCGGTCCGCTGGTCAGCGGTGGTGACCTGACCGCGCTCTGCGTGAACCTCGAGGACTTCGAGGCGGTGTACGAGCAGAACCTGACCGCGGCCTCCTTCACCGCCGACATCAGCTACGACGTCGACGGCGGCGAGCCGGTCGCCAGGACGATCGGCGTCAACGACCCGCTGCGCCTCGACGGCGACCGGGTCTACGTCACCGGGCACGGCTACTCGCCGGAGTTCACGATCGTGCTCCCGGACGGGACGGCGCTCACCGACCTGTCCGCGCCGTTCCTGCCCACCGACCCGGGCACCCTGGCCAGCCAGGGCGTGCTGAAGGTGCCCGACCTGGGCACCGGCGCCACGGAGCAGCTCGCCGTCGAGGGCTTCTTCGCCCCCACCGGGGTCGTTCAGGCCGGGGTGCTGACCTCCGTCGACCCGCGCCCGCTGGACCCACAGGTGGCTGTGATCGTCTACGCCGGCTACCTGGGGCTGGACTCCGGGCTGCCCCAGTCGGTGTTCTCCCTCGACCAGGACCAGATCGACCGCGGCAGCCTCAACGAGGTCGGCCGGGCCAACCTGGCGGTGGGGGAGTCGACCACGCTGCCCGACGGCACCGTCGTGACCTTCAGCGGCTTCAAGGAGTTCGCCGCGATCCAGGTCTCCCACGACCCCGGTCAGGTATGGGTGCTGGGCGCCTCCATCGCGGTGCTCGCCGGCCTGCTCGGTATGCTGCTCGTGCGCCGCGAGCGGGTCTTCGCCCGTGTCATCCCAGGGCCCGATGGCGGGGGTACCGTGCTGTCTGTCGGCTCGCTGACCCGGGGGAGCGCCGACACCGGACCCCGTTTCACCGCGCTCATCGACGACGTCGGTGCCGCACTGGCCACCCGCGCGGCGCAGGGACCTGCCGCCGCACCCCCACTCTCCGAGGAGGCTCCGCCGTCGTGATCGACGAGTCGCTGGCCAGCTTGTCAGACACGTTCTTCACGGTCGCCGTGGTCGTGTACTCCCTCGCCCTGGTGGCGTTCTGCGCGGAGCTGGCCTTCGGCCGCCCGGTCCGCAGCCGCCAGCTGGTCGGTGCCGGGGCCCCCGTCCAGGGGGCGTCCGCCGCAGCCGGCACGGAGCCCGCGCGGGCCCGCCGGCTGGGCTCGGTCGCCATGGTCCTGACCGGCCTCGGGCTGGTCGCCCACGCTGCGTCCCTGGTGACCCGGGGGATGTCGGCCGACCGGCTGCCCTGGGGCAACATGTACGAGTTCTCCACCGTGGTCGTGCTCGTCGCCGTCCTGGCCTACCTGGTGCTGGCCGTGCGCGCCCCGCAGCTGCGGCACATCGGCGTGTTCGTCCTGGGCCCGGTCGTGGTCTCCCTGGCGCTGATCCGGATGGTGCTCTACGTCGAGGCCGGCCCGTTGGTGGCCGCGCTGCGCTCCTGGTGGCTGGCCGTGCACGTCTCGACGGCGACGCTGGGCTTCGGCGTCTTCTTCGTCAGCGGCATCGTCAGCGTGCTGTACCTGGTCCGTAGCCGCCGCGAGGAGCGTGCGGAGTCCGGGGAGGTGCTCGCCCCCTCGCTGCTGGACCGGCTGCCCTCGGCGGCCGTGCTCGACCGCACCGCGCACCGTACGGCCGTCTTCGGCTTCCCGATCTGGACCTTCGCGGTCATCGCCGGGGCGATCTGGGCCGAGGGCGCCTGGGGCCGCTTCTGGGGCTGGGACCCCAAGGAGACCTGGGCCTTCATCGCCTGGATCGTCTACGCCGCCTACCTGCACGCCCGGACGACGTCGGGCTGGCGCGGCCGCCCCTCGGCGTGGATCAACGTCGTGGGCCTGGCCGTCATGGTCTTCAACCTGCTGTACGTGAACTTCGTGTCCACTGGCCTGCACAGCTACGCCGGCGTCTGACCACTGCTGGGTGAGGTGAGCACCTCACTGGCAGTCACGAACGGGTGAAACGAGACCGCACGGTACGTCGGAGGCGGCTGCCGCTGCACGGTCCGTGTCATCCTGGCGGCATGACTGAAGGCGGTGTTGTTCACGGTGGGTAAGCACTCAGCTGACGACGGAGCCGGTGTCGACCCGTTCGTGGCCGCCGCGCTCGCGCAGCGTCCGGCCCCGGCGGAGCCGGTCGCACCGCGGCACGCCCCCGGGCTGGTCCCGGTCGGCGCAGACGGCACCGGCGGCCTCGGCTGGCCCGGCGACCCGGCCGACGGCAGCGGGCTCGGCTGGCCGGCCGGCGACGCGGACTCCGCCGGCGCGGCGGAGCAGCGCCCCGCCCGCAGCCGCGGTGGCTGGCGCCGGCTGTTCGGCGGCGCACGCCAGGACGACGCGGCCTGACGGAAGGACCCTGCAGGACGGCGACGAGCCGTCAGCCCGGTGGGCTGACGGCTCGTGCTGTGTACGGGGGCCCGGCGTCTAGCTGAGGCTGCCGTCGTCCCGGCGGGTGCGGCGCTCGAGCTCCCGGATGAAGTCCGGGTCGTCGTCCGGTGCGATCAGCCGGGTCGGCCGCTGCGGCCGGGGGCCACGGGGACCGCTCCCCGGTCGTCCGGAGCCGCCTGGCCCGCCACCCGAGGCAGAACCTGCGCGCATGACCAGCACGACCGCGACCACCGCGATCACCATCAGGACCAGGAAGACCATCCGGCCACCCCCCTCATCTCCTCCAATGTACGACCGCGGCGATACTCGGGGGAGGGGATCGCACCGTCCGTCCGGGCGGGACCCGCACAGCAGCGCCCCGGCGGGCGCCCCGAGGAGCCGGAGGCCGACATCGACGCGGTGGACGAGCAGCTGGTCGGCCTGCTGCGGGCCAACGGCCGGGCCAGCTACGCCGAGCTCGCCCGTCAGGTCGGGCTCTCCGCCCCCTCGGTGCACGAGCGGGTCGGCAAGCTGGAGGCCGCGGGGGTCATCACCGGCTACCAGGCGGTCGTCGACCCGGCCACGGTCGGCCTGGGCGTCACCGCCCTGGTCGGGGTGATCGAGAGCGACCAGGTCGACGACACCGGGCTCGAGCAGGCGCTTGCCGAGCTGCCCTCCGTCGAGGACTGCTGGCGGGTCGCCGGCAGCGAGGGGTACGTGCTCAAGGTCCGGGTCCCCGACATCCGGGCACTCGAGGACACCATCAGTGCGTTGAACAGGATCAGGGGCGTCGCCCGGACCCGGACGACCGTCGTCCTGTCGACCAAGTGGGAGGGCCGTCATGGCTGAACCGATCAAGGCCCGACCGACCGAGGCCGGACCCGTCGAGACCGGGGGATCGACCCGGGTGCCGGGCGAGCAGCCCCAGGTGGCGAAGTGGCTGGTGGTCTACACCCTGGGCCGGCTGGCCATCGCCGCCGCGCTGATCGCGCTGCTGTGGGTCCTCGGCCTGCCGGGCACCCCGGGCTTCCTCTTCGGCGTGCTGCTGGCCATGCCGGTGGCCTACCTGGCGCTCGCCCCGGTGCGCACCCGGCTGACCACCGCGCTGGTGGCCCGCGCCGAGCACAAGGAGCGCCTCCGCACCGAGCTCCGCGGCGGCGACGACCTCAGCTGAGGGCGAGGCCGAGGGCGAGCAGGACGCCCGTGGCCAAGGTGAGCTGACCGGTGGCCTTGAGCGTGCCGATCAGCAGCGGACCCCGCCCGCCGCCGAGGACGGTGCGCACCGGTGGCACGGCCAGCGGCGCGGCGAGCAGGCCCAGCAGCGCCCACGGCCGCTCGACCCCGATGGCCACGATGCAGGCGAACGCGACGACCAGCAGCCCGGTGTAGGCGATCCGGGTGCGGGCCTCGCCGAGCAGCACCGCGAGGGTCCGCTTGCCGACGGCGGCGTCCCCGTGCACGTCGCGCAGGTTGTTGACCACCAGCAGCGCCACCGACAGCAGCCCGATCGGGACGGCGGCGGCGAACGCCAGCCCGTCGAGGCTGCGGGTCTGCCCGAACGTCGTCCCGACCACGGCGACCAGGCCGAAGAAGACGAAGACGAAGACCTCGCCGAGGGCCCGGTAGCCGTAGGGGATCGGCCCGCCGGTGTAGGTCCAGGCCGCCAGGATCGAGACCGCGCCGACGGCGACCATCCACCAGCTGGAGACCGCGGCGAGCGCCAGCCCGGCGAGCCCGGCGACGGCGAAGGCGATCATCGCCGCGACCAGCACCTGCTGCGGCGTCGCGGCCCCGGAGCCGACCAGCCGCATCGGCCCCACCCGGACGGCGTCGGTGCCGCGCTTGCCGTCGGAGTAGTCGTTGGCGTAGTTGACCGCGACCTGCAGCGACAGCGCGACGACGAGGGCCAGCAGCGCCGGGCCGAGCCGGAAGCCGTCGAGGGCGGCGGCGACCCCGGAGCCGACGAGGACGGGGGCGAGCGCGGCGGGCAGGGTGCGGGGACGGGCACCCTCCAGCCACTGGGCGGGGGTGGCCACTACAGGTCTCCTCGGGCGAGCATCTCGGTGACGGAACGGCGGTCGGGCTTGCCGGTGTGCAGGGTCGGCACGGCGTCGATCAGGGTGAGCACGCGCGGGGCGGCGGCGGGGCCGAGCCGGCCGGCCACCCAGGGCCGCAGCTCGGCGAGGTCGGGCACGGCGCCGGGGGTGGGCACGACGGCGGCGACCACGCGCTGGCCCCACTCGGGGTCGGGCAGCCCGGCGACGACGGCGTCGGCGACCGCGGGGTGCTCGCGCAGCACCGCCTCGACGGCCTGCGGGGACACGTTGACCCCGCCGCTGATCAGCACGTCGTCCAGCCGGCCGTGCACGGTGAGGGTGCCGTCGGCGGCCAGCGAGCCGGCGTCCCGGGTGGCGAACCAGCCGTCGCGGAAGGCCTCGGCGGTGCCGGCCGGGTCGAGCCGGTAGCCGTGCGCCAGGACCGAGCCGGCCAGCTCGATGCCGTCGCCCACCCGCCCGCCGTTCTCGTCGGCCACCCGCACGGAGACGCCGTCCAGCGGCACCCCGTCGTAGACGCAGCCGCCGGCGGTCTCGCTCATCCCGTAGGTCGTGCGCACCCGCACCCCGGCGGCGCGGGCCGCGTCGAGCAGACCGGCGTCGGTGGCCGCCCCGCCGACCAGCACCGCGGCGAAGGACGCCAGCACGTCGGGCTCCTCGGCCAGGTACCGCCGCAGCTGGGTGGGCACCAGCGAGGTGTAGCGCCGGTCGCCCTCGGGCAGCCGGCCCACCGCGTCGGCGAGCCGCTCGCCGCGGGCCAGGACGGCGGGCTCGCGCCCGGCCAGGGCGCTGCGGACCAGCACCTGCAGCCCGCCCACGGCCGAGGTCGGCAGCGCTAGCAGCCAGCCGCCCGGACCGCCCAGCCGGTCCAGGGTGGCGGTGGCCGAGGCGCGCAGCGCGGCCGCCGACAGCAGGACGCCCCGCCCGCCCCCGGTGGACCCGGAGGTGACCACCACGAGGTCGGTGCCCGGCTCCAGCGGCTCGTCGGGGCGTAGCAGCGCCCGGGCGGCGTCGGCCGGGCCGGTGCCGGCGGGCAGCACGGCCACCGGGGCACCGCCGTCCAGGGCGCGGCGCAGCGCCGGCCAGACGGTGGTCAGCGCGGTGCCGGCGGCCTCGGGAGGGGGCGCGGGCACCAGGGCCAGCTGCCGCGCGCTCGGGACCACCACGAGGAGTCAGGCTACGGCGCGCCCCGGCCGGACCCGCTCAGAACAGGTCGGGCACCAGGTCGGGCACCAGCGCCAGGGCCACGAAGCGGACGGTGCGGCCGGCCAGGCAGGTGACGATGAACGCCTTCAGGCTCATCCGCGACGTCCCGGCGTAGAAGGCGATGGCCAGCAGCGGCGGGATGCCGACCGAGCCGGACAGGAACACCACCGCCGGGCCCCAGCGGCCCGACAGCAGCCGGACGCCGAGGGCGTTGACCCGCTTGAGCCAGCGGCCGACCGGGCGCAGGGCCCGCTTGACCGGCCCGCCCGGCGGCTGCTCCCCGGCCTCCTCGGCGGCGGCGATCTCCGCGGCCTCCTTCGCGCCGCGGTCGCGCAGCCGGGTCAGCCACCGCGAGCTGGTGGCGCCGCGGGCGGTGGTGAACAGCAGCACCTTGCCCACGGTCTGCCCCATCGCGGCGGCGACCGCGCCGGCGACGGCGACGGTCTGGGTGTTCTGCACGGCCAGGCCGATGACGTAGGCCTCGACGGGGAGGAACGGGGTGACGGCCGAGACCGCGCCGACGAGCAGGCCGAGCGCGATCAGGCCGATCGTGCCGGCATCAGGCACCGGCGAGCATCCCCTGGGGCACGTGCGGGGTGTCCCTGGGGACGGTGAGCCGCAGCACCCGGCCCAGCGACCACAGCTTGATCACCAGCACGGTCGAGGCGGCGACCAGGGCGATCCACTGCTGGTCGGGCAGCAGGACCAGCAGGGTGATCAGCAGGGTGGTGTTGGTGACCTTCGCGACCACGTGCCAGTTGAGCGTGTAGGCCAGCCGGTCGATCAGGAAGAAGTAGTTGGGCGAGAGCACCGGCCAGCGCATCGGCAGCAGGGTCAGCGGCAGGTCGACGACGACGAACTGGAACAGGAACACCGCGATCGGCCAGGGCGCGTCGACGAACTGCAGGAACACCAGGGCGCAGCTGATGCAGTTGACGCGGTCGCAGACGACGTCGAAGTACGCGCCGAAGCGGGTCTCCTGGTGCTGGAACCGGGCGATGTTGCCGTCGGCGGAGTCGCCGATCCAGTAGGTCAGGTAGGCGGCCAGCAGCAGCGGCCACGAGTGCGCGGCGGCCGCCCCGACGACCAGGCCGAGCGAGGCCAGCGTCCGCAGCACGGTGACCGCGTTGGCGGCGTTGAGCAGCACCCGCGGGTCCTCGCAGCCGCAGCCGCGCACCCCGCACCGCACCGGGCCACCGGGGTACCGCGGCGAGCGGTCCGCGGCGGGCAGGTGCCCCGTCCGAGCTGCCACTGCGACCTCCGGGTGGTTCGACGTGCACGGGACCCGGGCGGACGTGCCCGCAGCCGCAGGGAACGGTAGGGCAAGCCGGTGCGCGGGACACCGGATGCCGCCGGGACACCGGGTGCGGCGCGCCTAGGCTGGTGCCCGTGGTCCCCGCCCCCGTGTCCGCCGCGCCGGCCCTGGAGACCTCGGTCTACCGGGTGCCGCTGCGCACCCGCTTCCGCGGCATCGACGTCCGCGACGGGGTGCTGCTGCGCGGGCCGGCCGGCTGGGGCGAGTTCTCCCCCTTCTGGGACTACGACGTCGCCGAGAGCCGCCGCTGGTGGGCCGCCGCGCACGAGGCCGCCGTCCTGGGCTGGCCCGCGCCGCTGCGCACGAGCGTGCCGGTCAACGTCACCGTGCCGGCCGTCGGGCCGGAGCGGGCGCACGCGATCGTCACCGCGTCGGGCTGCCGCTCCGCCAAGGTCAAGGTCGCCGAGCCCGGGCAGGACCCGGGCGAGGACGAGGCCCGGGTCGAGGCGGTCCGGGACGCGCTCGGCTCGGACGGGGGCATCCGGGTCGACGCCAACACCGCCTGGGACGTCGAGACCGCGGTCGCCCGCATCACCGCCCTGGACCGCGTCGGACTGGAGTACGTCGAGCAGCCGTGCGCCACGGTCGAGGAGCTCGCGCAGCTGCGCCGCCGGGTCGACGTCCGGATCGCCGCCGACGAGGTGGTCCGCCGCGCCGCCGACCCGCGCCGGGTCGACCTGCGCGAGGCCGCGGACGTCGTCGTCCTGAAGGTCCAGCCGCTGGGTGGGGTGCGCGCGGCGCTGGAGGTCGCGCAGGCGCACGGCCTGCCCTGCGTCGTCTCCTCGGCTCTGGAGAGCTCGGTGGGCATCGCCGCCGGCGTCGCCCTGGCCGCGGCGCTGCCCGAGCTGCCCTTCGCCTGCGGGCTGGCCACCGTCGCGCTGTTCACCGACGACGTCACCGCCGACCCGCTGCTGCCGGTCGACGGGGCGCTGCCGGTGCGCGCCGTGACCCCGGACCGCCTCGCGGAGACCGCTGCCGACCCCGAGACCACGCGGCGCTGGCTCGCCCGGCTGGCGGCGGTGCAGGCGTGAACCCGGCCACCGCCTTCGCCCGGGTCCTCGTCGACGAGCTGGTCCGCGGCGGCGTCACCGACGCCGTGCTCTCACCGGGGTCCCGGTCCGCGCCGGTGGCGGTGGCGCTGGCCGACGCCGAGGTCGCCGGCCGGCTGCGGCTGCACGTGCGGATCGACGAGCGGACGGCGGCCTTCCTCGCGCTCGGGCTGGCGAAGTCCAGCGGCCGGCCGGTGCCGGTGCTCACCACCTCCGGCACGGCGACCGCCCACCTGCACGCCGCGGTGCTCGAGGCGCACGAGAGCGGGGTGCCGCTGCTGGCGCTCACCGCCGACCGGCCGCCGGAGCTGCGCGCCACCGGCGCCAACCAGACGATCGACCAGGTCGGGCTCTACGGCGGCGCGGTGCGCTGGGCGCTGGACGTCGGGGTGCCCGAGGTCGGCCGGGAGGCCGCGCAGAACCGGTACTGGCGCTCGGTCGTGGCCAAGGCGCTGGTGGTGGCGCGCGGTGAGCTGTCCGGCGACCCGGGCCCGGTGCACCTGAACCTGGCGCTGCGCGAGCCGCTGATGCCCGACGACGCCGGCCCCGGGGCCCGGCCGGGACGCCTGGCCGGGGACCTCGCCGGACGGCCGGACGGCGAGCCGTGGACCGTGACGGCGGGCGTCGGTGGGCCGCGCAGCGCCCCGCTGACCGACGTCGACCCCGCGGGGAGCGACCGCACGCTGGTGGTCGCCGGTGACGCACCGACCGCGGTCGGCCGGGCCGCCGCCGTCGTCGCCGACCAGCGCGGGTGGCCGGTGCTGGCCGAGCCCAGCAGCGGTGCCTGGGGTGCCGCGGGCGCGCTGCGCGGGCCGGCCCTGCTGCTCGGGTCACCCGGCTGGCTGGCCGCGCACCGGCCCGACCGGGTGGTCGTGGTGGGCCGCCCGACGCTGTCCCGGCCGGTGAACGCGCTGCTGGCCGACCCCGCGGTGGCCGTGCAGACCTACTCGCCCTCGCCGCGTTGGGCCGACCCGTCCCGGAGCACCGCCGTCGTCGGCAGTGCGCAGCTGGACCCGGGTCTGGCGCTGCGCGACCCCGGCCGGGCGCCGGGGGCCGGGTCGGTGGCCGGGGGCTGGGCCGCGGACTGGTCGGCGGCGGCCGACCGGGTGGGCCGCGCGGTCGACGCGGAGCTCGACGACGTCCCCGGCCGGGGGCTGACCGCGGCGCGGCTGGCCCGCGACCTGGTGGCGACCCTGCCGGCCGGGGCGCTGCTGGTGCTCGGCTCCTCCACCCCGGTGCGCGACGTCGACCGGCTCGCCGTGCCGCGGCCGGGGCTCACCGTGCTGGCCAACCGCGGTGTGGCCGGCATCGACGGCACGATCTCCACCGCGGTGGGCGCGGCGCTGGCGCACCAGGGCGCCGGGGGCGGGCCGGCGTTCGCGCTGATGGGCGATCTGACGTTCCTGCACGACCTCACCGGCCTGCTGACCGGGTCGGGGGAGCAGCGGCCCGACCTGACCGTCGTCGTCCCGGACAACGACGGCGGTGGCATCTTCACCACCCTGGAGCCCGGGCAGCCGCAGCACGCCGCCTCGTTCCGCCGGGTGTTCGGCACCCCGCACGGCCGGGACCTGGTGGCGGTGGCCCGCGCGCTGGGCTGGGCGGCGACCGCGGTCAGCGACCCGGCGCAGCTGGTGGAAGCGCTGGGCGCCGGCGGTCCGCGGGTGGTCGTGGTCCGCACCGACGCCGCCGCCGAGGCGGCGCTGGGGACCCGGTTGCGGGAGGTCGCGGCCGCGGCGCTGGGCCGGCTCAGCTCTGGCTGAGCGGGTCCGAGGTCTGCAGGGCCCGGGACAGCAGCAGCCGCTCGGCCTCGTCGGCCTCCAGCGCGGGGGCGAACAGCCAGCCCTGCGCGAGCTGGCACCGCTCGGCGCGCAGCCGGTCGCGCTGGGCCTCGGTCTCCACGCCCTCGGCGACGATCTCCAGCTTCAGGGTGCGGCCCAGTTGCACCAGGCCGTGCACGATGGCGGCGTCCTCGGCCGAGCCGTCGAGCAGGTCGACGAAGGAACGGTCGATCTTGAGCACGTCGACCGGGAACTGGCGCAGGTAGCTCAGCGAGGAGTAGCCGGTGCCGAAGTCGTCCAGCGCCAGGCGCACGCCCAGGCCGCGCAGCGCGAGCAGCTGTTCGGCCACGGCGTCGGGGTCGGTGACCAGCGCGGTCTCGGTCACCTCCAGGACCAGTGAGGACGGCGAGATGCCGCTGGTGGCCACCGCCTCGGCGACGTCGGCGAGCAGCGTGCCGTCGGCCAGCTGCCGGGCGGAGACGTTGACCGCCATCGACAGCGGGGTGGCCGAGGGGTGGTCCCGCTGCCAGCGTGCGGCGGTGCGGGTGGCCTCGGCGAGCACCCACCGGCCGATGGGCACGATGGAGCCGGTGTCCTCGGCGAGCGGGACGAACCGGTCCGGCCCGACCGCCCCGAGCGTGGGGTGCTGCCAGCGCAGCAGCGCCTCGAACCCGACGACGCACTCGGTCTGCAGGTCGACCACGGGTTGGTAGACCAGCCGCAGCTGACCGGCCGACAGCGCCCCGGCGAGCTCGCGCTCGAGCTCGATCCGCTGCAGCGCGGCCGCCCGCATGCCCGGGTCGAACACGACGGCCTGGGCGCGGCCGGCGGCCTTGGCGCGGTACATGGCGATGTCGGCGTCGCGGAAGAGCGACAGTGGGGTGGCGCCGGTGTCGGCGGCGACGATGCCGATGCTGGCTGCGACCCGCACCCGGTGCCCACCGAGCTCGACCGGCTCGCCGATGACCTCCAGCAGCCGCTCGGACAGTGTGGAGGCCAACGGCACGCCGCCGCGGGTGTCGTCGAGCAGGACGGCGAACTCGTCCCCACCCAGCCGGGCGACGGTGTCGGCGGACCGCACCGCGCCCAGCAGGCGGCCGGCGATCGTGCACAGCAGCTCGTCACCGGCCAGGTGGCCCAGGCTGTCGTTGACGTCCTTGAACCCGTCGAGGTCCAGGCACAGCACGATCGGCGGGCTGCCGGTGCGGCCGGCCCGGCGCAGTGCCTGCTCGGTGTGGTCCAGGAACAGCGCACGGTTGGCCAGCCCGGTCAGGCCGTCGTAGAAGGCCTGGTGGGCGAGCTCGGCCTCGGCCAGCTTGCGGGCGGTGATGTCGTAGACGTTGACGGCGATGCCCTCGACGTCGGGGTCGGTGCGCAGGTCGACGGCCCGGCCGCCGAGCCAGACCACGCCGCCGGTGGGGTGCCCACCGCGCAGTTCCAGCTCGACCGGCTCGCCGGGCAGGGCGGTGGCCCGTGCGAGCACCCCGTGCACGTCGGCGGGGTCGACGCCGATGCTGCTCAGCAGCTGCGGGAGCGACCGCCCGGCCTGGCCGGGCTGGCCGAGGAGCTCGGCCAACGACGCGGAGTCCGAGGTCAGCACGCCGGCGGGGTCGACGACGGCCACGGCGTCGGAGGAGTTGAGCGCCAGCGCCTCGTAGCGGCGGGCCAGCGACCGGACGTCGGCGCGGGAGTGGACGGCGTCGGCGAGCAGCCGCTGCGCCCGGACGACGACCAGCACGGTGAGGACCACGGTGGCGAGCAGGCCGGGCAGCGGGCTCACGTCGATGCCGGTCAGCCAGGCGTCGAACTCGATGATGCCGGGTACCAGGAGTGGCAGGAACGCGCAGGTGACCCGCCAGTGGCCGATCACCGAGTCGGTGGGCGGATGCTCCGGGGCGGTGGACGGGGGAGCCCAGACCGCCGCGGCGAGGCCCACCGCGCCAGCCAGCCAGCCGGCGCTGAGCCAGTCCCCGATCCCCTCCGCGGCGGCCAGGAGCAGCCACCCCAGGTCCGAGGCGGCCCAGGCGGCGGCGCCGAGGGCCAGCAGCACCGCGCGGAGGTCGAGCCGGGCGCGCAGCACGACCGCACGGACGACGAGGCCGACGGCCAGCACGTCCAGCACCGGGTAGGCGGCCAGCACGACCTTGCTGACCAGGGTGAGCGAGTCGTCGGTGAGGGTGGTGCCGATCGAGGCCTGCCACACCACCAGCAGCGCGGCGATCAGCACGGCCGCGGCGTCCAACAGCGCGTGGAGGCGCTCGCGGGGGCTGGTCGCACCGCCCCCGGCGTGGGCGACCAGCGCGGCGCCCAGGGCCACGTAGCTGCCCAGGTAGGCCACGTCGGCGAGGGACACCTCCGGGGTGCTCCCGGCCAGCCAGTCCTGCAGCTGCCACACGAGGTCACCGACGGCGTTGAGCGTGAGGGCCACGGCCAGCCGGCGGGTGCCGCCACCGGGGCCGCGTCGTCGGGAGCCGACCCAGGCGGCCGTCGCGGCGCCGGCGCTGACCAGGAGGTAGCTCACCTCGGTGAGCAGGGACTCGGTCGGGAACGAGGCGGTCAGGACCAGGGCGAGGGCGGTGGCGACCAGCAGCCAGCCGCCGACGGTCGCCCGTCCGCGAGTGGTGGCCGTCGTGGTGCCCATGGGTGCGATGTCCTCCCGGTCGACGGATGTCGTCCTGTGAGGTGTCGGCAGGTCGGGCCCGCCGCTCCAGTGCCGCCGGCTCCCGTCCCCCCAGAGGAGGGAGGGTCAGTCCTCCAGCGCGGCCTGGAAGGCGGCCAGCTTGGCCTGGGTCTCGGCCAGCTCGGCGATGGGGTCGGAGCCGGCGACGATGCCGCAGCCGGCGAACAGCCGCGCCTGCCGGCCGCCGTCGGCGCCGGTGAGCTGGGCGCAGCGTAGGGCCAGGCCGAACTCGCCGTCGCCGCGGGAGTCCAGCCAGCCGACGGGCCCGGCGTACCGGCCGCGGTCCATGCCCTCGAGCTCGCCGATGACCCGGGCGGCGGCCGGCGTCGGGCTGCCGCAGACCGCGGCGGTGGGGTGCACGGCACCGACCAGCTCCAGCAGCCCCGTGGGGTCGCCGTCCCGCTGGCGGCCGTGGACGTCGCTGGCCAGGTGCCGCACGTTGGGCAGGGTCAGCACGGCCGGCCGCTCGGGGACGTGCAGCTCCTCGACGAAGGGCCGCAGCGCGTCGGCGAGGGAGTCGACGGCGTAGGCGTGCTCGGCGTGGTCCTTGACCGAGTCCTCGAGGCCGGCGGCCAGCCGGTCGTCCTCGGCGCCCGCGCCGCGGGGGGCGGTGCCGGCCAGCACGCGGGAGTCGATGTCGCGGCCGGTGCGGCGCAGCAGCAGCTCGGGGGTGGCGCCGAGCAGGCCGTCGACGGCGAAGGTCCAGGTGTCGGGGAACCGCTCGGCCAGCCGCAGCAGCAGCCGGCGGGGGTCCAGCGGCCGGTCGGCGGAGACGAGCAGGTCGCGGGCGAGCACGACCTTGTCCAGCTCGCCGGCCTCGATCCGGGAGACCGCGGTGGCGACCGCGCCGCACCAGGCGACCGGGTCCAGTGCCCCGTTCGCGTAGGCGAGCCGGCCGATGGAGGTGGCCGCGTGCTGCTCGGAGGTCTCGACGACCGCGTCGGGGTCCTCGCCGGTGACGGTCACCCAGGTCCGGCCGTCCCGGCGGCCCACGACGACCTCCGGGACGACGAACACCGACGTCCCGGCCGTGGGGTCGAAGGCGATCGAGCCGAACACGACCGGGCCGGACCCGGGGACGCCGAGGGGGTCGGTGACCGCGGTGCGGGCGCACCGGTCGGCCCACCACGCGGCGGCCTCGCGGAGGGCGTCGGGTCCGCTGACCTCCAGGCGGTCGGCCTCGCCCCAGCCGACCAGGCCCTCGCCGCGGCGCACCCAGGCCAGCGCGCCGTCGGCGGGCACCAGCGAGAGCAGCGGGGTGCGGCGGGTGCCCAGGGGGGTCGTGGTCACCGCAGCGGCCCTCGCGGTGGTCGTGGTCACCGCTCCAGGGTAGGAGGCCCACGGGTAGCGTCGCCGACGTGGCGATCGGTGGACGAGCAGAGGCGACGGGCGTGCGGGCCGGGCTGGACAAGCGCCCGGCGGAGGTCGCCGCGATGTTCGACCGCGTGGCCGGCCGTTACGACCTGACCAACACGGTGCTCTCCGGCGGTCTGGACGCCGGGTGGCGGCGGGCCACCCGCGAGGCGCTCGGCGCCCGCCCCGGGGCCACCGTGCTCGACGTCGCGGCCGGGACGGCGGTCTCCACCGTCGAGCTCGCCGCCGACGGCGTCCACGCGATCGCCTGCGACTTCTCCCAGGGGATGCTGTGGGCCGGGGCGTCGCGGGACGTGCCCAAGGTCGCCGGGGACGCGATGGCGCTGCCGCTGGCCGACGAGAGCGTGGACGGCGTCGTCATCTCCTTCGGGCTGCGGAACGTGGCCGACCCGGTGGCCGCGCTGCGGGAGTTCTCCCGGGTCACCCGGCCCGGCGGCACGCTCGTGGTCTGCGAGTTCTCCAGCCCGGTCTGGGGGCCGTTCCGCACCGTCTACACCGAGTACCTGATGCGCGCCCTGCCGGCGATCGCCCGGGCGGTGAGCAGCAACCCCGAGGCCTACGTCTACCTGGCGGAGTCGATCCGGGCGTGGCCGGCACAGGCCGAGCTGGCGGGGTGGCTGCAGCAGGCCGGGTGGTCCGGCGTCGAGTGGCGCGACCTCACCGGCGGCGTCGTCGCGCTGCACCGCGGCACGAAGCGCTAGGTCAGCAGCTCCCGGAGCACGCGCCCGGTGTGCCGCTGCTCGACGGCGGTGGTGCCGACCAGACCGGCGCGGACGATCAGCGCCTTCCACAGCGCCCAGCCGCGCGCCCGGTCCCACGTGTCGTCGTCCAGGTCGAGGCCGTCGCGGAACGCCGTCCGGCTGGGGCCGTCGAGGAGCGTCCAGGCGATGACCAGGTCGCAGGCGGGGTCGCCGACGCCGCAGGTGCCGAAGTCGATGACGCCGGCGAGGCGGTCGTCGCGGACCAGCAGGTTGCCGACCGCGACGTCGCCGTGGAACCAGCGTGGTGGGTGCGGCCAGGTCGTCGAGAGGGCGGTGTCCCAGACCCTGAGGGCGACCCGGCGGTCGACGGCGTCGCCCAGGACGTCCAGCGCCTGCCGGGTCTCGTCGTCGTAGTGGGTCAGCGGTGCGCCGCGGAACCAGTTGTGTGCTCCGGGGGTCGGTCCTCCGGAGGGGTCGATCGCCTGCAGCGCGCCCAGGAAAGCGGCAAGATCGGCGGCGAGGGCGGCGAGGTCGCGGACCGGTGAGGTGGCGGCGTCCTCACCGTCCAGCCAGCCGTACACCGACCACGGCCACGGGAAGCCCTCGCCGGGCGCGCCGGCGGCCAGTTGGACGGGGACCGGTTGCGGCAGCTGTGGGGCCAGCACGGGCAGCCAGAGCTGCTCCTTGGCGACCGCCTCGGCGTACTCAGCGGCGCTGGGGAGGCGGACCAGCAGCTCCGTGCCGAGCCGGAAGGTGCGGTTGTCCCAGCCGCCCGGCTCGACGCGGGTGACGGGCAGGCCGGCCCACTGCGGGAACTGTGCGGCGATCAGTCGGCGGACGAGGATCTCGTCGAGCGGAGGCAGCTGCACACCGCCGACCCTGCCCGCTGTGGGGTGACGAGTCCACCGCCTTCCCGCCCGGGAGGCCGGGTGGGTGCCGGCCCGCCACCCGGCTCCGTGCGCTGGGTGCGGTGCTGCTGGCCGGCTCTCGCTGGAGGCTGGGTCGGCCACGGCCCTGCTGGCGAGGTGCGGCATGGGGAGCATGAGGGCGGGCCGCTCGACGGGTGTCTCGTGCCTGGGCAAGGACACGCCTGAGCTGCGGGAACTGTCGTACCCACTGGCTAGCGTGGGGGCATGTTCGGAGGCGGCTACGGGGTGGGGCTGACGGTCGTCGACCGTGCCGAGCCCCGGGCTGCCTGGGTACCACCCCCGCCCGGGGCGACGCGCCGTCGGACCCGGCTGTCGGAGGTGCTGGTGCCGGAACTGTGCACCGAGGACGAGCTGGTGCGCGAGATGCGTGCGGTCGCTGACGGCCGCGCCCAGCTGGCTGCGTACGAGGCGGTGGTGGTGGCGGAGCTGGCCGCCCGCCGTCCGGCCCAGACCGACCTCACCGACGACCAACCCGGCCACGGGGTCGAGGGCTGGGCCCCGACCCGGGTGCCGGTCGGTGTCTCGGAGTTCCTGGTCGACGAGCTTGCGATGCTCAAGGGCGTCTCGCTCAGTGCGGCGACGGGGTTGGCCGAGCGGTCATTGGCGCTGGTGCGCGAGCTGCCCGCGACCTGGGGTGCGTTGGCGGACGGGTTGGTGGACGAGCCGCGGGCGAACGCGATCGTGCGGGCGTTGGCCGGTCAGTCGCAGGCCGCGGGTGGCCAGGTGGAGCCGGCGGTCGTGGCCGAGGTCGAGGCCCAGGCGCTGGGGTGGGCGCGTGCGGGGGAGACGCCGGTCCGGCTGCAGGAGCGCACCGCGGCCGCACTGATCGCCGTCGATGCTGCGGCGGCTGACCGG